>CP121314.1:3307500-4225817 GCA_043557195.1 Flavobacteriaceae bacterium | reverse complement strand
AGTTGCTCCAATAATTTATATACTTATTGGCGTCGCTATAGCTTTAGGATCTATTATTGGTTATTTAATAGCCATTAAGGTCGAAATGACAAAAATGCCAGAACTCGTATCTCTTTTTAACGGGTTTGGTGGTGCTAGTGCCGCATTAATCGGTTTGGTAGAGTTTAGTAAACACGTAGAAGATTCGCTTCAGGGTATAACTATTATTTCTGGAATTATTATCGGCGCTATAACATTTTCTGGGAGTTTAGTGGCTTGGGGAAAACTTAATGGTTCTTTAAAAAGTGTAGTGAAAATTCCGCAATACAATATTGTAAATAACATCTTTTTCTTAGGAATAATAGCATTAGCAATCTATATGATAGCTTCTGGGAATCATAGCACACTGTTTACTTATGGTGTTTTAATAGGAGGATTGGTGTATGGTATTTTGTTTGTTTTACCTATTGGAGGCGCAGATATGCCTGTTGTAATCTCTTTGTTAAATTCATTAACTGGTATTGCTGCGGCTATTACAGGAATTCTTTACGATAATATGGTAATGCTTGTTGGCGGTATTTTGGTAGGTTCTGCAGGAATCATTTTAACAGTTGCCATGTGTAAAGCGATGAATAGAACGCTTGCTTCAGTAATATTTGGAGCTTTTGGTGGAGATGATGCTGTAGAAGGAGCTAGTAAAACTCAAGGTTCTATTAAGAAAACCACTGCGAGTGATGCTGCAATAATGATGAATTATGCAACCAATGTTATTATTGTTCCAGGGTACGGATTAGCAGTTGCACAAGCACAACATGTCATTCATGAGTTAGAAGAGATCTTAACTAAAAAGGGAGTGAACGTAAAATATGCAGTACACCCTGTAGCTGGAAGAATGCCAGGGCACATGAATGTTTTACTTGCAGAATCTAACGTAGATTATGATTTATTAGTTGAAATGGATGATATCAATCCACAGTTTACTAATGCTGATGTGGTTTTAGTTGTAGGCGCAAATGATGTTGTTAATCCTGCAGCACATAACGATCCGTCTAGCCCTATTTATGGAATGCCTATATTAGACGTCGAAAATGCAAAACATATTGTTGTGAACAAAAGAAGTATGAATGCTGGTTATGCTGGAATTCAAAACGAATTATTCTTTAATTCAAAAACATCCATGTTGTTTGGTGATGCTAAAGCTGCATTAACCGAATTGGTTAGCGAACTTAAAAATATGTAATGAGTTTTAAAAGTTGGATTAACCAAAAGCGACGTATTGTAATGTACAATATTACAAAACGTGTTGGAAGCTCTTATTTAGAGCCAACCGCTGAGGTTGGCAACAATATTACTATTAAAAAAGTATTGATTATTAGACCTAATCATCGGTTAGGAAATCAATTACTTACCACTCCATTAGTTCAAGAAGTAGAAAATACATTTCCGGGATGTGAAATCGATTTGTTTGCAAAAGGAGGTGTAGCATATCCAGTTTTTGAGAAGTACGATTCGATTAATAAAATCTACCAATTACCAAGAAAACCCTTTAGCAACTTATTCAAATATGTGATGTGTTGGGTTTCTATAAAGCGAAAGCAGTATGATATGGTGATTAACGGTGATAAAGACTCGTCTTCTGGAAGATTATTAACAAACTTAGCCAAAGCACCACTTAAGGTTTTTGGTGATGTAAATGAGGATATCCAAACAAAGTACGATGATTATCTTCATATTTCTAAATATCCAGTTTATAACTTGAGATGGTATTTATCTAAATTAGGATATCCTGAAAATAATAGTTCGCTTCCAGTTTTAAATTTGAAGTTATCTACTGAAGAAATTTCAAACGGCAAACAAATACTAGATGATTTAATAAAAAATGAAAAGCCTACTATCTGTATTTATACGAATGCCACAGGAAATAAGTGTTATTCAGAAGAGTGGTGGGAATCATTCTATGAAAAACTAAAAGATAATTTTAGTGATACCTATAATATTATCGAAATGTTACCTATCGAGAACATTTCAAAAATAAATTTTAAAGCACCTAATTTTTATAGTAAAGATATTCGTGAAATGGGTGCTATCATAGCAAACACTTCAATATTTATCGCAGCAGATAATGGTGTAATGCATTTAGCAAGTGCAGCCTTAACACCTACGGTAGGTTTATTTTCAAGGGATAATCAAGCTATTTATGGGCCCTACGGAAATAGCAGTTTGGCGCTTCATACCAAAGTAAAATCTCAAGACGATTGTATTTCTTCAATTTATAACATATTAAATTCAACTATTTAGTTAATATGTTATAACCACTATGAAACTGGTAAACAAGTTATCTTTTATAAATCCTAAAGCATTTCCATTTTTCTATGGCTACGTAGTGCTCATAGTTGGAAGCATCGGTGTTTTAGCAAGTATTCCTGGACAAACGGTTGGTGTTTCTGTATTTACAGATCCTGTTAAAGATGCTTTAGGTTTAACCCGAAATCAATTTAGTAACGCTTACATGTTCGGTACTTTATTAAGTGCATTTTTTGTAGCAAGAGCGGGTGTGTTATTTGATAGATTTGGTGCAAGATATGTAGCATTCTTTTCAGCGTTATTCTTAGGTGTTTCTCTGCTTTTATGCTCAAAATCCGTATTAATTAGTGAATCTATTAAGGCTTTATTTAATATTGAAAAAACCTGGATTGTCCCTTTTGTGGTTATGACGCTGCTGTTTTTTGCAATTCGGTTTTTTGGCCAAGGTGTGTTAACTATGTCGTCCAGAAATATGATTATGATGTGGTTTGATAAAAATAGAGGCAAAATAAATGCTATAAGTAGTATTACCGTTTCATTGGGTTTTTCAAGTGCGCCTTTGTTTATCAATTACTTAATTGATGGCTATGGTTGGCAAATGTCGTGGCAAATTTTGGCCTTTTGTCTCTTTATCTTCAGTTTTTGTATTATTCAATTTTACAGAAATAGTCCTGAAGATTTTGGGCTAAAACCTGATGGAAATTCAAAATATACAAAAACTTCAAAAGAAATTACTGTAGAAAGACATTTCACATTAAAAGAAGCTAAGAAAACTCGAGCGTTCTGGATGATAGGTTTAACCTTAGCATTTAATAGTTTTTTTATCACGGGCTTTACATTTCATGTGGTTTCTATTTTTACAAGTCATGAGTATTCAAAAACTGAAGCCATTGCAGTGTTTTTACCAATTTCTATTATCGCTATTATTGTATCTACACTTGGTAATGTTCTTAGTGATTATTTCCATCATAAGATCTATTTGTACATCATGTTGCTTTCAGGTGTGTTGGCCTCATTAGGACTATATTTTTTAGGTAACACTTTTGGTATTTACCTCTTAATAGTTGGGTTGGGTGTTTTTGGTGGTCTGTTTGCTGTAGTAAATGCCGTAACATGGCCTCGGTATTTTGGAAGACAGCATTTAGGTGCTATTACAGGAAAAATAATGAGTTTTTTAGTTATAGCAAGTGCCATTGCCCCAAGCTTGTTTAGCTATTGTTATACGGTTTTAGGTTCTTATTCTAATATAAGTTATCTCACAGGAGGATTTCTATTATTTTTAAGTCTTGCATCCACGAAGGTGAAGAATCCACAATAGTTTCATTTAAAACTCATAATGCTTAAGTATTCTCCTTATCTTTTACTATGTTTCGCTATCAATAATTAACATTTGTTAATTTAATTGGTTATTTTAAAACTTCTTTTGTAATATTGAATGCCCCAATTATAAAATGAAATGAAGTTAATTTACACTTTAATTTTTACGCTATTTATTATTCCTTGCACTCTTGCGCAAACCTCTGCAATTCCAGATGCTAATTTTGAACAAGAACTTGTAGATCAAGGCATCGACACCAATGGTCTGACCGGAAACATTCTAGATGCTGACGCGCAAGCTATTACAACTTTAACCTTAGGCAGAACGGATATTGCAGATATTACAGGTATTAATGCTTTTATAAACCTGACGGATTTAGATTTGGGAAACAATCCTGTTGTTGATGTATCTCCAACGGCACTCACGCAATTGATAAACTTTAGGTCTGATGAAAACACAGGACTTGTTAGTGTTGATTTTAGCCAAAACCTATTATTAGAAACAGTATTTATACATGGTGATTTCCCCGGAGCACCACCACCAATTACAACTATAGACCTATCACAAAACTTAAACTTAGTATCATTTACGGGAGATTTTTTGGATAATGTAGATGATATTATCTTTCCTGTAACAAATACACTTACCAATATAGATGTAAGATATCTGTCTGATCCTACTTTTGATTTGTCATTGCTCAGCGGACTCGAAGATTTGCGCATTGGGGGCTGGCGCGGAAATACAACTATCACCTTACCAAATGTATTTACAAGCCTTCGGAATTTGAGAATAAGTAGTATAGATATTCCAACAATAGATATTTCAAACTATATAAATTTAGAAAGTATCTACTTCTGGGGTACTTATGTTGAAAACCTGCTATTGCCAAATTCTACAACACTTACCGATATTTTTATCATTCTTCACGATATTCAGAATCCATTAGATTTTTCAGTATTACCAAACCTTGAAGACTTAGATATTACTTCAAATCGAAATACGCCTTTAGTGGTTGATATTACTCAAAATCCAGTTTTAGAAAATATAGACTTGTCACGTAACGACATGAATGTTATTGATGTTACGCAAAACCCAATTTTAAGGGAGTTAAGGCTAGATGTTAATAACTTAACCAGTTTAAATGTTACTCAAAATCCTTTATTATATAGATTAAACGCAAGAGATAATCAATTGCCATCTGTAGACCTAACACAAAATCCAGTGTTAGAATATTTAGATTTGAGCTATAATCAGATACCCACACTAGATGTTACGCAAAATATAGAATTAAGGTCTATTAACATTAGTTATAATTTATTTACTGGCACAGGTTTAGATCTTACGCAAAATACAGACCTTTCATCCTTAAATATTTCTAATAACCAAGTAGAATCTTTGGATATTACTCAAAATGTGAATTTGTGGTCTTTTAATTTATCATTTAATCTTTTTCCGGGTAATGATATCTTAAGTCAATTTGCAACAATAGTTGCCAATAGAGGCAGGTTGGGGGGACAACTTATCGCTAACAATAATTTACTATTCGGGCCAATACCAGATTTTTACGGCTTATATGACCCAACGATACAAACCAGAAGGTTTGATCTTTACATCAATGAAAACCGATTTCATTTTGGAGATTTTGAAAGTCAGCACTTAGGTTTGGTAGATTTAACAACTACAATGTCTATTGGGCCTTCGCCAGATGTTGTGATTAGAAACTATCTATATGCGCCACAAGCCAAAGTAAATAACATTGAGAATTTTATGCGAAACGCAGGTGATAATATTACTTTAACCACCACTGTTCGTGGTACTCAAAATCACTATGTATGGTTTAAAGATGATGTTCCTATTCTAGGTGCTCCAGATGCGCCCACGTATGAGATTACAGGAATAAATAGTTGTGATGCAGGTGTATACCATTGTGAAATTAGAAGTGATTTGGTGCCGTTTGAAAATGGAAACCCACCAGGTACAGATGGTAAAAACCTATTGCTGGTTAGAAATGACATTACCCTAAATGTAAACAATCCAGCTGAAAGTTGTGTGTCATTAACATCTCCAACAAACGGCAGTACTAATGTGGCTTTAAATGAAGTATTAACTTGGACAAAAAACCTAGGTGCTTGTGGCTATTATTTAAATGCAGGAACTACACCGGGTGGCACGGATATATTAAACAACGTACAGGTTGAAGACGCAAATAGCTTTATACTACCAAGTAACTTACCAGCCAATACCCAAGTTTACATAACAATAACACCTTATTTTTCTAGCGGAAATACATTGACTTGTACCGAGGAAACATTTACTACAGGCACAAATACAAACCCAGTGTCTTGTACTATGCTAAATACTCCCGCTAACGGCGCTACCGATGTTGCTGTAGATGCAAATATTTCTTGGGATGTTAGCGCAGGGGCAACAGGATATAATATTTCAATTGGAACAACTTCTGGTGGAACAGACATAGCCAATAATGAAAATGTTGGAAATACAACATCATACAATCCCGCTATAGATTTCCCTCAAGGCGCTACAATATATGTAACAGTTGTACCTTACGATGGTGCAGGTAATGCTACGGGGTGTATAGAGGAGAGCTTTACCGTAGAAAGTTTACTACCAAATTGTACAACTCTAAGTTCGCCTTTAAACAGCGCAACCAATGTTTCAATAACTTCTGATATCTCATGGAATTCGGTTGGAAATGCCACGGGTTATTTTATTTCCATCGGAACAACTTCTGGCGGAACAGAGTTAGTAAATAATGAAGATGTTGGTAATAGCACCACCTTTAATCCGGCAACAGACTTTCCAGATGAAGCTGATATTTATGTCACTATCACACCCTACAACACCGTAGGAAATGCTACAGGATGTTTAGAAGAAAGTTTTAGAACAGAAACGGTATTACCAAATTGTACAAACCTAAGTTCGCCTTTAAACGGCGCAACCAATGTTTCAATAACTTCTGATATATCGTGGAATACCGTTGGAAATGCCACGGGTTATTTTATATCTATCGGTACAACTTCTGGCGGAACAGAGTTAGTAAATAATGAAGATGTTGGTAATAGCACCACCTTTAATCCGGCAACAGACTTTCC
Source organism: Flavobacteriaceae bacterium (assembly GCA_043557195.1). Lineage (GTDB taxonomy): Bacteria > Bacteroidota > Bacteroidia > Flavobacteriales > Flavobacteriaceae > Jejuia. The sequence goes on along the minus strand of CP121314.1, from coordinate 4,219,103 downwards.
AGATGAAGCTGATATTTACGTCACTATTGCACCGTACAACACCGCAGGAAATGCTACAGGATGTTTGGAAGAAAGTTTTAGAACAGAAACAGTACTCCCTAATTGCACTACTTTAATTTCACCTTTAAATGGAGTAATAAACGTACCTGTCTCTACAAATTTTTCATGGAATCCTGTTTCTAATGCAACAGGATATAGAATAAATATTGGAACAAATACTACTTTGCTACATACAGATGATATTGGTAATGTTTCTGTTTATGATTTGTTTTTTGACTTACCTGACAATACTCAAATTTTTGTTGAAATCATACCATACAATACTATTGGAGATGCTTTGGGGTGTTCGGTAGAAAGTTTTACTACCGAAATAATACTTCCAGACTGCACAACGTTAAATTCGCCTCAAAATAATGCCATTAATGTTCCAATAAACTCAAATATTACGTGGAATACGGTTGGAAATGCCACGGGCTATTTTATATCTATCGGCACAACTTCTGGTGGAACAGAGCTAGTAAATAACGAAGATGTTGGAAATAGCACAACTTATAATCCAGTGATAGACTTTCCGGATGAAACGGATATTTATGTTACCATTACACCATATAACTCGGCGGGAAATGGTACGGGATGTATTGAAGAAAGGTTCACCACTGAAGTCATTCAACCTGTATGTACAAGATTAATTAGTCCTATAAACGGTGCTGCAAACGTACCTTTAGATGCTACAATTTCTTGGAATGCGATTACAAATGCCACAGGTTATTTTATTTCTATTGGGACGTCTTCAGGTGCTGGCGACATCGCAAATACTATTAATGTGGGTAGCACAACAACATATACGCCATTGCAAGATTTTCCGGATGAAACGGAGATATTTGTAACTGTAACACCTTACAACACCTCAGGAAATGCTATTGCGTGTCAAGAAGAGCGTTTTACAACTGAAGTTATCATTCCAATATGTACAGATCTTATTTTGCCTGCAAATGGATCGGTAGATGTTCCCGTAGATTCCAATATTACTTGGGATTTTATTGATAACGCAGACGGTTATAAACTATCCATTGGAACTTCTCCAAATTCTTCAGACATTATTAATGATTTAGATGTTGGATTATTGAATTCATACAATCCTTCTGATGATTTTCCAGATAATACAGATATTTATGTACAAGTTACACCTTACAACTCAGCAGGTGATGCTGTTGGGTGTGAAATTTTCAATTTTAAGACAGAAAATAGGGTAGTTGTAATTCCGAAGTTTTTCACACCAAATAATGATGGATACAATGATGTTTGGAAAATTACAGACCCTAAAAACGAAGTAAAGCGCATTTATATCTATGATAGATATGGTAAATTACTTAAAACAATTGCAGATACTTCGATAGGATGGGATGGTAATTTATCTGGGCAATTTCTCCAAACTGACGACTATTGGTGTGTTATAGAATTTAATGATAAAGCCCCAATGCGAACGCATTTTACATTAAAACGATAACTACTTAGAATGTTGATATAGTTTATTTTAACTATTATTTATCACAATTTTATTACTCTATTTTGTAAATTGAGTAAAAATTTAAGTTATGAAACGCATTTGTTTTTATTCTGTTTTGTTTGCCTTTGTTTTAGTAGCATGTAAATCTTCAAAAGAAACAATTTCACCTTCACAGATTCAAGCATTAAACACATTAGTATCATCTCAAAAGTTTACTATTGAAAGTGATTGGGCGTATCCTCAAGTTACAAATGCCATGTCGCAAATATTAACATCTCAACTAATGGCGCCTGGGAGTAATGCCAGTGCGATAAACTTAATAGGAAATGCAAATTTCTTAACTATAAAGGGCGATAGCATAACATCCTATTTGCCATATTTTGGAGAACGACAAATGCAAGTAGCTTACGGTGGTACTGATAGCGCAATTCAGTTTAATGGAATTATGGAAGACTTTAAAGTAGAAGAAGGTAAAAACAATAGAAAAGTAATTTCATTTAAGGCTAACAGTAATTCTGAGAATTTCAACGTTATCATCACCTTATTTCCTAATCTGAAAAGTCAAATAATGTTAAGAGGTGCTTCTCGGTTTTTTATTCAATATACAGGTGATGTTTCTCAAATTAAAAGTGAGGAGAACGAATCTTAACTAGTTCTCTTTTTTAGTCTAGAGAGATATTATTGATTGCAAATAGTGTCATTATGACATGATTAAAAAATGTAATAATGACATTATGACGCATTCTTATTGGTTTTAACCCTAATTCTGTCAAATTTCCATTCATTTTTGCTTTGGTATTTCATTTGCTCTATGGTTTGCGAAGTTTAAAATTAACTTCATAAACATTGAAAATTTAAAAGTTTAACTTAAAAAATTATAGTATTATGAGCGCATTAATGAATGTACCAAAAAATGGAAATCACAAAGAATCTGGATTAAGTCATAGAGGTTGGTCTAATTGGATTGACGACTTATTTAACGTAGATGCTTTTCCAGCAGTGTTATCTAGTAACTTTAATACAGGAATTTCAATACCAAAAGTGAATATTCGCGAAACTAAAGATGATTACTATGTAGATATGGCTGTTCCTGGAATGAAAAAAGAAGATTTCAATATAGATTTGGATAACGATATTCTTTCAATTTCTACTGAGCAAAAAGTTGAAAACGAAGAAACTGAAGATAATTTTACACGTAGAGAGTTTGGTTATTCTTCATTTAAAAGAACATTTACGTTGCCAGATTCTATCGAGGACAGCAAGATAAAAGCTAAATACGAAGATGGCATTTTAAGTATCCAACTTCCTAAACGTGAAGAGGCTAAGCAAAAACCGGCGAGAACCATAAAGATTTCGTAAATTATATATTAAGAATTGGTTTTAAAAAGAGGCTTAAATAGCCTCTTTTTTTATGAATTACTTTTAGCAAACGTCAAGTAATTCGTATTTTTAGTAAAAATTGCACATTTTTGAAATTAATCCGTTTTACAAAAAAAGGCCTTTACTGTATTCCAGGAAAGTTCTATCTCGATCCGTGGCATCCAGTTGATTATGCCATAATTTCACACGGGCATGCAGACCATGCACGCTGGGGTATGAAACGTTATTTATGCCACCATCATTCCAAACCAATTTTGCAACATCGCATCAATGCAGAAATCAATATTGAAAGCTTAGGGTATAATGAGCCCATAAACATTAATGGTGTTAAAGTAAGTTTTCATCCCGCGGGACATATTATCGGTTCTGCTCAAATTCGGCTAGAATACAAGGGTTTTGTAATTGTTTTTACTGGGGATTATAAAACAACTTCAGATGCTATAACCATTCCTTTTGAACCTATTAAATGTCACGAGTTTATTACTGAAAGTACTTTTGGACTCCCTATTTATAAATGGCTACCAGATGCCGTTTTAAAACAACAGATGCACAATTGGATAGCTACAAACCAAGCGAATAATAGAACGAGTGTATTTTTTGGATATTCCCTTGGGAAAGCACAACGTATCATGAAAATGCTGGAAGGAGTAGATGATATGTACGTACACAGTGCCATTCAGAATTTGAATGAAGCTATAGAAAGCACAGATATAACTTTGCCAAAAACAAGCTTAATAACAGCCGATTTCAATAAAAAAGACATTCAAAATAAAATAGTGATTCTACCACCAGCGTTGTTAGGGTCTCGCTTATTAAAACGTATTCCTAATGCAGCCACAGCAGTATGTTCTGGATGGATGCAAATACGAGGTAATAGGAGATGGCGAGCTGTAGATGCAGGTTTCCCCGTGAGTGATCATGCGGATTGGAACGGGTTATTAGGCGCAGTTAAAGCTACTGGAGCCGAAAAAGTATATGTTACTCACGGTTCTCAAGCAACATTTTCAAAATATTTGAATGAAATAGGCATTCCTGCTACTGAGGTAAAAACCGAATATGGCGAAGAACAAATAGCTGAAGTTGAAACTAAAGCCACAAAATGAAAGACTTCGTTAATTTAATCAGTACCATAGAAATCACTAACAAAACCAATGCAAAAATTCAAGCATTGGTGGATTATTTTACAAAAGCTTCTGATAAGGATAAGTTATGGCTCATTTCTATTTTTACTGGAAAACGCCCACCACGTCCTGTAAAAACAACATTAATGAAACAGTGGTGCATGGAAATTATTGAACTTCCAGAATGGTTGTTTCTAGAAAGCTACAGCACCGTTGGAGATTTAGGGGAAACACTCGCGTTACTTTTGCCTGAACCTAGGCATAAAATAGAGAAAACACTTGATGATTGGATGCAAGATATAATCGCGTTAAAATCAAAATCGGATGAAGAAAAGAAAGTATACGTGTTGCACGCTTGGTCTGGTCTTAATATGCAAGAACGCTTTGTTTTTAACAAACTCATTGGCGGTAGCTTTAGAATTGGGGTCTCAAAGAAAACGCTCGTCAACGCGCTTTCAAAACTTTCGGGTATTGACGCTAATCAACTCATGCACAGTATTATTGGTAATTGGGATATAAATTCCATCTCTTTTGAAGCGCTGTTGAATGGTGAGCATATCAATTATGATAATTCTAAACCGTATCCGTTTTGCTTAGCGTATGCTTTGGAAAAAGAGTTGGTCGATTTAGGACAGCCTAAAGAATGGCAGGTAGAATACAAATGGGATGGCATTCGCGGACAGGTGGTAAAACGTAACGGAGAAATCTATATTTGGTCAAGAGGCGAAGAGCTTGTAACAAGTCAGTTTCCAGAGATTGAATCTGTAATGAACACGTTTAAAGATGATTTTGTAATAGATGGAGAAATACTTGCATTAAAAGATAGTAACGTATTATTATTCAACGATTTACAAAAACGATTAAACCGAAAAAATATTTCCAAAAAACTATTAGAAGAAGTCCCTATCGGATTTTATGCTTATGATATTTTGGAGTTTAATGCTGAAGACATTAGAGCGCATCCACTAGAAAAAAGAAGAGCAATTTTAGAGCAGTTGTTTTCGAGTATCACTTTGCCAAAAAATATTAGGCTCTCTCAAATTATAGCATTTGAAAAGTGGGATGCACTTCACAAAATAAGAGAAAATGCACGTTCAATAAACTCTAAAGGTCTAATGTTAAAACAGAAGGGGTCTCCTTATCATGTTGGAAGAAAAAAAGGCGATTGGTGGAAATGGAAGGTAGACCCACTAACCATTGATGCAGTTATGATTTATGCGCAAAAGGGTAGTGGTAGACGTAGTTCTAAATACACCGATTATACCTTTGCCGTTAAAAAAGAGGATGGTTTGGTAACAGTAGCTAAAGCCTATTCTGGATTAACGGATAAAGAAATTACCGAAGTTTCAAGATGGGTAAATAAAAACGCTATTGAAAAATTCGGACCAGTACGTACCGTAAAACCTGAATTGGTATTTGAAATTGCTTTTGAAGGTATTGCGCTGAGTAATCGTCATAAATCTGGAGTTGCCTTACGCTTCCCGAGAATAAAACGTTGGCGCCAAGATAAAACTGTAGATGACATTGATACCATCACTTCTGTAAAAGGATTAATACACGCACAGTAATGGGAAAGTTCGAAGACAGCGACGGTTACAGGGTTGTTCAAAATTATTTTGAAGAAAAAAATCAGCAACCGTTTCAATTTCAATTAAAAACGTGGAAGAAATATGCTTCGGGCCACAGTGGTGTAGTTGTAGCACCAACAGGTTTTGGGAAGACATTTTCGGTGTTTTTGGCTGTGGTGATAGATTATTTAAATCAGCCTGAGCAATACGATAAAGGACTTAAATTATTATGGATTAGTCCGCTGCGTTCTTTGGCCAAGGATTTAGCGAAAGCTATGAAATTAGCCGTTGATGAGATTGGTTTAGATTGGGAGGTGCAAGTTCGAAATGGAGATACTCCACAAAACGTTAGGCGGCAACAAGAACGTTTAATGCCCGATGTTTTATTAACCACGCCTGAAACCATGTATTTGTTGTTTTCTCAAAAGAAAAACTCCAGATGGTTTACTTCCTTAAAATGCATAGCGGTTGATGAATGGCATGAACTTTTGGGAAATAAAAGAGGCGTGTTAACCGAATTAGCGGTGTCTAGATTAACGACAATTGCTCCCAAAGCAAGAATTTGGGGCATAACAGCCACCATTGGTAATCTTCAAGAGGCTATGAATGTATTGATACCATACCAAACTCATAAAAAGGCAATGGTTAAGGCTAAGGAGAAGAAGAAAATAAAAGTAGTGTCTGTACTTCCTGATGAAGTAGAAATTTTACCATGGGCTGGACATTTGGGCAAATCCATGAGTTCTAAGATTGTGCCAATTATTCAAGAAAACAACACCACACTTATTTTTACAAACACCCGTGGACAAAGTGAATTATGGTATCAAATTATACTGGAAGCTGCTCCAGAATTAGCAGGTCAGTTGGCCATACATCATGGTTCTATAGATTTAAAACTACGTCATTGGATTGAAGATAACATTGCAGAAGGCAATTTAAAAGCGGTGATTTGTACGTCTTCGTTAGATTTAGGAGTTGATTTTAAACCTGTGGATTGTATCATTCAAATAGGGTCTGCAAAAGGGGTAGCCAGATTTATACAACGTGCTGGTAGGAGTGGGCATTCGCCTTACGAAGTTTCGAAAATATATTGTGTCCCCACACATTCTTTAGAGTTGATTGAAGTCGCCGCTTTAAAGGAAGCTATAAAAAACGAACAAGTCGAGGAACGTCAACCCATGGTATTGTGTTACGACGTTATGGTTCAGTTTCTGGTTACTTTGGCTGTAGGAGAAGGGTTTACTACTGATGAAGCATTTCAAATTTTGAATCAAACGCATGCCTTTTCATATCTTACTGAAGATGAGTTTCAATGGGGCTTACAATTTATAACCCAAGGAGGTTCAACATTAAAAGCTTATGAAGAATTCCATAAGGTTGTTAAAGATGAAGATGATATTTACAAGGTAAAAAGTAGACGCATAAGTATGCTGCATCGCATGAATATAGGTGCGATTGTTAGTGATGCAATGTTGCGTGTAAAATTTCTATCTGGCGGTTATATTGGAATGATTGAAGAGTATTTCATTTCAAAACTAAAACCAAAATCTAGCTTTGTTTTAGCGGGAAGGGTTTTAGAAATGGTGCATATCAAAGACATGACGGTTTTTGTAAAACGCAGTAAAGCTAAAAATGCTATTACGCCAAGTTGGATGGGTGGTCGTTTGCCCTTAACCTCTTATTTAAGTCATTTTTTAAGAGTGAAACTAGGAGATGCATTATCTCCAAGAATTCGAGAGCGAGAACTTAAATTTTTACACCCGTTGATTTCAAGGCAATCATTACATTCACATATTCCTGAGTCGGATGAGTTTTTAGTGGAACTTATTGAAACTAAAGAAGGTCATCATTTATTTATGTATCCATTTGAAGGACGCTTGGTACATGAAGTGATTTCGGCTTTAATAGCGCATAGATTGAGTAAAATAAAACCATTAACGTATACCATCGCCATGAATGACTACGGGTTTGAATTGTTAAGCGATCAACCATTTCCGTTAGATGAAATTAACATCGAAAGCATTCTTTCAAAAGAAAATTTAATGGAAGATGTTATTGCGAGTATTAATGCTTCAGAAATGGCTTCACGAAAGTTTAGGGATATTGCTGTAATTGCAGGTTTGGTTGTGCAGTCTAGACCGGGAAGTAGGCAGAATAATAAAAGTTTGCAATCCTCTTCTGGATTAATTTTTAGAGTTTTAGAAGATAATGAGCCACAAAATCTGTTATTAAGACAAGCCTATACAGAAGTTTTTAATCAGCAGTTAGAAGAAGTGCGTTTGCAAGCTGCTTTTGAGCGTATTTCAAAAAGCAAAATTATTTTAAAGCGGTCTAAAGCATTTACGCCGCTTAGTTTCCCAATAAAGGCAGATAGTTTGCGGAATTCTATGAGTTATGAAAGTTTAGAAAAACGCATTCAAAGGATGCAAAAACAAGCATTGAAAGTTAATTGATACAATGACTGTAGCCACAAAACATATAATTTTACAAGGAGAAGAACTGATACTAACAAATCAGCGTGTGGTATTTTGGAGTAAGACAAAAACCTTAATTTTATCTGATTTACATATTGGTAAAACTGCACATTTTAGAAAAAACGGTATTCCTATTTCTTCGGAAGTACTACAGAAAGACCTAGAACGCTTAGAAGCACTAATCTCTCATTTTCAGCCCAAAACACTACTTATTGTTGGAGATTTATTTCATGCAGAATTTAATGAAGACGTAAAGGTGTTTCAAAAGCGGATGCAGCAATTCAATAATGTGTCAATTACATTAATACAAGGTAATCATGATAAAAATTCGTTTGAATTATATGAGACTTTGAATATCGATATCAAACCTAATTACCTCGAGATAACACCATTTGTATTCATACATGACATAAAAATCGTTAATCAAAACAAATTTTACGTGTCAGGTCATAAGCATCCTGGAGTACTTATAAAAGGTAAAGGTCGTCAACGTATAAAACTACCTTGCTTTCAAATTACTGAACATCAACTTATTCTGCCAGCTTTTAGTTTATTCACTGGTTTAAATACAATTAATCAACCTACAACTACTATAAATTACGGTTTTACTGAAAACTCAATCTTCAAGGTATAGTGGTTATTTCATCGTAATTTTTTGCAGTTCATATATGCACTCGTTCAATGAACGTGTGATTTATGCTTTTTTCCGATTTTTTATTCAGACGCTTAGGTACTTAATTAGTTTTGAGAAGATTAAATAAGTAATGCCCCATGAAACGATTAATTACACTTCTATTTTTAACAGGTCTGTTTACCTTTGTTAGCGCCTTAAATGCTCAAGAATTAGCCGATAATTACAAAAAGCGTCATGCTATTTTTGACTATTCCGAAAAACAATTAACAAACACAGATACTATTCCTGGTTTTGAAAATCAATCTCAAAAGTTGAAGATTACCGGAACTATTTTTGAAAGCGATGGTGTTACGCCTGCAAAAAATGTAGTGCTTTATATCTGTCAAGCCGACGAAGAAGGCGATTATCACTCTAAGAAAGTTGATGGTAAGCGCATTTTAAGACATCAAGGATGGATTAAAACGGATGCCGACGGCAATTATACCTTTTACACATTTGTACCAGGAACACATTGGGGTACTAAGGACTTAATGCAAATTCATGGTTATGTAAAGGAGTCTAATTCTAACGAAGCCTATGCTATCAATCATTTTGTATTTGATAACGACCCCTTTTTAAGAAAGTCGTGTCGTAAAAAAATAGCGAAACTAGGTATTAATAATATTTTGAAACTTGAGAAAAAAGACGGTTTATTAATTGGTAAACGTAATATTGTATTACAATCCAACCCTCAAACATATTAGTGTTTATTATATTTAAACTGAAATCCCCGAGCATTGATTGTAATGTCTTGGGGATTTTTTTATTTAATTTGAAGTTAAAATAATGGTATTTGACTTAGTTCCATCTATAGAAGCTTCAACTTTAATGTTCCCTTTACTTTTTGTGGCTTGCACATAAATAACTGCTCTTCCATGATGCGTCACAACACTATTGGTTTTATGTGGTTGTACATTCATTTCCCAACCATTATCTACACCTATATTTTTTGCTTCACCATTAATTGAAAATGTAACCTTAGTATCGGCATCGGTAACCAAAGTGCCATTTTCATCTACGAGTTTAATGTCTACAACAGCTATATCATAATCGTCAGCATCCAAGGTAATTTTATTACTATTCATTTCTATTTTTGAAATCGCTTTTTGAGATGCTAAGGTATATTCATCTGCTTTTTTTCCATCGTTATAGCCCACTATTTTTAATTCTCCTTCAGAATAGGGTACAAGCCATTTCAAGATATGGTCGTACTCTACAACGTCGGCTAATTTTTGCTTACCTAAAGATGTACCGTTTAGAAAAAGTTCAGCTTCTTCACAATTTGTATAGGTTTGCACAATAATTGGTTCTTCTTTTGAGTAATTCCATTTAGGATACACTTTATACCACTCCCAAAGCCTCAATTTATTCCAAACAGGAGGTGGTGTCAACTGTATATTAAATTTCCAACCATTTTCCTTTGAATATGAAAACTCTGATTCATCGGCTGGTGTCGTCACCATATAAACTTTTGGATCATGCGCCCAGAGTGTTTCAAAAAAGTGACCACGAGGTGTTTTAAACCCTGCAAAATCGAATAGCGAAATATCCAATCCCTTTCGAGGCCAAGGGCCAGCTTCACCCATGTATGCAAACCCTGTCCAGGTAAAGATACCTGAGACAAAATCACGTTCTTTAATTGCTTTCCATTCCGAATAGGCATTCCAGTTTTCAGTTCCTAAAATTTTTAAATCGGGGTATGTTTGGTGGGCTATATCATATTCTGACTCTCGATAATTAAATCCAAAAACATCAACGGCAGTCCCATAGCCACTTACCATGCCAACTGAAGGTAATACGCTACCACAAACTGTAGGTCTAGTATTGTCTTCTTCTTTTACCCATTTCACCAAATTTCTGGCAATAGAGACAAGAGGATCTGTACCATCACTATTTTTTTCAAAAGCTGTTTTAATTTTTTCAGCATCGTAAATAGGAACATAATCATATCCAGCAGATGAAGAATTAGGGTTTACTTCATTAAAGGTTTTTGAATAATGTGGATATGTCCATTCTATTTCATTTCCAATACTCCACATAATTACTGAAGGGTGGTTGTAATCGCGCTTTATCAAATCTTTTAAATCCCGCTCTGCCCATTTGTTAAATACCTCTGGATAGCCTATAGTAGGGTCTATAAAATCTAAGTTTTTATTATGTTTTAAGTCATTAGCTACCGAAGGGTCTATAACCATTTCTGTATTTTCGTTTTTAGTATGTAGAGGTTTATTAGCGGCATTGTCTCCTAAATAAACTTTACTTTTTCCTTTAGGATTACTCCATTCATCAAAAGCCTCGTTCATTACCAATAATCCCATTTCATCACAAACTTCAAGAAGTTCGGGTGAATGCGGATTATGCGCGAATCTAACTGCATTAGTACCAATAGATTTCAGTTTTCGCATGCGGTATTCCCAAATAGATTTGGTAGCTGCTGCTCCAAGCGCACCAACATCATGATGTAAATTGACACCTTTAATTTTCATTCGCTTGCCATTTAACGAAAAGCCTGTATTGGCATCAAAATTAAAGGTTCTTATGCCAAATGTTTCAATAGTATTGTCTACTAAGTCTCCATTTTCAAATACTTCCGTTTTTAATTGATATAGGTTAGGTGAATCGATCGACCAAAGTTTTGGATTTTCAAATCTAATTACAAACTCAGATGATAAACCGTTAGCATCAATGGTTTCAGACGCTATTACTTTTGAATTATCAACGATACTGTATTTTAGAGTGATTTTCTTTTTAGGTAAAGGGGAAACATCTTCTAATTCTGTTTTAATCAATACGCTTGCTGCAGTTTCTGAAACCTCAGGCGTAGAAATTTTTGTACCCCATTGTTTGATGTGTAATGGCGCTGTTTTTATCAATTTTACATTTCGATAAATACCAGAACCTGTGTACCATCTAGAATCGACGTACGTTGTACGATTTACTTTTATAGCAATTACATTTTCAAACCCATCAAACTTGAGATGTTCGGTTAAATCATATGAAAATGAAATGTAGCCATTTGGTCTAGTTCCTAACTTGTAGCCGTTAACCCAAACCGTAGAATTGTTATAAATACCATCGAATAAAACACTGATTATTTTCTCTTTATCCGCTTCATTTAAAGTAAAAGATTTACGATACCAACCAATGCCACCAGGAACAAACCCTGTACTTGAAGCAACATCGCCTTCTTTTTGGTAACCTTCTTCAATACTCCAATCATGTGGTACATTCAGGGTACGCCAATCATTATCTTCAAATTGTAAAGTTTCGGCATTAGAAATGTCACCTAAATGAAATTTCCAATTCGTATTAAAATCTTCTACAACTCGAGATTTAGATGTTTCTGTTTCACAAGAAAATAATAGAAAAATAAAGGTAAAAATTGAATAAAGATATTTCATGTTTAGTATGGTCTTAAGGTATCACCAAAAATACAAACTCCCTGTACACATGAAATATCTTATTCTAACATTACATTGTTTTATTTTGTTTTTGAAGTGTTTTTAATCGCATGCTTCGGTTGGCATTTCAAAAGTACCTTGAACATTTATTTCTCAAGAAGCATTATTCTGCCTTCTGTAATCAATACTTAAGCTACCAGTATAAGTAATGCAATCGCCGTTTTCCACAATATTACTTATGGTTAATCTGCCACCAGCTTTTGATAAAAATATGCCTTCATCAACAACTGTAACACTAGAAACACTGCTGTCGTTTATGCTGTAGTTAGCTATACCGTACTGAACTTTTTCAACTGGTGAAGGTAGTGTAAAGGTTAATCTATACCCGTCAGAATTTCTAGCTATAATGCGTACTCTACCATCACCTAAATCTGATATACTTTCGCGCGTTAATTCGGTTGTTGCATCATTAAGGCCCACGCCATTTATACGCAAGGACACATGACCTTTTTCTGGTTCTTTTTCCATTTCCTCCTGATTGTTATCGTCACTGCTTGAACAAGAAATTAAGGAGATAATGATGCTAAAAAATAATAGTTTGTTAATGAATGTCTTCATGATGGTTTCGATATTTAGTTAAACTTGTCTTTGCTTAAACATCGAAAACATACTAGAATGTCATCATGTATTTATAATTAATGCTAACAATTATCTATCTCAAACTTAAGTTTTCCATTTTGTTGAAAGATTACAATTGGAATTTTTTCTAAAGTACATCTAGGTTCAATAGTAAATTGTATGACGCCGTTTACCGAGAAATCCTTATTCGTTTTAATTTTCATTTTTTGAGTGTAGGTTGTATTCTGTCTCACCCAATTCACTTTACCATTTACATATGGGTGTGGATCATCTTCCTCAACACTCAATGGGTGTTCTTCAAGATTTCCAATAGCTTCCAGTTTGTCATTTTTGTTTAAAATCACTTTAAAAACTCCTGAAAACTCTCTTTTAGAATTTGGAAAAACAAAATATGCTCCGTTATTTAAATGCATATCTATTATAAAATGATACACTTCGTTTTCTGATGAATCTAGTTTTAAATTGATATCATAAGGATTCTTATTGTTTTTAAAATTGTCAAACGGCCCATAGAAATGAGTTTGAGGTTCGTATGTTTTACAAGCTTTCGTTTCTAAACTCGCCATTAGCTTTTGGCTGTTTTCGTTTTTCGATATGCAACCCAAGCATATAAGTGCAACTAGTAAAATAATGATGCTTTTCATTTTTTTTTGATTTAAAAATTAATACACTGTAAAACTAAAGTAGCAGTATCTTAAAAGTGTCAAAAAAATGTAAAAGAAGTGCAAACCATTGTAAAATTTGAGAAAATTATATGTTATTTACATCATATTATGAGGATGAGAACTTTAATAGTAGTAAAATTTCTGTGGTGCATTGCATTAGTTTGTGCTTTTTTTTCGTGTGAAACACCATCGCACCAAAATAATAAAATCGTTAAAATAGCACTTAGAGATGCGGGCGATAAACTGCTGTTAAGTAATGGTGATTCAACATCAGTTGTAAAACCAATAATTGTTATAGATTATAATACGTATCAATTAACGTTTGAAAAACCACTTATAATTCAACCAGATACTTTAGTAAAAGTAATAAAGACGAGTTTTAAGAAAGCGAACCTTTCTGAACATTATATTACCGAAGTGCTAGAATGTAACGAAAACCAAGTTGCATATAGTTATGAAATAAAGCTAGATGTTGAGCAAAGTTTAGTGCCTTGTAGTGGTAGGGAGTTGCAAAGGGCATGCTACACCATTCAAGTGTATTTTAATGCGTCTATTGTAGAAATTCCAAAGTATATTTATTTACTTATCCCAGTTTTGGTGTTGATATTTGCTTTTTTACTTTATACAAAAAATAAGAAAAACTTAGATATTCAGGAAAGTAATTTTAAGTCTGTTGGAGGCTTTAAATTTTATCCAGAACAGAATAAATTGATGAAGGAAGCAGTTGAAATAACGCTATCAAAAAAAGAGTGTGAGTTACTGGCTATTTTTGTAACAAAACCCAATGAGATTATAAAAAGGGAAGAGCTAACCAAACGTGTGTGGGAAGATAATGGTGTAATTGTTGGGCGAAGTTTAGATACCTATATTTCAAAACTGCGTAAAAAATTACAAGAGGACAACAGCATTAAACTTACTAACGTACATGGTGTTGGGTATAAGTTAGAAGTAGAGTAAGGCGCTTACTTTTCAATTACTAATTGCTGCCCAATACGTAATACCGAATTTCTTCTAATAGTGTTTACTTTGCATATGGAAGCTATAGTAACTTCATTGCGTTTAGAAATCCTAGAAAGCGTATCACCAGCTTTCACGATATAAATAGAACGTTGTTTTATTAAGCTTGCTAGTGCGTCTTCCTCCGAAAGCAATGGCTTTATTTTACTTTGTTTTTTAGAATTATGTGCAATAGGTTGTGTCCATTTTTTGGTCACCCAAAGCTCATTAGCTCTTACAGCATTATTATCATCGAATTTAAAAAGGTATTCAGGGTTTATAGAAACTCCTTTGTAATTCACTACAAGATGTAAATGACTACCTCTAGCGTTTCCTGAAACACCGCCTTTACCCAAATAAGCACCTTTAGCCACCGTATCATTTTCCTTTACACCATATTCCGACAAGTGCGCGTAAACCGTTTCTAAACCATTATAATGTCGCACCACAACAGTTCTACCATGACCTCGAGAGTATCTAGACATTCTAACCACACCATCAAACATGGAAAAAATACTGTCTCCAGTAACCAAATCTATATCAATGCCTTTATGTGGTCTACCACGTCTCCAACCATATCTAGAGGTCACTACTTTTTCCTTTCCTATGGGTGAGAAGTACGTAGAGTCCTCAAAAGTCAATTTTAATGGAAATTTTAAATCGGCGGCATATTTATACGGATTGTACACGGTACTAATCCAATATTCGGCCTTAATATCAATAGGTTTTATGGTGTTGGTATCTAATTCGGTTGTAATAGAGGGTTCTACAATATCGATAGAAATAGGCTGTAAGAACTCATATTTTTGGGCATGTACGCCAAAAGGTAATAATAGTAAAACAGCAATAACGAGGGATTTCATCAATAAAAAGCGAATTATTTTTTCGACGCACGAATTTAAGAAAAAATAACGTGAGTTTTGGTGGTGTATTGTTTTGTGGGTTTTTTGAATCCACTTGTTTCATCAGATACCGTAACAGGAGCAAATAGACTTGGGATTTATGTTATCTTTAGTATTTCAACAGGAATACATCCAAAAAAACCATATTTATATGTTACAGCAGGTGTTATTAGAACGAGATATATATGCATCAGAAGAACACAAGATGATGCGGGACATGATTCAGGATTTCATTAAAACTGAAATTATCGATAACATAGAAACCTGGGAAAAACAAGGTATGGTAAGTCGCAACATTTGGGAACGTGCAGGCGCTTTGGGTCTGTTATGTATTGATATGCCAGAACACTATGGCGGTAGCGGTTTAGATTTCAGCTTTAGTGCTTTATTTATTGAAGAATTGGCTAAAGAAGGCATAAATGGTCCAGGGTTTTCACTACACTCAGATATTATAGCACCATATCTTTTAAAATACGGTACGGAAAAGCAAAAGCAAACATACCTTCCTGCAATGGCTATAGGAAAACTAATTACATCTCTTGGTATGACCGAACCCAATTGTGGTAGCGATTTAAAGGCGATTAAAACAACTGCGGTTGACAAAGGCGATCATTATGTGGTAAACGGACAAAAGACGTTTATTACGAATGGATATATGAGTGATATGTCTATAGTGGCTGTTAAAACCAATGTAGGAACAGATAAAGAAGGTGTGTCTTTATTGATTATGGAGAGCAATTATGATGGTTTTGAAAAAGGTGTGCCTTTCCAAAAAATAGGTATGAAGGCCCAAGATACCTGTGAGCTGTTTTTTGATAATGTAAAAGTTCCGAAAGAAAATTTATTGGGAGAAGAAGGTCAAGGCTTTAAAATTATGATGACAGAATTGGCTAGAGAACGCTTAACTGTAGCGCTAAATGCTATTGGTGGAGCAGAAGGCGCCATAGAAAAAACGATTGCATATACCTCTACAAGAACCGCTTTTAAACAACCGATTGCCAATTTCCAAAACACACAATTTAAACTGGCAGAGTGTACTACACAATTGCAAATACACCAAGCATTTTTAGACCGTTGTACACAATTATTAGCAACAGATAAACTCACTGCCGAAAGTGCCTCTATTGCAAAATATTCGGCCACAGAAATGCACGGTAAAGTAGTGGATGAGTGTTTGCAGCTCTTTGGTGGTTACGGTTATATGTGGGATTATCCGATTGCCCGAATGTATGCCGATAATAGAGTGGCTAGAATTTATGCAGGCACTAATGAGATTATGAAAGTGTTGATTGCTCGTGGATTATTTAAAGAATTGTTTCAAGAGATGAAAGCAAAGCATAAAAGCTAAGTAATCTACTTATGCATGTCATTAGGAGTTATCAAAATATAGTGTCTGTAAGCTATAACTTCATTGACTGCCATGGCGTAATAAGTCTATGCCAAAAGCGTCTTCGCGATATTAATGATATCGGAAAATAGTGTGTGGGATGCACAACTGCAGTTTATTAAACAGTAGTAAAACGTAGTGCATACGATATGGACTTTTTTCCCATCTATTCAATTCCAAGATATTTAAATTTATATTTGAGCTATTAATCAATTGGAACTAATGTTTAAAAGTTATTCTAAAATATTCATTTTAGCGTTGTGTTTTTATTTAAATATTAGTGTGTTTCACACTCAAAATCAAGATATTGAGTTTACCTCAAAAAAACAAAACCAAGTAAGGCAAGACAGTATAAAAATTGATAGGTTATTAGAATTGTCTAAATATTATACTGTTCAAGAAAGAAATGTAGATTCTATAATTTCTATTGCACGAAAAGCTGCTTTATTATCAGAAAAAAATAATTTTCATTTGCAAGCAGGTAAGGCATATCAAGAGTTAGGCTCAGGGTACCTGTTACATAAGAGTTTAGATTCCGCATACTTTTATCTCAATAAATCATACAATCTTTCCAGAGACCTTGCAGATGTTGGTCTTGAATTTTCTAATATTTTTAGTTTAAGCAGCTTTTATTTGGAAAGTAATGACCTGACAAACGCCATGGCATTTGGTATTAAAGGTGTGAAACTAGCAGAAGACAATGATAGAACCAGCCTCAAAGCAAGTGCCTATTATAATATGGCCAATACCTTTGCGTATCATGATGATGATCAAAAACAGATAGAATATCTAACCAAAGCTTATGATATTATTGAAAATAAAAACACTGAAATATCAGCAAGTATTAAAAGTGGTATTTATTCTTCGATGGTAGATTATTTTGAAAGAAAACGATTTAGAAATCCTGATAACATAGTCTTAAAAGACTCCGTTTTATACTACACCGAAAAAGGAATTAATTATGGGAAATCGGTTAATAATGCTTCGTTATTAGCATACCTTCTAGGAACTAAAGGTAAAATGTACTTTATTGATGATAAAATTTATGATGCCAAAATATATTATAATGAAGCGTTGACTTACAGAGATAAAATAGACCAAACAAGTTTATTTAATTTATATAATAAAATGGCATACGTTTACTTGAAAGAGAACAATATAACAAGAGCTTTACTTTATAAAGATTCTATTCTACAAGATATTTCAAAAGAGCCAAATTTTTATAAACAAGCTGAACGATACCATTTAGCTTATTATATATGTAAAACTGCCAATATTCATGATTTAGCACTCCAATATTATGAAATCATGACTGAGCATTACGATAAAGCAAAAGAAGAAAGACAAATTAAAGCTTTAAACGAGCTAGAAATAAAATACCAAACCGAAAAAAAGGAATCAAAAATTATAGCTCAAAAACTAGAAAATGAAACCATAAAAAACACGGCTAAAACTAATTATTTTATCATAAGTATTATAGGCTTAATAGGTATTGGTGTTTTTAGTTTTCTATATTTTAAACGAAAGAATAAAATATTAGCATCAGAATTAAACCTTGCTAAAACAAAAGCTGCTTTACATAGGTCTCAACTCAATCCGCATTTTATTTCCAATAGTATAAATGCCATTTATCCTTTTTTATATGATAAAACAGACCCCAAC
This sequence comes from Flavobacteriaceae bacterium, assembly GCA_043557195.1. Lineage (GTDB taxonomy): Bacteria > Bacteroidota > Bacteroidia > Flavobacteriales > Flavobacteriaceae > Jejuia. The sequence goes on along the minus strand of CP121314.1, from coordinate 4,200,728 downwards.
AAAGCTGCTGCATATCTCTCTGATTTGTCTCAAATGATAAGAGATATTTTAAACTCTACTTTTGATACAAATTGGACGCTTGAAGAAGAATTAAATTTTATCAAACAATATTGCCATGTTCAAGAACTTAAAATGGATATACCGCTACATCTTAAAATTAAAAATGATGCGTCTTTAAAAACAGCATCCATTCCGGCATTAATTACACAAACTTTTATAGAAAACTGTTTTATTCATGGCTTTGCCAACCTTAAAAAACCTGCTGAAATTAGTATACATGTTTCAAAAAAGAGTGATGAGCTTATAATTAAAATAACCGATAATGGAGAAGCTATTGTAAAGCAAGAAGATAAAAAGCATAAGTCGCGTTCCAACCAAATGGTAGAGCAGCGTATTATTAATACGTATCCTAAAAATAAACTTTCAAAAGATTTTTTAACTTACGGCATAATAAACAACACCTATCAAGTTATTATAAAACTTCCTATTTTATAGATATGCAAAAAATAGCCATTATAGATGATAATAAAGCTGCTAGAGATGCTATTGAGGCTATTATTACGCATAATTTTAAAAGCACATTTAATACTAAACAAGCTAATAGTGTTTTATCTGCATATCAATTGATTATAGATTTTAAGCCAGATGTTGTATTGCTCGATATGGAAATGGGGGATGGTACAGGTTTAGATTTGCTAGCTCTTTTTTCAGAAGTTAATTTCAAACTTATTTTTATAACGGCGCACAAAGATTATGCTATTGAAGCTATAAAACATAGGCCATATGACTATTTGTTAAAACCTATCAACCCTTTCGATTTAATACGAATTATTAATCATTTACAAGCTGAGAATACATCTTCTCAAAGCGTATCTAATAACATTGATAAAATAGTTATCAAAAATCAAGACACCACTATATTGCTTGATGTTAATGACATTATACGGTGCGAAGCAGACGGTGCTTACACCAAAATAATAACTACTGAAACCATTTATACCGCATCAAAAAACTTAAAACATTTTACGGATTTATTGGAAAAATTTAACTTTTACAGGGTGCATAATACCCATTTAGTTAACGTGAATCATATAAAATTGTTTAACAGACACATTCAAACGGGAATAATCATGAAAAACGGTGACAAAATTCCTGTATCTTCTAGAAAAGTAAAACTAGTTTCCGATTTTTTAGACGCTTTAAATTAAAGTCCCTTATTAGCAGCTATTACCAAATTACATTCATTTATCAATTATTACCTAGCAATTATAAACTCATCCCTTTTTTCATGGTTATAGGTAGATATATTTGAGTCCAATTCATACTTAAAACCTATTTATTATGAAAAAAAATTACTTTTTTCTATTCTTATTAATTTCAATTATTTCTCAAGCTCAAGTGTCGCAAGTCGTTTTTTTTTCAACTAACGGAAAGGCACATAGTATCACCTCAACCAGTCATGGACTATTACTTTATGCCGATGATAATCCGGGTATTAATGATACTGAACCTTATATAAGCGATGGTACTTCATCCGGAACTTTTAAATTAAAGGATATCAATCCTAGCTTTATAGCTCCTGCAAATAGTGATAGTGGTTCTGATCAAGGAAGATTTACTGAAATTAATGCCACTGTTTTTTTTGTAGCAAAGAATGGTGGTAACAACTTTGAACTATGGAAGACTGATGGTACCAATGGTGGTACTGTGCTTGTAAAAGATATAAACGGTAATGGAAACTCTAGTTTAATAGAGGGTTTGTACGTTTTAAATGGCAGTCTCATATTTGCAGCTTCAGACGATGTAAATGGAAAAGAATTATGGATTTCAGACGGTACCTCTTCTGGAACAACTATGTTAAAAGATATAAATCCAGGCGCTGCAAGTTCTTTTCCTTTAGGTTTCTGCTTGTTAAATAGTAAACTCTATTTTTCAGCTGATGATGGCACAAGTGGTCGTGAATTATGGATGACAGACGGTACAGCATCAGGAACTGTTTTGGTAAAAGATTTAGGAGCAGGAAGTAGTAATCCACAAGAAATTACAGCTTTCAACAATAATATTTATTTCAATGCTTTTGGAGAACTTTATAGGTCTAACGGTACAGTAGGTAGTGGTGCACTTTTAAGAAATATAAATATCAATGGAGATAGTAATCCTTCAGATTTTAAAGAATATAACGGTCGCTTATATTTTTCTGCTGACGATGGCAATAATGGTAGAGAATTGTGGTCTACCAATGGTACAACCATTATTGGCACCTCAATGGTTCGGAATATTAATCCTGGTATAGCAGATTCTAATCCAACCAATCTAACAGTTTCTAATTCAAAATTGTTTTTTAAAGCGAATGGTGGTGGTATTGGTAATCAACTATGGGTTACTGATGGTACTTCGGCAAATACCATGGAGCTAGTTGTTAATCCTAGCACTTCAGCAAACATTACACATTTAATAGATTACAATGACAAATTATATTTTCAGGCTACTAATAGCTCATCTGTCATAAAACTTTGGAGTTCTGATGGCTCACCTTCTGGCACGCAACAAATTGGCGGATCTTATCCAAATATTATTAACTCCAGAAAAATGACGGTACATAACAGTGAATTGTTTTTTAGTACAGGTAATCTATACAAGTATAAAGATCCAACATTATCCAGTATTGAGAATATTTATTATTCCGAAATTAAATTGTTTCCAAATCCTTCAAATTCAAAATTCACCATAAAAACTAATGCGCTTATTGAAAGGGTAGAAGTGCGCAGTATTTTAGGAAACGTTGTTAAAGTTTTTAATACAATTCAAGACAGTTACGATGTTTCTTCATTAGGTAGAGGTGTATATTTGGTAAATATTCATAGTAATAATCCTGAACAAACTATCAAGTTTATTAAAAACTAAAACTTGGTTTGGCAATAGTTTCTTGACTCTAAGAGAAGGAGTTTTTATACCGAATCACCTAAAGAGTTCAGCAGCATCAATATACGCAAGTGTTACATGACGAATATCATAAAAAATGGTGTCATCTTTTCATAATTTAGGCTAATTCTAAAGTTATATTAATTATGAAAAATTCAATCCAATCATGCCTCAAAATTACCCGTTATAGTTTCTTTATTCTTGGATTCTTATTTGTGCTTGCATCTTGCAATAATAGCACTTCAAAGGCTAATAATAATGAAACTGAATTAGATGATACCGATGACAACGACGATGCTGATACGTTTAACACAATCTATTGGAATGTAAAAGCCATTCAACCCGATGGAAAAAGCTTAGATGTTAAAGCCTTTGACGACCAAGGAAAAGCTTTCGACATAAAGGCTATTCAAAACTCCAATCAAGACCAATTGCTAAATGTAAAAGCATTTATGGAAGGGGAGCGGTTACCTATTAAAATACTGGTAAGCAAAAAACAGTTCAGTCCCGTTGTAGCCATTAATAGCAATGGAAACGCCTATATACTCAAGGCCTTAACACCAGAAGGAGAGCAGCATCAAATTATTGGCGTTGTAAGGCATGGAAATATTATTGTAATGAAAGCTGTTACCAAAAAAGGAAAGTTCTATGGTGTAAAAGCCATGTCGCCTTCCGGAAAACTCAATGATATTAAGGGCATAAAGATTAACCCTCAGGATAAGGAAATGACCTCAAGGGGACACGAAATTTACGCTCACGTAAAAGCAATGCATCCCGCACCAAACGAAGATAACTTTGTAATGCCAAAGAAAAATAGTACAAAGCCACCATACGAGCCTAATTTTAAAAGAATTATTTGGAATGTTAAGGCCGTAACCACCGATGGTAAAAACCTAGACATAAAAGCTTTTGATGCCGAAGGCAATATGTTGGATGTAAAAGCTACTCAGGATTCTAAACAGCACAGTTTTATGAATATTAAGGCATTCGAGGGGGAGGCAGAATTGCCGGTTAAAATAATGGACAGCGAAGATGAATATGCACCTGTAAAAGCCATTGGGGCAGATGGCACTATTTACGACATTAAAGCCATAACCGAAGACAACGTAAAACTCGATATAAAAGGTGTCAGTCGTGAAGGAAACATCATTAACGTAAAAGCTGTTACTGAAAATGGCGAGCTCTATGCGGTAAAAGCCTTTTCGCCAGATGGCAAGCTTAACGCCGTAAAAGGTATTAAGATTTTTGAAAGAAAAATTGAAATGCGGATTAAAGGTAATCCTGTGTATGCACACTTAAAGGCCATTAGCCAATAGATATAGTTAAAGCATTAGTAATATGGAAAGCGAGGACTTATTTTTAGGTGCTCGCTTTTTTGTTTTAAGAAGTTAATAATTGCTTAATAACAAAGGTCTAATTCATTGCAAAGCAGTGGAGGATGAATACTTGTTTTATACAACTGGCTAGTACCGAGCTAAGACGTGCTATGTGAGGGAAGCATCATACATTCGGAATAGAAATCTGTTGAAGTAATATTTCTTTAAGTAATTAAATTTCAGTATATTACATTTCTAATCACAGTGCTATATGAAAACCTTTCTTCGTTTATTTTGCCTTGCTTTTTTTATCCAATTTTATTGTAATGCTCAGGAAAAATGGACGTGTTATACTGATGAACAGCTGCTCTTAATGGATGATTACAGAACCCTAGGTGTATTTGAATATGTAGATGGTTCTTTATGGATAATAACGGACCGAGGTATTAATATTTTTGATGGCACGCATTGGAAAAAACTTGATAACAAGAAAAATCCAATGAATAAAAGCATCTCTTCCTATATGGTAGATAGTAAAAACCGGGTATGGGTAGGTAGTAACCCTGAAGTCATATATGGTCCAGCTTTTTTGCATAAGTTCAATGATGGCGTAGTGCGTTATGATGGCAAACAGTGGCAGTCTATGCGCACAAAAGATATGGGCTTTAAAGCGCCAGTGGTAACCAGAATGTTCGAATCTAAAAATGGAGATATATGGCTTGCAGTATCATCAAACGCATCGGGTGCTGAGACCTCGGATATATTTGCAAAAGGAGCGCTCCTACGGTTATCCAATGAAGAATGGACAGTTTATAAAGCTAAAGACATGCCCTGCCTCAGTTGTGAATTTGTTAAGGGGTTTCATGAAGACGAAAACGGAAAGCTCTATTTTTTTGCACAAAATGGTCTTTTTTATTTTGAAAATGGCACCTTTCACGAAGTACAGAAAGATGAAGGTTATAAAATATCAAATCGTGTAATAAGCGTGAAATATACAGACAGCAAGAAACATTTATGGCTTGCGGCACCTGCTCGAGCTGCCATGTTCAATGGCGGGCAATGGACCACCTACAATAGAAAAAACGGATTACCAGAACGAACATGGATCCCTTTGGGGTTTACAGAAACAAAAGATAACGACATAGTACTCAGTATGTCAAACGGCGTATATATGCTTGATGGTTCGGGACAATGGGAACGTTTAAAGAAACAGTTTTTAAGTGCAAATGCGTATATAGATAGTCAAAATAGAATTTGGGTACCGACCCATAAAGGATTGGAAATAAAAGATGGCAATGCATGGACCATCCAAAAGGACATGCCCAAAGTTTTTGGTATACTTGAAGATAAGGACGGCGGTGTATGGGCCCTTTCAAATAAAAATGGCGTAAAACGATTAAAGGACGGCCAATGGCAAGTATTCAACAAAAAAAATCAATTACCCTCCAACAAAATCATGGGCGGTTATGTGGCTAATGATGGGAAAGTATGGATTGCTACCAACAAAGGTATTTGTAGCTGCGAATATTAAACCCAACGAAGCTCTTCTAGCGTTTGGCAGCGGCTATTTTACATAACGTCAAATTATAGATACATTTTAATTTGTCTAACTATGCCACAATTAGCTTGACATAATTGCAAACGATATAAAACACTATGTGTTGTTATATCTGCAATTACGTCAAATATCGCCTAAAAGCGCTATTTCGCTAATTGTTGTAAAATGACTATAATGTTCTGCGTGGAGCCTGCACTGAGCGAAGTCGAAGTGTAACTTGAGCTTTGGTTAAAAGCGAAAGTTCTTTCTAGAGTTTCTTAAAAAAAATTTATTCCTTAAAGTTTCTTCTACAATGTTATTGACATCGAGTTTACGAGATGCATGAACTCCTCTAAAACAATATTAACCTCGTGAATAAACACTTTTTATGCGACGATGTAGGAGTGAAGCATGATGCGAGTGGAATGTTATAATTAATTCTGAACATAATTTACAACCAAGCTACCGTTTATTAGTCTGTTTTCATTATCAATACCACTAAAAACACCTTCTTGTGTACCTTTTTCATCTTTTAAATAATAGGTTTTGAAATATATATTTACTCTCTCTAGAGCTATTATGCCTGAAAAACTAAATCTAAAATTTATTACTGATCCTTTGTTTAGCAATTCAAATCTATCTTTTTCTATATACACATTATCAGTTAACGTTATTATTTGATAATTTGTTGGTAATATTTTGAATTTTAAAGTCTCTTTAAAGCCACTATCAAAATTAAAATTCAACTCATAGGTTCCAGGTAATTTACCGTATAGTGAAGCATAAGGACTATTGCTCGATAACTCCAAAGCATTTCTAGGGACAAAACTTTTATTAACAATACGTTTATTTCTAATTTCTAAAGCTATATATGGTGGAATAAAAGACGTCTTAGATTGCGCTTCCATTACTTGTTTACTCTCACATTTTTCAAGAATTGAACGTCCTGCAACAGTATTTGTGAAAATATCGAAAGTACAATACGTACCAATAAGATAATTTATATTTGATGGTGATTTATGACCTATATAATAAATCTCACTTGCGCCTTCAATATATCTGTCACCAGAAAGCGTATTAGTTTTAATGGTTAAAGTATCTCCTTGACGCTTAATAGTTCCATTACTGTAATGTTCTCTAAAAGTCCCATCTTCTAAAGGATATATAAAAATATGCTGAATTTTTTTCCAATTATTAGAAATAATAGTTTGCCCTTTTAATATCGTATCGTCTTCTCCAAAATAGTAATTTAAATAATAGTAAGTTATGTCCTCATTATCTTTATAAATTAAATCATACTGTTTCTCATACTCGATAACAGATGATTTATTTTCTTCAAGAAAGACATCAAAATCTTTACAACCTATATAAAGCAAAATGATGTCTTTATAATGTTGATTAAGTTTAATTATTGGCTTGCCTTTTTCAAGTTCTCGTGATTTGTCATAAAGGTATTTCCCGTTAATAAATTCAGAACCAATGTCTTCAAAATCTTTCTTCAAACTTGGCTTATCATCATTAAAAGCACCATAACCATATAATTGCAAAGCTTTAGGAAGCTTATTAAGGTTATGCTTAGACATAAAAGTTTCGTATACTTTGTCTAATATAATCTTGAAGTATTCAGGAGTTAACAGTAATGAGCTTGATTTCATAAATTCCTATTTATTAAATAAAATTATTAAAAATATTTTTAATAATTAGCATTAATAATAATTAATATTTGAATACTACTTTTATTAAAATGAAATATCTTAAAACTAATCCATAAACCATGAAACATACTATATTACTGTTATTCTTATTGACAATGACATTATCTTTTTCGCAAACTACTATTTCTGGTAATGTAACTGATAAACAAGGAGAACCAATTCCAGGAGTAAACATTATTGAAAAAGGAACAACAAATGGAGTCATTTCAGACTTTAATGGGAATTTTGAAATTAATGTGTCTTCAAACGATGCAGTTTTAGAATTTTCTTTTATAGGTTTTGAATCTCAAGAAATTTCTGTTTCTGAAAAAAGTCAAATTGAGGTCACGTTAAATGAATCAGCAGAATCATTAGACGAAGTCGTTATTAGAGGTTTTAATGGAGTAGTAGGTAAATCTAGAAAGCGAACAGAGTCTATTCAGGTTACACCAGAATCTGTTACTGCACTAAATGCTGAGGGAATTGAAAGTGCAGGTATTTCAGATGTAAGCTCATTCTCGACATTAGTTCCAAACTTAAAATTCAATTCTGCACAAGCAGTTGGTCTTAATTTTATAACCGTTAGAGGTATTCCGCAGGTTAGAGGTGGAGATGCACCTTTGGCTTTTGTTGTTGATGGTGTTACTATTCCTGACCCAAGTTTATTAAGTCAGGATTTATATGACTTAGCTTTAGTAGAAGTTGTAAAAGGACCTCAAGGTGCTTTATATGGAAAAAATGCAATTGGTGGAGCAGTAAATATTTATACTAAAGAACCAACAAATAAAGGGTCTAATAGACTAAAATTCGGTATTGGAAATGGCGGAAGTTTACTTGGGCAATTTGTGTCTTCTGGAGCTATTTCTAAAGACAAAGTGTTTTATCGTTTTTCTACACAGTACAAAACTTTTGATGGATTATTAACCAATGAGTTTTTAGACCAAAAAGTTGACTTCTCTGATAACTTTAATATCAGAGGTCAAATAAAAGCAAGATTGACTAGTGATTTTACAGTTTCCGCAACCTATCAGCATTTTAAAATTGATGGTGGAGCAACCTATTATTCTGTAAATCCAATAGGTTTTGATGGCGAATTCCCAGGTGGTGTTTTAGATCCAAATCCAAAAGAAGGCAATAATGTAATCGTAGCCGATGTCCTTGGTAAGTCTGATATGATTAACAATTACGGAAATTTTAAAATGGATTATAATTTAGGAAACGTAAAACTGCAAAGTATTACGTCTATTAACAAAGTAGAACGTTCCACATTTGGTGATTTAGATTTTATAGACCTTGATTTATTTACGCAAGGCGAGGAAGCGACAACCAAAACATTCAATCAAGAATTACGAATTAATAATACAAATACAGATACTAAATTAGATTGGAGTTTAGGTGGTTTTTATCAAAAAGTGGAAAAAGATGTTTATCAAAATGGTGCAGATGGAGTAGATGCAGAATTTGGTCCTGCAGAATATGATGTTGCAGATTATGTAAATGAAATTAAAACCATAGCGCTATTTGGTTTTGCTGATTATAAATTAACCGAAAAGCTAACAGCTTCTGTCGGATTTAGATATGATATAGATAAATTTAGTCAAGTAGATGACTTATTTGTCACGTCTTCAGAAAGAGATAATAATGAGTTTCAACCTAAAGTATCACTATCTTATCAAGCATCAAAAAACGTATTGTTTTATGCAAACTACGGTAAAGGTTATCGTAATGGTGGTTACAATGCAGATGCTACCGATTTATTTAATAGAGAGTTCGATGATGAAACTTCAGATAATTATGAACTAGGATTTAAAACTACATCCTGGAATGACCGTTTAATTTTTAATGGTTCTGTATTTTCATCAAAATTAAATAACCAACAGCAATACATATTAGATTTGAATACCTTTATTGCTGGTGTTTATAATTATGACGAAACCAAAATATTTGGATTAGAATTAGAAACGCGTGCACGACTCACTAATTGGTTAGATGTTTTTGCCAACTTTGGTATGGCTGATGCAGAAATTGTAGATGGAGGTACTACAGGAGGAACAGACGGAACATTTACAGATAATACTTCTTACAATGGAAAGAAAACGCCTTTTGTACCTGTAAGCTCTTTTGGAATTGGTATGGAATCTTCGTTTAAACTAACAGATAATTTAAATTTTAATGGCTTTTTAAACCTAGACACTACAGGAAAGACCTATTGGCACGAAAGTAATTTAGCAATTCATACTACAGATGCTTATTCATTATTAGACGCTCGTATTGGATTAAGTTATAAAAATTGGAAACTAGATATTTGGGGTAAAAACTTAACAGATAAGCAATATTATCAAGAGTTTTCTCCTGGAGAATTTGTTGGTAGTCCAGATGATGTTGCATGGAGAGGTCAACCATTATCAGTAGGCACAGCTATTTCAATAAAATTTTAAGTGTAAATTAAATAATTTGATTAGTTCTAATTAGAGGGAATGTAGAGTTCCCTCTTTTTTTCAAGTTTATGACAACAGACAAGCAATTATTACAGACACGTTTTTCCAAAACACTAATGGAAGATATGTTCCAAATTAAAAAAGGCGAAACAGTGGCTATAACAGTAGACTTTGGTTCAGATACAGCTATAATTGATGCTTTATTTGTAGCTACTAAAAACGCTGGAGGATTGCCATTAATTATACAAATACCAAAGGCGGAAAACGATAGTCAAGCTGGTATGAAAGATTGGCCTTCAAAAGCAATAACCGCAGCACTTTGCAATGTAGATGTCTGGATTGAAGCAAATTCAATCGTATTACTTTATTCCGATATATGGGAAACTGCAATGAAAGAAAATAAACAACTACGTTATTTAATTATTGCAGATAGCACGATTCAATCATTAGATCGTGTTTTTACTGGTTTTGATATTCAGCGTCTTAAAGTATTATTAAATGAAGTTAGGACTATGGTTATGGCTTCAAAATCAGTTAGAATTACGAGCAATAATGGTACAGATGTATCTTATGAAATTGATTTAAATTATGCTTTTGATGTTGACGATGGAGATTATTCGCAACCAAAATTTGGTACTGCGCCAGGGTTTGTAAATGTAGTTCCTAAACTAGGCAGTATGAATGGCTCTATTGTATTCGATCATTTACAGTTTGCAGAAGATGACACACTAGAATTTATAATGAAAAACGGAAAAATAATAGATGTAAAAGGAGGGAAGTCTGCAGAAGAATTTAAAACTTATTTAGCGGCTTTTAATGATGAAAACATGTATAAAATTTCTCATAATATGATTGGTTTAAATCCAAAAGTCACTGAATTATCTTATGAGTTAGTAGAAGACGAGCGTATTTGGGGTGGTGTTGATTTTGGATTTGGACATACAAGTGCTATAGATATGCCTCCATTTGGGCAAGAAGCAGCTTCACATTTTGATGGTGTTGTTACAAAAGTCAATCTTTATTTTGATGAGATTCAAATATTTGCAAATGGACAAATTTGTCATCATAAATTAAGATCTTTAGCTCAAAAGCTTTTAACGAATTAAAATGTCAGAAGAAAATAGTCAATACACAACTACCAAAGTGCAACCTAAAGATTTCATTTCTGGTTGGTTGGTAGCGTTGATTATTGCTGGTACAGGTTTAACCTTGCCTATTTTATATTTAGGTTCTGAAGTAACATTAGCAGTAGGGTTTGAAAAAGCATTATGGGCCTTTGGTATTTCAACATTGGTTTTAACCCTAATGTGTATGGCTACAACCATTATTGGTAATCGTTCTAGATTATCAACTTATATGATATTACACTTTAGTTTTGGTCGTAAAGGCGCAAAAATAATGAATACTATATTTGGTATTACACTTTTAGGATGGTTTTCAGTATCATTAGAGTTACTTGCTATTGCAGTAAAAGATACAGCATCCGAAACCTTAAAAATCAATATTCCTGAATGGCCAATAATTATAGTTATTGGTGCATTAATAATAATAACAACTGTTTATGGTATTAAAAGCCTAGAAAAACTTGCAAATGTTGCCGTACCTTTATTAACACTGTTTTTAGGATATGTTGTTTACAAATCGTTTCAAGATATCTCATTTGCAGAAGTTGTAGCTTTTGTGCCAGAAGACCCAACAATGAGCTTATTCCAAGCCACATCAATTTTAGTAGGTTCATCTATATTATTTCCAGTATTAATGGCGGATTTTTCCCGTTTTATTCATAATGACAAACAAAGTTTAATAGCTGTTTTGGGCATTACTATAGGATTTCCAATTGCTTTATTGTTTAGTGCTATTCCATCCATTATGAGTGGAGAAGTAGATATTATAAAAATCATGAAAGGTTTAGATTTAGTACTGCCAGCTTTCTTTCTATTACTAGTATCTACTTGGGTTGGTAATGCTTCAAATTTATATTCAACAACATTAACGTTTTCCACTGTTAAGACTAATTGGAGCTATAAAAAAATGGCAATAGTTATGGGTAGCTTTGGTATAGCATTAGCATTATTGGGATTTTCAGATTATTTATTTGATTTTCTTGATTTAATGGGTGTTTTTGCTCCAGCAATTTCAGCTATTTATATTATCAATTTTTTCTTTGTTAGAAAACAGAATTATAGGCTAAAAGAAATTAAAGAATGGGAATTTTCAGCATTAATAAGTTGGATCATTAGTTCAATTATTACAATATTTACTTATTTTGAAGTGTTTCAACTTACACACGCATATTTTATTGATTCTTTTATTTTAGGTGGTTTACTTTATGTTTTTCTTACACGAAAGGAAATATTTAAAATTTCTTCGAAATAATTATAATTTGTTTTACGGTTTTAGTGTTACAAAGACATTTTACATAATGACTGATTATGATAATGATTAATCTGTATCATAATGTTCCGCGTTATGTATCTTGAGCTTTTGTAAAAGCGAAAGTTGTTACTACAGTTTCTTAAAAAAATTATTCTCTTAAGTTTCTTCTACGATGTTAATGACATCGAGTTTACGAGATGCATGAACTCCTCTAAAACAATATTAACCTCGTGAATAAACACTTGTTATGCGACGACGTAGGAGGGAAGCATAATGTGTGAAATTAAAATGAATATGTGAATTTCATACATTTGTAATATGACACATGATTTACCTAAAATTGCCTTTAAATCTAATATCGAATTAGATATTGAAGTCATGACTTTTGCCGAAACATACCACAAGTTAAGTCTAATTTCTACCCACGATCCCTTTTCTTCACATAGAATTTTATTTCATCTTATTCTAATTGTAACCAAAAATTCGTATTCACATGTTGTCGATTTTAAATCTTATACGCTAGTCGAAGGAAGTTCTATTTTTATTGCTAAAAATCAGACACATCATTTTACCAATGAATTGAAATATGCTGAGGGGTATTGTATTATTTTCAATAGCTCATTTGTAGATAAATCTCATTACTTATTAAGTAGCCTCAATCTAAACAGGTTATTTAATTACCATATTGAAACACCTGTTATCCATCAAAACGAATTGGATAATGATAAGCTTATTAGTATAGCAGATAATCTACATAATGAATACACGTTTCCTAACGGTTTTGGTAAATCAGAGATTTTAAGTAACCTGCTGCATGTCTTACTGCTCAAAGCAGAGCGAACTAAAGAAAATCAGTCTGTTAAGGATATCAATATACAGTGGCTAGAAAAATTTTCAGCATTTAAAGATATATTAGAAAAAGAATACATAAACACAAGAAGCTCAAGGAACTATGCTTCAAAATTGTTTATTTCTTATAAGTTTTTAAATGATATTGTTAAGAAATTAACCGGCAAAACTGTCAAAACCTTTATTGATGATTTTGTGACCATTGAAATCAAACGCTACTTAGTCACAACGTCACTGTCTGTTAAAGAAATAAGCCATAAAACAGGATTTGAGGAACCTGCTAATATGGTTAAGTTTTTCAGAAAAAACACGTCTTTTACACCACTCAAATTTAGAGAACGAAAATAATATCTGGTTACACTTTTACCATTTTTATCATCATTTTGATAATCTTAATACTAAAGCATTACAACATCTTTGCAGTATTAATAATTAACACAAAAATAAAAATGATGATGTATTTTAAATCGAAATTAATTCTAATAGGAGTAATCCTATTACTTGTAAGTAGTTGTTCCGAAACTAAAACTGAATCTGTTTTAGAGGTAACTACTTTTAAAACAAAATCTATCACAAATACTTTGGCTTTTAACACATTAGATGCCGAAATTGAAAGCACCTTTACTAATAAACAACCAGGATTTATTAGCCGCCAAAGTGGGATAAATGAAAATGGAGAATATGTTGTTTTGGTTAATTGGGAAACTCTTGAAAATGCCAAAGCATCAATGGAAAAATTTATGACAGATCCTTCTGTAGCAGATTATGCTTCTATGATTGAAGGTTCTTCTATGAAAATGTCTCGTTATGTTATTGAAGACAAATTTAATGCTACTAAAAGTAATTTTATTGAAGTCATGTCTTTTGAAACAAAAACAGATATTGACATGAAGGCATTTAATAAAATTAATAAAAGAGTAGAAAAAGGCTTTACAGCCAAACAACCTGGATTTTTACAACGCATTACTGGTGTCAATGAAAATGGGGAGCAAATTGTTGCTGTTTATTGGGATAACAAAAGCCATTCTGATGCAGCCTTACAACCATTTATGAACAATGCCATATCCAAAGAATTTATGGGTATGATGAATCAATCGTCCATTTCAATGGGACGTTATCAAACACTTAACTCATTAAAAAACACAAAGATGGAATTATCAAACAAAGACAAAGTAGTCGCATTATTAAACAGTTTTAATACTGGAGATCAAACACCAATTTCGTATATAAACCCTAACAAATACATTCAGCATAATTTAGCTGTTGGAGACGGATTAGCAGGTTTTGGCGACGTTATGCATCATGCGCCAGAAGGCGGTTTTAAGGCCAATGTTGTTAGAGCTTTTGAAGATGGAGATTATGTGTTTACGCATACAGAATATGATTTTTTTGGACCAAAAGCGGGTTTTGATGTATTTCGTTTTGAAGATGGTTTAATTGTAGAACACTGGGATAATTTATTACCAGTTCAAAAACCGAATCCAAGTGGTAGAACGCAATTTGATGGAGCAACTGAAATTACAGATTTAGATAAAACAGAAACTAATAAAACAGTAGTTACAGATTTTATAACCAATGTCTTATTAAATCACGAAATGGATAAAGTAGCAACCTATATTAATCCTAAAAACTACATTCAGCATAACCCAGCAGTAGCAGATGGATTAGAAGGCTTTGGTGCGGCAATGCAATATTTTGCTGAAAATGGATTGGTTATGGAATATACAAAACTTCATAAAGTCATGGGACAAGGCAACTTTGTTTTAAGTATGAGTGAAGGCAAGTTTGGCAAAGGTGAACACACTGCTTTTTACGATTTGTTTAGAATAGAAGATGGACAAATAGTAGAACATTGGGATGTCATTGCGCCAATTCCGGCAGAATCTGAGTGGAAGAATACTAACGGAAAATTTTAATTAATTAGTGATTAATAGCATGAAGGAATATCAAAATACTTTTGATATTCCTTCTTTTTTAAAACAGAAAGTATGATAACCTTACAGCAAAATCGAATCACAACAACCATAAACGAACTCTTTGAAGATTCAAAATACGACATGCTAAAAATGATGAAAGGTGCTGCAAAAAGCGTTTTTAGGCCAATGCAACCTTTAGATTTCAAAGATGCTTACCTATCCATTTCGAAAGAACAAGGAGAAGATTTAAAATGCATTATCAAAGAAAATAGCATAAAGAAGATTGTAGAATTTGGAACTTCATTTGGTATATCTACGCTATTTTTAGCTCAAGGTGTCATTGAAACTGGTGGACGTATAATTACCACAGAATTACTTGAATCTAAAGCGAAAAAAGCAATTGAAAACTTTGAAAGGGCAGGAGTGAGCAAACATATTGAGGTAAGAATAGGTGACGCTCTAGATACCTTAAAAAATTATGATGAACCCATTGACTTATTGTTGTTAGATGGTTGGAAAGATTTATACTTACCTATATTTCAAATGCTTGAACCAAATTTTCATTCTCAAACAATAATTTATGTTGATAATGCAGATATGAAGGAAACAAAAGAATTTTTAGCAACCATTGGTGAAAATCATAAGTATCAGTTACAACCTCAATTTAATGGTAAGGTTGTATTAATCACTATTAGGAAATAATATTAATATGAAGTTTATAAAAAAGAATTATGGATGGATGATTGTTACAATATTAGCGCTACTACCCATGATTCCATTATTGAAGATGACCTTAGAAGGAGGTGAGGAGAATTTAGATATGTTGTACCATATTTCAGGAGAGTTTGCCATACGTTGGATGACAGCCGTATTAACATGTACACCGTTTTTTATTCTCTTTGGCATCAATAATCTTTTTGTAAGGCAGGCCATGGGTATTGCAACTGCAGTTTGGAGTTTTTTACATTTCATTATTTTTATTGTAGCAGAAGGATTTATTGAAACGTTTACACAAGTCAACTATATTGCAGGATTTATAGCAGTTTTAATCTTAATTCCTTTATTTTTTACATCCAATAGAAAATCCATGAAGCGACTAAAAGTAAATTGGAAAAAATTACAAAGCTTCTCTTATGTAGCTATATTTCTAAGTTTATTACATGTAGCCCTTTTAGAAAAAACTTGGCTAATTTATGCTATAATTGTGGGTATTGGATTTTTGATAAGAATTCCTCTTGTAAAAGAAAAAATAATTGGGTTTCGTAAAATAGATAGAGTTAGATCATAGTTTAAGTTGTTTGAATATTAATTAACGAACTTTATTATGTAAAATAGAATTTTGATGTTAAACTTGGTCTCATAAAATTTTGGTAAAACATTAAGGCGAAGTGAGCGTCTATATTTTACATAACGGCTAATTATAGATGCATTTTAATTTGTCTAACTATGCCACAATTAGCTTGACATAATTGCAAACGATATAAAACACTATGTGTTGTTATATCTGCAATAATGTCAAATATCGCCCAAAAGCGCTATTATGCTTATTGTTGTATAATGTACTATAATGTTCTGCGTGGAGCCTGCACTGAGCGAAGTCGAAGTGTAACTTGAGCTTTGGTTAAAAGCGAAAGTTGTTACTACAGTTTCTTCAAAAATTTATTCTAAAAGTTTCTTCTACAATGTTAATGGAACACTTTTTATGCGACGACGTAGGAGGGAAGCATAATGTGTGTGGAATGGATTATAAAGCTCTATTTGTCAATGTAGTAACTAATAATCACCACACAATCAAAAACAATTATTACGATTATGTATAAAAATATTGCGTTTTAATGTATTTATATTACATTTTTACATATATTTGTAACGTAAATCAAAAATAATATTACAGATACATGTATACAGAGCTCATTAAAATAATTGAAGGAGGTCTTAATCAAGACCCAAAAAAGGTTATTAGTTATTCTAAACACTTGGCTAAAAAGTTAAGAGAAGATGGAGCAGATAAACTTGCTGATAAAATAATAAAGACTATTGAAGGCTCAACAGCAATTCCTGTTTTCAAAGACCAATTATTTGATGCACCTGTAGATAATGATACAAGGTTAAACATTGCAGATGTAATTCTTCCTCGAGATATAAAATTAGATATTTCAATTTCTGAAAGTATCCAAAATCCAGTAAACAATTTCATCTCTTTAGTTAATTCTAAAAATGAAATAAAAAGTAAAGGTTTACAAATGAATTTATCATTGTTGCTTTATGGACCTCCAGGTTGTGGTAAAACGACATTAGCCAAACATATAGCTAAAGAACTTGATATACCTATTGTAGTAGCTAGGTTTGATTCTTTGATATCATCACTTCTAGGTAATACGGCAAAAAATATTAGAAAATTATTTGATTATGCAAAGAGTAAACCTTGTATTTTATTTCTAGATGAATTTGATGCAATTGCAAAAGCAAGAGACGATAATCATGAAACTGGTGAATTAAAAAGAGTAATAAACAGCTTATTGCAAAATATTGACGATTTTCTAGAGACTGGCATATTAATAGCAGCAACAAACCATGAGCAATTATTAGATAGTGCTATCTGGAGAAGGTTTGAAAAAGTAATTAATGTAAACAAGCCAAGTTCTGAAGAAATTAAAAATCTAATTGGAAGTTATTTTGACAAGGTAGATTCTAAATTAGATATAGAAGATAAGAAATTTGATACACTTTCTTCTTACTTAAACGATTTCTCACATTCTGAAATTATTAAGATAATAAATAGTGCATTTTATAATTCAATTATTAAAAATAAAGAATTCGAATACGATGAAATTTTTTCTGAATACTTCAAGTATAAGAACAATAACAGATTTACACCAGAAGAAATGATACGCTTTTTAAATGAGAGCCATATACCTCAAAAACAAATAGCTAATTACCTAGATATTTCAATAAGACAAGTTAGAAACGCATTAAATGTAGAATAAGATGGCTAAAAAGAATTTACCTGTAAAATTATTTCAGAAAAGACAGAAAGTAGACGATAGGAGAGTCGAAGGTGGAGGCAGTAAAACAATTCCTAAATGGCAACTTCATGGAGAAGAACTTCAAGAAAGAGCAAATAGTCTTTTAGAGCCTTTAAGTGAATTAGATACTTTTTTTGAAAACCGAGATAACACAAGGAGTTTTATTCCTGCTACATTACGTATTGATATTGATGATAATGCCATTGCAAAATCACACAGACAAGATATTCAAAAGCTATTTAATGGACAATTTTCAAAAAATAATATAATTGGTTTTATTGATTCAAATAGTGCTATAGTAAAAGTTGACAGTATTGAAGATAGCAAAGTCATTAAGAAAAACATTAATAATTATCATAGAAACCCTAAAGCCATTTCTGCTGTCGAAACAATAGAAATATTCGAACCTTTTATTGCTGATATTGAAGAAAATAAAAAAAATGAGACAGTAAAAATTTCTCTCATAGATTTTTTGAATTATGAAATAAATAATGCTGTCAAAATATCATTTGAAAAGTACTGTAAGCAAAAGAGTATTGATGTGGTAGAAGCAAATTATTCTTCTGGCTTAATAATTTATAAAATTAAAAACGCTACCAAAGCCCAATTAGATAGCATTAGTGATTTTGAAGCTTTAGAATCCATAACATTTATGCCAAAATATAGTGTTGGTATGGACTTGCTAAATTCTGGACAGGACATTGAAGTAAAAGAACCTATCAAAGATGAAGAATACCCAATAATTGGAGTTCTTGATTCAGGTATAGCAAAGAATCAGTACTTAAGTCCTTGGCTTCTTGATAGAAATTTCTCGTCTTATCCTGAAGATTTAGTCAATCCAACACATGGTTCTTGTGTTTCAAGTATTATTATTTATGGTGATGATTTAGAAGGAGAAAAATGGACTGGAAATTCAGGTTGTAAACTTTTTGATGCAACTGTTTTTCCAGATGAAACTAAAGAAAGCATAGATGAAGATGAGTTAATTGCAAATATTAGAGAAGCAATAAAAAAGAATTCTGATATTAAAATCTGGAACCTATCTTTAGGAACTAAATCTGAAGCAGATTTAAATGACTTTTCTGATTTCGGGAAAGCACTTGACGATATTCAAATATCTAATGAGGTAATTATTTGCAAGTCCACAGGGAACTGTAGAAATTTTGAAAGAGGTTTTCCTAAAAGCAGAATAGCAAGATCTGGTGATTCAATTCGTTCTTTAGTGGTTGGTTCAATTGCACATTCTAAAAATGGAAATGATATAGCTGATGTAAATCATCCATCTCCTTTTACTCGTATTGGTCCTGGACCAGCAAATAGTATAAAGCCAGATTTAGTTTCTTATGGAGGCAACGCTGGTATGAATGGAGGTAGAAGAGTAGAAAATGGAGTAAAAGCAATTGCGCCAGATGGAGCTCCAGTAAAAATAATAGGTACAAGTTTTTCAACACCTAGAGTTACATCGTTGTTATCTGAACTAAATTTTAAAGTAAGAGAAAAATTTAATCCTACATTGCTTAAGGCTTTAGCAATACATTCAGCGAAATATCCATTAGGTGTAAATTTTCCTATTAATGAAAAAGTCAATCAAATGGGTTTTGGAATAGCATCATCGGCCGATGAGATTATTTATAACGATCCTCATGAAATTACCTTAATTCTTCAAGAAAACATAAATAAAGGTGAATTTATCGAGATTCTTGACTTTCCATTTCCTGAAAGTTTAATTGATGATGATGGGCACTTTTATGGAGAAGTAAAAGTTACTTTAGTTGCTCAACCAGTTTTAAGAGAAAAACAAGGAGCAGAGTATTGTCAATCTAATTTAGACTTAATGTTTGGTACATATGAAAACATAAAAGATAGAGATACTACTAAATCTAATATATTAAACCCTTTTGGGCCAGATGACACCCAAAATGTACTTTTGGATTCTAATTACAAAAGTGCCTATATAAAAGACACAGAAAGTGATTACGCAAGAGAAAGAGTATTACTGAATTATGGAAAAAAGTATCAGCCAGTAAAAAAATATTCGGTTAATTTAAGTGAAATGAAAGATGCAAGACAAAGAGATAGTTTAGCAAGTAATAGAAAGTGGTATGCTAAAATAAAAGGAACATATCGTGATTTTGCAGAAACTAGATCAAAAGAAGATGGAGAGGTTTTAAATCAAGATTTTACTTTAGTCGTTACAATTAGAGATACCAAAGGGCAACATCAAGTTTACAATGAAGTATCGAGATTGTTGGCAGATAGAAACTTTTTACACTCTAACATTAAATTAAGAGAAGAGATTAGAATTGATGTTAAAGGTAAAAATAATTAGACCAATTAAAGCATAACGAAATGCTATTAAAAAGAAAGTGATTAAATATTTGAATTATTAATTAAAAACAAAAATTATGGGACTTAAACCAGGACCGAAGAGAATTGCAAAATCTACTGGAAAACCAGATAGGCGAGCACGTGACAACAAGGACACACCAGGAAACACGCCATCACTAAAGCCGCCTAAACGCAAAAGAAAGTGATCTAATTTAAACTTCATTTTTCATAATATAAGGCTATATGAAATTATAATATTATGTAAAATAGAATCTCGATGTTTACCTTGGCCTCATAAAATTTTGGTTAAAACAATAGGAGAAATGAGCGTCCATATTTTAGGGGTTTAGTAATATAGTTTCTTTAGAATTTCAATTATACAATGGATTTCAAAACAATCTTAACGAATTACAATGTTTCCTAAAATATAGCGAATGAGCCGTTAATTGTTTCCAAAATTATATGCAGCCTTGAATTTTTGTTTCTTTTGTTTCAAGACAAAAGATAATGAAATAAGGAAAAAATGATTAATTGAAGTTCTACATATAACAAGTGCATAGAATTTTATTTTTCTTAAAATTTATGCTCTTGTGGCAAGCTCACGAGAATCGTCTAAAATTTTTTATTACGTACATTTTATCGAATACGCGATTTTTAATAAGAGCAAAAAGGTTAGCTTTTATTTTGGCGTTGGCAAGCGTTGGAAAATTGTGTGTAAAATAAATTGCCAGAGCAATTTGATTTTATAAAACAATCGAGCGCTTGGTAGCGGCTATTTTACATAACGGCTAATTATAGATACATAATGTTTTAAAAACGCTGCGAAGCAAACCGCTTATTAGTTTAATGACCCAAGTTCCAATTATACTTATGAAAACAAATGCTTCTGGGATATTTTACATAATACTACATTATAGCTATCAAATGGGCTTCTCTCATAAAATATCAATAATAACATTTGTACTATAATTTATATTATGTAAAATAGAATATTTCACGTCTCCAAAATACTTCCCCTTTTCACATTTAAAAATCTTTTTAATTTCAATACATTTGTGTACCACATTTATGGAAGACATATTAGTTGGCATTATAAAGTTTTTAGGGAATTTTTTTGAAAACATTATTTCCTTCTTTAAACCAAAACATAGAATTATTGTTGGTTTTTGCATTTTACTAATGTGCTTCCTTATAGTTTACATACTTACAAAAGATAATTAAATGCTATGAAAAATACAGCCTTATCTAAAATTCATGAAGCGCTTGGTGCTAAAATGGTGCCTTTTGCCGGTTATAATATGCCTGTACAATACGAAGGTGTGAATCTAGAACATGAAACCGTACGAAACGGCGTTGGTGTGTTTGATGTGTCGCATATGGGTGAATTTTTAATTGAAGGTCCGCATGCATTAGAACTTATTCAAAACGTGTCTAGTAACGATGCTTCAAAACTTACCATTGGTAAAGCGCAATACAGCTGTTTACCTAATGATACAGGCGGTATTGTGGACGATTTAATTATCTATCGCATTAAAGAAGAAACGTATCTTCTAGTGGTTAACGCTAGTAATATCGAAAAAGATTGGAATTGGATTCAGTCTAAAAACGATGTTGGCGCTACTATGCGCGATTTGAGTGCGGACTATTCCCTACTCGCTATTCAAGGCCCAAAGGCGGTTGAAGCGATGCAAGCTTTAACCAGTGAAGATTTATCTGCAATTAAATTCTACAATTTTGTGGTTGGCGATTTTGCAGGGATTGATTATGTAATTATTTCGGCTACAGGCTACACTGGTAGCGGTGGTTTCGAAATTTATTGTAAAAACAGCGAGGTTGAACAAATTTGGAATAAAGTATTAGAAGCTGGTGCAAATTATGGCATAAAGCCTATTGGGCTTGCTGCACGAGACACACTGCGTTTAGAAATGGGCTATTGTCTTTACGGCAACGATATTGATGACACCACCTCTCCCATTGAAGCTGGATTGGGTTGGATTACCAAATTCACCAAAGATTTTACAAATTCTGAAGCGCTTAAATCTGAAAAAGAACGCGGACCAGAACGTAAATTAGTCGGTTTTGAATTGGATGACCGCGGTATTCCACGTCATGGTTACGATATTGTAGATGGTAATGGAAACACCATCGGAAACGTTACTTCTGGCACTATGGCCCCTTCATTAGGTAAAGGTATTGGTTTGGGTTACGTCCCTCCTATTTTTGCTGATGCTGGTAGTAAAATCAATATTCAAATTAGAAAAAAAGCAGTACCTGCAACTGTTGTAAAGCTACCATTTTACAAGGGCTAAACCGTATTTTGGTGTAGAAAGCGAATGAAGGAGGCCTATAAACATAAAATATTAATACTTGGTGGTAGTGGTTTTTTGGGTGGCGCTATTTACAAGGAACTCTGCTCCTATTTCAGAACCTTTGCAACCTATAGCACTTCAAATAAACAACTAGAAAAAAACCATCATTTCTTTCAGTATAATTTTGAAGAAGATGATATCTACGAGATCCTGAATATTGTAAAGCCAACAATAATAATTTCGGCATTGCGTGGTGATTTTTCTAAACAGGTGTTATTACATCAACATCTTTCAGAATACATATATGTACAAAACATAAAATTACTGTTTCTATCTTCTGCTAATGTTTTTGACGCTTACAGTAAATACCCAAGTTATGAGCAAGATAAAACCTTGAGTAATAGTGTTTATGGGCATTTCAAAATAAAGATTGAAAACATGTTATTGCGCTTGCCAAAGAAACAAGTTGCAATTTTGAGATTACCTATGGTTTTTGGTAATCAGTCTCCGAGAATTAATGAAATGCTTCAACATATAAAGGAAAAAGAACCTATTGAAATTTTCCCAAATTTGATAATGAACGTTACTACAGATTCTAAAGTAACGCAACAAATTCACTATATCATCAATAGAAATAAATACGGTGTGTTTCATTTAGGAAGTTCTGATTTGGTACATCATGATGAGTTTATTAAAGATATTATAACATCTTTAGAATTAAACGAAAAGGCACATTATAAAAGAGTGTACACGACTAATGATGATAGGTATTTAGCTGTTTTACCCAAGTTTAATAAACTGCCAAAACATCTTCAGCTTAACAGTCAAAAAATCCTTGAAGAATTAAAGTTGTAGGTTGATTTTAACTATTGAAATGGGTATATTAGTTGAGTCAAAGAAAAAATGATGGATAATTATGAGTAAACTTTCAGAACAAGATATAGAAAAGAAATTATTGCGATTCCCTGATTGGGAATACTTTGATAATGCCATTCATGCAGAGTTTGAATTTGAAAATTTTAAGGATTGTTTTAGTGCAATGAGCAGAATTGCTTTTGAGTGTGAAGCTTTAAATCATCATCCTAATTGGTCCAATGTTTACAACGTGCTTTCTATATCATTATCAACTCATGATGCAGGTGGTGTCACCAATAAGGATTTTAAATTGGCAGAAGCGATAGAAATGATAGTAGAACCTGTTGATGAGTAATTCTAGTAGGCAGTCACAGTCACATTAAACAGTACTTAAATATTAATGCAATATTTTTTAAATTTGCGTGCCTTGGAAAATATATAACTTTTGGCACTTTAATACTCACAACTTATTTAACTTAAAACTATGGGAAGAGCTTTTGAATTTAGGAAAGCAAGAAAAATGAAACGTTGGTCTGCTATGAGTAAAGCCTTTACGCGTATTGGTAAAGACATTGTTATGGCGGTAAAAGAAGGAGGTCCTGATCCTGATAGTAATTCTCGTTTACGTGCAGTCATACAGAATGCAAAGTCCGTAAACATGCCAAAAGATAATATTGAGCGGGCCATAAAACGTGCGAGTGATAAAAATCAAGGGGATTATAAAGAAGTAGTTTTTGAAGGCTATGCGCCTCATGGTATAGCAGTGTTGGTTGAAACAGCTACGGATAATAATACCAGAACTGTTGCCAATGTTCGTAGCTATTTTAATAAGTGTGACGGAAGTTTAGGAACATCAGGTTCTGTAGTGTTTATGTTTGATCATACCTGCAATTTTAAAATTAAAGGTGAAGCACTCGATTTAGAAGAATTAGAATTAGAGTTGATTGATTTTGGTGTTGAAGAAATTTTTGAAGATACCGATGAAGATGCTGATGGCAATGAGGTTAATAGCGTGATGATTTATGCGCCTTTTGAAAGCTTTGGTAAAATCCAATCGTATTTAGAAGACAACAATATTGAAATATTATCATCAGGTTTTGAGCGCATTCCACAAGTAACAAAACCGTTATCTGCTGAACAAGCTGCTGATGTAGAAAAGTTACTAGAAAAACTCGAGGAAGATGATGATGTGCAAAACGTGTATCACACCATGGAAGAAACTACAGATTAGTTTTTCTGATATAAAACAAAAATCCGAATCTTTAAGATTCGGATTTTTTTATGCTTCTAAAATAGATTTAATCGTGTTAGCTCTATGAATTTTTCCTGATGCGGTTTCTTTAAACTTTCTAGTAAAGAAAATATCTTTTGGTTTTTCGAACTTATCTAAAGCATCAAACAAGGTGTCATCTATATCCTTTTCTGAGCCTTCAATTACCATTATTATTTTTTCACCTAAAGTATCATCTTCAATTCCATAGATAAAAAATTGTCGCCCGTCCATTTTATCCTGCAGCTTCTCCTCTATTTTTTCTGGAAATACTTTAATACCACCAGTGTTAATCATATTATCAAAACGTCCAATCCATTCAAATAGGTTATCAGAATAAATTTCAACCAAATCATTTGTCACAATGGTTTCATCAGAAAGCTTTGGGGCATCAATCACTAAGCATCCTCTATCATCTTTAGAAATATTGATACCAGGTAATGTTGTGAAATATTTATCGGTATCGTCACCTACAAAATTATTTAGCTTTTTTACAGCAATATGAGACACTGTTTCCGTCATTCCATAAGTCTCATAAACTTGTGGCTTTTTATCTTTTATTAAAGATTTTATATGATTTGAAACACGCCCTCCTCCTACTATTACTGTTTTAATAGATTTTAAATATTTCGCAAAATTTTTGAGTTGCATTGGTGTGAATGCACAAAAGTCATAGTCTTTTTCATAATCTATTCTTGGTAAAGCCGACGGTACTACCATGTCTACTTCAAGTCCTAAAACAATGGCTCTAACCATCATCATCTTTCCAGCTATAAAGTTTGAGGGTAAGCAATTCAAAACTTTTTTTCCAGGGGTTAAATCAAAAAAATCACCAGTAGTGATGGCAGAATTAATCATAGCCTGCTTTTTGATTTTTAGCATTTTAGGCTTCCCTGTAGAGCCTGATGTTTTTACCTTTATATAATCTTTATTATCTAACCAATCTAATAGGAAAAGGCCTAATTGCTGCTGATAAGGATATCCTTCTTTTATAAAACTGTAAGCAACTTCCATTAAATCCTCACGGTTGTAATGAAATCCTTCTAATTTAAACCTGTTGTGAACTTTGGTATAATCTGGAGTCATAGTAAATTTCTATTCTTCTAAAATTTTATAATCTTCTTTTGGTGGCTCAATTACGGGACCGAATAGCTTGTCTTTCCAATTGGTCCATTTGTATTTTTTTGATAAAATAAAAAGCAATATTGGGAACACTACGAATACTGGCACAAGTATTTCTGAAATCACCATTTCTGATGGATCGCTGATATCCTTTAGTATACTGTCGGTTTGTAATACAGTCCAATCTGTGGTAACTAAAAGTGCCGTGAATAAATTGTTGGCAAAATGGAACCCTAAGGCCAATTCTAACCCTTCATCCATTAATGTTATAATCCCTAAAAAGAATCCTGTACCTATGTAATATACCATTATAATGTAGCCTAATTTTTCCACTTCCGGGTTAAAAATATGCATTACCCCAAAAGCTACCGAAGTGATTATTAAGGGCAACCATCTGTTTTTTGCTATAGTACCCAAAAAATGCATACCGTAGCCTCTGAAAGCATATTCCTCAAAGCTCGTTTGTAACGGTAACAGAAAAATGCCAATAGCTAAAAGAATCAAAAAAGGTTCTAGTTTAAAATTCCATACATAGTTTTCAGGAGTAATATAAAAATAATCAAGTAGCACTAATCCACTAGTGACACCTCCCCATAAAATGAAAACAAACCAGAATCGTTTCCAATCAATTTTTGATCTCGTTGTAGTAAATTGTGTAAATGACAACTTATGTAAATACTTAAAACTTATAAAAACACCAATAAGTCCAATGGCAAACGAAATAAGCATCAGGAATAAAAAAAGATTTCCCCCTAATAGTTCCACCATTCCAGAAATATCGGTTGGGAAATTTTCAAAACCATCCATATTTAAAAACAATCCTGCAATTAATGGTATAGATCCTAAAATTTGCCACGCTATGAAGATAATTGCACCACCCACAATGTATCGCCATGCATCTGTTAATCCTTTATAAGCTTGTTCTATGTACATAATTTATAAATTTATTTTCCAGTTTTTTCTTCTATCGTAGTGTAAACGGCCTTCTTCAACATATAAGGGCGAGTCAAAATTATTAGTAAATAAACTTCCTGTTCCCAACCCTTGCGGCATTTTACTTTGCGTATCATAGGTATATTGCGCTATTGCGTTTAAGCCTATGTTACTTTCTAAAGCACTGGTAATCCACCATCCTATATTGTCATTTTCAGCACTATTAATCCATTCATCACTACCATTAAAACCACCAATTAAAGTGGGTTTCAATATAATATATTGCGGACGAATAGTTTGTAGTAATTCAGTTTTTTTTGTTACACCAAAAACGCCAATTAATTCTTCGTCTAAAGCAATAGGTAAAGGTGCTTGCTTACATAACAAAGCCATATCATCAATTTGCCCTTGTTTAATGGGTTGTTCTATGGAATGCAGATCAAATTCAGAGAGTCGTTTAAGTTTCTCTAAAGCTTCATTTGGATTAAAAGCACCATTAGCATCAACACGTAATTCTATATCTTTTGAAGTAAATTGCTTTCTAATAGTTTTCAAGAGATTTAGTTCCGTTTGAAAATCAATAGCTCCAATTTTTAGTTTTATACAATGGAAACCTGCTTCAATTTTATCTTTGATTTGCTGTTTCATAAATGCTTCACTTCCCATCCATATCAAACCGTTAATAGGGATTGAAGCGTTGCCTTTTGTAAAATCCGAAGGAAACAAATTAAACTTATCTTGACTTTGTAGTGATTTAAAAGCCATTTCTAATCCAAATTGAATACTTGGAAATTCCGTTAATTCAGAAATTAGAAATTCTAAACCTTTATTAATGTTGGTGCAGGCCCATTTTATTTTGTCTTCAAAATCTGGGCGGTCATCAACGGACAAGCCTCTGAACATACCGCACTCCCCTATGCCTTCTTTTTCTTCATTTTGAATAATTAAAATCCAAGTCTCCTTAGTTTTTAAAACCCCTCTAGATGTACCACTTGCTTGTTTGAAATTGAGAATGTAGTTATGGTAAGTTGCCGTCATTATTATTTAAAAAGTATGATGAAAGCTTAACTGCAGTTGGCCTTTACCCCAATTTACCGTTTTTTGATTCATCCATCCCACCTGAAATTTCATACTTGGTTTAACCACATAGCCTAGTCCTAAGTAGGTTCTGTTTCTATCAAATAGCTCTACAGTATTATTATCTCCAATCTCGGTTTGCCCGTTGATGAATAGTTCATTGTACAACGCCAAATAAAAGGTTTTATCTATTAAAGCTTTCTGGTTGAGTGGAATATTTAGAAACAAGTTATACCTGTACCGGGTTCTAAAGTCTTGATTTTCAACAAACCGTTGCTCATATCGAAATCGGTGTGCTAAATACAATCTATTTCCAAGTTTTTGTGGAATAAATGCTTCTTGATAAATTCTACTTTCCGAAACTGTAGCATCGCTATCACCAAACTGACCGGTAGTAATATTAGCATAGCCTAAAGTTAGTAATACGTTTGCCTTTTTTGGAGTAAAAGTAAGCCCAGAACGAATGAGTAGTTGTTCTAAATCGCCTATAGTATTCCAATTTCTATATTGTAAATCACCTTGAATTCCAAATTGACTATTCTTGAACTGGTGTTTGTAAAAATACATATACCAAGCACCTGTTTTAGATTGGTCTATTTGTGCAGATGTTTTGTAAAAGCAACAAAAAATTACAATAAACGAAATAATGTATTTCTTCATATGTTATATTTCAATTGATGCTCCAATATCTAAAAGTGTTAATGATTTCGATTCTGTATCAAATTTAGCCTTTGCCCTAACTTTGTCTATTTCAATATAGCCAAATGTGTCGTAATGATAACCCAAAATACTATCACATTTAATAAAATCAGAAGCTATAATTGCATCGTCAACACCCATTGTAAAGTTATCTCCAATAGGCAATACTGCTAAATCTAAATCGTAAGCCTTACCAATTAATTTCATATCATAAGTGAGGGCAGTATCACCAGCGATATAAAGTGTTTTCTTGTTAGTTTCAATAATGAATCCTCCTGGTTGACCTCCATACGAGCCGTCAGGGAATGAAGACGTATGTATAGCGTTTACATATTTTACTTTGCCAAAATCGAATTGCCATGAGCCACCATGATTCATTGGATGTCCTTTTAGGCCCTTGGCTTCATAATGTGTTACAATTTCATAATTGGATATTAGTGTGGCTCCTGTTCGTTTTGCAATGGCTTCAACATCCAAAATATGATCTTGATGTGCATGAGTTACCAAAATATAATCAGCCTTAAGCGTCTCAATATCAATATGACTTGCCTTTGGGTTACCAGAGATAAAAGGATCTACAAGAACATTAAAGTTGTCAATTTCTAGTCCTAAGCTTGCATGACCGTAAAATGTGATTTTCATAAGTAATTAATTTTCTTTTACTAAAATTAGGGATTTTTTCTAATAAAACCACTACAACAAATGTCCAACAGCTAGTAAAACCGCAAGTAAAAATGTTGATAACGCTACCTTTTTCAGTTCTGGATCTAGTGCTGAGGCTTCCTCAGTATTCTTAACAGTATTTAAATGCATTATTAGAGGTATATAGGCCAGAAAGTATATCAAATTATATGGTGACGTATAATAAAGTATTCCAAAAAGTACTGATATAATGATAGCAAATATGATCAAGAAGAAATGATATTTTTTAGCTTTAGAAATACCAAGTTTTGCAGCCAAAGTCATTTTTCCTGAAGCCAAATCAGAATTGATGTCCCTCATATTATTTAAATTAAGGACAGCTACAGATAAAAGTCCGATGGTTACAGCTGGAAGAAATACAACATGGTCCACTTTTTTAGCGTAAAGCACATAACATCCAATAACACTAATAAGACCAAAAAAAATGAATACAAACACGTCACCTAGTCCCCGATAGCCATAGGCTTTACCACCTATAGTATATCTAATAGCAGCAATAACGGAGCTGATTCCTAAACCAAAAAACAACAATGTTAGCCAGAAATGCTGAGATCCAAAGGCTGTAAAAATCAAAAGAAATGAGAATACTATACAAACAAGAATATTTAGCTTAATAGCCTCAAACATCGCAAATGGCGTTATTTTACCACTTTGTATCGCCCGCTCTGGACCAATTCTATTGGTGCCATCAGTACCTTTTACGCCATCACCATAATCATTGGCCAAATTAGAAAGGATTTGTAGACTAATGGTTGTAAGAATGGCTAAACAGAATACCGTCCAATCAAAACATCCATTATACTCTGCGAAACTAGATGCAATTACAATACCTGAAACAGATAAAGGTAATGTTCGTAATCGCATTGCTGAAATCCAAACTGAAAGGTTTTTCATTATGGAATCCATTTTTTTTCGAAATTAGGCTTGCGCTTTTCTAAAAATGCATTGCGCCCTTCTTTTGCCTCTTCTGTCATATAAGCTAATCGTGTGGCTTCACCTGCAAAAACCTGTTGCCCTACCATGCCATCATCAGTTAAATTCATCGCAAATTTAAGCATTTTAATAGATGTTGGAGACTTAGCTAGAATTTCTTGAGCCCATTCATAAGCAGTGTTTTCCAATTCCGCATGGGGAATTACTGCATTTACCATTCCCATTTCATAGGCTTCCTGAGCAGAGTAATTCCTTCCTAAAAAGAAAATTTCCCGAGCTTTTTTCTGACCTACCATTTTTGCCAAATAAGCTGAACCATACCCGCCATCAAAACTTGTAACATCAGCGTCTGTTTGTTTAAAAATGGCATGCTCTTTACTTGCTAGCGTTAAATCACAAACTACATGTAAACTATGTCCGCCGCCAACTGCCCATCCCGGAACAACGGCAATTACAGCCTTAGGCATAAACCTAATTAAACGTTGAACTTCTAAAATATTTAAACGATGATAACCATCTTCTCCTACATAACCCTGATGCCCTCTAGCCTTTTGGTCTCCTCCGCTACAAAACGAATACACACCATCTTTGGTTGATGGTCCTTCTGCAGAAAGCAAAACAACGCCAATAGAAGTGTCTTCATTAGCATCATAAAACGCATCATAAAGCTCACTTGTAGTTTTCGGTCTAAATGCATTTCTTACATTTGGTCTATTGAACGCAATTCTTGCTACACCATCGCTTTTTTTATAAGTGATGTCTTCATATTCTTTTACGGTTACCCATTCTGGTGTGATCATACTTATAATATTTTGGTCAAAAATAAATTATATTTTGTAAAGCACCTTGGAGTTATTAAAATAATAATATGAAAAGAAAATATTGAAAGAATATTAAATCAGCTAGTGTATTTAAAACAAATTAATAAAAGTGAAAATTAAGTAGTTCTACTTATAGACGTGTAGTATTTTATTTGCTAAATTTGTATTAAGGTTTATATAAAATTGTTAAAATTTGCACTTTAACGATTTTTTTAATACTTTTACCGAACTAAATCTAAATTGCCTATGTTATTAACAACTACTATTGTTATTTCTTGTTTGGTTTTAATTAATCTTCTGTTGCTTAAATTCAGTTGCAATAAAACTGTAAAAGTGAATAAACTTGATAGAAAACCTATTGTTCTTAAATCGAATAGAGTGCTTCTGGAAATAAACGAAAACCTTGCTCCTACAGGAAGTTAAGGGGGTTTACCATTTTATTTCATTTTCACCAGTCATATTCAGCAATTCATTCGTTTTGCTAAAATGTGTATTACCAAACCAATAGCCTCTATTAGCGCTCAAAGGTGAGGGGTGACCTGAAGTTAGTATATGATGCTTTCCAGTATCAATTAATTTTGACTTTTTTTTTGCAAATCCGCCCCAAAGCAAAAAAACAACACCTTCTTTTTTAGAACTTACCGTTTTAATCACTGCATCAGTAAAGGTTTCCCAACCTTTTTTT
Source organism: Flavobacteriaceae bacterium (assembly GCA_043557195.1). GTDB lineage: Bacteria > Bacteroidota > Bacteroidia > Flavobacteriales > Flavobacteriaceae > Jejuia. The sequence continues at coordinate 4,168,920 of CP121314.1, read as the reverse complement.
TGATGGCTTCCGGCTTGATGTGCTCTTACGGTTAGGGTGGCATTAAGTAATAGTACCCCTTGCTTAGCCCAACGAGATAAATCACCACTTTTTGGGTAAGGATTTCCTAAATCAGATTCAATTTCTCTAAAAATATTTATGAGTGATGGTGGATGTGGAACTCCATCCTTTACAGAAAAACATAAACCATTGGCTTGTCTAGGACCATGATACGGATCTTGACCAATAATAACCACTTTTACATCACTAAAATGACAATAATTAAAAGCATTAAAAATTTCCTTTCCAGGAGGAAAACATTGATGAGTCTTATACTCTTGCTTGACAAAATTGACTAAATCTTTAAAATATGGTTTTTCAAACTCCGAATTTAAATGCGATTTCCAACTTTCGTGAATAGCAACTTCCATTAATTTAAAATTCTAACTAACAATTCTTTTAACAAATCTCCTTGAGGTACAGCATTTGCTCCTACACCTTTACTTTTTACATCAAAATCTCTTAGCGTAGAAACTACGGTGCTTACTTTTCGCATGGGGTAATTACGTGCTGCTGCCACATATTCATTTACAAAATATGGGTTGATACGAAGTGCAGAAGCGACACTCCTTGGAGATTTATCTTTTAAACCATGAAAATGTAATAACTGTGAAAAAAAGTTAAATAGTAATGAAACCGTTACCACCATGGGGTTGTCTTTTGGGTTTTCAGCAAAATAATTGACTATTTGATGTGCTTTTACAACGTTCTTATCTCCAATAGCTTTTCGTAATTCAAAGTTGTTATAATCTTTGCTAATACCAATATTTTCTTCAATTAACTCTGGTGTTATCTGGCTATTCTTTGGTAATATAATTTGTAGTTTCTCTAGCTCATTATTGATTTTGCTTAAGTCTGTACCTAAAAACTCCACTAGCATTTGGGCAGCTTTTGGTGTTATAGAATAGCCTTTTGGAGATAATATGCGCCGTATCCAATCAGCTACTTGATTTTCATAAAGCTTTTTACTCTCATAAACCACACCGCTTTTTTTAATGGCTTTGTATAGTGCTTTACGCTTATCAATTTTTTTGTATTTGTAATTTACTACAAGGACTGTTGTGGGTTGTGGGTGCTCAGCATAAGATGCTAATTTTTCAATAGTACGAGATAAATCTTGGGCTTCCTTAATGATAACTACTTGATATTCTGCCATCATTGGATATCGCTTCGCATTACTCACAATGTCTTCAATAGAAATATCCCTACCGTATAATATCATTTGGTTAAAACCTCTCTCCTCTTCCGTTAGAATAGTGTCTTCTATAAAATCTGAGATTTTGTCGATATAATATGCCTCCTCTCCCATTAAAAAGTAAATGGGTTTAAGATTTCCATTTTTTATATCCGTAACTAATTGTTTAACCTCGTCCAAAGTCTAAAGAAAATTTTTAGGGAAACCTACCTAAAATGCTATTATAATAATACATTTGTGAGGTGCATAAATTGAATTTCCCAACATATCAATTTCGATTCAAAAATAGCGAAAATAAAGTTCTAATTTTTGACATCATTCGTAAAAAGTTTGTGGTGTTACAACCTGAAGAATGGGTACGCCAAAATTGTGTTCATTTTTTAGTTGATGAAAAAAAATATCCAAAATCATTAATTAATGTTGAAAAGGAATTAAAGGTGCATGGTTTAAGCAAACGCTACGATATAATTGTGTTTAAACCAAATGGCGATATACATCTTATTATAGAATGTAAAGCTCCCAAAATTGAAATTAATCAAAAGGTTTTTGACCAAGTTGCACGCTATAATTTAGCACTTAATGCAGACTACTTAATGGTGACTAACGGATTAAATCACTATTATTGTCAGATGGATTTCGAAAATGAAAAATATCAATTTTTAAAAGATATTCCTGAGTATAGAAGATGAAAATTGCTGTTGTTATATTAAATTGGAATGGAAAAGCGCTTTTAGAGCAGTTTTTACCTTCTGTTATTAGATATTCTAAAGACGCGGATATTTATGTGGCAGACAATGCTTCAACCGATGATTCTATCCCTTTTTTAAACTCTACTTTTCCAGATATTAAAATTATTAAAAATAAAAGCAATGGCGGTTTTGCTAAAGGCTATAATGATGCCTTACAGCATGTAGATGCTGATATTTTTTGCCTTTTAAATAGTGATGTTGAAGTTACTAAAGATTGGTTGTTACCTATTAAAAAAAGTTTTGAAAGCAATCCACAAGTTGCCATAATACAACCTAAACTTTTAGACTACAAGCAAAGGAAGTTTTTTGAATATGCAGGAGCTGCAGGCGGATTTATTGACAAGTTTGGATATCCTTATTGTAGGGGCAGAATTTTTAACACTGTAGAAAAAGATAATGGACAGTTTGATGATGAAGCATCTATTTTTTGGGCGTCTGGCGCTTGTTTGTTTATAAGAAGTAAGGTTTATAATGACCTGAATGGTTTTGACGAATTGTTTTTTGCACACATGGAAGAAATAGATTTATGCTGGCGTGCTAAAAACAAAGGGCATCAAGTTCTTTACAATGGTAACTCCTCTGTATATCATGTTGGTGGTGCCACCCTAAGCAATAGCAATCCTAGAAAAACATTTTTGAACTTTAGAAATAGCCTGTTTACTTTGGTTAAAAATGCGCAAGGGAATATATTTCTCTTAGTTTTTACTAGGTTAGTTTTAGATGGTATCGCTGGAATAAAGTTTTTGTTTGAATTTAAATTTGCCCATTTCTTGGCAATACTAAAAGCACACTTTAGTTTTTATAAATATCTTCCTGAGTTTCTTAAGAAAAGAAAAGAGGCCAAAAGCAAAATAAAACACTATCAAAAAACATCCATAGTTTGGCATTATTTCGTAAATAGAAAAAGGTATTACAAAAGTTTATAACTCGGTTAGTAAAAGTTTTGTTAACAGTTCTTAATTCATCCGTTTTTTATATACTTTTGTCGAAATCAATTAGCAATTATTTAATCCGAAAAACCTATATTATTAATTATGAAAAAAGTATTACTACTTAGCTTATCAATGCTATTTGTATTGAGTTCTTGTGTGTCTAAAAAAGAATTTTTAGCATTAGAGGAAAAGCAAAAAGAAACACAAGATTTATTAAATTCTGCAACAGTAAAATTAAACTCATGTTTGGAAGAAAGAGCTTCTGCAACAGCTAAAGTATCTGTTTTAGAAGAAAGAGTTAAAGATTTAAAAGAAGCTAATGATAATCTTGGAATAATTTCTGCTAAAGGTGCTAGTAACGTTGAGAAAACGTTAGAAAGCCTTAAAGAAAAGGATTTAAAAATTACACGCTTGCAAGACGCTCTAACTCAAAAGGATAGTGTTACACTTGCTTTAGTGACTAGCTTTAAGCGTGAAGTTGGAATTAATGATCCTGATATTGAAGTAAATGTTGAAAAAGGTGTTGTATTCATCTCTATATCAGATAAATTATTATTTAAAAGTGGTAGTTATAACGTAACAACAAAAGCTAAGGAAGTATTAGCTAAAGTTGCTAAAGTTGTAAACGCGAAGCCTGATTTTGAATGTATGGTTGAAGGACATACAGATAGTAGATCTTATTCAAGTGGTGTTTTAATTGACAACTGGGATTTAAGTGTAAAGCGTGCGACATCAATTATTCGTGTGTTAGAAGAATTAGAAGTTAACCCAGGACGTTTAATAGCTGCAGGACGTAGTTCTTATGTACCTTTGGTTGATAATGACACTGCTGAAAACAGAGCAACAAACAGACGTACCAGAATTGTAGTGCTTCCAAAATTAGATCAGTTCTATGATTTAGTTGAAAAGGAAATGAAAAACCTTGAAGCTGGAGGTAACTAATAACAGTTTTTTCAAAATATATTTAAAAGCTCAATCTAACTGATTGGGCTTTTTTATTTTGATTTAATACGTTGTCTGAAAAATTGCCCTTGGTATCAAAGTTATAGCGGTAATTGCGCTAGGGATTGCAGCGGCAGCTTTTGGCGAGGCGTGCATCGAGCCAAAACTATTAGCGGAAAGCCCGACCCTGGTTGGGTAGCGCCCAAAAATAAACAATTTAAAAAATTTCTAAACTCCCCTTACCTTCTCTAATAACTGTTGGTGCGTCTTCAGATAAATCTATTACGGTAGACGGTTCGTTATCGCCATAACCACCATCAATAACCAAATCTACAAGATTATCCCATTTTTCGAGAATTAATTCAGGATCGGTGGTATACTCTAAGATTTCATCTTCGTCATGAATAGATGTTGATATAATAGGATTGCCCAATTGTTTTACTATCTCTAAAGCGATATTGTTATCTGGCACCCTAATACCCACTGTTTTTCGTTTTTTAAACGGATTTGGCAAGGACTTAGAACCCGGAAGTATAAACGTGTATGCTCCAGGAAGGGCCCGTTTAAGTATTTTAAAGGTAGATGTGTCTATTTGTTTCACATAGTCACTTAGGTTGCTTAAATCATGGCAAACAAAGGAAAAGTTGGATTTTTCGAGCTTTACACCTTTTATTCGGGCTACTTTTTCTAAAGCTCTAAGATTGGTGATGTCGCAACCTAAGCCATAAACAGTATCGGTTGGATAAATAATAAGGCCGCCTTTTTTAAGCACCTTCACCACCCTATCAATCTCTTTCGGATTAGGGTTCTCTTCATATATTCTGATAAACTCCGCCATAATATTTATCTTGTGCCAACGTTTACAAAGTAATTAAAAAAAATGTCATGAAAATATTAAAGTTGCTTTTTGTTAGTATTTTGTTTGTGGGTATAAACACCTCTTGCTCTAATGAATCTGCTGATAGTCCTGAAATTTCAAATGATACTCTAGACACGAGTAAAATTTATGAAGAACTTAATATACCTTATGGAACAGCGGACCGTCAAAAATTTGATTTATACCTTCCAGCAAATAGAACATTGGCTACAAAAACTGTAATATTGATTCATGGTGGAGGTTGGACTTCTGGTAGTAAAGCCGATATGGATGCTATTAAATTATTAGTAACACAAGAACTTACGGATATTGCTGTTGTAAATATGAATTATCGATTGGCTGACGCTGATAATCCACCATATCCAATGCAGATTGAAGATATTACAAGCGTTGTAAATTTTTTAAAAGAGAATAAAAGTAAATATTCAATTTCTGAAGATATAGGGTTTATCGGCACCAGCGCAGGCGCACATTTATCGCTTTTATGGAGTTATGCTTTTGATGATAATGCAAAAGTAGATATGGTTTGCAGCATTGTGGGGCCTACTAATTTTACTGACCCCGCGTATTTGAACAATACTGACCCCGTATTGCAAAACTTAATAGACGTTTTTGGAATTGAACCTTCAACAAACTTTCTGCAAGAGGTAAGTCCGTTTCATCAGGTTACTACAAGTGCGCCACCAACTGTTTTATTTTATGGCGGACAAGATCCCTTAATCCCAACAACCCAAGGCACAGATTTACGAGATAAATTACAATCGTTGAATATTACTCATCAGTTCACTTTATATGAAAATGCAGGTCACGGTTGGGTAGGATTAGAACTTTTAGATACTTGGAATAAGCTAAAAGCATTTATTGAAACACATTTATAGTATTATAATGTAACATTTTAACTTTCTGGTAGTCTTTATTATATGAAAAGGCTTTGGCACATCGTATTCTTTTTTCTAGTATGTATTTATTCTGCAAATGCAAATACTAAAGCCACTCCTCCAATTGTTTTTCCAAATGCAGAAGTTTTAAATCAATATACTACGCGTATCCCCTTTAAATTGGTGGATCATTTAATTGTTGTTGAAGCTGAGTTAAAAGACATTAAAGGGAATTTTATAATTGACACAGGTTCTGAAGCACTAATACTTAACAGTGTTCATTTTGATAATCTTTATGCCTTCCAAAAGAAGCAAACAAGTACTTCAGGAGTAAATGCGGCTTTAGATAATTCTTTTGAAAAGCAAATTGATGAGTTTAACTTGAATGGCTTCAAACTTCATAATAAAGTATCAGACGTCATTAATTTATCACACATTGAGAAAAGCAAAAAAATAAAACTCCTAGGCATCATTGGGTATAGTATCTTAAAAGATTATGAGATTTTTGTTGATTTACATTTAAATCAAATAACCTTAACTAAAGTTGATAAAACAGGTGCGCCTTTAAATGATAAGGTATATCTCGAAAAAATAGTAGATAGTATAGATTTCAAACTAAAAAAGCATACCATAGTAGTTAATGGCTTCATCAATAATCAAAAAGTAAGATTAGGCATAGATTCTGCAGCAGAGTTTAATCAGATAAATAAGAGTGTAAATAAAAAAGCATTACGATATTTTATCCCTAAAAAACGATTAAAATTAGATGGCGCAAGCGGAAAAACAATTCGAGTTCTGGCAGGGAAATTACATCGTGTAAAATTGAATGATAATATTTATTTTGGCCCAATGTATACGGTTTTAACTAATTTAAACCAGATGAATGAAGCCTTTGGTGTACAATTGGATGGTATTTTGGGTTATGAATTTTTTGCTCAAAAGCGTACTATTATTAATTATAAGAAAGAAAAATTATATTTTATAGATTACCCGTTGAATACTAAATGAAACTATTGAAAACACATATTGTTCTAGTAATTTTCACTTTTATAAGTTTGAATGTTTTTGCTCAAAAAGAAACATTCAAAGGTTATAAAATTGAGAATGATTCGGTTACATTTCGATTTGATGTTAGAGATTATTCTAAGTTTACGAAAGAACATACGGGACAACGTTTAGAATTTGGTGATTTTGATATACATCGTGTAGCTGTTTCTGGAGAGTTTAACCTCTGGTCTCGTGAGGGGTGGAAAATGCAAAAGGTTGACAAGTATATTTATGAACTTAAAAAGAGTGTTGCTGATTTTAATGATGCGTTTGCTTGGGAATTTAAATTTGTCGTAAATGATGCCTATTGGGCAGAACCTTCACGGAACGATGGCAATGTGGCTAAAGCTATCAAGAATGGAAAAAAGATACGAGGTGTATATAATCTAAAAATGTATACTGCGTATCCTTCTGAAAATGGTAATGCAACGTTTAAGTTAAAAGGGTTTAAGAATGCTAAAGAAGTGATTCTAGCGGGTTCGTTCAACAAGTGGAATGAGCATGTGTTTAAAATGAATAAAACAGATTATGGGTGGGAATTGACATTGCAGATGAAACCAGATGTATACCAATATCGCTTTATTGTGGATGGTAATTGGATGGAAGACCCACATAACCCAAGTAAAACACCTAATGAATATAATGAATACAATTCTGTTTTAGATATTCAAGAATATACCACTTTTGCTTTAGTGGGTTATCCTGAGGCAAGAGAAGTGATATTAGCAGGTTCGTTTAATAATTGGAACGAGCATGACTTAAAGATGGAAAGAACAGCCGATGGTTGGGTGTATTCGCTTCCATTATCTGGTGGTAAACATCATTATAAATTTATTGTAGATGGCAAATGGCTAACCGATCCTGATAACCCTGTTAGGGAATATGATGGCGAGGGGCATATTAATTCGGTTTATATGGTGAAGTAGCGACTACCCAATCACCTCCAACTTAGCAAATCGTAACAACAACTTTTTATTCCCACCTGTTTCAAACTTAATTTCGGCTTTGGTATCTGCACCTTTACCTTCTATTTTAAGTACCTCACCTTTCCCAAAGCGAATGTGTTTTACAATATTACCGACAGCTAATTTACTATCAAACAAATTTGCAGTACCATTACTGCTTTTAGAAACAGGTTTTAAGTTTTTGGGAGTTGAAACTTGAAATTTTTCTGGTTCTTTTTTAGCTGACCCTTTTTTAGGTTGAAACTGTTTTGCTGGTTTATACCGAATTTTATTTGGAGAAGCCGTTTTATTGGGTTCAACATCTCCAAAAATACTCGCATCAAGCATTGGGTTATAGCGGCGTTCTTCAATTGGTGTTACTATATCCAAATATTGTTCATCAATTTCTTCAATAAACCTACTTGGTTCTGCATCAATAAGTTTCCCCCAGCGGTATCGAGACAAAGCATAAGTTAAATAGGCTTGCTTTTCGGCTCGTGTTAATGCTACATAAAACAGCCTTCGCTCTTCCTCTAGTTCGCTTCGGGTATTCATACTCATCGCGCTTGGGAATAAATCTTCTTCCAATCCAACAATAAATACATAAGGAAACTCCAATCCTTTTGCTAGGTGAATCGTCATAAGGGCCACATGGTCGCTATCACCTTTATCACTATCTAAATCTGTAGCCAAGGCCACATCTTCTAAAAATTCTGCTAAAGAACCAGTAGCATCGGCAAGTTCTCTTTGTCCTTCCACAAAATCTTTCATACCATTAAGGAGCTCCTCAATATTTTCCATTCTGGCAACACCTTCAGGTGTACCATCTTTATTAAATTCTCTAATTAAACCGCTACTTCTAGTTACATGTTCTGCAAGTTCAAAAACGTCAGCAGTTTGATTCATTACTTGATAACTCTCAATTAATGTCGAGAAATTTTCAAGCTTAGCTTTTGTGCCTGAATTGATTTTGATATCAATCTTATCTAGGTTTTTAATCACATCAAAAATAGGTTTTCCATAACCGTTGGCAGCTACCACAAGTTTATCAACCGTAGTTTGTCCAATACCACGAGGTGGGAAATTTATAACGCGTTTTAAAGCTTCTTCATCCGCAGGATTAATAACTAATCGTAAATATGATAACACATCTTTTATTTCCTTACGTTGATAAAATGATAAGCCACCGTAAATACGATATTTAATGTCGCGTTTACGTAATGCATCTTCAATAGCACGTGATTGTGCATTTGTTCGATACAATACGGCAAAATCACTATTCGGGACATGCGCTTCCATTTTGGTTTCAAAAATTGTACTCGCCACATAACGCCCTTCATCACCATCGGTTAAAGAGCGATTAACTTTTATTTTTGCCCCCTCATCATTCGCAGTCCAAACAATTTTATCAAGCTTCGTTTGGTTTTTATCAATAATAGAATTTGCAGCATTTACAATATTCTTTGTAGATCGGTAATTCTGCTCTAATCGAAATACTTTTACATCATCATAATCCTTTTGAAAATTCAAGATGTTATTGATGTTGGCGCCGCGGAACGCATAAATACTCTGCGCATCATCACCCACAACACATATATTTTGAAACTTGTCTGACAACGCCCTCACAATTAAATATTGTGAATGGTTGGTGTCTTGATACTCATCGACCAAAATGTATTTAAAACGGTTTTGATATTTAGCCAAAACCTCAGGATAACGTGTTAAAAGCTCATTAGTTTTTAATAATAAATCATCAAAATCCATGGCGCCAGCCTTAAAACACCGCTCTACATATTCCTTATAGATGTCTCCCATTCTAGGGCGACGTGCCATAGCATCGGCTTCAATCAATTCAGGATTTTGAAAGTAAGCTCTAACTGTAATCAAACTATTTTTATATGAAGAAATGCGAGAACGAATCTGTTTGTATTTGTAAATATCCTTATCCAAACTCATTTCCTTGATGATTGAAGCAATCAATCTATCCGAATCTTGAGTATCGTAAATAGTAAAATTACTTGGGTAGCCCAATCTATCGGCTTCAATACGTAAAATTTTGGCAAAAACGGAATGGAATGTTCCCATCCATATATTTTTTGCTTCGCTTGCACCAACTATGGATGCAATACGCTCTTTCATTTCACGAGCAGCCTTATTGGTAAAGGTCAGCGACAAAATATTAAACGGATCAATACCTTTACTCATCATGTAAGCAATACGGTATGTAAGCACGCGAGTTTTCCCAGAACCAGCACCGGCAATTACTATCATTGGGCCTTCAATTTGTATGGTAGGCTCTAATTGCGCGCTGTTTAATTGATCTAAATAGTCTTTCAAATTTTCCTCTTTTTCAACATGTGAAAATAACCAATGTTTATGGCATATTTGGCTTGAATTATCAATAATTATAAACAATTCATTTTAATTAATTTTTGAATATATTTAGACTTATTTTTAAATACTTGCTATGGATTCTGTTTTAGATATATTGTCAAATATGCCTTGGTGGTTGTGGATTATCATCGTTTTATTTTTGATTGCACTTCGTGATATTTTTCAAAGAAAGCATACTATTATTCATAATTTTCCTTTAGTGGGGCATATTCGTTATATGTTAGAAAGTATTGGTCCGGAAATGCGTCAATATTTTGTTGCTAATAACAGGGAGGAATTACCATTTAACCGTATTGAACGTGGTTGGGTTTATGCTTCTGCTAAAAAGGAAAACAACTACGAAGGTTTTGGAACCGATAGAGATATACATGCACACCAACATATTTTTATAAATAACGCTATGATGCCTTTTAGGCTAAAGGAAGGGCATCCACATACCATAGACAATTCGTTTTTACCATGTGCAAAAGTTATTGGGGCATACAACAAGCGAAAAAGACCTTATAGACCTGCTTCTATAATTAATGTGTCTGCCATGAGTTATGGCTCACTTTCTGCTAAAGCGGTAGACTCATTAAATAAAGGTGTTGCGATGGCAGATGCTTATCATAATACAGGTGAAGGAGGATTATCGCCTTACCATAGTAATGGTGGCGATGTAATGTTTCACTTTGGTACAGGGTATTTCGGTGTACGCTCCAAAGATGGTGGTTTCTCAATGGAAAAGATGGTGAAATTAGTAGAAGATAATCCTTTCGTTAGAGCTATTGAAGTAAAACTATCTCAAGGTGCAAAACCTGGTAAAGGCGGTGTGCTTCCAGGAAAAAAGATTTCAAAAGAAATAGCTGAAATACGTGGAGTTGAAGTTGGTAAAACTGTACTCTCTCCTCCTACTCATAAAGCATTTTCATCTGTGCCTGAAATGGTAGGTTTTATAGAAGCCATTGCTGAAAATACAGGACTGCCCGTGGGTATTAAAGCCGCCATTGGAAAACTAGAACAATGGGAAGAGCTAGCAGATATTATGATAAAAACTGGAAAGGGTCCCGATTTTATAACTGTTGATGGTGGTGAAGGTGGTACTGGAGCTGCACCACCTAGTTTTGCAGATCATGTGTCTTTACCATGGGTTTATGGGTTTGCCGATGTTTATAAACTATTTAAATCTAAAGGTTTATGCGATCGTGTGGTGTTTATTGGTAGTGGAAAACTAGGTTTTCCTGCAAAAGCAGCTATGGCATTTGCAATGGGTGTAGATTGTATAAATGTGGCGCGTGAAGCTATGTTAAGTATTGGTTGTATACAAGCTCAAATATGCCATACCAATCGCTGTCCGACAGGTATTGCAACACAAAGTAAATGGTTGCAAAATGGTATTGACCCAACTTTAAAATCGGTACGTTTGGCGCAATACTTTAAGACCTTTAGAAAAGAATTAATAGAAATTACGCATGCAGCAGGTTATGAGCATCCTTGTCAGTTTAAAATGACTGATGTAGAAATGAATGTAGATGATCATAATTTATCAAAAGAACTAGATAAAGCATATATGTATAATAAAGCACCAGTACCTTTTGAAGGTATGCAACATCTTAAAGATTGTGTATATTTGGGAGGTAAACGTTAATTGCCCAAATATTATTAACCAACAGATATGGATTCAAGCAGAATTATTGATTTATTTTTATTTACTATTCCAGCTTTAGTTACCGGACTAATCGCTTACTATTTTTTTAAAACACATACTGCTAATGAAGATGGTCGCCGTAGGTTTTTATTAAAGAAAGATTTACAAACCACATCGCTTCCTTTGCGATTACAGGCTTATGAAAGGTTAACACTTTTTTTAGAACGTATATCTCCAAATAAATTGTTATTAAGAGTGAAGCCAATGTCTTCAAATAAAGATGATTACGAGGCTTTATTGATACAAAATATTCAACAAGAAATGGAGCATAATTTAACCCAGCAAATTTATGTAAGTGAGAAATGTTGGAGTGTAATAAGTACCGCAAAAAGTGCAACTGTACAACTGATTAGAAAAGCTAATTTATCTGAAAAAACAGATTCTGCTGATAAACTTAGAGAAGTGTTATTAACTGAAATGATGGAGCGCCATTCTCCTAGCGATGCAGCTATTTCAATTTTAAAAGAAGAGGTTCGAGAATTGTGGTAAATTTATTTATCCTCTAAACGCAATTCGTTAGACCTTGCTTGCTCACATTTATTTTTGGCGTAATTCCAACCTTGTTCCCACCATGATTTCATGAGCTTTTTGTTGAAAATCAATGAGTTTTCAGTAAGTTTTGATGGCGTATAGTATAAATTAAGCTCTACATCTCTATTCTTAGCGGCCAATTTGCCAATGGTAATATCATTACGTTCTAATTGGTCAGATAAATGCCCAAATAGATTAATCATTAGTGAAAACGGATTCTTACCTAACACTTTATTATATTCCATACTTTCCGACTCTAAAACAATAGCATCGACCTCAGTTGCACCTCGTAAAATAGCTTCCCTAATGGGAATTACGCATCCCAAACCGCCATCAGCATATTCAAATTCATTTTTTTTAACTAACGACATAAACGGAATGTAATTACAAGAAATCCAAATCCACTCACAAAACTCATCATAGTCATAATCTTTGATAGACTTATACTCTACTCTATTTTTAGACAAATTTGATACTGTTACTACAACATCATCTTTCGTTTCTTTAATTTTATGATACTCGTCAATAGTAAAATGTTTTTTAATGTGGCGTCTTAAAGCTTTACTCTCGCCAAAGGTGCGCTTCATTTTAATAAACTGCCAAAGTGTATTTAAGAAATCAATGGAAACGAATTCTCTTTTACCTTTCTTTCTTATAGTAAACGGATTTACGCTAAAAATATCGCGTTGGGTAACATTCGTGTATACATTATAAATTTTATCGATTTCTCCTGCTGCGAGATGTGGCACCAACAAACTCCCTGTAGATGTTCCTAAAAACATATCGTAGTCTCGCCCCTCAACCTCCATTAAATATTGAGCAACACCGCCTGCATAGGCACCTTTACTTCCTCCTCCTGATATGACTAGGGCTTTCATAAGTGTTTTTTAATTCTTAAATATAACGATTACGAAAATACTATAAAGTGCGAATAGTATCAATTGTGGTTTTTGTGTACCCTATTCTGGGTATTTTGTAGATAAAAGTTACATTATCACGAAATTTTCAATGTAAGCTAAAAAAGAATCTATATTTTAGAGACGCTATTAACCTAACTTTTATTCATGCTGAAGAAACCTTTTCTTGTTGCATTATTTTCTACAGTAATAATTGCATCTCTTTTTGCCTTAAAAGATATTACCCCAAAAGCTCAATTCTTTATAAAAACTGAGCTTTCAGCACTACCACCATCGGCTTCAATATCTGGAACAACCGAAGTTTGTTTAAATAGCTCACCAGACCCCGAAATAACATTTACTGGTTCAGGAGGTGTTGCACCATACACATTCACCTATACTATTAATGGAGGTGGAAATCTTACCATTTCTACAATTGGTTCTAATAACTCTATTGATTTAACTGTAAGCACATTATCTACTGGAACATTTGTTTACAGGTTAGTTTCAGTAGAAGATAGTACCGGTGATACAACTACTGAGACAGGTGCAGCTACAATTACTGTTAATGATTTACCTACTCTGGATTTTTCATTTAATAACAATAATGTCTGTTCAGGTGTGCCCATTAACTTTACGCCATCGGCAAGTGGTGCTGGTCCTTTTACGTATAACTGGAGTTTTGGAGATGGTAATACGTCTACAAGTAACAATCCTACTCATATATTTGAAGCTTTAGGATGTGGTAATCAAATTTTTCAAGTTGGTTTAACTGCTACTGATAGTAATGGTTGCTCAACTTCAATAATTAAATCAGTAACTGTAAGGCAAAAACCAATATTGCAGTTTGAAGATGTTGATAGTCCATTTGATCCCTTTAATAATTGCGGTAATAACACAACAGACCCTTCTTATACAATTAATGTTGGTATTGATAATGTGTCTCCTTGTATAAATTCTTATGACGTTGACTGGGGCGATGGTAGTCCTATAGAAACAGGAGTAACCTTTCCTGCAACACATACCTATACCCAATTAGGATCGTTTAATATGGAAATTACTGGAAATGGAACGAATTGTGACAATACTGTAACCTACTTAATTAAGAATTCTAGTAACCCCACTGGTGCTATTGTAAATCCTGGGAATACCGTTAATTTATGTACACCTGTAGATCCTATTGAATTTGCAATAGGCTCATGGGCAACTAATCCTCCAGATACTAATTATCAAGTTGATTTTGGTGATGGCACGGTTGAAAATTATACACAAGCTCAATTGGAAGCTTCTCCATATTTTAATGCTGCAGATCCTGTTAGTTCTCAAGATTTCCCGATTCCACATACCTATACCGAGACAAGTTGTCCTTTAAGTTATACCGTATTTTTATTCATTACCACATCATGCGGACAAACCAATCTAACGGCAGGACCAATTATTATTCTGCGAAGGCCAGAAGTTGATTTTGAAGAGCCACCAACCAGTTGTGTAAATACTCCTGTTTTATTTGATAACACTTCGCTTGATGGTTACAGTAATAATTGTAGTATCAATGATGGGTATTATTGGGATTTTGGTGATGGTAACACTTCAAATGATAGAGACCCTACGCATACATATACCACAACGGGTACGTTTACAGTATCTCTTTATGCTGAGAATTCCTGTGGCGTAACCGATACCATTACTAAAAACATTTGTATTGAAGCTGATTTAACAGCTGCGTTTACCTTAGATACAAATAATGGGTGTTCTCCCTTAAAGGTTCAAACTACAAATACCACAGATTTAAGTGAAAGTTGTGGTGGCGTTACGTATTTATGGGAAGTAGCCTATACATCAGGCTTTTGTAGCACAGGAGTACCGCAGTGGAATTTTACTAATGGTACAGATGAAAATAGTGCTAATCCATCATTTGAATTTATTAGTGCTGGAACTTATACGTTGTCCCTAACGACTACAAATACCTGCGGAAGTGATACGGTTTCTGAAACAATTGAAGTGAAACAACCCCCTACTGTTGCTATTGATGCTGTTGCTGATTTTTGTGGTACGGCTTCCATAAACCCGACTGCAACAGTTGATACCTGTGCGCCAGCTACAGAAACTGTAACTTACAATTGGAGTTTTCCAGGTGGAACACCAGCTACAGCAACCACATTAAATCCAGGAACTATTGTTTACAATACACCTGGCGTTTATCAAATAAGTTTCAGTGTAACATCAAGTTGTGGAACTACGACTGATACTGAAGATTTTGAGATTTTTCAAATTCCAACAATAACAAATACCGATTTAACCCAAACGATTTGTTCTGGAACAGCGACAGCCGAAGTCAATCTCACATCAGATATTATAGTAACTACCTTTACATGGTCTGCTACTGCACCTCCTGGTGTTACAGGTTTTATTGCAAATGGTACAACTAGTACTATACCCGTTCAAACAATATTTAATTCTAATACGACTTCAGAAGATGTTACCTATACGATAACACCTTCTAACGGAGGTTGTGATGGCGCACCTGTTAATTTGGTCATCACCGTTGATCCTGCACCAGAATTCACAAGTCAGCCACAACCTGAAACTATTTGTTTAAATGGTCCTATTAATCAATTGGCTGTCTCTGTAAATGGTCCTGGAACCCCTAGCTATCAATGGTATTCAAATACCGTAAATGATACTACAACAGGAACTGCAATTGCCAGTGAAACAAATGCAACGTATACACCTCCAAACAATCCTGTTGGTGTAACGTATTATTATGTGATAGCGTCATTTACCTCTGGTGCTGGATGTAATGAGATTATATCCAACACAGCTAGAATTGAGGTTGTTGAGGGCATTCAAATAGACACCAATCCAACCCCAATACAAAATATATGTGTTGGAGGGAGTTTTGCAACAGATTTAACCATAACACATTCTGGCGGCACGGGAACTATTACATATCAATGGTATTCAAATACTACAAATTCTAATACTGGAGGTACAGCAATACCAGGTGAAACAGGAATAAGTTATACCTCTCCTATTTTTAATACTCTAGGAACGTTTTATTATTACGTTACTGTTACAGCAAATGGCAGTGGTTGTGCCCCTGTAACAAGCGAAGTAGCCGAAATTAGTGTTGTAGACGATCCAACAATCACATCTCAACCTATTATAAGCCAAGAATTATGTCAAGGGACTACACCTCAAGATTTAGAAGTTCAAGTTACTGGTGGATTGGGAACAAATTACACATTTCAATGGTACAGTAATACAACCAATGTAAATACTGGTGGGGCTATAATTGCAGGAGCAACTAACGCCACTTTCACACCTCCAACCACTGCGGTTGGCACTTTATATTACTATGCTGAAATTACACAACCTGACCCTGGATGTAGCGTTGTTAGCGACGTCTCTCAAGTTATTATAAACCAAGCGCCTACAATTACCAGTCAGCCAATTTCAGAAACTATTTGTTTTGGTGAAGCATTCAATACACTATCTGTGGCATTCGCAAACGGTGTTGGCACGCCAACGTTTCAATGGTATTCTAATACTGTAAATGATGCTACAACTGGTACTCCTATTGCTGGTGAAATAGGAACTACATATACACCACCCTCCGGAACGGTTGGTACTGTGTATTATTATGCAATTATTACATTTTCATCTGGTGGTTGTACAGAGATTACCTCAACAATTTCTGAACAAACCGTTAATGAGACACCAGATATTAGCGATAAAACAGATATTATTTGTAGCGGAAATGCTTTCACCATAACACCAGATAGTACTGGAGGTGATACCGCACCAACGGGAACAACCTATACATGGACCAGCCCTGTAATAAATCCTGCAGGGACTATTACTGGAGCTTCTCAAGAAACAACGCCTCAACTATCAATAAGTCAAACACTAACTAACACTACAACAAACCCGTCAATAGTAACATACACAGTTGCACCTGCCTTAGGGTCTTGTGTTGGTACTGACTTTCAAGTTGTAATTACTGTAAATCCTTCGATAAGTATCACATCCATTCAAACGAATAGTAGTTGTTATTTAGATAATGGTGGTGCTCTAGATATCACAATTTCTGGAGGTGTGCCGTTTCCGACAGGAAATCCATATCAAATCAATTGGACAGGACCAAATGGGTATACTAATACTTCAGAAGATATTTCAAATTTAGCACCAGGAGATTATACAGTGTCTATTTTAGATGATGGTGGTTGTCCGTTTTCTGAAACATTCACCATTACAGAGCCTGATGAATTGATATTCAGTACGACCGATTTTGATCCAGAAACAATTTCTTGTTTCCAAGAAGATGATGGCGCTATCGGTATTGACGTTTCTGGTGGTACAGTACCTTACACTTATAGCTGGACAAGAAATGGTGCGCCATATAGTACAGATGAAGATTTAACTAATTTACCACCTGGAACTTATGAAATAACTGTCACTGATGCCAATAATTGTAATCCAATTATTCAAAGTTTTTCGGTAATTGAACCTCCAGAATTGCAAGCCACTTTAAATACTAAAGTTGATGTTATTTGTTTTGGAGAAGCTACCGGAGAAATTAATGTAAATATCACAGGTGGAAGACCTTTTGAGATATCACCTGGTGTATTTGATTATACATATAGTTGGACAGGACCTAACGGATTTGCAAGTACAAATCAAAATTTGACAGGACTATTTGCCGGAACTTATAATTTAACTGTTACAGATCGCTCTAATTGTACAGATACATTGGAAGTGATAATAGACCAAACAGACGAGATTATAATTGATATAACTGCCACGGAAATTGAATGCTATAATGATAATGATGCATCCATAACCATTGATAATATTTCTGGCGGAAATGGACCATATACCACAGCTTGGAGTAATTTAGGCTCTGGGCTTGTTCAAAATAATTTATCACCAGGTACTTATGTCATTACCGTAACTGATGCTACAGATTGTATTAAAGAAGCCACTGTGGTAATTGATGCACCTCCTGTTTTTAGAATTACTCCAGAAATAACTAATGTATCGTGTTTCGGTACTAATGACGCTAGAATTGTACTTAATTTAGAAGGCGGTATTGAACCTATTGATTTGAATTGGGATGACGACCCAACTGCAGGTGTAGAACGTAACAACCTTGGCCCAGGCACTTACACGGTTACAATTACCGATGGAAAACCTTGTGTAATTACCGAGACCTTTGTGATTACCCAACCTGCTGCGCTTAATATTTCTGGTACTAAAACAGATGCCTTAGATTGTGATGATGCAAATACTGGGACAATAAATGCAATTATTACAGGAGGAACCCAACCTCTCACCTATTCATGGTCTAACGGAGCTACTACTGAGGATTTGAATAACATTCCTCCAGGAGATTATACACTTACGGTTACTGATGCTAACAATTGTGAAATCTCAGATACTTTTACTATAAACAGATTTGATCCTCTAGAAGTTGCTGTAGAAACGGATACCAATTTTAATTGTGATGCTAAAACTGTCGATCAATCTTTTATAGCTCAACCTAATGGTGGTGTACCGCCTTATCAAATCTCATGGTCTAGCGGAACAGTTAGTGGCGCAAATAATGAAATTATGCAAACCGATGTGAATGGTTTGGTAGTTATAGATGTAACGGATAGCATTGGCTGCTCAATATCGTTTTCTTACAATGTTGATATTCCAGAATTGGGAGATCCAAATTTCACTTTAACTTCAGAAGCTATTACAAATTTCGGATTTTATTCTATTGAAGACCCTATCCAATTTACCAACACATCAAGTGGTGATTATGTTGGTATATCTTGGGATTTTGGTGATGGTAATTTTTCAAGTGAAGAAAACCCTATTCATATCTACAAAACCGTTGGAACTTATATAGTCACACAAACTGTAGTGTATCCTTTTGATTGTGTGTATACCAGAACATTAACCTTAAATATTCAGAAAGGCTATAGCCTAATAGTCCCTAATGCATTTACCCCTAATGATGATGCGCTTAACGACTACTTTTTACCATCACAAATTGCGTTATCTAATATGAAGTTTGAGATTTATGATACTTGGGGTAGCATGGTGTATTCTGAAGAAGGTGAAAGTCTTAGAGGATGGGATGGGAAAATCAAGGGTTCAAATGCAGAAAACGGAAATTATTATTACACGTTTTCTGGAGATACGTTTTATGGTGAAACCATTACCAGTAAAGGTGTAGTTGTTTTAATTAAATAAAGAAATGAAAGTAAGATTTTATTATATTTTGATTATCACTTGCTTTTGTTTTAAAGCACAAGCGCAAGACCCAATTTTCAGTCAGTATTTTATGGTGCCTGAAACTTTGAATCCCGCCTTCTCAGGGTTTGAGCAAGCTACTTATTTTGGAGTGATGCATCGCACACAATGGCCATATTTAGATTTACAGGTAGATACAAACTATGCCTTTTTTAATACATGGTTAGAAAATGCCAAGGATGGTATTGGCGTTGGTTTTAGTTTTTTAAATCAGCGTGAAAATAGCACTAGTTATAATCATTTTCAGTTTAATGGCAATTTTGCATATATCGTTGGGTTGAATAACGATTGGTATTTTAGACCTGCTATAGAAGTTGGTTACGGCATGAAATCGTTCAATTTTAGAAATTTGGTGCTATCCGATCAAATCAATATAAACGCTGGAACAGTTAATGCAACATCGGCAGATCCTTTTGCATCTAATGCCAATAACAGTATAGGATTTATAGATTTTACTGCAGGTTTTGTTTTTGATAAAAAAAATAGAGCGAATGGTACCGATTTGTGGTTGGGTGCGGCAATTAAACATTTAAATCAACCAAACATTTCATTTTTTGATAATGGCAATGTACCGTTAGATATTTTTTATACCATACATGCCAATTACAAATTTCCCTATTACGATTATAACGACATGATACTTTCGGCAAATTATATGCAGCAAGGTGCCTATAACAGATTTGATTTAGCTGCAACCGCAAAGTTAAGTAAGCTCTTTTTGGGCGTTATGGCAGTTACTAATCCTGCTAAGAATAGTGGAAATAGTCACCTGTTAACTTCAGTTAATGCGCTTGTAGGTTTAGAGTTTGAGCGTTTAAGGTTCGGATTTTCTTATGATTTCAACACTTCAAATATTGGAAGAACAGATGGAATTTACGAATTGTCCATCACTTATTTAGCGGATTGTTTGGTGTGTAGAAGCCCTACTAATAATGAGCGTAGAAAGTAGTAGTGTTATTCTTAGGGAGATACGATCGAAGCATCTATAAGTTTACAATCAGATTCTTTGCTTTGTTCTGAATGACAAGGGCTTATTCAACCTATTCCTGTTCCAAAAGAGATTTTGCAAATTGCTTAAATCGCCAATTGTGATGTGTTGCAGCTTGCTTTAGATTTTCTTTACAACTGTCATTACAGGCTTGTATTTGATGTAAATACTGAAATGCATTCTGCCGCACTTCAAAGCCATATTGTGAACCTGTATAACCCGTTAGCTCTTGAAAGTATTTTGATTTATTATCAGGCGCATAGTCCTCAGTAATCAATGCTAGTGTTAGCCATAATATTCGAACATTTTTATCATTAAAACCGACAATAGTTTTAGTTTGATTTAGATACTTCGTTCTATCCTCAGGGAAATTCCGCCATAAATTAAATAATGCAGCCTCAATTGTGATATAGGATTTATCGTTTAAAAGTGATTCATAATCTTCTTTTAATTCTGAAGGGATATCAGTTAAATTTTGAGCAATGGCTTGACGAACTTTTATGTCTTTTGAATTAAAAGCTATTTTGTAGAACTTAATCGATTCACCGTCTTTATAGCCGCTTTTATTAGTATTTAAGCTATCCCTAAATGCAAAATCCGCATAATAAGCTTTCAAAACATGAAGTACATTTACTATATCACCCGAAACTGCTCCTGCCTCACTAACTTTTATTTCAGCATCAAATTCATCAAAAGAAATCAACTGCTTTACTTTTTTATTAGAACTTATTGCTTGAATCATTCTATTATAATTAAGTTCTGCTGATTTAAGCCACATATTCACAAACCCACTCAAATCATCTCCACTACTCTTTTCTACTTCAGAAATAAAATCATCAGTATCCACATTTTTAAATTGATGTTTTTCTAAATAATTTTTAATGGCAATTTTAAAAGCTTCATCTCCAACCTTTTCTCGCAACATATGCAGCACCCAACATCCTTTTTTATAAAACGTCGTGCTACTAGATTTTGGATTTAATAGTGAAGTACTTTTTCCTGCTTCATCTTGTGCTTTTAATTCTTGAGCATATTCGTAGAGTCTCCAATAGTAATAATCATCTCCAAAAATGTCTTTTTCAGCCAGAAGCGCATAGTAAGTGGCAAACCCTTCTTGAAGCCAATGATGTGTTCCTGAAGTAGCCGTTACTAAATCACCAAACCATTGGTGCGCCAATTCATGCGCATTGATGTTTACAAAATTTTTATCTACAAACGCAATAGAATCCACCACAAAAGCATCAGAATAAATATTGAGACTTGTATTCTCCATTCCAGCATACAAAAAGTCTTTTACAGGCACCATCTTGTAGTTTTGCCATGGATAAGGCACACCAATTTCTTCCTCAAAAAAATCAAACATCTGTTTTGTATAACGATATGTAGGCTCAAATTTGAGGGAATCCTCTGGATAATAATACATTTCTAAAGGCACTCCGCTTTTGGAGTATTTTACTTTTTTATCGTATTTTCCTATTACGAGGCCCACAAGATAACTGGACATAGGTTTTTCCATATCGTAGTGCCACCTGTTAAAACCATCTATACTATCCTTCATTATTAAAGAACCATTTGAAATTACCTCATAGCCATCTTCGAAAACTACCGAAATGTCAAATTCTAATTTTTCATTCATGTCATCAAAACTTGGTATCCAATTACTAGTGTATTTACCTTGCCCTTGAGACCATATATGATGCAAGTTGTCTTTTTTCAAAAAATACAATGCTTTCTTAGGTTGGGCTTTGTATAGAATAAATAACTTATTATTAATAGAAGGAATAAATTTAGAAAAGAGCCAATAGCCTCCTTCTTCCTTTTTGAATCTCAAAACACCTTTTTCTATTTGAGCCATTTGAAATTCAATATTCCTAGCATTGATGAAAATAGAATCTGTTGCTTTTAAAACATCGAAAGTAAATATAACTTCTCCATTAACCAATCTATCTTCCAACCCTTCAACAATACCTACTCTTGCTTTTTTAAAATCAACATACTCCGTTTGTTGCGCAACTAAAAAGTTCACACAAAAACATAAGAAAAGAAAGGTTCGTTTCATACGGATAAAGCTATCAAAGATTGCTTCAAAAACAAAATTAGATTCCCGAGAAATCAAGAATCTAATTTTATAAGTTTTACTAAGAAGTTTTTTCAGTTAAAAACTATGAAACTCAATCAAATTAGCTTCATAATACTGATCACCTAACTTGGTTAAAAGATTTCTGATAATATTACTATCACCATTTACGGCAATAGCAGAATATCCTTTATTATTCAACTTGCCAAGGCGTAAGTCTTTAATGTTTATATTTTTAGAAGCTAAAGCTGATAAGAGTATCAATAAAACTCCTGGCGCATTATGATGCTTGGTTAGAATTACTTTTTCACTTAGAGCCAAGTTTAATTTTACACCATCCATTTCCAACAAGTAAACGCCTTTACTGTAATAGTTGGGTAGCACTTCATTTTCTTTATAGGTTAAATCTTTAAAAAGACTTCCATCGGTACCTCTTAAAAATTCTATGGCACTTGCGACATTACCGTTATCAGTATCAATTGACAAAAATGCGACTGCTGTTCCATCATTATTAGATTTTAAACGTGCAGTTTCTACATTTATACCTTCTGATGCTAAGGTGTTAAACAGCGAAGAAATTACTCCAGGTTCATCCAGATGCTCAGAAAATAAACCATTAACAATACGTTGCGTATTCTTTGGAATTTCATTGGTAACTGTAATAGATTTTCCAAATTTTCTGATTCTTATAGCATTGTATTCGCCCATACTGGTGGCACTTCTATACAAATCCACAAATTCAGAAAAAGAACCACCAAAAGAAAAGTCTGGGATAATACGACGCTGCGTATCATCTAAACGCTGATTTAGCAACTCAATACCCTTATTTAAAACTGTATATTTTACTTTTAAATCATGATCGTCGTAAATCGTTCTATTCTCAGGAATAAGCTTAGAGTAACTTACATAACTCTCATAACCTGCTTTTTGGATATACTCTAAACTTTCTTTGTAATTGAGACCATAGTACTTTACATGATGCGTATCAGTACCCACACAAACAGGTATTTGCAGTTCGTTGGCATATCTCAAAATACTTTGAGTTGGATATACACCTACACCTTTAAACTCACCAGCCATATTCACATCTAGCGACAAATTTCTATCCGCAATTAATTCTAAAAGCGTACGGAATTTATTTGCTAATGGATGAGAACTCGTTTCAAAATTAATTAAAGCCTCAGGCATATCTACATTCAGTTTTGGCAAATCAATATGACCAATAATTTGAATCATATCACCAAAACTTTCAATCATTTGAATCATTTCATTGAAATACCCATCCCAATAATTTTCCAAACTACCTCTTAGCTTCAGTAATTCCTGTGCTTCTTCTTTAGAGCCATCGTAAGGCAAACCTTCAGGAGCAAAATGTACCGATCCAATCACATAATCGGCATCCTCAGCCTGAAAAATCTTAGAACGACTCCACTGTAAACCAAGATCTGGCCCCATCCACTCTAACTCCACACCGTATTTGATATTGATTTTGCCGTCGTATTTCTGACGTAAATTTGCAATACGCTTTGGGTAATTTAAATACGAACGGTTACCACGAATAAACTTCACATTCGTCTCACGTTCTGCAATGTATCTAAAACTCGTTAGTCTTGGTGAGTGTATAATAAACGTTATACTTGGGTTGCCAGCTTCAATAGCCTTATCAATAATATCTTCTAATTTATCGATACCATGTTTTACATGATCTTGTTCAGTACCAGCATGAATACCATGTGTTTCCCAAATAAATTCGTTAAGCTTTCTCATCAACTAAATGCGTTTGTTTTTAAAGAAGCCCAAATTTAACCATTATTAAGAAATACCGATGTAAAAGTGCAAATAATTAGAGTTTAAAATATCTATATGGGCGTTACCCAAGAAGATATTTTCATCTATTTCACCAAGTTAACGTGCTTGGGTCGGGCTTTCACTAGTCGCTCTCTGCAAGGAGCTCCAACATGCCGTTCAATCCCTAACGCGTGCATATCCGCCAAAGCCAGTTTTAAACTTCCAACTTACAGCACATTTGCTTAAATTCGCTCTATGTCTGTTAATCTACAAACTCCCATAGACTATTTAAAAGGTGTTGGTCCTAATCGTGCAGATTTGCTACGGAAGGAACTTAACATTCACACCTATCAGGACCTGCTAAACCTCTTCCCAAATAGATATATTGACAGAACGCGGTTTTATAAAATAAACGAAATTCAGCAAAATAGTGCCGAAATACAGGTTGTTGGTAAAATCACTGGCTTTAAAGAGGTAGCGCAAAAACGTGGAAAACGCTTAGTAGCTACATTTCAAGACGATACAGGAACGATGGAATTGGTGTGGTTTAGAGGTCAAAAATGGATTAAAGAAAGTTTAAAACTCAATACGCCTTACGTGATATTTGGTAAAACAAATTGGTTTAGTGGACGCTTTAGTATGCCACATCCAGATATTGAAACTATTGATGAGTATAAAAAAGGCTTGAGCTCAGGAATACAGCCTATTTACCCTTCTACAGAGAAATTAAGTAATAAAGGTATTAGTAATCGTGTAGTTAGTAAAATTGTACAACAGCTATTTTTAGAAACTAAAGGGAGATTTGTAGAAACCCTATCGACATCCATACTTTCAGAACTAAAGTTGATCAATAAATCCGAAGCCTTATTAAATATACATTTCCCAAAAACACAAGAGTTACTGGCAAAAGCACAATACAGGTTGAAGTTTGAGGAGCTGTTCTATATTCAATTGCAGCTGATTCTTAAAAACTTAATTCACAAATCAAAAATTAAGGGTTTTCAGTTTGAAACAGTTGGCGATTATTTCAACTCATTTTTTAAAGACCACTTGCCGTTCGAATTAACCAATGCACAAAAACGTGTTTTAAAAGAGATTAGAGGCGATTTAGGAAGTAATGCCCAAATGAACCGATTGTTACAGGGTGATGTTGGTTCTGGAAAAACGATAGTGGCGTTTATGTCTATGCTCATGGCACTTGATAACGGTTATCAAGCTTGCTTAATGGCACCTACTGAAATTTTAGCAACACAACATTTTACTGGGCTTGAAGAATGGTGTAGAATGTTGAATATAAGTATTAAACTATTAACAGGTTCAACTAAAACTTCAATACGAAAAGAAATTCATGCAAACCTAGAAAATGGACAATTACAGATTTTAGTAGGCACTCATGCTTTATTAGAAGACAAAGTAAAATTCGCAAATTTAGGACTTGCTATAATAGATGAACAACATCGCTTCGGAGTCAAACAAAGAAGTAAGTTATGGCATAAAAATAAGTTCCCTCCGAATGTGCTTGTGATGACCGCTACTCCTATACCGCGGACATTGGCCATGTCAGTTTATGGCGATTTAGACATTTCGGTGATTGATGAATTGCCACCGGGGCGAAAATCTATTAAAACCGTACATCGGTATGATTCTAATCGACTAAATGTATTTCGATTTATTAGAGATGAAATAGCTAAAGGCAGACAAATTTACATTGTATATCCATTGATTCAAGAAAGTGAAGCTCTGGATTATAAGGATTTAATGGACGGTTATGCCAGTATAGAGCGTGATTTTCCAAAACCAGAATACCAAATCTCTATTGTTCATGGTAAAATGAAACCAGCTGATAAAGATTATGAAATGCAACGCTTCATAAAGGGTAAAACCCACATTATGGTAGCAACTACAGTAATTGAAGTTGGTGTAAATGTGCCTAATGCTTCGGTTATGATTATTGAAAGTGCAGAACGTTTTGGCTTATCGCAGTTGCACCAATTACGCGGACGTGTAGGACGTGGTGCAGAACAGAGTTATTGCATATTAATGACTAGTCACAAATTGAGTAATGATAGCAAAACCCGATTAGAAACTATGGTGCGTACCAACGATGGTTTTGAAATTGCAGAAGTAGATTTAAAACTACGCGGACCTGGAGATATTATGGGTACGCAACAAAGTGGTGTGCTAAATTTACGAATAGCTGATATTGTAAAAGATAAAGCCATTTTACAGCAAGCCAGATTCTATGCTAAAAAAGTTTTAAACTCAGATCCATCTCTTAGAAATCCTGATAATGAAGTGATTTTAAACACGTATTCTCAATTAGTTAAATTCAAGAATATTTGGAATTATATAAGTTAGTATAACTACTAAAAGGTATTATGCAATTGATTATGTCAGAAAAAAAAGCGAAATTGGCTTAACATTGAATATAAGTTATTAAAACGTCGCATATCCGCGAGTCACTGGCAGCAATTTTCTTGCAAAAACAAGGAGCTACTAGGCACATTTTGAGAACATTACCTATTGAAAATAAGTAAATTAACAGCATATTGAATATTGTAAGTATAAATACTGATAGTTAATTAATGGAAATTACACCAAAGAAAGGTTTTAAGGGATTAATTGAAAATTGGCAAAGTGATTTAATCGCAGCGGTGAGTGTCTCACTCATTGCGTTACCTCTTTCTTTAGGTATTGCTTTGGCAGCGGGCGCACCTGCGATGTCAGGTATTATTTCGGCAATTGTGGGTGGCGTTGTAACAACCCTTTATCGTGGTGGCCATATATCGGTCAACGGACCTGCCAAAGGAGTTATTGCTGTCATACTTTTGGGAATTGCATTGATGGATGATGGTTCAGGGCAAGCCTTTAATTACGTATTGGCGGCAGTGGTTGTGTCAGGCGCCATTCAAGTGGTATTGGGATTATTAAAATTAGGACGATTAGCTGATATCTTCCATTCTTCTGTAATTCATGGCCTTTTGGCAGCCATAGGAATTATCATTTTTGCAAAACAAATCCATGTTGCCATGGGTACGCATTCTGATAGTCCAAGTATTATACAAAACCTTATTGATGCAATTGTATACTTACCCAAAGCTAATCCTTTTGTGGTTATTATCGCTCTAGCGGGCTTACTTTTATTATTATTTCATTCAAAAATTAGTAACCGGTTTTTTCATATTTTGCCTGCGCCAATGTGGGTCATAGCCCTTTCCATTCCGTTTGTTTATGTTTTCAATTTCTTCGACCAGCATACGCTTTCATTCTTTGGAATGTCATATGAAGTAGGACCTAATTTATTGTTAGATATTCCTAATAACATTATGGATTCAATAATGCATCCTAATTTTAGTAAAATTAATACCATTGAATTCTGGACAACAGTAATATCTATTTTAATCATAACAAGTATTGAATCACTGGCCATTGCCAAAGCCGTTGACAAAATTGATCCCTATAAGCGAAAGACAGATTTAAATAAAGATTTGACAGGTATTGGATTGAGTACGATGGTAGCTGGCCTAATTGGAGGTCTGCCAATTATTGCTGTGATTATTAGAAGTACGGTCAATATTCATAATGGCGCGAAGACAAAGTGGTCCAACATGTATCAAGGACTTTTATTGTTAGTTTTTATTGTGCTCTTAAGCCCAATAATGAGACAAGTACCGCTATGCGCTTTTGCAATTTTACTTGTTTATACTGGGTTCAAATTAGCTTCGCCTGCCGTTTTTAAACAGATTTATAATCAAGGTGTTGAACAATTAATATTCTTTGTTGGCACTATGGTTTTAACCATTTACACCAATTTATTAATAGGATTACTTGGTGGATTATTATTAGCACTTATTATTCACATGTTATTGGCAAGGCTATCCATCCCTCAATTTTTTAAAATGGTTTATAAGTCCCGCACAAAATTAATTAGTAAGCCAGATGGTAGTTTCGATTTAAAAATTAGAGGAATAGCGAATTTTTTAGGCATTATAAAAGTAGATAAACTAGTGACTCAAATTCCTTCAGGGGCAGATGTCAATATTGATTTATCAGAAACAAGATTAGTCGGCATAACCTATATGGATTACCTAGTGGAATATTTAAAAACGCAAAGGGCTACTGGCGGAAATGTTTTTATAACAGGCTTGGATTCGCATGTTTCATCATCTACGCACAATAGAGCTTTAAAAATTAGCTTGTCTGGTTCTGCAGCTAAAAAACTATCGCAAAGACAAAAAAGATTACGAAATTTAGCAACCGAGAAAGACTATCAATATAAGAGTCAAGCTGATTGGAACACGATTTATCTAAAAAAGTTCCACTTTTTTGAAATTAGACCTATTGAACGTAAATACAATTGTCTCAAAGGAACATTTAAAGATTCAAACGTGTCTTGGGAAATTTCAGATATAACTTTTAGTGAAGGTGCGGCTTTTGCGGCAGAGACCTTTAACACCACTCTAATGGTCTTAAAGTTGAATAAAAAAATACCCGTTTTCACAATGGAAAAAGAAGGGGTATTGGAAAAATTATTTGACCGAGTAATGGCATATACGGGCTATAAAGATATTGATTTTGAGATGTATCCAGATTTTTCCAAAAAATTTCTGATTATGGGAAATAAGGAATCTGAAATTCGGTCATTTTTTACAGATGAAGTCATTCGCTTTTTCGAAAATCACCAGATTTATCATTTAGAAAGCAATGGCGAAGCATTAATCATTTTTGATAAAATTAAATTGGCTAGGACAGATGAAACCATTGCATTTATAGATTATGGTAAAGAATTAGCTGCGCTATTGGATTTAATAGATTAGTACATAGAAATGGATTTTATAATGACAAGCCATAAATTGAGTAATGACAGCAAAACCCGTTTAGAAACCATGGTACGCTCCAATAATGGTTTTGAAATTGCTGACGTGGATTTAAAACTCCGTGGCCCTGGAGATATTATGGGTACACAACAAAGAGGTGTTTTAAACTTACGAATAGCTGATATTGTAAAAGATAAAGCCATTCTTCAGCTGGCGAGATTTTACGCTAAAAAGGTGTTGACTTCTGATCCTTCCTTAAAAGCTACTGAAAACCAATTGATTTTGAATACCTATAGCCAATTGGCTAAGTATAAGAATATTTGGAATTATATTTCTTAAGTATTCTTTATTTTCTGAGATTCCTGAAAAGTCAAGAATCTATTAGTAAAGGAAATAGTTAACAATTCTATTATTGCTTTTATCAGAAAAAAAGTTGAAATTCGTTAATCGTTGATATAATTCATTAAAACACCGTATATCCGTGGTAGTTGTAGCACATAAAGAATGAAAATCGGAATAATCATAACAGTAATCTTAATTGGAGCAATCATTTTAATCGTTTCACAGAGAAATACAAAGCACTCAAGTTCTCAAGTACAGAGAGAACCTGAACAAGACCAAATTGAAATAGCTAATTCCATTTTTTATCACGAGGATGATTATCGACAAGTAGAAATTGTTCCTTCTGAGAATTTCAACGAATTGATAAAACAAGCTGAAAATGTTCAATACTTTGCCGAAAAGCATTTTGATGGAGGAGGTTTTACAGACATTATGGTCAGAGAAGAAAATGGATTTAAATTAAAACAACGAGGAATTGAACCAAAAGAACTTGATTTGATTTTATCAGAGTTGCCTATTAAAAAATATACTGACGTTTCAACAGGAATTCGACCAGGAGAAATGAAAAGTGACAACACATATGGGTACGGAAAAAACTATAATGGAATATTCTTTGATTTTGAATCTGACACTGTGACTGGGATTTGGATAGCTGGATCTCCCAATGTTGAAGATGAAAAATTTGCACAAGCTCTAAATGATATTGGCAATAAATGGAGTTTACTACTAATGGACTGGAACTCTCTTGAACTGATTGATTTGAAGGATAAAGAACAGATTGAAAAATATTTAAATTAAACGTACTACAGCACTATGTAAAATGCATTTTATTTTAAACGTTAAACGAACAAAATAAAATCCAATCTAAGAATTAACACTTATGCTAGCAGATTGACTCGCGTTAGGGATTGCAGTGGAAAGCCCACAGCAGAGGCACGGAGCGAGGACTTGCAACGTAAAGCCCGACCCCTTGTGGGTAACGCCCAACTTCTCGATATAATTCTGAAGAAAAATCAGAATCACTTGAAGTGACATATAAAAAAAGCGACCAATTTGGTCGCTTTTTAAATATCTAAATCAACAGAAAATTATTTCTTCCCGTCCATTTTATCTTTAAGAGCTTGTAAAGCATCGTTAGCATCACCTAAAGTTGGTTTTGCTTCTGCAGCTTGTGAAGCTTGCTTTTTAGCAGCAGCTTTTACGTTTGCAGCTTCTTCAGCTTTATGAATCGCAGCATGAGATGCTACAACACGTTTAAACTCTTTGTTAAATTCAATAATCTTGAATTCTGCTTCTTCACCTTTCTTCAATTTGCTACCATCTTCTTTCTCTAAGTGACGTTGTGGTACAAAAGCAACGATATCTTCGTTAAATTCTATTGTAGCACCTTTGTCAACTATTTCAGAGATTGCAGCGGTGTGTGTTGTATTTAAAGCAAATTCAGTTTCGTACTTATCCCAAGGGTTATCAGTAGTTTGTTTGTGTCCTAAACTTAATTTACGACCTTCAACATCCAACTCAAGAACAATAACATCAAGCTTGTCTCCAACTGCACAAAACTCAGATGGGTGCTTAATTTTCTTAGTCCAAGATAAATCAGAGATATAAATTAACCCGTCGATACCTTCTTCTAATTCAACAAAAACACCAAAGTTTGTAAAGTTACGTACAATACCAGTGTGCTTAGAGCCTAATGGGTATTTAGATGTAATATCTGTCCATGGATCTGGCGTTAATTGCTTAATACCAAGAGACATTTTACGATCTTCTCTATCTAAAGTTAAGATTTGAGCTTCTACCTCGTCTCCTACAGAAACGAAATCTTGAGCCGAACGTAAATGTGTAGACCAAGACATTTCAGAAACGTGAATTAGTCCTTCAACACCATCAGCAACTTCGATAAATGCACCGTAATCTGCAATTACAACTACTTTACCTTTTACTTTATCACCAACTTTAACCTCTTCTCCAAGAGCTTCCCATGGGTGCTTGCTTAATTGCTTAAGACCTAATTGGATTCTTGATTTATCTTCATCAAAATCAAGGATTACAACATTAAGTTTTTGGTCTAATTCTACGATTTCGTTTGGATGATTAATTCTAGACCAAGATAAATCTGTGATATGAACTAATCCGTCAACTCCACCAAGATCAATAAATACACCGTAAGATGTGATGTTCTTCACAACACCTTCTAATACCTGACCTTTTTCTAATTGACCAATGATTTCTTTCTTTTGCTCCTCGATATCAGCCTCAATAAGTGCTTTATGAGAAACTACTACGTTTTTGAATTCGTGGTTGATTTTCACAACTTTAAATTCCATAGTTTTATTTACGTACTGATCGTAATCTCTAATTGGTTTTACGTCAATTTGAGAACCTGGTAAGAATGCTTCGATACCGAATACATCTACAATCATACCACCTTTAGTTCTACATTTAACAAAACCATTAACGATTTCACCAGTTTCGTGAGCTTTATTTACTCTGTCCCAAGCCTTAATTACACGAGCTTTACGGTGAGATAATACTAATTGACCTGTTGCATCTTCGCGAACATCAATTAATACCTCTACCTTGTCTCCTACTTTTAAGTCTGGATTGTAGCGAAATTCATTTAAAGAAATTACACCTTCAGATTTTGCATTGATGTCGATAATCGCATCTCTATCAGTGATGTGAATTACTTTACCTTCAACAACCTCGTCGTCTAACGTGTCAACAAAATTTTCTGCTACTAGTTTTTCAAATTCCTCAAGTTGCTTGTCGTCTACCTCATCAATACCTTCTTGGTAATTGTGCCAGTTGAACTCTTTTAAGAATTTTTCAGGATTTGCTTGCGCTTCAGATACTACTGGAGCTTCTGCAGTTGTTGCTTCAACCGTTACTTGGTCTTCAGCTTGTTTTGCTTTTTCAGCCATTTAATTAAATCTGCGAATCATTTAAGAGATTTCCATCTTTGTGGAAACGCCATTTCATCGCGTTTGTATTCTGTATGCTTCGAAAAGTTAACCGCTTAACACACAGAAGTGTTATAAATTTTTTTCTCAATTCCTCTTTATCTTTCCGATACTGCGCTAAAAAGGAGTGCAAAAATATACATTTTCAGATAATTAGCCTAATTCAACTTAAAAAAAATACATGTGACGTTTTTATCTTAATAGTGTCAAAAAAATGAATGAATATATTCTCTACATTTCAATAGTTAGAAGAATTATTTATTATATTGAACATCCAAAAATTTAACTATTAAACACTAATAATTATGGTAAAAGCAAAATATCAGGCGGTTTTAGATTTAGGTGAATCGCTAAACATCCAAAATGGAGA
Organism: Flavobacteriaceae bacterium; assembly: GCA_043557195.1. Taxonomy (GTDB): domain Bacteria; phylum Bacteroidota; class Bacteroidia; order Flavobacteriales; family Flavobacteriaceae; genus Jejuia. The sequence goes on along the minus strand of CP121314.1, from coordinate 4,136,158 downwards.
TGTAAAAGAAGAAAACGGACAGTTACAAGTATGGGGAACTGCTAACACGCCTTACGAAAAGGATTTGATTTGGGATAAAATAAAAGAAGTTGGTGGTGAAAACCCTTCTGATATTATGGCAGATATTAAAGTTGCAGACGAAAGTGTTTACCACAGACACGTTGTGAAAAGCGGAGAAACCTTAGGAAAAATAGCTGTTCAATATTATGGTAAGGCCTCTAAATATCAAGATATATTTAAAGCGAATTCTGATATTTTGAAGAATCCAGATGTGATTCATCCAGACCAGGAATTGATTATTCCTAATTTATAAAACGTATAATTTGTTCTTTTAAAAAGAATATCTGTTACAGATTATTTAAAATCCCGCAAATATATTTGCGGGATTTTGATTTTTGGATTAATTTTTGGTTCTTATAAAAAAATGAATAATGAAGAAGAATACGCAAATATCAATTTATCTTGCCTTTTGCCTGTTATTAAGTTTTCTGAGTCTAAATGCTCAGGATAGCAAGATTGAAGTTAAGGGTGTTATATTGGATGAAAACAAAGAGCCCATACCTTTTGTTGCTGTGGGTATTGTTAAAAAGTATATTGGTACATCAAGTACGGAAGACGGGGAGTTTTCATTTTTAATTACAAAAAACGAGCTTCAGGACACCCTCTCAATTTCAAGTTTAGGTTTTGACCCCTACGATATTCTAGTTGCTGATTACTTAAAAAAAGAAAAAAAAGAAATAATTCTTAAGGAAACATTAACTGAACTCAACGAAATCACACTACTAAGTCCTGGCGAATATGTAGAAAACGCAATGAAAAATCTCAAAACCAATACTGTTAGCCAACCACATAAATTGGAGTTATTGTACAGACGGGCGGCTACTGAAAGTGGGAAATCTAAGTTTTTCGTAGAAAATTATATAAAAATTAGAGACCGTGGTCCTGCATATTATTTAGGAGATATTGAAGTGGCTGAAGTTCGGAAATCTGCAGACTATAGGGTTTGGAAGCGCAAACAGTGGACTCACAACATAAATTATATGGCATCCGGAAACCCTATTAGAGCTTCAGACAATCAACCAAACTTAAAAAAGTTTAGTTGGAAAAAAATTGGAGATACATCCTATTCTGGTGAAGATGTAGTAATATTAGAAGGTACGAATAACAAAAAAACTTGGGAAAAGATAACGCTTTATGTTGGAGTAGATAATTACGCGATATATAAAATTGAAAAAGGAAAGTCTTTATATATCTATAAGAAGCATATTGATGGAAAACTATATCTAAGTTATCATTCTACTGAATGGGGCTGGAACTCTAAAAATAATAGTAGTCAGATTCCCCGTGAATATTGGAATACAGAAGCTAGAGAGATTTCATATAGGTCCGAAGCCTATATATATAAAATTGAAACGGATAAAAAAAAGGCTAAAGTTAGTGCTTATGGGGGCACTACAGATATGGGATCTATTGATTTGCCTTATAATCCAGACTTTTGGAACAACTTAAGTATGCCTCCAGATACTGAATTCTATAAAAAAATTAAGAGTGAACTCGAGGCTAACTACGGTGTGCCTCTAGAAAAGCAATTTGAATTGGTAAATCAATAACAATATGAAAAGAATAATTAAATCGGTTTTTATAGTATTACTTCTTTTTTGTTTTGGAATAAACGCGCAACAAAAGATTGAAGTTAAAGGAATAATTTTAGATGAGTCTAAAAACCCCGTTCCATTTGTAGCTGTTGGTATTGTTGAAAAATATATAGGGACAGCAAGTACTGAGGATGGCGAGTTTTCTTTTGCAATTACAGAGAATGAGTTAAAAGACACATTATCAGTATCAAGTTTAGGTTATGACCCTTACAAGATAGTTGTTGAGGATTTTTTGAAGTTTGAAAAAAAGGAAATTATTTTGATGGAGACAATAACAGAACTGGATGCCGTAACTTTACTGGCGCCTAGTGATTATGTAATAAAAGCCATTAAATCATTAAAAGACAATACGCTTAGTCAGCCTCATCAACTTGATATTTTATACCGAGGTTCATCTACTGAAAGTGATAAAGCCAAATTCTTTGTTGAAAATTACATTAAAGTAAAAGATAGAGGTCCCGCTTTTTATATGGGTATGGTGGAGGTTGCAGAAGCAAGAAAATCAGCCGATTATAGGTATTGGAAACGTAAACAGTGGAGGCATGCAATTAACGGCATGTTTGAAGTTAATCCGTTTAGACCAATGGATTCTCAGCATGCAAGAAATTTAAAAAAGTTTTCTTGGAAAAAAATAGGCGATTCATCTTATGAAGGTGAAGATGTTGTAATTGTTGAGGGACAAAGTAATATTTTTAAATGGGAAAAAATAAAACTTTTTATTGGTGTAGATAGCTATAAAGTTTATAGGATAGAACGGGGACAAGCACTTTATATTTATAAGAAACATAATAGTGGGAAAATGGTATTAAGCTATTATAAAAGTGAATGGAAATTCCCTAAAGACAAAATCCCAAGGGAATTACATGGCACACCAGCTGAGACATTAAGATACAAATCCGAGGCCTTCGTTATTAATATTGAAACCAACAAAAAGAAAATTAAAGTTAGACCCTATGGCATTGATAAAGATATAGGCTCTCTAGAGTTACCATATAATGCAAGTTTTTGGAACAACCTAACAATGCCACCAGATACTAAGTTTTATACAAGAATTAAAAATGATTTGGAAAGCCTTTATGGCGTGCCATTAGAAACTCAGTTTGAATTAGTGAATAAGTAATTTATGAATAAACTTATCATATCAATAATACTAGTACTTACATTTTCCCTGAGTATTACTTCTCAAGAAAAGATTAAAGTTGAAGGAATAATTCTGGATGAATTTAAGGTGCCTATTCCCTTTGTTTCTGTTGGTATTGTAAAAAAATATATTGGTACGGCTAGCACTGAAGATGGAGAATTCGCCTTTTTAGTCACTAAAAATGAACTTCAGGATTCATTATCAATTTCAAGTTTAGGTTATGAACCATTCAAGATAAAAGTAGCAGACTATTTGGAGCTGGAAGAAAAAACGATAGTACTTAAAGAGACTGTTACAGAACTTAATGAAGTTAACTTACTTATTCCTAGTAATTATGTTGTAAATGCTTTAAAGGCCTTGAAGGATAACACCATTAGTAAACCTCACCAAATTGAGTTATTATATAGAAGTGCCGTTACTGAAGGTGATAAGCCCAAGCTTTTGGTTGAAAACTATATTAAGGTTAAAGATAGAGGACCGGCTTTTTATTTTGGCGAAGTACAAGTTGCAGAAAGCCGTAAATCTGCCGATTATAGAATTTGGAAACCTAATCACCACTGGCACCCTATCAATGTTGTTGCTCACGTTAACCCAATAAGGCCCAACGATTCTGACCATTTTAGAAATATTAAAAAATTTACATGGAAAAAGATTGGAGATTCATCATATGAAGGAGAAGACGTGGTTATTTTAGAGGGGCAAAACCCCAAAAAAAAATGGGAAAAAATAAAGCTTTATGTAGGAATTGATACTTATAAAATTTACCGAATAGAACGTGGTGAAACCTTGTTTGTCTATAAAAATCACGAAAGTGGAAAGTTGGTTTTAAGTTATTATAATCATGATTGGCACTTATCAAAAGATAGAATTCCAAGAGAATACTGGAATACTCCTGTGATAAATTCGCATTTTAAAGCCGAAGCTTTTGTTTATAAAGTTATTACCGATAAAAAGAAAATTAAAGTTGTGCCATATGGCAGGTTTATAGATGCACATATGATTGATCTGCCTTATAACAAAGATTTTTGGAATAATTTAAGCACCCCTCCCGATACCAAATTCTATAAAAATATAAAAGATGGTCTGGAAAGTATTTATGGCGTACCACTTGAAAAGCAATATCAATTGGTGAATGAATAGTCTACTCTAAGTTTTCTAAAGTCATTCTTGTTAAATTCAGTATTTTCTGAAACTGATCATCTAAAGTTAGATTAGAATTGTCAATCTTTATTGCGTCCTCAGCCTTGATTAAAGGAGAGTCTTTTCTTGTAGTATCAATGAAATCACGCTCTGTAACGTTTTTTAAAACAGCCTCGTACGTTATATCGTCGCCACGCTCTTTAAGTTCTACATAACGTCGTTCTGCCCTTTTTTCAGCAGAAGCTGTCATGAAAATTTTTAATTCAGCATTAGGGAAAACAACAGTGCCAATATCTCGTCCATCCATCACAACACCCTTGTCCTCTCCTATTTTTTTTTGAATAGCAACTAGTTTTTTGCGTACTTCAGGCACTGCGGCTATCTTACTTACGTATCCCGAAACCTCTAATGTGCGGATGTATTTTTCAATGTTTTCTCCATTGAGATATATTTCAGAATACCCTAAATCATCATTATATAAAAAACTTAGTTCAATTTGGTCTAATTGGTATATTAATGCTTCTTTATTAAAATCTTCTTTGTTAATAAGCCCATTTCTTATAGCATAAAGAGTAACTGCTCTATACATTGCGCCAGAATCCACATAGACATAACCCAATGTTTTCGCTATTTGTTTAGCTACTGTACTCTTACCTGTTGAAGAAAAGCCATCTATGGCGATTGTTATTTTAGTCATGATTAGATATAAAATCCAAAAGTAAGTATTTCTTAGTATTTACAGCTTTAAAATTGAGCTTACAATCTTAAATAAAACAAAGCACTATATATATTAAAGTGTCAAATTTGGTTGTAATTTCAAATATGAACCATTTGTTCCTTATTAATGAACAAAACATTAATCTTATCTAAGTGATGCGAAGTATTTTTGATGTAACAAATCAATGAAATACTATGAAAAAAACGATTACTTCTTTTTTTATTGCTTTTATATGCCTTTTTGGAATTATGGAAGCCCAAACCACTATTTATGTGGCTACAAATGGTGATGATAGTAATGATGGTACTGTTGATAATCCATACAGGACATTAAGTAAGGCAGTTTCAGAAATGTCGGCTGGTACTACATGTATTATCAGAGAAGGTGTATACAGAGAAGTATTGGATGTTTCTGCTAGTGGTACATCTAGTAATCCAATAACAATTAAAGCAGCTGATGGGGAAAAAGTAGAAATTAGGGCTACAAATACAGTAAGCGGTTGGCAATTACATAATGGAAATATTTATAAAGCCACGGTGAATATGGGTGTTGCATCTCGATTTAGGGCAGTATATCACAATGATGAATACATGGATTTGGCTAGATGGCCAAATAATGCAGATAATAATAGGTGGACAGTTAATTGTCACCCAGTTGATGGTGGCGGAAGCGGCAACCATATTACAGCGACCGGAATTCCAGATTATGACTGGGAAAACGGAGGGCTGCTCTATTATTTAGGTGCTCATTCAGGAACGAGTTGGACAAGACCAATAACTGCAAGCACAACAACTAGAATAGACCATACTCAAGTAGATATTTCTAAATGGCCTTTTGGAACACATAATCCGGAAACATGGAGAAATTATCCGGGAAACAATAGAGGGCAGTTCTTTTTATTTAACAAGCTTGAAGCTTTAGATTTTGCACGAGAATGGTATTATGATAACGCGAGTAACACTTTGTATTTTCAACCGGCAAACGGAACAATGCCAGCAGATGATGAAGTAGAATACGCTAGAGAGAAGTTTGCAGCAGAACTTAGCGGTGATTATATAGTAATTGACGGTATAGAATTTTTTGGTGGTAGTTTAAAGATTAATAACAATGCAGATAACAATACAATCTTGAATTGTAAAGTTATTCATGGTAATGAGGGGCATGATTCTTTAACTAATACTTCTGCTCAGGTAGGAGAAGCTGCTATAGAAGTTTTAGGAGATAATACACTGATAAAAGGCTGTACGGTTGATCATAGCGCCGTAAGTGGCATACTCATAGCTGGTTGGGCAGCAGATGATTGTACCATTGAAGGAAATTATATTAGTAATACTGATTACGTTGGTATCCATGCGTCACCAATTAGGTCAAGTGGTGATAATATTAAAGTTTTAAAGAACACTATCGTAAATACAGGTAGAGATGGTATGTACGTGGCTGGTAGTAACTGTGAAATTGCATATAATGATGTTTCTGCTTCACAAATAATAAACAGTGATTCTGGTGTATTTTATACTGTTGGAAACACTAATTTAAAAAACAACGAAATCCATCATAACTGGTTTCATGATGCCACGGCACCTGCTTACTCTCACAACCCAAATGACCCAGCAAAAGCAGCAGGTATTTATTTGGATAACGATAGCAAGGGCTATACGGTTCATCACAATGTGGTTTGGAATGTGTCATGGAGTGGTTATCAAGTAAACTGGAACAATACAGATTTAGATTTTTTCCATAATACCATTTGGAATGCTGAACGTGCTATGGATTCTTGGGATATAAATGGCCCTCAAGAGAATAATAAGATTTATAATAATTATGCCAACACAGGTAGCTGGTTTACTGGTACTGGTCCAGCTTCATTCGATATTCAAAATAGTCCAATTTTCCCGGATTCTCCGTTTGTTGATGCTGCAAATCTAAATTTTATGCCAAATGCTGGAAGTGCCTTAGTTGATGAAGGTGTGGTGATTTCAGGTTTTGATAAACCTTTTCAAGGAGGTGCACCAGATGTAGGTGCTTATGAGCGTGGAGGTACCATGTGGACTGCTGGTGTGGATGCCATAGAAGATACAGGAGAAGGTGAAACTTTATCTATTTATGATACACGATTCACTATACAAACGTTTACAGAATCTTGTCCAGGGATGGATAATGGTAAATTAGAAATTGATGCAGATTTAATAGGAGATTACGTTGTAACTTTTAATGGAGTGGATACTAATTTTACAGATGATATTTCTTTAGAAAATATTGCTCCAGGGACTTACGATATATGCATTTCTTTTAATGGTGAGACAGAAAGCCAATGTTCAACTGTTATAATTGGTGAAGCAGCACTGGTTTTTGGTAAATCAGTATTAAGTTCGAACAAGATTACCATGAGTATTTCAGAAGGAACGGCTCCATATACAGTATATGTAAATAGTGAGATTGTTTTAAGCACTTTTGAATCCTCTTTTTCTGTTGAAGTAAAGCAAGATGATGTTGTTAAAGTTAAGTCAAGTAAAGATTGTGAAGGTGATATCGTTGAATCTATCGACTTTTTCGGAAACATTATGGCTTATCCTAGCCCAACATATGGCAGTTTTCAATTAGTTTTACCAATGGATGAAGGCAGAATTCACGTAGCACTTTTTGATATACACTCCAGATTAATCTCAGAAGGTTTGTATCCTATAGAATCTGGTAGAGTTACTTTAAATCTTGATGGGCAACCATCGGGTATCTATTTTGCTAGACTCGTGAATCAAAATACTGTTAATGTAAAAGTTGTAAAGCTTTAGTTTAAATCAATTTGCAATCCGAAGAAATTAGAATTAGCTGCACTAGTGTATTTTGCATGGGTGTAGCTAAATCTCATTTTATTTAGTTTTATTGAGAACCCCGCTGAAAGCCCAGAAAAATTACGCTGATCTATTATTCTTAATTCCTCACCACGTCTGAAATTATATCCTAAACGGATGTTGAAACCTCCTTCTGGAAATAGTTCAGCGCCAACAATAGTATGTCTAATTAATTGTCCAACAAAACCTATTTTTTCAGAAGACTGATTTCCTGATAAATCACTTGTAACTCTTGCAGGGTTGGGTCTCGCTATTGGCCAATCTTGAAGATTCTCAAGAGTAACGTGCCAGCGAATGGGTACATGCTCTAATCTTTGAGATAGCCCAAGACCAATTTCAAAAGGCAGAGGTTCATTCAAACCAGCATAAGTAGTAATTTGTGATCCTAGGTTTCTAACCACTAAAGCGGCATGGAAATCTAAATCCTCATCAATATATAACAGCCCTAAATCTACAGCAGCACCAAAAGAGTTGTATTGTTCAAGTTTTGAGGTAATTAGTTTTAAATTCCCTCCAAAATAGAAGTCAGAATAGCCTATTTGCAGCGCATAACCAACTGATAACGCTGTTTCACTACCTGTAAATGTTCCTGTTGAGACCCCATTTTCATCATAACCATCAAACGAGCCATAATTAATATAGGTTATGCCGCCATGTATAGTTTGCGTACGCCTATCAATAGTATAGGCATAAGATGCTGTGCCATAACTAATACCACCTAAATAACTGGTATAATTTAGCGCCAATTGATTATCCATTTCAACATTAATAGTTGCAGGATTAAATAGGCCTTGGGTAACGTCATAATCTACATTGGTAAATACTTTGCCACCTAAAGCAGCTTGTCGCGGAGAAGATACTAAGTTTAAAAACTGATAGGTGCTCTCACCTCCTACTTGCGCTACAGCAAGAGACGTCAAAGAGAAACAAAAAATAATAATAATTTTCCTTAGCATATTTACTGCGCAAAGTAAATGAATCTATCTTAAAACGATAGCATGTATTATTTATTTTTTGCTCGGGTATATTTCTATTTTATGAGGAGTTCTTGACCAACTAAAATGGTATTACTCTTTAAACCGTTTAGTTCTTTTAGTGCATTAACTGTAGTACCACTTTTTTTGGCAATACTATATAAAGTATCACCTTTAGAGACAGTCCAAGTGGTAGAATCACTAACGGTTTCTTCTATTTTATCAAAATCTTTAACTCTTAGCTTTTGACCAACATAAACTAAAGTGGTTTCTAAGCTATTACCTTTCATCAATTCACTTAGCGATACACCGTATTTTTTTGATAATCCAAATAAGGTTTCACCTGCTACTACAGTGTGAAATGTAGGTGTATTTTCAGAAACTGTTTCTTTTGATTTATCAATAGCTTTTACTTCTGAAGTTTTAATAGCGCCAGTTGATTTGGGAGCTTCTTTTGAATTCAATTCCAAGGGTTTAATAGTATCTATAGTTTTACCATTAACGAGAATGAATTCTCCTGTTGCCATATTTAGTTTAGCTGGTTTACCATTTAACAAAACATCTTTGTAAGTAGGTTTATTTTGTGCCAACATCACGCCGCTGACACAAATAAAAAGTAAACCTGTAAATGTTATAATTCTAAAGCTTTTTTGCATTTTTAACCTTTTGATTGGTAATTGCAATATCAATCACTTCGCTCATTTCTGTGACGTAATGAAACGTTAAACCTTTTAGATATTCTGCTTTTATTTCCTCAATATCACGCCTGTTGTCTTCACAAAGTAATATTTCCTTTATTCTTGCACGTTTAGCAGCTAGTATTTTTTCTTTAATACCGCCAACAGGTAAAACTTTTCCGCGAAGGGTTATTTCACCGGTCATTGCCAAACTTTTCTTAACCTTCTTTTGTGTAAACAAAGATACTAAAGACGTTAACATCGTAACCCCTGCACTTGGGCCATCCTTTGGTGTTGCACCTTCTGGAACATGAATATGCACGTTATATTTATCAAATACTTCTGGATTAATTCCGAAATTATCAGCATTAGATTTAATGAATTCCATAGCAATAGTGGCAGATTCTTTCATCACTTTACCTAAATTGCCAGTAATACTTAGTGTGCCTTTTCCTTTAGATAAAATAGATTCAATAAATAAAATATCGCCACCAACACTTGTCCAAGCTAAACCAGTAACAACACCAGCTACATTATTGTTTTCGTACTTATCACGTTCTAATTTTGGGCCGCCTAATACTTCGATAATATCTTCGTTGGTTACTTTAATATTGTAATCTTCTTCCATAGCAATATTTTTGGCAGCATGACGTACCATTTTTGCTATCTGTTTTTCTAAACCACGAACACCAGATTCTCTTGTATATCCTTCAACAATTCTTTCTAATTGTGGTTTAGCTATTTTAAGATGTGAAGCATTTAAACCATGTTCTTTCAATTGCTTAGGCAATAGATGACGTTTTGCTATCTCTACCTTTTCTTCAATGGTATAACCAGTAACATTGATGATTTCCATACGGTCTCTTAACGCAGGTTGAATAGTTGCCAGACTATTTGAAGTTGCAATGAACATCACTTTTGAAAGATCGTAGCCCATTTCAAGGAAATTATCATAAAACTCGCTATTTTGCTCAGGGTCTAATACTTCTAACATTGCTGATGAAGGATCACCTTGATGTGAATTTGATAATTTATCAATTTCATCTAAAACAAAAACTGGGTTTGACGTCCCCGCCTTTTTTAAACTTTGAATAATACGCCCTGGCATTGCACCGATGTAGGTTTTACGATGACCACGAATTTCAGCTTCGTCTCGTAAACCTCCCAAAGACATACGAACATACTCTCTACCTAACGCTTCCGCGATCGATTTTCCTAATGAGGTTTTACCAACACCAGGAGGGCCGTAAAGACAAAGAATAGGTGATTTCATATCATTACGCAATTTTAAAACCGCGAGATATTCTATAATTCTTCGTTTCACATCATCTAAACCGTAATGATCACGATCTAGAATTTTCTTAGCACGTTTTAGGTCGAATAAATCTTCACTAAACTCGTTCCAAGGCAAATCTAAAAACAACTCCAGATAATTTCTTTGAATAGAATATTCAGAAACTTGAGGATTCATGCGCTGTAGCTTCCCTATCTCTTTTTCAAAGTGCTTAGCTACTTTTTCATCCCAAATCTTTTCTTTGGACTTAGCAATCATCTCGTCAATTTCCTCATCATGACTAACACCACCCAATTCTTCTTGAATGGTTTTCATTTGTTGATGCAAGAAATATTCGCGTTGTTGTTGGCTCATATCCATTTGAACCTTAGACTGAATATCATTTTTAAGCGCTAACTTTTGAAATTCAACATTCATGAATTTCAACGTTGCTAATGCCCTACTTTTTAAATCATTATTCTCTAAAAGTTCCTGTTTTTCAGAAACAGAAAGATTCATATTAGAAGAGACAAAATTCACTAAAAATGAATTACTCTCTATATTTTTAATTGCGAAAGATGCTTCACTTGGAATATTTGGACTTTCCTTAATAATTTCTAAAGCTAAATCCTTAATAGAATCAATTATTGCAGTGAATTCCTTGTTTTTGTGTGCGGGTTTCGCTTCTGGTAAATCCTTAATAGTTGCAGTTATGTATGGTTTTTCAGAAACTACTTGTTCTACCTTAAAGCGTTTTTTACCCTGAATGATAACTGTAACGTTACCATCAGGCATTTTTAAAACTCTTAGAATGCGCGCTACAGTACCAGTGTTATAAATATCTTTTCCTGTTGGGTTTTCTACTGTTTCATCTTTTTGGGCAACAACGCCTACAACTTTACTGCCTTTATTTGCATCGTTAATTAGTTTGATAGAAGTGTCTCTACCTGCAGTTATAGGAATTACCACTCCAGGAAACAACACTGTGTTTCGCAATGATAAAATTGGTAAAGATGCTGGGAGTTCTTCATTATTTATGGCTTCCTCATCCTCTGGCGTCATTAAAGGAATTAACTCCGAGTTTTCGTCGAATTCCTGTAATGACAAACTGTCAAACGTCATAAAATTAGATTTCTTCATATTGCTATTTAGGTCATTCTGTCATTAAAGCAGATAATACCTTTTTTCAAATTCATTAAACATCAAATCAAACATCTAAAAACCAGTTATTTACAAACAATATAGATGCTTTTACATACTATTAAATTCAATAGTTGTGCCAATCAGAGTAATAAAAGGGTTATATTTTTCCCATTTTCTGTAGTACGAAAAGCGCAATAATAGGTAAAGCCAGTATTGCTACCATTAGTAGGTTGCTTTGTAACAACGAGGGCACAAGGATGAGTGTAATAAAATAACCCCCAATAGCTCCCCCAAAATGGGCATCATGACCTATATTACCTATGCGTTTTTTCATACCATAGATAGAGTATAATAAATAAGCAATTCCTATGACAAATCCAGGGATTCCTAAATCTACATCACCAATTCTAGAGGGTAAAAACAAAAAGTAATAATCACGCTCTGGTCTTAGCAAAATCGCCGAATATAAGATACCCGTAACAGCACCACTTGCGCCAACTGCACTATAATGATATTCGTCTTTATGAAAATATAAAGACAACAAATTCCCAGCAATTAAACTACCTATATATACGATGAAAAAGTTGAACTTTCCAATATCAAAAATCACTAAATCAGAAAACAAATAGAGCGCAAACATATTGAAAAAAAGATGTGTAGTATCAGCGTGTAAAAAACCCGAACTAAACATTCTTATCTGTTCCCCTCTACGAATAGCACCAACATTAAACTTATACTTTTCAAAAAAGCTAAAATCATTGAAGCCTTTGTATGAAATCATTACATTGGCTGCAATAATCACGATAGTAATAATATCTAAATTGCCCATAACCTAGTTAACGTTTAAAATCAAATTAACATATCTTTGCGCTTACAAATCTAAAACTTATAAATGCATTTTATAGCGTATATTCTTCTTTATCCTCTATTATATTTAATTTCTATACTTCCCTTTAGGATATTATATGTTGTTTCTGATGTGCTATACATATTAATTTATCGAATTTTTGGCTACAGAAAAAAGGTAGTTGCCAGCAACTTGAATTTAGTATTTCCTGAAAAATCTCCAGAAGAAATTAAACGTATTACCAAAGTGTTTTATCACCACTTGTGTGATATGATATTGGAGTCTATTAAGTCTCTTACAATTTCCGAGGGTGAAATGAAAAAACGCTACAAGTTTACTAATGTTGAAGTGGTGCAAGGTATTGAAAATCAAAATAGAAGTATGATTTTGATGTGCGCACATTATGGTAGCTGGGAATGGATTTTTATACTTCAAACTTACGTGAAGTCAAGAGGAAATGCTGTTTACAAACAATTGGCTAATAAATATTTTGACAGACTCGTTAAGCGTATTCGTGCCAAATACAATAGTTACTTAATCACCACCAAGGAGGTTATTCCAACCTTGATAAAGGAAAAAAGAGAAGGTATTATATCCATAAATGGTTTTGTGTCTGATCAATCACCTAAACTTAATAAAGCATTTCATTGGAATGAATTTATGGGCGTTAAGGTACCTGTACATACGGGAGCAGAAATGTTAGCAAAAAAGCTAGATATGGCTGTGGTTTTCTTTAAAGTTAAAAAAGTAAAACGCGGGTATTACGAAACTACTTTTGAAACCATAACACTCAATCCTAAGGAATTTGAAGATTACCAAATTACTGATATCTTTTTAGAATTAGTTGAGGATCAAATTCGTGAAGCTCCAGAATATTATCTTTGGACGCATAAACGTTGGAAACATCGCGGTAAAGCTCCAAAGTAAAAATGATTATTCTTTAAAATCTGGATTCATTAAAACCTTGCCTTCTTCCCTAGCCTTCATATAAGCCGCCTTTGATGGTCTTGGGCGAATTCTATATTTAGTAGGCAAACCAGTTTCTCTGTAAAAGTCGTCAGGTGTTCTTTGAGATGGTAAAAAGTCCTTGCTCTTTGTTCTTATGCTATCCATACGTTTGCGCATATCACTTAAAACTTCTTTATACTCAGGGTTTAAAGCAAGATTATTTAGTTCATAAGGATCAGTTACTATATCAAACAACTCCTCTTTATCTCTTGGCTTTTTAAAACATTTCAGTTGCGCTTCAGTAAGTGTACCTTTTTTATATTCATCTAACATACTTTGCCAACTGCGTCCGCGATTAACATCTGCCGAAGGTGTATCAGGCAAATCATCGTAAAAATTCTTTACATATTTGAATGTTTTAGTTCTTATAGCTCTAGTATAATCCTCATAATCATGAAAATGGTCTTCTGAATAAATTTCATCTCTTATTACTTCTGAAGTATCGCTAAGCATTTCTGAAAAATCAAATCCTTCGAATTCAGGTAATGGATTTAAACCTGCTATACTCATAAATGTTGGTGCAATATCAACTGAACTTATTAAATTATTGTTTTTTGTACCTGCTTTAATTTTAGCAGGCCATTTTACAATCCAAGGAGTTTTTATACCGCCATCGTAAAGTGTTGTTTTATCTCGCGGAAACGCTCTACCATTATCTGCGATAAAAAGTATAACTGTGTTTTCTGAAACGCCTTGCGCTTCGAGTTCAGCTACTACTTTTCCTATGTAATTGTCCATCCTTGTGATTTCGTCATAATATAGACTGAAATCCTTTTTTACTAAATCTGTGTTAGGAACATATGGTGGTAAAATAACATCTTCGCTATTATGAACTTTTGGGCAGCTATTATCATCATAAAATGGGCGATGTGCATCAAAAGACGCTAACCAAGTGAAGAAAGGTTTATCTTTTGGCCGTTCTTGTAGTAGTTGAATCCATTCGTCACAACCGCTACCATCTCCTCTTAGTCGTCTATCTAATCCTATTGGAGCATCAATCCATTGCATTTCATGTAGAACATCAAAATCATCTCTTACTGGATCACCCATATGGTATTTTCCGGCTAGACCTGTCCAATATCCTGCGTCTTTCAATTGCTGCACGAAGGTCTTTTTATAATCAGGTAACGGCCATGATAACTGTTCTGCGTCTGTATTGTGAGGATAAAGCCCAGAAATAATACTTGTTCTACTCGGGCTACATGAACTTGTTGTTAAAAACGCCTTTGTAAAGCGCATACCCTCTTCGGCCATTTTATCCAAATTTGGAGTTTTGATATGTGGATGCCCATATGTGCCAATATCATTCCAGCTAACATCATCTGCAATAATTAATACGATGTTGGGTCGCTCATTAGGTGAACTAGCAACCTGATTATCTTCTTTTTCTTTTTTACAGGAAACAGATAAGAGTAAAAGAAAAAATATGTATAGATGTAATGATTCTAAAGTCATTTTTAAGATTAGTTTAGTTTCTGGTTCTAATCTAATCATTTTAATGAAGCCAATTTCTATATATCTTTTGAAATGATTCAATTCTACTTAAAATTGAAACGAGTTTACTAAACTTTATCCTTCTTGAAGATCATTTTCAAATCCATCACTAGGTAAAAACCAACAAAAACAAACAAGCCTACAGCCATTTTATAATTACCATCAGGAATTACAAGTGTAATATTTAACCAAATTAAAAAAAGACAAAAAGGGTAAGTAAACAATCTAATTAGTATATTTTTCAAAGACCATTCATTTTCTCTTTTCTTTTCTTCAATTTCAATATCCAACAACTCAAATATTTCATCGAGTTGATTCTTTTTTTCAAACCTATAAATCATACGAAAAAAAAGACTCAACAAAAAAATGAAAACTGTAAATATTATAATTACTGGCCATGGTTTGCCTAAATCAAATTTGCCAAAATTGTCAATAAATAGAGCATATAAAAGTCCAAAAACGAATACTAGAAAAAAAGCCTTAGCAACTGGATTAAGTTTATCAGCTATTTTAATTAAGTGCTGATTTCTGTCAAACTCAAATTTAAAAACTGGATAAAAAGTTCTATTCCAATTAGTTTGATTCCAAATTATGACACTATTTTCATTGACTTCACCCTTGGCGCCAAAATCTCCAGAAAAAACGGTCCATAAGTGGTTTAAAAAAGTATTACTTTTTTTATATCGAATTAATGCGATAATATCTTTCTTTGTAACGGCTAATTCTTCATTCAAAATAATGATTTAAGATTGCAAATTTTCTAACTAGATGCTATTACCTCAATCTCCTCAATAAACTTATCAGCTAATCCATCAGCTTCCGCTTGAGATTTTGCTTCAGTATAAATTCTAATAATAGGCTCTGTATTACTCTTACGCAGGTGCACCCAACTTTCAGAGAAATCTATTTTTACGCCGTCAATTGTAGTTAATTGCTCATTTTGATAGCGGTCTTCCATAGCTTTTAAAATACCATCAACATCTAAACCTGGTGTTAATTGTATTTTTTTCTTACTCATATAATAGTTAGGATAGGTTTTGCGTAATTCGCTAACTTTCATGCCTTTTTCAGCTAGTAAACTCAAAAACAAAGCTATACCCACCAAAGCATCACGACCGTAATGTAACTCAGGGTAAATGATACCCCCATTACCTTCACCACCAATCACTACGTTGTTTTTCTTCATTAATTTTACAACATTCACCTCTCCTACTGCAGAAGCTTCATACATACCACCATGTTTTTCGGTAACATCTCTAAGTGCTCTTGTAGAACTCATATTACTTACTGTATTTCCTGGGTTATGGCTTAATACATAATCTGCACAAGCCACTAATGTGTACTCTTCACCAAACATATCACCATTTTCATCCATAAATGCCAATCGGTCTACATCTGGATCTACAACGATTCCAAAATCAGCTTTATGTTTTTTAACCGCATCAGACAAATCTGTTAGATGTTCTTTTAAAGGCTCTGGATTATGAGGAAAATGTCCGTTAGGCTCACAGTATAGCTTTACTACATCCACACCCAAACGCTCTAATAATAAAGGTATTACAATGCCTCCTGTAGAATTTACACCATCAACAACCACCTTAAAACGTTCTGCTTCTATAGCTTTTACATTTACCAATGGCAAATCTAAAACTTCAATAATATGTAAATCAAAATATGCCTTATTTTTAGTAATCTTTCCTAAACTATCAACATCAGCAAACTCAATACTATTACCCTCAGCCAACTCTAAAATTTTAGCACCTTCAACCGCATCTAAAAACTCTCCTTCTTCATTTAATAGCTTGAGTGCATTCCATTGTTTAGGATTATGACTTGCTGTTAAAATAATGCCACCATCAGCGTGTTCCATAGGTACAGCAACTTCTACCGTAGGTGTTGTAGACAAACCTAAATCAATTACATGAATCCCTTGACCTACTAAAGTTTGCATTACTAAACTTTGAATCATCTTTCCTGAAATACGAGCATCTCGTCCAACCACAACTTTGTAGTTTTCTTTTTTACGATTTTCTTTTAACCAAGCGCCATATGCAGCAGCAAATTTTACAGCATCAATTGGTGTAAGATTTTCGCCAACATTACCGCCTATTGTACCTCTGATTCCTGAAATTGATTTTATAAGTGTCATTGTCTAAAATTGTTTTTTAATTTTAAAAAGGGTTTTTCATAATATTTATATGAAAAATGTGCCAAAATAAATGTTAGTGCAAATGTTAAAATATTTATTAAAATAATCGTTACCGTATCATTAAAAATTCCTTTTGATTTAATCTGTAAAAAGATAAACACTATAGCATTTAAGGCAATTACATGATACATATATATACCATAGGATATTCTGCCTAAGTAATTTATATACTTATGCTTAATTGAGAATTTAAAGTTATTACAACTTATAATATGAATAAAAAGACTAAACAAAATACATGTGAAGATATTTTTTAGCCATGGGATGCCAAACTCAAACAAATCAGTAACAAAATGAAGTAACGTTAAAATTAGAATGCAAAATGTATAAATCATGTTAGATTTTAGAGCATTCAATTTATCTCTTTCCTCAAGTATTGCCATAACACCTCCACAAATCAAGAAAAAATAGACAAACATATACTTGTGGTATAATGAAGCATTAAAGTAGTGGTATGCGAAAAACGTAATAAACGCTAAAATTATAAGTACATTAAATATTCTTTTTTTATTGACAAAAAACATTAGAACCCCAATAATTAAATAGAATTGTTCTTCAATTCCAATAGACCACAGAATTTCTAGTATGCCCCCAGGTTTATATTCAAATGCAAAAACATTTGGTAAAAAAAATGAGGTTAGTAAAATACCATCAACTAAATTATAATTATTTTCAAATGTAATATTTAGGTATGGAAGAATAACTTGATAAAATACAAACCCAAAAAAAATAATTAGGTAGTATAAAGGGAAAATTCTTAGTATTCGTCTTACATAAAAATTTTTAATTGAAAATTTATCTAAAATCTTATCTTTATATATAATGCGAATAATTAAGAAACCACTGAGCACAAAAAACATATAAACAGCATCTACACCTCTTTGAAAAATGGGTAGTGAATTAAAGTAAGGAAGACCTTGATTCTTCGATAAACTAGGTAAATGAAAAATAATAACAAGTAACGCTAAAAAAAAACGTAAAGCATCTAAATTTGGGAGTTTCTTCAATATCTTTCTATTTAAGATTACAAAAATACATATATTCCACAAATGAACTATTTAGCGCATATTTATCTATCTGGAGATAATGAATTAGTCACCATTGGAAACTTTATTGCTGATGGTATAAAAGGAAATCGATACAAAAAGTATGATAGAGATATTCAAATTGGTATTCTTTTACATCGTCATATAGATACATATACAGATGCTCATGAAACAGTAAGACAAAGCACTAAAAGATTACATGAGAAGTACAGTCACTATTCTGGAGTAATTGTTGATATTTTATATGATCATTTTTTAGCTAAAAATTGGAGCAATTATAGTGACACACCCTTGGAAGACTATGTTGAACACTTTTATGCATCGCTTGAGGAAAATTTTGAAATTTTACCTGCTCGTATTCAAAAAATGATGCCCTACATGATTACCGATAATTGGCTTTTAAGTTATGCTTCTATTGAAGGTATTGCCAAAGTTTTAGCGGGAATGAATAGGAGAACTAAACATAAATCAGGTATGAATGAAGCTGTAAATGAATTAGAAGAATTTTACGGTGAGTTTGAAGAAGAGTTTACTAGTTTTTTTGAGGAACTAATTAATTTTTCTAAAGAGAAACGTTTATTTTTAGAACAAGAACTAAAACATTAAATGTGTTTTTTTATAGATGAACTCCCCAGTAGTAGGTATAATATCGATAAATGCTTACTTGGGTCGAATATTTCTTTAATATTTCTGTAAGTAAATGATATTTGATACTTTAGGCACGTAGAAGCCTCAATCTACTTCAAATAATGAAACTGAAAAAACCAATAAAACTCATACTTGGAGTTGTTATTTTTTTAACACTTCCTAGTCTTCTATTTTTTGGTTTTTTATACTTTAAACATCACCAAGATCTTCCTTTTGGTACTGAGGGCAAACCTGCCGATGATTTAGCAACTAAAATGCTAGTCGCCTTGAACTACGAAGCTTTTACGAGTACAGATTACATTGAATGGACGTTTAAAAATAGACGCCACTATGAATGGGAGAAAACCGAGAATATTTGTGATGTATTTTGGAAAGACTATAAAATTAGGTTGGATTTAAAAGATCACTCTGAAAGTAAAGCATACGTGCATGGGTTTACAATTGAGGGCGAAATGGGGGAAGAGTTAGTCAACGAAGCTCAAGACTATTTTAAGAATGATGTATTTTGGCTCATAGCACCATTTCAAGCTTTTGATGCTGGTGTTAGCAGAAAACTTGTGTCGCTTCCTAGCAATGAAAATGGACTTCTAGTGACTTATGCTAATGGCGAATCGTATTTATGGCACTTTGACGATACTGGTAAACCTAAAAGTTTTAATATGTGGAATTCTAAAACCCCTATTGATGGTCTTGAAGCTAGTTGGAACGACTGGCAAATTGCAGAAACAGGTGTAAAACTGCCAACATTTCATAAAATATTATTTTTTGGTATGGAGATTTCAGATATTAAGACTGATTAATTTCTATTGCTTTTAACGCTTTTATAACACTAACCCTACTTCATTTTTAATATCAAAAAACGTAACTTCGCAACTTTGCGTTGCTATGACTGAATTTGAAGAGAAAATTGAGGTAAAGGGTGCCCGTGTGCATAACCTAAAAAATATTGATGTTTCTATTCCTAGAGAAAAACTGGTGGTAATAACTGGTTTGTCAGGAAGTGGAAAATCGTCTTTAGCTTTTGATACCATTTATGCCGAAGGACAACGTCGTTATATAGAAACATTTTCCGCCTATGCCCGGCAGTTTTTAGGAGGTTTAGAACGACCAGATGTTGATAAAATTGATGGCTTATCCCCTGTTATTGCAATAGAACAAAAAACAACTAGTAAATCTCCGCGCTCTACTGTTGGCACTATTACAGAGATTTATGATTTTTTACGATTGCTTTTTGCTCGCGCTAGTGATGCTTATAGTTATAACACTGGCGATAAGATGGTAAGCTACAGTGATGAGCAAATCAAACAACTCATTTTAAAGGATTTTGAAGGTAAGCGCATAAATATCCTTGCACCCGTTGTACGCTCTAGAAAAGGTCATTATCGAGAACTATTTGAGCAAATAGCAAAACAAGGTTTTGTAAAAGTAAGAACCGATGGTGAAATTCGAGACCTAGTTAAGGGTATGAAACTAGATCGCTACAAAACGCACGATATAGAGATTGTAATTGACCGTTTAGTGGTGAATGATGCCGTTGATAATGATAAAAGACTTTCAGAAAGTATCAATACTGCCATGTATCACGGTGATGACGTATTAATGGTAATAGATCAAGATACAGAGGAAGCACGTTATTTTAGTAGAAATTTAATGTGCCCATCTTCTGGGATTTCATATCCAAATCCTGAGCCTAATAATTTTTCTTTTAACTCGCCAAAAGGCGCATGTGCTAATTGTAATGGTATTGGTGAGTTGTATCAAGTGAATGAAAATAAAATTATTCCCGATGATTCCTTATCCATAAAAAACGGTGCATTGGCACCACATGGGCCAGAAAAGAAAAGTTGGATTTTTAAGCAGTTTGAAACCATAGCGCAACGCTTTAATTTCAAACTTACGGATGCTTATAAAGATATTCCAGAAGAAGCAAAACAAGTGATTCTTTATGGTGGGAACGAAAAATTTTCAGTAGAAAGTAAAACTCTAGGAGTTACTCGCGATTATAAGATAGATTTTGAAGGTGTAGCTAATTTTATTGAGAATCAATATAAAACAGCAGATTCAACATCCTTAAAACGTTGGGCTAAAGAGTATATGGACAAGATTAAATGTCCGGTTTGCGAAGGGTCAAGACTAAAGAAAGAATCACTTTACTTCAAATTAAATAATAAAAATATTGCTGAATTAGCAAATACTGATATTGTAGAATTATCTGAATGGTTTAATGATTTACATCATCACTTATCAGAAACACAATTAAAAATTGCAGAGGAAGTTCTAAAAGAAATAAAAACACGTTTGCAATTTTTATTGGATGTTGGTTTAGATTATTTGGCATTAAATAGAAGTTCAAAATCATTGTCTGGTGGTGAAGCGCAACGTATTAGGCTAGCTACTCAAATTGGTTCGCAATTGGTAGGCGTGCTTTATATTTTAGATGAACCTAGTATTGGCTTGCATCAACGTGATAATGAAAAATTGATTAATTCATTGGTGTCATTGAGAGATATCGGTAATTCTGTTATTGTTGTAGAGCATGACAAAGACATGATAGAACGTGCAGATTACGTCATTGATATTGGCCCGAAAGCTGGTAAACATGGCGGTGAAATTATAAGCATAGGAAATCCTGATGAATTAAAAAGCCATAATACGCTTACAGCGGACTATTTAAATGGTAATAAGGAGATTGAAATCCCTAAAAAACGTAGAACAGGCAACGGAAAGTTTCTCGAATTAAAAGGATGTACAGGAAATAATCTTAAAAATGTTTCAGTAAAATTTCCTTTAGGAAAAATGATTGGTATTACTGGAGTTTCTGGTAGTGGAAAATCTACATTGATTAATGAAACCCTTTACCCTATTTTAAACGCCCATTATTTTAATGGTGTAAAAAAGCCAATGCCATATAAAAGTATTAAAGGTTTAGAGCATATTGATAAGGTGATAGATATCAATCAATCACCTATCGGAAGAACACCTAGAAGTAATCCTGCGACTTACACCAAAACCTTTGATGAAATTAGAAGCTTATTTGCAAAAGTTCCTGAAGCAATGATTAGAGGTTACAAAGCTGGAAGATTCAGTTTTAATGTAGCTAATGGACGTTGTGAAACTTGTAAAGGCGGAGGACTAAGAGTGATAGAAATGAATTTTCTCCCTGATGTTTATGTTGAATGCGAAACGTGCCAAGGAAAACGCTTTAACCGAGAGACCCTAGAGATTCGTTATAAAGGAAAAAATATAAGTGATGTTTTGAATATGACTATAAATGAAGCTGTTGGCTTTTTTGAGCATATTCCAAAAATCTATAAAAAACTTAAAACCATTCAAGATGTTGGTTTGGGCTATATTACTTTAGGACAGCAAAGTACAACACTTTCAGGTGGTGAAGCGCAACGTATCAAGTTAGCAACTGAATTGAGCAAACGAGATACAGGTAACACATTCTATATTTTGGATGAACCTACTACTGGACTGCATTTTGAAGATATTCGTGTGCTGATGCTAGTATTGAATAAATTAGTGAATAAAGGTAACACAGTGCTGATTATTGAACACAATTTAGACGTAATAAAAACCGTAGATCATATCATTGATATTGGTTATGAAGGTGGAAAAGGTGGTGGAGAAATAGTAGCTAAAGGTACACCTGAAGAGATTATTAAAGATAAAAAAAGTTATACCGCTAAATTTTTGAAAAAAGAATTACATTAACGGACTGATTTTAGAAAAGGAAATATAACAGAGAATACAAATGAGAAAAGAACAAAGACATAAAAGCTGGAATGAGATAAAAACCAACGATTCTTGGGCGATATTTAAGATAATGGGTGAATTTGTGAATGGTTTTGAAAAAATGAGCAAAATAGGGCCTTGTGTTTCTATTTTTGGTTCAGCTAGAACAAAGCCAGGTGATAAATATTATGAATTAACAGTTAGAGTTGCTGAAAAAATAGTAGAATCTGGTTATGGAGTGATTACTGGTGGTGGTCCTGGAATTATGGAAGCAGGAAATAAAGGTGCTCATTTAGGTGGAGGAACTTCAGTAGGACTAAATATAGATTTGCCTTTTGAGCAACATGATAACCCTTATATTGATTCTGATAAAAGTTTAGACTTCGACTATTTCTTTGTGCGAAAAGTGATGTTTGTAAAATACTCTCAAGGTTTTGTTGTGATGCCAGGTGGTTTTGGTACACTAGATGAATTATTTGAAGCCATGACGCTCATTCAAACACATAAAATTGAAAAATTCCCCATTATTCTTGTAGGGAAAAGCTTTTGGCAAGGACTAATAGATTGGGTTAAATCTACTCTTTTGGAGAAAAATGGAAATATCAGTCCAAAAGACATGGATTTAATTCATTTAGTGGATACCGAAGATGAGGTTATTGAAATATTAGATACATTTTATCAAAAATCAAGATTTACACCTAACTTTTAAAATCTACCTCACACCTAATAATTGCGGTGTACATCATATAATTTGTTATATTGCTTCGCCTTGTATCAAATCTAATAAATTAAACGTATAATTTGAAGTTCAGTTTTTTAACTTACTTATTCCTACTAACCTTTGGTTTTATAGGTTTTAGCCAAAATAGCATCGATATTAAAGCAAAATTTAATGTTGAAGAAAAGCTAATTGCTATAGACCAAACCATCACCTATAAAAACACTTCTAACGATACACTACACTCTATTTATCTTAACGATTGGAGTAATAGCTACGCTACCAAAAACACTGCCTTAGCTATACGATTGGCTGATGAGTATGTGAATAGGTTTCATCTAGCTAATGACGAACAACGAGGGTATACAAACCTAACTTCTATTCTTCAAAATAGCGATACGTTATCATTCACAAGATTAAAGAATCAGATAGATGTGATTAAGGTAAAATTACCGAAACCATTAATGTCGAATGAATCGTATACTATTCGCCTTAATTACATCGTAAAAATTCCTAGTGATGAATTCACAAGTTATGGTTATACAAAAGAAAATGATTTCAATTTAAGGTATTGGTACATCACACCATCTGTTTATGATTCTGATTGGCAATATTTTAGCAACAAAAATTTAAATGATTTATTTAAGCCTAAATCTGATATAAAACTTGAACTGTCGTATCCGAAAAATTTCAAGTTGACTACAGAGTTGAATCTTATTGAATCGTCTGATAACAATGATTATACAACTACAATTCTATATGGAAAAGATAGAATTAATAGTAAGCTACACCTCAGTAAAAATTCAAAATTTAAATCAATCAAAAATGATCAAATAGAACTGGTTTCAGATTTATTCGACAATAATTTGCAGACTATTGAAAAGGTTTTGATTAATGATAAGATCATGAGTTATCTCTCAGATAATCTTGGATCTTATCCGCATGAAAAATTACTACTAACAGAAATTGATAATGCTAACGATCCTGTTTACGGTTTAACATCATTGCCAAAATTTTTACAGCCCTTTTCTGATTCTTTTGAATATGAAATGCGATTGTTGAAAGTAGTGTTACACAATTATTTAGAAAATACGTTATTAGTTAACCCCAGAAAAGATCATTGGCTTTTAGATGGGATTCAAACTTATTTCTTAATAAAATATGTAGAAGACCATTATCCTGATATGAAGTTTTTAGGGAAACTGGCGAATATTTGGGGGATACGATCATTTCATGCGGCAGACTTGCACTATAATGACAAGTATACTTTGGCTTATATGAGTATGGCTAGGACAAATAGAGACCAGCCTTTAACAATGCAAAAGGACTCGCTCTTAAAATTTAATAGCAATATTGCCAATAAATATAAAGCAGGTATCGGTTTAAAATATTTAGATGATTTTATTAATCATGATGTTTTAGAAGATGCCATAAAACCATTTTTAAAGGAAAACAAATTAATACTAACATCCTCGGCAGAATTTGAATCATTCTTAAAATCAAGAACAGAAAAGGACATTGATTGGTTTTTTGAAGACTATTTGAAAACTAGAAAAAAGATTGATTTCAAAATTAAAAAAGTAGAGAAAACAAAAGATTCTATCACAGTAACTATCAAGAATAAGCGCGATAACAATATGCCAGTAGCGCTCTATACATTAAATAATGATAGCGTTATTTCTAAGTATTGGGTAGAAGATATTGGAAAACAAAAAACACTTACTGTGCCACGAAAGGAGGCCAATAAGCTTGTTTTAAACTACAATAACGCTGCACCAGAATATAACTTACGTGATAATTGGAAATCTCTAAAAGGGTTCTTTTTTAACAATAAGCCTTTACAATTTAGGCTTTTTCAGGATGTAGAAGATCCTAATTATAATCAGGTATTCTTTATGCCTATTGTGGAGTTTAATAATATATACGACGGTCTTAATTTAGGAGCAAAAGTTTACAACAGCACCTTGTTACGGAGAAATTTGCGTTATAAGATACAACCTCAATACTCTTTGGGCTCCAAGACTATTACTGGTGGTGCATCTGCATCAATGACACATTTCTTTGAAAGCAGAAACCTATTTGCTTTAACCTATGGTGCAAGTTATACTTATAGCAGTTATGCTGAAGATTTGTTTGTTAGGCGTATTACACCATCAATTTCATTTTCGTTTAGAGAAGATGATGATTTCAGATCAAATAAAAGAAAATTATTACGCTTCAGGTTTTTAGATTTTCATAGGGATAGAAACCCTTTAAATCCAGACAGTAGCGACGAGCCAAACTATAGTGTTTTTAATGCGAGATATATTCATTCTAATGATAACTTAATCAATTTCAGTAAATGGTATGCAGATTTTCAAGTGGCAAGAACCTTTAGCAAAGTTTCGTTTAATTATGAATTCAGAAAGTTATTTGAAAGCAACCGACAATTGAATGTTCGCTTCTTTACAGGGGCTTTCTTGGATAATAATAACGACATTAGTTCTAATTACTTCAGTTTTGCTTTAGACAGACCTACAGATTACCTGTTTGAATATAATTATTTAGGACGCTCTGAGGCTTCAGGAATATTTAGTCAGCAGTTTATTGAAGCTGAGGGCGGGTTTAAATCACAGCTTGAAGTGCCTTTTGCAAACCAATGGATGAGTACTGCAAACGTAAGCACTAGTATTTGGCGTTATATATTGGCTTATGGTGATTTTGGTCTTGTTAAAAACAAGTTTAACTCCGCAAAATTTGTTTATGATTCTGGGATACGTATCAACTTAGTAACCGATTATTTCGAGGTTTACTTTCCTGTATACTCAAATTTAGGTTGGGAAATCGCGCAGCCTAACTATGATCAAAAAATTAGATTCAAATTCACAGTTGATCCAGAATCTTTACTAGGACTGTTTAGACGACGCTGGTATTAAACTATTCTCATTTATTTATTGTTTTTTATGTGAATATTTTAAAATATACATCTTATTTTAAAATTAAGTATATTTTTCACATTTTTTTAAGACATGTTTTAATTGCACAAACCATCTGTTTTTCTTAATTTTGCATGCGCTATTAACCAACTTAAAATGCAACCACTCACCGATTTGAAAGACAACATATCATTTGACGATTTTAAAGCTGAAGTTTTACACGATTATAAAATAGCAGTTCAAAGTCGAGAATGTAGTTTGTTAGGTCGTCGTGAAGTACTTACAGGGAAAGCAAAGTTTGGAATATTTGGTGATGGTAAGGAAGTGCCACAACTGGCAATGGCTAAAGCTTTTAAAAAAGGTGATTGGCGTTCTGGATACTACAGAGACCAAACGTTTATGATGGCCATAGGTGAGTTAACCGTAGAGCAATTTTTTGCAGGTTTATATGCAAACACAAATCTGGAATTGGAGCCTATGTCTGCTGGTCGTCAAATGGGAGGCCATTTTGTGACGCATAGTATTGATGAAAATGGTAACTGGAAAGATTTAGCTAACCAGTACAATTCAAGTGCAGACATCTCTCCCACTGCTGGACAAATGCCGCGTCTATTAGGGCTTGCGCAAGCTTCAAAAGTGTTTAAAGAACTAAAGGATTTAAATGCTAGTAAATTTTCTAAAAACGGAAATGAGGTTGCTTGGGGAACTATTGGTAATGCAAGTACTAGCGAAGGTTTGTTTTTTGAGACTATAAATGCTGCCGGCGTACTTCAAGTGCCAATGGTTACAAGTATATGGGATGATGAATACGGGATTTCTGTTCATGCCAAACATCAAACTACTAAAGAAAACATATCAGAAATCCTAAAAGGCTTTCAAAGAGATAAAGAAAATAAAGGTTTTGAAATATTGCGTGTTAAGGGTTGGGATTATGCCAATTTGATACAAACCTATCAAGAAGCAGCTACGATTGCTAGAGAAGAACATGTGCCAATTATTTTACATGTTACAGAATTAACACAACCACAAGGACATTCTACTTCTGGTTCGCATGAACGTTATAAAACAGGTGAGCGCTTAAAATGGGAAGCTGACCGCGATTGCAATAAAAAAATGCGTGAGTGGATTATTGAAAGTGGTATTGCAACAAACGAAACTTTAATTAACATAGAGCGTACTATAAAACGTGAGGTAAAACAAAGTAGAACCAAAGCGTGGAATACGTTTTTAGCGCCAATTAAAAAGGAGCAAACCGAAATGGTTTCCCTTTTAGAAAAGCTTGCAAAATCAAGTGAGAACGGTGTTTTTATTTCAAAGCTGAAAGAAGTGCTTGCTGTAATAAATGAGCCAACACGTAAGGATATTTTGTCTAGTGGAAGAAAAGCGTTGCGATATACTATTGGTGAAACTTCTAATGAAATTAGTGAACTTAAAAACTGGATTAGCACTAAAATTGAAGAGGTTCAGCCAGAGTTTAGCTCCCATTTATATTGTGAAACGGATAAGTCCGCTACAAAAGTATCTGAAATTCAACCAGTTTTTGACGATACATCTGAATTAGTAGATGGAAGAATTATTATCCGAGATAATTTTGATGCTATTTTTAGTAAGCATCCTGAAACGCTAATTTTTGGTGAAGATACCGGGAATATTGGTGATGTAAATCAAGGTTTAGAAGGGCTTCAAGCAAAATATGGAGAATTGCGTGTTGCGGATACTGGTATCCGGGAAGCTACTATTATTGGTCAAGGTATTGGTATGGCATTACGAGGTCTACGGCCTATTGCTGAAATTCAGTATTTAGATTACGTGTTATATGCGCTAAATGTAATTAGTGATGATTTGGCGTCATTGCATTACCGTACAAAGGGCAGACAAAAAGCACCTTTAATTATTCGAACTCGTGGACATAGATTAGAAGGTATTTGGCATTCAGGTTCGCAAATGGGTGGGCTGTTGAATTTAATGCGTGGTGTTTTAGTTTTAGTACCAAGAAATATGACTAAAGCTGCTGGTTTCTACAATACACTATTAGAAGGTGATGACCCTGCTTTAGTGGTAGAATGTTTAAATGGCTATCGCTTAAAAGAACGACGACCAAATAACATGGGCAACTTTAAAACACCTGTTGGTGTGGTTGAAACCATAAAAGAAGGTTCTGATATTACGTTGGTTTCTTATGGGTCAACGCTTCGTTTGGTAGAACAAGCTGCAAAAGAATTACTTGCAGTTGGTATTGATGCTGAAATTATTGACGTTCAATCTTTAGTACCTTTTGATATCCATCAAGATATTGTAAAAAGTATAGCCAAAACCAATCGTCTTATGGTGATTGACGAAGATGTTCCTGGTGGTGCTTCTGCATATATTTTAGATAAAATTCTTAATAAACAAAATGCATTTCAATATTTAGATAGTGCACCAAAAACGTTAACAGCTAAATCTCATCGTCCTGCTTACGGTAACGATGGCGATTATTTTTCTAAACCTTCGGTTGAGGATATTTTCGAAGCGGTTTACGATGTAATGCACGAATTGAGTCCTATTGATTTTCCAAAACTGCGATAATAATACTATTTTAGAGTTCTAAAATTAGTAGTTCTTGTTTCCTGATTTCAATATTCGTAGTACTCCCCTATTGGTTCTTGTAATCCAAGGCTTAATATTTGCAATTCTACTTCTTATAAAGAATAAGAGAAAGGGAAATATTTCCAATTTGTTTTTAGGTTTGATTCTCCTATTAACTTGCTATAGTCAAACATGCTATACCGTTGGTTTTATGGGATGGTATAATGAGTTTAGAACTACCAAAATAAATTACTTCTTATATAATATAGCCATAGCTTTAGGTCCATTAATCTACTTTTATGTTAAATCTGTAACCACTTCAAATTTCAAATTTAAAAAAAGGCATTGGTGGCATTTTGCATTTGCGTTTACATTTATCGCTTACCGATTGTTTATTTTTAGCTATGATGCTATGCAACCTGGATTTAATGAAACACAAAATGGTGTTTTAAAAATTAATGTTGATGAAGCAATCGTACAGCCTATAATGGGATTTATAGAATTTCCATTTATGCTCTTATATCTTGCGTTTACTTTACAACTATTCTATAATTACCGCAGAAGAATAAAACAATATTTTTCTAACACATATAAGTTAGAGCTCAACTGGATACTTAGTTTCTTGGTCTTGTTCAGCTTGTTATTCTTGTACGATACAATACAAACTGTTGTTGGTGTTTTTGTAACAGATTTAAACTATGAACAACGCTGGTGGCTTAATTTACTTAGTGCTTTGATAACATTATATATTGGTATCAAAGGTTACTTTACAGATACAACAAAGTTGAATAAACTAAACTTTACATTCTCTCCAAGTTTAGAAGCCATACCACAAATTTCAGAAGATAAAACATCAAAATATGTTTCAGAAAAAGATATTGAGATTGTAAAAAGATTGATGGAAACTGAGAAGGTATATTTGAATCCTGAATTAAATTTATCAGATTTAGCAAAAAAAGCCAATATGTCTCGTGGTCAACTTTCAGAAGTTATAAATTCTGGTTTTAATAAGAATTTTAATGACTTTGTAAACATGTATCGTGTAAATGCTTTTAAGGATATGATTAAAGAAGATAAGCATAAGCAATTGTCTCTACTAGGTATAGCACAAGAATGTGGTTTTAATAGTAAAGCAACCTTCAATCGTGTTTTTAAAAAATTAACAAAGTACTCACCTTCCGAATATCTCAAATCTACTACGATTTAGGACGTCTCAAATCGTATTCTAAGTCCCTCTAATATCATTTAAGTCGTCTGACCATTGGTAATGTTTCAAATTTGTCTTGTCGAACAAAAAATTGAAACATTATGAAAATCATTAAATTATTAATTACACCAATCACACAAAAGCATTGGTTCGCAGATTTAGTTTTTGCAGTTATCCGATTTATCTGTGGAATGTTATTAGCTATAGACTTTGGCGCCTCAAAATTTGGAATGCCTTGGACCCCAGACGATCGAAATCTAAATCTATTCGAGGTTGTTGCATGGTTTCCAGAAGATGTTGCATCCTATGGCGGAATTTTTGCAGTTGCACCAGTATTTTTTGCATGGATGGGTGCTTTTAGTGAAGCTGTTGGTGGCATTCTTTTAGCTTTTGGTTTAAAAACGCGGATTTCAGCCTTTTTAATTATGTGCACTATGCTAGTTGCCATTTTTATGCAAAAATGGGGCAACGGCACTTGGAGCATGCTACCTGCCATGGGCTTTTTATGGATAGCAGTTTACAATCTCTATTTTGGTTCTGGTCGTTTCGGGCTGGACTATTTAATTTCAAAAACTCTAAAATAATATTATGAAAACTTACACTCTATTTTTACTTATAGCATTGTTTTTAACATATAGTTGCGTTCAAGACAAGCACCCTAAAATCATTCATTTTAAACTCAATATGAAGCAAATTCATAGCATTAGCAATGTTGGAATTCGAGGTGATACAGCGCCTTTATCTTGGAATGAAACACTTTTACTTACTGACGTTAATGGTGATAGCATCTATGAAGGTGATATTCAACTGAATTCTGCAAGCTATGATATTGAATTCAAGTTTGTAAATAAAGACACCATTTTTGAGCTTCGAGATCAACCCAACAGAAGCATTCGTTTTGAATACAAACCAGAAAAAATAATTTACGAAGCAACATTTAATAATCCCAATTCAGAAATCTCTAAAACAAAATAAAAATGAAACAATTTATCACACTCAGCATATTTGTATTAAGCATTGCTTTACACTCACAAGTTAAAGGAAATAAGCAAATTGAAACCAGAACGTTTAGTTTTGAAAACGTAACTAAAATAAAAATTGATTTGTATGCCAAAATTACTATTGATGCGTCAGCAGAAGCAGGACTTTCTATTACTACAGATGCTAACTTATTTAATTATATCGATAAAGAGGTTATTGACGGCACTATTCATTTCAATCAATTAAAATGGATACAACCTTCAGAAGATATTATTATAACCATCGGAGCGCCTAATCTAAAACACGTATTCCATGATACGCATGATGTTACAAAAATCATCATTGTGAATAATAATGTATTGAGAGTTACGGCACCAATTGGTAAAGTTTTTATTGAAGGAAACACAAAAGAATTACGCTTGGGCTCAGAACTTTCTACTATTGATGCTTCCAAGATTATAGCTGAAAACGCTTTTGTAAACCTTTGGAGTCGCGGCACTATAAAAGTCAATGCTTCGGAGTATTTGTGGGCGAACGTTTCTAATAAAGGTAAACTAATTTTAGTTAATGAACCTAAGTCAAAAAAGGTCAAAACCACAGATAAAGATTATAATACTGCTATGGATTTTACAGAAGCATCTCCGAAGTTTATCAATTTTAAAATTCGAAACAACAGTTTAAACCGACATAATTTTGTGGTTATTGGCCCAAAACCAGATGGTAGTACATTTAGCTATGGATTTCCTATGATGCCACAAGCTACAAGAAAGGAGTATTGGACAACTGGCACCAAAGTATATAAAGTGAATAAGCTAGGGCTTAGGAAGTTATTAGTAACCATAAGTGCTGATGATGAAAATGAACTAGTAAAACTTTTTGATAAGGCACACTAAAGCTATAATTCTGTTAATTCGAGTGAGTTTTGTGATTGGAATGAGCAAAATTTGTATCGAGAATAAGAATTTTAGTCTCTTAAATGGTTCTCGCTACTATTTCATAAAAATGAAATCACTCGAACTGACATATTGAGAATCACAATACTTTGCGTTGTGAATTGGTCTGTTTATCTTTAGCACAAATCAAAAGCAAAAATGAAAGCCGTAAATCTTCCTGAAATCAAAAAAGAGTTAAACATGCTTTCAAGTGATGAATTGCAACAACTCTGCCTACGTTTGGCGCGCTTTAAAAAAGAGAATAAAGAGTTATTGACGTATTTGCTTTTTGAATCGCATGATGAAAGCGGCTACATTGCTACTGTAAAAGGATTTATGGATGAAGAGTTTGAATTGATTAATGCCAACAACTTTTATTACATTAAAAAAAGTATTCGTAAGATATTGCGAAACGTAAAAAAGTTTATCCGATACTCTCAACAAAAAGAAACTGAAGTAGAACTTCTACTCTATTTTTGTGAAAAACTTAAAGATTTTACACCAAGTATCAAGCGAAGTACGCAATTGGTGAATATGTATGAAAGACAGCTATTACTGGCAAAAAAAACAATAGCCAAACTACATGAAGATTTACAGTATGATTATAATTTGATGTTGGAGGATTTGGAGTGATTTTTAAAGTTAAACCTTATAATACCAAACACCTAGACAACGTATCTTGATAAATAGCCTCATACTGTGGAACTATAGCATGTAAATCAAACTTTAAGGCTTCATTTCTAGCGTTGCTTTTAAAAGTTTTTAAACGAGCTTTATCCCTTAGAATATAAAGTGCATTCTTAATCATATCATCGGTATCCCCAACATCACTTAAAAAACCTGAAAGACCTTGTGCGTTCACTTCTGGAATTCCTCCAGTATTACTTGAAATTACTGCAACTCCTGAAGCCATAGCCTCTAATGCAGCCAAACCAAAACTTTCAGTTTGTGAGGGTAATAAAAATAAATCGCTAAAACATAATATTTTGTCAATCTCATTACTTCTTCCGAAGAAAATGACTTTGTCTAAAATTCCTAATTCGCGACATTGGTTTTCAATGTTTTCCTTTTCTGGACCTTCACCAATAAACATCAACTTTGCAGGTAGTTCTTTTTGAATACCATAAAACACCTTAATAACATCCTGCACTCGTTTTACAGGACGCAAATTACTAATGTGCGTGATTATTTTTTCGTCATCTTTTGCCATCATGCCTCTTTGGCAATCGGTAAAACTATGGTTGTATTTATCTAAATCTATAAAATTAGGAACTACATGAATGTCATTTTTAATATCGAATAAGCGCAGTGTATCATCTTTCAAACTTTGGGAAACAGCTGTAACCGCATCAGATTTATTAATACTAAACGTTACTGCTGGTTTGTAGAATGGATGACTTCCAACTAAGGTTATGTCGGTGCCGTGAAGCGTAGTTACAATTGGCACATGAATACCTTCTTCTTGCAGCATTTTTTTTGCCATATATGCTGCATAGGCATGTGGAATGGCATAATGTACATGTAAAATCTCAATCTGATGTAGTTTTACCATATCCACCAGTTTGCTGCTTAGCGCCAATTCGTAAGGCTGATAATGAAATAATGGATATTCTGGAACGTTTACTTCGTGATAATGTACATTATTACTTAATAGTTCCAATCTTACAGGTTGGTTATACGTAATAAAATGAATTTCGTGACCGCGCTTAGAAAGCTCTAAACCTAACTCTGTTGCCACAACGCCACTACCTCCAAAAGTTGGATAACAAACAATTCCTATTTTCATATATTAATTTTTAATCTTCAATCGCTTCATAAATTAAACGTTGAATTTCTGTTCTTATATTTTCTTTTAGCAATAAGTTTTTCCCAGCATTTGGGTAGGTTCTATTAGCTAAAAACACATAAACTATTTCTTCTTCTGGATCTGCCCAAGCGTAGGTTCCTGTAAAGCCAGAATGCCCAAAACTCGTCATCGATATACAACCACAAGTAGGACCTTCATCACCTAACTGAGGCTTATCAAAACCAACACCGCGTCTATTGTCCTTTTCACAATAGTAGCAGGTGTTAAACTTATTAACTGTTTCAGGGCTTAAATAGCGTTTACCACCATAAAACCCCTTTTGCAAATACATCTGCATAATTTTTGCTACATCATTTGCATTACTAAATACACCAGCATGACCTCCAACTCCGTTTTGCATTGCAGCACCCATATCATGAACATATCCATGTACTTTCTGGTAACGATAATATGTATCTACTTCAGTAGGTACAATATGCTGATTACTTATTTTGCGATTTGGATTATACATGGTGTAATTTGCGCCTAATGACTGATAAAAATGGGTTTGCACTAATTCGTCTAGACCTTTGTCGTAATGCGTTTCAATAAATTTCTTTAAAATATAGTAAGGAAAGTCGCTATACCTATATCTCAAACGATCTAAAAGTTGAGACTCTCTAATAATCTTTTGAATAGAATCCTGATAATCAGAGCGTAAATACAAGTTTTTAGCAACTTCTATATCAAAGTTTTTAGCTTTTTTAGGACGATAATATTTTCCGCTAGGGCGTTTTGTTACAGAATCTAAAGTATGATAATAAAAAGGCTCCCATGGGCGTAGTCGCGCATAATGTGATAGCATTTGTTTTATTGTAATCCCTGCTTTATTCGAGCCCTTATACTCAGGTAATATTTCTGATAATGGACTATTGAGAGAGACCAAACCTTTATCCTCCATTTCCATCAACAACGGAAGTGTTGCCAAAATTTTGGTCAATGATGCCACATCATAAATATCATCAAAGGACACTTTTTGTTTGCCTTTATAGGTATGTTTTCCGAAGTTTTTATTGTAAATCACTTTACCTTTTCTAGCAATCAACAATTGTATTCCTGGTGTCATCATAGAATCTACAGCTACTTTGGCGATGGAGTCTATACGCTTTAATTTTTCAGAATTCATACCCACACGTTCGGGAATGGTGTATCCCAATCGCTTTATAGGATTGTTGATAATACCTTCCCCAGCTTTAAAGAACTGACCAATGGAAACAGGTAATTTTCCTTTTGAAGGAATAGCTCCAAAAATAACTTGTGCCGATTTTTCTTGTGCAATCTTGCTGTTTTGATAACTCACAATAATACTTTCGATATTTTCGATACTTTTTAAATCATCTAGGGCATACGGTTTTACAAAAACATCTAAAATTACATCATGAGTTCTGGCAATTTCATGAAGCCATACTAATTCTTCATTAGAAAACTTATGTGCTTTCCAAGGATTGTCGTCAGATCTATGAAACCCTATTACAACTGTATTGTAAGATTGAAGTTTAGTCATTAACACATCAAGTTTGTCTGCTTCAATTTTGTGAATCTTGGTGTATTTTTTTAACTCATTATAGAAATGGCTACCATCATCATCACCTAAAGCTACATAAGCTAATGTTTTTGTTTCTAAACGCGTTAGAGGCACCAATTCATTTTTGTTTTTAACAATAGTAATAGCATTTTCTAATAGTTCTTCATAAAGCATTTCATCCTCTAACCTATTCAAATCTTTATCTAAATTATACAAACCTATTGGTTCGTAATTATTGAGACCAACTTTGTATTTTGCCATCAAAATCTTTTTAACAGAATGCGCTAAACGCTCTTCAGTAACTTCGCCATTATTGTATGCATCCATGATTTTATCAACACCTATTTCTACATCTTCAGACATGAGCATTACATCATTTCCAGCTTTAAAGGCAGCTAAATCTATATCACCTGTATCACTAAAATCAGCCGCACCTTTCATGGTTAGTGCATCAGTAAAAATTAATCCTCTAAAACCTAAAGAATCTTTTAAAATATCAGTAACAATATGTTTTGATAATGATGATGGATAGCCGTCTCTAGACTCTAGGCTTGGTACATTTAAGTGCGCTACCATAACACTGGACAAACCCTTTCTAATTAATTTTTTGTAGGGATATAACTCTACAGAATCGATACGTTTTGCATTAAAATTTATGGTTGGCAGGGTGTGATGGGAATCTGCTTCGGTATCACCATGACCGGGAAAATGTTTAGCATTGGCTAACACTCCGGCGCTTTGCATGCCTTTCATAAATGCTAGTGCCTTTTCGGTAACATTATCTCTATCTTCTCCAAAAGAGCGATTACCAATGATAGGATTTTTTGGATTGGTATTGATGTCCACAACTGGTGCAAAATTAAAGTGAACACCAAGGCGCTTACAGTGTTCCCCTATTTGCCTTCCAGTTTGTTCAACTAGTTTATTGTTTTGAATAGCGCCTAAAGCCATGTTGTATGGAAAAGCATAAGTTGAGTCTAAACGCATGCTTAAGCCCCATTCAGCATCCATACCAATAAGCATTGGCATCTTAGATATAGCTTGTAATTCGTTATTTAAACTTGCTTGACGTTTTGGACCTCCATTAGAATAAATGATGCCACCAATATGATGATCCCTTACTAACTTAACTACTCTGTTTTTAATAACAGAGTTTTGATTAGACATCACTTGCACCATATACAACTGACCAACTCGTTCCTTGAGTGTCATGGCATTATAAATACTATCTACCCATTTTTTTTGGGCTTCGGCATCATCAGTTTGTAATGGATTTGCAATGTCTTGTCCATTTATGAAAGAACACGTAAATAATAGGATATAAAAGAAATGGCGCATAGGGGATTAATTAAGCAAAAATTAATTAGTTACTAATCACTAATAATCATGCCAAAATAACACTTTTAAGAAAAAGAGGGAAATACTTTATGATAGTTTTATGTAGATAGTACTTTTACTAAAACTTCAAATTTATTTTAAACACGTTTGCTTTTTCATCTAAATCAATACCATTTAATTTTAACTCTAAAGTCTTAGAAGTGTGGTTAAATTCAATATTCTTTCCGCTGCCTAAGTGTGTGATGCTTGAAATATCATCTGGAGCCAGTTTAAAGGCATTATTTAAAGCTTTTATTTGTAAATTATTACTGGGGTTTCCCAAGCATGTGGCGTAAAGTGTATTTCCCTTTACGGTAAACCTAATATCATTTTCGTTATATTGAATGGCTGCAAAATGATTGTTATGATGAAAATTATAGTTTCCTATTGGAATCTCATTTTCTCCTTCTCCGTAGATAAACCAAGGAGAAGTTCCATATATAGCTTCACCATTCTTTTTAAGCCATTCACCTAGTTCGGATAGATTTTTACTCACTTCATTAGGAAAGGAACCATCAGCTTTAGGAGGGATATTTAAAAGAAATATTCCATTTTTACTTACTACATCTATAAGCATATCTACCAACTCATTTGCAGAACGTATTCGTACTCCCTCTCTATAAAACCAACCATGAGTTTCCCAATCTGGTGGTACAGACATATCCATATCGGTAATCCATGTGTCGTAAGCAGTTTCATTCAAGATTCCATTTTCCAAGTCACGCATTCCTATTCCTGGTGGAATATCGTTCGATTTATACATGAATTCAACTTGTTTCTCATGCTCTATCGCATTGTTATAAAAATGAGTAATGAAATCTCGTTGATATTTTTCATGAAACACTCTGTATGCACCTTCAAACTCACCTATATACTTTGTTCTATTCAATACTTTTTTATGATTTGAACCCTTTGTGCCACCAAAACTAGCATCTACCCAAAAAATGTCAGGATTATAGTTGTCTACTCCTTCTTTAGCATAATCAATCCAGTCGTCATTTTTTATGGAGTGATAAGATACTAGAGTTTTTAATCCTTTCTTCTCTAAGGCCTTAAATACTTCACCAACAATATCTATTTTAGGCCCCATTTTAGCTGAATTATAATTGGAATACTGACTATTCCAATGCTTAAAATCACTTCCATGCCATCCAATAACACCACCAAATTTTGCTCCAGCCTTTTCAAAGAGGTCAGCCCAATTATCTGCATTAAAATTTTCACCTTTAAAGAGTGCTATACGCTCATCGTTTGTTAAATCCTTATATGCCGGAATGTATTGTAATGTTTGTATGCCCCAATGACAATAGATGCCAAATTTAGCATCAATTAACCATTGTGGGGTTTGATGTTTACGAAGTGAAGTCCAATCAGACGTGTAGTACTCTTTTTCTATCTCTTGGTTTTCCAAATGCGAAGAATCCTTGCAAGAAAAAAGTAGAACGACAATAGGAATAATTAAAAGTTTGATGTTTTTCATTAGTTAGACTATTAATTTACTAATTTCCAGGAGCGCACCCAGTCGTATTTTGTTGTTCTATCTTCAAAGGAACCTGTCATTCCTCCATCTGCAGGTACAGGATTCCAATTATAGGTTTCAACTACTAGGCGTAAATACATAGGTAAATCAAAGTCTGCAGCAGGCGTTACTTTACTTTGAAACTTTCCATCGAGAAAGAATAATACTTCATTTTTGCTTTTCCACCATACACCGAAAACATGGTAATCGTCATACACCTTTCCACCTAGTTCTGCTTTGGCTCCAGCAGTACCTTTAACTACATCACAACCTTCAGGTATATTTCTACTATGCGTATTTGAGTTCATTGTTTGATCAAACTTTTGACAAAACTCCATATCACTTGTAATTTGACCGATACTTTCTTGAATATCCAATTCAGTGGTTCTTTTATCACATCCTGAAGTATCATCACGGTCATTTATCAACCAAAATGTAGAAGACATAAAGGTTTTATTGGCTTTCATGCGACATTCGTAATAACCAAACGTCATACTTTTTCTAGAACCCGCATAACCGCCACCATGAGTAAATGTCTTACCTTGTTTCACAATAGATTTAGGCATTTTTGTGGTTGTAATTTGAAGATTACCATCAGCCACCGTTACATTATTTGCTAAAAATAAACCTGGTGCCCGACCAATCCATCCTTGACCTGATATTTGCCATTTTTTTGTATCAACTTTTTCACCGTCAAATTCATCAGACATTTTTTTGATTGGTTTCCATTTACTGTTTTCTGGCTTTGGATCTTCCCCTTCCAAGAAAAAAGGACCACTTACTTTATTTTGTGCACAAGATGAAGTTATGCATAGAAAAATTGCTACTGTGAATATTGATTTAAGAATTCTCATATTTATTTAGTTTGTTTTTATTTGAATTTTAGCAGGTTTCAACCCTTTGGATTTTGCCGTTAAATAGATGTCTCCAATTAAAGAAGAAGATTTTATTATTGCTAAGCACATACCGCTAAAGGCTTTTCTATGGTTGGCTTGGAACGATTCTACACTTGTTTGATTTCCGTTATCAACGGCCAATAATTCTCCCGCTCCCTTAACTGAAAAATTCACCAAATTTTCTGCATTAGGGCAAAGGTTTCCATATTTATCCTCAATTCTAACGGTAACATAAGCCAAATCTTTACCATTTGCATCTATGGCATTTCTATCTACGGATAAACTGATTTTAGCAGGTTTTCCAGCAGTATTGATTTGTTTTTCTAAGACTTGCTTTCCGTCATTATACCCAACAACTCTTATGTTTCCGGCTTCATAAGGTACTTCCCATGATAAACGGTATTTAGACTGAAACGTTTTAGGTTCATACCTTAAAAAGTCAACTTTAATTTCTGTTAAGTCTTTGCCTTTTACTCTTTTACCCATAGATTTTCCATTGACAAATAGTTCTGCACTATCACAATTTGTATAGCAATACACAGGGATAGTTTGTCCTTCCAAGCTTTTCCAATTCCAATGCGGTAAAAGATGAATCATTGGGTTTGTTGTCCATTGACTTTGGTACAAGTAGAATCTATCCTTTGGAAAACCACATAAATCTACAGCACCAAAATAGGAACTGTGTGATGGCCAATCAGCGTTCCAATAACCGTTTGTGGAATTATCTTTCCCACCATAAGGTGTAGGCTCTCCCAAATAATCAAAACCAGTCCAAATGAATTCACCCATAACGTATGGGTGTTGTTCTTGAAAATGAAACTCAACATCTGGAGGATATGCCCATGGCGGACCAATTAAATCATAACTCGTTACATGCTTTGATTCATGTGTCTTATATTTTTCAATAGGCAAATGATACACGCCTCTACTACTCGTACAACTTGAGGTTTCTGAGCCATATAAAGGCAATTCTGGAAATATTCCTCTTAATTCGCTATACTTCGTAGGCTTATAATTTACGCCTGAAATATCAACTTGTTGGGCAAAATTAAAAGTGTACGGATTGATATAGTTGTTCATGCCCATAGTACTTGGGCGTGTGGGATCTGTTGCTTTACAAACATCATTTAGCATTTTAGCAACTTTCCAACCATTTTTCTTATCACGTTGCTCGATGATTTCGTTTCCTGTGCTCCACATGACTACTGAAGGGTGATTTCGGTCTCTTAAAATCATATCCCTTAAATCACGTTTTGCCCAATCATCAAAAAATACATTGTATCCATTTGGTACTTTTTGCATTTTCCAGACGTCAAACGCTTCATCCAAAACTACTAAACCCAGTTCATCACAAGCTTCTAAAAATTCTCTTGATGGTGGATTATGACTAGTTCTTATAGCGTTAACGCCCATTTCCATCATAATTTGTAGTTTTCGCTCATCCGCTCTTTTGTAAACGGCAGCTCCTAAAGCGCCATTGTCGTGATGCAAAC
The DNA here is from genome assembly GCA_043557195.1 of Flavobacteriaceae bacterium. Lineage (GTDB taxonomy): Bacteria > Bacteroidota > Bacteroidia > Flavobacteriales > Flavobacteriaceae > Jejuia. The sequence goes on along the minus strand of CP121314.1, from coordinate 4,095,621 downwards.
ACACCCCATTAAATCTGATTTTTTTATTATTCAAATAGAAACCATCAATATCGTAGCGTATACTTCTTAATCCAATACGTGATTTATAAGTATCAGTTATTTTTCCATTTTGACTTACTGTAGTTACAACATCATATAAATTTGGAATGCCTATATCCCAAAGTTTTGGGTTTTCAATATTATTCCAAACTTTAGATACAGCTTTTGAGTTTGCAGCTATTTCTATTTCATCTACAACTGAAGCAATAATATTTCCTTCTGGAGATTTGTATTCGTGTTTAACAGTAATAGTTTCATTTTTATCACTTTTGTTTACAACAGTTGTTTCATTTTGCACAACCGCTAGTTTTTCGGTAACGGTTGGTGTTGTGATATAAGTACCCCAATACTCAACGTGAATAGGTTCGTCTATTTTTAACCATACTGAACGGTAAATTCCTGCTCCAGGATACCATCTTGAAGATAAATCTTCAGGAGTCAATCTAACGGATATAACATTATTTGAGCCATCATATTTTAGATGCTTACTTATGTCGAATTCAAATCCGATGTATCCAAATGGCCGATTCCCAATAAAATTACCATTAACCCAAACATGTGCATTGTACATAGCTCCTTCAAACTCTAATCGTACTACCTTTCCTTTAGACGAAGCATCCATTTTAAAATGTTTTCTGTACCAGCCAGTGCCATGAAAAGGTAATCCGCCTGCCCTGGCGTTATATTTTACATCAAAAGGCCCTTCAATGGCCCAGTCGTGTGGTAAATCTAGATTTCGCCATCTAGTATCGTCGAAATTTATAGATTCAGCACCTTCAGCTTTATCGTTATAAAACTTCCAAGATGCATTGAAGTTTAAATCTTGTGCATTGAAGCCTAAACTATAAAAAAGTAATAGTATTGGAAGAAGACGTAATAGTTTCATTTTATTTATTATCTATTTAAAAAAACAGAATTAGATATAATCAAACTTAAGGACACTATTCTATTTTTGTGATAATAAATGAACTTAACAAGGCAAGAAATATACTTTTTTTAAATAAAAAAAGCCCCTAACTAAATTAGTTAAGGGCTTGAATTTTAAATTATAAGCATTCTACCAGAATAATGCATAAAGTACTGCTAAAATAGCCATTACAATAAAAGAACCAATATTGAATAATGGTGATGTATCAAACAGTCCTTTTGTAATTTCGATACCTTTTTCATCATCAGCACCCTTATTTTCATTGTAGCTAATAAGCATAATTACACCAATAGATATTAATGTAGCGAGACCCATTTGATGCATCCAAGGCGCTAAAAATTCAAATGCTTCTAATTGCTGTGGTAAAATCTTTAGTGCTAAAGCAATAGGAACTGATAATATGGCTCCCCAAATTGCTCCTTTATTAGTGGTTTTCTTCCAGAATAAACCTAATAAGAATACCGCTAAAATACCTGGACTCACTAGGCCAGTGTACTCTTGTATGTATTGGAATACTTGATCAAGTCCATTTAACAAAGGTGCTACTATGACTGCTATTAATAAAGCTACTGCAGCCGAAATTCTACCAACATTAACTGTTTTCTTGTCATTTGCGTTTTTATCAATGTATTGTTTGTAAATGTCCATAGTGAATATGGTTGACGTAGAGTTTAGCATTGACGCCAAAGATGATACAATAGCTGCAGCTAAAGCGGCAAACGCCACACCTTTAAGACCTGTTGGTAAAAACTGTAATAACCAAGGGTATGCTTTATCTGCTTGATCAGTTGATGGCACATTCATTTGTGCAACATCTCCTAATCTTGCCATAATTTCAGGGTCGTTTACCATTACATATGCTGCAATTCCAGGAACAACTACTATTAATGGAATAACCAATTTTAAACAAGCTGCAAGTAAAATACCTTTTTGGGATTCCTTCAAGGATTTTGCAGCAAGTGTTCTTTGGATAATATATTGATTGAATCCCCAATAATAAATATTAGCAACCCATAACCCACCAATTAATACCCATACACCAGGTAAATCTAAATAGTTTGTGTTTTTACTTCCATCTGAATTAAATTCATCTAAAACCATGTGGAACTTCTCTGGAGCCGCTTCCCATACTTTAGAGAAACCAGCCAATACACCTTGCCCGTCTGAAACTGTATTTAATGCTAAATAGGTTGTAACCAAACCACCTAACACCAAGAATACTACTTGTATAACATCCGTCCAAGCTACAGCAGATAGACCACCATATAATGAATAGGCAGCAGCAAACAAAGCAAGCCCCATGATAGCATATATCATATCCACTCCCATTATCGTTTCTATTGCTAGTCCACCTAAAAATAAAACAGATGTAAGATTTATGAATATGTATAAAAACAACCAGAAAATGGCTAAAATAGTTTTTAAGTTAGTTGAGAATCGCTTTTCAACAAACTCAGGAATTGTATATAGCCCTTTTTCAATAAAAATTGGTAAAAAGTACTTGCCTACAATTATTAAAGTAAGAGCAGCCATCCATTCATAAGACGCTATTGCCAAACCTAGAGCGAAACCAGAACCTGACATTCCTATAAATTGTTCTGCTGAAATATTTGCAGCAATTAAAGATGTGCCAATAGCCCACCATGGTAAAGATTTACTTGCTAAAAAATAATCTTCTGCATTTTTTTGGTGCCCTTCCTTGTCTCGGGATACCCATAAACCTACACCCAGAATTAAAACAGCGTAAGCAATAAACACTACATAATCCCAAGTATCAAATCCTGATGTCATAATAATTAGTTTAGTTGATTAAGGTTCCAAATATATGTATTTATAATTAAAGAATTGGGCATCTCATACTCATTTAAACATAACATATCGACAATATCACCTACTAGTAGGGTCTAGTAGGTTTATAACTAAATATTTTGTATATTTGCCCACTAGCATGATTGATATAAATAAAAAAATAGGGATTCCAAAGTACCAACAAATTGTTTTTTCAATTGAAAAAGCAATTATACGTGGTAAACTCAATAAGGGAGACCAAATTCCTTCAATCAATGCCATTAAAGAAAAACACAACCTTTCTCGAGATACCGTTTTAATGGCGTTTAATGAGTTGAAAACTAGGGGAATTATTCAATCTGTAGTTGGTAAGGGGTATTATGTTACAAGTGAAAATATTAGTGTTAAACAAAAAGTGCTTTTATTGTTTGATGAACTGAATTCCTTTAAGGAGGATTTGTATAATGCTTTCATCAATAACTTAGGTGAAGAGGTTGAAGTAGATATTTACTTTCATCATTTTAATCATAACGTTTTCAATAAGATAATAGAAGATAATATTGGTGACTACACTACTTACATTATAATGCCAGCTAATTTAAAAGACACTGATAAAGTGCTTAAGAAATTACCTGAAGGGCAAGTATATATTTTAGATCAAATGCCAAAAGAGCTTATAAAATTTCCTGGTATTTATCAGAATTTTGAGAAAGATATTTACAATAATCTAGAAAAGGCTTTTGAGTCTATAAAGAAATATCAAAAATTAATACTTGTATTTTCTGAGGATAAACAGCCCCAGGGTATGAAAGATGGATTTATTAAATTTTGTAAAGACAAAAATATACCCAATAGTATTTTGAATTCAGTAATGGATAAAACTATAGAAAAGGGTGAACTATATATCATTCCAGATGATAAGAGTTTACTTCGCATTATTAAAAAAATGAAAGTTCTGAATTTAACTCTGGTCGAGGATATTGGTATAATTTCTTATAACGACACCTTACTAAAAGAAATTGTTCAAGGAGGAATTACCACGATTTCAACTGATTTCACAGCAATGGGTAAACGTTTAGCAGAAATGATTCAAAACAAAGAACATCAGCACATTGAAAACCCAAATCATCTCATTTTAAGACATTCACTATAAAAAATTATCAATTGTACACAATTCAACACATTAAAAGCACAAATATCTTAGAAATTAAAAACTCTAAACATTCTTTTTACAGTAAAATTTTTTTAGATAAAGGTGCAAGTCTTCAAGAGCTTACACTTGGCGGACATGAAATTATTCAGGACTTATCACCAATAGCTTATAGAGATTCTTATGCCTCTTCTATTTTATTCCCATTTGCCAATAGAATAAAAGATGGGATTTATAATTTCAAAGGAAACACATTTCAATTTGATAAAAACCAAACCGAAGAACAGAATGCATTGCACGGTTTAGTTTACAATAAAACGTTTGAAGTTAAGGATACTAAATTATCAGAAGATAGTGCCATTATTTCTTTAGAATATGTTGAAAAAGACGTGTCTAGAGGATTTCCCTATACATATATACTAAGACTAGACTATATATTTAAAAATTCCGAATTGGACTTAAAGGTTACAATAGTAAATACTGATGCTAAAGAATTTCCTTTTACTTTAGGTTGGCATCCCTATTTTACCAGTTCTAATTTGTTTGAAAGTGAAATAGTAATAAATAGTAATGAAAAAGTGGTTTTGGGTGAACGGAATATTACAACTGGCACTGAAGCTATTGAAAATCTAGATGCGCTTCAAATTAAAGACCAATTTTTAGATGATTGCTGGATTTTAAATTCAGATAAGGTAATTTTCAGAACGCCAAAGTACAATTTACAATTTAATGCTACTGGTGATAATAATTTTTTACAAGCCTATACGCCACCTAGAGCCAATACAATTGCACTTGAACCAACCACAGGTGTTTCCGATAGTTTCAATAACAAAATTGGATTACAAGTATTAAAGCCAAACGAAACCTACAATATCACTTGGTCGTTGAATATAACAAACAACTAAACTTAAACTAAAATGAGTGAGACATTAATTAAAGATGTAAAAAAAGCATTTGTAAAAACCTTTAAGCAAGATCCATTATTGATATTTTCTCCTGGTAGAATTAATATTATTGGCGAGCATACTGACTATAATGACGGATTTGTTTTTCCAGCTGCTGTTGATAAAGGAATAGCAGCAGCAATTCAAAAAAGCGATACAGGTAGTTCTACTGCTATTGCACTAGATTTGGATAGTACAATTGAGTTTGAACTCAATAAATTAAGGCCTTCTAAACAAGGGAATTGGGAAAATTATGTGTTTGGTGTTATTGCCGAAATACAAAATCGAAATATTGTTGTTGGTGATTTTAATATTATTTTCAAAGGTAATATTCCTGGTGGTGCTGGTATGTCATCGTCTGCGGCATTAGAAAACAGTGTGGTATACGGTTTAAATGAACTTTTTGACTTAGGTCTTACAAAACATGATATGATTTTAATATCACAAAAAGCAGAACACAATTATGTCGGCGTAAAATGTGGAATTATGGATCAATACGCTAGTATGTTTGGGATAAAAAATAACGCCTTGCATTTAGATTGTCGTACAGTTGAATCTAAGCCTTACGAAATCAATTTTAAAAACCACCAGTTAATGCTTATAAACACTAATGTGAAACATAGTTTATCGGATAGTGCATATAATGATAGACGATCTGCTTGTGAAAGTATTTCAGAATTATTAGGTGTAAAAGCGTTAAGAGACGCTACAGAAGCCGATTTAGAAACTATTATTAATAAAGTAACACCTTCCAATTATCTAAAGGCTCTCTATGTAATTCAAGAGAATGATCGCACATTAAAAGCAGCAAAAGCTATTGAAGATGGTGATTTAGAAAAACTTGGAAAATTAATATACCAATCTCATGCGGGTTTATCAGATCAATATAAGGTAAGTTGTGATGAATTAGATTTCCTTGTAGCTCAGGCTAAGAAAAATAAGCATGTTTTAGGCGCAAGAATGATGGGCGGTGGCTTTGGTGGCTGTACCATCAATTTGGTAGCTAAAAGTGAAGCTAAAGCTTTTGCTGAAACAGCATCTAAGGCTTATAAGAAAAAATTTGACAAGGAATGTTCCGTGTATTTCGTACAGTTATCTGACGGAACTCATTTGGTTAAATAAATTAAACAAACTATACTATTTTTAAAAATGGAAAATAATAACTTACAAGATTATTCACATAAACGATTCAACATATTAACAGGAGAATGGGTGCTCGTTTCTCCACATCGCGCTAAACGCCCTTGGCAAGGACAAAATGAGGCGGTTAATAATGAAAAACGTCCAACGCATGACGATAAATGCTATTTATGTGCGGGAAATACACGTATAAATGGTGAAGTAAATCCCAAATACGAAGATGTATTTATTTTCACTAACGATTTTGCAGCATTACAAAGTGATTCTCCAACCTTTTCAGTTAATGACGGGCTTCTAGTTGCTGAGAGCGAAACAGGTATTTGTAAGGTGATTTGTTTTAGTCCAGATCATTCAAAAAGTTTAGCGGACATGTCTCCTGATGAAATTCAAAAAGTAGTTTATGCATGGCAGGAACAGTATAAAGAACTAGGAGATAATCCAAAAATCAACTACGTGCAAATTTTTGAAAACAAAGGTGCGGTTATGGGATGTAGTAATCCACATCCGCATGGGCAAATATGGAGTCAATCCACACTGCCAAATGAAGTTGATAAAAAAAATACGCAACAATTAAATTATTTTAATAAGAATAATAGCAGTTTATTGGGTGATTATTTAGCTCAAGAATTAGATAAACAAGAGCGTATCATTTTTGAAAATGATGGTTTTGTAGTGTTGATTCCGTTTTGGGCAATATGGCCATTTGAGGCTATGATTGTTCCAAAACGACATATGAGTAGTATTTCAGAAATGACAGATGCCGAAACATTACAATATGCAGAAGCTATTGCAGTATTAACTAAAGCCTATGATAAAATTTTTAATACCTCGTTTCCTTATTCTAGTGGTATTCACCAATCGCCAACTGACGGTAATGCTAATAAACACTGGCATTGGCATATGAGTTTTTATCCGCCACTATTAAGGAGTGCAAGTGTTAAGAAATTTATGGTTGGTTATGAAATGTTTGGTTCGCCACAACGCGATATCACTGCCGAAAGTGCTGTAAAAATGATTAAGGCATTATTATAAATATCACTAAACTATTCTAAACAAAGCCTGATAAGACTTAAAATGCTTATCAGGTTTTTTATTTCAATATGTTAACAGTTATTAAAACCCCTGTTAAAGTATCTTAATTTCAATAGTTGCGAATGATAAATAGCTTTAATTTGAAACCAGCTAGTCATCAACCAACGTGAAGTACTTCATTTTCTTTTTATTGCCAATAAGTTTGTTTTCCCAAAACATTAAAGGGAAAGTGTACGATAACCAGTCTACAGTAAAAGGCATCAAGGTGTATAATGTAAGCAAACAAACAAAAACATATACAGATGGTGAAGGCGAATTCATTATTGCTGCTTCAGTAAACGACACTTTGTTTTTTGAATCTTTATTCCATCACCCTAAACACGTTAAACTAAAACAAATCGATTTTGAAGATGTTGTAGTTTTTGAATTAAAAAAAGTAGTAAACGAACTTGGAGAAGTGTTATTGAGTAATGAAAAAACTAAAGCATTTAATACCGAAGAATACACAGATGCAACAGGGCTTGCTTTAGCAAACGACATCAAAAACAATCCACATCTATATATGCCTGAATCCTCATATTCCAGTGGTGCCAATATATACGGCTTGATAGGAATGGCAATAAAATTATTCAAAAAGAAAGATAAGAATAAACCTAAACCAATTGAATATGTGAGTTACAAACATTTGGATTCACTATTTAAAAAAGATGATTTTTTTGATTTGAGGTTGTTAAGTCAAGATTTAAAGATTCCACAAGAATATGCACATTTATTTTTAGATTATTGTGAAACTAAAAACTTAAATAAGGAACTGATTTCTGAAGAAAACAAAGTTATATTATTAGACTCTTTAGTTGAATTCAGTAGAGAATTTTTAAAAATCACACAAGAATTTGAAGCGTCAAAAGATGCATTACGTACAAAAAACTAGTATCATACAAATTCTTATTTTCAAAAGTTATATTTTTAGTGAATGCAAAACTACAGTTATACTTTACAAATAAAACGGAATAAACTTGTAAAGTATATTATTCTGTTTTTGTTGCCTTATGGTGTTTTTTCTCAAACTATTAACGGTAAAGTTTATGATAACGAATCTACGGTTAAGGGTATTAAGATTTACAATATCACTCAAAAAATATTGACTTATACTAACAATGAAGGCGATTTTGCAATTACCGCAGTTGTTAATGATACGCTTTTCTTCGAGTCTTTATTTCATCACCCTAAAATGATACAATTAAAGCAAAGCGATTTTCAAGATGTTGTTGTTTTTGAGTTAAGAAAGTCAGTTAATGAATTGGGCGAAGTATTATTGAGTAGAGAAGACGACGATTTTAATCCTCTTGAATATACACAAATTGCTGAACGTGCATTTGAAAGAGATAGAAGAAACAATATGCAGTTGTATATTCCGCAATCGTCATATTCTAACGGGGTGAACTTTAAAAAATTAGCAAAAATGATAGGTAAACTATTTAAAAATAAAAATAAAGTTAGCGCACCAAAAGTTATTGAGTATAAGCATCTAGATTCGTTATTTAAAAAAGATGATTTCTTTACTTTAAAATTAATTGAAGACGATTTGGATATCCCAGAAAGATATGCGCTTCTGTTTTTAGAATATTGCGAAACGAAATACCTTGATAAAGATCTTCTTTTAGACGAAAACAAAGTGATTTTGTTAGATTCAATGGTTAATATCAGTAAAGATTTTTTAAAAATAACCGAATCGTTCGATGCATCTAAAGATTCATTACGCTTAAAAAATTAATATCATACTAATTCTTCGATTCAAAAGTTATATTTTTAGCCATATTTATTTTGATGCCGCATGAAGAACTATATCTACTTTATCCTAACCGTTTGTTTTTTGGTGCTTTGGAGCTCCTGTAGAAAAGATTTTGAATTTTCAGCAAGTACAGGAAGTCTTGAGTTTTCTAGAGATACTGTGTATTTAGATACCATTTTTACAAATATAGGTTCTAGTACGTATAACTTAAAGGTCTATAACAGAAGTGATGATGATATATTGATTCCTACCGTGAGATTAGGTTTAGGAGACGCATCGCAATACCGCTTGAGTGTTGATGGACTTACAGGGAAAACTTTTGAAGACATTGAGCTTTTGGCAAATGACAGTCTATTTATTTTTGTTGAAACTACAGTTGATATCAATAATTTCCCAAACCCTGAAGGCGAGTATTTGTATACAGACCAAATAGAATTTGATTCTGGCGGAAATTTGCAAGAAGTAGAATTAGTGACTCTTATTAAGGATGCAACATTTATATTTCCAGATAGGGATAACACTACAAAAATACAAGAAACTATTAATTTAGGCACAGAAGATGACCCTGTAAGAGCAGTAGGTAGAGAGTTAATGAATGATGAACTTATCTTTACCAAGGAAAAACCTTATGTAATTTATGGTTTTGCGGCTGTACCTGAAGGACAAACACTTACCATTGAGGCTGGAGCAAGATTACATTTTCATGAAAACTCTGGAATTATAGTGCAATCAGGTGCTTCCATTAATGTAAATGGAGCATTAAGTACAGACCAAGAACTTTTAGAAAACGAAGTTATTTTTGAAGGCGATCGTTTAGAACCTAACTTTTCAGAACGCCCAGGTCAATGGGCTACTATTTGGTTACTTGATGGTAGCGTAAATAACAAATTCAATTACGCAACAATTAAGAATGCTATAGTTGGTATTTTGTGTGATGGTGATGCTAATGCAACTGACGATAAGCTTACTATTACCAATTCGCAAATATATAATTCTGGTAGTTTTGGTATATTAGGCAGAAACACTTCTATTACAGGAGAAAATGTAGTTCTTAATAATGCAGGTCAGTCCGTACTTGCAGTAACATTAGGAGGTAAATACAATTTTACGCATTCTACTATAACAAACTATTGGCAAAATGGTCCACGCCCATTACCTGCCCTTTTAATAAATAATTTTTTGAGAGTATTAGACGAAAACGAAAATGAAGTTGAAGTTATTGCTGATTTAAGTGAAGCGAATTTTAATAATTGTATTATTTACGGAAATGATAATCCAGAATTTTTAGTAGATCAATCTGAAGAGCAAACAGTAGATTTCAATTTTAAATTCACGAATTGTTTGGTGCGTTTTGATGATAGAAACGATAATTTTACAGGACCAAATTTTGATTTTGAAAACATGGGGTTATACGAAAATGTTATTTTCAATGAAGAACCCAACTTTTTAGAACCCAATGAAAATATGTTAATTATTGGTGATGACTCTGCTGCTAACGGACAAGGAAATACCACCTTTGCAAACCAAGTGCCAACAGATATTTTAAATGTAAATAGAACAGCTTCTCCTGATATTGGTGCTTATCAGCATATTGCGTTTTCAGATGAGGAAAGTGATAACTAAAAAACGACATTAAATACAGGTGCCAGGAATTGGTTTTTCAACACAATTACCTTCACCAAAACAAACGGTTTCAGTTTCGCAGCCACCATCTTCTTTTTCGCATGACGACAAGCAAAACATAGTTATAGTTATTGCTAAAACGATTGTTATATTTTTTAATAATTTCATATTTACTTTTATTTATTCATTCTCTAACTCTGCCTTATAAACATCCAAATTAGCTTTGGTTTCATCATCTAGTTCAGGCTCTTGTATATCGGTATATTGACTTAACACATCATACATAATTTTAGCCACAATATAACGTGCAGTCGGTTTATCATCTGCAGGAATATTGTACCATGGCGCATGTGCTTTCGATGATCTATTCAGTACATCTTCGTAACATTCTTGGTATTTATCCCAAAGTTTGCGTTCTTTTAAATCTCCTGCAGAGAATTTCCAATTTTTTTCCTGTTTACGTAAACGACGTAATAAACGGTATTTCTGTTCATCTTTTGATAAATTCAAAAAGAACTTAAAAATAATAGTACCGTTTTCAGCAATGTGCTTTTCAAAATTATTGATTTGCTCAAAACGTTTATCCCAAAAGGCATCATCAATATCTTCAACAGAATTTACATCAGGCAAGTTTTCACCTAAAATATAATTTGGGTGTACTCGAGTTACCAAAACGTTTTCATAATGCGTACGATTAAATACACCGAATTTTCCGCGTTGCGGTAAGGCTATATAATGTCTCCAAAGATAATCGTGGCTTAACTCTAAATCTGTAGGCACTTTAAAACTATGCACCTCCACGCCTCTTACATTAAAACTTTTAAATACTTCTCGCACCAAACTATCTTTCCCAGAAGTATCCATTCCTTGTAAACACACCAAAACCGAATATTTATCATGAGCATACATCGTGTTTTGTATGTTACTTAATAACTTTCGGGTTTTCTTTAAGGCATCTTTTATCCCATCTTCAGGAACTCCCAAATCATAATTAGTTGGTAAATTTTTAATATCAATTTTTGAGGTGATTTTAAAATCTGTTACTTTGATGTTTTTCATCTGTTTAAATTTTATTGTTTTATCTATCAGATGTAATTCGCCATTAAACATTTCGATGGAAATCAAGAATTGTTATGGCTCATTTCATAATAGTGTGTATTGATAGATTCAGTTTTGTTGCGCTTTATTCATCCTTAATATTAAGCCATTCTTCATAAGTAACAACCCGTTTTTCTTCATTAGGTTTAGTTTTTCCAGGCAAAACCCCAATAAATTCTAGATAATGTCCGTCTGGATCGCTAAAATAAATAGAGATGGCGGGCATCCAACAAAACACCATTGGCACTTTTTTGTCGTCTTGTAAAAAATTCCAAAAATTCAGGTTGTGTGATTTTAAAAAATCAACCGATTCGTTTAATATCCATTCTGGTTCACATTCAAAAGCAAAATGACGCAAATCAATTTCGTCTTTTGGTTTTTCCCATAAACCAAGCATTGCTTGTTTATCATCTCCAATCCAGAAAAAAGCAGTTCTGCGTTCGGCTCCAAACCGACATTGTTTTAACCCAAGGACTTTAGTGTAAAACTCAATGGAGTTTTCTAGATTCTCAACATGTAAATGAGTTTCATATAATCCCTTGATCATTATCTGTTCTCTTGTTTTTTAATTATTATTTGGAAGCAAATAGTTTTACATCTTGTTCACTAACTTCTGCACCTCCTAAAATAATCAATCTTTCTACAACATTACGTAGTTCGCGTATATTTCCTGTCCAATCATAGTCTTGTAACAGTTTTATCGCTTTATCAGAAAAGCTTTTTTGTGCTGTCCCTTGCTCGTCAGCAATTTTCTTTGCAAAATGATTTACAAGCAATGGAATATCATCACGTCGTTCGTTTAGAGCAGGTACTTTTATCAAAATCACAGCAAGCCTATGGTATAAATCCTCTCGGAATTTGCCATCTTCAATTTCCTTTTTTAGGTTCTTATTGGTAGCGGCTACAACACGTACATTAACCTTAATGTCTTTATCACTACCAACACGTTGAATTCTGCTTTCCTGAAGTGCTCTCAATACCTTAGCCTGAGCAGATAAACTCATGTCTCCTATTTCATCTAAGAAGATTGTTCCTCCATTTGCAGCTTCAAATTTTCCAGCTCTGTCTTTATTAGCACTGGTAAACGCCCCTTTAACATGCCCGAACAATTCACTTTCAATCAATTCACTTGGTATCGCAGCACAATTCACTTCTATCATCGGGCCTTTAACACGATCACTCTTTTCGTGTAACCAATGCGCTACGAGCTCTTTTCCAGTTCCGTTTGGGCCAGTTATCAAAACTCTCGCATCAGTTGGTGCCACTTTATCAATCATATCTTTGATTTGAGAGATTGTATCGCTCTCTCCTATCATCTCATATTTCTTGCTTACCTTTTTCTTTAGAATCTTGTTTTCTACAACAAGTTCTTTTCTATCTAAAGCGATTCTAACAGTATTTAGTAATCTATTTAAATCTGGTGGTTTTGAGATATAATCAAACGCTCCAAGACGCATGGTATTCACAGCGGTATCTAAATCACCATGTCCAGAAATCATAACGACAGGAGTTTCTGGTTTTATCTTTCTGGTAGCTTCAAGAACTTCAACACCATCCATTTTTGGCATTTTAATGTCACAGAGCACCAAATCATAATCTGTTTTTTTGATTTTATCCATTCCAGATAATCCATCTTCAGCTTCCTCAACTTGATATGTGTCATTTTCTTCTGAAAGGATTTTAACTAATACACGCCTAATGGCAGCTTCGTCTTCAATAATTAATATTTTGGGCATATTCTAAATTTTAAATTTTACTCCTGTTCTTAAATAAAATGCATTTAAGTCATCTAATTTAAAAACTTCATCTCTATTTTCATTACGTAATACGTTATTTAATCTAAATGTATAGCCAGTGTACAAATACCCTACCAAATGTTTTGAAAATAAATATTCGTAACCTAAACCACCAACGGCAACTGATAGCGAAATGTGATCCACATTCTGGCCATTAATAACAGAAGGTTCCTGTAAATGTGCCAAATAGCCGTCTAATCCAACAAAAGCTTGTATATTATTTTTATCGTTAATAGAATATTTTAAATTAGATTTTGGAACACCAGCATTAAAGCTCCATTTATTGTTTATTTCTCTAAAATAGCTCACAAAAGGTAATGGGAATGGTATACCAGTAGTGGCATTGTAAGTTAAACCAAGAATTAAGCGATAGGGACGTTTAAGCGTTTCATCATCTGTTCTATCATTAATAGCAAATACGCCTCCGTTTAAGAAATAATCATCCGATACTAAACTTTTTGTTAATGTTGACGCAATTCTAGGGTTAAATTTTAAACCCAAGCGCCAATTTTCATTCCATTTAAAAGTGTAGCCTATATTAGCATCTATAACATGAATGCGTTTTAAGCCTTTGGTGTTAAATGGATAATTTTCTTCTAAGTCGAGAATGATTCTATTGTATTCAACGCCAAAAATGAGATAACAATCTTTCTTGGTTTCAATAGGAAAGTTTAATAAGGCACGTAATCTTGTATAATCGTCATCTGTATTACTTTGCGGAATGAATGAATATTCTAATCGTGCTAAATCTGTAAGTTGTGAGTGTCCCTTTTGCGTCCCAATACAGTATAGAAATAAAATAAATAAACATGAAGACCTGTAGATCATTTAATTGCTTTGTTATTTTGTTTCTGAAAGATTAGATTTAATGTGAATATCGCGTTGAGGGAAAGGAATTGTAATATTATGTTCTCTAAAAAGCCTGTCTATTTCAAATCTTAAATCACTTTTTGGAATTGCGCCTATAAAACTATTATTAAGCGTAAACATTAACCTAAATTCCAAAGCACTATCTCCAAAATTATCGAAAAATACTTGCGGTGCAGGATGTTTTAAAACCATATCGTGCGAGTCCGCAGCTTCCAGTAGTAGTTGTTTTACCAATTGAACATCGCTGCCATAAGATACTCCTACAAAAACACTTTCTCGCGTTACAGAGCCATTTTGTGTCCAGTTGTATAAACTATTAGTGAGGTACAAATGATTTGGTATAATAAGTACTTTGTTATCAATTGTTACGGCCCTAGTTGTGCGTAATTTTATTTCCTCTACACGACCTACTTTACCTTCTAGTTCAACAATATCTCCAACCTGCACAGAACGATCTACTAAAATAAAAATGCCGGAAATGATATCTTGAAATAAGGTTTGCAGTGCGAGACCAACACCGATCAGTAGTGCTGCTGATGCTGCAAAAACTGCGGTAACATTAATGCCTATAGAATCAAAAACTATGAGCATTACAATAAAATAGATTACCCATCTTGCAAAAGAAAACACAGTATTAAACTTTACCTCATCTTCTTTAGGCATTTTTCGAGTAACAAGTCTTTTTGTAAATCTTAAAACGAAAGATGTTATAATAATAACTAAAACAACAAGTAATACATACCCTACTGTTAGCACAATTTGATGTTCGTCTTTACCTTGGCCTACAGGAAAATCGAGTATTTTAAAATTGAGAAAGTCAGAGACAGCTTGTCCTACAGAACTTTCCTGTAAAGCTTCTTCAATTACGCCAACTTCATTTTGTATGTTCTTGTTTAGCTTTTCCTGCATGGGTTAATATCTTATCCACTTTATCAGCTCTTTATAAGTAGGTTTTTTGCCGTACATTAAAATACCTACTCTATATATTTTGGCTGCAATCCAAACGGTAAATATAAAAGTGCCTATCAATAATGCTAAAGATAGTAATTGTTGCCAAATAGGCACGCCAAAAGGTATGCGCATTAGCATTACTACGGGTGACGTAAATGGAATAAACGAAAATATTGTTGAAACTGTTCCATGTGGGTCTTCAATCACAGTAAAAATACCTATGTAAACCGCTAGAATTAGAGGAATAATAATAGGCAGCATAAATTGTTGTGTATCGGTCTCATTGTCTACTGCAGCTCCAATAGCTGCATATAAAGAACTGTACAATAAATATCCGCTTATAAAAAATAAAATAAAGGCTATAATTAAGTTGGTAAGCGGCAAATTAAAAAAGCCTTGCATTATATCTTGTATTTTACCGTTCACCTCTGGATTTTCCATGGCTTGTTGAAGAGCAGCCTGTTGCGGCGTTTGCATTTCTGCCATATCAATACCAAAAATAGCAGATACAACCATAAGTAGTACACTACCCAAAATTAACCAAATAGCAAATTGAGTTAATCCAGCCAATGAGGTGCCAATAATTTTTCCGAGCATTAATTGTACTGGTTTTACAGATGATATAATTACCTCAATTATTCTACTAGTTTTTTCTTCAATAACGCTTCGCATTATCATGTTACCATAAATAATGATGAACATAAAAAGAAGGTATCCTGCGGCTCCACCGAAAATCAGTTTTATAACACTATCTGTCTTAGAAGATGTTTCACCAGCGAAATTTTCCTGAAAAATATCAACTCTCACTTTTGATGCCTCAATTTTTTCTACGTCTATACCCACATCTTTATAATTCATGAGGGTTAAACGTCGTTCTAGTTTATTTTCTAAATTAGAAATTACCGTTAAAGATGGAGACTCTTCTGAATAAAATCTTATTGATTTTGAAATACCTTCTACACTTTCTTTATTCTGGATATGCAATAATCCATACCCTGAAGTTTCTGTGACAAGCGTTTTTGCATCTTCAAGTGACATGCCATCTAACTTGTTGTAAGTTGTGTTTTCAGTGTTTTCAAAAATAGCTGCAACCTTTCCAGATTCATCTAAAATTGCAATGGTACGCACTTTATCATTATTCAATTGAGACAAATATGCTACAACGCTAATGAATGCTATCATGATAATAGGACTCAAAATCGTCATGATGATGAATGACTTATTCTTAACCTTTGATAAATATTCACGCTTTATAATTAGAGGTAAATGATTCATAATTTATTGAAGGTTATTATCGGTTACTGTTTGAATAAAAATATCGTTTACACTTGGAATCAATTCTACAAAATGAGATACCTGTCCTTTAGAAGTTAAATGACCTAGTAAGTCATTAGGGCTTTGATTTTCATTAAGTTGTATGTTTAATTTCAACTCATCATTTAATGTTTTGAAGCTTGCAGATGACACTTTAAACTTGTCAGAAAGTTCTTTTTCTATGACTGGGTTATTTGATGTGTTGATACCAACCTCATACGTATTGGATTTGTATGCACGTTTTACATCTAAGATTTTACCATCCAAAATTTTGTTGGATTTATGAATAAGCGCAATATCATCACAAAGTTCTTCAACCGATTCCATACGGTGTGTAGAAAAGATAACCGTCGCACCATTTTCACGAAGCCTTAAGATTTCATCTTTAATTAAATTCGCATTAATTGGGTCGAATCCCGAAAACGGTTCATCAAAAATCAACAATTTAGGTTCATGTAGCACAGTTACCACAAATTGTATTTTTTGAGCCATCCCTTTAGAAAGCTCTTGGATTTTTTTATTCCACCAATCCCCAATTTCTAAACGCTCAAACCAATATTTTAAGCGTTCCTTCGCAACCGATTTACTCAACCCTTTTAATTGGGCTAAATACAAAGCTTGTTCACCTACTTTCATAGACTTATACAACCCACGTTCCTCAGGCAAATAGCCAATATCTTTTATGTGCAACGCTCTTAAAGGCTCACCATCAAGAATTACTGAGCCAGAATCTGGTAATGTTATTTGATTAATAATTCGAATTAAAGTTGTTTTTCCAGCGCCATTTGGTCCTAATAAGCCATAAATACTGCCTTTTGGTACTGCAATAGAAACGTTATTTAAAGCGGTAAACTCTCCGAATTTCTTACTTGCACCAATTACTTCTAATAGGTTATCCATTCACAATTTTTAATTAAAAAGAGATGTAAAGATATTAAATGTATATGAGTTCCTTAAATGTAAATCGTGTAAATATTTTGGGAAGAATTGACAAGGGAATCTATTGAGATTATAGTGTTTTAGCGTATGATTCTGCCCTACGAAGGGATTAGTTCAACCAACAAATTTGAGTATGTTTTTTTTACTTCTCAAATTTGGGTTTCACTAAAAAAACAAAACCCACCCTCAATCGAAATTAAGGATGGGAAAAAAATTGCTATGAAAAAGAAAAATTATCACTAAAGTTAATTAGCGATAATCAAAGATAGTTTTTTTTTCTTAACTAATAGCAAAACTATTAAGATAAGTTGTTCCCTACATAAAAAAATTCCGTTTTACTACGGAATTTCTTTGTCTGTTACATTATTTTCAATGTTCCATATAGTTTATCGAAAATATAAAAAAGATTATTGCTTTATTATAAATATCCCGCCTTTGGCGGGATTAGTTCAATTAACAAATTTAGATGCGCTGTATAGCTTTCTAAATTTGAGTTTCACTAAGAGAACATGTCTTTTACTTTTTCAAAAAAGGACTTATCTGAGCTTTCTGGTTTTGGGGAAAAATGGTCATCCCCTAGCATTTCTTCAAAAAACTCTTTTTGCTGCTTGTTCAGGGTTTTAGGTGTCCATACATTAACATGAACTAGTAAATCACCTTTACCATAGCCATTCAAACTTGGAATCCCTTTTCCGCGTAAGCGTAAAATCTTACCAGATTGCACTCCAGCTTCAACCTTTATGCGCACTTTACCAGTAACTGTATCAATCTCTTTAGAAGTACCTAAAACTGCCTCAGGGTAACTCACATACAAATCGTAATGCAAATTATCGCCTTCACGCTGTAAACGTTCATGATCTATCTCTTCTATCGCTACTAATAAATCTCCAGAAATACCGTTTCCAGGAGCTTCGTTTCCTTTTCCAGAAACTTTAAGCTGCATACCATCTACAACACCTGCCGGAATTTTAATAGATACCGTTTCCTCAGCTATTTTTAAACCTTGTGCATCAGCATCAGCAGGTTTTTTATCAATAGTTTGTCCTGCACCACCACAAACATTACATGGTGCAGACGTCTGCATTCTTCCTAATATCGTATTCGTTATTCTGGTAACTTGCCCAGTACCTTGGCATGTAGAACAGGTTCTGTAAGTGGTTCCTGGTGCTTGAACTTTACGCTTTACTTTAATTTTCTTTTCTACACCATTGGCAATTTCTTCTAAAGTCAACTTTACACGAATGCGTAGGTTACTACCTTTCATACGACGCTGTCCACCTCCACCACCAAAGCCAGAGAAACCGCCGCCACCAAAAGCACCACCGAAAATATCTCCGAACTGACTGAAGATATCATCCATAATGACCAAATTGGTCGTAACGTGCTTTCTTGTCAGCATTACTTAATACTTCGTATGCCTCAGCCGCTTCCTTAAATTTCTCCTCCGCGTCTTTATCGTCCGGGTTTTTATCTGGGTGAAACTCAATTGCTTTTTTCCTGTAAGCTTTTTTTATCTCACTGGCACTCGCCCCTTTGTTAATTCCTAAAACTTCGTAGTAATCTCTCTTTGCCATAATTTTCTCTTATTGACCCACAACCACTTTAGGGAAACGAATAATGGTATCTCCCAATTTATAGCCTTTCTCAACTACATCAACAATCTTTCCTTTAAGATCTTCGCTCGGTGCAGGAATTTGCGTAATTGCAGTATGCACTTCGGCATCAAAAGCATCGCCTTGTGCTACTTCACAAACTGATAAACCTTTCTTTTCTAATGTAGATAATAACTTCTGATAAATCAGTAATACACCTTTACGCAATTCTTCAGCCTCTTTATCCTCTTCAATGTGTAAAAGTGCACGCTCAAAATCGTCAAGAACTGGCAACAACTCAATCATTACCTCTTTTCCAGCAGTTTTAAACAATTCTACACGCTCTCTCGAAGTACGTTTTTTGTAGTTTTCAAACTCAGCAAATAAACGTAAAAATTTGTCATTTTCATTTTGAAGTTCTTCTTTCAGTTTCTCCTCGGCTGATAGTTCTTCAACAACCTCTTGTTCTTGTTGTTCTTCAACAGCTACAGGCTCTTTTTCTAAACCGTTAGCTTGCTCTTCTTTTATATCTTTTGCTTTATTTTTTTTACTCATTTTTGTATACAATTAGTGCTACTGTATTTCGGTTGGCAAAAGTACTGCCATTATTATTAAAATGCCATATTGTCACGAAAAAAATCAATAAAATTTTTGTTTAACTTTTTTTTTATTCTGTGAAACAATTTTGTTATTTTAGCGGCTTAAATACTAAAACCTATTTATTATGAAAATGAATTTTAAAATTATATTATTTGTAAGCGCATTTGCTGTTGCACTTGTAGGATGTAAAGATAAAGCCAAAGAAGCCGAAACCTCGGGTGCTGAAGCAGCAGCTGAAGCAGAAGCTACTGCTGTAAAATATGTTGCTGATACAGAGGCATCTTCTATTGAATGGAAAGGCTTTAAGCCAACGGGAACACATAATGGTATTATTCAAATATCCTCCGGAGTTGTTAAGGTAAGCGATGGAAAAGTTGAAAGTGGGTCTTTTTTAGTAGATATGGCATCAATAAAAGTATTGGATATACCTGTTGAAAAAGAAGGTAATGGTAAATTAGTTGGTCATTTAAAGAGTCCTGACTTTTTTGATGTTGAAAAATTTCCAAGTGCTGCATTTGAAGTTACTGGAGTTAGCGAAGCTGATGGAAAAACTATGCTATCTGGTAACTTAACACTTAAAGATGTAAAAAATAACATAACTTTTCCAGTTACAGTTTCTGAAAACGGAGATACTATGACGTTAACTAGTGAAACGTTTACAATTGACCGCTCTAAATGGAACGTACAATACGGTTCTAAATCATTTTTTGATAATTTAGGCGACAAATTTATAAACGATGATATAGAGCTAAAGGTGAATGTAACCGCTAAAAAAGCTTAAAACGAGGAGTGACTAACTCAAATAATTGTAAAAACCACCTTATGAAAATGAGGTGGTTTTTTATTTTCAGGACCTGTATCACTTTTTATTTTAAAAATTCTCATCTATGTATTGTCCAGCTAAACAAAAAAACGCTCTATTTTCATAGAGCGCTTTCCTTTTCATAGCAGTTTTTCCCAAATTACTTAGGCATCACTACCGAATCAATTACATGAATAACACCATTACTTCCCATCACATCTGTCATAATTATCTCACTGTAATTTCCGTTTTGGTCTTTCAACCATATTTTTCCATCTTTTTGCTTAACGGTTAGCTCTTGTCCGTTTAAAGCTTTTAAAGTTACCATACCTTTATTTTTCTTTAATGCTGCAACTACAGCCTTAGCATCTAACTTTCCAGATACAACATGGTATGTTAAGATATTGGTTAATGCTTTTTTGTTTTCCGGCTTTAATAAAGAATTTAAAGTATTGGAATCAATTTTTGCAAATGCACTGTTGTTTGGTGCAAAAACGGTAAACGGACCATCACCTTGTAAAGCACCTACTAAATCGGCTGCTTTTAAAGCTGCCACTAGGGTTGAGAAATCTTCATTTCCAACAGCAACATCTACAATTGTTTTTTGGGCAGTTGCAAATTGACTTGCTGTTAAAGCAACTACTGTAGTTAAAATAAAAACTAACTTCTTCATAATAATTTTATTTTTTGGTTAAACTTAACTGCACTTTTTTCGTTTTTTGAAGTGCTTTCATTTATATTTACACAGGTTTGTTTTCTCTGGATGAACCTCTCCTGTTTTTTGGGAAATCTTTAACATTTATGCGTAACGACGAGCTACTTATTACAAATCTTAAAAACAAAGACGAAGCTGCGCTATCCCAACTCTATGATGCCTATGCACCTGCTATTTATGGGGTTATTATAAGAATGTGTAAAGATGAGCAACAGGCGCAAAATATTTTACAGGATACGTTTTTGGCTATTTGGGAAAAAGCACATCAATACAATCCTGAAAAAGGAAAGTTTTATACTTGGGCGTATAGAATAGCGAAGAATAAGACCTTAAATTATTTAAGAGTTAATAAAAAGCTCATCCAAACCGAGGATTTAAGTGTATATAAAGATAAAAGCGAAACAGTTAAGGATGAAGTGGATACATTTCAGCTTAAGGGGTTTTTAAATCAATTAGAACCACATCATAAAAAAGCTTTAGAGTTGGTGTATTTTAATGGTTTAACACACAGAGAAGCCCATGAGGAAATGAATGTGCCTTTAGGAACCTTTAAATCTTATATAAAACAAGCTTTAAAAAAACTTAAATTAAGTTATGATAAAGTAATTGTATGGTTGTTGATTTTAATTGAAGTGATAAGATGATGGACAAAGCCTACATATTAGAAAATGGAATAATAGAACAATACGTATTGGGAGAGCTCTCTTCTGAAGATGAGCTTATTCTAGAACGTTTATTGGCAGAGGATAAGGAATTAAAAGCTAGGTTTATTATAGTTGAATCTAATTTTGAAGCCATAGCTTTTGATAATGCTATTAATCCCCCAAGTGATACTAAAGCACGTTTAATGGCTAGTGTAAAAGGTGCTGAGACTAAAGTTCTGCCATTGCCTAAATCGAGTTCATTAAAAAAATATTTAGCCATTGCCGCTAGTATGGCAGCAGTTTTAATGATTGGTAGTATTTGGATGTACTCGCAACTAAATGACACCAGACAACAATTGCAAATCGCAGAAGAGAATAATTCTATTTTAATTAATGATATTGAAGGCTTAAAAACCAATTTGGAAAGTGCTACAGTGTGGTTGGATGTTTTAAATTCTGCTGATACGAAACAATATATTCTTAATGGTAATGCGCTTGCTCCTGATGCTAAAATCGTGAGTTATGTGAATCATAAGGATAAAAAAGTGGTTGTAAATACTACAGAATTACCAAGATTGGATACAGAGCACGATTACCAAATGTGGGCAGATGTTGATGGTGAAATGATAGATATGGGAGTGATTAAAAAAGATGCTCAATTATTAGCTATGAACTATATTGAAAATGCTGCATCTTTAAACATCACGATAGAACCTGCTGGTGGAAGCGATCATCCTACAGTATCAAGGTTAATCACCAATGTTTATTTATAGGTATTCTATCTAATCTAATAAATCGTTTAATGCAGGCTCTAAATAGTTATATTCAAATTCAAAGCCTTTTTCCTCAATCTTTTTAGAACTCACTCGCTGACTTTCAAATAAAATAATATGCATTTCGCCTAAAACAAGTTTCATAACAAATTTTGGAATATTTGGCAGAAATAAAGGTTTTCTTAGCACTTTTGCAGCTGTTTTGGTAAGTTCAGTATTTGATACAGGGTTCGGTGCTACACCATTGTAAACCCCTTCTAAACTATGTTCTAATACAAACAAAAATACACGTGATAAATCCTCAATATGAATCCATGACTGCCATTGTTTTCCACTTCCAAAAGCTGCACCTGCACCAAACTTTATTGGCTTTGTAATTTCTTTTAGCGCACCTCCTTTATCTGACAACACCAAACCAATGCGAACTTTAGATACTTTAATATTTACTTTTGAAAAACCATCAACGGCTTGTTCCCAAGCTTGCACTACTTCTCCAAGAAATGAATTGCTAACCTCTTTATGGGTTTGATCGTAATAATTAGTCAATGAATCTGGATAAATTCCAATAGCACTTGCTGACACAATTTGTTTTATGTTATGCGATTCACCTTTTAAAGTATCAATAAGTAATTGAGTGCTCTCTACTCTACTATTAATAACTTCTTTTTTATAAGCTTCTGTCCACCGTTTTGAGATTGAGGCTCCAGCTAAATGAATAATAGCATCAACACCTTTAAAACAGTTTATATCTATTTCTCGAGTATCTACATTCCAGTAGAATCCTTTGTAGTTGTCATCTTGAGAGATTTTAGATTTGCGGGTTGTGAGGTAATTGACTTGTATGTTTTTTGCATGACAGCGTTTGACAATTTCCTGTCCGACCAATCCCGTAGCTCCTGTAATTAAAACGCGCATCTTCTTTTTTGTATAAATTTACGAAATGGTATAGGCTAAGACCGAAAGTTTAAGTTAGGTTTAACAGAAATCGTTTGAAGTTTTTAATTTTCTTGTAAAGGTTTTTAAGACTACAATTTATTTTGTTGCACGAAGCATTTCTCGCTTTCCTGGAGGCCCTGGTAATCGTTCTACTGTAAAACCTACGGATTGCATTGCGCGACGCACACTACCTTTTGCTGAATAGGTTACTAAAACACCTTTTGGTTTTAGAGCTACGTACATTTTTTGGAATATAGATTCAGTCCACAGTTCGGGTTGTACTCTGGCTCCAAATGCATCAAAATAAACCAGATTGAATTTGTTTTCATCACTTATTTCATCAAACATTTTTTGCTGCTTAGTCAACTGAAAACTTTGACTTAAATTAAACTGCTTTTCCCAATTTGAATTGTGCATGTTTTGGAATACTTCTGCTCTGCTATCTGCCTTTAATTCTGAAAGGTAATTAAGATGTTTTATTTCATTAGATGCTACAGGGTAACCTTCTACTCCAACATAGTCAATATTTAGGTTAAGCTTTTCGGCTTCTAAATAGGTGATGAAAACGTTGAGACCGGTACCAAAACCTATTTCTAAAATGGAAATGCTTTGAGACTTCTCGACTCCGCTCGAAGTGACATTGGGTTTGTTTTTTTTTACAGATCCTGAAACAAGTTCAGGATGACAAAGGTGATGTAAACCATGTTTTATAAAAACGTGATATGCTTCTTGAATAGCGCCGTGTTTGGAATGGTATTGTTCGTTCCATTCTGGGATATGAATGGTTGAAGATCCATCGGCGGTAATTATAATTTCACGTTTCATGTTATACTACAAATGCAAAATGTTTCTTTTGCGTTAGGGATTGAACGGTCTGTTTGAGCTCCTCGCAGAGAGCGAGTAGTGAAAGCCCGACCCTTGTGGTAACGCCCGCCTTTTGATACAATTCTTCATACTTCAGAATCCCTCAAGGCCACAAAATTTATTGAGGTACTAAAACACCATCGGCTTCAAAAGAATACGTGCGCTTAGGCTGGGTTATTGCTGCAATTTCTTCAGCAGATTTACCTGCATCTTCAGCATAATGGCGCTGTTCGTCTACCGAAACTTCTTTTACATAGGCTTTACCATTTATCACAACTTCTTTACCGGCGATATCTTTTGGTACGAAAAAGCCATAATCTTTAAATTTCACCATAACCTCTTTGTCTTCACCTAAATCTAGCGTCATCCAACATCCCTTGGCTTGACAAACGTTGTTAACCTTAGCTTTTATTTTTGAATCTATACTATCTCCCTGTTGCATGGTTTCGTAATGTGCCGCCATGGATTTAGCAATGACTGCATCGTTGGAAACGATTTCTTTACCAAAAGACGCATAGGTAATGTCGCTATTTTGGCTAGTTTCAGTATTGGTTTCGTTGGATTTGTTTTTACATGAACTTAGGGTTAAACCACAGATTATCAATAGTATTACGAATCTCATAATTTAAATATTTTAATTTTAAAGCATTTATGTAAATATACCGCTTTTTTGAGAATGAATTTTATAAATTTGTAGGCTAAATGAACAAGATATGAGTACTATAATCAACGACATTGAGATTATAAAAACGAAATCCAGCAAAATAAAGGAGGTGGATTTTGACGATTTGAAGTTTGGAAGTGTATTTTCAGACCACATGCTCGTATGCGATTATAAAGATGGTAAATGGCATGCGCCTAAAATTATGCCTTATGCACCATTAACTTTAGATCCATCGGCTAAGATTTTCCATTACGGACAATCTATTTTTGAAGGTATGAAAGCTTACAAAGATGATGCTGACAATGTCTGGTTATTTAGACCTGAGGATAACTGTAAACGATTGAATATTTCGGCGAAACGTTTGGCAATTCCAGAGTTGCCAGAAGCGTATTTTATGGAAGGTTTAGTTGCATTGCTACAATTAGATAAAGATTGGATTCCAACAAAAGATGGAAGTTCGCTATATATTCGTCCGTTCGTATTTGCATCAGGACAAGGGTTTCATGCCTCTCCTGCCGATGAATACAAGTTTATTATTTGTACAGCGCCTTCAGGCTCTTATTTTTCAGGAGAAGTAAAGGTTTTAATTGAAGAAAAATATTCAAGATCTGCAGATGGTGGTGTTGGTTTTGCTAAGGCTGGTGGAAATTATGCGGGTCAGTTTTACCCAACGCAGTTGGCCAAAGCTAAAGGGTATCAGCAAGTAATTTGGACAGACGACCATAAACACGAATATATTGAGGAAGCTGGTGCGATGAACATTTTTGTTCGTATTGGTGATACTTTAATTACTGGACCAACAAGTGATAGAATTTTGGATGGTATCACACGTAAAAGTATTATCGAACTTGCAAAAAGTGAAAATATTAATGTTGAAGTTAGAAAGCTTACGGTATCTGAAGTTGTTGAAGCTGCAAAAAATGGCGAACTGAAAGAAATGTTTGGTGCGGGTACAGCTGCGGTAATTTCACCTATTTCTGGTTTTGGTTATAAAGGAGTAGATTATGACTTACCTAAGCTAGAAAGTACTTATGCGGAGTATTTAAAGAAACGCATTACTGATATTCAAACAAATAAAGCGGAGGATCCTTTTGGATGGAGGTATAAGGTTTAAGGAAGCCCTAAGGCCCTCACCTATTCTCTCACAAAGGGAGAGTGTACTCAAACTTATAAAAAAAAGAGGAGCAATTTGCTCCTCTCTTTTTATTCTAGATGACAAAGTTATTTCTCTAAAATAGCTTCAATATTTGGCTTGAAATAATTTGGACCTTTAAGTACTTTACCGTCTTCGCGATAAATAGGTTGCCCGTTGGCCCCTAGTTTACTCATATTACTACGTTGAATTTCATCAAACACTTCTTCTATTTTGTATTGCAAACCGTGTTCTATAATCGTTCCACATAAAATGTAAAGCATATCACCAAGTGCATCTGCCACTTCTACTAAATCGTTGTTATTTGCTGCATCTAAGTACTCTTCATTTTCTTCGCGCATCAATTTATAGCGTAACATGTTTTTAGCTAATCCTAAATCGGCTTTAGGGGTTTCTCTATGGCCAATTTTAAATGCTGTATGAAATGCTTTTACGGCTTCAATTTTGTTTTGCATGTTGTCTTTTAGTTAAATTTGCATAAAAATAGCCATATGTTTAGTAAAGGTCAAATCATTTTCGGAATTATCTTTTTTATTGTGTTCTCAATTATCATTGGCTATACCTATCGAAAGGATTTAAAGCTTCATCAAAAGTTTTATAAAGGTAGTATTTGGATTCTTATTGCATTTATAGGATTTATTGCATTTATTGCTGCAATAAAGTTTTTCTTTAAATAAAAGCCCTATACCTGTTTTTTTGACTTTTTATCTAGCATTTCATCTTAACATAACTTTTCTGATTAAATTAAAGGATGAAATATACCCAGCATTGGGTATTTTTTATTGCAGGCTTTTTGTGGAAGTTTGTGATGTTGTTAATACTTTAAAACCCTCAGAATTATGAAGATTAAGTTATTTGTACTATTACTACCATTATTATCTCTTCTTGCATGTGACAAACAAGAAAAAAGAGATGTACAACTTGAAAATTGTGAACAGAATACTAGGACGTGTGAAGATGACCTAAAAAAATGTGAAATTTTTAAAGAAAAATATGAGGATTTAAAAACACTTCATGAAAGTCTATTTCCTATACCTGATGATGTAGATATTATCGAAATTGAGGATATTGAGGACCCAAGTTCTTACCAAACAAAAAGAAATTTTGATGTCGAAGGAGGTTTTGATTTCAAAAATGACCAAATTGAAATAAAAATACCAGTTTCAACCAAAAAGCTTAAAATTGTAAACTATTTCAGTATATCAACAACTAAAACAAATGTTTTATTAATTGTTCTTGATGGAAACAATGGCATTCCAAATAGTAATAAACCTGATAAATATTTTATTAAGAAAAAATTCAAAATAAATAAAACTGGATTAAAAAAGCAACGCCTTATTAATGACAACAAATTGAAAGTAATTATACTGCACGATGATAATTTTAATAGTGGACATGTAATAGCTCTCCAAAGATGCATTCAATCAAACGATGGTTATGGTGACAGTTGCTATGATATTATATTGCCAAAAATGGTAAGGCCAAATGAAATAGGAGGAGACATTGTACCGTAATTTTTTTCTTTGTTTTACTACACTCCTTCTGTTCAATAATATTTTTGCACAGAAGGGGCATTACATCTTAAATAAATTAGATTCATTATATGAGAAAAATGATTACCTTGGTGTTATACAGTTAAATAAACTTCATAATTTCACTGAAGTTGATACCATTAGTGCACGAAGTAATTTCCTAATCGCTAATGCTTTTGTTAATCTAAATCAAGAGGATTCTGCATTAGTTTATTATCAACAGGCTCTGAAATTATATTCTTCTTTAAAAAGGAATGAGGATGAAGTGGCAGTCAAACGTGATATTTTTGAGGTACTTAAAAGTCAGAATAGTTATAGTTTTAAGCATAAAAATTATCTAGAAGATATTTGCAAATATGCTGAAAATGAAAATTCGTCGAAGTGGCTGTCTTATTGTTATACTAGTACTGGGATAGAATATTTTAGAAAAAATAAAATTGACTCTGCAAAATATTACTTTTTTAAAGCACTAGATTTACCTAAATCGTTCGATGATTTTTACTCTGAGAATGACCTCTATTCGCTTTTGGGCTCACTTTACAGTAATAAACTTAAAAGCCAAGATTCAGCTTTAATTTTCTATAATAAGGCTCTAAATATATATTATAGAGATACTATAATTAGAAAGAATATAAATAAAGAATTTAATATATTTAATAATATTGGTAATACTTATCGTAGGTCCAAAAATTATAATATGGCTTTAGAGTATTACCTTAAAGCTGAAGCAATAAGCTTACCAAAATTCAGAAAAAAAAGTAAAAAAATACTTTATAATAATATGTCAACAACATATTACTATCAGAAGAATTGGGAACAGGCTTATAATTACTTATATAAATATGATTCCATAAAAGAATTAATAAGTTTAAAAGAGCAAAATACTACTATATCTGAAATTAAAGAACAATACGACAACGAAAAATTACGTGCTGATAATCTAGAAATTGAAAATAAACGCAAACAAAATCGAAATCTACTTATTGCTGCTATAGCAATTATTTTATTTGGCGGAAGTATCATGCTCCTCATTCAAAATAATACCCGCAAAAAACAAAAACTGGCAGAACAGGAAAAAGCCTTAGAAAGTCAAAAACTGGCAACTGTACTTAAAGAGCAAGAATTGGTAAGTATAGATGCCATGATTGAAGGCCAAGAAAAAGAACGACAAAGAATAGCTAACGATTTACATGATGACTTAGGCGGACTTATGGCAACCGTTAAACTGCATTTTAATGTATTAAAAGACAAGAAAACTCCAGAACTATTTGATAAAACGACTACCCTTTTGGACGAAGCTTACCAAAAAATACGATCAATAGCTCATGCTAAAAACTCTGGCGTTATAGCGAAGCAAGGACTACTGGTTGCTGTTCAAAATATGGCAGATAAAATTTCGGCTTCAAATAAAATTAGTGTAGACGTTATAGACCATGGTTTGGAACATAGACTTGAAAATAGCTTAGAACTCACCATTTTTAGAATTATTCAAGAATTGATTACAAATGTTATCAAGCATGCAGAAGCTACAGAAGCTACAATTCATCTTACCAATCATGAGGACATTTTAAATATTATGATTGAAGATAATGGCAAGGGGTTTAACCCAAATCAAGTTACTACAAAACATAAAGGTATGGGTATAAGTAGTATTGATAAACGTGTAGAACACTTAGGTGGTAATATGACAATAGAGTCTGAACATAAGAAAGGAACAACAGTAATAATAGACATACCAACATGATACGATTAGCTATAGCAGAAGATCATCAATCGCTTATAGATGGCATAAAATTACTTTTAGAATATGAGGATGGTATTTCCATTGTTGGAAGCGCAAATGATGGAGAAGCACTACTAGAAATTGTTGCAAAAAAGCGCCCAAATGTGGTGCTAACAGATATTAGAATGCCAAAATTGGATGGTATTGAAGCTACAAAACAAATCAAAAAACAGTACCCAGAAATAAAAGTATTGGCATTTACGATGTTTGACCAAACCGAAGCTATACAACGGATGTTGAATGCAGGAGCTTCTGGTTATATTTTAAAAAACTCAGCTTTAAAAGATGTGTACGAAGGGATATTGACCGTTTATAAGGGGGAAACCTATTTTGATGCAAATATAAACACCAATGTTTTAAATTCAGAGGCGGCAAACAAATCAAAAGGAGTGCTAACCAAACGACAAATTGAGATTCTAGAACTTATTGGTCAGGGTAAAACTTCGCGCGAAATTGCCGATTTACTCTTTATTGGTATTCATACAGTAGACACACACCGTAAGAATATGGTAAGAATCTTAGGCTTACAAGGTAAAGGCGAATTGATGAGGTATGCTTTAGAGAAGAAATATAAGTTTTAATAGTTATTCAGTATTGAGTATAAACTGTGATTTATACAAAGTTTAATTTTAAATAATTAATTTTATAAATTACATCTAAGAAATAATTGTACTTACAGAACCCTAAATAATGTATAGGAATATCACTTAATATGAAAGATTAAAAAAATCCCCATTAAAGGGGATTTTTTTATGCAGTTTCAACTTCTAGTTTTGAATTTGAAACTCATCTTACTTATGACTGCTTATAAAGAGATACTAAAAACTATAAAAAACCTCAAACAGATTAATGAAACCATTTCAAAGGAATGTTTATTAAAAGTATTAATTGCAGTTAAATCGATAACCAAACATACAGATGCAATAGACTCACTTATTAATTTTTTTATGATTTTAGAAAAAACTCAAATCTATACAAAACAACTTACAGGAAGAGAACAACAAATTTTAATGTTAATTGGAGGTGGTGAAAGTTCAATTCAGATAGCAAAGAACTTAAGCCTTAGTACTTCAACAATTGAGACCCACAGAAAAAACATACGAAAAAAATTAAATATGACTGGTAATGGGAAATTGATTCAGTTTGCAACTATTTATAACTTAAAGCAGCCCATTTCCAAAAATATAGTAGGAGAAAATTAAGTAAACTTGTTATATAATAAAGGAACAGTAAATGTGTATTCATATTTAAACTCGTGAAAATATAGATTCTTTTCACGCAACCTTTTTAAAAAATTAACATCTATTATATAACACCAACAGCTACAACATGAAGATATTACTAATAATTAGCTTACTCATTGTTGTGAACTTAATACTATTAGCTTTTAGTGTTAATAAAAAAACAGAACCTTAATTTAGGTTCTGTTTTTTGTTTATATGGGTTTATGTCGCTTAATTTACCTCTGGTAAAAAACTGTAATTTTCACTGTAATTCAACATTTGTTCAGCAAACGTTTTAGGCTGCTCAACACGAATTGTAGTGATTTCACCATATTCGTTATCCGCTACTAAAACAGGATTTACAAAGCCGCTATATGGCGGTGAAGGAAACTGCTCATTACGCTTTAAAACTTCAGCATGAATGTCTTGGTCAACTTTTACACCATAACCTTCAACCAAAGCTTCAACTGCGGCATAATCACCTTCAGATTTAATGCGCTGAGTTTCCCTCAGTAATTCTCCAAAAAGGTCATGTAACTTATCATAATCGTTTATATTGAAATAGGTTTTACCATCTTTGGTCACTTTTTCAATTACATTGTCTTTTTGCCCTTTTTCAAATACCCAAGCAGAAACCCATTGTCTGTTCCTCATATGCGCTTCTTCAACATCATCACCTAAATTCAAACGAATTAGCTGCATCATCAAACCATTTCTAATATAACCATCGTATGCCGCAATACCTACTTTTTTCCAATCATCAACTAATCCTAACTCTTGTAATTTTGGGTTGTACAAATAATATAGTCCAACTAAATCTGCACGCCCTTCTTCTAATGTAGATGCATAATTTTTTAACGTTTCTTTGGTCTCTCCTACTCCAGGATTTAATTGCCCAGAGGCATGACCAATTACTTCATGTAATGCTGTATGTAACTTATCTGCCAGTTGCCCGTATTTTTTTTCTAATTCATACTCCTCGTCATCGTGCACAAATTCCTTTAAGCGTCCAGTACTTCCCGCATTATTATAAGCATTAATGATATTTCCAAGGGAGACAGATTTACTACCAACCGCAGCACGAATCCAATTGGCGTTTGGTAAATTCACACCTATTGGGGTACTTGGAGATGCGTCACCAGCTTCTCCTGCAACATTTACTACTTTATAAGTTACACCTACTACATTTTTCTTTTTGTGTTCGTCCATTAGTGTAGAGTTATCTTCAAACCACTGGGCGTTATCTGATAACACTTTCATTTTTTGAGACATATCAAAATCATTTATTTGAACAATAGTCTCATAAGACCCTCTGTACCCTAGAGGATCGTTGTACACTTCAATAAATGAATTGATATAATCGATGTTTCCGTCAGTAGCGGCTGTCCAAGCCACATTGTAATCATCCCAAGTTTGTAAATCTCCAGTTTTGTAATAATCAATCAGCAATCCAAGAGCATCACCTTGAGCCTTATTTTCTGCAACGCCTTTTGCCAATTCTAACCACTTTACAATTTCATCAATAGCTTTACCATATAAACCGCCAGATTTGTAGACGCGCTCTTTTAAAACACCATTTTCCTTTACCAACTGTGAGTTTAAGCCAAACGATAATGGCTTGTCTGGATTTGGTGATTTTTTCTGCTTGTAAAAACTTACAACATCTGCATTGGTAACATTTGGCCCGTAAAAATTCACCGCAGATAGTGCCACATTATCAACGCCTTTACCTTGATTTACTTTTTTAGCATCTTTGTCATTAAAAATAACTTCAAAAGGCTCACCTTCAAGTGTTGTATTAGTTTCGGCTAACAATTCCTTTAAATAATCGGCAGAAAACTCTGGTTTTATTTTATCGTTTGAATAGTGATGATGAATACCATTACTAAACCAAACACGCTTTAAATAGGTTTCAAAAGCACTCCAGTTTTCTGAAGTTTTATCACCTTTGTAATTCTTATAAATGTTTTCTAATGCGTTTCTGATTTTAAGATTATGACGATAGTTTTGATCCCACATAATATCACGACCAGCTAATCCAGCTTGTGTTAAGTAATACACCAATTTTTGCTCTTTTAAACTCAATTGATCCCAGCCTGGTACTTGGTAACGGAGTATTTTAATGTCGGCAAATTGCTCAACATTATAATCGAAATCTTGAGAGACTTCGGGTTTGCTATCATTTTCGCTAGTATTTGTTTTGTCATTACCGCAAGACAAAACCAATAGTGCTAACATAAACAGTACAACAGATTTTAGTTTCATAAGATTATTTTTAGTTTTTGTTTTATTTTCAGAATTGAAGTCAATTATCCAGTTTTGATTATTGATTAAAGTGAAAATTCAATATTTAGTTATTGAAAATCTAATTTTAGGATAACAAATGTAATAATTTATTAATCGAAAATTTAAAAATAGCTATATTTGTTTTAAACAAACTAAACCTATAAAAATGAAAGCTTTAAAGTATATTTTCTTTTTGCTTCTTATTGCTATTATTGGGTTGGCAATATACATCGCTGTACAACCTAATTCATTTGAAGTTACAAGAACTAAAACCATTAATGCGCCTGCTCCTGTGGTGTATAATAATGTTATTGATTATAAAAATTGGGAAGCATGGTCCTCTTGGGCAGAAGCCGATCCTGATATGGTGATTACCCTCCCTGAGAAAACTTCAGGAATTGGAGGGTCTTACCAATGGGAAGATAAAGACGGTATTGGCACAATGAAAACCACGAAAGCTATCCCCAATGAATCCATAAACCAAGAAATGCAATTTGCAGATTTCCCATCTTCTGCTATTAGTTGGGAATTTACACCCAATGCAGATGGCACTACGGAGGCTAAATGGACTATTTCTGGTAAAGATTTACCTTTTGGGTTTAAAGCTTTTGCCACTTTTATGGGTGGTATGGAAAAACAAATTGGACCTCATTACGAGCGTAGTTTAGAAAAGCTCGATAGTGTTTTAGTTGCCGATATGAAAAAGTATAGTATCACTGTAAACGGGGTTACTGAGCATAGTGGTGGTTTTTATATCTACAATACTGTGTCTTGTAAAATACCTGATATGCCAAAGCACATTCAGCAAATGATGCCGAAGTTGGGTGATTATGCTATGAAAAACAACATAAAAATGGCTGGTGCTCCTTTTAACTATTATCACAAATGGGATGAAGCTAATAATACGGTTATGTTCTCTTGCTGTATACCAACTATAGATAAAGTCGTTTCAACGTACCCAGAGATTCTTACGGGGCAGTTAAAATCATTTAAAGCCTTAAAAACAACTTTAAGAGGTAATTACGATAATTTAAAAGAAACTTGGGAAACAACCATGAAGCATATTGAAGAAAACGGATTAGTGACTGATGAGAATGGACCTGCATTAGAGGCTTACACTAACGACCCGATGCAACATCCTAATCCTGCTGATTGGACTACCGAAATTTATATTGCTCTTAAATAGTTTATGAAGCAAGTTTTACTGGTGTTTTTAGGTGGTGGTTTTGGTAGCGTTTTGCGTTATCTGATAGGTAAATTTTTAAATAGTACCGAGAATGGTATTCCTTACGGAACGTTTGCTGCAAATATTTTAGGAAGTTTATTGATTGGTATTATACTTGGTTTAGCTGCGAAAAATGATACACTAACCCAAAATCAAACTTTGCTTTTGGCTACTGGGTTCTGTGGTGGTTTTACAACTTTCTCAACATTTGCTTACGAAAACCATGTGTTTTTAAAATCTGGGGATTTTACAAGTTTTGCCATTTATACAATTGCTAGTTTTATTATTGGATTTTTGGCTGTTTTTGCAGGGATGTATTTGGTGAAATAAACTTTGATTAATCTTAATCGCATTCTTGCTGCTTAAGAAAGTTTAACTTTCATTCTATAAATATTTAGAGTCAGTTTTATCGATCTAACAAATTACCTAAATTATGAAAAAGTTAATTTTAATCATATCATTTTT
This sequence comes from Flavobacteriaceae bacterium, assembly GCA_043557195.1. Lineage (GTDB taxonomy): Bacteria > Bacteroidota > Bacteroidia > Flavobacteriales > Flavobacteriaceae > Jejuia. Next base: position 4,060,960 of record CP121314.1, on the reverse strand, counting down.
AACAATACTAGTTTGTCTTATCAGTTTAAAAAGCACTAATGAAACAACTAAATTTTTAGATACTCTAGATGAAGAAAAGTTAAACCAAGTACTAATGCCATTTGATGACCTCTCTAGAAAAAATTGGCATTATTTACCTGCTGCTTCATGGCCAAGAAAAGGTTTAAAGATTGGTGAATTAAACGATACCCAAAAAGCAGCTTTTTCTAGTATGCTTAAATCATTCCTAAGCAAATCTGGTTATCAAAAAACTCAAGATATTATTGCATTAGAAAATGTTTTGGTAGAATTAGGTGGTGATCCAGCTTACAGGGATATAGGGGCTTATTTTTTCTCTATTTATGGTAATCCTAAAGTAGATAATTTATGGGCATGGTCTTTTGAAGGGCATCATTTATCATTAAATTTTACAATAGCAAATGGAACTATATCAACTACGCCAAGGTTTTTCGGAGCTAATCCTGGAACTATACCAAAAGGAAAAAGAAAAGGAGAACGCATACTTGATAAAGAAGAAGATTTAGCTTTTAAACTTTTAAATACACTTACAGATACTCAAAAAAACGAGGTGATTTTTGAAAATGTAGCGTTTCCCGATGTTTTAACTCGTAATGAGACTGAAGTAAAACCTTTGGAGCCTTTCGGAATTGAGGCCAGCAAGTTGGATTCAGGACAAAAAGAATTATTGCGAGATATACTAAGGTTATATTTAAATTCAATCCCTAAAGATTTAGCCATAGCTCGAGAACAAAAAATAAACGAAGAAGAATTTGAATATATCAGGTTTGCTTGGGCCGGTGCACAAGTTAAAGGTATCGGACATTATTATAGAATTCAAGGAAAATCATTTTTAATTGAATTTGATAATACGCAAACTGGTGCAAATCATATTCATACGGTATGGCGAGATTTTGATGGCGATTTTGGTAAAGATTTGATAGCGGAGCACTATCTTAATTCTAAGCATCACAACAAAAATTAATTATAGACAAATTAGTTAAGACATTTCAAAAATCTTTAGGAAAAAGATAAAGCATTGTAAATAAAGTAACTTACATTGAGCACATACTATTTTTTGCTAACTTTCAATAAAAAATGAAAAAAACAATCTTATTTCTCTCTATTGTTGCAACTTTATTAAGCTGTTCAAATACTGATGATAGTAATAATGACCAAGACTCAATTTTAGGCAGATGGCATTTAGTTGGTTTTGAAGAAACTGTAATGTACCAGTTTACCGATGACAATTTAAGACATACAATTTATGCTACTAATGGTAATTTTGGTGGATTAGAAACTGCAATTCCAAATCCTAATTCGTGGAGTATTGAAAACAATAAATTAGTCATAGACCTTAATTTTGGTAATTCTTCTACAGAATCGTTGAGTTTTAAATGTAATGGCAATGTTGTCGATTTGATTTCAGATATTGGAACATCAAGATTATTTAGAGAAGGATATGCGATTGCAAATTGTAATGATTAGGGTTTTAGTGCTTCTCAAAACCCTTAACCCCAGCCTCTACTCTAGTTTTTAAATAGTTTTGTCGTGGCACGATTGGGCAAGAATACTTATCGTTGTAAGCACAATAGGGGTTGTATGCTTCATTAAAATCAATGGTTAATGTTTTGCCGTTTGGCATTTCGGTATCTATATAGCGCCCGCCGCCGTAGCTTTCTAGTCCGTTGGTTTCATCTAAAAATGGCAGAAACAAAAAAGGTTCGTAATCTTCTTGTTCTTTATAATCTAGATTTTCAAAAACATCCAGTGTAAATGTTTCACCTTTTAGCTTGAATGCTACTTCTCCATATTTCACATACATTGGTCGGCGGTATGTAGTGGTTTTCATTTCAAAAGGTACTTCATTTGGTGTTCTTTTAAAATTTGCGGTTACTATGTACGCAGAATCGAACTTAAAGAAGTCTAAACCTTCAAAATTCTTTCTGTCTTTTTTCTTTAATGGCGACGTAGATGCGTCTTTATAAAAGGCGTTAAGTTCTTTTTGAAATTGTGTATCGCCCAGTAATGGTCTTTTTTTTTGTTGGCAACTTGTAAAAAATAAAGTAGCAAACATTACTAATGTTAGGGTTTTACTAATAGTTGGCAAGTATGCCCGCGTTAGGGATTGCAGCAAGCTACCGTGTAGCGCGGAAAGCCCGACCCCTTGTGGGTAACGCCCAAATAATATTATACGAAAAGCATTTACTTTTTGCATTAATTTTCAGGATTAAATGATGGGTTTAGATTCGTGTTGTAATTCTGTAATAAATCGCTTGAAAAGGCATTGAAAGTATCCTCGTCTGCAAAAGATTTTATCTTCTCTGGATCGAAGTTACCTTGTAAATAATAGGCTGTGGTTTCTGATGCTGCACTATTGAAAATAATGACATCTGTAACGACTGCTCCTACTTCTCGAACTGAAATAATTCTTGTATGGTCTGGGTCGTTTTTTCTAAAAACATCTAAATAACCGCTGTTGGTTACGGCATTCATTTCCGTGATTAGGGTTTGACGTTTTAGGCTGTTGGTGTTTTCAATCTTAATAAATTTAAGATCGGATATATTGCCGATAGCATGCTGCACTTCAGGCGAAATGGAACTTAAAACGGCTTTCATAAGGTTAGGCACCTGAAATGAGGTAGCCCCAACATCTGCCTTATGATTATTGTAAAACCCTTGAAAACTACTACCGCAAGACAGCAACAAAAAACTAATACATATAAGCAAAACTGATTTCTTCATTCTAAAAAATTATCGTCTCAAAAATACAACTTACAATTATTTTATCTAGATTTGAGCTTTGAAAATAAATAAAATGCGTTACAACGTCACAATTTGTAGAAAACAATGGACCGCTTCTTTAAAGCAAAGAAGTTGGACTTATTATGTTTTGTGATGTTATAGATAAACGTTTACAGATATATTAAAAGTCCGACTTCATCCAGTCGGACTTTTTGTTTTTACAAACATTTCAACTTTATAAAAATAAATTTATGTAGAAAAATTATACTTAGAGCTCCTGAAATGAGCAATTTTAAAAAAGAATAATAGTAACCAATATTCTTGATGGCGAATTGCATCTGACCTCTAAGAACAATAAATATGTACAGATGAAAACACTATTTAACAATTACCTGAACACTTTTAAAGGTTTATCAACTGAAGTTTGGTGGCTGGCTTTAATAACTCTTATAAATAGAGCTGGTACTATGGTAATTCCATTTCTATCATTGTATTTAACCGAAGATTTAAATTTTACATTCAGCAATGTAGGTACCATAATGGCTTGCTTTGGTTTGGGGTCTGTTGCTGGTTCTTGGTTAGGCGGTAAATTAACCGACAAGATTGGCTATTACAAAGTAATGGTAAGAAGTTTATTAAGTACTGGTGTTTTATTTATTGCGTTGCAGTTTTTAGATACGTTTTACGGCTTATGTTTAGGCATATTTTTGGTGATGTTGGTTGCTGATATGTTTCGTCCTGCAATGTTTGTGGCTTTAAGTGCATATAGCAAACCGGAAAATAAAACACGTAGTGTTACGCTTATTCGGTTGGCAATTAACTTAGGGTTTTCTGCTGGACCTGCAGTTGGTGGACTTATTATCACCTCTATTGGTTACGGCGGACTATTTTGGGTAGACGGTATTACTTGTATTTTGGCAACTATTTTATTGGTTTTAGTGTTGAATCCCAAAAAATCTAAAGTGCAGGATGATGTAAAAGTTGAGCATCCAGAATCGGCATATTCCGATAAGGCGTTCATTATATTTCTAGCAGCTATGTTTTTGTTTGGGTTTATCTTTTTACAGTATTTTTCAACTATGCCCTTGTATTACAGAGATAGACATACTTTAACCGAATTAGAAATAGGATTGCTTTTAGGTATGAATGGGTTAGTGATTTTCCTTTTAGAAATGCCTTTAATTAGTTGGTTGGAAAACACTGGATGGTCTAAAGTGTCATTAATACTCTTTGGTGGGTTTCTTACAGCATTGAGTTTTTTGGTGCTTAACTTTACAGGTTGGACGGGTATTCTAATCATTGGTATGTTACTAATGACAATCGGTGAAATGATTGCGTTTCCCTTCTCTAATGCCTTTGCATACGATAGAGCAAAGAAGGGTAATCAAGGAGAATATATGGCCTTATACACCATTGCGTTTTCATTGTCACACATATTTAGCCATAAAGCAGGAATGGAAATGGTGGCAACACTAGATTATGATAATACTTGGTATATCATTACAGCAATAGGTGGTATTTGTGTATTTTTATTGTTCATTTTGAAAACGTATTTAGGCAAAAAAAGAAAAATAGTTTAAATGAAGGATGTACTAATTATAGGTGGCGGTCCCATTGGAATTGCTTGCGCCCTAGAATGTAAAAAACGAAACTGGAATTATCTCATTATAGAAAAGGGAGCACTCACCAACTCCCTTTTCAATTATCCTAAAAACATGACGTTTTTTTCAACATCTGAAAAGTTGGAGATTGATGATATTCCATTTATAAGTAAAAACCCCAAACCTAACCGTGATGAAGCTTTGGAGTATTACAGACGTGTTGCAACTTCAAATAGCATCAACATTAATTTGTTTGAAACGGTAGAAACTATTTCAAAAGAAAAGAATCATTTTAAGATCACAACAGATAAAAGCTCTTACGACTCAAAGAAAATAGTTTTAGCTACTGGTTTTTATGATATACCAAATTTACTTAATGTCCCAGGTGAAGATTTACCAAAAGTAACGCATTATTATAAAGAAGCTCATCCTTATGCTATGCAAAATATTGTGGTAGTTGGTGCTAGTAATTCGTCCGTTGATGCTGCTTTAGAGATTTATAGGAAAGGTGGCAATGTGACAATGATTATTCGTGGAGAAGGTATTGGTGAGCGCGTAAAATATTGGGTACGTCCAGATATTATAAATCGCATAGAAGAAGGCAGTATTAAAGCTTATTTTAATTCTGAAATAACCGAAATAAAAGACAAAGAACTAACTTTCAAATCGCCCGAGGGCTTTAAAACGATTCCAAATGATTTTGTGGTTGCACTAACGGGTTATAAGCCCAATTTTGATTTGTTAAATCAACTTGGAATTATGCAATCTGATGATGAAAAACGACTGCCCAATTACAATCCAGAAACTATGGAAACCAATATTGAAGGTGTATATCTCGCTGGCGTAATTTGTGGAGGCATGGAAACGCACAAATGGTTTATTGAAAATAGTCGTATACATGCAAAGCAAATTGCTGAACATATCGAAACCACTTTAGTACAATAAATTATGGATTTAAACCAAATTACTGTGCCGTCATTAGATGTTGAAAAAGCCGTTAGTTTTTATAAAACACTAGGCCTAAAACTAATAGTTGAAGCATTACCAAATTATGTACGTTTTGAATGTTCTGATGGCAACAGTACGTTTTCAATTCATCAAGTAGAGGAATTAACTAGAGGACAAGGTATTACCATTTATTTTGAAGATAACAATTTAGATGACTTAGTCGCTCAATTTCAAGCAAATGGTGTCAGTTTTGAAAGTTTACCTGAAGATAAACCATGGTTGTGGAGGGAGGCTCATTTAAGAGACTTAGATGGGAATCATATCATTTTGTACAAAGCAGGAGAAAACAGAAAAAATCCGCCATGGCGTATATAAATAAAGAATTCACATGAAATATTTCATTTATATTTTTATTGGTTTAATGTTTTTTGGTTGCCAGTATAATAAAGAAAAGACATTTCCAAAATTGGATCCCAATCGTTATAATGTCGCCTTCTTAATTATGAATGGTACATACAATACTGAGTTTACTGCACCTTATGATATTTTTCAACATACAATATTTAGAGATAGTATTAAAGCTATGAATGTGTTTACCATAGCAAACACTAATGCACCTATAAAAACATTTGAAGGTTTGCAAATACTGCCAGACTTTAATTATTTGACAGATTCGCTTCCAAAGATTGATATTCTTGTGGTACCAAGTGCCGAACATCATTTAGATTCTGATTTGGAAGACGAAGCCTTGATAAATTTTGTAAAGCACGTTGACAAAGACGCTACGTTTATAACATCACATTGCGATGGTGCATTTGTGTTAGCAAAAGCAGGATTGCTAGATGGCACTGTTTGTACAACTTTTCCAAGTGACATTGATAAAATGAAAGCTATGTTCCCTACCCTAGATATTAGAAAAGATGTGCTTTTTGTCCACGATGGAAAATATATTACCTCTGCAGGAGGTGCAAAAAGCTTTGAAGCTGCTCTTTATTTATGTGAATATCTCTATGGAAAAAAAGTAGCACAATCTTTAGCCGGCGGATTAGTAATTGATTGGAAACTGGAAGACGTTCCGCATTTAGTAATTGAAAATAACTAGCTATTTTATTGGAATTATTTCTTTTTGCTTCACAACCCGAGATAATACAATTTGGGTTTTAGACTCACCGTAAATGATTAAGTTATCTATAAACGCTTCTAAGTGTTTTTGATTTTTTAAAACCACTTCCATTACTATATTTTCATCACCCGTAATGCGATAGCAGTTTACAACTTCATCAAATGTTTTAATCTTTTCTAAAAATGGTTTTAACTTTCCCATAAAAGCCCTAAGTGTAATAATAGCTTTTAGTTGATATCCAATTTCAAATGGAGAAACAAGTGCTTTATAGCCTTCAATAATACCTAAATCTTCCATTTTTTTTATGCGTTCCGAAACAGCAGGAGAACTTATGCCAACTTGTCGACCAATTTCAGCATTGGACTGTCTAGCATTTTCCTGTAAACACTTTAAAATCTTAGTATTAAGGGTATCAATCTGCATTTAAAGATATTTAACTAATAAAACATCAAAATTAAAGCAAAAATACAAAATAACTTTAGATATTAAAGTTGAATATGAATTCTAGTGAGTAATTTTGGAATAATTGCTAATGAAATTTTATAAAAATGCATAATACCCCAGTAAATCTATCGGAATTACCGATTTATCAAAAAGCCATTGAGATTTTTGCATTGTCTCAAAGCATTTCTTCGTACTTAAGCGAGGATTTATCTTCACTTAAAGAAGATGGTTCAGAAGACACTAATATTTATTTTTCTGGTGACATTGTACAGCAATCGGTTTCTTTAGCTCCAGAAATTGAAAATGCAGAACGCGAACGTTATTCTGAGCGTAAACATAGGCATGTAGCTTCTTTACGACGTTTAACTAATATGCTATATAAAAATTCTTATCGCTTAGAAAAAAGCAATAGTAACGGGAAAGATTTTTTACCTGTTTTACGTCGCGAATTAAAGAAATTTAAAAAGTTACAGCATAACTGGATGTTGACGCTTTAGTCTATCTTTTCAAATTTTTGCCCACAAGCTTCAATACATAGATACCACAAAATTAAATCGCCGTTTAATGGTAAATCAAAATATACTTTTGCCGAACGCGAATTACATGTATTAGGTAAAATTACTCCATCGTTCTCTGCATCGGTATTAGAATCTGTTATTAAATTATAGGTTCCAGATTCTTTATCCCCAACTTCTGAGGACATATAACATAAAACACCATTTATTTCAACTGTTCCATCACTAAAAAACTCAATAGTTCTATTACTTTCTATAGGTAGAAACGTACCACTGCCATCACCTGGATCAGCAAGTTGCTCAATTAACTTCCATTTTCCAAGTAGATTTTTTTCCTCAGATGGCTTTGAATCATCGGAAGTACAACTGTATATAAAGACTAGTACAACGGTAAAAAGTAACTTTTTCATTTGGACTTGTTTTTCTTTTTAGATGACGAAACTTTGTAATGGTTGCGTTAAAAAAATCTACATGTTTCTTCTATACTGGCCTCCTACTTCAAACAGTGCTTTTGTAATTTGACCCAAAGAGCAGACTTTGCAAACTTCCATTAGGGCTTCAAATATATTTTCATTATTTACAGCAGTTTGCTGTAGATTTTTTAAAAGCGAATCTGTATTATTTGACTTATGAAGATTTTCTAAGGTTTTAATTTGAAGTTGTTTTTCTTCCTCTGTAGCGCGTATCACTTCCGCAGGTAAAACTGTTGGTGATCCTTTACTACTCAAAAATGTATTTACACCTATAATTGGGAACTTTCCGTTATGCTTTAAAGTTTCGTAATACAAGCTTTCTTCTTGAATTTTGCTTCGCTGATACATGGTTTCCATTGCACCAAGTACACCACCACGCTCAGTGATTCTATCAAATTCTAATAATACCGCTTCTTCTACCAAATCGGTTAGTTCTTCAATAATAAATGCCCCTTGTATAGGGTTTTCGTTTTTAGCTAATCCCAATTCTTTATTAATGATGAGTTGAATTGCCATAGCGCGACGCACAGACTCTTCCGTTGGTGTTGTAATGGCCTCATCGTAGGCATTGGTATGCAAGGAGTTACAGTTATCGTAAATCGCGTACAGCGCTTGAAGTGTTGTTCTGATATCGTTGAAATCAATTTCTTGCGCGTGCAAACTTCGTCCTGAGGTTTGAATGTGATATTTCAGCATTTGTGCTCTAGGATTTGCACCATATTTTTCTTTCATCGCTTTAGCCCAAATTTTTCTAGCTACACGACCAATAACAGCATATTCAGGATCGATTCCATTGGAGAAGAAAAAAGATAAATTAGGCCCAAATTTATTGATATCCATACCTCTACTTAAATAATATTCCACATAGGTAAAACCATTAGATAAGGTTAAGGCTAATTGCGTAATAGGGTTTGCTCCTGCTTCAGCTATGTGATATCCAGAAATGGATACGGAATAAAAATTCCTTACATTATTTTCAATAAAATATTCTTGAACATCACCCATTAAGCGTAATGCAAATTCAGTAGAAAAGATGCACGTGTTTTGTGCTTGATCCTCTTTCAGAATATCCGCTTGCACTGTGCCTCTTACTTGTGCTATCGTATTTCTTTTAATGTCCTCATAAATGTTTTTTGGAAGTATTTGATCTCCCGTAACACCCAATAACATTAGGCCTAAACCATTATTGCCTTTCGGAAGTGTTCCATGATATTTAGGACGCTCCTTTCCTTTGTATAGCTTTTCGATTTTAGCTTTTACCTCTTTTTCTAGACCATGCTCTTTGATATAAATTTCACATTGTTGATCAATTGCTGCATTCATAAAAAAGCCTAAAAGCATAGGTGCAGGTCCATTAATGGTCATGCTTACTGAAGTCATAGGGTCAGCCAAATTAAAACCAGAATAGAGCTTTTTAGCATCATCTAAACAGCAAATAGATACGCCAGCATTCCCTATTTTCCCATAAATATCTGGGCGATAATCTGGGTCATTCCCATAAAGCGTCACACTATCAAAGGCTGTAGACAAACGTTTTGCTGGTATATCGGCACTTACATAATGAAATCTTTTATTGGTGCGTTCTGGTCCGCCCTCACCGGCAAACATTCTAGCAGGGTCTTCGCCTGTTCTTTTAAAAGGGTATAATCCAGAAGTATATGGAAATTCTCCAGGAACATTCTCCTGTAAACACCATCTTAAAATATCACCCCAAGCTTGGTATTTTGGCAGTGAAACCTTTGGGATTTGTGTATGAGATAACGACTCAGTATGTGTTTCAATTTTAATTACTTTATCTCTTACTTTGAAACTATAAATAGGGTTTTTATAGCGATTTACTTTTTCATCCCAGCCCAAAATGATTTCCCAATTATGGGGATTTACATTCATTTTAACTTTATCGAATTCTTTTATCAAAAGCTCGAGGAACTCTTTTTTATCATTCTGAATGTCTTTTAGAATTATCTCTGTTTCAAGTCCAAATTTATTCAAATGAGACATCTCACTATTATTAGCAATATCAGCTACGGAACAAATTGTTTTATAAATTCCGTATAATTTTTGAGCCATTTCAACTTGCTCATCCACTTTTTTATTGTAGGCTCTATTATTTTCGGCTATCTCTGATAAATATCGTGTTCTTGATGGTGGTATCACAAATATCTTTTCACTCATTTCATCTGAGATAGAAAACGACGATTTTAAATCTGCGCTAGTTTTCTCAACCAAAGTATCCATTACCGCTTTGTAAAGCGTATTCATACCAGGATCATTAAATTGAGATGCAATGGTTCCAAAAACTGGTAATTTATCTTGTGGTGTATCCCAAAGATTATTATTACGCATATATTGCTTTTTTACATCTCTTAGAGCATCTAAAGCACCACGTTTATCAAACTTATTTATTGCTACTAAATCTGCAAAATCTAGCATATCAATTTTCTCTAATTGCGTTGCTGCACCAAATTCTGGAGTCATTACATACAAGGACACATCAGAATGTTCAATAATCTCAGTATCGCTCTGGCCAATTCCTGAAGTTTCTAGTATAATTAAATCATATTCAGCAGCTTTTAAAACTTCAATAGCTTCATTTACGTGTTTTGATAAAGCTAAATTAGACTGGCGTGTAGCCAAACTACGCATATAAACTCTAGAATTATTAATAGAATTCATTCTAATTCTATCACCCAATAATGCGCCACCTGTTTTTCGTTTTGAAGGATCTACAGAGATAATTCCAACTGTTTTTTCTGGGAAATCAACTAAAAAGCGTCGTACTAATTCATCAACTAAACTCGACTTTCCAGCACCACCAGTTCCTGTAATTCCTAGAACTGGAATATTAGAATTTTCATTCTTTTTTTGAATTTTGGCTAATACGCTTTTTGCTACTTCAGGAAAATTTTCAGCAGAAGAAATCACTCTAGCTATGTAGTTGATATTCTTTTTATTAAGATCATTAATCTCAATATTCAATTCATCTCCAATTGCAAAATCAGACTTTTCAACTAAATCATTTATCATACCTTGCAACCCCATTTCACGTCCATCATCTGGGGAATAAATACGCGTAATACCATACGTCATTAAATCTTTGATTTCTGAAGGTAAAATGACGCCACCGCCTCCTCCAAAAATTTTAATATGTTCTGCACCCTTTTCTTTAAGTAGATCAAACATATATTTGAAATACTCGTTATGTCCACCTTGATAAGATGTTAAACAAATAGCATTTACATCTTCTTGAATAGCAGTATTTACAACTTCTTCTACACTCCTATCATGCCCTAAATGAATCACCTCTACACCAGTGGCTTGAATGATGCGGCGCATGATATTGATAGATGCATCATGACCATCAAAAAGGGAAGCTGCGGTGACAACTCTTATTTTGTAATTTGGTTTATATGGAATTTGTTGATTCATTATTAAAAAATAATTAGTTTATCGGTTGCAATTTACGAATAATTCAAAAAAAAATAAGATTTCAAAAAGATATTGCAAAATTGAATTGAAAAGTATCCTCGAAATTGTTTTTATTTATTTTTGATGCATTAAAACATGTTTCATGAAAAAACTTACGATTCTAATTCATTGTAAAGATCGGCCAAATATTATTGCTACGGTTACCAATTTTATTTCAAAAAAGAAGGGTAATATTGTGTATTTAGACCAGCACGTAGATAGACAACAAGATATCTTCTTTATGCGTCTTGAGAGTGAGTTTATTAATGATGAGTTTTCTACTGAAACCTTTAAGAATTGTTTTAAGAAAGACCTTGCAGATGTATTTGATATGAAATGGCGTATTTATTCTTCGGATAAAAAACCTAAGATGGCTCTTTTTATATCGAAATACGATCATTGTCTATATGATATTTTAGGGCGTTACAATTCGGACGAACTTAATTTAGAAATACCTTTTATAATAAGTAATCATGAGGATTTAAAACCTATTGCTGATAGTTTTAAAATTCCATTCTATCACATACCAGTAACTAAAGACACGAAATCTGAAGCTGAGGATAAACAATTAGCGTTACTTGAAGCTCATAATATTGATTTTATTGTTTTAGCGCGATACATGCAAATTGTCTCACCAAAATTAATAATGGAGTATCCCAATAAAATTATTAATATACACCACTCTTTTTTACCAGCATTTGTTGGTGCAAAACCCTACCACTCGGCATATAAACGTGGTGTAAAAATTATTGGAGCAACAAGTCATTATGTTACAGAAGAATTAGATGCAGGCCCTATTATAGAGCAAGATGTATCTAGAGTAACACATGCGTATACAATTAAAGATTTAATTGCCAAAGGGAGAGATCTTGAAAAAATTGTATTAGCTAATGCTATCAAACTTCATTCAGAAAGAAAAGTAATGGTTTATAATAATAAGACCGTTATTTTCTCTTAAATCCAAACCACAAGAATCTTTTTATTTAATTTTCTGTAAGTATTATTAACATTTGTTAACATTAATTTTGATTAACAAATGTTAATTGTGACTTAATTAATATATTGGTGTCTTAAAATTAAATAATAAAAAACCATTAACTAATTTCTTAATTTTTATGAAATCAAATTTTATTTTATGCCTAACTTTTTTATTAGGCCTCGGAATGTCCCAAGCACAAAATTTACCTGCAAATCCTGATCCTGGTAAATGTTATGTAAAATGTATTACAAAAGATGAGTTTAAAACTGTTGAAGAAACAATCCAAACCTATCCAGCGTATACTAAGTTAGAAGTTGTACCTGCAACTTACAGAACTGTTGAAGAGCGTGTTTTAATTAAGGAAGCGTCTAAAAAGTTTGTGTATGTACCTGCTACATACGAAACTGTAGATGTACCTTATGTAAGCAAAGAAGGAAGATCTGATTTAAGTATTATTCCTGCTTCTTTTGGTTCTGACTCTAGAACTTTTGAAACGTATCCTAAAACTTCTGGTTGGGAATACAGAGAAACTGCTTGTGATTCTCCAAACAAAGAAGACTGTATGGTAGCATGTTTCGTAGAGTATCCTGCACAATTTAGAGATGTAAGTTTTACAACTTTAGATAAAGATGCTGCTACAACTAGCTTACCTGTGCCAGAGCAAAGTGCTACTTACAAAAAACGTGTAGTTAAAACCCCAGCAAGAATGGATCAAATTGATATTCCTGCTGAGTACAAAACTATCAAGCGTCAAGTTTTAGCAACTCCTGCTACTACTAGAAGTGTAACTGTACCTGCACAGTCTAAAACTGTTACAAGAACAGTATTAGCTAAAAAAGGTGGTTTAACTACTTGGGAAGAAGTAGATTGTGGATTGTTAAATGCTAACGTATTACCAATTTTTTACGAATTAGGTAGCGCTCGCATTACACCAGCATCTAAAAAGATTATTGACGAAACATTATTACCATTATTAAACAGCAAGCCTGTAAGCATCGAGTTGATGTCTCATACAGATTCTAGAGGTAATGATGATTTTAACATGTCTTTATCTCAACAACGTGCTAACTCTGTAGTTAACTACTTAGTATCTAAAGGTATTTCTAGAAGCAGATTAACTGCTAAAGGATTTGGAGAAACTAGATTAGTAAACCGTTGTTCTAATGGTGTTGACTGTTCTGAAGGAGAGCACAGAAAGAACAGAAGAACTGAATTTAGAGTTATAGGAAACTAAACTTTAGTTTTGCATACAAATTAAAAAGGGTGCCAATGGCGCCCTTTTTTTATATTAAGTTTCAAGTGATTTAATAATTTTAAGGTTTAATAAACCTGGTTCTACGCGTTAATCTTTAATAAGATTTACAATTTTTGTTATAGAAACCTACTACTTCACTTGGTTTTTTTAACGTTCTATCTTTTATCTTTACTTTAAGCTTTGGACAATCATGAAAATAATTATCTAAAACTTTAGTTTTTAATCCAAATATCCCTTGATCTGCTCTTACGAAAAATTGTCGTTCGCTTTTTTAAATAAAGTCATAATATGCAATCTAGCCTCTCCTTGTTCAAACCATTCTAACTCATACAGACTTAAATTTCCATCCTCTATTGCTTTTAAGAAATAGTGTTCTCCGTTTTTGATATTTATATTATAAATTGGATTAACAAGAGATTCAAAAGAAAAAGATCGTGATGTTTGTTTTAACCTAAAACTTAGATAATTAAGATTATCTTTTTTAAACGCAAATATTTGTTTTCTCTTGTACTTTTTTCGCTTTCCGTTGGCATCCGTAATTCTAATTTTTTTATAGAATTCTCTTTTACTTTTATTGATGTATTCTACCTTCCCATAAAGCGTATCACCAGTATAAAGTACTATATAATCTTGTTGATTTGTGTTTTGAGAAAATAAAAAAACTGTTTTTAAAAATGTAAATACTATAATGAAGAAAAAACTTTGATGCATACCAATAACTATTTAAACAGAGACCAGTAAAGATATACTATTATTATAGTCTAGTATTTTGAATAGTGCAAAGTTTGAATCAATAAAAAGCAGAAATAAAAACCTTTAAAAGGCTCTCTTTGTGATAATATACTCTGGATATTCTACTACTTTTTTTTCTATTTTAATGCCATAAGTATCATTTAAGTTTGATGACATTAAATCAAAATACTTGTAATGTAATTCCCAATCATGCAGATTATTAGCCATTTCATCATCACTAGTAATTACCGGTAGTTCTAATAAATTTGCCAATTTATAACCAACTTGATTTAACGACACATTATCAGCCTTTATATCAGAATCACCAATTAAAAAATGAGGTGTATCATTTCCCCAGTTAATTTGGTGCACATCCCAAAAACGGGCACTAGATAAATTTAAAAAAAGAACTTCCCCATTTGCAGACGCATATTTTCGTCTAAGTTTAAGATGTTTCAGAATAATACGCTCCATCTGTTTTAATGCTTTTGTTTCATATTTAAAACGCATACGGTACATCTTATTTAAATCATCAGGCATGTTAACTTGATTTCGATAGGCGTAATTAGCATAAGCAATAATATCCTTTAAACTTCCAGTTAATTGTAAAAAATCTTGTTTATCTATTATTTCTAAGGTTTCCAATGATTCATCAATTTCCACAATTTCAAAATCTCGGTTTAAGTCAGCTTCCTTTGGAATAGCAACGGGTTTATAAGATTGCAACTTAAACATTTCATCTACAGAAATTTTATTAGTGTTTGTATTTAAATAACCATCAATATGATACGTTTTAAAATCTGCAGGATGACCTTCCCACAGTTTTTCTCCATTGGCATTAAATAATATACCATAAGGTAAACTAGGAATATTATATTTTGAAAATGCTTCACCATCATAATCGATAGCTACGCCTAGTTTTAAATCATGTTTAATTGTGTAGTTTTTTACTATCTGAGAATTTTCCTGAGACAAGGACATGATGTAGAAATTCTTTGGATATTGCCTTTGTAAGCTAGTTAGTTGTTTCCCTGCAGTAATACAAGGTCCACACCAAGTAGCCCAAAAATCTACAAAATATAAAGCGTTCTCATCATCAGCTGCTAAAGAGGAAGCCTTTATAGTTTCAGATATTTTTATTTGTCCGAAAAAAATTAGCGGTAATAATATAAATACTATTGATATACTTTTAAATTTCATTTCAATTTCGAAATAATGGTTCTTAAAACATATAACAAGTATTGTGCTAAAATAGTATTCACCACAACATTTGTAATATTTTCAGCAAAATAAGAAAAATTTATGTTCATTATGTGACCTTCTCAAATTTTGAGGGTCTTAATACCGAACACTAATCTGATTAATTGAGGGATTAATTCGGTTTATATATAAAAGACATCCGACATTTATGTTGGATGTCTTTATTTTTATTGAAGCATAAATGTATATTTGAATAATAAAACCCTAAATACTATGATACGTAAAGTCCTTTCAGTTTTCATAATTTTCAACCTTATGGCTTGCGCCGAATTGCAAGGTGTTATAGACCAATTACCACAGGGAGGTGTACTTACAAATGCCGAAATAGGCTCTGGATTAAGACAAGCTTTAGATTTTGGTATAGATAAGCAAGTTACTAAGCTTACTCAAAAAGATGGCTTCTTTAAAAATGAATTGGTTAAAATTCTCCTGCCAGAGGAATTACGAAAAGTTGATAAAGCTTTAAGAGATATAGGTCTAAGTAAATTGGCAGATGAAGGCTTAAAAGTATTAAATAGAGCTGCTGAAGATGCTGTAAAAGAGGCAACACCAATTTTTGTGGATGCAGTAAAAGGTATCACATTTACAGATGCAAAAAATATTTTATTAGGTAATGATGATGCGGCTACTCAATATTTAACTTCGAGAACACAAACTGCACTTTATGATAAGTTTAATCCCGTAATTAAAAACTCGTTTAGTAAAGTTGGAGCAGATGATATTTGGAATAACTTAATTAATAAATATAACGGATTACCTTTTACCAATGATGTAAATCCAGATTTGACTGATTACGTTACAAATGAAGCCTTAAAAGGTGTTTATACTATGATTGCAGTTGAAGAGAAAGAAATTAGAAACAAGATAGGTTCCAGAACAACTGATTTATTAAAGCGCGTTTTTGCACTTCAAGACTAAAAGGAGTTTACTATTATTAATAAAGCCGAATAAGCGATTATTCGGCTTTTTTATACAACCCATCAAAAGCAACGGTTATATCTTTATCATTTGCAATAGTTTCCCAATATTGTCTTACAGTACCATCATCATTAAGTGTCCAAGTTACTTTATGAAAATAAGGCTCCCCTTTTTGATTTTTAGCAACATTTGTTTTTAAAATCATTTGATTGCCTACTCTATGCCCTTTTAGATGTAAACTCCCGCCTTGATTATCAATCCATATTTGTTCCCACTGTTGTTCCGCTTGATTGTAGAAGTTATTACTGGTTCCTGTAAATTTGCCTTTTGCACTAGTCCAATTTTCCCTTAAAATACAATTGTCTTGAATTTTATCTATTACGTTTGTCCCTGCTAATGATCCATCAGGATTAGTTACTGTCCAATTCCCAATCCAAAAATCGAATTCGGCATGGGTTTCAGTGCAGCACTTACAATTACTAATTTGATTGTTTTGTGCAGTTGAAATATTAGAAACTAATAGCATCAAAACAAGGGCGAAAAAATGTTTCATTTAGAATATTTATTTGATAAACCTTATTTATCATAAATTTCATAAAATAGCAACACAAAAGCTGTCGTATTAACAAAATATTATATGTTTTTATGAAATTGTTAAAATGTTTAACCTCTCTAACTTTTGATTAAACGAAAAAAAAATTATATTGCATTACTCTCATAATTAGTAGGATGAAAAAAGTAAACTCCATTAAAGACCATCAAATCAAACTCAATAAAAAATATAAACAACTTGTTGAGCAAGCCTACAATTTTAGACAAACTGATGCGCCTTTAAGTGATTTTTCTGAATACAAGGCCATTAAACTTCTTAACAAATTAAATAAGTTGGGTTACCTTAGTAGAGACTACCATAAACCAGCTATGTAAAGTTTAGTGTTTCTTTAACATTTTCATTACATCCAAATCACACAAAACCTCGTAATTTATTTAAAACAAGTTAATTATGAGCACACAGTTTTGTAAAGTTGGCAAAATTAAGGTCAACAATAATAAGATTATCAGTTTAAAAGAAATAGAGAAAAGGATTTCAAACTTTGTTGATGATATTAGCAAAGTAGAATTTTCTAAAGATGTTCATGGAGCCATCTAAAGTATTTAAATGCTTTAGTTAGTCTAGAACCGTACCAGGAGAACATTTCTCCATCTACCAATAGTATTTTTGCTTGTGGATAAAATGCTTTTAGCTCTTTTTTATGTAAATCTTTAAACGGAAAAGGTTCGCTTGATAAAAGCACAAGTTTCACTTCCACGTCTTTTTTTAGTTGAATTTCTGGATAACGTTCTTCTTCAGAATGATTTTTAAATTTATTTACTTCTAACAAATAGTCCACAAAAGTATGTTTCCCAACAACCATCCATGGTAAGCGCCAAATAAAATATAAAGTCTTTAGACTGGGCTTGCTTTTAACAAAATTCTTAAAATTCTCGAATTCACTTTTTATTTCTGAAATTATACCCAGGGCAGTTTGCTCAACTTTAAAAAGCATGCCATACTGTTCAATCAGCTCAAAACTATCATCCAGAGTAAAAATATCAGAAACGTGAACAGGACAAATCGCTTCACATGCCTCTACGATATCTTTTGTGTTTTCCTCCTTGTTACAGAGAATAATATCTGGCTGCAAAGCTCTAATTTTATTTATATGAATTTGCTTTGTGCCTCCTACAGCTTTAGTTCTAGTCTTTATCTCGATAGGATGGATACAAAACTTTGTAACACCAACAATATGTGCCTTCAAACCTAAATCGCATAATAATTCAGTTTGACTCGGCACTAAAGACACAATTCGTTTTGGGGTTGTTTCAAAACGAATTGTTCTATTTAGTTGATCTTTAACTTCAATCACCTTATAAATTGCTTAAACTTGTACCTTTTTCCAATATCCCTTTCTAAACCAATATACCGAAATTAAAGTCATAGCAATTTCTCCAATAGCTACTGCCCAAAATACTCCAGAAGGACCAAAATCAAATTGTAATGCCAGTAAGTAAGCAATAGGAAGTTGTATGACCCAGTAACAAATTAAGTTGATGTAAGTTGGGGTCTTTGTATCTCCAGCTCCATTAAATGCATTAATAATAATCATACCATAGCCATAAAAAAGGAAAAAAGCCGTAAGAATACGCAAACTCAGGGCACCATACTTTACAACTTCAGGCGTAGGATTGAATGCTTTAATAATTTCTGGAGCAAAAACCAGGTAAATTATAGATATGATGCCCAAGAAAATGGCAGAATACTTAGCAGTAATTAAAACTGATTTTTCAGCACGACCTGGTTGTTTGGCTCCCAAATTTTGGCCTACCAATGCCGCAGCGGCACTACTCATTCCCCAAGCTGGCATTAAGGTAAATAACATTACACGAATAGATATGGTGTAACCCGCAAGTATTTCACTACCAAATTCACTAATAATTCGCATTAAAAACACCCAAGAAGATGTGCCGATAAAAAACTGGCCTATGCCACCCATAGATACTTTAATGATATTGAACATCACCTTAACCCGAATAACTAAATCCTTAAACGCTATCTTAATTTTACTGTAGCCATAAAACAATATGCCCAGTTGAAAGACGACTGCAGTTCCCCTTCCTATAGTTGTAGCAATGGCTGCACCTTCTACGCCATATGCAGGTATTGGACCGAAGCCAAAAATGAATATTGGATCTAATATGATATTAAGTCCATTAGATAAAATAAGAGTCCACATAGAAATAGACGCCTCACCAGTTCCTCTAAAAATGGCATTGATTAAAAACAACAACATAATGGTAAAGTTTCCACCAAGAAGAATTTTGGTATATCCGAAACCTTCTTCAATTAAATCGGCTTCCGCTCCCATTAATTGTAATATTTCTTTTGGATATATAATCCCAATAAAACTAATAACAGAAGCCACAATAATACCTAAGAATATAACTTGTACTGCAGCTTTGGATGCTTCTTTTAAGTTTTTTTCTCCTACACGTCTTGCAACAATAGCAGTTGCAGCCACACTTAAACCGATGGCTACAGCATAAATTAAAGTAATTACAGACTCAGTTAATCCAATTGTAGCTACAGCATTTACACTTACTTTAGAAACATACATAATATCAACTAATGCGAAAATAGATTCCATTAGCATTTCTAAAATCATGGGGACAGAAAGCATAAAGATTGCTCTTCTTATACTGCCTGTAGTAAAATCTTTGTGCTTGCCAGTAACAGCAATTTTAAAATATTTAAGGAATTGTTTGAAAGTAATTTTATTTGATTGCATTTTGAAAATTTAAAAATAGAAATATGACCAAACAACAACGTTTAGTCTTTAAACTCGAGAGAACCTCGATATATCCGGAAGTCAAATTATACAATCATAAGTAACAAAGATGTTGAATTAATTTTAATCCACAAAATGATTTTTCTAGGTGAATCTTTTAGGTTGAATTATATTCGCAAAAAATTTTAAGATGCTTAAAGCTGTAATTTTTGATATGGACGGTGTTATTATTAATAGTGAACCAATGCACCGCAAGGCCTATCATGACATGTTTGATGAAGTAGGAATTACTGTTTCTAATGAAATGTATGAATCTTTTACAGGGCAATCTACTTTGAATATCTGTAAAAGGTTATGTGACCATTTTGATTTGAATGAAACACCTGAAACATTAGTAAGCTTAAAGCGCAAACATTATAAACAGTTTTTTGATACTGATTCTGATTTGGGATTGATTGAAGGTGTATTAGATTTAATCAAAAACTATTATGAGAACGGTCTCACTCTTGTTTTAGGTTCATCAGCTTCCATGGACGGTATAAATTTAATTTTTGAGCGTTTTGATTTGAACCAATACTTTAAAGCGAAACTAAGTGGTGCGGACTTAAAACAATCTAAACCTCACCCTGAAATTTTTGAAAAAGCAGCCGAAGCTTCTGGATTTAAAAAAGAAGAATGCTTAGTGATTGAAGACTCAACTAATGGTATACAAGCTGCAAAATCGGCAGGGATATATTGCGTTGGCTATGACAGTTTTCATTCTAAAAACCAAGATTATTCAAAAGCGGATATTGTGATAAATGACTTTGTAGATATTTATTTTGATAAGATTACTATAGATTTTAATAAATCTTTGGTGTAAGCTTTACTTAAGTTCGAGTGACTCCGACGTTTCCGCCAGAATTGTATCAAGAACTATTTATTTAAAAGTGATATTCTGTTGTTGCTTTTATCTCTTTCAAAACAAAATAACTTTCTAGTACCCCAATATTTTCAATCTTTGAAAGTTTAAGCCTTACAAATTCATGATATTCCTCGAGGCTCCTAAGATTTATCTTTAAAAAGAAATCAACCTTTCCAGCCATATGATAACACTCCTGCACTTCAGGCAATCCCTTTATTTGTCTATCGAATTTATCAATAAAGCCTTCATCATGATATCTAAGAGATACCATGCAGATTGCGGTAATAGGACAATCCACTAACTTTTTATCTATTAAAGCTACATATTTTTTGATGTATCCTTTTTTTTCTAGGCGACGTATGCGTTCATAAACTGGTGAAGCTGTGAGATGCAAAGCTTTAGCTATATCTTTTGTGGTCTTTTTAGAATCCTTTTGGAGTATTCTCAATATCTTAAGGTCAATATCGTCAAGTCGTTCCATATGCAGTAAAAATTACTTCAAAAATAATAAAACAATATTATTTTGAAGTAAATATACATTCATATCAAGTATTTCATGGAAAATAATACTTATTTTAATGTAATTAACAGAATTTTTAATTGTCATATTACTTCAGTTAGTAATTTTATACTTATTCTATTTTGATTGCTATGAAAACCAAAATATTAATTACTGGCGCTAATGGACAATTGGGTTCTGTGTTAACCAAAGCACTTCAAGACACCTATGGCATTGATAATGTAATAGCTACGGATATTAAGTTTAATGCTTCGTTTGAAGGAAACTTTGAGTTTCTAGATGCTACCGATTTTAATAGTATTCAATACGTCATTAAAGAACACAGTATTACTGAAATTTACCATATGGCGGCTATTTTATCTGCCAATGGCGAAAAGCAACCGTTACGTACTTGGGATATTAATAATAAAACGTTTCTTAATGTTTTAGAAGCAGCACGATTAAATAGGGTTAAGAAAATATTTTACCCTAGTTCCATAGCTGTTTATGGTGCAAATGCTCCTAAAAACCAAACGCCGCAGGACTTTTTCTTAACACCAACTACCGTTTATGGCATGAGTAAAGCTGCAGGTGAGCATTGGGCAAATTATTACTTTTTGAAGTATGATTTGGATGTGCGCTCTTTAAGATATCCTGGAGTTATTGGACATCAGACCTCACCTGGTGGAGGTACGACGGACTATGCTGTTGATGCGTATCATTATGCTGTGAAAGGTGAAGACTATACCTGTTTTTTAAATGAATCTTCTGGACTACCAATGATTTATATGGATGATGCCATTCGAGCTACTATTGAATTAATGAATGCTCCAACCGAACAAATAAAGACCAGAACGTCATATAATATTGCAAGCATGAGTTTTAATCCTAAAGAATTAGAACAAGCCATATCTGAAATAATCCCTAACTTTAAGATGGTTTATAAGCCTGATTTTAGGCAAAGCATTGCAGACTCATGGCCAAATAGCATTGATGATAAAGAAGCACGAAGTGATTGGAATTGGAGTCCAAACTATGATTTAAAGACGATGACGAAAGACATGATTAAAAATTTAAAAGAGAAATATAAAACTGAAAACGCATAAACAATGTACGGAGCTATAAAACAGCAATTTCAAGAGGATTTAAAAGCTATAAAAGAAAGTGGTTTATATAAAAATGAGCGTGTAATTACATCAAAACAAGGCGCAGAAATTGATACAGTTTCTAATCCTGATGTTTTAAATTTTTGTGCCAATAATTATTTGGGGTTATCATCAAATGAAACTATTATTCAAGCAGGAATAGACACCTTAAAAACACATGGTTTTGGACTATCCTCTGTTCGGTTTATATGTGGAACTCAAGATATCCATAAGGAATTAGAGCGTAAAACAGCTGAGTTTCTGGGAATGGAAGATTGTATTCTATATGCAGCTGCTTTTGATGCAAATGGAGGTTTATTTGAGCCCATTCTTTCTAAAGAAGATGCTATTATTTCAGATGAATTAAATCATGCTTCCATCATTGATGGGGTGCGCTTATGTAAAGCACAGCGCTTTAGATATAAGAATTGCGATATGGAAGATTTAGAAGCGCAATTAAAGGCAGCATCCTCGGCAAGACGAAAATTAATTGTTACCGATGGTTCGTTTTCTATGGATGGCAAAATAGCACCACTAGATAAAATTTGTGATTTAGCGGATAAGTATGAAGCTTTGGTGATGATTGATGAATGCCATTCTACAGGGTTCATTGGTAAAACTGGAAGAGGCGTTCATGAGTACCACAATGTTATGGATCGTGTAGATATTATTACCGGAACTTATGGAAAAGCACTTGGTGGCGCTTCAGGTGGTTTTACTGCAGCCAGAAAAGAAATCGTTGATATTTTAAGACAACACTCTAGACCGTATTTATTCTCAAACACCCTTGCTCCTGCTATTGTTGGTGCCACTTTAAAAGTGTTTGACCTTATTGCAGGTGATACATCATTAAGAGATAAATTAGAAGACAATACCAAGTTCTTTAGAACAGAAATGACTAAGGCTGGATTCGATATCATTCCAGGTATTCACCCTATTGTACCCATAATGTTGTATGATGCAAATCTAGCACAGACCTTTGCAAAACTATTGTTAGAAGAAGGTATTTACGTGATAGGGTTCTTCTACCCTGTTGTGCCTAAAGAAAAAGCAAGAATACGTGTGCAACTCTCGGCAGCCCATGAAAAAGCCCATATTCAAAAAGCTATTGATGCTTTTGTAAAAGTTGGGAAACGTTTGGAGGTCATTTAAATTTATGCTGTTATTTCGATTTTAAAAGTGCATTTTGCTCTTCCATCAGTTGTGTGAGCTTATCTAATAACTCAATATCTTTTGGAGTTGCAACGGTTTCATCTTTAGTGTCCTGAGCTTTCTTTTTCAAACGATTCATAAATTTAACTACGATGAACACAGTAAAACCAATGATTATAAAATCGAGAAACGCTTCTCCCAAAGCGCCATAACCAATAGCGACTTCTTCAGTTATTATAGAGCCATCTATATTTGTAGCCGCTTCTTTTAAAATGATTTTTTTATTCTGAAAGTTTACACCATCAGTTAAAAGTGATAATGGAGGTAACAAGACCTTTTTCACCAATACATCTATAACCTTATTAAATGCAGCACCGATAATAATACCGATAGCCATATCCATCATATTGCCTTTTACAGCAAACTCTTTAAATTCTTTAAATAATTGCATACCTGTTATTTTGTTTTACGCAAAATTAAAGGTTTACAAATAAAACTGGGAATTCAAAAAAAGAAAAGTATCGGAAACAAAAAACGCTATTTTTTATAATGTTTTGCATAACCTCGATATCCAAAGAATCCGAGAATAGCGATACATACACAAGCTATTGCTATGAATTTCAAACTAACTATTTGGTCACCACTTGCATAAGAATGTAACCCTGCCAAGTAAAAGTTCACACCAAAATAGGTCATTAAAATACTTCCGAAGGCCACTATCGACATCAAATTATAAAACCAACGTCCACGAAGTCCAGGAACTAATCGCATGTGAATGACAAATGCATAAACCATTATACTAATTAACGCCCACGTTTCTTTAGGGTCCCAACCCCAATAACGTCCCCAACTTTCATTAGCCCACATACCCCCAAGGAAGTTTCCAATGGTAAGCATAACCAAACCAACGGTTAAAGCTAGTTCATTAATTATAGTTAACTCTTGAATGTTAAGTCCCATCACTTTTTTATTCTTATCAGTGGTAAATGCCATCAAGAATAAAGAGACGATACCTAAAATCATTCCCAAAGCAAATGGTCCGTAACTCGCCACAATAACAGCAACATGAATCATTAACCAATAACTATTTAATACAGGCTGAAGATTTGCGATTGCAGGATCCATCCAGTTCCAATGGGCAATCATTAAAATCATAGACGTAACAAAGGCCGTAGAAGCAATAGTTAAATCACTTTTTCTACCAAATGCTAAACCAAAAAACATGGTAGCCCAAGCCACATAAATCATAGATTCATACGCATCACTCCAAGGTGCATGCCCTGAAATATACCAACGCACTATTAAGCCAGCAGTATGCAATAAAAACAGGCCAACAATAATAAACTTAAATACGTTGACCGAGATATTAATAAATCTGTTTTTACTATTAAAAATCTGAATGATTAAAAACACGAACATAAAGGCTCCCGCGTACATAAACCACTTATAGAGCTTTTTAAAAATATCATACTCATTGTACAATACCTCAGTCTTTATTTTTTTATCGCTCAGCATTACTTCAGCACCATATTTCTGCTGTGTTTTCTTGAAGGCTTGCAATAATTTATCCGCTTGAGAAAAATCCCCTGTACGTTTTGCATTGTTAAGCGTGTATAAATAGGTAGGAAAGCCATTCTTAACAAAATTATTATATAGCGAATCCTTAATTACTGTTGGGTCTAAGCGATATTCATAATTAGAAATCCACTTGTTATTTTCATCACCTGGAATAGGGAATATTTTTAAAGATGATCCCTCTATGGTATTGGATAATAATGACACACGCTCATGTGTTTCCTTTAACTTTTTTTGATAACCGTTTGGTATTGTAGTGTTATAGGCATCGTTTAAATATGGCGATAGTTTGTAGGACCCATCTTCATTTAAAAAATCTACCAACGCAAAATGTTTTCCTTCTTTAGAAACACCAATAATGTTTCGCAAAGAATCTGTTTCCATAGGGCGTAAATAAATAATAGGCACATTATACCACAATCTCGGACTTTCTTGAATTGACAAAAACACTTGGTTTTCATCAAACTCCTCATAAGTGTCACTTTTACTTAGTTTACGTAGAAACTCAGAAGCATAGGTGTTAACAGGCATCATACGTCCGCTTATGTCCTGTATCACCATATTACCAAACTTGTCGGCATGTTCCTTAGGGGTAATGTTTTCTCTTAAAACAGAATCAATTTGTGCTTTGGTGGGCTTTTCAATTTTATGTCCATGGTCGTGACCATCATCTGGAGAATGTTGTTCTTCCTGAGAAAAACCCGCTAAACTAAAACACAACACTAAAACGGCTAATAATTTAGCTTTTTTAGCTTTTACCTTTTCTAGATATTCTTTTAAATCACTAAAGCGAGAGCCTTTACTGAACATAATGGCCATCAATCCAAAATAGAGCATTATATAACCGATATAGGTAATTAAAGTACCCCAAAAGTCGTGGTTTACTGAAAGAATAGTCCCTTTTTCATCTGGATCATAACTGGCTTGAAAAAAGCGATATCCACGATGGTCTAAAATATTATTCATAAATATCTTATAATCATAGTCTCCCTCCTGTTCGTCAATCACCGTAACTTCACTAGAATACGCAGAATTCACCTCAGAACCTGGGTATTTTTCTGCTTCAAAATCATTCAACTTTATAGCAAATGGCAATTCCAATATTTTAGAACCGTATTTTAGGGCAATATCTAAACCACCAACTTTTACCTCTTTAAAATTCCTATCCGTTCCTTTTCCGCCTAAAACACCAAAACGCTTTGTCTCTCCATTGCTGGTTACTTTTAAAACCAATCCATCATCGTCATTTTTTAGGATTTTGGATTTCTGAACAACATCAAAAACACCTTTAACCACTGGTTTTGGAAACACCAATTGCATGTTGCCAATAACGTAGCGAGAACGCAAATACAAAGGCTGCAAGCTATCCCTTACTAGCTTTCCTTGTGCTCTAGTTGCCATCGTCATGTATTCACCTTCAAAAGGAGAATTAATACTTAACGAATCGCCCTGAAATGTGATATTTATGGCACCGTCAGTAGGTTTGTTTAAAGCAAATAATATATTATGAATACTCGCCACTTGCCCCACCTTTAAAAAGTGGTTATGCGGGCCATTAGTTCCCGCTTCTACTAATTTCAAATACGATTCTCCGTTCTCGTCTGGAATAATATCTTCTTCGGCACCTGCAATAAACTTTTCCAGTTCAATGGTAACAGGTTGTCCGCCATAATCTGTTTCAATTTTAAAATCGTTCTCCAATCGTGGGGAAAAATCAACTTCTTCTTCAAGAATACGCATTTGGCTAACACCATCAACTTTATAATCTCCAAAAATCCGACCAGTGATGTATGTTTTCTGAGATAAGAACTGGTTTTCGGTAGCGCCTTCACGAATCGCCATCATACCTTCAAAACCAACATATCTCGTGATAAAGGCTCCTAACAGGATAAAAATAAAAGAGATGTGGAGTATAAATGTTGCCCACTTTTCTTTTTTATAAAGTCTGAATCTAAAAATATTACCTACAAAATTCACAATAAACATGCCCATAATAGCCTCAAACCACCACGCATTGTAAATTAAATTTCTGGTGTATGGTGTTGGTGAAGTATCTTGTCCCGCATCCATAAACGTTCCTGCAGCCATAGCAGCAGCAAAAGCGATGAATAAAATAGCGGTAAGACGAGTTGAAAAAAGAATTTTGGCGAGTTTATCCAGCATAACAATTTGCACTTTTTTTGCTCGTGCAAAAATACGGATTATTCATAATTAAAACCTGTATTTTAACAGCCTTTAAGTAGTTTTTAATTGTTTAAACTAATTCTAGATTGATTCAAATTTATTTGGTAAGAACTTTACCCCTCAATCACTTCCTTATATTCCAAGAAAAATGCTTCAAATTGGGTCATTTTTTCATTAAAAAAAACCATCACATCACGCCATGTGTTTTTATTGTGAATAGACACTTTTTGCTCTAAAGGCACATAAATTCTAGAAATCTCTTTGTGATTTTCTAAAAAATATTCCTCTTCATAAATTGCATCAGGTAAGTAATCATCCAGTAAAATGGATTTTAAAGCTTCCAATTTTTCCCAGTATTTTATGCGATGTTCTAAATCATCCTCCAAATCCAATGCCACTAAGGCTTTTTTGGTATCAAAATGAAATTTAAAACTCAGACCTTTCAGTTTCGTATTGTACAGAATCCATTTTCTGGGAAAAGATTTCCCAAAACTAGTCCAGAACTCCTGTCGTAATATGCGCGATTCTTCTTTGCTAAACATTATATAAAATAAGCAATCCCAACACCCAAAATTATCGCAATAAACTTACTTAAGTTAAACTTATGCCCTTCTCCACTTTCAAACAAAATGGTTGTAGAAATATGAAAAAAGATACCAATAACAATCGCATTTATGCTGTGTGCTAATTGTTCGCTTAAGTCTGTAGTATTTGAAATTAAAGTACCTAAAGGTGTCATTGCCGCAAAAACAACCAAAAACACTATAATTTGAGCCATACTGAATTTCGACTTAAATAAAAACATACTCACCAAAGCCGCAATAGGAATTTTATGAACCAAAACCCCATAAACCATATCGTTATGTTGATGTATAGGAAAACCCTCTAAAAAACTATGAATACACAAACTCACAAACAGCAGCCACGGAAACGCAGTAGAATGGCTATGCACATGCACGTGCCCATGTTCCGCACCTTTTGAGAATAATTCTAAAACTATCTGCAACAAAATACCGCACATAATAAACAGTCCGGTAAGCTTTGTGTCTAAGTGATTATATACTTCAGGAAGTAACTCAAAAAGCGTTAACGCCAATAAAAAAGCACCACTAAAGGAGAGTAACAACTTCGTATTCCAAGTGGTTTTATTCTTGGTGAGTTTTGCAATCACCACACCAATAATAACAGCGTAAACAGGAAAAAGAAATTTATTCATTAATATTTTAGTTCAATTTAGTTTAGTATCCACAAGAGTGAGATAATAAAATGCCCATTATTGGCCTACCTACTTAAAAATCATCACCAAACGATCAGACGTTTCTGCATGATACTTCCGCAATTTATAATCCCCAAACACATCCAGCAAATGCACATCGGCCGCCTCAAACAAAGACTCAAAATCCGCTAAAGTAAAAGCTTTTACCCGTTCCTGAAAATTAAATGCTTTCCCATCCGCTTCAAAACTAATATCCTTCACAATATACCCATCGGCAACATAACGCTTTTGGTAAAACGTAATATCATCCACAGTTTTACTGTCTTCAGGCACCAAATTCGCAATCACCTTTTCAGTATTCATAAAATCAATCACAGCAAAACCCGTATCGTTCAAGTCGGCTTTAATCGCTTTAATAGTTTTTAGGTTGTCGTCGTCATTCTCAAAATACCCAAAACTGGTAAACAAATTAAATACTGCATCAAATTGTTTAGGGAAAGGCTTGCACATATCGTGCACCTCAAAACGCAACCTATGGTTTTCAAACTGTTTAGCGTAAGCAATACTATTCACACTCAAATCAATTCCCGTCACATCATACCCAATCTTATTCAAATAGCGCGAATGTCTCCCCTTCCCACAAGCCAAATCTAAAATAGTACCGCCCTCAGGTAAATTCAAATAATTCGTAAGGTTATCCATAAACACCTGCGCCTCGGTGGCATCCCTATCCCTGTATAAAATGTGGTAAAACCGCGTATCAAACCACGATTTAAACCATGTCGCTGTATCTTCCGTCATATATTCTTTTGGGGGTTCCCCTGTCGGGTCGGGCTTTCCGGTATATCTTTCTGCGAAGCAGTCCCGAACTCGTTTCGGGATCTCATCCATTTAAGACAATCATGGTAATACATTCCAAATTTCGTCATAAATGGCTCCGCAAAAAGGATGCCGCTGCAATCCCTAACCCACTTATTTGCTATGGTCATTCAATTGCCGCAAAATTACACTATTTTTGCAATCTTATTCGACTTAATTTTATTGGACGAAAACAATGGCCGAAAATTTCAATATGGTAGCCAAAACCTTGTATGGTTTTGAAGAATTACTAGAAAAAGAACTCACACAACTTGGGGCGATGCACGTTAAAAAAGGCGTGCGCGTTGTAGAATTTGTGGGAGATCAAGGGTTTATGTACAAAGCAAATTTAGCGTTGCGTACAGCGATAAAAATTCTAAAGCCTATAAAAACCTTTAGAGTTAATAACGAAAAAGACCTTTACGATAATATAAAAAACATGCCTTGGGAAAACTATTTAAAACCCACAGGCTCTTTGGCTGTTGATGCTACCATACATTCCGATTTGTTTACACATTCGCTCTTTATCGCACAAAAAACAAAAGACGCCATTGTAGACCGTTTTCGCGACAACACAGGCCAACGCCCTAATGTAGATTTAAAGTTTCCCGATTTAAAAATAAATGTACGTATCGATAGAAAAGAATGTACCATTTCTTTAGACTCTTCTGGCGAATCTTTGCATAAACGTGGTTATAAACTCGCTACTAATATTGCACCCATAAACGAAGTGTTGGCAGCAGGACTAATTATGCTGTCTGGTTGGGACGGACAGTCCGATTTTATGGACCCCATGTGTGGTTCTGGCACCATACCCATCGAAGCAGCAATGATAGCCTGCAACATCCCTCCTAACCTAATGCGAAAAGAATTTGCCTTTGAGCGTTGGCAAGATTGGGATGTAGATTTGTTTGAAAAAATTGAGGAATCCTTGTTAAAGAAAACCCGAGATTTTCACCACCAAATAATAGGCTACGATAAAGCACCAAGTGCTGTACGTAAAGCACAAGAAAATGTTGCAAATGCACAGTTAGATGATTTTATCACCATAAAACACGAAGATTTCTTTAAAACCCAAAAAGGCGGACAAGAAAAACTGCACATGGTATTTAACCCACCTTATGGCGAGCGTTTAGATATCGACATGGAAAAATTGTACTCTGATATTGGCGATACCCTAAAACAAAACTACCCAGGCACCGATGCTTGGTTTATTACCAGTAATTTAGGTGCGCTAAAACATGTAGGGTTACGCCCTTCTAGAAAAATACAACTCTATAATGCTAAACTAGAATCACGTTTTGTTAAGTACGTGATGTATGAAGGGAGTAAAAAGGGGAAGTATATGAAGTAACAACTACTTTCTTTAGCAGGAATCACGCATTTCAATTTCTTAAACTATATTCTATTAAAGTAAATATCTTTAATATCTACTAGCCAAAATAAGGAATCAATTCTTAATACTAAATCTCAAAAAACTTATTGAGATAGTTCTTCAGTCTTATTATATCTATATGTTGAGGTGAGCTCATCTTTTAATTTTTGATCTTTAATTTTACTTTTTACAAAGTCAAGTATAGGCCATGAACTCATATAACTTATGTCTTCTTTTTCTTTATAACTCAGAATCAAATTTTCAAAATCCTCAACTCTTTCTAATAGAGATAGTGCACCAATTCTAGTGTTAATATCGCCTTTTTCAGCAAGATTTTCAATACGTTTGATCTGTTCTTCAGTAAACTCATCACCACGATGTTTAATTATTTGCATTTTATTTAAAAAATAAAAAGGCATAAAGTAATTACCACCATAATCCTCGGCTATATTTTTACCAAAATCTAATATTTTATCAGCACTTTCAAAATCACCATTACTTATAAAAACTATTGATGCATCAAAAGTGGACATTGGGTTTTTAGAAATCAAGTCAGTTGAACGAAAGTATTTTCCTAAATAATAGTCTTTACATTCTTCTACTCGATTTGCCAAAAACATTAGCTTAAACATCTCTGTATAGGATTTTGGTGTGGGGTCAGTTTCTAATTCTTTAACTCTATATTTAAAGGCATTATTAAAATCACCTTCTCTAAAGCTTAGGTTTGAAAGCAATCCATAAGGAATAGGAAGTTTTTCATGTGTACCACTTATATCTACCTTATCAATTGACTCAGTCATTTCATTATTTTCTATTTTCGGAGAAAGTTTCTCTATTCTATTTCCTAATCGTTGAATATCTTTTTCTATAACTGGATGTAGTTGTGACTCTTCAGGCAAATTTATTCTATCAATTAGCCTATTCAATCTCATGGCTAAAGATGCATACGGATTGGTCATCTCCTGTTGAAGAGGTAATGAAAGTTCATTATTTAATTCGGCGAAAAATTCATCAAAACCATCAATTTCTACAATATGAAATTTTGGAAATCGGGAAAGTAGTTCTACATTTTTTGATATCTCTGACCCTCTTCTTACACACCAATAAATACCGTGTGGGAAGTATTGATCAAAACGCAATAAAGTATTAAAAGTATCCATTATAGAACGATCGTTACCTGAATAACCTATGACTATGAATCCGAATTCAGATGCATATTGTTTAAATTTATCTTGTGTATTTTGTTCGAGTGTTTCGAGCTCCCTAACAGTATTTTTAATGTTATCAAAGAGAAAATCTCCATGTAACTTAATTATTTTTGGTCTATTTGAAGTGATTCTTATAGAGCTAATACTTGAATCATGTGAGCAAACAATGGGTCTAACTTCATTGGAGAATTGATAGCATGCTTCATTTAATAAATCATCGAAGTTCGTAGTGAAAACTGTATTGAAAACTCTTTTTCTTAGAAGATTAACTAAATATATATACCCCCAAGATGGTGTGGCATCATTTATACATGACTCAATAAATTCTCTTCTCTGACTGGGTTGATCATACAGTTCTTCGAATAATATTGAATATTCTTCAGATGTTTTATACCAAAAATGTTTTGCAAGATGAGATTCTTTATCTTCATCTTTGTCTCGGTACATTTTATAATGACTCATTCTCCAATCAGATATCAATTCCCCTGCTAGCTTAACACCACTTGTTTTACTAGAGCCTGCACCCAACAATACGACAAAATTAGGGTGATGATCACTAGTTGATTTCAAAATATTTATTAAATGACTTTGTGGCTTTCTTTTACTCATTTTTATTTTAGATGCTTAAAACTATAATTCTTATAAGCTAAGCTAGAATTTTCTTTCAATAAAACCAACAAGTACTTATACGTACTTATTAACAATTAGGGTGTTAAAAAGAGACTAAGGTTGTTATGATCTAAATTCTAAAAACAACCATTATAAAAAAGGTGCTGCGACATTTTAATATGTCTACACTTGAAAATCAATCAAAATGATAGACTCTAATTGCTTTAATCTTATCTGTTCCCAACTCTTTAAGCCAGCATACAAAATCAGTAAATTTCTTAAAAGGAACAGAATTTTTTATTCCAATAACAACGTTAAACTCTTCAGGCAATTCTTCACTTTTATTTATAGCTTGAAATAAATCAGATTCATCGTTAAGTTCATCATTGTCATACAAAATTGCCGAATCATTAATCACAATATTTAAATATTTGTTTACGGCTGTATGACTTTCGGAAAACTTAATAGCAGAAGACTTACTTAGAAAAACAATTTCACATTTATTAGTGCAATTATTTTTATTATAATCTTGAGAATAACCAATTATGCCGGTCAGAAGGAAAGACAAAATTATTATTGTTAATTTCATTTTTAATATTTCATTTATTAATAAATTCTAAAACCTAGACGTAAAACTCTTAACTTCCCATTTGCTCTTACCTTCATTTAAAGTAGCGCAAAGTATTTTATTGCCATCCGTCCTAACATTTACCAAACCATATACAATACCATCAACCACTTTTAAACGGCTCATACTTTTAATTTTATCTTTTGGGTTTAGAGCACCAGAAGAGGTGTGTTTATAACGTATTTTGGTTTTGGTTTCATCAGTGAGTACAACATCTATATCACCGTTTGGGGTTTCATAATCTTTCCTATTGACTTCATAGGGGTCTCCCATACGTAAACTTCTTGATATCTCGGTACTATAAATTAAAGGAGTAACCATTTCATCATTCTCAATCTTTTTAAAACCTGTTGCTCCAGAAGCCGCTACGATATTGGGACGTGGGTGTGCATGGGTTTCGTCATCCCCAGAAGAAATTACTGTTGCTGCTGCATTTACATACTGCAAAAATTCATAAGAACAATCATCACTTCCATGGTGGCACGATTTGGCAACATCTGCTGCTAACTCAATTAAATCACCTTGCATTGAGGCAATAATGTGCTGCATGCTTTTTTTGTTTAGATCGCCTGTGAGCAGTATTCTGCTTCTGCCATAATCTAATCGTAATAATACAGAATTACCGTTGGTGTTTGTGCTATAACCGCCTAAATCTTTTAACACCGCTTTTCCATTAACAGTGGCTTCAATAGGACCCAAAATTTTAATAGATGTAGCTTTATCTTCTTCAAAACCTTTCAAATACTTAAAATCTCTGTTTGGATTGTAGGCTAATCGTTTTACATCAGGATTGTTATCGATAACTGTCTTTAAAAAGTCTGCCCACTCCCCTTGTATTCGCAAATCTGCAGTTTGCTTTAGTCCGTTTTTAATTGATGTTTTCCCTGTTAGCAAATCATGAAGATAACCTCCTGTTTCATCACCCAAAAAGCGTTTCTTCACATCTGTTTTATACCAAGATACGCCAGCGTGATAAAAGGTATCTACTTTAGTTGCTTTGGTATCTAATTCTTTTCTAGCGTCTTCATCTTTACTCAATAAATCCCATAAGCCACCATAATGGTCTGCATCACAATGTGAGCAAATCATGGCATCTAACTCTATATTTTCTTTTTTATACTCTTTAAAAAACTTCCAATCCACAAAATCTGCTGCACTTTTACCATGCGGTTGTTTTGAGCGTTTGTAACCACCATCAATCAAAATATGCTTGCGCTCTGGGGTTACTATTAAAACCCCATCACCTTGCCCAACATCAATAAAGTATAGTTCTAATAATGGTTCATCACCTAAATCTTCCGCTTTGATGTAAACATTTTTTGCCCAACGTACATTCACTTTATAACGCCCATTTACTTTGGTGTTTGACACTAATTCTACGCGATCTCCCCAAAGCGCCTCTAGTAGCACCGAGTTTTCGTTACTCTTCTTATAAACTTTTGCAGTTTCTGATTTAAGGTATTTTATAGTTGCCATAATGATAATATTATACACAAGGAATTTACGTATTATCTGTTAGACAGACAATACGTACATATACTTAAAAATATCTTGATTATTCTACAGGAGCAATTACCTTAGTCTTTTTGTAAAGTGGTATTCTATATGACAACGTATACCCATACCCTACACCAATACCTGTACTATCATAGGTTTTATTGAATCCTGGAATGTAGATGTTTTGAAAATTATCGGGTTCAGTTTCTGTTACTTTCACTTTAAGTTGGGCATTCAATCCAAAATAAAGATTCGTAAACAATTCTGCTTTAATACCGATAATAAGTTCAGTCCATATGGCACTTAAACCATCTTTTTCAATAGGTGCCTCTAATGTTTCATGTGGTGCCCAATATTGATCTGTACTGTATATAAGGTAATCATTAATGGTATGGCTAAATGTACTGAAACCTAGTCGAGAACCAAAAAAGACCATATTATCCATATTCAGCCAATTTTGGTATAAGTTGTAGTCTATACCTGCTTTTATATAGCTTCCTTTGGTTGTAGTATTTAAAAAATCGGTAGTTATAATACGCTCTTCATTACCAATTTCACCAGCAACATATAGCTTTTTAGTAATGCGATAATCGGCTACCAATTCTAAGCCAGTATAACCATCATCAACAAAAGATCGTATCAATTTTCCAGTATCGACACCTACCCGCAATCCGTATTTAATTTTTACAACTGTGGAATCGTTTTTTGTTTTAGGTATACTATCGTTCTGTGCTTGTACCTTACCTGAACAAACCAAAACTAGCAGTAGCGTACTAATGCAATAATGTAAAATGTGCCTCTGCTTCATTTTCTACAATTTGGTTATCATTTTCAGTTTGTATAGAACGTATCCATTCGTCATCATCAACACCATCAACATCTATTCTAATTTGTACATTATTAAATATGGTTCTGTATCCACACGCTCTAGAGACAAAAACCTCTTCTCTTATGTATGTTATGGTTATAATATCTTCGTTTCCTGAAATTATATCATCACTAGTATCATCTGGGGTATCATTATCGTCATAAGCATAATCACGATGGACTTTGTATTTTGTTACATCTGAATCGGTTCTAAGCGGTAATATTAATTCACTAGATGTCACAATATTATAATCGTCTAAAACACCTATACCATTGCCTTCATCATCAATACCTTCAATTCGCAAACCAAAAATATTTTTACTGTCATCAGGTAAAGACACATCAAAGGCTTCCATGACTAATCTGGCAGTGGTTTGTGTTGTTTCAGGACATAAATCGTCGCGTTCACAACTCACCTGAGTTGCTGCAACTATAAATACTAAGAGTATTATTGATAGTTTAATATATCTCATTTCTCTAATATGAACCGTATACACTTCGACTGCGCTCAGTATGACATACGGATTACTATTTTTATCTTTTTTCTAAAAGTACAACGTTCTCCACATGAAATGTTTGTGGAAACATATCTACTGACTGTACTTTTGTAACTTTATACATATCGTTCATCAACGCTAAATCTCTAGCTTGGGTTGCACTATTACAACTTACATATACAATTTTTTCGGCACCAATATTTAGCAACTGCACTACAACATCTTTATGCATACCATCTCTTGGAGGATCGGTTATTACAACATCGGGCTGTCCATGTGCTGCAATAAATGCATCATTAAACACCTGCTTCATATCTCCAACAAAGAATTCAACGTTATTAATACCATTTAATTGTGCGTTTTCTTTTGCTGCAATTATTGCATCAGGAACGGACTCTACGCCTACTACTTTTTTTGCGTTTTTTGAAACAAACTGCGCAATAGTTCCTGTACCTGTATATAAATCGTAAACCAACTCATTTCCTGATAAACCTGCAAAATCTCTGGTTATTTTATAGAGTTCATAGGCTTGTTCAGAATTAGTTTGATAAAAGGACTTAGCATTAATTTTAAATTTCAACCCCTCCATTTCTTCAAAAATATGGTCTTGTCCTTTATAACAAATCACATCTTGGTCATAAATAGTATCATTCCCTTTTCCATTAATCACATATTGTAATGATGTGATTTCAGGAAATTGTTCAGCTATAAAATCTAAAAGTAATTCACGTTTTTCAACATCTTCTTTAAAAAACTGAATTAACACCATAATGTCTCCAGTACTTGATGTGCGAATCATCATGGTACGCAAAAAACCTGTTTGCTGTCTTGTATTGAAAAACTCTAAATTATTGTCTACCGCAAATTGTTTTACAGCATTTCTAATTGTATTGGAAGGCTCTCGTTGTAAAAAGCATTTATCGATATCTAAAATCTTATCCCACATTCCTGGAATATGAAACCCTAACGCATTTCTATCACCTAAATCATCATCAGATTGAATTTCTTCTTGCGTTAACCAACGGCTATCACTAAAAGAGAATTCCATTTTATTCCGGTAGAAATATTGCTGTGCAGAGCCTAATATTGGAGTAACTTCAGGCAATTCAACATGACCAATTCTGGTTAAGTTATTTACAACTTCCTTCTGCTTATAAAACAATTGGTGCTCATACCCCATATCCTGCCATTTGCAGCCACCACAAGTCCCAAAATAGGCACACTGTGGAGTTACTCTTTTATCAGATAATTTATGAAAATTAGTTGCCTTTCCTTCGTAGTATGCCTTACGCTTTTTAAAAGTTTGCACATCCACTACATCACCAGGAACGGCATTTGGTAGAAAAACCACCTTTCCATCCGGTGCTTTTGCAACGGTTTTTCCTTTTGCACCAGCATCAATAACCTCTA
This sequence comes from Flavobacteriaceae bacterium, assembly GCA_043557195.1. Lineage (GTDB taxonomy): Bacteria > Bacteroidota > Bacteroidia > Flavobacteriales > Flavobacteriaceae > Jejuia. Next base: position 4,023,552 of record CP121314.1, on the reverse strand, counting down.
AATGTTCAAAAACTTTTCTTTTTGAATTCCTTCTTCTAGACATGCTGCAAAAATAACAATAGCGAGAAATAAATGTTGTTTTATTTCTATTAACTTTAAGAGATTTTCATTTTTAGCAAAATAAAATGAACCTTTCGTTTATTTTTTCGTCTTTAGTATAAACATGAACGTTACCAATATACATAAGCGAATTATTAATCAACCAAAGGAAAACATAGCACCTTTGTTAAAAACGCTTTCAACAGCACAGGATAAAGTGTGGCCAAATGAGTATTGGCCTGCTATTAGATTTAGAGAAGGGCTTGTGATAGGTTCTAAAGGCGGACATGGTATCATTAAATATGTTATTCAAGATTATATTGAAGGCGAACACATCGCATTTCGATTTTTAGAACCAAAAGGGTTTGATGGTATTCATAAGTTTGATATTAGAGCAATTAATAAGCATACCACAGAAATAAAACATAGCATCATTATGCGAACTAAAGGAATGGCAACATTAAAGTGGATTATCGCTATTAGATGGCTTCATGATGCTTTAATTGAAAATGCTTTTGATTGTATAGAGAATACTGTTTCAAACTCTAAAAAGTTCACAACATGGAATATTTGGGTAAAGTTTTGGCGTTTCATTTTTAAGACATTAAGTTGAAAACCGATAAGGATAAGGATTTAGTTTTAGAATTTCAATCTGGAAATGCGCAAGCTTTTAACCAATTAGTGAAGCATTGGCACAAACCATTCTGTGAAAAAGCCTATTGGTTGGTGAAAGATGCTGATGCTGCAAAAGATATAGCGCAAGATAGTTGGAAGGTTATTATTAATAAAATTGATAAACTAGAAAAGCCTGAAAGTTTTGGTAGTTGGGGGTTGCGGATTGTGTGCAATAAGTCCATAGATTGGCTTAATAAAAACAGTAGAGTTCAAAAGCATCTAGACCAAATTAAAAATGAACAATCCCAACAAAATACAGCAGAAGACACCGATGATAATTCTGCATTAAAATTAAAACTTTTAGAGGCATTTAAAAAACTACCATTGCATCAACAAACTGTAATACAACTGTTTTATACAGAAGATTATAGTCTTAAGGAAATAAGTGAAACGCTTAGTATATCGGTGGGAACAACCAAATCAAGATTGTTTCACGCTAGAGAAAAATTAAAACAACTTTTAAAACATTACAATTATGAAAAATAATATGGAAGATATTGACAAACTGATTAAAGAAACCTTATCAGAAGAAGAAAGTAAATTCTATGATGAGTTGGATGAACAAAATGTACTAGAAATGGTATGGGGCTTGTTTAGAGGAAAAAACAAATGGATTATGTACATGATGAATTTTATGACCTTAGTGTTTTTTGGTCTGTTTATTTATTGTGTGGTACAATTTTTTAATGTTGAAAGTACTTTTGAACTGATTAAATGGGCTACGGGTAGCCTCATATTTCTTATAGGTGTTAGTATGTTAAAGATTTTTGCTTGGATGCAAATGGATAAAAACGCGCTTTTAAGAGAGCTAAAAAGGCTGGAGCTTCAAGTATCATCAATATCTAGTAAGCTATCTGAATAATTTTAGAGAACAATTTTTATTTCTTAAATTGCACACCTATCTAGGGATGATTTCTCTCCCACGCTGCTTTTTCGAGTTCTTCGGAAGAATAAAGGTACAGAAGGAATGGTTATTTTACTCGTTAATCGAGATTAATTATAAGTGTTTGTTGTGCTTACAACTAAACATTTAATGATTAAGAATCTTTTAAATTTTATTTTAAAATGGCTGTTTTAGAACAATTAACGTCAGAAGAAGCAATTGCTTTAGAAAACAAGTATGGAGCTCACAACTATCACCCATTACCCGTAGTATTAAGTCGCGGAGAAGGTGTATATGTTTGGGACGCAGAAGGTAAACGCTATTATGATTTTTTATCGGCATATTCTGCTGTAAACCAAGGGCATTGTCATCCTAAAATTGTAAATGCGATGATTGCCCAAGCGAAAACCTTAACACTTACCTCAAGAGCATTTTACAATGATATTTTAGGTAAATATGAGAAGTACGCTACAGAACTATTTGGTTTTGACAAGCTTTTACCTATGAATACAGGTGCAGAAGCGGTGGAAACTGCTTTAAAACTCGCTCGTAAATGGGCATACGAGGTTAAAGGTATTGATGAAAATGAAGCGGAAATTGTGGTATGTGAAAACAACTTTCATGGAAGAACCACTACGATAATTTCATTTTCTAATGATCCAGTAGCTCGTGAAAACTTTGGTCCTTACACTAAAGGTTTTATAAAGATTGAATACGACAATTTGCAAGCTTTAGAAGAGGTTTTAAAAACTAACTCGAATATTGCCGCATTTTTAGTAGAACCTATTCAAGGTGAAGCTGGTGTATATGTGCCAAGTGAAGGTTATTTAATTAAAGCTAAGGCTCTATGTACTAAATACAATGTATTATTTATTGCAGATGAGGTACAAACGGGAATTGCACGCACAGGAAGGTTACTCGCTACATGTGGTAATTGCTCTTGTGAAAACAAAAATTGTAGTGGCACACCAGATGTAAAACCAGATGTATTAATTCTTGGAAAAGCTTTAAGTGGTGGTGCTTACCCAGTAAGTGCTGTATTGGCAAATAATAACATTATGAATGTAATTAAACCAGGAAACCATGGTAGTACGTTTGGTGGAAATCCTATTGCAGCTGCCGTTGCAATGGCTGCATTAGATGTTATTCAAGATGAAGATTTAGCAGAAAATGCCAGTGTTTTAGGGCAGCTTTTTAGAGATGAACTGAATACATATATTAAAAACAGTAACGTAGTTAATCTAGTAAGAGGAAAAGGCTTGCTTAATGCTATTGTTATTAATGATGATGAAAAAAGTAATAAAGCCTGGGATATATGTTTAGCACTTAGGGATAATGGCTTATTGGCAAAACCTACTCATGGTAATATTATTCGTTTTGCACCTCCACTAGTAATGACTAAAGAACAATTATTAGATTGTGTTTCTATAATTATTAAAACGTTGCAAACATTTGAAAAATAGTTTGTAGTAAAAACAAAAAACCAGAGCAAATGCTCTGGTTTTTTTTATTTATTAGAAAGAGATATTTTACTGTCCCCCTCCCATTGCTTCAACTTTAGCTTTCATAGCTTTGTACTTATCAGTTTCACCAAGTACACTATAAATATTCATTAAAGTAGTTGCAGCACTTGTACTTTTTGGATTCATTTCTAATGCCTTAGTTAAAAAAGGGATAGCTTCTTTATATAAATCTTGACGTTGCGTACGCAATTCTTCATAACGTCTATCGTCAGCAGCAGAAGTTCCTAACCCGTTCATCTCTTTAATTAAAGCTTCCTCTCTACCCAAAACTAATGCAGCACTATTAATGTATGCATTGGTATAATTAGGATCTAGTTCAATAGCTTTTTTATAATATGCCATTGCTTCATCGGGCTGGTCAGATTCTGCAGAAATCACACCTAAATTATATTGTAATTCGGCGTTTTCAGGATCCATTTTTGTAGCAATCTCCATTAGCTCTTTAAACTTGGCAGTATCTCCCATTTTATAGTAGATATTTGCTTCTGAAAGAATTAAGTTAATATCATCTGGAGCTTCTGCTTTAGCATCTTTTATTGCTTGTATTGCCTTATCGTTATCACCTTGAGATATGTAGATTAAAGCGACATTCTTAACAATTTCTCCTCGTTTAGAATCCGATTTTTCTTCAGAAGGACTCGAGTGTGTTTTAGACGTTTTAACGGCTACATCTCTAAGTTGTTTGTTAGGGAATGCCTCTTTTTCATTTGATGACTTGTTTACAGCATAATATTTAGTTTCTATACCTGTGTAGTTCAAATCTTTCAACTGTTGGTAAAGTACTAAAGCTCTATCATAATCAGGAGCATTAACAGCTGTAGCGGCAGCATAGTACAGATAAACTGTATCTTGCTTTCTCATGTTGTACACTTTTTCAAAATACTCAGAAGCAGCACCAAACTTTTTACCTTCATAAGCTTTGTTTCCTTTTTCCAAGATTTTGTTAACCATGTCATTTTTCAGTTGGCTAACTTCAACTTTATATCCACTTTCAGCTTTGTTTAAATACTCTATTGCAGCATCAATATCTGCATTAGTGCCAGCTCCATTTGCATATAGAGCCACGCCTTTAAGGTAGTTATACTTGGTCATTAGCTTTGCATCCAATGAACCTAGCATAGGTTCTACAGTTGCAAGCGCAGTTTTAGCTTCTGCAAAATTATTGCTCTTAATGGCTTTTTCGACAGCTTTTAACTCCTTCTTTTGGGCAAAAGAAAATGCACTTATAGAAATAGCTAAAGCTATAATTAATTGTTTTTTCATTGTTAATTTAATTTGTGTTATTCATTATTGTTGTTATCAGTATCATTATTATCAACAGTTGTGCCATCATTTGTAGCCTCAGTGTTTTCAGCGTCTTCTACGTCATCAACATCATCCTCATCATGCATTACTTTTGCGACTGCAGCAATAGAATCATTACCCTTCAAGTTGATTAATTTTACGCCCTGAGTAGCACGCCCCATTACGCGTAAATCTTCAACAGCCATCCGTATTGCAATACCAGACTTATTGATAATCATTAAATCGTCACTATCTGTTACATTCTTGATTGACACTAGATTACCCGTTTTTTCTGTGATAGAAATGGTTTTAACCCCTTTTCCTCCTCTGTTAGTAATTCGGTAATCGTCTAAACTAGAACGTTTTCCATAACCATTTTCCGAAACAACAAGAATATTACTTTCCATATCATCCACAGCAATCATTCCTATAACTTCATCAGTTTTCTCATTTGCTAATCGAATGCCGCGAACTCCAGATGCATTTCTACCCATCGGTCTTGTTTTGGCTTCTTCAAAACGAATCGCTTTACCTGATTTAAGCGCTAACATTACTTGGCTTTCACCAGTAGTTAACTTAGCTTCTAGTAACTCATCATCCTCTTTAATAGTAATGGCATTAATACCATTAGTTCTAGGTCTTGAATATTGCTCTAAAGATGTTTTCTTTACTTGACCTTTTTTTGTTGCCATAATGACATAATGGCTATTAATATAATCCTCGTCTTTCAAATCTTGAGTACAGATAAAAGCCATTACCTTATCATCTTGCTCAATATTTATAAGGTTTTGAATAGCTCTACCTTTAGATGTTTTTGCACCTTCAGGAATCTCATATACACGCATCCAGAAACATTTTCCTTTTTCCGAGCTTGAATTTCAGAGAGTTCAAAACGTTTTATCAAGTTATTACGAGCTTCATCAGCATTTGAAGATGCACGAATAATTTGAATAACTTCATCAATGTTATCAGAAGCAATAATTAAACCTTCTAAAATGTGTGCACGCTCCTCTGCTTTTCGTAATTCGTAAGTTGTTCTTCTTACTACAACTTCATGTCTGTGCTCTACGAAATAATGTATTAATTCCTTTAGGTTAAGAAGTTGTGGTCTTCCATTAACTAAAGCAATGTTATTTACACTAAATGAGGATTGTAGCGCTGTGTACTTATATAATTTGTTTAATACAATATTTGGAATTGCATCACGCTTTAAAACGTAAACAACTCGCATACCTTTTCTATCAGATTCATCACGAATTGTAGAGATACCTTCAAGCTTTTTCTCATTAACTAGGTCGGCAGTTTTTTTAATCATATCTGCCTTATTCACTTGATAAGGAATTTCATCCACGATGATACACTCACGACCGTTAACCTCTTCAATATTAGCTTTACCACGAAGAACTATTCTACCTCTTCCTGTATGGAATGCATCTCTAACGCCATCATAACCATAAATAGTTCCCCCAGTTGGAAAATCTGGAGCCTTAATATGTGTCATCAACTCGTCGATTTCAATATCATTGTTATCGATATAGGCGATTGTTCCATTTACGACTTCCGTTAGGTTATGAGGTGGCATATTAGTAGCCATACCAACGGCAATACCAGAAGCTCCGTTTACCAATAAACCTGGTATTCTTGTTGGTAAAACTGTAGGCTCTTGTAACGTATCATCAAAGTTCAACTTATGATCTACAGTTTCTTTATCGATATCAGCCAACATTTCTTCAGAAATCTTCTGCATTCTAGCTTCTGTATAACGCATTGCTGCTGGACTATCGCCATCTACAGAGCCAAAGTTACCTTGACCATCAACTAACATATAACGCAAGCTCCACTCTTGTGCCATACGCACCATGGTATCATAAACCGAAGTATCACCATGTGGGTGATATTTACCTAAAACCTCTCCTACTATTCTCGCTGATTTTTTGTGTGCCGAATTTGCTCTAACACCTAGTTCATGCATACCGTAAAGTACACGTCTGTGAACAGGTTTTAAACCATCTCTTACATCTGGTAACGCACGTGACACAATGACCGACATTGAGTAATCAATGTACGCAGATTTCATCTCATCTTCAATGTTGATAGGTATCAGTTTTTCTCCTTCTGCCATATAAAATTTAATTTAGTTTTTATGATTTTTTCAAAACATGCTAATATACGAATTTCATCAGTGAGAATAAGTGATTTAAGATTCCTATTTGAGACTTTTTATTAACAATTTGATGGTGTTTTTTCGTTAATAACTCTCACCTGATATGCTTTGATTTTTTGATTATTTTTTCGTCAATTAGCAGCACTACTTAATTTTGAGGTACGGTTTTTGCCGTGAGTAAAAGTATTTTAGTATTTTTAATGCAGAAAGGCACTTAGTTATGGATGATAATTTTTCCCCAAGAGTAAAAGATGTAATTGCATATAGCAAAGAAGAGGCACTACGCTTAGGCCATGATTTTATTGGCACTGAGCACTTAATGCTTGGGCTTTTGCGTGATGGCAACGGCAAAGCAATTGATATATTAAACGCATTGGATGTTGACTTAAATCATTTACGTCGAAAGGTAGAGATTTTAAGTCCTGCCAACCCAAATATTAGTGTTGCTTCAAATCAAAAGAAAAACTTGCATTTAACACGACAAGCAGAACGTGCTCTTAAAACAACGTTTCTAGAAGCAAAACTGTTTCAAAGTACATCAATAAATACTGCACACTTGTTATTATGTATCCTTAGAAACGAAAATGACCCCACGACCAAACTACTCAATAAGTTAAAAGTAGACTACGATAATGTTAAAGAACAATTTAAGCAAATGATTACAAACGAAAGTGATGACTACATAGAACCGAAAGCTGAATCTTTTCAAGATGATGATTCGAACTTAGGAGAGGAATCTCAAAAAGACAATATTTTTAACACACCTTCAGGAAAGTCCAATAAGAAGTCTAAAACACCTGTTCTAGATAATTTTGGGCGTGATTTAACGGTTTTAGCTGAAGAAGGCAAGCTTGACCCTGTTGTAGGTAGAGAAGCTGAAATACAGCGTGTGTCACAGATTTTAAGCAGAAGAAAGAAAAATAACCCACTTTTAATAGGTGAACCTGGTGTTGGTAAATCTGCCATTGCCGAAGGTTTAGCGCTAAGAATTGTAAAGCGAAAAGTATCTAGAATTCTTTTCAACAAGCGCGTTGTAACTCTTGATTTAGCAAGTTTAGTTGCAGGCACAAAATATCGCGGTCAGTTCGAAGAGCGCATGAAAGCTGTTATGAATGAGCTTGAAAAGAATGATGATGTTATTCTATTTATAGATGAAATCCACACCATTGTTGGTGCAGGTGGTGCCACAGGAAGCTTAGATGCTTCAAATATGTTTAAACCTGCTCTGGCTCGTGGAGAAATTCAATGTATAGGTGCTACAACTCTTGATGAGTACAGACAGTATATTGAAAAAGATGGTGCTTTAGAGCGTCGTTTCCAGAAAGTAATTGTTCAGCCAACAACAGTTGAGGAAACCATTGAAATATTAAACAACATCAAAGGTAAATACGAAGAGCACCATAATGTTGATTTTACACCTGAAGCTGTAGAAGCTTGTGTGAAATTAACCAATAGGTATATGACCGATAGATTTCTTCCAGATAAAGCTATTGATGCTTTAGATGAGGCAGGATCTCGTGTTCACATTACTAACATTGATGTGCCGCAGCAAATTTTAGAGTTAGAAAAGCAATTGGAGCAGGTTAGAGAAACCAAGAATTCTGTTGTTAAAAAACAGAAGTATGAAGAGGCTGCAAAATTGAGAGATGATGAAAAACGAATTGAAAAAGATTTAGCAGTAGCTCAAGAAAAATGGGAAGAAGAAACTAAACAACATCGTGAAATTGTTACTGAAGAAAATGTTGCTGATGTAGTTTCTATGATGACTGGTATTCCTGTGAATAGAATTGCACAAACCGAGATAAATAAATTGGCTGAATTGCCAGATTTAATAAAAGGAAAAGTAATTGGTCAAGATGAAGCTGTTGCCAAAGTGGTAAAAGCGATTCAACGTAACCGCGCTGGTTTAAAAGACCCAAATAAACCTATTGGTTCTTTCATTTTCTTAGGACAAACTGGTGTTGGTAAAACCCAATTAGCAAAAGTGTTATCTCGAGAGTTATTTGATAGCGAAGATTCTTTAATAAGAATCGATATGAGTGAGTATATGGAGAAATTTGCTATTTCGCGTTTAGTGGGTGCACCTCCAGGATACGTTGGTTATGAGGAAGGTGGTCAATTAACAGAAAAAGTACGTAGAAAGCCATATTCTGTAATTCTTCTTGATGAAATTGAAAAAGCGCATCCAGATGTATTCAATATGTTGCTACAAGTGCTTGATGACGGACATTTAACTGATAGTTTAGGTAGAAAAATTGATTTTAGAAATACTATAATCATCATGACCTCTAATATTGGTGCGAGAAAACTAAAAGATTTTGGTACAGGTATTGGTTTTGGTACAGCTTCACAAAAAGCTCAGGAAGATGCAAATGCTGTCAAAGTGATTGAAAATGCACTCAAAAAATCATTCGCTCCAGAGTTTTTGAATAGAATTGATGATGTTGTAGTATTTAATCCACTAGAAAAAGAAGATATTAACTTAATCATCGATATTGAGTTAGAAAAGCTACTTTCAAGAATAAAAGGTTTAGGGTATCACTTAAAGTTAACTAAACCTGCGAAAGATTATATTGCTGATAAAGGTTTTGATAAGCAATATGGTGCTAGACCATTAAAACGTGCTATTCAGAAGTATATTGAAGATGCGCTAGCAGAAGAAATTGTAGCCTCTAATTTACAAGATGGTGATAAAATTATTATTGATCTAGATAAGAAAACAGATGAATTAAGTATTGAGATTGAAAAGGCTGAAAAGCCTACGGAATCTTAAAAGATAATAATTAAGTTAAAAAAGTCCTTTTGTTGTTACAATAGGACTTTTTTATGCTGATTCTTTAGGAACTCTAAATAACAAAACAATCCCAATTAAAAAGAAAACAAAAAGAAATAAAATAGCTGAACGCATGGTGTATAATTCATCTACCACAGCAAAAATTGACATACCAATTACGATTCCGATTTTCTCCGCAACGTCATAAAAACTAAAATAGGATGTAGTGTCTTTTGTTTCTGGTAAAAACTTAGAATATGTAGATCTTCCTAAGGATTGCACCCCTCCCATAACAAAACCAACTATAGTTGCTGCGATATAAAATTGCACTGGGGTTTTCATGAAATAGGCATAAAAACATAATGCCATCCAAATAAAATTTATTATAATTAGCGTCTTAATATTGCCGTGTTTTTCAGATAATTTCGACGTGATTACGGCTCCTATAATAGCCACAAGTTGAATAGCTAAAATACTCCCAATTAAGCCAATAGTCTTTTGTCCGTCATTTTCCCATAATATTTCCTTTTCTCCAAAATACACCGCCATTAGCATAATGGTTTGTACCGCCATACTAAACACGAAAAATGCATTTAAATAACGCTTCAATCTTAAGTTGTTCTTCAATTCAGCCCATACTAGTTTCAATTCTCTAAAACCATTAAACACTACATCCTTTGTAACCTTATACCCTTTTGAACTCCCTTTAGGTAAATGATAAAATGTATATTGACTGAATAGGATCCACCATAAACCAACCATTATGAATGAAATTTTCATAGCCTTAAATGAAGCTGCATTTTTTGCTTTTTCTAAAGCTTCAGCAATTTCAATTTCGCTTCCGTTACTTTTTATCTCTTCAGAAATACTGATATCGAAACCAAAAAAGTTTGGAGACATCACCATTCCTAAGTTTATGAGTAATAAAATAACACTACCAATATATCCCCATGAAAATCCCTTTGCACTAATACTATCCTGCTGTTCAGGAAAAGCAATATCTGGCAGGTAAGAGTTGTAAAACACGAGACTGCCCCAGTACCCGAGCAATCCCATAAAGTAAAATATAATACTTGTGTGTATATAATCTAAATTAAAAAAGTATAAACCAATACACCCAAAGCCACCCATATAACAAAAGAACTTCATAAAATTCTTCTTGTTTCCTACATAATCTGCTATACCAGATAATAACGGAGACAAAAAAGCAACAACTAAAAACGTAAAAGCTGTAACTATAGAAATCAGTACTGTTTGTTTCATTTCAAAGCCAAAAGCTGACACCAATTCATCTTTAGTATCAAAAAGGCTTGAATAAAACAGCGGGAAAATTGAAGACGCAATAGTTAATGTATATACCGAATTTGCCCAATCGTAAAATGCCCAAGCATTTAAAAGCTTTTTGCTTCCTTTTTCAAGTTGACCCATAAAAAAAGTCACGCTTTATTTGCGTGACTTCTAAAATAAACAAATATTTTATTCTATGTGTTATTTATTTCTAAAGGTTGTGACACCATATTTTTTAGCTTCTTCTCTTGCTTTAGGAGCCCACTTCGTTAGATTAGCTATACGTGTGTCGTTTGAAGGATGCGTACTCATAAATTCTGGCGGTGCTTGTCCTCCACTTTTTGCTTTCATACGCTTCCATAATTGAGCTGCCTCATCTGGATTATATCCTGCAATAGCCATAAGGTAAACTCCTATTAAATCAGACTCTGTTTCATGACTTCTACTAAATGGCAACATAATGCCAACTTGAGAACCAATTCCATAAGCTTGATTAAAAATAGCTCTAGTTTGATCATCTTTAATGGCGACATTGCCTGCAACAGCACCCAATTGCTGTAAAATACCTGCACTCATACGTTGCTGACCATGGTTAGCTAAAGCGTGAGCTACTTCATGTCCCATAATCGCAGCTACTCCAGCTTCATTTTCGGCAATTGGTAAAATACCGGTGTAGAAAACAATCTTCCCTCCTGGCATGCACCATGCATTTACGGTTTCATCTTGAACTAAGTTATATTCCCACTTATAATCTTTTAAATAACCTTGATGGCCATTTGCATTCAAATAACGCTCTGCAGCAACAGCTATACGCTGACCTACACGTTTAATCATTTCTGCGTCTTTTGTACCCGTCACAACATTATTCTCGTTAAGGAATTGGTTGTATTGAGCAAATGCCGTTGGAAATAATTGAGAATTTGGCACCAATGCAATGGTTTTCTTTCCTGTGAATGGATTTGTTGCACAAGCCACTATAAATAGTGCCATGACAAATCCCAATATTATTTTATATCGCTTCATAATAACGTTAAATTTAGAGTTAAAAATACAAAATCAATACTTATATTAATGAGACACATGTTATTTTTATTCGTCACTTAAAATAATGTGAAGTAAAAGTAATTCAATAAATGAATACTAATTAAAATTTTATAACATTGTTTGAAACATTGAGAATAAAGTTTTGTTATTAAAAACAGCTTTTCTCGACCTAATTAAAATAAAATTCTAAGCTATGAATAAATTTTTAACACTAGTTGTATTGGTTCTACTTTTTAGCTGTAATTCTAACGCCCAAAAAGAAGCAAAGACAGAGAACACAAAAACCTACAAAGTCACTAAAACTGATGAAGAATGGAAAGAGCAACTCACGGATATGGAGTATTATGTGCTAAGACAAGCTGGTACTGAACGCTCTTTTTCGAGCCCACTAAATAAAAATTACGAGGAAGGTGTTTATGCATGCAAAGGCTGTGGCACTCCACTTTTTAAAAGTAAACATAAATTTGATTCTGGTACAGGATGGCCTAGTTTTGATAAAGCTATTGAAGGTAATGTCGACTATTCTACCGATTATAATTTGGGTTATGCAAGAACAGAAGAACATTGCTCCACTTGTGGTGGACATTTAGGGCACTTATTTAATGATGGTCCAAGAGATACTACAGGAAAAAGACATTGTATTAATGGTGTTGCTTTAAAATTTATTCCCTCGGAATAATAAAATACTTAAATGGATAGCTACTTAACAAGTATTACAAAACAGTTTGAATATTATAAATCTTTAGGTGATAAAACGTTTAAGGATTTAACTTTTGAAGAACTGCAAAAAGAATTTATAAAAGATTCGAATTCTATTTCGATCATTGTAAAGCATATGGTTGGTAATATGTTGAGTCGATGGACCAATTTTTTAACCGAAGATGGAGAAAAAGAATGGCGACAACGCGACTTTGAATTTGTAGATTCTTATACCTCTAAAGATCAGATTATTGAAGATTGGAACAAAGGTTGGCAATGCTTGTTCTCAGCTATTACACCCTTGACCGAAACAGATTTAGAACACATTATTTATATTAGAAATCAAGGTCATACGGTAACAGAAGCAATTAACAGGCAGTTGGCACATTACTCTTATCATGTTGGTCAAATTGTGTTTTTAGGTAAACTGTTGAAAGGTGAAGAATGGACTTCCTTATCAATTCCGAAAGGAGACTCTTCAAAATACAATAAGGACAAATTTAGCAAGCAAAAAGGGCGACGACATTTTACTGATGATTTATAAAAAAACCCTCAATTCATAGAACTGAGGGCTTGTTTTAAAATTATAAAACTTTGTCTATTTTTTCATCATGGCGGCGACCGTATAATAGCCCGCCTCACGGATTATTTTACCTTCATCATTAAAATCATGAACCAACAATACTGGAATAGTAACTTTTTTACCATCTGATTTTCTTTTTACTCTAAAATCCCACCAAGACTGAACGGTTTTACCATTGCCAATTTCGTATTCTAAATAATCAGGATACCCTCTTACATCTATACTTACAATATCCCATGACTCTAGCATTTTTAAGAATGATTCTTTTTCTTCTTCCAAAGATGCTGTTTCACCATTTGGCATATCTAAATTTGAAAACCTAGCGTCTTCAGTAAAGTAACTAAATCCCTTATCGGCATCACCATGCTCTAGAGCAGCCACCATATTTCTAACAGTATTAATATTCTCGTGCTGATTGTAAAGTTTTCCATTAGTTCTAGTAGAAAAACCTGCTCTTAATTTTTGAAAAACGGTGCCGTCATCATAGGTTATCATCGTTTTAATTTTATTGTCTTTATTAATAACGAAAAGCCTATGAAGTGGCATATTTAGCTTTACTCCTGTTTCATTATGCACACCTTTTAACATATCCCAAGTTTGCACCCAAACATCTTTTTCTTTATTATCCTTTTTATATTCCAGAGCATCCGGATAGGCCCCTGGCCATCTTTCAATACTCAAATACGAGGCATTGTTTTTCCAAAAAATTGATTGTCTCAACATAGTCGATTTATCAACTCCTTTGTTATCAGGATTTGTGTTCATGCCATTAAATGATTTGAAATCATCAGCTAATAATGCTTTAAGTGTAATTGTGTCTCCTTTTATAAAAGCTTGTTGTGCTTGTTCCGCTATTTCAATAGCTGGATGTGCTTCGTAGATTGTACCATTTTTTTTAGTTTGAGAGAAGATGATACCAGTCAACAGCATCATCGAAATGATAGTTAATTTTTTCATTTTTAATAAGAATTTGATTGTTAATAGTTCTTCAATGTAACCAAAAATCTTACGATGAATCTTATACTATGTTAAGAGAGGAGAAAAAAGAATATTTATTTTCTTTTAAAAGGTCTAATAATTAATCGGGCCTCTCTATCGAAGCGTACATAATTATAAACCCAATTTACAAATACCACCATACGGTTTCTAAAACCAATGAGGAAAAATAGGTGTACAAACATCCAAACATACCAAGCGAATACACCTTGAAACTTCCATTTCTTTAAATCTACAACAGCTTTGTTTCTACCGATAGTTGCCATAGCACCTTTATCTTTATAGCTAAAAGGCTTAAGCGGTTTTTCCTCAATAAGTCGCAAAAGATTATCTCCCAATTGTTCACCTTGTTGGATGGCTGGTTGCGCCATCATTGGTAATCCATGAGGATGTTCTTCAATAGCCATACAGGCTATATCCCCAATAGCAAAAATATGTTCAAAACCTTTTACTTGACTAAATTCGTTTACAACAATTCTATTTCCTCTGGTTACAAAATCATCAGCATCCAAACCTTTTATTGTAGCTCCTTTAACACCTGCTGCCCAAACTAGTGTGGCAGTTTCAAAAGTTAAATCGGTATCTGTAGTTACTGTTTTACCATCGTAATTAGTAACACGTACATTCTTCCAAATATTTACCCCTAGTTTTTCTAAGAAATCTTCGGCTTTTTGAGAGGCTTTTTCACTCATACCCTTTAAAATACAATCACCAGATTGTACAATGTGTATTTGTGCTAATCGCGTATCTAAATCAGGATAATCTTTTGGAAGAATGCCTTTTTTTATTTCAGCTAAAGCTCCTGCAAGTTCTACACCTGTGGGTCCTCCCCCAACTATCACGAAGTTCATTAAAGCATTACGTTCATTTAAATCTGATGTCAACAACGCATCTTCGAAATTTTCAAGAATTAGGCTTCGTAGGTTAAGAGATTGTGGTATGGTTTTCATAGCCATACTGTATTTCTCAATGTCACAATTTCCAAAATAATTTGTTTTTGAGCCTGAAGCGACAACTAAATAATCAAACTTTAGATTGCCAATATTCGTCTTTACCTTGTTTTTATTGGTGTCAATTTCTTCTACAGAAGCTAATCGGAAATAAAAATTCGGGAAATCCTTTAAAATTTTACGAATGGGATATGCAATAGAATCTGGTTCTAAACCTCCTGTAGAAACCTGATATAATAAAGGTTGAAACGTGTGATAATTATGCTTGTCCAACAATACAACCTGAACTTCCTGTTTTGATAATTTTTTAGCTAAAGCAACGCCAGCAAAACCGCCACCGATAATTACAACACGAGGAAAACTCGTTCTAGGTATATTCATATCTTAAAAAATTGCAACGCAAAGGTAGCAAAAGATACAAATTAGTGGTGTTCTATATTACTTTTTAAAATCCGATTTTGTAAATTTGCACCTTAAAATTTAACACATGAGTAAATACGATATTATAGTTCTTGGAAGTGGTCCTGGTGGTTATGTAACAGCAATTAGAGCATCACAATTAGGTTTTAAAACCGCTATTGTTGAAAAAGAAAACCTTGGTGGTGTTTGTTTAAACTGGGGTTGTATCCCAACTAAAGCGTTGTTAAAATCTGCACAAGTATTTGAATATCTGAAACATGCAGAAGATTATGGTTTAAAAGTGAAAGATGCTGAGCATGACTTCGAAGCTATGGTAAAACGTAGCCGTGGTGTTGCTGATGGAATGAGTAAAGGAATTCAATTCTTGATGAAAAAGAACAAGATTGATGTTATTGCAAAGTGGATGTTGACGGGACTGAATACAGCGCTGACAATATTATTATTGCTACTGGAGCTCGTTCTAGAGAATTACCTAGCTTACCGCAAGATGGGGAGAAGGTTATTGGCTACAGACAAGCCATGACTTTAGAAAAACAACCAAAGAAAATGATCGTTGTTGGTTCTGGAGCTATTGGTGTAGAGTTTGCTTATTTCTACAACTCTATAGGCACAGAAGTGACCATTGTAGAATATTTGCCAAATATAGTGCCCGTTGAAGATGAAGAAGTTTCTAAACAATTAGAACGATCTTTCAAAAAGAATGGTATCAACATAAAAACATCTGCTGAAGTTACTTCAGTTGATACTTCTGGAAAAGGTGTTAAAGCTACTGTGAAAACTAGTAAAGGTGAAGAAGTTTTAGAAGCTGATATTATTTTATCTGCTGTAGGAATTAAAACCAATATTGAAAACATTGGATTAGAAGATGTAGGTATTGTTGTAGATAGAGATAAAATTCTAGTAAATGATTTCTACCAAACTAATATCCCAGGGTATTACGCTATTGGTGATGTTACACCTGGACAAGCTTTAGCTCATGTTGCATCTGCCGAAGGTATTTTATGTGTTGAAAAATTAGCTGGTCACCATGTAGAACCTATTGATTATGGAAATATTCCTGGATGTACATACTGTTCTCCAGAAATTGCTAGCGTTGGTTTAACAGAAAAGCAAGCTAAAGAAAAAGGATTTGACATCAAGGTTGGTAAATTCCCATTCTCGGCATCTGGTAAGGCTAGTGCAGGTGGAAATAAAGAAGGTTTTGTAAAAGTAATTTTTGATGCCAAATATGGTGAGTGGTTAGGATGCCATATGATTGGTGCCGGCGTAACCGATATGATTGCTGAAGCTGTTTTAGGTAGAAAACTTGAAACTACAGGACATGAAGTGTTAAAAGCGATTCACCCTCACCCAACAATGAGTGAAGCTGTTATGGAAGCCGTTGCTGCTGCCTATGACGAGGTGATTCATATATAAGATAATTAGAATATAGATTAAAAAAGTTCCAGTTTTCTCTGGAACTTTTTTGTTTTATAGATAGTTTGAATAGTGGTTATAGTTTCAATCCTACACCTAAAAATAAACCATTTGGCGTAATTTCTTGAAACCCCAAAGTATATTTTATATGTAAATCTATTTTTGAAGTGATATTATATGATGTAGCGATATCACCTCTTATTTTAAATTTGTTTGTAAAAAAATCAAAGAAGTAGTTTAAACTAGGGCCTACCATTAAATAAAGATTATCCCCCACTTGATACTTAGCATATATTGGCGTATTAATAAAATTAAAGTCGTTTAGAACGATATATAGGATCTCTGATTGTATTGAAAAATCATTGTCAACATTAAAATCCGCAAAGAGTCCGCAATAAAAACCAGTAGCAGTTTCGGGATTAGTGCCAAAATTTCCTTCAGTTACTTTGAAAAAGGTTAAATTAAGTCCGCCTTTTACTCCAAAATCAACTTGAGATTGTGCCTTTAGTTGATGAGCTCCAATTCCAATAACAAATAGAATGATTAAAAATGAAACTCTCTCTTTCATACACTAATATTAACTATAAAAAACTCTGTATGGCTAGCTCATAGCTTTGTAAACCAAAACCAAGAATAACACCTTTAGCATTGGGTGAAATAAAAGATTGATGTCTAAACTCCTCTCTTCCAAAAGTATTTGAAATATGAACTTCTACAACAGGGGTTTCAATGCCTTTTATAGCATCACCTAAACCCACCGATGTATGTGTGTAAGCAGCTGCATTTAATATAATCCCATCATAACTAAAACCAACTTCGTGGAGTTTGTCAATCAACTCTCCTTCAATATTGGATTGGTAATACTCTAATTCTACATTAGAATACTTTCCCTTCACTTCGTCTAAAAACTCGGTAAAAGTTAAACTTCCATAAATATTAGGTTCTCGTTTACCTAATAGATTAAGATTTGGGCCGTTTATGATGATTAGTTTTTTCATGTGATAAAAATACGAAAAACAGAAGTTCTTATTTAAAAATATCAATCTGAGTCTTTTCTCCCGCTTTTAAATTAGACAAGGCTTTTATGTCATTCACACCATCATTAAGTTTAACGACAACAGTATTTGGTGCTATTTCACCTTCATTGTTTGCTTTTATTATTATAGAAGTTTTTTTCTCTTTTAATTCTAGTGTAATTGTTTTTTCTGATTTATTTGCTTTAAAATCATTTAATAAAACTTCATTATTAACTATGATATCAATTCTATCTCCATCTAGTTTGCCACCATCAAATATGATAAGTTTTATTGCCTTAGATTTTGTAAATACACTCAATACTTGGTCTTTCTTTAATACGTTCATTTTTAAAACATCCATTAAATTTACTTCATTCAACTTTTGTTTTATACTATCTGCGATTTTGTTAGATTTCGTTATTTTATTAATTACTTTTTGCACGCGCTGTTCTGCTTTCTCTTGCGTACCAAGTAGAATTTCACCATTAATACATTTGGTGTTATCTGAGAACAAGCCAATAAAATTAGCTTTCACTTTTTTTGTTTTGCCAAACTCAAAATTTTTGAACGTTGTGTTTAAAAAACAAAAGTCGTTTTGAGAAATGGGAGATTTAGTGTAAACAATACCAATTTCTCTAAAGCTTAAAACCTTTTGTTTACTATCGTACTCACCAAAAATATTAGATCTAGTCTCGTGTTCACCGCCTAAATCCGTGATAGAAAATCCTTTTACCTCACCATTCGTTTCAACAAAGTTTACCTTATAAGGTATTACTAATGAATCATTTAATTTCACTCCTCCTACATAATCAAATTTATTTTGAGATTTAAGGATTAGAGTGGATGAAAAAAAGATAAAAAAAAGTAATATTATTCTGAACATAAAAGTTTTTTTTACTTAATTTAGTTTAACAAACATAAACCAATTAATTATGAAAATTAAATTATTATTGTCTTTCTTAGTAGTAATGCTAAGTTACTCTACGTGTTATGCTTCTTTCCCTGTTAAGAGGGTAAAAACTACAACCGTAAACACTGAAATTTCAACTAATAACACAGTAGAAGAAGTATACGCACCTGCTGCTGCTGCTGCTAAAGCCAAAGATAAATGGGTAGGAGCTGCACTTTGGTTCTTACTTGGCTGGCCTTTTGCCGCTCACAGATGGTATTATAACAAACCTGTTTGGGCTAATATATTATTCATTCTTACTATTGGAGGTCTTGGTATATGGGCTATAATTGATATAATAAATATCTTAACTGATAAGTGGAACTAATTTCCCTTAAATCAATAAAATAGAAAAACTACCAATTGGTAGTTTTTTTTATGCTTATTTTTAATGTATGAAATGGCAGAATGCATTAAAAGACTACCAACTCTATCTAAAAATTGAACGGGGATTATCCCATAACTCAATTGATAGTTATTGTCTTGATATTAAAAGGTTGATGTCTTATTTGGAAGAAAATAAAATTACCGCTTCTCCTATTACTATATCATCTGATAGCATTCAACAGTTTATATATGATGCTGCGAAACATATTAATGCAAGATCGCAATCTAGGTTAATTTCAGGATTACGAAGCTTTTTTAGTTATTTAGTATTTGAAGATTACAGAAAAGACAATCCTTTAGAGTTAATTGAATCACCAAAAATCGGTAGAAAACTACCCGACACACTTTCAGAAGAAGAAATCGACCAAATCATACAAGCTATAGATTTAAGCAAACCAGAAGGTGAACGCAATAGAGCCATGTTAGAAACATTATATGGTTGTGGTCTACGTGTTAGCGAATTGATAAATTTAAAGCTGTCCGATTTATTCTTTGATGAAGGTTTCATAAAAGTGACTGGTAAAGGTGATAAGCAACGTTTTGTGCCTATTGTTGATTCAACTATGAAGTATATCAATATTTACAGAACAGAGATTAGAAATCATATGAATATTCAAGCCGGATTTGAAGATACATTATTCTTAAATCGCAGAGGCAAACAATTAACGAGAGCTATGGTATTCACTATTATTAAACAATTAGTTGAAAAAATAGGGCTCAAAAAAAATGTATCACCGCACACCTTTCGCCATTCATTTGCTACACATTTACTTCAAAATAATGCAGACTTGAGAGCAATACAATTGATGTTGGGTCATGAAAGTATTACTACAACTGAAATTTATGTGCACTTGGATAAGAGTCACTTAACCGAGGTTGTGGAGAAATACCATCCAAGAAAATAGGTTAAGATGTAAAAACAAAAAAATCCAGGATAAACTGAATTTTTTCATTTTTAATTTATTTGAGATTTCTGATTTCTCAGGAATTCATTACTTAGCAATATTTACCGCTCGGGTTTCTCTAATTACTGTTACCTTTACCTGTCCCGGATAGGTCATGTCGGTTTGTATTTTTTGAGAAATATTAAATGAAAGTTCAGCTGCCTTTTCATCATTAACCTTTTCGCTTTCTACGATTACACGCAATTCTCTACCTGCCTGAATAGCATAAGCCTTTTTAACGCCACTGAATCCAAAAGCTATATCTTCTAAATCTTTCAAACGTTGAATGTAACTATCTAATACCTGACGACGCGCTCCTGGTCTAGCACCAGAAATAGCATCACATACTTGTATAATTGGTGCTAGCAATGATTTCATTTCTATTTCATCGTGGTGAGCCCCAATAGCGTTACAAACATCATCTTTCTCCCCGTATTTTTCGGCCCACTGCATACCTAAAATAGCGTGAGGTGTTTCCATATCAGTTTCTGCATCTGGCACTTTTCCAATATCATGAAGCAAGCCTGCACGTTTTGCCAACTTCGGATTCAATCCTAATTCAGCAGCCATCACACCACAAAGCTTTGCAACCTCTCTTGAGTGTTGCAGTAGGTTTTGACCATAAGAAGAACGGTATTTCATTCTACCAACCGTTTTTATCAGTTCAGGATGCAAGTTGTGAATTCCTAAATCAATAACCGTACGCTTACCAACCTCGATAATCTCCTGCTCTATTTGCTTTTTCGTTTTCTTAACTATTTCCTCAATTCGCGCTGGATGTATTCTACCATCGGTCACTAATTTATGAAGTGATAGTCTTGCAATCTCACGACGCACAGAATCAAAACAAGATAAAATAATAGCTTCAGGTGTATCATCAACAATTATTTCTACACCAGTGGCCGCTTCTATCGCTCTAATGTTTCTACCTTCTCTACCAATGATACGTCCTTTTACATCATCAGATTCTATATTAAAAACAGACACACAGTTATCAACCGCTTCTTCTGTTCCAATACGTTGAATTGTATTTATAATAACTTTCTTCGCATCTTGTTCAGCAGTCATTTTTGCTTCTTCTAGTGCCCCTTGGATGTAGGCCATAGCATCATTTTTAGCTTCTCCCTTAAGAGACTCTACCAATTGCTCTTTAGCCTCTTCTGCAGATAAACTAGAAATTACTTCTAATTGCTGTACTTGGCTTTTATGAAGCTTATCCAGTTCTGATTGCTTCTTCTCTAAAACATCTAATCGGTGATTATAATCCTTGATTTTGTTTTCAATATCAGCATTCAGCTTTTTGTTTTTTGAAAGCTCATTAGATATTTGAGATTCCTTATCTCGTGTGCGCTTTTCAGCTTCAGCCATTTTTTTATCACGAGACAAGATTACTTTTTCGTGCTCAGATTTAAGCTCAATAAATTTCTCTTTAGCTTGAAGAATTTTATCTTTCTTTATAGACTCGCCTTCACTTTTAGCCTCTTTAAGTATAGACGCTGCATTCTTTTTTGCACTTTTTATAAGTTTAGACGCATTATTTTTTTCTATTGTCTTAGCTATAATAAATCCTATTATAAGCCCTACAATCACTCCTCCTACAATTAATATAATTGGGTTATCCATTTTTATTTAGTTGATTTTCATATATAAAAAAACCTACATCAGTATAGTGTTTTGTATAAACTCCTTAAAAACAAGTTTAGGGCTAACAAGCTGATCAAGGGTCTGCCCAAATGCTAAGCATTAGCAGCATGCTTTTACAACTTCAACTCACCCTTTTTAAAGAATTAACGTTGAGTTTATCAAAAAAAATAACCGATGTAGGTAGTAACTTCTACTTTATTTTAAAGAACGTTAAGTACTTAAATGAGCTTCTAACATTTTGTTGAGGGCATCTAATTTTTCCTCAACAACCTCATTACGCACTTCTTTATCTATAGTTTTTTGTTCCACTTGAGATGCAAACTGTAAAGCACACATGGCCAAAACATCTTGTTTATCTCTAACGGAATAACTTTGCTCAAATTGTTTAATCATAGCCTCAATGTTCTTCGCCGCCTTTCGTAACCCTTCTTCTTGCTTTGCATCAATAGTTAAAGGATATACTCTATTAGCTATAGATAGCTTTATTTTAAGCTTTTCTGACATTGATTCTATGTTACATTAATCTGATAATTGCGCAATACAATGGTCAATATCTCTAATTAATGCATTTATTTTAAGCTTAGTTTCTCTTTTATTATCGTCACTACCAAGCATTGAGTTCGCAATTTTTAGAGCTTTATATTTTTCTTCCCAATCCAAATTCAACTGTTCTTGGGTTTGAATGTCTTGTCGTGCATTCGCTAAATCTTCAGTCAATTTCAAATTAGCTTGTTTCAAATGGTCTACTTTCAGTAGTACCTTGCTAATTTTGTGCTCTAAAGAATCGACAATTCCTTCAATCTTACTCATTTACAAAAATCAATACTTAGTAAACAAAGTTAACATACCTAGGGCGAAATTACAATAGTTTTCTCTATAATTTTTCAAAAACACCCTCGTTGCCTTTGTTTATGGCGTTCCCCTGCGGGTCGGGCTTTCCGTTAGTAGTTTTGGCTCGATGCTTGCCTCGCCAAAAGCTGCCACTGCAATCCCTAACGCGGGTATATCTGCTAAATTATTCTAATATCCAGCATTATGGTTTTCTGCATAATCATAAACTAAAATATAGCTATTACAAACCCATGGCGTGATTTTTGTTTTGTTCTTTGCCAATTGCTGTCAAATTAATATTTTAGCCTAATACACTTTTATGAGAATAATTCTTGCCCTCTTACTACTGTTTTCCGTATCACTCAATTCCCAAAGTATATACCCACAGGATTATTTTTCTAGTCCGCTAGACATACCTTTAGTACTTTCCGGGACCTTTGCAGAACTCAGGTCTAACCACTTTCATTCTGGAATGGATATAAAAACCCAACAGCGAACAGGATTAAAAGTAAAAGCGGCTGCCGATGGCTATGTAAGCCGAATAAAAATTTCAAAATACGGGTACGGAAAGGCGCTTTACGTTACCCATCCCAATGGGTATACCACAGTCTATGCGCATTTGAGTAAGTTTTCTCCAGAAATAGAGAGCTACATTAAAAAACTACAATATCAAAAAGAGTCTTACGAGGTTGAAACCTTTCCAAAACCAGATGAATTATTGGTAACCAAAGGAAATCTGGTTGCTTACAGTGGGAATTCTGGGGGTTCTGGGGGGCCACATTTGCATTTTGAAATTCGTGATAATGCAGAACGCCCAATAAATCCTATGCTTTTTGGTATCGAAATTAAAGATTCAAAACCACCAACCGTTACATCAATTTATGCGTATCCTCTAGATGAAAATTCATATGTAAACAATTCTAATCAAAAACAAAACCTAAGACTCATTCCACTAAAAAATGGTGACTACGTGGTTAAAAATGTAAATGCTTTTGGGAAAATTGGTTTTGGCATAACTACTTGGGACATACAAGATTTGGCTGCAAATAAAAACGGAGTATACAACATTCAAACGTTTGTAAATGGTAGTAAAAATTTTGAGCTAGATTTTAAAAGATTCTCTTTCGATGAAACTAAACATATTAATCAATTAATAGATTATAACCACTTCAAAACCAATAGACAACGTATTCAAAAATTATTTAGAATCAACAACCCTTTAAGTATTTATAAAGAGACCTATAAAGAAGGTGTTCTAACAGTTGAAGACAGCACATATTCAGTATATAAAATTAAAGTTAGCGATTTTAAAAACAATACGTCTTGGGTAACTATTTCTGTCAAAGGAGAAAAAAACACAACTACCCCAGTATCACAAAAAACTAAAACACCTTACTACATTTACGCAGATAAAAACACTACTTTAAAAGAAAAAAGTATTAGTGTAGATATTTTTCCTGATTCTTTCTATGAAGATTTTTATATGGATTTTCAGGTGAATGCAGACACGTTAAAACTTCATAAAGATGTTGTTCCGTTAAAAAAGAGTATTAAAATAGCTTACGATATTAGCAAATACAACGCTGAAGATAAGAACAAGCTTTTTATCGCAAGACTCTCTGGGTATAAGAAAACACCATATTATTCGTTTACAAAACGAGAAGGAGACACATTGACTACCTATACTAAAAGATTAGGAACATTTGCCTTAGCCTCAGACAATGAAAAACCAACCATTACCCCTATCAATTTTAAAAAAGGACAATGGTTAAGCAAGTACCGCTACTTAAAAATTAAGATGGATGATGACCTATCTGGTATTTCTAACTATAGAGCAACTGTAAATGGAAAGTGGATTTTGATGGAATACTATAAAGGTACCTATACTTACGATTTTAATGATGGAATTGTTACTGATACAAAAAATAATTTGAAGGTGATTGTTACCGATAATGTTGGAAATAGTTCTACTTTTGAAACTACATTCTATAGAAAATAAACGAAACTACTCTTGAAAGCAAGTTATAAACTAATCACACTACTTTTATTTTTTTCATTTTTGATGAGTTTTGGTCAAGAATCCACTGTAAAAGGTGTAATTCTTAACGAGAATAATCAACCTATTTCTAAAGTTTCTGTAAAAACCGGAAGTATTGGTACTGAAACTAATGAAAATGGATTCTACACTTTAACTATTCCTTCCAATCAAGATGTAACTATTGAATTCACACATATTTCACATAAGAAAGTTGTTGTTACTTTTAATTTAAAAAATGGTGTGATTAAAGAGTTCAATCCTGTTTTGAGTGAATCTATTGAACAAATTGCTACGGTTGTAGTTTCTGGAGATAGAAAAAAGGAAGTTGAAGGCATCATTACTTTAAAACCCGAAACCATTAGAAAAATACCTGGGGCTAACGCAGGTGTTGAGAATATACTACTCACCTTACCTGGTGTAAGTAATAATAATGAGTTAAGTACACAGTATTCCGTAAGAGGTGGTAATTACGATGAAAACTTAGTTTACATTAATGGTATTGAAGTGTATCGTCCATTTTTGGTGCGTTCTGGTCAACAAGAGGGATTAAGTTTTGTGAATCCTGATTTGGTACAAAATGTAGATTTTTCCGCTGGAGGTTTTCAGGCGAAGTATGGAGACAAATTGTCTTCCGTATTGGATATCACATACAAAACGCCATATCAGTTTGAGGTAAATGCCGATTTAAGTTTATTGGGAGCTGCCGTTTCTGTTGAAAACGTGAGTAAAGATTCTAAGTTCACCAGTATCGTTGGTGCTAGATATAGAAACAACAACTTATTTGTAAATGCAAAACAAACGCAAACAAACTTCCGTCCTGTTTTTGCTGACTTACAAGGATACTTCACCTACAAATTCACAAATAAATTTCACTTAAGTTTTTTAGGAAATGCTTCTCTAAATAAATACGATTATGAGCCTCTAACAAGACAAACCAATTTTGGCACATTAGCTGATCCAGTGGCACTTGTTGTATTTTATGATGGGCAAGAAAAAACAGAATATCAAACATATTTTGGTGCATTTCAAGGGACCTATTTTGCTAATGACGATTTAACATTAAACCTAACAACTTCAACATACCACACCACAGAGGAAGAGTATTTTGATATTTTGGCACAGTATAATTTAGGCGAAGTTAATGGGAATATTGGTGATGAAAATCTTGGTGAGGTTGAATTTACTGAAGGTATCGGGAGCCAGCTAAACCATGGTAGAAACGATTTAGATGCATTGATTTCAACCATTCAAACTAAAGGAGATTTAAAAATTGATGACAATAGAATTGAATGGTCTTTAAAATATACCCATGAGGACATACGTGATCGCCTTGTGGAATGGGAAGTGATTGATTCGGCAGGTTTTTCTATAAGACCTCCAAGAACTATCCCTAGAAACGAGCAGCCATATATTGCTTTTGAAGGCCCGATAACCCCGTTCACTAATGTTAGAGCTAGAAACAACACACAAATAAATCGTTTACAAGCTTATGCACAATGGAGTAAGCGCTCCACTTTAGGCGAAAGTGATGTTTGGTACAATGCCGGAGTGCGTATGCATAATTGGAGTGTTAAAGGAGACGACATTAGTTCATCAAATCAAACAGTTTTTAGTCCGAGAGCGCAATTTGCCATAAAACCTAACTGGAAGAAAGACATGTTGTTTAGAGCAGCAGCAGGTTTGTATTATCAACCGCCGTTCTATCGTGAATTACGAGACTCTACTGGAACTGTTAGACCTAATGTAAAAGCGCAGAAATCGTTTCACTTAGTCTTAGGAAACGATTACAGCTTTAAAATGTGGGATAGACCATTTAAACTAACTTCCGAAGTATATTATAAAAACTTAACTGATGTTAACCCGTATACTCTGGAAAATGTTCGCATTAGATATCGCGCTAGAAACAATGCTACAGCCTACGCTTACGGTTTAGATATGCGTTTAAACGGAGAGTTTGTTCCTGGAACTGAATCATGGTTTAGCTTTGGATATCTAAAAACTGAAGAGAACATCAACAATCGTGGTTATATTTCTAGACCAACCGACCAACGTTTAAAATTTGCTGCACTATTTCAGGATTATGTGCCCAATATTCCGAACATGCGTGTATATCTTAATTTGGTATACAACACGGGATTACCTGGAGGCTCACCAAGTTATGCCGATCCTTATGATTTTCAATTAAGACTTCCAGATTACAAAAGAGCCGATGTTGGTTTTCAGTTTGTATTGGTGGACGATAAAAAGCAATTTAAAAGTGGTTGGAAAAAGCCTTTTAAAGAACTTTCTTTTGGTTTTGAAATCTTCAATATTTTTGATGTGCAAAATTCTATTACCAATACATGGGTTAGAGATGTTTATAGTAAGCGCCAATACTCTATCCCTAATTTCTTAACTCCACGTGTTTTTAATGTAAGAACAACTATGAAGTTTTAGTAATGATGACAACTAGTGTTATTAAAAAAGCGACATTCAGCAAAAACATCAAAACATATATTGTACTGGTGGTTTCATTCTTCCTGCTGATTTCCATTATCGGAATACCAATCTTAATTATTTGGCTTTTAGGTCTCGGACAACATATAGGAAAAAGATATTATAATAGTTTAGAATGTCAACTTACTGCTAAACATCTAGAATTTAAAAAAGGAGTGTTTTTTAGGGTTGAGAAAACGATTCCTTTAGAAAACATTCAAGATTTAACTTTTATTGAAAACCCCATTTTAAAGTATTTAGATTTAAGAGTTTTGAGAATTGAAACTGCTGGAAATAGTAATCCAAAAGGTAGTGACATGAAACTTATTGGTATTATAGATGCTGCTAATTTTAAAAATGAAGTTTTAGAACAAAGAGAGTTACTACAATCAAAACCTGTTTCTTCAAAAGAAAACACTTCAAACAAAACAGAAATACTTTTGGAAGAGATTAAAGATATTCTAATAGATATCAGGAAAAATCAAAAGTAAATTTTATTTAAGCACCACACTCAATCTGGAAAAGTCGGTGTCAACATTAGCCGCATTGTTGATAGAAACCCATATTTCTATGGCATCACCGGGAGCAAGTTCCACCAGCCCAACCATAGAGAAGTTACCGACATCATTATTCGAAAATCGTCTTTCTGATGAAACAGCTGTAACGATAGCTGGAGAACCTCCATTAGGTGTTTTGCTTAAAAAAAAGTCGTATATCCTACCATTTGGGGTTGCAGTGGTATCATGATCTAAAGCACCTGTACAAATAACTAAAAACTCTCTGGTTTCTCTACCTTCATAAACCAACCTGTTATCTGTTGAAGACATTCTAAATAAACCTTCAGAAGTTGTCGCACCTGCGACTTTAACTGGGACGTCATCAGTTACAAAATTTGTGTTTGTGGTATTACCAGCCATATAATAATAACCTGTTGCGGAGGCATCAGACTCAACAGGAATACCTGGACAGTTTATATCCCATGCTTTATCGAAATTATAGCCAGTATATGTGCCAACGGTATATCCATTTACATGAGTTCCAGGACCTGCAAAAGTTGTACTATTAATTACTCCCGTAGTAACCGTAGGGTTCGAACTTACATCAATACCTGTAGCTCCAGCAGGAACATTAGAAAAACCACTTATTTTTTCAATCAAAGAAAATGTACCCGTATAAGTCTCAAAAGCCCCACCGTTGGTATCAAACCATGCCACATTACTAAGTAATAAGCTCCCAATATCTGTATAGGTTATCCCGTTAGTATTTCCTACTAATTGGATTATATTCATAAATACAACTCCAAAAGTGTCAATAGTACCGACACTATTGGCATTAGCAACAATAGAGTTTTGAAATAACATTGTCTCTGTAATAGCACCTGTTAAATTAAAAATAGTTCCACCAGGGGCAGTTAGTGTTAAATTTCTAATTGCACCTCCATTAGTGCCTGAAAATATTGTCCCACCAACATAAACAAGAATATCTTCGTTAGCATCTAAGCCTGATATATATGCATTATTCAAATCTATGGGTGCTGCCAATACTATCGTACCATTAATCTCATAGTACGTGTTTTCATCCAATAAGTATGATGTTCCACCACCTGCAGTAAGTTCATCAGCTAAATCAGTAACATTTTTAACTAATTTAAAGTTGTCTCTAACAGGAGCACTTTCTAAAGGCAACCAACCTGTACTATCATAAAAATAAAATATATCTTCATCTGTATCAAATACTAATAAGCCTTCAGCTGGACTTGTGATTGCATTTCGCTGTAATGTTGTCATCCTTGGAGTCAACATACCTTGCGTGGTAGATGTAATGTCTAATATAGATGATGGATCTGGACTGGTGTTACCAATACCAATTTGAGAGTAAAATGTTTGTACGAAACAAAACAAGGAAAGAAAACTAAATATTAAAGTAGCATGTCTTCTCATAGCAAATGGGGTTAAATTACAATGAGAGACTTTTCTTTATTAAATAGCGAGACTAAATTACCAAAATTTGGGGTAAAAAGCAATTTTGTACGAAGAAAATCAAAATTCGTATATTAAAGAAAGAAATTACAGTAATATATACTACTCTAGTTAGAGACGAATTCCTTTAAAATATCAATAACATAATCCACCTCTTTTTTAGTATTGAATTTACTAAATGAAAAACGAATTGATGGTTTTTCTAAATCATCATTATTTAGAATCTCTGTGAGTACGTGAGATTTTTGGTTACTTCCGCTCTGACAAGCGCTTCCTTTAGAACAAGCAATACCTTTTAAATCTAGCTGAAATAAAAACATGGCAGATTTACTAGCTGCAATTGGTAAACGCGCATTAATAAGTGTATAGGTACTCTTCTCTATGTCTTCTGAAAGCCCGTTAAAAACAATATTTGGTATTTCTTTTTTAAGTTTAGAAATAAAATAACATTTCAAATCTTTTATGTAGGCAGTTTCAGTTTCTAAATTTTCATAAGCCATAATCATAGCTTTCTCTAAACCTACTATATTATGAACGCTTTCGGTACCTGCACGCAAGCCTCTCTCCTGCTCGCCTCCAAAAATCAAAGGTTTTATACCTTTATCTTTTCTAATAAATGCAAAACCAACACCTTTAGGTCCATGAAATTTATGTGCACTAGCGGCTAAAAAGTCAATATTTATATCTTGTAAATCTAAATTATAATGACCAATAGCCTGTACTGCGTCAGAATGAAATAATGCGTCATAAGTCTTACATAACTTACCTACCGATTTTATATCTAAAATATTACCGATTTCGTTATTCACAAGCATTAGACTCACCAACGCATTTGTGGTATTACTTAAAAGTTGTTCTAATTCAGTAATACTAATAGTGCCGTCTTCATTAAGATTTAAATAACTTACCTGAATACCATAAGTTTTTTCCAAATCAATGATGGTATGTAATACTGCGTGGTGTTCTATTTTGGAAGTAATAATATGAGTTATACCAAGGTCTCTTACTGCGCTTCGTAGAGCCAAATTATCAGCCTCAGTTCCTCCAGAAGTAAATATAATTTCACTTGCAGAAACATTTAAAAGTCCAGCAATGGTCTTTCTTGATTTTTCAATTAAGGCTTTAGATAATCTACCTAAACTATATGATGATGAGGCATTTCCATAATTACTATTTAAAACATCAGTCATTACATCAACTACTTCTTTTCGTAGTTGTGTTGTGGCAGCATTATCAAAATACACCTGTTGCATTATTCTTAAATTTACAGCAAAAATACTCTAAATAAAATTATTACTAAATCATCACGTTATATAGTCAATTCTATTATTTTTGCTTAAAATAAAATTCTATGAAGAATCGCTTTTTATTGTTTTTATCATGTAGTTTTTTAGCCATTTTTTCTTGTAGTGATGGTGATGTAATTGAGTTTGAGTTTGATTTTGATGATGAATTTGAAGCGTGTGGTTCAGAGAATTTGTTGCTTTTTAAAACAAAAGAAGATCCTACTGAAACAGTTTCAGTGCTGATTTCAAATTATACAATAGAGGATATATTTGCGGAAGATGAAGAAAACGATTCTTTGGTAATATCTAAGACTAATGTAACTTTTACTTACAGAACATATAATAGGCCCGATTTACCCAATGATTTGTTTTGTAGCGATATCCCGCCAGCTGATTTAAATATTGTACAAAATGAAAGCGATGCTTCTTCAAACGCAATAATAACTCGTGTTTTGACAGAAGACGATAATGATGGGATACCTTTTGAATTAGAAAATCCAGATCCAAACGGGGATGGAGATCTTTCAGATGCTCAAGACACTGATGGCGACGGTATACCAGATTATATTGATGAAGACGATGATGGGGACAACGTATTAACCGAAAGTGAAAACCCAGATCCTGACGGTAATGGAGATCTATCAGATGCGCAAGATACTGATGGTGATGGCACACCTGATTACT
The DNA here is from genome assembly GCA_043557195.1 of Flavobacteriaceae bacterium. Classification (GTDB taxonomy): domain Bacteria; phylum Bacteroidota; class Bacteroidia; order Flavobacteriales; family Flavobacteriaceae; genus Jejuia. Next base: position 3,992,583 of record CP121314.1, on the reverse strand, counting down.
TAGATAATGATGATGATGGAGATAACATTCCAACTAGAGATGAAGAGAATGACACACAAGATGAAAATCCTTTGAATGATATCACAAATAGCGATGTTGGTGCGGATTATTTAAATCCTAATGTCGCTAATTCAACTCCGGCTACAAAGTACAGAGAGCATAACATTTCGCAAGTATTTACTGTAAGGCTTATAGTCTCTGAAATTGGTATAAGTTTTATATCACAAGAAGAGTTTAATTTTGGCAGTTTAACTGGAGTTTCAGGCTTAACCAGTTCAAGAAAAGTGACTCCTGAATTTCCTTAATCAGCTATTCTGATAAATATATACCTCAGTAGCGCCTGACCCATATTTTTGATAGTTAGCGTCATAATACTTTACATTATCATATCGCCTAAAAAGCGTTTCTAACTCTTGTTTAAGCACTCCCTCGCCCACACCATGTATAAAAACTATACGTTGAATGCGCTTTTTAATACCAAATTCTAATTTATGTTTTGCGATTTCGACTTGTAAATTCAACATATCAAAATTTGTCATGCCACGAGAAGACTTCACTAAGTGATGGATATGCAAATCTACTTCCATAGCAGCCTGTGCACGCTCTTTAGGTTTGATTTTTTTTGAAGACTTTCGCTTAACTGTCTCTTTTTCAGCTATACTATTTCTTACTTCTGAAGCATCAATAGCATGTTCAATAATTGTGTTTTGCTGTAGAACCAATTCGCTTTTATCAAAATTGAGCAGAAACCCATCTTCTGTTTCTAAAGTCACTTCGCTTCCATTGAGCGCTTTAACAACTCCCGATAATTCTTCATCTAAAACAGAAACGTTATCTCCTACCTTAAGCATCATCATTTTTGTTGTTATACTCCTTTTGGTTATTGTCCCTTTTACTTGGAATGGTTTTTGAAATTCTATATACACCAATCATTAAAACAACAATGCCCGATATTAGTATATATTGATTCTGTTGCTCACCAGCTTTGGCATACATAGCGATTACGGCACCTAAAAGAATTAACAAGTAATTAAAATATTTCATAAGGATAAAATGTGAAGCAAATTTAAACGAAAATAGTTAGACCTTTATGGAAACCACATAAAATAGAATTAACAAAACATCGATGAAATACACAAAAAAGCAGTTATAATGATATTTTTTGTATATTCGCTATTAAAATGCTAGAAATTTAATGTATTTTCTTACTAAAAAATATATAAGACTTAACAAATCTATTAGAAAGGGATTTATTATTGCTATAGCTGTATTTGGTATAAGTCAATGCTTTTCTCAAGATTTATATGTTGACAACAACGCTTACCTATATGCAAGAGATGTTGTACTCTTTGTAAATGACGATATTAGGCTAGAGACTGCCACATCTAATATTTACATGAGAGGTGATGCGCAACTTGTTCAAAATACTGATACCAAAAATTCTGATGCAGGAGAACTTTCCATATATCAAAACCAAACTGTTGGTATTTACGAATATAATTTTTGGTGCTCGCCAGTTGGTGTAAGTATAGATGGCACCGCAAATGCAAATGTTGACTTTGATGGCACTAACATACATGATCCAGCAGATCATACTGACTTAACCAATGTAACATCAACACCATACGGATTTATAGGGAATTCTTATAATGGAACAGCAACTCAGTTAGCTACGTATTGGATATTTACTTTAATATCAGGAGGTGGATATGCTGATTGGTCTCAAGAACTAAATACGGGTAACATCCCCACAGGTTATGGTTTTACATTAAAAGGTAGCCCCAATGTAAATAACGTTTTAGATTTAAGAGGAAGACCAAATAACGGAGACATTTCAATAGATTGTACATTTACAGGTGTTGATTCTGATCCACTGTCAGGACCAACAAATCAAGTTGAAACTCTTACAGGAAATCCGTATCCATCCGCTCTGGATTTAAAACTATTTTTAACCGATGGTTTTGGTTCCACCTCTCCTACTGGCACTAATAATCGAAACATTCTTAATGGTGAAGCTTTCTTCTGGGAACAAAAAAATGTTAATTCACACAATCTTGCTGATTATGAAGGTGGATATAGTGTTTACACACCTGGAGATCCAACAAATTTAGCAGATAACGGTTCTTATGTTACTGCACCTTTTGAAAACTATAATTTAGATGGTAGCGTGAATGGTACAACTACAGGAAATACTCAAGACTTTACGGTTAATAATGCCAGACGATATACGGCAGTTGGACAAGGTTTCATCGTGAGCAGCATTGATAATGGAGGTGCGCCAGGTGGTGGTACAGCCGTTTTTAATAATGCAATGCGTTTATACTTAGCAGAAGATTCTACAACTGGTGGCAACGGTTCAGTATTTGCAAAAAATAACACTAAAGGTAAGAGTGATGATAGCCAAAAGCCTGAAGTTACTGCTATGTCTCATAATGGTATAGACTACCAAGAGATTATAAATAATCCAATCATTATTCCAGAAATAAGAATTCACACCAAAATAGATAATACCTTTTACAGAGAAAGTGTTATTGCATTTAGAGAAGGTACACCAAACAATAATACATACAATAGGTTTTTTGATGGTAGAAATTATGAAGGTGGATTAACAAGAGATGCGTACTTACTTTCAGATGATAAAGAAATAGTTATAAAGTCTATTAATTATTCTGAGGACACTAAAATACCTTTAGGTTTAAAAGCCAATAAAGACAATACACCTTTTGATGTAAGCATCTTCAATCTAAAGGCTATTCCAGAAAGTGTATCAATTTATGTTTATGATAAGTTAAACGATAGTTACACTGATATAAGGAACAATACGTTTAGTGTAACTTTAGATGAAGGCACACATAATGACAGATTTGAAATTACTTTTAGTAAGCAAAGTGTATTAAATACCGAAGCTGTAAGTATATCTGATTTCAAAATATTTGAAAACTTAAGACGTCATCAGTTAGAAATTATCAATCCTAACCGATTAGAAATGCATGAGGTGAAACTGTATGACGTTTCAGGAAAACTTGTATTAGATAAAACCCTTTTTACTAATAAGCGCAAAACTACAATTCCTACAAAGTCATTATCTTCTGGTATGTATGTCATCTCACTTAAATTATCAGATAATCAAATACTTAACAAAAAGATAGTGATTTCTGGAAACTAAAAATGCCATTACTTAATTTCCTTAACATATAAATTATTCTCATTTTCATTATATTTAGCACAAATTATGTTGCAAATGCTATTATTGAGTGATCTTGAGAAATATATGCTTCCCTGCTTAAACAAAAAATTGTTAGGTATTGAGTGCATGGGTTGTGGTTTACAACGTAGCTTTTCATTATTAATTCAAGGAGAATTTGTAGCTGCTTTTAAAATGTATCCTGCAATTTATACACTTGTATTGCTATTTCTAGTAGTTGGTGTTAACACCTTCAAACCTTTTAAATTTTCAAACAAAATAATTATAACCTTGGCAATATTAAATGTTGTCATTATCGTAGGAAGCTTCGCCTTCAAAAATTTAATTTAACACACACAAATTATGGAACAACAAAAATTACCTAATGCAACAATCGCTTTAATTCTTGGTATCATTTCTTATGTAGCATGTTGCTGTAGTATGGGTATCGGAGGTTTACTTTTTTCTGGAATTGCTTTATTTCTAGTAAACAAGGATACAAATCTATATAAAGAGAATCCTGAATTATATAGCAATTTTGGACAAGTGAAAACTGCCAAAATAATAGCCATTATTGGTTTAGTTTTAGGTGTTATTGCTTTGGGTGCATCTATTTTCCAAATTATATCTGCTGGAGGTTGGGAAGCTTATCAAGAACAACAGCAAGAAGCTTTGAGACAGTTAGGAATCGGAAGCTAGTTTATTTTTAGACAATAAATTAAAAAAGCCTTGAAATTTATATTTTAAGGCTTTTTTTAATTTGCCAAGTTTACCTTGAAATTGATTATCTTATTAGACAACATCTTCCTTAGATTTTTTTTCTACAATTTTCTCAATTATGTCTGGCACTTTTTCGAAAGCTGCAGCAAGTCCATGAGCTTTCCCTGCTTCAATAAATGAGATTTCATCGTTTTTTGTTACTAAAAAACCTATTGGTTCAATACCTATACCTGCTCCTGCGCCGGCACCTTGACCCTTTCGAGTGTTAGATTTGGTTTCAACACCTTCTCCTCCACCAGATCCAAATCCCATACCTACCTTAATTACTGGTACACATCTAAATTGCCCTAGTTCAAATTGTTCGCCAACAACGGTTTCTGTTTTGGCTTCTGTTTTAATAAAGTCAGTTATCTGACCTAATAATTCTTCAAAATGTAAGTCCATAATATAATTTTTAAAAGTTAATAAATGATTTTATAATATGAATTGGCCTGTTTCTAACGCACAGAACCAATTGATTTCGTCCTTGAAAATTGATATTACAATTAGCACCGTTATACTTCAATAGAACAAACAATGGATATAATTTGGCGTTTAAAATGTAATCATCGGTATCTATATCTAACAAAAACCGTGTTATCTTAAATGTTCTAATTATTCTGAACATTTTTTTAAAAGGCATTTGCTTTTTTAACTTCAATTCGCCTTCATCTTTGTTAGCTTTTTTTTGTTTAGATTTCATTTTTCTCAAAGGATATAAATAAAACTGAAAAAATAGAACCACCAGTCGTATTCTAACTATTTCGGATTTATCTCCCTCTAAATTCGCCTCTGCCAATCCAGGAATTTTAATGTAGTATTGGTTTGAAATAGTATCAATACAGCCCGTAACTGGTACAAACAATACTCCAAAAATCAGGAGTAAAACTAAAGCGATACTTACAAAACACATCATATCCCGAACTTTATGTGAATGTATTTAACCCCAGTTATTTGTGCAATGACATTGCTCAACTTTGATAATAAAAACTATTTGTTGAGAGTCATCATAGAAAGCTCACTATTTACCGCCAAAGCTTTGGTAGTTGCATCATAACCAATCATAAAAATATCGTTAAGATGCTTTTTATCAAAAGTGCCGTATTTGCTTAATTCCTTTGGAGATATAATCAAATCGCAATCTTTGAATTTTACTCGATCTTCGTGAACCGATTTCAACCTAAATGCCCGTTCAATAACGTTATAAGAATGTTTTAAATCATCAATCTCTACCACATCAAAGCTATTTACGTAAATGCCAATAATCTTATCACATGTAGTTTTTAACAATTCAACAGGAAAATTGTTAAGAGAGCCGCCATCAACATAATATGAATCTCCAATTTTTATGGGAGCAAATATTCCTGGAATTGCCGCTGAAGCCAAAATAGGCTTAATTAATTCTCCTTTATTAAAAACAACCAAATTTCCATCTAAAATATTAGTTGCTGTTATACTCAATTGCTTTTTAAGAAATGAAAAATCATCATTCTTAATGTAGCTTTTAAAATTGGGGTAAAACTTATCGGTATCTATAAAACCAGGTTTATTAAGGGCATAGTTTTTAATATTTAATATCTGAATGTTTTTAAAAAAACTTAAAATATGTTTCCAACTGTAGCCATACGCATAGAGGGCACCAACTATAGCTCCTGCACTTGTTCCAGCTATATGTGTTGGTTGCAAATTGTGCTCTTCTAAAGCCTTAATGGCTCCAATATGTGCAGCACCTCGCATGCCGCCTCCAGAAAGTACTAAACCTAAATTCATCTTTAAAGCATGTTAACTAAAATTAGAAAAAGCCAATTACTAATACAATGATATACATCAGCAACCACCTGATTTTAATCATTTCATATATATGATGAATGCAATAACTTTAAAGATGTATCAATACTTATGGCAAGAACAAATAAAATAAAGTCATTCTTTATAGAAATTGGCGAACTTACTTTTTTTGCACGTCGGTTTTTTAAAGAGCTCTTTTCAAAACCTTTCGAGTTTAAAGAACTTTTAAGGCAATGCTACTATATAGGCAACAAATCGATTCTATTAGTTGGGGTTACGGGGTTCATTATTGGGTTGGTCATAACTTTACAGACCAGACCAACATTAGAAGAGTTTGGTGCAGAGTCATGGATGCCCTCAATGGTTAGTATATCCATAATACGAGAAATTGGTCCTGTAATTATTGCTCTCACTTTTGCAGGACGTATTGCTTCTGGTATTGGTGCAGAATTAGGATCTATGCGAGTTACTGAGCAGATTGACGCCATGGAAGTATCAGGTACAAACCCCTTTAAATATTTAGTAGTTACCCGAGTATTGGCGGCAACACTTATGCTTCCTATCTTGGTTATTTTGGGAGATACTATTGCACTTTATGGTTCTTATTTAGTTGAAAATGCCAAAGGCGATGTTTCGTTTTTACTTTACTTCAACAAAGTATTTAATTCACTTGAATTTGGAGATATTATTCCAGCAACTATTAAGACGTATTTCTTTGGATTTGCCATTGGATTAGTGGGCTGTTTTAAAGGTTATTATTGCAGAAAAGGCACTGTTGGTGTGGGTTTAGCTGCAAATTCGGCTGTTGTTTTTTCTTCAATGCTACTTTTTGTAATTGACTTTATAGCTGTTTTTGTAACCGATATATTTTTTGAAATTTAAAATATGAATAATACAAAACACATACAAACAAAAAAAGAAACTTTGATTTCAAAAAAACGCATGTTGGAAATTAAAGATTTAAAAAAAGCTTTTGGTGACAATCATGTATTAAACGGATTTCATTTAACGCTTTACGAGGGCGAAAACCTTGTTATTATGGGAAAATCTGGCTCAGGAAAGTCGGTAATGATAAAATGTTTGGTAGGCTTAATGGAACCAGATTCTGGAAGCATTAAGATTATGGATAATAACCTATTAGAACTCAACCGAACTGAACTAGATGAATTGCGCACAGAAATTGGTTTTTTGTTTCAAGGAAGTGCTTTATACGATTCTATGACTGTGAGAGAGAATTTAGAGTTTCCGTTACGAAGACACAAGCACAAATTTGGCAATATAACTGATACAACCCAACTTGTAAAAGAAGCACTAGAAAGTGTTGGATTAGTTCATGCTATAGATTTAATGCCATCTGAACTTTCTGGAGGTATGAAACGGCGTGTGGCTTTAGCAAGAACACTCATTTTAAAGCCAAAAATTATTTTATATGATGAACCCACAAGTGGTTTAGACCCTATAACCGCAAAAGAAATTATAGAACTTATGCGCAACATCCAAAAGCAATACAAAACATCATCTTTGATTATTACTCATGATGTAGATTGTGCACGCGTTGTATCTGAGCGGATGATTTTATTAGTTGATGGTATTAATTACGCAGAAGGAACTTTTGAAGAATTAAAGGCATCAAGTGATGAAAAGGTAAGAGCGTTTTTTAAATAATTTAAAATTTAGTAATGATGCAAAAAACAACTAACGAAAAACTAAAACTAGGCGTTTTTGTAATTACAGGATTGCTACTATTTGTAGCTGCTATTTATTTAATAGGTAATCGCCAAAACATGTTTGCTAAAACATTTACAATTAGTGCAAACTTTAATAATGTTAATGGTCTGCTAAAAGGTAATAATGTTAGGTATTCTGGTATAAACGTTGGTACTGTAAAAGCAATTTCAATGCTTAACGATTCTACCATTAACGTTAAAATGGCCATTGAAGAGAAAATGGTGAAGCACATTAAAAAGGATGCAATTGCAACCATTGGTACTGACGGTTTAGTAGGAAACATGATTGTAAATATTATTCCAGGAAATGGAAATACACCTATTGTTTCTCAGGGTGATATAATAAAATCCTACACTAAGATAGGAACGGATGATATGCTTAATACCTTAAATGTCACCAATGAAAATGCGGCTCTATTAACTGCAAAACTATTGGATATTACAAATGCAATAACCAACGGAGAGGGCACCATAGGCATGTTGATAAATGATTCGGTTACTGCAAAAAATGTCAAGCAAACTATTTTTAATTTAAAAATAGCTAGTATTGAAACAAAAAAAACTATTGGAGACATTCATAAACTTGTTAACTCTTTTGATATTCACGAGAGTGTTGCAGGTGTTTTATTTAATGATTCTATTGAGGCGAAAAAAGTAAAAAGTATTATTACAAATTTGGACGAAAGTAGTCAAGACATAAAAAAGGTTATCCAAAATTTAGATGAAGCACTGTTGAATTTAAAGGATGGCAAAGGAACTTTCAATTATTTGTCTAATGATAAAGAGTTCGTAAAAAACCTCGAGCAATCTATTAAAAACATTAATGAGGGAACTGAAAAATTTAACCAAAATATGGAAGCTCTAAAACACAATTTTTTAACCCGACGCTATTTTAGAAAATTAGAACGACAAGAAAGAAATCAAGAATCTGATTCTAAAAATAAATAAAATAAGGCCATTTAAAAAAAGTGATTTACAATTTAAATAGCCTTAATTTTGATGTTTATTTAAACAAAACTTATTATTCCATTTTCGTTCTTACTCTTGGTATTTTCATTTTGAAGTTTTGTACTATGCTTACTAAATGCGAGCAATGGAATTTTTAGAGATACTTCTATATCCTTTACCAAATCTTTGTGGAATATTTTAGAAAAACCCCATTCATGTTTACGTTCTAACATGGCCAACACATTAGCATTTTCATTATTTAAAACACTCAACAAGCCTGATTTAATATTGGTTGAAGCTATAGTTTTAAATACAATCTCAGGATATGACACCTCTTGTAACAATGCTTCTTTAAACTGCTTCATATACATTTTAGCAGGATACTCATCTGTTTTATACACGTGTATAACTTCAATTAATGCAGAAAATGGTTTAGCAATTTCTGTAAGTTTTTGTAAAGATAGTATATCATCTTCCTCAAAATCTGTGGCATAAACTATTGTAGATATTGTATCATAAACCAAACTGTTCGGTACAATGAGTAAAGGCGCTTCAATTGTATCTAAAAGTGTATTGGCAATATTACCAGCAAAATAACCTCTAGTGCTATGACTATCCTTCATACCTATGATAACTAAATCTGGTGTTATAAGTTTTGAAAGCCGTAAAATACTTTCAGAAACAGAATCATTCTCAACAACATGAGTAGTTAAAGGTTTTTGATGAAATTCGTTCTTAAGATGTTTTTTACAGTATTTATCTACCAATTCTACGCGTTCTTCGTGCATTCTTCTTTTTAATGATTCTGACGGTTGTATGGTAGAAAATAAAATTGGAGGAAAATCATACACGTGTAAAATATGTAAATCGGCATTCATTATGCAACTAAACCGATAAGCATATTTTAGTGCTGATGCGTCGTTAGTTGTGCAATTTGTGGCATATATTATTGTTTTCATGACCGAACTTTTTAAACTAAACAAAATTAATATAAGACGCCATTTTTTTAAATGATAATTATCAGGTTATCAAATTAAATATCACTAGTAATACGGCTTAGAAGTATTATACCCTATTTCAGTAATTTCAAGGTTTAACCAATTGAAATCTCCATCGTTGAAATGCCAAGTCACCTTACATTTATAAGGAATTCTGTAATTATGGAAGGTTTTATAATCTACTATGTTAACAACCCATTTTTCTTTTTTTGAATTTGGATCGCCTCCATAAAACCTATTAGCTTCAAAAGCAACTAAATCGCCATTTGTCCTAAATTTAAAAACTCCAGTAACAGATTCCGATTTATATGTAAATGTTGCTTTTGCCAATGTTTTATTAATTGTTTCCCACTTAATATAGTCATTTATAGCAGCACTTGGAAACCAGCACATTTCACTCAAAAAACGTTGCATGCTCCCAGAATTAATCTTATCATTTTCGGTTTCATCAACAATAGGAATAATCCCTAAGAATTTAATAAGCATTTCAGCTTTACCACCATTAAATTTATCACGACCAAGTGTATAAAATATAGAATTGTGATTGATTGTAGCAGACCAAACAAAACTAGGTGTATCTAAATTAAAATATTGTTTAGCACTAAAAGGAATCCATTTTCCATTTCGTTTCATTTTCAGGTGTCCTTCTTGTTTTAATCTAACTGATGTTATATTGTTTTGATTAGTTGCACCAGATTTTTTCATCCATTTTTGGACAATTTCTGGTAAGTGTTGGATATATTTTTCAGAAATAATAGTTCTATTACTAGGTTCAATATTTGTGAATAATACGGCAGATTCATTCTGTACCATTTTATTAAATTGAACATTTCCAAAAGCTGAAATACTTACTAGTAAAATAATTGTATTTGCAAGAGTACCATATTTGGCGTCTTTCCATACCATTATAATTAGAATTTGAGAGATACATACAGCAATAAATGCTATATAAAACCACTTTTTGTTATTAAAAAAAGAGGTTGCAGCAACCGTAAATAAAGTGAAAGTAATGAGCCAAAGTGTCCCAATAGGTTTTGAAACACCTAGGACTTGCATAGGCATTTTTGTTGCATAAAATGCTGTTACAAAACCTATTAGATGAATTGCGCCATGAATTAACAACAATATTCCAAAGGCTAACCTCATAAGCGGAAAAATAGTTTAGTAAGTTCTAATTTTACCTGTAATTTCAGATATTTTTATGCGGTATACAATTGGGATTCCATGAGTTGTTTTACTAGAAAACTCACTTAATAAATCTGGATATTTATCATCTTTAATAAACATAACTTTTTTTACACCATTAGCAAACTTGTGTAATTCTTGCTTCGCATAAGGCCCATTAAGCTCTTCAAATTCGCCATGTACTAGTATACATTGCCACTTATTAGCAGACTCTATTTGGGATACACCTATTGAAACAGAATTATTTATGCGCATAGCCTCTATTTTATGACCTTCTCCGGCATAACTAATAATACTGTGTTCCTCTGCATCATAATAATAAGTAATCGGTACTACATAAGGTTTGTTTTTCCATACATATGATAAGTTGCCGATGTAATTGTTTTTTAGGATGTATATGGCTTCATATTTCTTTAAATCTTTCATCATTTTTGTTCATCAAAATTGTTCTAACAAAAGCACTTCCAACGCCAGCAGAAGTGCTTTATTAGCAGATATTTGTTTTTTATACACTTAAGTTGTTATTGAAAAATTCCGTCTTCATTAATTTTAACGTTTATGCGTTTATCGTTATTCTCAAGAGTTAGCTTATATAGTTTTCTTAAATTACCCGTATTGTGATAATTAACTAAATATATATTTTTTGATATTGCCCAGTTTGGAAATCTCTTAGCTACGGCATCCAATACTGACAACGGAAGATTGACGTTTTTATATCTTTCAATGGTTCTTAAAAGATTACTGTCCTTATCATAAGATGCCAATATTTTACCTTCAGGAATTATGAAATGAACATTGTAATATTCATATTCATCTGTATATATATCCAATTCCTTTACATTAAAATCACTTACCTTTATGTGAAGTTCTTCAACAGGTATGGCCGTTTCTGTTGAGTTTACATCAGTTAAATACATGTAGTTATGCACTATGTAAACAGCAGGAAATGTTTCTTGCTCTTGAGCGTAAATTTGGGTGGTTAATCCCAATAGAATTAAACCAATAATTAATGTTCTCATGATTGAAATTTTTATGGTGTAATAAAATAAAACTATAATTTTTCATCAAGTTTTGAAATGATCTCTATCAGTTATAGTCTGGACTCATCACTAGATTTAAAATCTAAATTGCCTAAATCTCTTTTCCGCCTTTGGAAATAAGGTTTTGACATATCATTTTCTTCAGAATTACGTTCCTTCCCAGTAATTTCTTGAATGTTTATGTGGTATACCATTGGGGTAGCCTCAGATTTAGTTTTACCAGAAAATTCGGAAATAAATTGAACTGTTTTGTTTTCGTTTTTTGCTATTAGCTTTTTTACACCCAATGAAAACTTGTGTAATTCGTACTTTGCATCTGGACCCTCTAAAACTTTAAAAGTACCTTGAATGAGGATAGATTTCCATTTGCCTATAGAATCTATTTCGGCAATTTCAAGTGCTACGGCATTGTTTAGCAGTAATGCTTTGGTTTTATGACCTTCACCCGTATAGCCAATAATTGTAATATTTTTTTTGTCGAAATAATATGTAATAGGAATTACAAAAGGCAAGTTTTTATATACGTAAGCCAGATGACCTATATAATTATTGTTAAGTATTCTAAGGCATTCTTGTTTGTTTAAATTTGTTATCATCACTTACGAAGTATTTATTAAATAATCTAAATTACCCCGTATCTTGTTTTTTATCAATGATATAAATCAGTCAAGAATATTTTCACAATCTATTTCGTTATTATCAATTTTTATTTAACCTACGTTTATCTCGTAAGGCCCAATAAATGCCTTTAACATCTGATGCCCAATTATCGTACATAAAAATTAGTGCAATTTCTTCAAAGGTTTCTAAGAGGCCGATGATAATCATAATATAAAAGAGCATATTTTCAGGTGAATAAAATAAGGACCATAATATAAAAACGCTCTGTAGTACTGCCGAAAGTTTTGCTAAATAGGTGTGAAATGCTGTTGCTTTACCATACTTAAAATATGCTATTAGCATTTGAATGATGTAAGGAATAAATGCTACAAGTATTAAAACAAGATTTGTTTTAATAAACTCAGATTCAAAATAAAAGAGAGCAATTAACCCTACAATAAGTGTAATTTGATCTCCAAAAGAGTCAAGTTGAGAACCTCTTGGGCTTGCTATATTTAATCTTCTTGCTAAAAAGCCATCAATAGCATCAGTAGCATAACTTATTAATAAAAGCCATGTGAAAAGGTGTCGTAAATCGAACCAAATTAAAGCTAGTAAAAATGGTGCGATAAATATTCTATAAAATGAAAACCAATCGGCAATATTGAAGTTTTTAAATGTAAGCATGCCAGTTTTCTAGTTTTTATAAAAATATTAGTTGTATTTAAATTTATAAATGACAAAAATCAGTTTTAAATCATTGCAGGTATTATTCACGAATATTTAGATTATTCTTTTCTAAAACGAAGTAATCTTAAGGCATTAAGAACAACAACTAAAGTGGAACCTTCATGAAAGACAACTGCTAAACCTATGTTAGTGAGATCTAGAATTGTAACGGGCACTAGTAAGCAAACAACTCCCATACTAATGAAGATATTTTGCTTTATAATTCGTTTTGATGCCCTACTTAAACCAATTACAAATGGTAAGTTTTCAATTTTATCAGACATTAATGCCACATCGGCTGTTTCTAAAGCAACATCACTACCTGCTGCACCCATTGCAATACTTACAGTACTTAATGCCATTGCAGGAGCATCATTCACTCCATCCCCAACCATTGCAATTTTATTATTTAGTTTTATTAACTTTTTTATTTCTGATACTTTGTCTTCTGGAAGTAAATTTCCTTTAACACCAGTTAAACCGATTTGTTTCGCGATTGCATTGCCAACATTTTGATGATCACCTGTAAGCATTATCATTTGTTTAATTCCAATAGCTTTCAATCTTTTTAATGTAGACGCTGATGTTTTTCTTGGTAAATCCATAACGCTGAGTAAGCCAATAATTTGTTTCTTATAGGCAACAATCATCACTGTATGTCCTTCTTTTGATAGAGTTTCTAATTTTGAAACTATTATGTTGTCTATAAATATTCCAGCTTCCTTTATCATTTCTAAATTTCCAATAAAAACCGTTTCGTTATTAAAACTAGCCGATATCCCTTTTCCATGAATGGCATTAACATTAGAAGCTCTGTTTTTATTTTCAATTTTATAATCTGTCTTTATATCATTTGCAATAGCCTTTGCTAAGGGGTGATTACTCAAACTTTCAACATCTAAAACTAATTCTAAGAATGCTGTTTTATTAAAATTATTTAATGGTATTACATTGGTAAGTTTAGGTTTGCCCTCTGTTAATGTTCCGGTTTTATCGAATGCTATAGTGGTGATTTCACCCAAATCCTCTAATGCCTTCCCTCCTTTTATGAGTACTCCTTTTTGAGCCGCTCGAGCAATACCACTTAATACTGCACTAGGTGTTGAAATTGCCAATGCGCATGGGCTTGCAGCTACTAATACAGTAATTGCACGATATAAACTTTGGTTAAAATTTTCATCAATTAGTAAGTGAGCAAAACACAATAGAAAGACAACCAATATAACTATTGGAACATACCATTTTTCAAACTTTTTGGTAAGTCGCTGTGTTGGTGATTTTTGCGTTTCTATTTCACTTACCATCTTAATCAATCTAGAAACTGTAGAATCTTTACTTAGTTTAAGAACTAAAACTTCAAGGCTGCTATCCCCGTTTATTGTTCCAGTGTAAACCACATGCTTTTTATCAATGTCTTTAAATTCGGGTAAACCATTAACACTTTTTAGAGCTATTTTATCAACTGGAATACTCTCACCAGTTATTGGAGCTTCATTAATACTGCTACTACCCCGAACTACAACACCATCTGCAGAAATTTTAGTATTAGGTTTTACTACAATAATATCTTTGATGCGTAAGTTATTAATTGGTATTTCTTTAATTTTATTATTAGTCTTTAAAAGTGCTGTTTTTGGAGAAAGTTTATTTAAAGCTTCGATAGACTTTTTAGCTCTATTCATTGCATAATGCTCCAACGCATGCCCAAGGCTAAACAAGAATAAAAGTAATGCCCCTTCTGCCCACCTGTTTATATATATAGCTCCTATAGCAGCAGTAATCATCAAAAAATCTATGTCGAATATGCCTTTACATACTTTTTTATAAGCTTCAATGATTACAAAGTAGCTTCCAAAAAAGCATGATACTATGTAGCATGCTAAATAAATCCAGTTTGGTAGCTGAGTTAATTTTTGAACTAGAAAACCTATCAGAAGAAAGATACCGCAGGATATAGCAAAAAACAGTTCGGTTTTATTAGATGAATGATTTTGAGATCTAAGAGGTTTATTTTTCATTTATCAATTATAACGATGTAAAGATTTAACGGGCATCATTCATTTTAATTTTTACTTCTGGTATTTTAATAACTTCTAAGGTGGTTGATGCTAAAATTATTTTACCATTTGTTTTTTCAATTTCCTCATGAATTTTATCATGCAACAGATTCCTTGTAATACGTCGCTTTTTGTAATCAACTATATATCTAAGGTTAAATTGAATCCAATTATCTGTTAAAGTAATAGCTAAAGTTGGCTCAACAATGGCATCTTCAATATAATATTTATTAACTACAGCTTTCCATTGGGATTTTGAATTTGATGTGTATTCGGAAAGCGTTTCTGATGCAATTTTAATAACAATAGATTTAGCCAACTCCATATCAGACCCATACCTAACAGGTAAATCAAATCCATCCCATATAAATGGAAAGTCTTTCGAATAATTATAAATAGGGCCTTTAAACACAAAAGCATTACTCAACTTCACAATACGGCCAGTATAATTATCACTATTAACCCATTGTCCAATTTCCATCATGGTAGTGTAAATACTATCAACATCTATTACATCTCCTTTTATGCCATTGATTTCGATTCTATCTCCAGGCTTATAAACTTTTACGACAAAAATATAAAGTGAGCCAGCAATACTTAAAATGAGCTCTTGAAGTGTGAAAGCAATGCCAGCCGTAAAAAGTCCAATAACTAGTGTAAAATCTTTGATACTGCCCGTAAAATAAGAGAAGGATAAAAAGATTAAAACAATATATCCTATAATTTCAATGCTTTTTTGAGATTTATATCGTGCTGAAGTATCAGGGATTTGCTTTCTTAAAAAACGTCTAATAATCTGTATAACAATAAGAACAACCGCAACAAGCAATACATACTTTAAAATGGAATATATAGTTGGGTTTTCAACGATCCAATGTCTTATTTGCTCCATAATTATTTTTCAAAAGTTCTCTAAAGATTTCGTTGTTCAAATTAATTTTTAAAACGTTTAATAGAAATGATATATATCAGCCCTATACAGTAAAAAACTCAATAAATTATAAGATAATCTTTCCATCTGCCATTTGGATAATACGGTCTGTTTTAGTCGCAAAATCCTCGTCATGGGTGACAATCAAAAGAGATAGCCCCTGCTCGTCACTTAACTTTTTGAAAATATTAAAAACATTTTCGGCATTATAACTATCTAGGTTTCCTGTAGGCTCATCACCCATTATCATGGATGGATTATTTATTAAAGCTCTAGCAATAGCAATACGTTGTTTTTCACCCCCAGAAACTCTTGATGCTCTTTTTTTAGCCAAATGCTCAATATTTAGCATTTTTAGTTTTTCATAGGCATCATGTTCTATTTCTTCATGGGATTTTTCAGCTAGCTTCTTAGCGGGAAGCATTACGTTTTCCAAAACTGAAAATTCAGATAATAAATAATGAAACTGGAATACAAAGCCTATATGCTTATTTCGTATATATGATAAGTGGTCTCTACTTTCATTTGTAATGAGTTTATTATTAATAAGAAGCTCACCGTCATAATCCGTATCCATAGTTGATAAAATATAGAGCAACGTAGATTTACCACAACCAGATTTCCCCATGATAGACGCAAATTCGCCTTTTTTAACTTTAAAATTGATATCCTTTAAAACATGAAATAACACAGGTTTTTTAAAATACTTATTAATATGTTTTGCTTCTAGTACAACACTCATTTTATTGACCTCTTATAATTCGAACGGGATCTATTTTTCTAGCCTTTTTTGAGGGTAAATAGCCTGCCAAAAAAGTAGATAACATGGCAAATGAAAACCCTATGATGAAAAATAAAGGGTTTATATTTACGGGATAAGTTTCAACAGTTGGCAACGCTTCAGTTTGAAAAGGAATGGTACTTATTAAATTTGCTAATCCCAGACCAATAAGTAAACCCAAAACACCTCCAACAAAGCCGATAATCATAGCTTGACTCATGAAAATTAGTTGTACATCTTTACCAGAAAACCCTGTTGCTTTTAATATGGCTATATCGTTCATTTTTTCGTAAATCAGCATATTTAGTATGTTGTAAATACCAAAGCCTGCTACAATAAGAAGTGTAATAGAAACGGCATAAGTAATAAGGTTTCTAATGGTTGTACCTGTTTCAAATTGCGCATTAGCTGTTTTAATATCAATTGCTGTAAGCTTAAATTGTTGTTCTATTTTTTTGGATAAAGGAAAAGCCTGCTCTATGTCATACAACTTTACATTGATATCTGTAATGTAATTATTGGCATTACCTAAAATGCGCTGTACCGTTTTTATATTGGTAAAACTTTGAATAGCATCTAAGTCTGCAACACCACTTTGATAAAAACCTACTATTTTTAATGGAAAAACCCCGCCGTTAATAGGGCTAACTTGTACGCGATCTCCCAATTTTAATGACATTTTTTTGGCAATACCAATGCCTAATAAAATACCATTATCTGTGTTTTGTAAAGCTTCAGCAGAACCTTCAACAATATAATCGCCCATATTAAATAATTGCGCTTCGGCCATGGGATTTATACCCGTAAGATTACCACCTATTTCAATAGAACCTGCGATATAAAATATTTGTGTTTTTACCTGAGGAAGTGCACCACGAACATTCTTGTTTTTCTCTAAATAGTCAATAATTGGTAAAGCATTATGAATTTTCTTTTGACTTATTTTGGGCTTTATAGAATGTACAATATTGAAACTCTCACTAACATTATCATATAAAGAAATGGGTTGTTTTTCTGAAGGTTCAATTTCATTATAAATATGAATATGAGGTGTTTGGTTTAATATTAAATTATCTAACATGGCATTTAAACCTGTCATAAAACAAACCAATGTGATATAAGATCCAATACCGAATGTTACACCAAGCGAAGCTATACCTGTTTGCTTAATTTTGGTAAGCAAATGTGTTTTGGCTATGCTTAATATAACTCTCCAATTTGTCATTATTCGGGTTTGTAAATAGGTGTTTCCTTGCTGATTCCTGATATAACTTCAACATATTCCAAGTTTTGTAAACCTGTTTTTATGGATATTAATCCGTCATCCGTTTCTACTTTATTACCATCTATTAAATATGCTTTCGGAATGGTTAATACATTATCCTTTTTTGCGATTATAATGTTGGCTTCTCCAGAAAGCCCTGGGTATAACACAGTAGGAGGGTTTTCAAAAACAGCTTCTACTTTAAAGGTCTGGTTGCGCTCGTCTTTTTTAGGATAAATCTTCGACACTTTTCCAGTAAAAATATCGTCATTGTAAGCATCTAAGTGAATTATAACTTTTTGATTTTTTGATATACGAACAATATCAACTTCATCAATCAACATTTCAATAATAAAATGGTTTGCACTACCAATGGACGCCAACGGTTCCGCAGTAGATACTATTTCTCCAGGTTCTTTGTAAAGTGCATAAACCTTACCGTTAATCTTGCTTTTTACAGCAAAATCTTTAATCGCAATTAATGTTTTTTCATAATTGTTTTCGGCTTGCTTAACTTGGGTTTTAAGTTCGTTTTTTGTTCTATTATATCTACTTTGCAAAAGCTTTAAGTTATTTGAAGCCAACTCATAGTTAAGCTTTTTGGTGTCGTATTGTAGTTTAGATCCAATTTGTTGTTCCCAAAGTTTTTTTTGCCTGAAATAATTAATGGAGTCGTTGGAGTGTTTTAGTCTAGCTGCAAGAATTTCATCTTTAATACCGTCCAATACTGCAGCACTACCATTATAGTTTTCATTGGCCAAATCTAAAGCTAACTTTGCATTTTGAGTATTCAATTTGGGGGTGTTGTTTATAATTTGCATCAAAATAGCATCCTTTAAAACAACATCGCCTTCTTCTACTAAATTTTCATCCAATATCCCTGCAACAACTGAATATACTTGATACAAGCTATCTGGTTGAATAGTTACTGAAGAATATACAGATTCAGTTAAATTTCTTTCCGTTGGATGTATTTTATTGCTAGAGTCAGAGCAGGATATTAGAATAAAAAGGAAGATGAAAATGGAAAATAGTTTCATGGTAAATAGTCTATAATAAAGTATTCAGTGCGATTTCAATCATGGTACTAAAACTGCTTTCCCTTTCGTCAGCGGTTGTTCTTTTTTTTGTTACCAAAGAATCAGAAACGGTTAAAATTGACAATGACCTTACATTAAATTTTGCTGCAATGGTATATAACCCAGCTGTTTCCATTTCTACACATAGCACCCCGAATTCTGCCCATTTTTTGTACGATTCAAAATCATCATCATAGAATTCGTCAGCCGAAAGTACATTTCCTGCTTTTATAGGAATGTTATGCTTTTCCGCATATAATGCGGCTTTCATAAATAATTCAAAGTTTGCAGTTGGTGAATAATCCGCATTTATAAAACGGGAGTTATTAATACCCGAAGTGGATGATGCCGCCATGGCAATAACAACATCCCTAATTTTCACATCTCTTCGATATGACCCCGCAGAACCAACCCTAATTAGGTTTTTTGCACCATAGTCGTTTATAAGCTCATGGCAATATATTAGTGCCGATGGAATGCCCATTCCTGTACCTTGAACAGACACGCGTTTGTTTTTGTAAAACCCTGTAAAACCCAACATGCCTCTAATATCGTTATAGCATATATTATCTTGTAAAAAGGTCTCAGCAATCCATTTGGCACGCATTGGATCTCCCGGTAGCAAAACGTTTTCGGCAATTTCTCCTATTTTAGCTTCTATATGAATACTCATAGTTGTGATTTTTTTAATTCCATATCTAATTTGGCCAGCATTATTAATTCAGATTTATTAATACCAGAAAAAGAATAAGCTATTTTATTAGCCGTTTTCATAATTAGTTTTCTAATATTTTCAGTAAATAAATATGGGTGTTCATTTTTAAAATTCACAAATTCATCAAAGAACATTTTTGAATTTAGTTTTTCACTTTTATGCAACCATTCAAAAACATACTGTATCTGGAAAATAGCTTTAGGATTAAAACTACTTGAAACTATGTCAGCATTTAACCATTGCTTTTTAACTATTTCCTTAAGCTTAGTAAGTTCTTCATCACGTACTTTTTTGTCAGATGCTGCAACTGCATAGAACAACTTACCAATTATTTGGTAAAATTTAAACTCTATTTCCTTCTTCAGTTCCATAAAAATGAAATTACCACTAAATGTAAACACTTATTTCCTAATTAATTATGACATAAATCAGTAATAGTAAAGACAAATATTGCGTATTTTTAGTGTGGTATCTTATAGTATAATTTTTTATGTTTAAGCAAGACCAAGAAATATTCAATATTCTTTTAGAAACCGTTTCGGAAGGCGTTATAATTGTTGACAATCATCAACAAATTATGGAAGTTAACACCTCGGCTGAAACTATTTTTGGTTACTCTAAAAGTGAGCTTATCAATAAAGAATTGAATTTACTGCTCCCCTCAAATTATCACGCAAGCCATTCTATACATTTTGAAAAGTTTGTAGAAATGGGAAAACGACGAAAAATGGGTGAAGCAAAAGACATTTATGGTTTAAAAAAGGATGGTACCATTTTCCCTATGGAAGTTGAATTAAACCCATTTACCATTTATCATAAAGTTTATGTTATGGCTTTGGTTAAGGATATTTCTGAAAAAAAAGAGATCGAAAAAAACTTGATGCTTAGAACCCGGGCATTACAATCTGCAAAAAATGGTGTGGTTATTACAGATGCACAAAAATATGACAATCCTATTATCTATTACAATTCGGCATTTCAAAGGCTTACAGGGTATTCCGATGCAGAAATAATGAACCATAATTGCCGTTTTTTGCAGGGAAAAGACAGGGACCAAGCACCCCTTAAAAAGCTAAGAGACGCTATAAAAAAAGGAGAGAGCTGTCAAGCTACATTGCGTAATTACAAAAAAGATGGCACTATGTTTTGGAACGATTTGTATGTTTTTCCAATAATGAATGACCAAGGGCATGTAACAAATTTTATAGGTATCCAAAATGATGTAACACTAAGAAAAAATTCAGAAGAAGAACGCAATCATCTTGCCGCTATTTTTAATGAATCACTAAATGAAATCTACGTTTTTGATGCTGTTACATTAAAATTTATCAATGTAAACTATGGTGCTCAAAAAAATATAGGTTATAGTCTTGAAGAATTAAAAAACATGACTCCTCTAGATATAAAACCTAATGATAATAAGGCTAAATTCAGAAAAACTGTTGATGTTTTGCTAAATAAAAATGTTGAAAAAGTAGAATTTGAAACGGTACACAGACGTAAGGATGGTTCAACCTATCCTATAGAAGTGCATCTTCAATTATCGAATCTTGGTGAAAAAGAAGTTTTTGTTGCCATAATATTGGATATTACCGAAAGGAAAAACTACACCACAAAGCTTGAAAATAAAGTAGAAGAAAGAACAGAGCAACTTAAAATTGCCCTAAGTAAAGAAAAAGAGCTTAATGAGTTGAAAACTAATTTCTTATCCCTAGTGTCCCATGAATTTAAAACACCGTTAAGTGGTATTTTAACTTCGAGTCAGTTATTGAGTAAATACCAACTAACCGAACACCAAGATAATAGAGACAAACACATTAAAATAATAAATGAAAAGGTTCATTTTTTAAACAATATTTTGAACGATTTTTTATCAGTTGAAAAACTGGAAACTGGAAAAGTGAACTATACTTTTAGTAATTTTAAACTTAGCAAAGTGGTTAATGAAGTGGTGTATAATGCCAATATGCTTTTAAAAGAAGGACAAAAAATTAATTATCCAGAAAATATTGATGAAATATCACTTTATCAAGATGAAAAAATTATTCAATTGATATTTTCCAATTTATTACATAATGCTATTAAGTACTCCCCAGAAAAGACAACTATAGATTTACATATTGAACAAGATAACACTCATACAACACTCATAGTAAAAGATAAAGGTATTGGTATACCTAAAAAAGATCAGAAAAGTATTTTTGAGCGCTATTTTAGAGCCGAAAATGTTATTCACACACAAGGCACGGGTATCGGTTTAAATATTGCTAAAAATCATTTAGAGAATTTAGGCGGTACTATTGGCTTTGAAAGCGAAGAACATAAAGGAAGTACATTCATAATTAAATTTCCAAATATTGCAAAACAATGACAACTGTTTTACTCATAGAAGATGATACTGTTTTAAGAGAAAACACTGCTGAGCTTTTAGAGCTATCAGGCTATAACGTTTTAACAGCTTCAAATGGTAAAACTGGTGTTTCATTAGCCAAAAAAGAACATCCTGATATTATTGTATGCGATATAATGATGCCCGAGCTTGATGGTTATAGCGTGCTTAAAATGCTATCTAAAAGTAAATTAACAAAGTATATTCCGTTTATATTTTTATCCGCAAAAACAGAGCGTAACGATATTAGAAAAGGAATGAATTTGGGCGCAGATGATTATATTACTAAACCTTTCACAGAAGACGATCTTATAAGCGCTATTGAAAGCCGTTTAGCCAAAATGTCTATTCTAAAAGAAAGTAACCAAAAAGAAACTATTGAAACTAAAGAAACAGGTGATGGACTAAAAACACTTAACGATTTAAAGAATTTTTTTGATGATTATGGAAAGGAATCTGTATTTAAAAACGAAGCTATTATTTATCAAGAAGGAGATCACTCCAACTTTATTTATTTAATTAGTAAAGGCGCGGTTAAATGTTTTAGAAGAGATGAAAAAGGTAAAGAATTAGTAACGGCACTTTACAAAGAAGACGATTTGTTTGGCTACACATCATTCACACAATACACACCTCATAAAGAGACCGCTGCAGCTATCGCAGACACTAAGTTAATTGGTATATCTATTGCAGACTTCAATAAAATTCTTAACAAAAACCATAAAGTAGTTATGGAACTGATAGAACTCTTAACCGATGATTTATCTGATGTTAAAAAACAACTTCTACAAATGGCATATGGTACTGTTACCCAAAAAACGGCTGCTACAATTTTGAAATTTACCGAAAAGATGAACCGCAAACCAGAAGATCCAATAAAGATTTCTAGAAACGATTTAGCAAGTGTAGCAGGAATAGCTACCGAAACCCTAATTAGAGCGCTAACAGAGTTTAAAAAACAGGGTATCATAAAATCTGAGGGAAGAAACATTAAAGTGGTTGATATTGAAAAATTAAAGCATGTAACTTAGTATAGGTCCGTGTTGCTGTTAAATGACCAATATCATTTTACTTAAAGTAACTACAATGTAACTTAGTGGTTGTAAATTGTTTGAGATGAAGAATATATTACTACCCACCGATTTTTCTGAAAATTCATGGAATGCTGTTAAATACGCAATTAATTTTTTTAAAACTGAAACTTGCAATTTTTATTTACTACATGTAAATAGATTTGACAACGTAATGATTAACGAGTCTCCATATATTGCTCCTGAAGAGACTATACAAGAGGTTTATACCAAACCCGCCAAATTACAATTACGTAAAGTTTTAAAGCGTATTGCTGAACATTTTTCGCCCAACAAAAAGCATAAATTTTATACCATCTCAAGTTTTGGATTTTTTATAGAATCTATTAGAAAGCACGTAGATGACAAAAATATAGATTGCATTGTTATGGGTACTAAAGGTGCTTCTGGTCTAAAAAAAATTATTATGGGAAGTAATACAGGTGATGTAATTACAAAAGTAAAGTGCACTACTCTAGCCGTTCCAGAAAATGCACAGTTTATGAAAATAAAAGAAATTGCGTTTCCCACAGACTTTTTACTAGCACATGAAACACAAATATTACAGCCACTTTCTGAAATTTTAGAAAGCAATATGTCTGCATTAAGAATTTTGCATATTAAAAAAAAGAAAGCAGAGTTAAACCTAGACCAAATTAGAAACAGAGAATTATTAGATAGCTACTTTGATCACACAAACCATAGTTTTCATTATTTAACAAATAAAAAAGTGGAAGATGCCATACAGTGTTTTGTAGAGAGCAGAAATATAAATATGATATGTATGGTTGCCAAAAATCTAAATTATTTTCAGCAAATTTTATTTCACTCTAAAGTTGAAGAAATTAGCTATCATACAGAAATACCTTTTTTAGTGTTACATGAAAAAAACTAATTCATTATGGATAATTCAATATTTTTAGCCAAATTTTGGGGCTGGTACCTTATCATATTCTTTGTAATATTAACTTTTAACCCAAAGCGAATCAAGCAGATTTTTAATGATTTGAATGATGAAAAATTTTTAATTATCTCATCATTTATAGCCATCATAGTAGGCCTACTCAATATTCTATTTCATAATATATGGGAATCAAACTGGAAGCTACTTATAACTCTTATTGGCTGGATATCTTTATGTATTGGTCTAGCTTTATTTATTTTTCCAAAACGTACGGTTGCGGTATTAAAATATGTAAATATAAAACTGGTTCAACTTATATACATGCTATTATTCCTTACAGGATTGTTTTTTCTTAATATAGTTTATAGTGTTGTTCCAATTTGATTTTCAAAATTGATTGATATCGTTTCGTGATAGAATCAAACCCTATGTATTACTGCATATTGACAAGTAAACGTCAGGTGAGGAGATAAGGACTGCAAACAATAAATCAAAAATAATAACCTAAAAACTATGAAGAATTTGGCTTTTATCTTGATTATTATAATATTATTGATTAAGTGCCAAAATTCACTCAAACCAATTAAAGAGCCATGGATTGAGAAACCAGTTTCTTCATGGCCAGATTTTGCATTAACCAATGAAATTAATTTTAAGGACACAACCTATTATGATATTGCCAACTCATTTTTAGTAAATACTGGATTTGATACAATAGGAGTTTCATGTAAACATCTATTTATGCTTTTTGAAAATCAACTTGGACTAGAAAGCATTAATTTGGGAAATCAGTTCAATCATTGGAATATGTATCCAAAAAATCATAAAGAAAAAACAGTTACAGTAAAAAAATTAATAAATGAAAATACGACCGAACAAATTGGTCAATTTAACACTTTAAAAGTGCGTGATTGGATTCTTTTTGAATTAGAAAAGAATAGTAATCAATTGTATCCATTGAAGATAAGGTATACGCCCGTAAATAGTAATGAAATCGTTTATGCAGTTGGATGGGGGATGAAACAGAAAGATAATAGCAAGCCAGCATTGACGAAACTACAATGTATCAATAATTTAGAAGATTATTTTTATGCAAAACCACTAAAGACAGATACTCAACCACATGGACGAAGTGGCTCTCCTGTTATAGATAAAAATGGATATTTAGTTGGAATTGTTTCAGGGCAAGAAGGGAATTTGGGAGTGATAGGTAGTACTAAATATTTGACTATGATGTTTAATAAATATAAAATTAAATATGAGACTCCCAATCATTAATGCGTACAACTCATAAATTTTTCAAAGATTTACGAGCGTTATTGCTACTTCTATTATGAGTAGTATATTGATAAAAATAAAGCGTGCACAGCAGAAATACTAGAATATATTTTATGGCATTATCCCAATTCAATTTTCAAAACTGATGGATATCATTTCCTATTGAAAAATAGTCATCTATATTAGTATCATTAATTTAAAGTTCTTTTACATAATCATAAAAATATAGGTAGTGTTGTTCCGAAACAACAATACTAAAACAAAGTGTTTAAAGCTATTATTTGGTAGGAAAACTTCAATGCTGTCTTTGGAAATGGAGAATATGTTGTAGAAAACCGACAACTAGATGATGACATTAGATACTTTGGTGAAACAAGAGATTTCGATCTCCTGTTTCTAAAAAAACACAGCGTTTCTCATTGCAAAATGTTTAACACTGTTTTTTAAATATTTGTGACTATTGGTTAGCTGAAGATTTAATATGGCTCTTTCATTAGAGATATTAATGACTAGGAAAAGTTAATTAATAAAATCGAATGTTTTTAAAAAGGAAACAGGGTGTTCCGACACCCTGTTTCTTATTTATGGTATTGGCTATTAATCAATTTATATACTAAATTAAGAGGATGAAAAAGGGAATGTTTAAAACAAACATTCCCTTTTTCATATATATAATATTCTACAAAAGTAGTATTAAGAAAACTTTCTATATAACTAAATAGCATTTACAGTTTCTAATTCTGATATATATCATTGTGTCCTAGTAGCTTGATGGTTAAATTTAGTGATAATACTTATAGCCATGAGAAAAATATTGATTCCTACCGATTTTTCTGAAAATGCAATGAATGCTTTAAAATACGCAACAGAATTGTTTAAGTATGAGATAAGCGAATTCTACATTATGAATACTTATCAAGAAGAAAGTTATTCCGAAGTAGTTTTGCCAACCCAAGGAGTGTTAGATATTGCCACTTCAAAAATCAGTAAAACATCTAACGAGCAACTACAAATCATAAAAAAGGATATTATAACTATCTCACCAAATCCTAGGCACAAATTTCACACAATATCTGCTAATAATTTGCTTTTGGATGAAGCTGATAGAATTGTAGATCAAGAAAATATTGATATAGTAGTTATGGGCACCAAAGGAAAAACTAATGATAAAAAATTAACCTTTGGAAGTAACACGTTGCAAGTTTTAAAGTATGTGCAATGTCCTGTATTAGCTATTCCTGAAAACTACGCGTACATCCAACCAAAGCATATTCTTTTCCCAACTAATTTCATGATACCTTATAAAAGGCGAGAACTAAAATTAGTATGCGAAATAGCTGCACCCTTCAGAGCTACAATAGACGTGCTTTATATTTCTGTAAGTGACAAATTATCCCGAAGACAACAAGAAAATAAAGAATTTTTGAAAGAAGAACTCTGCAAAAATACAATCAACTTTAAAACAGAAAATAGCAAACACCTTATCAATTCAATATACAAATACATTAGAGAAAAAGATATTGATATGCTTGTAATGGTAAATACTGAACATTCATTTTTAGAAAACATAGTTTTTCAATCACCTTTAGATGAGTTGAGCCTAAACCTAGATATTCCATTTTTATCATTACAAAATATGAAACGCCGTTAATTAAAATTTAATATCATGAAAAGAATACTTCTTCCTACCGATTTTTCCAATAATTCTTGGAGTGCGATAAAGTACGCTCTTCAACTATTTAAGAATGAAACTTGCACTTTCTATTTATTAAATACATATACACCAGCTATATACCACGTAGAATATGTATTAATAGAGCCTGCACAATTTGGGATATATGATGCTGTTAAAGAAAATTCGTTAAGACAGTTAGATGAATTTGAAACCAGAATAAAAAAAGAATTTAACAACCCAAAACACTCTGTAGAAACCATAGCTGCATTTAATACTCTGGTTTCAGAAATAAAAGAAGTTGTTGAGAAAAACAAGATTGATTATGTAGTAATGGGAACAAAAGGTGCTACAGGTGCAAAAGAGATTCTATTTGGGACGAATACGGTACATGTTTTCAAAAACGTTAAATGTCCAGTTTTAGCAATTCCCGATGGTTTTGATTTTGAAGCACCCCATGAAGTACTTTTCCCAACGGATTACAAAATTGACTATAAGAATAAACATATAAGACCGATTATTGATATTCTATCATTTTATAATTCTAGAGTCAATATTTTACATGCAACCTATGGTTATGCGTTATCTGAAAAGCAAGAAACCAATAGGAAAAAATTAGAAACGATTTTTAAAAAAACAACGCAATTATTCCATAACGTAAGCGGACAAACAGTTGCAGAAGCTATTGATAAATTTCAATTAAGAGCTAAAGTTAACTTACTGGTCATGATAAATAATAAGCACTCCTTTTTTGAGAATTTGTTTTTCAAGAACACTATTAGTCAAATAGGGTTTCATTTAAATATTCCATTTTTAGTAATTCCAGCAAAAACTTAAAAACAAAAGCTATGAAACGACATATTTTAATTCCAACCGATTTTTCAGCCAATTCATGGGGCTCAATAGGTTACGCCCTAAAACTTTTTAAAGATGTAGAATGCACATTTTATCTTTTAAATGCTACAACATTAAAAGCATCTGCTATGTCCAATCTTTCAAACAAACTCATAAAAACAATGAAAGACAATGCTCTAAAAGAGCTAAAGGAAATGAAGGAGATTGTGGAACACAATAATGCCAATGCCAATCATGACTTCAAGATAATTTTAAGTGGTGAAGAATTAAAAAGAGCCATTAAAATGACCATTAAAGAATGGAATGTAGACTTGGTAATAATGGGCACAAAAGGAGCAACAGGTGCAAAAGAATTTTTCTTTGGTAGTAATACGGTGCGTGCAATAAAAGATATTAGAGAGTGCCCTATACTAATAATACCAGAAGATTACAATTTTGTAGTACCAAAACAAATCGCCTTTCCAACAGATTTTAATCAGTTTTATGATGATAAAGAAATGAAACCCATAAAAGAGTTTGCCGATTTGTATAATTCAAAAATCCGAATTGTTCATATAAACGAAGAAGAAGAACTTAATGATGTGCAAGAGTATAACCTAGGCATTTTACAAAACCATTTAAGTGATTATGAACACAGCTTACATTGGATGCCTAAGTATGCCAAAAAAGCAGTTGAAATCAATGATTTTATTGAGGAATTGGAAATTGATATACTCGCAATGGTTAATTACAAACATAGCTTTATTGAAAACATAATAAACGAACCCATAATTAAAAAAATAGGATTTCAACCTATTGTACCATTTTTAGTTATCCCAGAATAGGTTGGCATCCACAAATGTCCACCGTATTCAAAAAAACCAAATTTATACAGCGAAAAAACAGCCTCATGAAACGTAAAATATTATTACCAACAGATTTTTCAAAAAATGCGTGGCATGCTATTACCTATGCCTTAGAATTATATAAAAATGACCAATGCGAATTCTATATCCTAAACGTATTTACTGCTACTAACAATATTGTAGAATCATTAATAAACATGGAACCTGGAAGTGAAATGTATGAAACTGCCAAATTAGATTCTGAAAATGGATTAGCCAAAGTATTGGATATGATAGCTTTTAGAGACCATAAGAATCCAAAACATCATTTTAAAACGATTTCTACTTTTAATAGCATTGTTGAGGCCATAAAAAATCTAGTTGAAGAGAAAGATATTGAAATGATTGTTATGGGCACCAAAGGTATAACAGGATCTAGAAGAAAACTATTAGGTACTGTGGCAATAGACATTATGGAAAAGATTAGAAACTGTCCCGTAATTGTGGTTCCAGAAATAGCACAATTAGAGCTCCCAAAAGAAATCGTTTTTCCAACAGGTTATAAAACCCCTTTTAAAAGAAGAGAGCTAAACCATTTAATAGAGTTGGCTAAAAAATGTGATGCCTCTATTAAAGTTTTGCACATTTCTAAAGAGAAAACACTTAACAAAAAACAATATAATAATAAACAATTGCTTGAAGAGTATTTTGAAAACGTGAGCTATTCTTTCCATACCCTTAGCCACATGGATATACCTACAGGAATTAATTGTTTTGTTGAAAGCAGAGAGAGCGATATGGTAGCATTTATTAATAAAAAGCATCTGTTTTTCGGTAGTATGCTAACACACCCTTTGGTAAAAGTAATTGGTTACAATTCCAAGGTGCCACTATTAGTAATGCATGATATAAGAAACTAATATTAAAACGTAACACCCAATTAAAATGAAAGTAGGTATTTGGTTAGATAAAAAGAAGGCAATCCTTGTAACACTCTATAATGGAAAAACAAGTGTAAACAACATATTATCTAATGTTGAAGATTTTCGTATTCATGGAGGTTCTGGAACACGATTAAAAGGTGGTCCACAAGATGTTGTTCAGGACAGTAAATATTTAGAACGTGAAAAACACCAAATTAAAAGATACTTTGATACGATAATTTCAGAAATTAAAGAAGCTCATGCCATTGTGCTTTTAGGTCCTGCAGAAACCTACCTTAAACTATTTAAATACTTGAAAAAGAATCATCAGGATTTGAGCAACAAGGTTAAGGATGTAGTTAAAATGGACAGCATAACCCAACCACAGATAAAAGCTTTCGTAAAGACATTTTTCAAAGTTGAAAACGTGTAGCTTCTAATTACACAATTAAATTTCATAACACTAAATATGAAAACAGATACAATTGAAATTATCAAGTCTTCTGGAGAAAAAGTAAAATTTTCACTAGAAAAACTAAAGACATCTTTAAAGCGTACAGGTGCAGACCATCAAACAGTAAGCACCATTATAGACAAGGTAAGAGATGAATTGTATCAAGGTATTTCAACAAAAGAAATCTACAATAGGGCGTTTGCTTTACTCAAAAAGAAAAAAAGCTATTTAGCATCGAAATACAAGCTAAAAAAAGCGATTTATGAGTTAGGGCCAACAGGTTTCCCATTTGAGCATTTTATTGGTGCCATATTGAAATATTCAGGGTATGACATTGAAATCAACAGAATTCTTCAAGGACAGTGCGTAACTCACGAAATTGATGTCATAGCCTATAAAAACAATGAAAGTACCATAATAGAATGCAAGTTTCATAATGAACAAGGGCTTAATTGTAACGTAAAAATCCCACTATACATAAATTCTCGTTACAATGATGTAAAAGCACATTGGAATTCAAAAACAAAAAAAAATAAACTTACCAAAGGTTGGGTGGTAACAAATACACGTTTTACGGAAGATGCGCTTCAATACGGTAAGTGTGTAAACCTCTATTTACTTAGTTGGGATTACCCAAAAAACGATGGTTTAAAAGATCGTATTGATCGGTTAGGGCTTTATCCAATCACAGTATCTACCCTATTAACCAACAGAGAAAAGCAATTTTTATTAAGCAGAGATGTAGTGCTGTGTAGAGGATTAATTGGTGATACATTTTATTTAGACCATTTGGGGATTTCAGAAACCCGAAAACAAAAAATATTGAATGAAATAAAAATGCTATGCCATTCTTAAACTGTATATATGGAAAATTTAGCAAAAGTTCATTTTTTAGGTGCTGCCGGCATGGTTACTGGCTCTAAGTTTCTTATTGAAACTTCAGAAAAAAATATATTGATAGATTGCGGTATGTTTCAAGGGTTAAAGGAGTTAAGGGAGCTTAACTGGAGTAATTTACCTATTGATGTAGAAGCTATTAATGTGGTGCTTTTAACTCATGGACACTTAGACCATGTTGGCTATTTACCAAGATTGATAAAACAAGGCTTTCAGGGAAAAATTATAGGTACCGCTCCTACTCTATCCATTGCAGAAATTATTTTAAGAGATAGTGCTAAAATTCATGAAGAGGAGGCTAAAAAGGCTAATAAAGAAAAATATACCAAACATAACCCAGCTTTACCATTTTACACTGCATTTGAAGCAGAAAAAACTATTAAAAATTTTCGAACAGAAATAGTTGATAAATGGATAGAACTTTCAGAACATATATCATATCGCTTTCAATATAATGGGCATATCATTGGTGCAACATTTATTGAATTGGATATAAATGGTAAACGATTTGTGTTTTCTGGGGATGTAGGAAGACCAAATGATTATTTGCTCGAAGATCCTAAAAAGCCTAAATGGGCAGATTATTTATTTATCGAGAGCACGTATGGTAATAAGCTACATCCAAAAGAAAATATTGAAGATACATTAGTTCAACTTATTAATGAGGTTATTAATAAAAGGGGGAATTTAATCATTCCTAGTTTTGCCGTAGAGCGCCTACAAACGCTCATGTATATACTCTGGAAACTTTATAAAAAAAACAAAATTCCCAATATTCCAATTTTTATAGATAGCCCAATGGGAAACAATGTTCTGGAAGTATTTCAGCGGTTTCCAAATTGGCATAAATTAACTATGGCCGACTATAATGCCATGTGCAACCATATTAACATTGTTCAATCATATAGAGAAACCTGGAAAACGATTGACGACAAAAGACCTAAAATAGTTATTGCTGGCAGTGGTATGGTAACTGGAGGTCGCGTATTAACTTATTTACAACAACTTATAGATGAACCAACTACAACAGTATTATTGGTAGGCTATCAGGCGGAGGGTACTAGAGGTAGACAGCTACATGATGGTGCACATGAAATACGGTTTTTTGGTAAATACTATCCTGTAAAAGCAAGTATAAAACATATAGAAAGTTTATCAGCACATGCCGATCAAGATGATTTATTGGATTGGATGAGCAACATCAAAAACATTCCAGAAAATGTATTTTTAATTCATGGCGAAACTGCTGCTTTAGATGCTTTCCGTGTAAAAATAAAAGACACCTATAATTGGCGTGTGAGTGTTCCAAAACTTAATGACGTAGAAAACATTATAATTAAAAACACCTTAAAAGTCACTTAACTGGCTGATATATATCATTGTAAAAACTTATATCTATAAATATATTAGTGTTGAAAATAAGTTTAACCTAAAAATATGTATGATGACAACACTAATGAAACGCAGAAAAAGAAGAAATGGATTATCGCCATTTGAAAGCCAGTTATTAACCCCTTGGAGAAATAGTATCTTAAGACCATGGGGAGGTAGATTATTCCCGACTAGTCTAAGTACTCTTACTAGAATTGACGATATTTTTAATGATGACTTCTTTGAAGAAGGTAGTTTAATGCCTGCCGTAAATGTAAAAGAACACAATGAAGATTTTGAAATAGAATTGGCAGCCCCAGGATTCAATAAAAAGGATTTTGAAGTAACTATTGAAGATGATGTACTTCATGTAAGCGGTGAAAAACAACTTGAAGACGAAGAGACAGAAGATGAATACTCTAGAAAAGAGTTTAGTTATAAATCTTTTAAAAGATCTATGATGCTTCCACCATCAGTAGATTTAGATCAAGATGTAAAAGCAGCCTACAAAAATGGTATTTTAAAAGTGAAACTTCTAAAAAAAGAAGAAGCAGTTCAAGAGGAACCATCAAAAAAAGTTATTGAAGTTAATTAATTAATTTCCCTCAAGCAGAAAGTGATATGTAATAAAGGTATTGCTTTCTGCTTTTTAAATTCTAAAATAATGAAAACGAAAAGTAATACCCCAAAATACATTGCGTGGTTAAGTGCAGAAACCATGCATAATGCGTCTAGAAAATGGCTGTCAGAATTGGAATTTGCCAAAGATGAGCAACTGTTTTTTGACGATTTAGTAAAATCATATACACTGCAATTTATAGACTCAAAACATTTTGAAGAGAGTAAATACATAGTTACCCAATTGAACAAACTTCAAAAAAAAACCGATAACTTAATTGAAACTATTAAAAAGCACGAGAGAGAACTTAAAATTATGGTAGATGGTATAGACCAAATAGAGCTGGAAAAAGCTTATAAAGATGAACATGGAAAGCTTACAATTAAGGTTGGCGATTTTTTAAAGACCTATAGAAAATTAAAAATGCAATTATTTAATCTTGTTAAAGCCATTTTAAAAGATAAAAAACAAAAGCGATTGCTTCATTAAAAAAATATAATATGAAATATATAAACACCTTTTTACTTTGTTTACTACTCATTAGCTGTTCTACGACAGAGTTGGTTGAAAACTGGAAAAATCCTGATATAGACGCATACAGTCCAAATAAAGTTTTATTGATTGGTATGACTTCCAATCTTGAGGCAAGACAGCGATTTGAAAATCAATTGCAAACTGAATTTGCGTCTAGAGGAATTGAATCTGTAATGAGTCTGGAACTTTTTAATCCATCTTTTACAACTGTAAAGCAGACTGAAGAAGCATTGAAAACGTTGGAAACACAACTTATCAATGATGGTTTTGATACTATTTTGTTTACTAAAGTAATTGGGGTTGAAGACAAAATTGAATATAAGAAGGATTTTGATGATTACAACAATACTTACAAGAAATTTAGCGACGACTATTTAAAATATCAAGACGCCTATTATAACCCTGATTACTACAATGAATACACCGTTTACCATACAGAAACCTCAATGTATTGTATTTGCCCTACCAAAGCCAGAGAACTTATTTGGAAAGGCTATATAGACATTATGGACCCACAAAGCATTTCAGAGAGTGTAAACGATTACATTAGGTTAGTTATTGTTGTTTTAGAAGAACAGCAACTTATAAGTCCGATACTATTTATGGACAATACAGATGAAAAAGCTATTAAATAATATTCTATTAAAAGTTGAAACCATTATTGCCTTGATTTTAATATCAATGGTATTAAGTTGTTCTTCTTCCAGACTAACCACAAACTGGAAAAACCCTGATTATAAAACGTTTAAGCCTAAAAAAATATTAGTTGTTGGTGTTACACCAAATTATGATGCGCGAAAAGCTTATGAATTTCAACTAATTACAGAATTGAATGAAAGAGAAATAAAGGCACTCCAAAGTGCCGTAGTTTTTGAAAAATCATTTGTTGATTCTAAACAAACGGAGAAAGATCTTGAAAATCAAGTAGAAAAACTACTATCTAATGGTTATGATACAGTACTGGTATCTTTAGTTAAAGGTATTGACAAAAATGAATCGTATGCAACCGATTCTCCAAAAACTGATTATCATCTAAGAAAATTTATCGTATACTATTTGGCATATCAAGATGCATATTTTAAACAGGATTATTATAACAAGTATAAGGTTTATAATATTGAAACGTCTATTTACGAATTAAAAAAAGATTCAGATAACACCTTGGTTTGGAGAGCTACTTTTGACTTAATTGATCCAGAAAACAATTCTAAAGCTATTGGTTCTCATATTAAAAAATTAATTAAAGTTTTAGAGAAAAACAGTATTATTTCTAAATAAGTAGCCTTTAATAAAAGCTCTCTATTATTAGTTACTATTTTAAATTAAAAAAGGCAACACCTAGTGTTGCCTTTTAATCACAAAAACATAAACAAATCAAATTAGATTAGCTCTCTTGAACCAATTTCAATTCAACCTGAGTATTTTCAACCAAATTCTTATTTTTAGATCTATATACCCATGCTATTTGCCCTAATTGCATGATGATTTTAATAGAATCTTTCATAGACAGTTTAGAACCATCTGCATGTATCCAACGCTTTAAGGGTTGCTCACAAATAAATTTTGTAGCATTTTGAGTGCCGAAATACATTGACATTCTTTTGAATATTTCAACATCAAATATCCATTGTGTGACGAATTTTTTATCAAAAGCTAGGTGTATCACATCTTTGCTGAAAATTTTTGCACCACATTGGGTATCCTTAAAATTCATTCCTAAAATCTTTCTGATAATAAAATTAACTGTCATACTTATAATTTTTCTAGCAGATTCTTTAGTAATATTAGCTCCCATTCTACTTATTCTAGAACCACTAACTATTTTGAAATTAGAATTTTCGATTGTAGAAACTAAATCGTCAAAATCTTTTAAATCGGTAGATAAATCGGCATCTAAAAAACCTATATAATCTAAATCTGTTTTTTTAGCCATATGCAGCATACCCAGTCTTACAGCTTCAGCCTTACCCCCATTTTTTTTACAATCATAAACAGTTATGTAATCTTCACGCCCATTGCGTAAATTATGGAGTACCTCTAGAGTATTATCTTTACTTCCGTCGTTTACAAAGCACAAATGATATCCAGAATTTTTATCAATAAAATTTAAAAACTCTGTACTTAATAATCTGTCTTCTTCATTATAGCAAGGTATAACAACACCAACACAACGCTGTTGTATCATAACATCACTTACAGATTGGGTTATAGTTTTTTCTGGTTGCCCTATTAATCGCTTAACTCGTGCACAGATTTCATTTAAACTAAGTGGCTTTTTCATGTAGTCATTAATTCCTAAATCAAAGCCAGCAGTAATTATGTTATCTTCCGTATTCCCTGACAACACCATAACTGGCGTATCTTTCCTACTTGAGTTGCGAATGTATTTTACAATTTCTAAACCAGATACTGATGGCATGTTAATGTCTACAATAACTAAATCTGGAAAAATATTATTGAACAATGAAATACCTTCGTTTGCATCAGTTTCAATTATAACTTCGTAACCTAATTCGTTTAATCTTTTTTGTAATGGCAACAATACTAATTGTTGATCATCTATTGCTAAAATTTTCATGATTATAGTTTTTGATGTTAGTAATTAGTATGTTTTAAATAATATGTTTATACGCTTAATTCGTAAGCAAATATCATCCAAATTCATTGGCTTTTTTATGTAATCATTAATTCCATATTGGAAAGCCTCAGAAATAATATCAGTGCTATTATTACCTGATAAAACTATTATTGGAGTAGACGAACCTTTATTTATTCTTATATGCTTAATAAATTCTATACCAGACATATCGGGCATATTAATATCTACGATTATTAAATCTGGTTGAAATCTATCATAGATACCTATGCTTTCAGAGGCATCAGTACTAGAACTTACTTTATAACCTAATTCCTCCAGTTTGTTTTGTAATGGCAACAATACTAATTGTTGATCATCGATTAATAAGATTTTCATGTTTTGTTGTTTTTGTGATTATTTACATGACAAAAGTATTATGATTGCCGTAAGAAAAAGTCTATTTTAGCTTAACAAGATAGTTTGTGTAGACGAATGGTAATTTACTGTAGACGATTAAAATTGAAGCAACCAAACCCATTATATATCTTTACATTGTTGAAAACAGAAACTTATTGAACCCTAAAAAAACAAATAAACACTTAATCATTGCGCTGCTTATTGGTATTGCATTTCATGGTACATCTATATTTTTTACTTTAGAAAGTACCTATGATGCATTAATTCATTTATTTTTTGCAGAACACTATGCTGGCAGTTGGTTCGAACCCTGGAATTATAAATGGTACACCGGTTTTACGGTAATGAGTTATCCCCCATTAGTGCATCAATCTATTGCGGCTTTATCATTTATTGGTGGTTTAAAATTTGGCTTATTTGTAGTAGCGCTTTTTAGTATAGTATTATTTATAACTGGAGCTTACCGTTTTTCATTGCTTATTACAGGAAACAGAACTGTAG
The DNA here is from genome assembly GCA_043557195.1 of Flavobacteriaceae bacterium. Taxonomy (GTDB): domain Bacteria; phylum Bacteroidota; class Bacteroidia; order Flavobacteriales; family Flavobacteriaceae; genus Jejuia. The sequence continues at coordinate 3,955,512 of CP121314.1, read as the reverse complement.
CCGGTTATGCTGCAATTCTTTCGGTATTGTCTTCATCCTTTGTTGAGACCTTGCATGTATTTGGGCAATTACCTAGTATTATTGGTATTTCTGTATTAATGCACGCCTTACCTGAAATATACTTATGGCTTAAAACTGGTAAACTACGTTATTTATTTACCAGCCTCTCGCTAATAGCAGTTACCGTTACATCGCATCATGTTACGCCGATATTTGGGATGATATTTTTTATTTTCCCATTAATTGGTATGGTCCTCATGGATGTGTCTAAAGAAAAAGCAGGCAGCATGAAAGCTGTAACATTTAAAGTTTTTTTAAATAGCTTTTTTAAACTGTTTAAGCGTATTGTAGGTTTTGGGCTGTTATCTTTGGTTATAATTATTGGATGTATTTTACCGTATTGGATTAATTCTAAAAACAACCCAATAACCCAAGTACCAATCCCTCATGGGTCTCGCGATAATTTTTTAGAAATCACCTCATCAGGATTGGTGTTCTTTTTAATTCCTTGGGGTGTATTGCTTATTTTATTGCCTTATATCTTTTATCGCTATTATAGCAAACGTTATCTGTTTTTTGGGTTTTCTATAACAATACTTACCGTTTTAGGTACTGGTGGTACTACTCCAATTCCTCGATTGTTTTTAGGGGAAACGGCTTTTAATATTTTAACCTTAGATCGATTTACACTTTGGGCGTCTATTATGTCTATACCGCTTTTTGGTGAATTTGTTTACCGACTGTCTGAAGGTGATTTAAAAACACTTATTCAGCAAAAATTTGGTACTATTTACCACAGAATTATTGGTGGTATTCTTGCGGGTTTATTCATTTTTATGACCATTTTTACAATGAGTCTTGGATATTTTAGGCCATCACAACCTCAAAAAATAAAGATGCTGCCAATTGTGAATTTCTTAAATCAAGATCAGCATGACCAATGGCGCTATATGACTTTAGGTTTTGGAGACCAAATGGCTTGGTTATCTGCGCAAACCAATGCATTGAGTGTTGATGGTAATTACCATTCTGCAAGAAGATTGCCAGAGCTTACCACACGACCTATAGAAAGGTTAGAGAATTCAAAATTCAAAGGTGTTGAGGGTATAGGCTCCTTACAACAGTTTTTAACCACACCAGAGAAATATAACTTTAAGTATATTTTTTCAAACGATAAGTTTTATGATCCTATTTTGTATTTCTGTGGATGGCAACGCTTGCGCCAATTAGAAAATGGTATACAGGTTTGGGAAAAATTAAATGTACCACCATTATCATCTATTTTACCGAAAGGCGATGTAGCTAAATGGCAAAAAATACTTTGGGGTATTATGCCGTTTTTAACAGTGCTTATTGCTTTCTTTTTAAATATTCATTTATTGTTTAAACGTGCACTAAAAACAAAAACGAAGCATACACCCGAGTATTTAAACTTCAAAACAAACTACAAAAAATTTTCTAGCGGTGTTTTAAAATTAACACATATATGGTCAGTAGTTTTGGTACTTATTTTTGGCTTTGGTATGTACCACTTCTATTTAAAAAACGATAGTCACCATACGCCAGCAAATGCACTACTCGCCTACTACGATGCCCTAGATTTTAAACAATTTGAAAAAGCACATAGTCTTATAAATCCTAAAAGCGATTTAACTATCGCTCAATACATGCTAGAAATATCAGTTACTGACGGTCTTTTAAGTTCTTACGCAAAACTAGACGCTATAGACACCCAAATAACTACACAAACAGATACATTAGCTTCTGCAATAGTAAAAACAAAATGGATTACCCCTTTAGAAAAAATAGACAAAACCTTTTATAAATCTCTAATAAAAGTAAATGGTAGATGGTTTATAGAACCCGATGCTGTAGATTTAGATTTGCCTCCAGACCAATTTTACAGTAATAACACTACAGACTATTTTAACCAAGGTAGACGACGTATAACCACAGAACAAACGCACCATGAAGATATTTTGAAGCAGCCAGTTTTAGAAATACTTCAAGCAAAACTGGTAAAGCACAATAAAAGCTACGCGCTTATTGGCGAAATTCAAAATATTGACAATGTACCTGCAGATGTGGTGTTGAAGGGCACTTTATATAATGATGATAATAAAGCATTAGCCACATATAATGCAAAACACCAAGTAAAACATAAATTAATGCCTAAAGAAGTAAGTTCGTTTAGAATTAATTTTGAAGGTATTGCTTGGTCTAAAACTCAAGATTCTATTCCTAAAACCTTTAATCCAGATGAGTTTACACCCGTTGAGTTTGAAGAGCAACCTACCAAGTTTAACTTGCAAGTTGCCGGCAATGTTTCTGGATCAGATTTATATAAACAAACCGTTTTGAGTCATTTAAAATTATCTAAAAACAGTATATCTGGCAATTTGTTCAATTCTGGCATTAAAGAAATTACTATTCCACAACTACTGATTAGTTATTATGATGCTAACAAAACTTTGTTGTGGGTGGACCATACATTTATAGAAGAAGGTATCAGACATCAGCGTCAACAGTATTTTGAATATGAGTTTGACACAAAAGAGACATTCATTATAAATGATGATATGAAAAATTGTTATGTTAATGGATTGCCTAATGTTGGTATTGCCAACAAAGTATTACCAAATAGAATTGAAAAACAAACGCAGTCACAATTACAAGCTATAGATCATCCAATTTATAATTTTATCAAAATTGAAACTAATGCCTATTTAGGCAACCCAAATTAATGAGTACATTAAAAGTACATACAACGAGTCTATTATTGATGCTACACATTATGGTGTTCGGAGTATCGAAAAACGACTATACACTCATAACTACCAAAACGGAATATGTTGCAGGTAACAGTATCTTCATAGAGTTTACCACAAATAGTGAAACAGTTCCTTTGCTTTATGTGAGTAATAGCTTTGGCTCTACCGTGATTAAACCTTCTAAAACTCAAAAAAAATTAAGTTATCGCATACCTGAGGTAATAGCATCAAAATCGGGTGTTGTAAACTGGCTTTTATTGACGAAAACTGGGCAATTACAAGGACAATTCAATATTATACCTCAGCAAAACGTAAATACAATTCAAACTTATTTGGGTCCACCAAGTATTGCCGTTGGAGGAACTGATTTTAGCATGCTAGTTGCCATACCTACTGATGCGTACGATAATCCATTAGCAGATAATACTAAAGTAGCAGTAAAGCATCAATTTCTAGATAGTCGGCAGGTAGATACTGTAAACATAAAAAATGGTATCAGTTATAAAAACATCTTTTCACCTAAAAAAACAGGGCGTATATTATTAAACTCATCTTGCTTTGATTTTAATTCTAAAGAATACACTATTAACATAGTGCCAGCAACACCAACTAATTTTGAAATCAGTTATAATAGGCATCATGAATATGCCGATGGCAACCAAATCACCACCTTTACGACTTCAGTTATAAGAGACAAATTTCAAAATATAATTAGTGATGGTACCTATGTAGAATTTTTTATCACCACGGCACATCAAAGTATTTTAAAAACGTCGGGAATAACTATAAATGGTGTAGCTACTGCTAAAATAATACATCCAGATCATGCAGATAGTTGGTCTGTTAAAGCATTTATTGAAGGAATGGCAAACAGTAACAGTATTACGCTAGACTATACCTCTGTAATTTCAGATTTTGATATTGTACTTTCAAATGAAAATCGAGAGATTAGCATAGGGCCTTTAAAAAGTTTCATGAACCAAATGATTCCCGACGGATTACAAGTAACACTTCAAGTTTATAGCAATAATGTTATAATAGAAACACTCCGAAAAACAAGCTCAGAAGGTTATGTAGATTTTCAATTGAAACCAAATCAATTTCCTAAAGGCAATTATGATATTATCGTACAAACTGCTGGTATTAGTAAATCTGTAAAAAACATCACACTCTAATGAGTATTAATAAAAACATATTACGCAGTGTTTTAGTGTTATCATACATAACCATTATAGCAGTAATTATTTTAGGTATTAGTAGTGTGTTTTCGTACCTCAATACGGGTGCAGATCGTAGTAGTATGCTGCATACCGAGATAAAAAAAATAGAGCAATACCTTCCTAAAATAGAATGGGCACCATTAATTAACGAAGGACGCGAAATGGATTTGCAAACCTTAAAGGCCATTGAAACTGATTATTTAGATGCTTGGTACGTAAAGCATATTGCCTATAAAACTAACAGCGCTAAAGGTATTGACGATTATTACACCGAAAATGCCCGGAAATCTATTTTTAGCATTATTTCTAAAAACAAAACAGATAGCATTTATGTTGATGGTACAACGCTTGAACATCATCTAAGTTTAGAATTCTTTAGTGAAGACGGACAACTTGCAGTACTTACAGATAGTAACGTTGTAGAATATAAACGTGTATACCAAAACGACACCTTAGTTTTAGAAACCAAAGAACAATCTACCTATAGAGTTACCCTTCTTTTAGAAGATGGTTTTTGGCGTATTAGACATCTTACAAAACAGCAAAGTACACCTTATAAAAATCTTGATATAAAAGCTTCTGAGCAAGTATCGAACATAAAAGGTATTAATTACTATCCGCAAGAAACACCGTGGGATATGTATGGTGCTAGTTTTGATAGCACTATTATTGATAAAGATTTTAGCATTATAAAAAACGCTGGATTAAATACCATTAGAGTTTTTGTGCCATATGGCGATTTTGGTAAAGCTAACATCAATCAAAAAAAATTCGTAAAGCTTAAATCTGTACTTGATTTGGCACAAGCGAATGAGCTTAAAGTTATGGTGACACTTTTTGATTTTTATGGTGATTATAGTGTGATTAATTGGTCGCTCAATCAACATCATGCCATTAGTATCGTTTCAGAATTAAAAAATCATGAAGCACTACTGGCTTGGGATATTAAAAATGAACCTAATCTGGATTTTGAATCTCGCGGTAAAACACTAGTAACTGCTTGGTTAAAAGAAATGATTACCGCTGTAAAATCAATTGACACTATACATCCTATTACCATTGGGTGGTCTAATGCTGCAAGTGCCACACTATTGAAAGATAAATTAGATTTTGTAAGCTTTCATTATTATGAGGATATAAATGACTTAGATTCTACTTACAAAGTCCTTAAAACAGAATTACCAAACTCAACGGTTGCAATTACAGAGTTTGGAATGTCATCCAATAGAGGACTTTGGCATCCGTTAGGAAATTCAGAAGAAGATCAAGCTGAGTATTATCAAAAAGCACAAAAGATATTTAAGGAAAATAACATCCCGTTTATGTCATGGACACTTTACGACTTTACTAAAATACCAAAGGAAGTCGTAGGGAGACTTCCTTGGAGAAAACAGACTCAAGAACATTTTGGCTTTATCGATCAAAACGGAGAGACCAAGCCTGCTTTTAAATATATATCTAAAGAATAACTTCTTGTGATTGGGCTGTTGTTTCAGGCAATTTCTTGTCAATAATCGCTTCAAAAGTATTGATATACATATCTGCTATTCTAGACATTGGATAAGCCGTAGCCGCTTTGTAGTTTGCTTTTTCTAGTGAAATACGGTAAGCATTATCTTCCAATATTTTCTGTAGTGCTGTAGCTAGACTACTTGAGCATTCAGCATCAAAAAATTCACCTCTATAACCTTCATCTTGAACCAGCAGCGCTAAGTCTCCTAAATCTGGCATTACTACTGCCTTACCATAACTTCCTGCTTGGTGTAACACACCCGAACTTCCTGTGGTAGATGTATATGGAAATACCACTACTGCACTTTCTTTAAACAATTTTGGTACATCTTCTTCAGCTACGTAACCAGTAAACGTTATACCTTCTACATGGCTGTATTGTTCTTTTACAGAATCTAAGTATCCTGGTGTATTAGGATTGTCAGTTCCTGCAATGACTATTTCAAGATTTAAATCAGAAACTGCTCTAATCTTTTGCACAGCCTCAATCATACCTTCAACTTTTTTGTATGTTCCAAACTTGCCAAAAGTCATCACTTTAAAAGGCTCTAAAGTGTCACCATAACTTGGTTCTTCCAAAATTTCAAAAGTACCATGTGGAATTAACTTCACATTATCTACCTTGTATTTTTTACTTAAAATGTCTACATATTTCTGCATGGTTACTGCAACAGTATCTGCCTGAAGAATCAACTTAGTTAGTGTACTTCCAATAAATCCGTATATTTTTTGTAATACTTTATTATTAGTAAATCCAGCACTTCCTAAATCTACTTCTTCTAGTATGTTATGTAATAGTACAATGTTTGGAATCTTTTTTAGTTTGCAAACTAACGGAAGCATTAAACCTAATGCAGCGGCTATTTTCTTGTCTCCAAACTTCATAAATTGTAGATTGAATAAAACAGCATCTGGAGCTTCTTTATTAATAGCTTTAGTAACATTTATAATGTTTAAATAACTATTAAATTCCCAACATTCTTTAATGGTGATTTTACATCCATTCTCAGTAAATTGAATGTCTTTTTCACCTTCAGTTCTATCAGTTAATAAAACTAATTCTGTAATCTTATCTTTTTGTCTAAACTGTTTTACTAAGTGATATGCATATTCATTTAAGGTCACCTTACTTGGTGGATATGCTGTAACTATTGCTAATTTCATAAGTTTATGTTTTTAAATGTTTGTGATTAACACTACAAATTTGCAGTATATTTAAGAGTAAAATGGGTGATATTAGATGGTTGGAATTTTACTGTAGACGAATGGTAAATTCCTTTAGATTAAGCTTTTTTCGATGTTTTAGAATCCAGCTTGAAAAATAAAACCTGAATAACTAATAGCAACACCATAGCAATGATTTGCATATGTACTACTTGCTCTAAACTCTCGTGAAAAAAGACTACTAATGCCATTTGAAGCATACCAAATACTCCCGAAATAATAACCGGTACGTATTTATCTAAAGACAGATAGTAGTAGGCAAAAATATTAGATATAGCAAACATACTTGAAGCAATGGCATATTTCCATAGTAGTGGTGCCATAGCTATGTAGCTTTCTCCAAACAGTAGATTAATAATAAGCTCTGGAAAACTTAAACAAACCAAAATAATACTTATTGATATTGCTGCGATATAGCCTATGTATTTGAAAAGTATCGGAGCTGTTTCTTTCCCATCCTTTTTAAGTTGCACTACCGTTGGCAATAACAACATAACAAACATCCATGCAATAAAATAAACAATGCGGCCAATTAAAGCCAAAGACGCATACAATCCTGCTTCGTAAGATTCAAAGTAATGTTTTACTAATAGAATATCACTATTGTTAATGATGATTTGCGTTAATTCATAAAATGCAGTTATTATGAAAAAATGGGTAATACGTTTTGAATGCACTTCAGGAAGTGCCAGTGTTTTCTTTAACGATAGATTTTCTGATTTAAAAGGAAAAAGTCCAAATACAAACGATGCTAAAATACCTATTGCAATGACTACTGAAGATTGAATATTAAAAATTAAGATCAATCCTAAAGTGATAAGTAATCGACTTAACATTTCAGATTGATAAGTAATTGATAAATACTTAAAAGCTTTTTTTCCTTGAAATACTCCCCTATTCACACTCATTAAAAAGTATAAGGGTACACCACAACCAAATACAACAAACATACTTGATGATGATGTATTAAAAATAGACTGCAATTCTGAAGCGAAAAAAACGATGAGCAACCCCATTATAATTCCAACTAAAAGTGCATTCTTATACACCTTAGCTATAAAGCTTTTAAAAACTTGATGTTCAAAAAGTACTGAGAATTTTGCAGTTACCAACTGAAACGTCATGGCTGCAAAAGATAATACCAATAAAAAAGTGATAAGTACAGCGGCATCTGCAAATTCAGTAGGTCCTAACAATCTTCCAAGAATTAGGTTGTATAAATAGTTACCACCATTTACTGCCAGAACACTTAACATAAATAACTGTTCTGGAGTAATTTTCTTTGATTTCAATAACGTTAATACTTGCATGATAGTACGTTTTATAGATTTGGAGTTTTACGTTTTATGCCGCAATATTCGTTTCAAAATCTTGAAAAATCTCCTTGCATCCATTACCTGCAATTACAAAGTTTTTATTACTAATAATTGCAGTGTTGTACAAATCTCTAAGTACCTTCATACCTGTTGCATCAATAAAATCAACTTTATCAATATTCATTGTAAGTCCTTTAGTGTACAGTATTAAAAAATCCATATGATTTTTAAACTGTTTTGCAGTTGAAGCGTTAATAGATCCTTCAATAAAAAATGTGTTGTTGTTTTCTTTAATTTTAAGTGCCATAATTTCTATGTTTTTGTAATTATTATTTGTGATTTCTGACACAAAGATGCAGCAACAATCAACGGACGGTAGTCAAATTTCGGTGAGTGACGGATTGCTGTAGATGAATGAAACACCTTTTGGCCTTAACTTGCAGTATCACAAAAAACATAAATTATGAGTACCAAATTCTACAGCTTATTAGCATTACTTTTTATGGTCACTTTAGCATATAGCCAAAATATGCAAGAGGGATTCACCTACTTAGAAACTGGACAATATGTAAAAGCAGAATCGTTTTTTAAAACGGTATTAAAAGAATATCCAGATAATAAAACTGCGCAATTGTGTTACGGAAGAGCTGTTGGCTTAACAGGTAATTCTAAAAAAGCCGTAAGCATCTTCACAGAATTATTGAACACCTACCCTAACGATTTTGAAATAAAACTTAATTATGCCGAAAGTTTACTTTGGGATAAAAATTATAGTAATGCAAAATCGTTCTACGAAAACTTGATTCAAGAAAACAATACAAGCTTCCCTGCACTTTTAGGATATGCCAATACACTATCTAATTTAAAAATATATAACGAAGCTTTAATTTATGTGAATAAAGCTTTAGAGGTTTCACCAGGAAATCAAAATGCGCTAACCTCTAAAAAGTATATCTACTTAGGATATGCGTATCAAAATCAGCAAGCACAAAACTATGATGAAGCAGAACGCCTTTTAAAAGAGAACTTAACACTCTTTAAAGATGATAAGGACAGTTTGTTGAATTTAGCCAACCTATATATTATTGGTGGAAAATTTGATGAAGCGGAAGCTACCTATACCAGAATTGGTAACACCAAGGCTAATAAAACTATAGCTTTAAACGGATTAGCATTAGTAAAACATTTAAAAGGAAAAGATAAAGACGCTCTAAATATTAGCACTGAAGCTTATAATACTATAGACACATTAACCGATACAACACTAATACAAAACACCAAAGAGCGCTATATACAAGCTTTGATTTGGAATAAAAAATATAAAACGGCGCAGAAGTTAATTGATGCATTATATGAGGAGCACCCTAATGAAAACTGGATTTTAGCTTTACGTGCCACTTTAAATATTTACAAAAGCGATTTTAAAAAGAGTGTTGCAGATTATAATCAGATTTTAGAAAACGACAGCACATCTTTTGATGGCAACTTAGGAAAAGCGAATGCCTTAAAAGCTTTAGGAAAATATGATGAAGCCTACCAATCAGCAGAAAACACACTTAAATTTTACGACAACCAAAAAGATGCGACCAATTTTATAAAAACACTAAACACCAACTTTACCCCTTTTTTAGAAACTAAAGCTAGCTACACGTTTGATAATGGCGATAATGAAGCTTATGCATTTCAGGGTAATTTGGAGTTTCCAACGTCTACACGTTTTAAATGGATGGCAAGCTATGGCTATCGTAACACGAGTAATAGTGTTACCAATACTAAAGCAACATCAAATAATATGGCTTTAGGTTTAGCCTACCAACTGTTACCTAATGTTACTTTTAAAGGTACAGCGGGCATTACTTCAGCAAAAGCTGATAGTGACGATTACACACAACTGTTGGCCGATGTATCATTTAACATCAAACCTTTTAAACTACAAGTATTGGATGTGGGTTATAAGCGAGAAATTCAAAATTTTAATGCTGAACTATTAGATAGAGAAATTGTAATGAATAACTTTTATGCTAATTATAACCTAAGCACAAATTTTAACCTAGGATGGTTTACACAATACTATTACACGAGCCAAAGCGATGATAATGCTAGAAACCTTTTGTTTACCTCGTTGTATTATAACATATTAGGGAAGCCAAGTTTAAAAGCAGGATTAAACTACCAGTACATTACATTTAAAAATCAAGTGCCGACTATTTATTTTAGTCCAGATAAATTCAATGCTACTGAAGTGTTTGTAAATCTTATTAAAGATGAAGCCATTACAAAACCAAAAGAATGGTTTTACCAATTAACTGCTGCAACAGGTTACCAGTTTATTGAAAACGATGCAAAACAAAGTACGTATCGCGTACAAGGATCTTTAGGATATAAATTCTCTGAACGCTCATTGTTAAACCTTTATGGCACGAGAAGTAATATAGCTTCGGCTACAGCGGCTGGTTTTACGTTTACTGAAATTGGAGTTAGGTTTAAGTGGTATTTGAGCGGCATGTCTGGGGTTAGGAAATAGTGTTAATTTCTCTTTAATTGGTCAAGAGTTTTTCCTTCTTTATTCTTCCATTTGGTCCATCCATTTGTAGATCGTCCCAAAACTACTCCTCCTGCTGTACTTGGAGAATTAAAGACATAATCTTGAATAAATTCAAAGTTTTCATCTTTTTCAATAATTATTTTATTCTCTAATAATTTTTGCCTCAAATTTATAAGATATTCGTGACAAGATGGAACTGTATCTTTTTTTGCTTGAGAACCTTTAAAAACTACAAATCCATCATCAATTAAATCACCTTCCGCCTTTATATTTCGTCCTTTTAAAATTAATATCTCTTTAGAAGTTATTTGCTCTTTACTAATTTTATCATACACGGGGAAACCAAGTGTAGATAATAGTATTTTAATTGTTTCAAAACTGTCAAGTAAATCTGCTTCCATCGATTCTGTAACGAAAGGTTTGCTAGGAGTATTTAAATTCTCAGTTTCATACCTATTAGACTCTTTCGCTTGATCAATAGCTATGTGTTCTAAATATTTGACATGAGATTTTGTAAATGCATTAATCTTAGAAATCATGACAACTGCATAATTCCAAAATTCCTTTTTGCGATTATGTTGTTTCATTCTATCAAGACAGTCTTCAGCTTCTCCAATATATACAATGGGCTTAACTTTATCTGCTGATTGACCAAACAGAAAGTAAATTCCAACACTATTCAATTCATTCCTAGTAGAAATATAATCTAGTTTATTTCTGGGAACAAGAACAGATTTTACAACTCGATTAGTTATTTCTGCAATTTTCACACTTCTAGGAGAACCGTCAGGTAAAAATATCTGTATGGTCTGTGGTCGATTCATAATTCTGGAGTAAAAATAGTAAGAGTAGCTGATTGCATTGAAATATACGACAATATTACAATAAATGAGCTAAAAACCTACATTTTATCTCTCATTAGCTTTTGAAATTGACGCTTTTGTAATTATTGGATAAGCCCTCTTTAATCCAAATGAAATAGCAATTCGATTCATTATAGTTCTTCCTTGCGTTAGGGATTGAACGGTATGTTTGAAATCCCCGACGCAGGAGGGATTGAGTAGTGAAAGCCCGACCCTTTGGGTAACGCCCACATTATTTCAACTTTAGTGCAACAAAAAAGAGCGAAAAACATACATTTTTCGCTCTAACCACCTTTGAAAATTTGCTATTAATTATTCTAAGAGTAGTTTTAGGGTTTGATATTGGTTTTGGCTACCAGTAATCTTGCAGAAATACATACCAGAACTTAATTGTCCTCTTTTTAATGGTAAGTTGTTTTCACCACGTTGTATGTTATATTCTATTTCTTTAACCAAAGCGCCTATTTGGTTATATAGTTTTAATGTTACGGTTTCACTAGCCGGTGCGGTAAACCTTAGTGTAGTTTGCGAACGCATTGGGTTTGGTGACGCCAACATTGCTTCGCCAGTTTCTTCTATAATATCATCTACCGAAAGTGCATTGCTTTTTGCAAAATGTACTTGCTGTAGTGCCATTGTTTTAGTTTGTACATAATCATTATCGGCCAACATTGTATACACTATAGAGGTTACATCGTTTGGTTGAAATGGCATACCATTTATGGATGTAAAATCTGAGAAGGATAAGTTGTATTCGGTAATATCTTCTGTTAAGTTAATACTTGTTTTGTACTGTGTTTCCCAGTTAGTAATACCCGCTTTTACTAATCGTACTATTAATGTACCTGTACCTTTTGCCTGTAATTTTAAGCTGTTATATTCCGATAAATCTATAGGATTAAACTTTGGCGTTAAGGCACGATAGGTTGCTACATAATCATTGGTTGTAGCTTCTAAAATAATGTCGCGCTCTACGGCATATACATCTTCATTAAACGTAGTTGTATTTGGTGTTACCTCAAAACGTGTGACGTTGGCTTGTGCATCGTCGTAACCCCAAGGACCATCAGAAAGGAATAAATCGTCCGGAGTTGCAACACCGTCTCCTATTCTAAATCCGATATCAAACAAGCTGCCTGCATCTACTTCTATGTTAGAAATGTAATGTCCGTCTAATTCTAAATTAGTGGATACTTGCTCTACCCTATCTGTTTCGGTAGTTCTTACGCCTCCATCAAAAACAACGCTTGCTGTTTTGTTGGTATTTACTATTTGTAAATCTAGCATACCGTTGCGATATTTTCCAGACCTTACAAATACTGTTGGTGCCGATGAGTTGTTATAGCTTGTTACTGGTTTTTGCACTTCTAATAGTGTAACGACTTCTTCTCCAAGTTTAACTAAATCGTCCAAGGAGTTAGACCAGATTTGGAAATTATAGAAGCCTACATTGCTTTCGTATTTATCTAAATTCCAATGACTTTCTATTCCGAAATTAGTATCATTATCTGTAGCTTTAGCTGAAAAACTCAATACAAACTCTAGGCTACCATCTATATTTCGTATTAATGATTTTATAAATTGTTGCTCTCTAATTTCTATGGTTGATACCGATACTAACTCTGCGCCTAATAATCTGTCGCAGATATACTTAGTATGCTCGTAAACGCCATTATCTGTTTTTAGTAATAGTATTGAGGCAATAGCTTCGTTTTGCCTCATATAATCTACCGAATACACTTGTTTTGCATTGGTAATACCTACTAAATCTGCTGGAGAAGACTCTATAGCTTCATCTTCATTTATAACTTCTAAAGGAATAAAATCTGATAACTGGAAACCGTTTCCTTTTACTAATACGTTTTTACCATATTTAGATGACTTTTTAAAACGCTTCGCTGTTGTTTTATCAAAGTTGTAATTGCGTTTTACACGATTAAAATTACGCTTATTAATAAGTTCGGACAGTCTGTTATTACTCTCTAAACCACCTTGGTTGGCACTAGAAGATGTTGACGCCTCAATTACAGGACAACCGGCATAACCAGAACATGATGGGTCCTCACAATCAATTAATCCATCGCCATCATCATCAATACCATTATCACAAATTTCTTGAGGTACTGGGGCGGTTGGACAACGTGCACCATCATTTTGTGAACTAGATGGCCCAAAAGCAAATAAGTTTGATTCCATATCATCTGCTCCATTTACATCTTGAACATTTTGAATTACATAAATAGTTCCTGTTTGATTCGCCGATACGTAAAAACGACCCGAAGCATCAAAATAAACCGCTCCATAGGTATAATTTAAACCCGATAAAATTGGCACTTCGCCTAAACTTGTGATAGCTCCAGTTTCAGCATTGATTCGATATAGAATGTTTGTTTTCTTTTCTACAGTGTATAATTGACCGTCTACAGCATTAAAAGCCCAATCGTGCACATTTATGTTTTTTGATAATCCTAGTGTTGCTTCATGCTGTCCGTAATTATCCGACTCTGGATCTAAATTTATTGCATAATAAGTTGTTCCTCCTCCTTTTAAATAATAGATGCCTTTTGAGCTAATGTCTCCAACATAACGACCACTAGTTGGTAACTCATCCACATAAAAAATAAGTGTAGAAAAATCTTTTCCTATACGCACAATAGATTTTGATGGAAAACTTAAAGAGCCCCAAATATAACCATCTGCAGGATTATAAGCCGCTGCATTGATAGTACCTTCTGTTACATCTTGAGCAACCTGATACGAATTTCCTGAAGCCAAATCTATAGCATACACATCGTTATATTGAAATAAGTAGGCGTTATAATCGCAGTTAAAAGGTTGATCTTGAGTAGTAGCTCCTACTTGAGCATTCATCAACTGAATTGAAATCAGTATAATTAAAAATTGTAATAGCCTTTTCATGATATAATTAAATTACACCACAAAACTAGACTCTTAACGTCCTGATATTTTTATTTTTCGTTAGATGAAAGTTTAATGTAGACGAATGGAAAATCTGAATGGTTAAAGCAAATTTAAACGCTTCATTAATTCTGGTCTGTTAGAGCGACTTACTGGAATTACATCTTTTTTAATCAATACGCTATTGTCTTCAATATCAATGATTTTCTGAACATTAATAACGTACGAACGATGTATTTTTAAGAATAAGTCATTAGGTAATTTCTCTTCTATCTTCTTGAGCGTAGAATGTACGGTGTAATTTTTATCCTCAGTCTTCACATGAATATAATCACCTTTAGCCTCAATTAAATAAATACTTGGAATATCAATTTTTATTAAACGTCTATCGATATTTACATAAAGATCGTTCCCTGAAGTTGTTTCTACTTTATCAGAATCAGCTGTAGTTGATGCCACAGTTTTAAAAGATTCGGCCTTTTTTATAGATTTTTCAAAGCGCGGTAATACTATTGGTTTTACCAAATAATCCACAATACAATCATACTCAAAAGCTTCAATAGCAAATTGAGAATCAGAGGTTGTTAAAATTATTTTAGGAGGATTTTTTAATGTTTGAATAAAATCAAACCCTGTAAAATCTGGCATGTGGATATCCAGAAATATTAAATCTACTTCATTTTGATTTAAATATTTAATAGCCTGAAGCGCATTAGGGAACTCTTCTAAAATATTTAAACTTGGTATATTAGAGCACAACTGAGAAATAATTGCCCTAGCTGTAGCTTCATCATCAATAATAATACAATTCATTAAAGAGGCTTTACAAAGTCGCCAAATAATCTGTTATATTTTGAAGAATCTCGTTAAATGTTTCATAACCAGAAACATTACTTTCTTTTAGATTGTCTTCATAATTTTCAGCTATTTTATAACTTTCTTCGAGCCCTAAAATACTAATTTTATGTTTAAGTTTGTGGACATTTTCTGCTGTTTCCTTAAAATTTTTCGCTTTAAAATTTTTAAAGTATACCTCTTTTTCTTCTGGAAATTCGTTTTTAAGGATTGTTATTAACTTATTTTTAAAAGCTTCATCACCTCCAGAAAGCTCATTTATGTAAGATAAATTAGGTTGTTCCATTAGTTATTTTTTTAGAGTGAAATAGAAAGAGGTTCCTTTACCAACTTCAGATTCTATCCATA
This sequence comes from Flavobacteriaceae bacterium, assembly GCA_043557195.1. Taxonomy (GTDB): domain Bacteria; phylum Bacteroidota; class Bacteroidia; order Flavobacteriales; family Flavobacteriaceae; genus Jejuia. Next base: position 3,939,939 of record CP121314.1, on the reverse strand, counting down.
TCTTACCTTTGTGCAATTCAACAATTTTTTTAACTATAGATAACCCAATTCCAGTAGAATCTTTACTTTTATTTAAAGCATTAAAAATTTTAAAAATCTTGTCATAATATTTTTCCTCTATTCCAATACCATTGTCTTTAACATGAAATTGGTAATGAGTTTCTTTGTCTACAACATCAATCTCAATTAAACCTTCTTCCTTGTCATTAAACTTTACCGCATTGCTAATTAGATTTTGGAATAGTTGTTTTAGCTTGGTTTGATCTCCTTCAATTTTTGGTAAATCATTTAAAACTTTGATGGAAATATGTTCGGGCACGAACAAAATTTTCTGCAACTCTGAAATTACTTCATTCAAATCTACCGATTCTTTTTCCATTGCTTGTGCTCCAACACTAGAATACATTAAAACATCAGCTATAAGATGTTCCATTTTCTCTAGAGTAGTTTCAATAAGATTTAAATTCTGAAGAGTTGTATCGTCAAAGTTGTCCTTATTATCTTCTTTAATCCAATTAACCAGTGCATCTATACTTCGAAGCGGTGATTTTAAATCATGTGAAACAATATGTGCATATTCCTGGAGCTCGTCATTACTTTTTTCTAAAGCCTGAAGTAGTTTTTCTTTCTGAAATTGTAATGATTTTAAATCTGTTATATCCAGATGTATGCCAATTGAACCAATAACCTCTCCATTTAAATTATAGTTTGGTGCACCACTTATTAGCCAATAACGTTTTTCTCCAGCTTTATTTCTACCAACGACTTCATAGGAGTTGGATAACCCTTTTTTTCGTTTTAAATTTTCTTCATGTATTTTTTTAGAATCATCGCTAACAACCAAAACATCTTTAGCTACTTTGCCCAGTAACTCTTCTTCGCTATAGCCCGATAAATCTTGAAAACTTTGATTTACCATTAAGATTTTGTCGTCGTTATCCACTTCCATTAAGCCCAAATTCATATTGGCAATAATGCTACTATATTTTTGCTTTTGTGACTCTAAGCTCTTGCGATATTTACGTCTTAGAGTTACGTCTTTATACGTCCAAAGATGCCCTTTGTAAACGCCGTTTTCATAAATAGGAATGTAGTCACGCAAAAGGATTTTGCCATTAGTCATTTCTAATTCATCTCCTATAACTTGGTTTTTATTACTTAATATAGTGTTAATTCTATCAACAAAAAGTTTAGGCTTCTTAAAGAGTATTTTATTTTGTTCAGCAGCAGCACTACAATCTGCACCTTTCAATTCGTCTGGACTTATAGGTATTTCAAAAAGCTCACAAAATTTATTATTTGTAAGTGCAATTTTTCGATGTTCATCTTCTAATAGAACACCACTATCTAAATTAAGAATAAGTGTTGCTAATCTATTTTCAGATTCAATGAGTTGTTGTTCTGCTTCTTTAGCTTGAGTAATATCTCTAACTATACCTTGAGCTGCAACTGGCTGACCATTATCATAAATAATACTTGCATTTATATGCACAAGTTTATTTTCTTTTTTTTGAGTAATAATGTTAACATGAAAGTCCGTAACTGCACCATCTTTCATCAAAGACTGAAATGATTCTGCAACTCGTTCCATCTCATCTGGATGCGCCATTTCAAGAAGATTGGAGTCCTCCTTAGTATTTTTAAAACCGAGTAGGTTTACCGCGGCATCATTCATTTTCAAAATGTTGCCCCATAAATCCATAATAACATAGGCATCAACAATGTTTTCAAAAACACCTTGAAGCTCTGAATCTTTTCTATTTAAAAGGGCTTCTAACTCAGAATAAGATTTCTCTAACTTTTGTTTAGCAACATACAATTCGGCAGACTTACTTTCAAGTATTTTTTCTGCCTGTTTTCGTGCAGCTTTTTCTCGTGCAAGTGCACGTTGCAACATGTCAATTTTATCTTGACTCATTAATTTTTGTTGATAACAAACTTTACCTCAGTGCCATCCTCTTTAAGCTTTTCTAGTACAATAGATGCTTTAGAGTTAAAGTGCTCAAACGTTTTATTCATTAATCCTAATCCGAAATGATGCATTGCTCTACTTGATTTATATACCATGATTAATCTATCATCTGTTTTTTCAATCACTTCAAATGTTGGCAATTCTGCATCAGGATATATTTTTCTAACCTCCACATGTATATGATTTTCAATGGAAGATAACATCTCAATAGGGTCTTTATAAGTTGCTAAAAGACCAGGGTAACTCTCTTCTATAACTCCAAAAAAATGTTCTGCATAAACCAATAATAAATCATCAATGGAAATATTTGTATGTGCACTTAAATGTTGAAGTAATTGTAACATCTCTGAAAAACTATAAGTACCAACAGAGGTATAGACACCTCCAGATTCTAAATTAGATTGTGTTATAATTTTATCAAGAACTTCTAATCCAAATTTATCTTCAACTAAATCTAAAAACTCAGTAAATACAATACCTTTCATTTTAAAGTTGCTTTAATTCGTTAATACTCCAATACCCTAATAATTTTTCTATTTTATACATGTAATCTTCATATTTTAAGGGTTTTAACACATATCCAGCTATTCCAATCTTATAACATTCTAACAAATCTCTTTGATTATTGGAGGTAGTTAAAATTATTGTTGGAATATATTTTAAAATTTCATCGTTTTTTAAAATATTTAAAAATTCTATACCATTTAGCTTTGGCATGTTCAAATCTAACAAAATAATGTCAGGTAATTCATCTTTGCTTTGTAAAATTTTTAAAGCTTCTTCCCCATTATTTGCTTCAATAATTTTATGCGGTAGTTCAAGTTTAGAAACTGTTCTATTCAATTTCATAACCTCAATCATATCGTCTTCAATAAGTAATACTCTTAAATTTCTCATTAATCTCTCCTTTTTAAAAAATTAAATTATATATAATAAACTGAAGCCAGAGTCTATTTCGCTTAATTGGATTTAAGTATAGGCGAATAACAAATAAGTGTCGACGAATGGTAATTCATTTAGGGGATTATAGATTTAGCTGGACCATTAGCGGTTTAACTCTCAGTAGATAACTAACATAGATCTTATTTAAGCTTATAAAAAGAAAAAACACCTCAATTATAAAAAATTACATTGTTTTTCATCTAATTTAAAATTGTCGGGGTGGCAGGATTACTAAGAGTGATTCTGAAATTGAGTTGTTGCTCAAAATAAGCCAGTGCTTTATAAGCTCTTTGTCTTTTTCTATGTGTCCACTTATAAAAGCTAATGCTTTTAACGTTCTTAAATAGAAAAAGCCAACAATCTTAAAAGATTGATGGCTTTTCTTGGTCGGGGTGGCAGGATTCGAACCTGCGACCTCCGCGTCCCAAACGCGGCGCGATAACCGGGCTACGCTACACCCCGATTTGGTTATCTAATTTATTGCGGAGAGACCGGGATTCGAACCCGGGCAACACTTACGCGTTGACAGATTAGCAATCTGCTCCATTACCACTCTGGCACCTCTCCTAATCCTTTAAAGAACTTTCGCAACCTAAAATTGCGGATGCAAATGTAATTTAAACATTATAAGAACGCAACTATTTATTTGAATTTTTGAAAAAATTATTCGGGATATTCTATCCTCAAATGGTAAATATTTGCAAGCTTGTGTTTTAGCACTTTTTTTATGGCTTGAATTTCCTTAAACGTGATATTGGCATTTAAAAATTGATCTTCCTCTATCTGTTTATTTATAATGTTTTCAACAAACGCATCAATCTTTGTTGACGTTGGATTCTTTAAACTTTTAGATGCAGCTTCAACACTATCACACATCATTAAAATGGCCGTTTCTTTACTAAAAGGCTTTGGCCCCGGGTACCTAAATAGATTGGCGTCTATGTCTTTATCCATTTCCTTCGCTTTCATATAAAAATAATACACCACGCTTGTACCATGGTGTGTTCTTATAAAGTCAATTACCCGATCAGGAAGATTATTCTTCTTTGCTATTTCTATTCCATTTATCACATGATCAGTAATGATTCTAGCACTTTCGGTTGAAGATAATTCGTCATGAGGATTTATTCCTGTAGATTGATTCTCAGTAAAATAATTAGGCGTAACCATTTTACCAATATCATGATATAGAGCACCTACCCTAACTAACATAGCATTTGCACCAATCTCATTTGCTGAAGCCTCGGCAAGATTTGCTACATTTAGTGAATGATGAAACGTTCCTGGAGATACATTTGATAGTTCTTTTAAAAGCTTTGTATTTGTATCTGATAATTCTAGAAGCGAGACATCCGATACTAATCCAAATAACTTCTCATAAGCATAAATTAAAGGCTGAACGAAAAGTGTAGCGAGTCCACATAATATGAATAATAAAAACGTGTTCCAATCAATTGTTTCAATACTGCCCTCATGAATTACAAAAAACGCGAAATATGCAATAATGTATATCAGCGTTATTTGTCCTACAGAAATAAACAAATTAGCGCGTTTATACAGCTCAGAAACGGTTAAAATAGTCACGATACCAGCAAGAATCTGTAAAAACATATACTCGTAACTATTTGGCACAATAGAGCCTAATAGTAGTACCGTAATTACATGAGCAAACATCCCTAATCTCGCGTCAAAAAAGGCTTTTAAAACAAGTGGCAGCACACAAATAGGTACTACATACAAATATTCTGAATTGTAATTTACCACCAAAGTGGTAATAAAAACCATCAATAGAATATTGAAGAAGATAAATGTTACTTTGGTGTTATTCTCAAAAACCTCAATTCTGTATTTCCTTAGAAATAACAACAGCATCAACAATGCTAAGGCTACTAACAAGGTATAAGCAAACAATATCCAATTGTAATTAGACTCGTTCCATACTTGCGATTCGTATTCAGACTGTAGAGATTTCAGCTTTTGAAACTTATCTCCCTCTACTACTTCACCTTTAGAAATAATAAGTGTTCCTCGTTCAACGCTACCTCTGGTGTATGATATCTTATTAAGTTCATCCTGTAGCGCTTTGTCAGTAAAGGATTTATTGAAAGTTAAATTGGGCTCAATAATATCGAAAAAAAGCGACGTGAATTTTGGCGTATAATTGCTTAACCCTTCCGCGTTTAATCGTCTTTCTATAAAAGATTTAACCTCGTCTTGCGTAATTAAATTTCCGTAAACGGTACTCTGCTTATTTACATTTCCACTAAGAATTTCTACAACTCTATCCTCTTTAAAAGTATAGTTATCAGATAGTATTCCAATATTATACAGTTCATCTAAGGTTGTTTTTCCTGTAGTTTTTAATCTCTTTAATGTATTTTGAGGTAGAGAATCTGAAAATATCTTCGAAAAGGTATTCTCATAGGCATTATACACGTTTGATGTAATAGATTCATCAACATCAAAATATAAATGCGCTTCACTTTCAATTTTAGTTTTTTCTTCTTTTAACTCATCTTCTGCCTTTTTAATTGCAAAATTAAAAGGCGCCAATAAATTTTCTGACTGCCAAGGTTTACCTCTTTCAAAGTTATATTTGAATTTTCCACTCTTTGGAAACAAATACACAATTAAAAACGTAGTACATACAAACAATAAAGCTTTGTAAATCAAAGAATGATTTCTATATAGCTTATTTATGAAGTCTTTCATGTGCAACCAGAATATTTTCAAATGTAAGAAATTCTATGGTGTTATAGTCAATCTTATAATGAAGTTAATACTTGTAACAATCTGTTAAAAAATGATTATTTTCGCCTTAACTAATTTTAATTTTTCATTATGAATTCAGAAGTTGTTATTGTGTCCGCTGTAAGAACACCTATTGGTAGTTTTTTAGGCGCATTATCAACTGTACCAGCTACTAAATTAGGTTCGGTTGCCATTAAGGGTGCGTTAGATAAAATTGATTTAAAACCAGAGGTGGTTGACGAAGTATTTATGGGTAATGTGGTGCAAGCCGGCAATGGTCAGGCGCCTGCGAGACAAGCTGCTCTGGGTGCTGGAATTCCGAATACCGTGCCTTGTACAACCATAAATAAAGTTTGTGCTTCAGGTATGAAAGCCGTAATGCACGCAGCTCAAGCTATACGTTTGGGAGATGCCGAAATTGTGGTTGCTGGTGGTATGGAAAACATGAGTTTAATCCCTCACTATTTATATGCAAGAACGGGTACTAAATTTGGTCCAGGAACTCTAGTTGATGGGTTACAAAGAGATGGATTAGTTGATGCCTACGACCAAAACGCTATGGGTGTTTGTGCTGATGCTTGTGCCTCAGAATATGAGTTTTCTCGTGAAGACCAAGATGCCTATGCCATTCAATCCTACAAAAGATCTGAAGCTGCGTGGAATGATGGAAAGTTTAAAAATGAGGTTATTCCTGTTGAAGTACCACAGCGTCGTGGTGAACCAATAGTTGTTGATACCGATGAAGAATTTACTAAAGTAAAACTTGATAAAATTCCTAGTTTACGCCCTGCGTTTACAAAAGATGGTACTGTAACAGCAGCGAACGCATCTACCATAAATGATGGTGCTGGCGCAGTAGTATTAATGAGTAAAGCGAAAGCTGAAGCGCTTGGGTTAGATATTTTGGCTACAATTAAAAGTTATGCAGATGCTGCACACGAGCCAGAATGGTTTACAACAGCTCCTGCTAAGGCTCTACCAAAAGCACTTGCGAAAGCTGGAATATCACAAGATGATGTTGATTATTTTGAATTTAATGAAGCATTTTCTGTAGTTGCCTTAGCCAATATGAAAATTTTAGGATTAAAAGATGATACCGTTAATGTAAATGGTGGTGCCGTTTCTCTAGGCCATCCTTTAGGGTGTTCAGGTGTTAGAATTTTAATTACCTTACTTAATGTGTTAGAACAAAACAATGCCAAAATTGGTGCTGCAGCTATTTGTAATGGTGGCGGTGGTGCTTCTGCAATGGTTATTGAACGCAATTAACTACTGAATGCAATACGGAATTTGTAATTTAAGCATCGTTCCCTTACGATTTGAAGCATCCGATAAAAGCGAATTGGTATCGCAAGTATTGTATGGTGAATGGTTTAAGGTAATTGAAAAACGTAAAAATTGGAGTAAAATACGTTTGGCTTTTGACAAATACGAAGGTTGGATTGACAACAAGCAATACTTAGAAATTGAAACTGAAGTTTACAAGCAACTTAACGCTGAAACCCCTAAACTTTCGACAGATTTAGTTGAATTCATTCAAGATGAAAATGAGCAACTCTACCCTATTCAGTTAGGCTCTTCACTGAATGGTTTGTCGCTTTTAAAACACACATTTGATGGTAATCTTACCGAAGGTGTAACTAATAAAGCTAACATTGTACAAACTGCATTTTTGTATTTAAACAGTCCGTATTTATGGGGTGGGAAAACGCCTTTTGGAATTGATTGTTCTGGATTCACACAAATGGTTTATAAACTGAATGGTTACAAATTACTGCGTGATGCCTCTCAACAAGCCACGCAAGGCGAAGCCTTAAGTTTTATTGAAGAAAGTGAACCTGGAGATTTAGCCTTTTTTGATAATGCAGATGGCGATATCATCCATGTTGGTATTATTATGAAGGATAACTACATTATCCACGCTCACGGAAAAGTAAGGATTGACCGATTAGACCATTCTGGTATTTATAACGTGGATAGAAATCTACATACGCACAAGTTGCGGGTGATTAAGAAGGTGGTTTAGAGTAACTCTTACTTAGAATTATTCGCTACGCTCTAAATAACAAAAAATTACAAAAACCTAGCATGCCAACTCTCACTAGCGGGTACTTCCCAATTTTCCTTAAACTCAGCAATATTATTGACTAGATTATTAAAAACTATGGTGTTTTTAGAAACTGCGCGTTGTTTTGCCATTTTTTTGAAGTCAGTTAATGGCTTGTAAGCGATGAATTCGCCTTGTTTGTAGGACACATTCATTTTATCCATTAAATCTACGTTGTATTCTTTTTCTAATTGTTGAATAAAATGTACAGATGCGTCAATAGAGCATCCTGTGGCTGCATTTAGGCTCTGATTCAACCCAAGTACTATAAATCGTTTATATTTAATGAGATACCCTGCTTGTAAGTCGCTACCGTGTGCTGTCCAGTTTTCAATGAAGACGTTTAATTTATTTTCTATTTCAGCAATTTCTTCTGGAGTAAATGAACGGTTGGCCTGATATATCCAAACTCTTGATTCTTCTGGTAATTTGTTGAAGTCTACTAACATGTTATTTAATATTGTATTTCTTTTTAAAAGATTTAGATTCAAAATAAATATAAATGCTATAAATTAAACATCCGAAAATTAGAAGCTTAAAAAGTATCCCTTTCAATAATAAATTTGGATCTACGAAATACTCTGAAACATAAATAGTTGTTAAAACAAATGTAGGTATAGACAAGAATAATAAGGGATGCTTTTTAATAAATATGGCACTTACAAGTAAAATTAATATAACAATTATGTTTATTATTAAAGCTACTAGATAATAAGGAGCAGTGAAAAAGTAAACTATAGTCCCTATTAAATAAAATAGAGAAGCAATATATAGTAAACGCTGACTTTTAATTAAATAGTCTTCAGAGTCCACAATAATACCTTTATCACTAATAAACTTTCCTATATGGAGCCCTTTTTCTTTTTCAGATGCATTAAAGGGAAATTTGCATGTAATACATAATTCAGCATCAGCTGTATTTTCATTTTTACAAGCTGGACAATCTTTAGCATCCATTATAAATTTCCTGTATTAGCAATTAATTCAGCAATATCTAGAACTTCAATTTCAGCTTCTTTTTCTTTGGCTTTAATACCATCTGTCATCATGGTATTACAATACGGACAACCCGTAGCAATAATATTAGGATTGGTTTCTAGTGCATCTTCTGTTCTCAATACATTAATATCCTTATCTCCTTTTTCTGGTTCTTTAAACATTTGAGCACCTCCTGCGCCACAACATAATGCTGTGCTTTTATGGCGTTTCATTTCTACTAAATCTGCCTTGGTGTTTTGCAAAACATCTCGAGGGGCATCGTACTCACTATTGGCTCTACCTAAATAACAAGGGTCATGAAAGGTAATGCGTTTGCCTTTATAGGTATCACCAGACACTTTTAATCGGCCAGATGCTATTAAATCTTTAATGTATTGCGTATGGTGAAACACTTCATAACTACCGCCTAAACTTGGATACTCATTCTTTATACAGTTATAGGAATGCGGATCGCAGGTTACAATCTTTTTTATTTCATAACCATTGAGCAATTCTATATTCATTACGGCTTGCATTTGAAACAAAAACTCGTTTCCTGCACGCTTAGCAACATCGCCTGTACTACTTTCTTCTTGACCAAGTACTGCAAAATCAACATTTGCAGCGTTAAGGATTTTTACGAAAGCTTTGGTTATTTTTTTAGCACGATCATCATAACTTCCAGCGGAACCTACCCAAAATAAAATTTCTGGTTGTTTGCCTTCTGCCATGAATTCTGCCATTGTTTTTACTTTGAGTGTTTCGCTCATAGTGTATGCTTTTTTAAAGGCTACAATCTAAATATTGTAGACGTTTATGTTATGTTTTGGACGGTACTCGCGTTAGGGATTGAGGCATTTGTTGAAGCTCCTCGACGCAGGAGAGAGCGACTGCCGAAAGCCCGACCCCTTGTGGGTAACGCCCTAATTATTCGTCCTTCCAGTTTAATCTGTCCATTTGGTTATAAGGCCAAGGCGCACCGTTGTTTTCGATGTTAGACATCATATTATTTAATTCTGAAGGCGCTGCACTTTGCTCCATAACCAAGTAGCGACGCATGTCTAAAATAATAGACAATGGGTTGATGCTTACCGGACACTCCTCTACACAGGCGTTACAAGTGGTGCATGCCCAAAGTTCTTCGGGAGTGATGTAATCACCAAGTAATTGCTTGCCGTCGTCTTTGAATTCGCCATTATTGGCATCGATATTTTTACCAACTTCTTCTAGCCTGTCTCTAGTGTCCATCATGATTTTTCTAGGCGACAGTTTTTTACCTGTTAGGTTAGCGGGACATGCTGAGGTGCAGCGACCACATTCTGTACAGGTATAGGCGTTTAAAAGTTGTATTCTGTTCAAATCTTGAACATCGCTTGCGCCAAACTTGGCAGGAACATCATCTTCTGCACCTTCGGCTGGAGTTGCAAAAGGATCTGCATCTGGATCCATCATTAGCTTTACCTCTTTGGTTACAGCTTCTAAATTATCAAACTGTCCTTTGGGTTTTACACTGCCATAAAAAACGTTTGGAAATGCCAAAAGGATATGTAAGTGCTTTGAAAAATAGAGATAATTAAGAAATACTAAAATTCCAAGAATATGCAACCACCACGCGCCTCTTTCGATGACGTGCAATGTAGATTCTGATAAACCTGAAAACCATGGCGCTATATGTTGACTTACAATATTTCCTGAATTTAATTCTTGAAATTGTAAATCGGTGGCATTCATGACTAAAAATAGCGTCATTAATACAACCTCAAAATATAAGATTAAGTTCCCATCTGTTTTCGGCCACCCCGTCATTTCGCTCTTCATAAAACGAGCCAACTTTAAAACATTTCTTCTCAACCAAAAGATGATAACTGTAATGAGCACCAGGCAAGCCAATATTTCGAATGTGCCGATTAAAAAACCGTAAATAGATACAGGCAATACTTTTAAACCTATACGGTGCGTACCAACCAAGCCATCAATTATAATTTCTAAAACTTCGATGTTTATGATAATAAAACCAATATAGACAACTACATGCAAGATCCCTGAAATGGGTCGACGTACCATTTTACTTTGGCCTAAAGCAATATTTACGACGTTTTTCCAACGTTCAGATTTATTATCGCTAGCATTAACATTGTTTCCTAACTTGATATTTCGGATAAGCTTTTTAATATTTTTGGTAAAATATCCTATTCCTAAAATTAAGGCAATAGCAAAAAGTATATTTGGTAAATACGCCATATTAAAATTTAGTTCTTTTTATTCTCAGCTGGTTCTTCGTAAGGAATTTCCTTTTTAGATAAAATACGTCTGTAACGCGCTGGGTGCAATTTTATATCACGTATCAAAGCCTCCATTTCTCTTGATGCCCCTTCTAAGTTGTTATAGAGCGTTTCATCATTTAATAACTTCCCAATTGAACCTTCTCCTTTATCAATTTTGCCACTGATATTTTTGAAATTTTGAATAGTGGTTTCAAGAGTTTTAATGGTTTGCTTTAAATCTGCTTCAGCGAGTTGTTCGGTTGTTTTTGATAAGTTTGAAGAAATATTATCTACGTTAGTAAGGGTGCTATTTAATTTTTTCTCATTGCTAACCACGAGTAAATCAATTGATTTAGAAGCTTCCTTGAAATTTTGAACTATATCATTTAGACCTGCTATACTGGATCTAAGATTCGCCTTGGTTTTTGCATCAAACACGTCGTTTATGTTGGATAATAAGGAATCTGCACCAACCATCATGATTTCTATTTTCTCCTGAAGTGGAGTTAAACGTTGGTTTACTAAATCTGTTAAACCTGCTTTTACACTTCCTTCTAAAACATCTCCATTTTTGGCATTTTCTGCACCATCAAACGCGGGAATTATAGCTATTGCTTTCCCTCCTATTAAACCTGTTTCGTAAAGTTCTGCTTTACTATTTTTGGAAAATTCAAAATCGCTATCTACTAATAATTTAATAGCTAATTTACCTGAACCATCTCCTTTAAAACCAATATCTGTGACTTTACCAACACTCAAACCATTAATAGTTACTGGGGTTGAGGGCACTAAACCTTCAACATTTTCATATTCAGTGTAAAATGTATCAGAAGAGTTAAAAAGGTCTTGACCTTTTAAATAATTAAAACCATATATAAAAAGCACAATGCCAGAAATGACAAGTGCGCCAACTTTTACTTCTCGTGAAATCTTCAAAATTTGCTTTCTTTTAAAAACAAATTTAAAATAAATTTAGATAGGAACTTATTAATTCGACTTTGATTTTAGCACATTTGCTAACGGAACTTTATTGCCATCTTTGAAAGCTACAACAAAACTTGTTGCATAACCTTTAGCTTTAGCCTCTTTAACCAAAGCCTTAGCTTGGTTGTAATCTGAAGTATTACCAAAATAATATTTGTAGATATTACCTTGGCTGATTCTAGAAATATCGGATAATCCCTTGAAATTATATGGTTTTGGCTCTAACTTTCTAGAGCTTGCTGCTATTTGAACTTTGAAGGTAATGTTTTCAAACTCTAATTCACTTTCTTCAACTAAATCTTTGGCACTTACCTCATTTACAGTATTTAAATCAATTGAATTTTTATATTTTAAAATAGCTTCAGTAATTGATTTAGACATTTCTAACTGCCCCTTTTTTGAATTTAAATACCTACCTTCTCTATTATTCGTTAAGAAACCTAACTCTACTAAAACACTAGGCATAACAGTTTGATGTAATACAATAAAACCTGCTTGCTTTACTTTACGATTTTTGCGATTAAGTTTCACGAAATTCTCCTGAATTAAGCTAGCTAAATAGATGCTTTGGTCTAAATATTCTTCAAGTCCTAAAATAATTGAAATGGCGTCTTCTGGAGCATTAGGGTTAAATCCTGCGTAGTTCTTTTTATAATCGTCCTCCATAAAAATTACGGAGTTCTCTTTTTTAGCAACTTCAAAATTGGTTTCATTTCTATGTAAACCCAAAACGAACGTGCCTGCACCATAAGCTTGAGACGTGTGAGAATCACAATGCACTGATACAAATAAATCAGCTTTAGCTTTATTTGCAATTTTTCCTCTCACAAATAAATCCACAAATACATCTTTTTTTCTAGTATAAATCACTTCAATGTTTGGATTCTTCTTTAATTGCTTTCCAACTTCAAGTACTACTTTTAAAGCGATATCTTTTTCTCTATACCCATTACCTAAATTGCCAGGGTCTTTCCCACCATGTCCTGCATCTAAAACCACAACAAATTTGTCCTTTGCCTGTGCATCAACAAAAGGGGAAAATGTTAATACTATTATAAAACATACGAAACCTAATATTGAGTTCGTTTTCATGTGGTAATTGTTAAAGTTTGAATTTCTCATTCAATTTTACCTAAAAAGGCTTAGTTTTTGATAATTTGCTACCCATAAAACGGATCAACAAAATGGTTTATTTCAATGGAAAATTTTTCTGAGGAAATATAAATTAAACCCAAAAAAATATATGTAATTTTGGCGTTTCAAAAACCGAGCCATACTTTTACAAAAATACATTTAAAAGCGTTGCGTACAAACCAATTTAAAATACTTTTTGCATTGAGTTTTACAGTGTTTATCAACACTTTTAGCTTCGCCCAAGATATCCCCAAAAAGGGAGAACCCATTGAACCAAAACCTGAGAAAAAGTCAGATACTGTTGTTAAAACACAAGATAGTATCCTAAAACTTGAACTTCCAACTGTACCTCAAGATAGTACTCTAGTAGATTCTATAACCCCGAAGAAAAAAGAATTTTTAGAGAATATTGTTACTTATAAAGCTAGAGACTACACTTCTTTAAACCAGAGAAAGCAGAAATTATATCTCTATAATGAAGCTGAAATCACCTATGGTGACTTGAATATTAAGGCCGGAGATATCACAATTGATTACAAGAAAAATGAAGTTTATGCCAGAGGCATTGTAGACTCTGCTGGAGTATACACCCAAGCACCGGTTTTTGATCAAGGTGGAAACGTAGTGAAACCTGATTCTATTCTATTTAACACAAAATCTCAAAAAGCGTTAATCTATAATAGTATAACAGAACAAGGCGAAGGCACTGTAATAGCAAAGATTACAAAAAAGGAAAATGATTCTGTTTATTTTATAAAAGATGCGAGGTATACCACAGCTGAGAATTTAGAAGACCCAGAATATTATATTCTTTTAAAAAGGGCTAAAATAGTACCAAAGAAAAAGATAGTAACCGGGCCTGCAGGACTTTTTATATATGATGTACCTACACCTATTTGGTTGCCTTTTAGTTTCTTTCCGCAAACGCCAGCTAATACAGCGGCGTCTGGTGTACTGATACCTACTTTTGGACAACAGAATGATCGTGGTTACTTTTTGCAAAATGGTGGGTATTATTTTGCTATTAGTCCTCACGTAGACCTAGCACTTATGGGAGATTATTACACCAACGGCAGTTACGGGATAAGAGGTGAAAGTACATATGCACTTAAATATAAGTTTCGAGGGAATTTTGGATTTAGGTACGAAAATTTAATAACAAGTGAACGTGGTTTTCCTGATTATGCTAAAACAACAGTATATAATATTAGATGGTCGCATAGTCAAGATGCTAAAGCAAGTCCAAACTCTCGGTTTTCGGCTTCTGTAAATTTAGGAAGTAGTACATTTTACCGTGCGTCTTTAAATCAAGCAACTACTGGAGCTTTTTTGAACAATACTTTAGCATCGTCTGTCTCCTACTCTAAAACGTTTCAAGGTGAACCACAAGTAGACTTTAGTGTTACAGCAACACATTCCCAAAATACTCAAACTCAGAGTATCAGCATGACACTTCCTACATTTCAAGGAAACATGGGGCGAATATTTCCTTTTGCTCCAAAAGCAGGATCTAAAAAAGGGCTTATTCAAAATATTAGCTTTCAATATAATGTTCGTGGAGAAAATAGAATTCAAACGACAGATTCATTATTCTTCAAAAAAGAGATGTTTGATGATGCTAAAGCAGGTTTTCAACATTCAATACCACTAAGTACAAACTTTAAAGTATTTAAACATTTTAGTGTAAGTGCCAGTACAAATTTCAATGAAGTATGGACCTTTAACACCATTGACAGACGTTTTGATATAGAAAATAGAGAAACTATAACTGATACTATTCGAGGCTTTGATTCCTACCGAACTTACAATTTTAGTACTAGTATTGGTACTACTATTTACGGTATGTTTAATTTTGAAAAGAAAGGACAAGACAAGAAAATAAAGGCTATTAGACATGTTATACGTCCATCTATAAGTTACAATATCAATCCTGCGTTTGATAAATATTACGACTCCTATGACGGTGATTTTATAATTGATGCTGATGGTACTACAACTACCGAAAGAGAAATTGAGGAATTTACACGTTTTGAACAGAGTTTATTTGGCACACCGAACAAAAGATTTTCAAGTTCCATGGGCATTTCCCTATCAAACAACTTTGAAGCTAAAGTAAGAGATAAGGATACCACCAAAACAGATCCTAAAAAAATAAAATTACTAAATAACCTAAATTTCTCAACTGCATATAATTTTGCAGGTGACTCTTTACAGTGGAGCCCAGTAAGAATGAATGGTGGTACACAATTTTTTGATAACAAATTGAGCTTAAATTTCAGTGCCACTCTAGACCCATATGCATTGGATAATAATAATAGAAGAATTGATAAATTTAATATTGATAATGGTGGGAGCTTGTTCAGGCTTACAAGCGCTAATATGAATATGAGTTATTCTCTTTCTGGCGGCTCTGGAGACAAAAAGAAAGATGACAAGGCTGAAAGAGACTCTAGTATAGAGGAAAATATTAGAAACGGTGGGCGTGCTGATGATTTATTTGGGCGTTCTGAAGATTTTACTAGTAAACGGTTTGATCCTGATGCAAAAAAAGGTGAAAAGGATAAAAACGATGAATTTTTTAATTTTAAAATTCCTTGGAGTTTAAGACTAGCCTATGCTGTTAATTACTCTAACCAAAGGCGAAATAGTGAAATTTCCTCGCATTCCTTGATGTTTTCTGGAGATATTGAACTATCTCCCAAATGGTCAGTTGGAGGATCTTCGGGATATGATTTTAAAAATAACGGATTTACATTTACACAGTTGCGATTTGAACGCGATTTGTTAAGTTGGAGAATGAATTTTAGTTGGGTGCCGTTTAGTGCTAGAAGTTCATGGAATTTCTTTATTGGTATAAAATCTAATCTGCTTAAAGATTTAAAGTACGAACAACGAAGACAACCAGATCAAACTCTTAGATAATTTGCATACATTTATTTATTAAAGAATTTTACTTTGAAGAAAATAATTACTACGGATAAAGCACCAGCACCTTTAGGACCATACAACCAAGCTGTTTTAAGTGGAGATGTATTATACCTCTCTGGACAAATTGCTATCAATCCTGAAACTAACAAATTGGTATTAGAAGATATTAAGTCTGAAACGCTTCAAGTAATGCAAAACTTAAAAGCGGTTTTAAACGCCGCTGAATACACTTTTGAAGATGTTGTAAAATCTACAATATTTATTAGCAATATGGATGACTTTACGTCTATTAATGAAGTTTATGGAAGTTTTTTTAATGATGAAACAGCACCTGCGAGAGAAACGGTACAAGTAGCAAAATTACCAAAAAGTGTCAATGTAGAAATTAGTATGATTGCATCTAAATAAATTAAGACACTTGTTCTTCTTTTTTTAGAGCATATTTTCTTAAAATATTGGTCAACTTTTCGTTATCAATAGGTTTTGCCAAAAACTCATCAACACCTGCTTCTCTTGCCTTCAGAATATCATCTTCAAAAGCACTTGCAGAAACAGCAATAATAGGAATTCTATTTTTCGTGTATTTATCAGAATTCTTTATGATTCTCGTTGCTTCGTATCCATTTATTTTTGGCATATAAATATCCATAAAAATCATATCGTAATTAATCACTTTGTGCAAGTTTACTGCATCCAAACCGTTTGTAACAAATGTGCACTCCGCTCCATGCTGTTCTAATAGAAATTTAATGACTTTTTGATTCATTATATTGTCTTCAGCAACAAGCACGTTAAACCTGTAATCAAACTTATTCAGTAAAATTGGCTTTGCTTTTGGTGGTTCAGAAATAACGTTAAGTGTTTTTTGTAATTGTAGACTAAAGTAAAACGTGGTGCCTTCATTTTCTTTACTTTCAAACTTCAGCGTTCCTCCTAAAAGTTCTACAAGCTTTTTGGTTACTGAAAGCCCTATTCCAGAACCTCTATAATGCTTTAAATCGTTAGATCTTCTGTCTTCAAAATTGCTAAAAGCGTGTTCTTGCTCATACGTACTCATTCCAATTCCGGAATCTTTTACATAAAAAGAAACAACCTGCAGATTATCGTAGGTCACCGTATGATCTACAGTAACTTTAATTTTGCCACTATTTGTAAACTTAATAGCATTATTCACTAAATTAATAAGTACTTGTTGAATTTTACCAATATCACCCAATAATAAGAAATCATACTTTTTATCAACTGAAAACTTATATTCAAACTCTAACCCTTTCTCCCATGCTTGATATTCAAATATTTTGAATAGCTTAGTTAAATCAGATTCTAACCTTATAGGAACATGCTCAAGTTTTAAATCTGCATTAACACCTTTAGAGTTATTTAAAATCATATTGATGAGTTGCAACATGTGTTCAGAAGAATACTCTGCAATCTCAACTTGTGCTTTTTGATCTATGTCTAAATCGGTATTCTTCAACATTTTAATCATACCTAAAATTGTACTCAAAGGAATACGAATTTCATGGCTCATGTTTTCAAGGTAAACAGACTTATGATCTGAAGTCTCTGTAATTTTTTCTAATTCCAATTCCAATTCATTTATCTTATCATTTAAATAAGATTCTATAACATCATTATCCATTTGAGACCTTAGAGTGAATAAAAATGCCCCCACAACGAGAATTAATATCATGAAAATAAGAAGGGCGAATGTTGAGAAGTAACCAGCATTGTCAGGAGCATTTCTTCCAATAAAAAAAAGTAATCCTAAAACAATAATACCTAATATGGAACCAATGGTCCATAGCTTAAATCCTAATTTCGATTTTGGGGGAAATCTCATTGCTAATAATCAGTTAATTATTAAAGATACGAAAGAATATGAATTATTAGCTCTTATCGAATATAATTTCGTTATAGTGATTAAAAATTCTAATTTTGAATTCAAACAAAATAACTACCACATGCGCATTGAATATGATATTAAATTAGGCTTTAAAGATGTGATGATTCGCCCTAAGCGATCTACCTTAAAAAGCAGAAAAGAAGTAAGTTTAGAGCGAACATTCAAATTTTTGCATAGCCCTGTAACTTGGTCTGGAATACCTATAATTGCAGCAAATATGGATACGGTTGGCACCTTCGAAATAGCAAAAGCCCTTTCCGAAGAACAACTGTTTACCACCATACATAAACACTATTCAACAGACGAATGGTCTAATTTCTTTAATAATGCACCAAATAATATCGAAAATCATGTTGCCATTAGCACTGGTATTGGTAAACAAGATACTGTTCGACTTTCAAATCATATAAAATCTAATCCGAAACTTCAATATATATGTATTGATGTGGCCAATGGGTACTCTGAGTATTTTGCAGATTTTGTAAAGAGCGTTAGAGAAACATATCCAGAAAAAGTAATTATAGCTGGAAATGTAGTAACTGGAGAAATGGTTGAAGAGTTGCTGTTGTCTGGTGCAGATATTGTAAAAGTAGGTATAGGCCCTGGTTCTGTTTGCACAACACGTGTGAAGACTGGTGTTGGGTATCCACAACTTTCGGCTATTATAGAGTGCGCCGATGCAGCTCATGGTTTAGGTGGACAAATTATTAGCGATGGTGGTTGCACAACTCCAGGTGATGTAGCCAAAGCCTTTGGAGCTGGAGCTGATTTTGTAATGCTCGGCGGGATGTTAGCCGGACATGATGAAAGTGGTGGAGAAACTATTGAGAAAAATGGTGAGAAATATAAGAAGTTTTATGGCATGAGTTCTTCTACAGCAATGGATAAACATTCTGGAGGTGTGGCAGATTATAGAGCTAGTGAAGGTAAAACTGTTGAAGTACCCTATCGAGGCCCTGTTAAAAATACCGTAAAAGATATTTTGGGTGGCTTACGCAGCACCTGTACATATGTTGGGGCTTCCCGTTTGAAGGAATTGACAAAACGGACAACTTTTATTAGGGTTGCTGAACAAGAAAATAGAATATATTCTAAGTAGATCTATGAATTATTTGACTTTAGAAATTTTACCGATGGAACCTGTTTCTTTTGGAATAAGCTCATACACAAAATCTGGGGTAATGTATTCTTCTTTTCTATGTGAAACATAAATAATTGAAGTACTGCTTTCTTTAGCAATTTTATTGACTAGTTCTGAAAAGATTCGCGCATCCTGATCATCTAGTCCATTTGTGGGTTCATCTAAGATTAATAATGGTGGATGTTTTACCATAGCCCTTGCAATTAGTACCAAACGTTTGTGCCCGCTAGATAGAAAATGAAAGCTTTTATCTTTAATCTTCGTCATGTTTAATAAGGCTATCCACTCACGAGCGATTTTAAGTTGAACATCTGTTGGATATTTGTAAAGTCCAATAGAATCCAAAAAACCAGAAACTATCATACTTTCTATAGAATCTTTACGCTTAAAACCTCTCAACATCTCTGATGAATAAAAACCAATATGCTTTTTAATGTCCCAAACGGTTTCACCACTCCCCTTTTTCATACCAAATAAGGTCATATCTTGCATGTAACCTTTTGGATTGTCGCCAGAAATCAATGATAATATTGTACTTTTCCCTGACCCGTTAGGCCCAATTAATTGCCAAAACTCATTTGGCCTTATCTTCCACGAAATATCTTTTAATATTGACCTTTCTCCATAACTAAGATTAAGTTTATTCAAAGAAATTAAAGGATCAAAATACCCAAATTCTATTTTGTAAGGTTGCGGTAATGCTTTAATGAAGTACTCTGTACTACTCGATTCAGTATTAGTATATTCCTTTAAAACACTATTCTCAACTGTATATACCTTATCAATAAATGATAAGAAATCACGTTTTCTTGTAGTAATTTGAATAACTTGAGTTTCTCTAGATATTTCAGTCAGCATTGACTGAATTTTAGATTGCGTATCTATATCCAAACAATCAAATACATTGTCTAAAACTAAATAATCATGATTTTTTGCTGATAAAATATGATTTAGTAATGCCCTTTTACGTTCACCTTCAGAAGAATTTTTTAGACTATTATTGGTTGCAGTTTTAACATCATAACGTCCGTGTCGCGTTTCCTCATCAATAAATTTATTAATAGTGATTTCAGAAAAAATGGCACCTTTAAAAGATGCCAGTTCTGGGAAAAACTTACCCAATGTTATATATTTTATGAGTTGTTTTTTATTCTCATTATTTGAAATATAAACTATTGCATGTTTATGCACAACTCCGTCTTTTACTCAATAATTATAAATCCTTTGTATGAAAGGGTACCAAACCATCAATAGGTCTACGCTCAAAATTACCAACTTTAAATCCCATTTCATCAGCTACTTCTTCAATCTCTTTTCTGGAGAAATATGCAATAGATCCTGCAAAATGCACAGGTACAGATTTTAACTCTTCTTTAAACTGCATAATCATGTTTGTGGCAAATAATCTAATACCTTTTTTAATAAGTTCTACAATATAATCAGAGTCTTTTTGTAAAAACATAAATTCTGCAAAATTTGCTAAATAGGCATTAGGGCTAGGTTGTTTATATAAATTATACTTTATAAAATCTGCATCCATATTATATTTAGCTCCAAAGGCTATTTTGACATTTTCAGGCATGTGATTAAAGTAATAATCCCTAATAAGCTGTTTACCATAATAATTACCCGAAGCGTCGTCCATAAGGGTGTAACCAAGGGATTTAACACGTTGATGCAGTATATTACCATCATAATAACTACAGTTTGATCCAGTACCTAAAATACAAACTACAGCTGCCTCTTTAGGGTGATTAATTGTAGAATAAACAGCAGCCAAAGTATCCTCATTTACTTCGATATGGGCTTTATTAAATATAGTTTTTAATACATCTGCCAATAAATCTCTGGCATTTTCAGTACCACATCCTGCACCATAGAAAAACACATGAGTTACATTTTCTTTATTGCTTATTAACTCATTACTTTTTCTAATTGTTTTATCTAACTTTTTTTCGCTTAAAATTGCAGGATTTAAACCTTTGGTACGCACTTTTGGCATCAACTTATTTCCGTTCGTATCTACCGCTAACCAATCTGATTTGGTAGAACCACTATCAACAATTAAAATCATAAGTACATTGTATAAAAAAACTCCACAGACTACTGTGCAAAAACACAATAACTCTGTGGAGTTATTAGTAATTTAAAATTCTATTTAAACAGTAGCGATATATTGAGCTAAGTCAACCAACTTAGTGGAGTATCCAAACTCATTATCATACCATGATACTAATTTAAAGAAATTGTCATTTAAAGCAATACTCGCATCTGCATCAAATACACTTGTCATTGGTTCTGATACGAAATCTTGAGATACTACTTTTTCTTCAGTATATCCTAAAACACCACTTAATTCTCCTTCAGAAGCTGCTTTAAATGCTGCTTTTACCTCATCCCAAGATGCAGATTTTTCAGTTCTAACAGTTAAATCTACAACAGATACATCTGGAGTTGGCACTCTAAATGCCATACCTGTAAGTTTTCCGTTTAATTCAGGTATTACCTTACCTACTGCCTTTGCAGCACCAGTAGACGATGGAATGATATTAGCTAAAGCACTTCTACCACCTCTCCAGTCTTTCTTAGAAGGACCATCAACTGTCATTTGAGTTGCAGTAGTAGCATGTACTGTTGTCATTAAACCTTCAACAATTCCGAAGTTATCATCAATTACTTTAGCTAAAGGCGCTAAACAATTAGTAGTACAAGATGCATTTGACACAATAGTATCACTAGCAGTAATTTTCTTGTGGTTTACACCCATTACAAACATTGGCGCGTCTGCAGAAGGTGCAGAAATTGCAACTTTTTTAGCTCCAGCTTTAATATGTGCCTGCGCTTTATCTAATGTTGTAAAGATACCTGTACAATCTAAAACTACCTCAGCTCCAACTGCATCCCATTTTAAATCTTCAGGGTTGCGCTCTGCAGTAATTCTAATTTCGTTACCGTTTACTACTAAGTTTCCGTTGTTGATATCTACAGTACCGTTAAATCTTCCGTGAACAGAATCATATTTTAATAAGTACGCTAAATGATCAACGTCTAATAAATCATTAATTCCAACTATTTCAATATCTGGTCTAGAAGCCGCTACTCTAAAAGCTATTCTACCTATTCTTCCAAATCCGTTAATTCCAATTTTTAATTTTGACATGTTCTTATTTATTAATGTTTATGTGCTCATGATATCTGAGACACGAAGTAATTCTAAGTTAATTTTTGATTTTCCTTTTATTGCTTTATCAAGAGGTGTTAATTCCATGATGTTGTTTTTTAACCCTACCATATAATTAGTTTTACCTTCCATTAAAGACTCCACAGCTTTTACACCCATTCTACTGGCTAGAACTCTATCAAAGCATGAAGGAGATCCACCACGTTGCATATGACCTAAAACAGAAACCCTAACATCGTAGCCTTCCATGTTTTCGTCTACGTACTCTTTAAGCTCGAAAATATTCTTACCAATTTTATCTCCTTCAGCAACAATAACGATACTTGAAGATTTTCCTGATGTTCTACTTTTATTTAAAGAATCTACCAAACGGTCCAAGCCTAAATCTTCTTCAGGAATTAAAATTTCTTCAGCACCACCTGCAATACCTACGTTTAGTGCAATATGCCCAACATCACGCCCCATAACTTCGATGAAAAATAATCTGTTATGAGAACTTGCAGTATCTCTAATTTTATCGATGGCTTCAACTACCGTATTTTGAGCAGTATCAAAACCTAATGTATGTGAGGTCCCGAAAATATCATTATCGATAGTTCCAGGAATGCCCATTACTGGGAAGTCGTATTCTTGATTAAAAATCATGGCTCCAGTAAACGTTCCATCACCTCCAATAGCCACAAGAGCATCAATTTCAGCTTCTACTAAATGATCGTATGCTTTTTTACGCCCTTCTTTAGTTCTAAACTCTTTAGAGCGAGCAGATTTCAATATAGTTCCACCTTTATTGATAATACCTTTAACACTACGAGGGCCCATAACTTCAAAATCACCCGTCATCATCCCTTCGTAGCCTCTGTAGATGCCAACACATTCTATATTATGGAAAGCACATGTTCTAACAACTGAACGCACTGCAGCATTCATTCCAGGAGAATCACCTCCTGATGTAAAAACACCAATTTTCTTAATTTTTCTTGACATTAAATCCTTTTATTATGAGGTAAAATTACTAAACAAAAATCATATTTATATAACATATGTCATATTTTAATGATATTATAAAACTACAACGTTTTAGTTAACAATTAAGATCTAATTATTAACAAAACTATAGCTCATAATTGCCTTAATCTCCTTTTTTAGAGGATTTTACTGTAATAAAACTTGGAAGTGCCTCGGCATCTTTTTCTTGATTGTCTTCCTTGGGAGTTTCTTCTGGTTTTTCTTTCTTTTTGAATAGGTTTCTTATGAGTTCTTGAAACGTATCAAAATCAACATTATAAGACAAACCAACACCTTGGGTATAACCGATATTCTGACCAAAACTTTGAATATTATTTTCACGATTGAATACTTTAGCAGATAAAGTACCATCTTCATTTAATAAGAAGTTTATTTCTAAATCGCCTGCGACAACGGTTTGCGTTTCTCCTGCACCACCTACCGGAACACCAACGCTACCATTAAAGAATACTTTGTCATTTATCTGTGTTTGAAAGGTAGCTACTACTCTGTCATCTGTTTGATAATCGGGCCTGTTTTGACCTGCTTCATAATTAAATCCAAAATTAATTTTACCGTCTTCACTTGTGAAAATACCGTTTACGATACCATTTAAGCGTTCTGCAATTGTTCCAGAAACATTGAGTTGACCTGAGCCTCTATTTTGAAATGACCCTCCTGATGCCAAGAAATATAATGCTTGATCACTTCGTTCAGCTTCAGTTTCTAAACGATACTGCAGCTCAGACCTAATGGTAGAATTCACTGTTGGAAATGCAAAATCAAAACTAGGTTGTGGTCTTTCTAAATCACCATTTAGCGTGATGTTTAATTCAACTGGAATACTTCTATTTATAGGATTATCCAAAAGCGGAGAAGGATTAGTTTGCGTTTTATAAGTTGCAAGCATATTAATTTGGGCTTTCAATGGATCTCCCTCCCAAGCTACTGTTCCCCCCGGTTGAACAATAAATTGTTTTTGAACTAGACCACCATAAGCAAAATTATAAACACCTTCAAATACCGAGAAATCCCCCCACATATCGAACTTGCCGTTAGTATTAATTTCAACTAATAAACCTCCAACACCTCGTCCTTTAAGTGCGTGTCCTGTTTCTTTGTTAATAATAATTTCTAACTCTGCATCTTGCGTAACATCTAAATCAAAATCCAACTCTAAACCCTGTACATCCTCTAAAACAAATGCTTCACCTTTTTCTCTTGCTTCTTTTTGTTCTGGTGTAATAAAATGTATAAATGAGTTATCTCCAAACGATTCTGTATCACTCAAAGGAATCTTAAATACCGTTCCTCGTTTAGTTTCGCCTACAACACTAATTACCAACTCTTCTGTAGGGCCAAAAATACTTGCAGTACCCCCTACAAAACCAGTACCATAGTACAAAGATTCTTCAGTCTGCTCAGTGTCTAATACTAAAAACCTATCGGTTGACAACCCTAAATCAAGTCTCCAATCTGATAAGTTAACATGACTCAATTTCCCGCTTAATCGTGCTAATGAATTATACTTTGTATCCGTTAGCAATACATCACTAAACAAAAAACTCTGGTTATCTAAACCTACCTTTACGTTATTATTAAACTGATAATCTACATTTAAATAAGGAATTGTAAAGCCCCCTCCATTAACACCTAATTCTCCAACTATGTCGGGCCTTAATAAATCACCAATAACATTAGCTTTACCAGTAGCATCGCCTCGAATATTGGATAAAACTCCCGACAACAAGGGATTTAGCGGACTAAGATTAAACCTGTCAAATTCTAAATCAACATCAATTTTAGATCTATTTCTGCTTACATCTATATCACCAACTGCTGTAAACGTACTTTTCGCCTCATCTATAATACTAACATCAACGTTGTAATTAGACAAATCTTCATTACCAACAATTTGGGCATTAAAATCTCCCAAAGGGAAATTGTTCACTTTAAGGTTTTCTACAATTATTGTAGAATTTGGTAAATACGCCCCATTACGCTGAAGAATATCAAGTTTACCATTAACTGTTCCATTAAGCTTTAAACTATCTATATCTGGAGTAATCTTTGCAAGGCGCACATCCTTAAACTTCAACTTTAAATCTTTTTCTGTAGAATCTTTTATAAATCCAGATAGTGTAACTTCCTCCCTGCCATGGTTAATATTTAGCCTATCAATTTCAACTGAAGATAAATCTTTCGTAAATGAAATTTTATTGAATCTGTCACCGTCGCCATTAATGTACCACTTGTAATCTTTAATAATAACATCAGATGTTTTAAAACCAATTACTGAATTGTTTTCTTCGTTTATAGTATGATAAAAACTTAGATTGAATTTATCATTATTACGCTTTCCTCCAGAAAATTCAGAGCGCATAAAAAGCGTATCATTAACCGTTACATTAATTAAACTGAATTTAGAAGCGTTGTAAAGTTTTGTATTGATACTATCTACTTCAACATAAGTATTAAAAAGCGGATTACTATTATCTACTTGTAGTTCGATATCCTTTGCAAAATTATTGAGCAGTTTTATTTGTGGCGATTTAAAGGTGAGTTTAAATTTATCGGCTTCACTTTGTATACTTCCACGTATAAAGGTATTTTTCCCTAATTCAACCTCTGGATAAATTACTTCAATTATCTTATTATAAATTTTGAAATTGAAATTAATACGTTGATTATCCGCTACTTCATGAGCCTTATAATTAGTATAAATATTACCAACGGAATTTTCTAAAAGCTTAACAATATCTCTAACATTAAACTCTCCACTAATACCGCCTTCAATAATATCAGGAGAATCAATATCTACATAACGCGTTTTACCTTCAAAACGAGACGATATTTTAAAACTTTTAAAATTATAAGTATCATTTTCATTTTTATACGAGGTATTCCTGAAGGTAATTCTACCATAGGCATCATCAAGACTACTGCTATTCATATTCATATTAACAGTACTCTTAAAGATGGAAATACTATCCTTTTTTACAAAATTGAGCGTATTAAGGTCTGCATAATCAACCTCTGCCTCAAAATCATACTTGTTTATGGTTTCAGAATAATCAATCAACCCATTGAATTTCAGTTTTAAATTATCATCATTTACCAATAAAATACCATCAAAAATCTTGTTTTGTATTTTACCCGAAACCTGTGTTTTATTATAATTATAGTTGTTATAATTAAGGGCATATATATCACCTTTCACCTCTGTATCAATAGTTTCCGTTAGAAAACCCCTACCATTAACATCAAGGTCTAAGGAAACTTGACCAACTTTTGGGTCTTCTATAAAAGTTCCTAAATTGAAAGTATCTAAAACTATTCTACCTTTATATGAAGCATTGTCAATATCATTAATTTTGGTAATGTGTAAATCAGAATTTACAAATCCTAATTCTGTATTCATTCTAATATCAGCATCTACTTCTGAAGCTGTAATCTGTGAATTTCCAGAAATTGTAAACTTACCCAATCTGTCAAATGTAGATGGTATTGCCGCACCTAAAACATTTGGCAAAAGCGCTTTCAAATCTTTGTAAGTAGATGTTAGATTAGTGAATTTTCCATCCATTGAAAAATCGTTAGTAGCTTTACTAAACAGATTTTTAAAAACAATATCACCATAAACCTTAGTATTGCTACTTGTGCTTAACTCTAAATTTTTAGCGTTTAAATCATTCAAAGTTCCAGAAAGGTCAACTCCAAAGGTTGTTTGTTGGTTTTTACCAAACTCATCATAGAAAGTATTTAATTCATCCATTAATACATTAGAATCTCTGAATGATGCTTCTAACTGAACCTTGTCTGTGAAAAACTGTAAATCTTCTCTTTTATAATAGAATTTTAAATCACCTTTTAAAGCGGAGTTTTCAGTTTTCACTTCAAGCTTATCAAACGTCATACTTGATAAGGTATACTTGAAGTTGGTCATTAAATTTTTAACAGCCACACCTCTACTATCTTTAAACGACAATGTGTTAATCCGCGTGCTTACATCGCTACCTTTTATTAAAAAATTGGTAGCGTTAATGTTTAAATTTTCAAGTTCTAAAACTTTAGTAGTTTCTCGATTTTCATCTAATAACCTGAATGTACTATCATAAATGGAAACATCACTAGAAGACAACAAAAAACTACCATCCCCTTTTGAAGGATTATCGCCTTCTAACTTTGCAACAAAAACATCAAGGTTGGTATCTTTATAGCCTTTATAAGTTTTTATGTTCAATATTAAATCCATAATATCGATATCACCAAAAACCAATTGTCCATTAACTAAATTAGAAAAACTTAAAATTGAAGTATTTAATTCCTGAATACTGATAAGCGTATCTTGCTTAAAATCTTCAACATAGATATTTTTTAATTCGACATCACCATTAAACTGAAGCCCTACTTTTTCAATACTTATATTAGTTTTAAACTCTTCGTTAAGGCGCTCTGTGGCGTAATTACCCAATCGGGTCTGTACAGCAGGAATAGAAAATATAAGCACCAAAATAACGAATAGCAATAAAAGTATTGCTAGTATTTTGTATAGTATTTTAAATGCTTTTTTAATGGTTTTCTTTATTAAATTATGTTATACACAAACACAAAACTTAGGATAATTAACTATGAAATAATGCCTAGTTTTGTGTTTATTAAATTTTAAAGGAAAACGGATGTTTAACTCGTTTTCAAAATTAACAATTATTGTGCCTAATATTTAGTAATGGCTAAACAAAATATTTTTATACTTGGTATTGAGTCTTCTTGCGATGACACTTCGGCTGCTGTTATTCACAACGGTGCCGTTTTAAGTAATGTTGTGGCTAGCCAAAAAATACATGAAGAATACGGTGGTGTAGTGCCAGAATTGGCTTCTAGAGCGCATCAACAAAATATAGTACCTGTAGTGCATCAAGCATTAAAAAAAGCTGGGATACAAAAAGAGCAATTAAGTGCTATTGCATTTACAAGAGGTCCTGGTTTAATGGGAAGTTTACTTGTAGGTACTTCTTTTGCAAAATCTTTGGCTTACGGTTTATATATTCCGTTGATTGATGTTAACCACATGCAAGCGCATATTTTAGCACATTTTATTGAAGAAGATGGTTTTAAGAAACCACCTTTCCCCTTTTTAGCAATGACCATTTCTGGCGGACACACACAAATTGTACGTGTGGATAATTATTTTGATATGACGGTTATTGGTGAAACTATTGATGATGCCGTAGGAGAAGCTTATGATAAGAGTGGAAAAATCTTAGGAATGGGCTATCCCGCGGGTCCTGAAATTGATAAACGAGCGCAATTAGGTAATCCGAAAGCATTCAAATTTACCAAACCAAAAGTTGATGGTTTGAACTTTAGTTTTTCTGGGTTGAAAACGGCTATTTTATATTTTATTCAGAAAGAAACCAAAGCAAATCCCAATTTTATTGCAGAACACCTTAATGATATTTGTGCTTCTATTCAGTATACCATCATTGGTATTTTGATTGACAAATTAAAAAAAGCGACTAAAGAGACTGGTATTACCCATATTGCCATTGGTGGCGGTGTTTCGGCTAACTCTGGTATTAGAAAAGCTTTAAAAGATGGCGAGCAGAAATTTGGTTGGACTACTTATATTCCAAAATTTGAATACACTACTGATAATGCTGCTATGATAGCTATTGTTGGGTATTTAAAGTTTTTAGAAGGTAATTTTGCAGAACAAGATGTTATGGCTTCGGCGAGATTAAAGATTTAGAAATGCAACCACTCAACAAACATTCTTATGAATATTTTTTTGGTAGTGCAGCGGTAATATTTTTATTAGGAGTAGCGCAAAAAACTCGCAGGTATCTAATAAACCATGATAGTCTAACTATTAATATTGATGACACCTATTATGTAATTTCTAATTTCGATTTGTTTATTAGTGTTTCTAGTCTATTCGCTTTAATAGGATTTATCTATTTGTACTTATATTCGTGGAATGCTAATCTCAACAAAACATTAGTTAGTATCCACATAATTTTCAGTATAGTTAGTTTTGCAATTTATTTCTCAAGTTGGTTTTATTTTGAAATTACAGATTCAAACAATTTTCCTGTATTTGATAATCAATCGCGTGAAAATATTTTAAATATTTCCTCACTTACACTATTTGTTCTTGCTCAAATAATTTTTATTCTAAATTTAATGTATAGCTTAATTAAAAAGTTATAACATATAAGTTGTAAACAATCATTTCTTAAAAACTTATCTCGTGTTAAAACATATCGCTAGGTATAACATTTAAATTTGAAAAAATTTAATCTTTACTCTATGAAACAATACCTACTTTCATTTACTTTTTTAGCGATTTCCATATTACTAAATGCCCAAACTAGTACCGAAGAAACACTACAAACTATTGAAACTCATGAACAAGCAAAGGAGTTTATTAAAGATAAATACGCTTTTAATAGTAAAATATTTGTTTTTAATGAAGCAAAACATAAAACGCAACTTGCCAAAGCACTTTTTAAACTGGAAAAAGACAATGTGAAAACTGAAAAGAGTGTTAATGAAAAAACTATTTATAAGATTTTAGAAAAGTCCATCAATTCATATTACAGAGTAGCCTATATTTATTTAGATGGCAATAAATACAGTGAAAGCAGCATTTATACCCTTAGAGAAACGCTAATAAAAAAGTATGAAAATGGCACACCTTTTAGTGCTTTAGCTAATCAGTATTCTATGGATGATGGGTTTAACAAAGGGGGTGATACGGGTTGGATAACTTTAGGAGAAATGCCTTTAGAGTTTGAAAATGCTGTGTTCTCTGAGCATCATGAATTGGATGATATTTACACTTTAGATGTTCCATCTAAAAACGCTTATTATTTGGTGCTGCAAACACACGAACCTAAAGAAATTGCTGAAATAAAAGTTTTAAAAATCATTGAACCATTTGAGTAATGCAATTGTTTTACAGTCCTGATATTCCTGAAGATTCTAATACATTTTCTTTTTCGAGAGAAGAAAGCAAACACATTGTAAAAGTGCTACGAAAATCTGTTGGAGATACACTGTATATTACAAATGGAAATGGGATTTTATTTACGGCTGAAATAGAATTTATTTCAAATAACAAATGCACTGCTAAAATTGTTTCAAAAGAAAAACAAGACAAACGTAATTACAATTTGCACTTAGCTGTAGCTCCAACTAAAATGAACGAGCGCTATGAGTGGTTTTTAGAAAAGGCTGCAGAAATTGGTATTGATACCGTAACGCCTATTATCTGCGACCATAGTGAGCGTAAAGTCATTAAGAAAGAGCGTTTTGAACGTATTTTACAATCTGCCATGAAACAATCTCTAAATTGTTATTTGCCAAAATTGAATGACGCCATCAGTTTCAAAGATTTTATAAACCAAGAAATTAAGGGACAGTTATTCATTGCGCATTGTGAAGACACAGATAGAAAATCGCTTAAAAATGAATTAAAAGCTAAAACGGATGTTACCATTTTAATCGGACCGGAAGGCGATTTTAGTGTTAAAGAAATTGAAATGGCTTTAAAACATAATTTTATTCCAGTAACTTTGGGAACAACAAGATTGCGCACTGAAACTGCTGCTATTGTGGCGTGTCATTCCGTAGCTTTTGTAAATGAATAATATGAAATACTGCTTATTTCTCGTCCTATTTATATGTTCTCTAATCACTTTTTCTCAAGATGTAGCAGTCTTGAAGTATAAAGGAGGTGGCGATTGGTATAGTAACCCAACTGCATTACCAAATTTGATAAACTTCTGTAACGAGAATATTAAAACAAAAATATCGAGTCAACCACAAACCGTTGAAACGGGCAGTTCTGATATTTTTCAATATCCATTCTTGCACATGACAGGTCATGGCAATGTATTTTTTAGTGATGATGACGCCGAAAACCTGCGTAACTATTTAATTTCAGGAGGGTTCTTGCATATTGATGACAACTACGGCATGGAACCGTTTTTGAAAAAGGAACTTAAAAAAGTATTTCCTAATAAAGAGCTCGTTGAAATCCCAACGAGTCATCCTATTTTTAATATTGTTTATAAATTCCCAAATGGATTACCAAAAATACACGAGCATGATGGCAAGCGTCCACAAGCTTTTGGTGTTTTTCATGAAGACCGATTGATTTTACTATTCACGTTTGAAAGTGATTTAGGCGATGGTTGGGAAGACCCCGAAGTACATAACGATCCTGAAGATGTGCGACAAAAAGCCTTAAAAATGGGAGCAAATATTGTGAAATATGCTTTTGAGAATTAAGCAGTAAAACTATCTCGAATAGTGAAAGATTTTTTAATAATGTTTGTTGAATTATTTTTTGAAGTTGATTCAAATCATGATTACTCTCCTAAGCAATTAGTAAAAGTTGTTTTAAAAATTCTTCTATTCCTCATAATATTATTTGTAGTTCTATATTTTCTATTAGGAAAGAATGAATCCATTACTATCTCACGCTAAAAATTTATATAGCTTACCTAAAATGCAACTTACCCACTATACATCCAACTTCAAAAATCAAAAATTCCCAATT
The DNA here is from genome assembly GCA_043557195.1 of Flavobacteriaceae bacterium. Taxonomy (GTDB): domain Bacteria; phylum Bacteroidota; class Bacteroidia; order Flavobacteriales; family Flavobacteriaceae; genus Jejuia. Next base: position 3,908,077 of record CP121314.1, on the reverse strand, counting down.
GTGTTGGTAAGCGATAATGTTACAAATGCCCCTAACATTGGGAGTCTTTTTAGAATTTCTGATGCTTTTGGAATTGAAAAACTTATCCTATGTGGAGAACATATTCCGTTAGGTAGAAAAATGACAAAAACCTCTAGAGCTACCGAAAAAGTAGTCAGTTTTCAAATTGAGACATCGGCATATGAAATTGCAAAGACTCTAAAACATGATGGCTATCAAATTATTTCATTAGAAATCACCTCAAACAGTATACCTATTCATAACCATAGTTTTTCAAAAGAAAAACCAATCGCTTTAATTGTTGGCGATGAAAATTTCGGAGTTTCAGAAGATATACTGAATCTATCCGACCAAAGCATTCATATTGATATGTTTGGACAAAATAGCAGTATGAATGTAGTACAAGCCACTAATATCGCACTTTACGAAATCACTAAACAATTGTTGTAAATCTTCATATATTTACTTCATGAATTCAAACACCATTGCTAACGGTATTTTAAGAGCTATTGCTATAATATGTGGCATTGCGCTGCTACTCTACTTTCTTTATGAAATTAGATCAGTAATTGGCTATATCTCCATAGCTGCCGTGATATCGCTTATTGGAAGACCCATAGTTTTATTTCTTGAGCGCAAACTAAAATTTAAAAACACCATAGCTGTTGTAGTTACAATGGTTGTTTTACTTGGGGTTTTCAGTGGATTAGTGGGACTTTTTATTCCGTTAATTATAGAACAAGGCCAGAATTTGTCTCTTTTAAATATTGAAGAACTACAAGAGAACATTGAAAACTTATATACTGAAATTGTTACCTACTTTGATTTACATCAGATTGATGTTGAACAATCTCTAAAAGATTCAAACCTACTTTCTAAAATAGATTTTGCACTTATTCCAAACTTTTTAAACTCTGTTTTAAGTGGCTTAGGAAGTTTCAGTATTGGTTTGTTTTCTGTGTTATTCATTTCATTTTTCTTTTTGAAGGACAGCAGATTATTTGAAAATGGCATCTTAACGTTTATTCCTGAAGGAAAAGAATCCCGTTGGAAAACTTCTTCTACTAAAATAAAAGATTTATTATCGCGCTATTTCGTAGGACTCATTTTTCAAATATTAATACTATTTATCATTTACATGATTGGATTACTAATTATTGGTGTTGAAAATGCAGTAGTCATTGCATTTTTATGTGCATTACTAAACTTAATCCCTTACGTAGGACCAGTAATTGGTGCGGTGTTAATGCTAACACTTACTATGACGAGTAATTTAGGCGAAAGTTTTAGTGATGTAATTTTACCCAAAACATTTTGGGTATTATTGGTTTTTGTAATAGGTCAACTGGTTGACAATTTTGGAAGTCAGCCGATTATTTTCTCTAAAAGTGTAAAATCTCATCCGTTAGAAATCTTCTTAGTTATTCTCATCACCGGCATTCTTTTCGGCGTTATCGGTTTAATAATTGCAGTACCGGCATATACAGCTATTAAAGTAATTCTAAAAGCCTTTTTATCTGAAAATAAGATTGTAAAAAAGCTCACCAAAGACTTATAGCATTTATTTGAATAAACATATTTTAAATACTGAAATACAGGATTTTATAAATTCAAATATTAATTCTGACACAAATGCTTTACTTCTGAAAGGTATCAACTTTTCAAATGTAAAAACTTCTGAAATTGTTGAACAGATTGAAGCCAAAAAACGGTGTAAAACTAAGCTTTCTACATGGTTTAAAACTGAAAATATTTATTATCCCAACAAGCTTAATATTGAGCAAACCTCTTCTGAAGTCTCTGCAAAATACAAATCTGAATTAATTAGCGGAAATACCCTTATTGACATTACTGGAGGTTTTGGAGTTGATTCTTTTTACTTCTATAAGCAGTTTGAAAAGGTTGTACATTGCGAAATTAATCCAGAACTATCAGCAATTGTAAAACATAATTATCAACAGTTAAAAGTTGATACTATTGAAACTCATAATACTGATGGTTTAGGTTATTTACAGCAGAATGATGATGTTCAGTACGATTGGATTTATATAGATCCATCTAGACGACATGATTCCAAAGGAAAAGTGTTCTTTTTAAGAGACTGCTTGCCTGATGTTCCTGAAAATTTAGAATTATTATTCCGCCACAGCAAGAATGTGATGATTAAAACATCGCCTTTATTAGATATTTCGGCTGGTAAAAATGAATTGAAATATGTAAAAACTATTCATGTTGTTGCCATAAATAATGAAGTAAAAGAATTGCTCTGGATATTAGAAAAGGGATTTAATGGCGTCATTTCAATTGAAACTGTCAATATGAAAAGAGACGCTATTGAAAGATTTGGTTTTAAACTGGAAGAAAAACATTTAACAAAAACAGCTTACAGCAAACCACTCACCTACTTTTACGAGCCGAATACTGCTATTTTAAAGTCTGGTGGATTTCATGAAGTTTCAGAGCAACTAGACGTTTATAAACTACACCAGCACTCACATTTATATACAAGCGAAACGCTTATTGAATTCCCAGGAAGAACCTTTAGAACGCAACAGGTTTTACTTTACAATAAAAAAGAGGTAAAACGATTAGGAATTAAAAAGGCAAACATAACCACTCGTAACTTTCCTGAAAGTGTAGCGCAATTGCGCAAAAAACTCAACATCAAAGATGGTGGAAATACCTATTTGTTTTTCACAACTAATTGTGAAAATCAAAAAATTCTTATTGTGGCCTATAAGTAGTTATTTCTTCTTGTACTGAAATTCCTTTTCAAAATTTCCTTTTAAATACGCTTCTGTTTGTGGTAACGCAAAAGTATACTCATATATGTAATCTACTTCAACAGTTAAGTCTGTGGCTTCAAACTCCATGACATGTCCTGCAAATTGTTTATCATCAGACACAAAATGCAAATGATATGCTGCGACATTGATATTCCCAATATATTCAGGACAAAAGAATCCAACCATGGTTCCTGAAAAGTTCTCACGTTCAAAGACTGGTCTATTAGGAATTAAAACATCTAAACCTGTTTCATATGGTGGTTCCTGCTTATGTAATCCACCACATTTCATCTTCTTAAAATCACCATGAATTTTAAAAGCATAAAAAATATTTTTTGTCGGTATGCGGGCATTTATGCTATCTCTTAAGGTTTTATAATTAGAAATATTTGATAACTCAAAACTATCCTCCATATCAAAAAACGTTGTATTAGCATAAGCAATCTTAATATCATCAGGAGGTGTTTGCACATTACCATCTTGCGTAGCTTGATACAACACACCATCTAGCATTATCAATTCGCCATCTAAAGCATTGTATGATCCCAAACCTATATCTCCCTTCGTTTTTAGTGTTTCGGCTGTAATATCGCCTTCAAAAACACGATTAACAAAAGCATACCATATGGAATAGTGGTAAAACCCATCAGGCTTAGGTTCCTTGGTTTCAGCAGCTTCCATATTTAATTCAGAATTTGATTTTTCAAGTTTCTTGTCTTCCGTTTTACAAGAATAAAAACTTAAAAGAACACCAAAAAGCAAACTAATTTTCTTCATTTTAAATTTTGAAAAGTTAAAAATTCATCAATAAATATACTTAAAATAAGCATCCAAATTTAGAGCTTGAACATTTGTTTCACAGAATAACCCATAACAACCTTTGTTGCTCAAATAACACTAGTAATTTTATATTTTAAATTGATGTGTTTTTTTGTGTAATTAGACACACACTTGAATAGCCAAAAAACTAAACTAAGCTTTAATGAAATCAATTTTCTCTTCCATTTTCATACTTGTTTTTATTATACATCTAAATGCTCAAGATGTAGATTTTTCATTTCTTGACAACAATTTAACTCTCGAAAAACGTGTAGAAATTTTGGTTTCCCAAATGACTACAGAGGAAAAAATCAGTCAGCTAACTAACGATGCTGCTGCAATTCCGAGATTGAAAATTCCAGATTATAACTGGTGGAACGAGGCATTACATGGTGTAGCCAGAAACGGAAAGGCTACTATATTTCCCCAAGGTATTGCTATTGGAGCAACTTTTGACCCCGATTTGGCAGAACGTGTAGCGTCAGCTATTTCAACAGAAGCCAGAGCAAAATATATTGTCTCGCAAGAAATGGGCAATCATAGCAAATACGCAGGATTAACATTTTGGACCCCAAACGTGAATATTTTTAGGGACCCACGCTGGGGACGCGGACAGGAAACCTATGGCGAAGACCCGTTATTAATGTCTAAAATAGGCGTTGCCTTTGTACGAGGGCTTCAGGGAGATGACCCTAATTATCTTAAAACCGCAGCCTGCGCCAAACACTTTGCTGTACATTCAGGCCCCGAAGAAGTACGTCATACCTTTAATGCAGAACCTAACAAACAAGATTTTTATGAAACCTATATGCCAGCTTTTGAAGCCTTGGTGAAAGAAGCCAAAGTTGAAGGGGTTATGGGTGCCTACAATGCAGTTTACGGTATTCCATCTTGTGCTAGTGAATTTTTATTGGATGATATTTTAAGGAAACAATGGAATTTTGATGGATATATTACTTCTGACTGTGGAGCCATCGGAGGTATTGCTTGGAAGCAAAAATATGTAGGGACTGGAGAGGAGGCCTCCGCCGTTGCCCTAAAAGCAGGCACCAATCTTAATTGTGGTGCCACTTATAAAAACCTAAAAAAGGCGTTGGACAAAGGTCTTATTACTGAAGAATTATTGCACGAAAGAACTAAGCAATTATTTAAAACCAGATTTCGTTTAGGGATGTTTGATGAAAATGTGGATCACCCATATTTCAATATGAGCAGGGACAAAATTCACTGTGAGGAACATGTGGATTTAGCACTCGAATCTGCGAGAAAATCCATAGTGTTACTTAAAAACAAAAACAATACACTTCCACTTTCAAAGGATATCAAAGTACCTTATCTTACAGGGCCTTTCGCTAATTCTGCAGATATGTTGATGGGCAGTTATTACGGTGTAAGTTCGAATATGGTTACCATCTTAGAAGGTATTACTGAAACCATTTCTTTGGGTTCGTCCTTAAATTATAGAAGTGGCGCACTCCCATTTCATAAGAATATCAATCCAAAAAACTGGGCGCCTTTTGTGGCAGGCGAATCCGATGTTACGATTTGTGTAGTTGGTTTAACCGCCGACAGAGAAGGTGAAGAAGTTGATGCCATCGCTTCCGCGGATATTGGTGATAAAGTGGATTTAAAATTACCCGAAAACCAAGTGAACTATGTTAAACAAATGATTGAAAAGAAAAAAGGACCTTTGGTGCTTGTTGTTGCCAGTGGAAGCCCTATTTCTTTAGAAGGTATTGAAGAAGGCTGTGATGCCATTTTGCAGATTTGGTATCCAGGTGAGCAAGGTGGCACCGCAGTGGCAGATGTACTTTTTGGCAACGTTTCCCCTACTGGGCATTTACCGATTACCTTTCCAAAAAATGTTGAGCAATTACCGCCTTACGAAGATTATTGCATGAAAGGGCGCACCTATAAATATATGACACAGGAACCGATGTTTCCTTTTGGTTTTGGTTTGACCTATTCAAAAACTGAAATTGGTAATATCTCAGTTGAAGATGTCACGCTTAATAAAAAACAATCCTTAAATGTGTCCGTTGAAGTCTCAAATGTTGGCAATTTTGATATTGATGAAGTGGTGCAATTGTATGTTAATCCCATAAATCCAACAGATGGTATTCCTTTAAAAAGTTTAAAAGCTTTCCAGAGAATTTCATTAAAGCTAGGCGAAAAAAAGACGCTTAATTTTCAGATTAATCCTAACGACTTGATGGTGATTAACACCGAGGGCAAAAAAGTTTGGCGAAAAGGCAAATACAACGTTGTTGTTGGCAATGCTTCGCCTGGAGATTTAAGTAAGAAACTGGGTGCTGCATTTGCAGAAGAAATAACTATCACCTTGAAATAATTCAGTATTTGAAAATGAGTAAAGTTTTATCCATATTATATTTTGTTCTTTTTGGACACCTTGTCTCTATTGCCCAAGAGAGTAACAACAAACCGTTTTCAACCCCTGAAATTGAAGTAAAAGTAGATTCTATTGTGTCGCTCATGACAATGGATGAAAAGATTGCGCAAATTACGGGGATTCGCTTACGTGAAGTTATGACAGATGGCAAAATTTCTAAAGAAAAATTAAAAACTGTTTTACCTCATGGTATTGGTCATTTTTGTCAGTTTTCTACAGGTCAGGCTCTAAGTCCTGAAGCATTAAGAGATTTGGTACGCGAAGTACAAGATTATTTAATGACAGAAACCCGCTTAAAGATTCCAGCAATTTTTCATGAAGAAGCGATTACAGGTTTTGCTACACAAGGCGCTACTACCTTTCCCCAACAAATAGGTATAGGTTGTACTTGGAATCCTGAATTGGTTACTAGAAATGCAAAATCCACAGCCCAAAATATGCGTTCAGCAGGTGCTACTTTTGCACTCTCTCCAATGTTGGATTTAAGCAGAACAGCACATTGGAACCGCCATCAGGAAAGTTATGGAGAGGATGCTTATTTAACATCTCGAATGGGTGTAGCCTTTATAAATGGTTTACAAGGTGATGATTTTAAAACTGGAATTGCTACTACCGTGAAACATTTTGCGGGTTACGGCACAAAAAATAACGACGAAAAAACCTTATATGAAGAGTATTTAATGCCTTTTGAAGCCTGCATTAAGATAGCAGGTGCCAAAAGCGTCATGCCATCCTATGGCACCTATCGCTCCTTGCCTATTACCGTAAACCCAAGCATGATAGATAGAATGTTGCGAAGGGAAATTGGCTTTGATGGCTTGGTTGTTAGTGATTACGGCGCGATTACCCAAGTACATAAAAAATATAAACAAGCGCCAGACGCAATGACAGCTGGGGCTATGGCGATTAATGCGGGCATTGACCTTGAATTTTCTTCACCAAAAGCGTTTCCCCATATAACTGAAGCCATTGAAAATGGATTGGTAACAGAAAGAGACATCAATACTGCAGTGAAGCGGTCCTTAACAATGAAAGTAAAACTAGGCCTCCTAGACAACAACACTACTATTGGGAAAGGTGGTGATTTAGATTTTGACCCACCTGAGTTTAGGCAGTTGGCTTACGAAGCCGCTTGTCAATCCATTGTACTATTGAAGAATGATGGTATTTTACCTTTAGGTAGAAAAATAAAAAAAGTAGCCTTGGTAGGCCCTAATGCAGCCACAACTCAAGGTTTACTGGGAGATTACACCTATCAAGCGATGCGTGCCTTTTGGAAAAGTGAAGCCTATGATCCTTTGAACCCAAAATTGGTAACTCTGAAAGAAGGTTTGGAAAAAAACTTAAGAAAATCAGTCAACCTAAATCATGAACGTGGTTGTGATTGGAGCGCTCCTTTGGAAGCAAAAATAAACGCCGATGGATTTGGAGATAGCCGTTTGGAAAAGCTTAAACTATTAACGGTTCAGGATTTACCCCAGCCTAATTTAAAAAACGCTATCAATATTGCTGGGGAAAGTGATGTTATTATTGCCGCTATGGGCGAAAATATTTCACTTAACGGCGAAGGCAGGACCCGCAATGGGATTGGATTACCTGGAGACCAAGAAGCTTTTGTTGAACAACTACTAGCTACGGGAAAGCCTGTTGTTTTAGTAGTATTTGGAGGTAGACAGCAAGAAATTACCAAATTGGCCCCTCGTTGCGCCGCGATTGTATATGCTTGGTTTCCAGGAGAAGAAGGCGGTAATGCTATTGCCGATGTCCTTACTGGAAAAGTAAACCCTTCTGGAAAATTGTGTGTAACCTACCCGAAAACACAGAAAAAGGAAGAAGTAAATTATCAAAACGGATACACTTCAGAAAATGAACCCCTCTACCCTTTTGGGTACGGTTTGTCATATACGTCCTATGGCTACAGTGATTTCAAAATGGATTCAAAAGTAAAAATTACTGATGAGCAGTTTGAGATTTCATGTAAAGTGAAAAATTCTGGGAAAGTTGATGGAATAGAAATATTACAGCTATACGTGTCGCCAAAAGCTAAGAATTCAACTATGAAATCCATCCTATTGAAAGGTTTCCAACGTGTGGATTTAAAAGCTGGAGAAACCAAAACTATTACCTTTATAGTGTCACCTGAGCAATTGGTGCAATACAAAAACAGAAAATGGATTATTGAAGCTGGCACTTATGAATTTAAGATTGGTGCTTCATGTACTGATATTCGCTTGAAAGGGCAAATTGAATTGGTTGGAGAGGATTTTATACTTCAAAATGGAAGACAAGTTTTCTTTTCAGAATCAAATATAAACTAACTAAAACTCTGCTATTACGATGAAATCACTTTTAACATTTGCACTTATACTAATTATCTCAACAACAGTTTTAATAGCTCAACCAAAATCACTTAAAAACATGAACTGGCAAAAAGTGGAAGCCCTCAGTGATGAGTTTGATAAATTCAACACTGAAAAATGGGAATATTCCCTTTGGAATTACGAACCACCAAATATTATGAAGAAAAGCCAAGTGTCAGTTAAGGATGGAAAGCTTCAAATAAAGGCGGAACAACACCCAGATTCCATCAGGTGGATGAAAACAGGGCGCATCATGTCTAAACAGCAAATAGGCTACCCCATGTATACCGAATGTAGCATGAAAGTTTCGGGTATCTCTGCCTACCACACCTATTGGTTAAACAATGGCAATGCAAAGAATCGAAATGAAATAGATATCTGTGAAAACAATGCCAACCCTAGCAATCCAAGTGTTGGTCATGGTACAGAAGACAAACCTTTTATTATGCAATCTAATATTCATCATGCAGTAAATGGAGAGAATAAAACCAATCCAAAATTTGCCACAACTCAATTGTTATCCAAAAGAAATAAAAAGCAAGGAAAGCGTACCGACGAAACTTATCATACTTACGGACTGTATTGGGAAGATGATAGAAAATGTCATTTTTATTTAGACGGCGAGTATGTAGGCTCATCATTATCACCAAGAAAATTCACACTTGAATTACATATTTATTTTGGGTTATGGACTAATAAATGGGACGGATTTGCCAAGAAAGAAGACTTGCTGGATGACTCCAAAAACACATTTTATGTAGACTGGGTGCGCACTTATAAATTAGTAAAGTAACCAAATCTTAAATTTATAATACAAACAAAATCAATTATCAGTAATGCTTAGAACCCTCTTAACCGTATTGATCGCCATTGCCAATCTTAGTTTGTTTTCCCAAGAGAAGCCAAATATTGTTCTCCTTTTTGCAGATGATATTAGTGCAAGAGAGTTACCTATTTATGGCTCCACAGTTTGGAGCCCACCAAAAGGCGGTGACTCATCTAACATACAATACCAAGCTGAAACCCCAATATTGGACAAATTAGGGAATGAAGGCTGTTACATTAAAACGGCTTGGGCAGCAACCGTTTGTGGCCCCAGTAGAGCTATGATGATGACTGGTAGATACGCACATTTACATAAATGGTGGCACAATAAAGATAAAGGGAAAGCGCCAAACGGTAAAGGTTCTTGGAATTTGTATGACAGTTCACCTCACACCATTGCACATGTTGCAAAGGCAGGGGGTTATGAAACATTTTGGGCTGGCAAAACACAAATGAACATTGATGGCTTCCCATTTGATGAAGGTTGTTTTACCCCAGGAGAAGGTTCTTATAATCAACCCATTCACACTACGAATTTTAGATTAGAAACAAGAAAAGTAGATGGCAAAAAAGTGATATTCAATGCGGACACCAATGCACCAATTCATAAAAAAAGCTATGTGCAATCTGGTTGGTATTGGAAACCTCATGTACAATTGATGAATCATCCAGAGTCTTCAAAGAAATTAGAATGGTGGCCTAATTCGAATGAGTCAAAAAAACGATTTGGATTAACTACGTTTGGTCCAGATGTTGAACTGGAGTTTACTTTCGATTTTATGGAAAGAAAGGTTAAAGAAAATAAGCCTTTCTTTATTTATCATACCAGCCATTTAGGGCACGACGCTTGGGATTTTTTACATCCGCTTTCTGGAAACAAATGGCCTGGGACTCCAAAAATAAGTTGGGATGGTAAAAAGTATACACGAACAACACCAAAAGTAACAGGAGATAATGGAGTATACAATACTTACAGCACTATTACAGAGTCTGGAATTCATCATCATGTTAATTATTTAGATTATCAGGTATGGCAATATTTAAATAAGTTTAAAGAGGTAGGGATTGAAAATAACACCATTTTTATTTTTTGTGCAGATAATGGCACTAGTGGTTACGGAAAATCTAGCCCTATTTCGCAAAAAGGCACACATGTGCCTATGATTATATATGCTCCCGGTATGAATCTGACAAAAAAAGGAGCACAAAATGTTTTAGCTAATATATCTGATTTAATACCAACAATCGCCGATTTGAGTGGTGTTAAAATTCCCGATTCTTATGAAATCAATGGAGAAAGCCTTATGCCATTTTTAACTACAAATAAGGAAAACCACAGAGATTGGCTATATGGCTATCACAAAGAAAAAACTATTATTCGTGGGGATTTAGTGATGAAAGATGGAAATAATGTTTGGTACGATGTGAGTAATTATCCTGATGATTTAATCAGTTTTCCAAAAATTAAAGATTGGACTAAAGTATCAGAAGCGCATAGAGAAGAAAGAGATAAATTAAAAATGATTATTCCCAAATTTGACAACCATTCTACCGAGCATGACGCTCCAATTGGTGGTCACGGAAAAATAGAAGATTTAAAATCAGTACATTAAATACTAAACTAAATATTGACATAACATGAAATTAAGTAAAACCTTTAGCCTCTTAATCGTTATTTTAATCACCTTTAGTGAATTCGCTTTAATAGCACAAGAACAGCAACCCAACATCCTTTTCATCGTCACTGACGACCAAAGATACGACTCGGTAAAATCCTTTAACAAGATTATCGATGGGCAAGAAATGAGCAAGTTGGGTTATATTGAGTCGCCAGAAGTAGATAAACTTGCAGAACAAGGCACTACATTTATCAACACATATTGTCAAGCTACAGGATGTGCCCCATCTCGAGCGGTGATGCACCAAGGACGCTATCCATTTAGATCAGGTGTTTATGAATTTGAATGGCATAATAACAAGGCTGAACATATGAAACCTTCATTGCCAGAACAGTTGGCTACGCTTGGTTATCAGACATTTCATATCGGAAAATTAGGGTATAGATTAAAGGGGTTAGATGAAAATGGAAAGACTAAAAATCACAAAGTGTATCAAACAGATATTGATTTTAGAAGGTTAGGTTTTGAGGGGCTAACGGATTATACCTATGGAAGTATTAAAGAAATAGACGGAAGGCCACTTGATACTCCAGTAAACAGAGTTGAATTATTTGTTACTCCAGAAGGAAATTTTGAATACGTGTGTGACGAATTAATAGCGCAACGTAAAGAATATCATACTGTAGCAGAAGAAATCACGAAGAAGTACGACCTAATAAGACATTATAAAAAAGGGACAAAAGAGTCTATATCTAAAGGCATGATTATTTCTGGTGTGAGCCCGCAACCTGCAGGAAAAACGAGAGATGGCTACTATGCACACTTCTTAAATGAATATTTAGTGCATGAAAAGAAAGAGTTCAATGCTGGCAAATTAAAGTTTCAAGGTGTTGACCCTTCTAAACCAGTGTTTGCGCATATAGGTTTTGATTTTCCACATACACCTGTTTTACCTCCAGCCGATTACCGTGAGCGTTTTCAAAAGCACACCTATAAAATCCCTTCCGTTACATCTCAGGAAATGGCGGGTATTTCTAAACAAATGAAAAAACTAGTTAATAATAAGTATACTGATCATATGTCCAAAAGCGATTTGCAAAAAATGATTCAAGACTATTATGCCTTTTGTGCCTATGGAGATAGATTAGTGGGTAAAGCCGTTGAAGATTTTAAAGCTTACAGTGAAAAACACAACCAACCTTGGATGATAATTTACGTTTGTGGAGACCACGGATGGAAACTCAATGAGCACGGAGCTACATCAAAATTTACGCCTTGGGAATGGGATAGTCATAACCCCATTATCGTAGTGTCTTCTGATAAAACTAAATTCCCTGCAGGTAAGGTGGTTAAAAAATTTACAGAGTTTGTTGATATTGCTCCAACAGCATTAGCTGCCGCAGGCGAAGATATAAACGCTGAAAAATATGAGTACTTAGATGGACTCGATATGGCAAAAGTTGTTTCAAATGAAGCTCCAGTAAGAGATTATATTATTGGTGAAACACATGCTGTTATTGGCCCAAGGGCTTATATCAGAACCAAGGATTACGTACTTTCATTACAAACCAGACCAACACGGAAGGAAGGAGAAGATATGCTTTGGGCACTTTCTGCATCTTGGGAAGACCTTGATCCAGCACTTTACGATACTAAAAAAGATCCTGCTGAAATAAATAATGTAGCTTTTGATAAAAACTATAAAAAAATTGCTAAGAAAATGAAAGACAAACTCTTAAATATTGTTCTTGGTGATAACCGGGTTGAGATTAACTGGGAAAGAAGGGGAACCGGAACAAAAATTTTTAGAAGCAATTTTGCCGCTGGAGCTCATGATTTCAAGTTAAAATTATAGTTCATCAATAACCAAAAAAATTATGAAATATTTTATCAAAATAATCCTAATTGTATTTATCGTACAATTTGGTAATGCACAAAAAAAAGAACCAAACAAAAACGGTGTATGCTTCGCACTGTATACTGTTCATGAAAATACGTTGAAACTTACCGCTCAATTGTATCCCGTAAAAGACTATAATCCGTTTAGGGCTGTGCTTCAAATTAAAAACGGAACTGAATGGGAAATCGTTCAGGAATCTGAGATTGTTTATCCAGGGTATACCGCGCATTTCAGAATAGAAGATTGGGATGACACTCAGGAAAAAGCGTATCGTATTATTTACAATAAAAATTCAGATTATCAAGGTGTTATTCGTAAAAATCCAATGAAAAAAGACGAGATTGTGATGGCCGCTTTTTCATGCTGGTCCACCTATCAAAAACATGGAGGAGCCGGCGCCAAAGATATCACAGATAATTTAAAAAAACTGAACCCTGATGTTCTATTTTTTGCAGGTGATCAGGTGTATGACCATAGTGACCATCTAGGAAACTGGCTTCTTTTTGGGGAAGTTTTTGGTGACATTATTAAAAACACACCTACCATTTGTATACCAGACGACCATGATGTTGGCCAAGGTAATATTTGGGGAGATTGGGGTAGAAAATCAAAAAACAGAGATGGTAATTTCGGCGGTTATTATATGCCCGTTTCTTACATAAAAGAAGTCGAAAGAGCCCAAACCAGTCATTTACCTGATCCCTACGACCCTACTCCTATTCAACAGGATATTGGGGTGTATTACACAGATTTTACTTGGGGAGGTATTAGTTTTGCAATTATTGAAGACCGGAAATTCAAATCGGGACCAAAACGTGTTTTAGAAAAAGCGAGCTATAAAGATACTCGAAATATGGATGTTGAAGAAGCTACATTACTAGGCGAGCGTCAACTCAAATTTTTAGAAGATTGGACTACAAATTGGCAAGACGCTGAGATAAAAGCAGTTTTATCGCAAACCATATTCACAAATTTAGCAACCCACACCCCTACTATCGATAAGAAAATGAATTATAGTGTAGATTCTAACGGGTGGCCACAAGCTGGAAGAAACAAAGCCTTAAGTGTGATAAGAAAAAGTTTTTCATGTATGATTGCAGGTGACCAACATTTGGGCTCTGTAGTACAACATGGTATTGAAGATTGGAATAATGCTGGGTATTCTTTCGCTGTTCCAGCGGCCGCAAACTTCTGGATGCGCTGGTGGAATCCGGACGAACCTGGAAAAAACAGAAAACCAAATGCGCCAAATTACACCGGTGAATATAAAGACGCTTTCCATAATAAAATGACTGTACATGCCGTGGCAAACCCAACACATAAAGACAACAAACCCAGAACCGATTTATTAGATGGTAGGGCCGCTGGTTATGGCATAATTAAATTCAATAAGCCAAATCGTAATATCATTTTTGAGTGCTGGAAAAGAAATGTGGATATTACCAATTCCAATAGCAAGCAGTATGACGGTTGGCCCGTTTCATTCTCTCAAACTGATAATTATAATATTAAAAATGGTTATGAATTACCATCGTTAAAAATATCAAAACCAAATCAAGTAGTTACAATAAGAAATAACTATACTAAAGAGGTTATTTCATCCCTAAGAATAAAAGGTTCAACGTACCAACCAAAAGTGATGTACCCTGGAGTTTACACCATTGAAGTTGGTGAAGGCAGCGTAATCAAAAAATACTACGATGTTGAGGCTAAAAAGAGTGAAAAGAAAACCATTAATATATCCTTATAATTTATAATGAAATTAAAACATTCTCTAATATCTGCTTTATTACTTTGCCTCTTTGGTTCAATTACAATTCATGCACAATACGGCCCTCCAAAACCTCCACTGGGAAAACGGTGGGTACTGAATTCTGATTTATCAGATGAATTCAACGGCGCAACTTTGGATTCGTCAAAATGGTATGATTACCACCCCACTTGGAAAGGTAGAGCTCCAGGCTTATTTATGAAATCGCAAGTATCAGTAAAAGATGGTTTTCTTCAAATAAAAGGTGAAAAAATGAAAAAGGACACCATCGTAGGAAAATCTACTTTCAACATAAAAGGAGGTGCCGTAGTATCAAAAAAAATGGGACATTTTGGCTACTATGAATGTAAAATGAAAGCTTCAAAAACTACTCTATCGGCCACCTTTTGGTTCTCAGGTGGCGGAGGTACTGGTCCGAAAGGTTGTGACAGCTATCATCAAGAGTGGGACATTCAAGAATGTATAGGTCGCGTGGGAGATTTCAAAGGGAAATATTTTGCCAAAGGCATGCATTCTAATGGACATTTTTGGTATAAAGAATGTAATGGCGAAAGGCACGATTATAGAGCACCTCAGGTTTTAGTCAATGAAAATGAATTGGCTTCGGAGAATTTTCATGTATATGGTGGCTGGTGGAAAGATGCCACATCAGCAAGCTATTATTATGACCATGAAGACCCCAAGCATCAGAAGTTTTTTGATAGTATTAGTAAAACACCAATGGATAAAGCTATGTATATGCGCCTGGTATGCGAAACCTATCCATTCCCATGGATTGAGTTACCCAACGATGAGGAATTAGCGGACCCCACAAAAAACACGGTATATTATGACTGGGTAAGAAGCTACAGCTTGATTGAAGCAAACGACACTATTTCTAAAAATGAAACCAGTATCTCTACTGAAGTTTTCTCTGAAATTATTGCCTTTGATGCTGAAGAAATAGACTTGGAATCTTCCAAAACTTTAAGCGTCCCATTAAGTTACAAGCTAAATAAAAACCGCACTCTTGTATTGCAATTAACCGATGACAAAAAGAAGGTAATTCATAAAGAAACTGTTAAAGCACTAGCTGGCTACTCGTATACCATGAACGACCTAAAACTGGATAAAGTAGTGTCTTCAGGAAGCAGATACCTTTTAAAGGCTACCATCAAATACGATGACGCATCGATAAAGCAACATATGAGCACCTCTTTTTTATTTATAAATATAAAATAGAACGTTGATAAAGACATTTTAAGTCAATAAAATACACCTACTTTAAATCTTGAATTTACTTTTCAGATGGCTATATCAGATTTAGTTGACCATTCATGTTACGAATTGAAACATTTATTGTCAAAGTAGATAGGATTATTCCTGAACTTTGTATTTGACTTCAATTTGAATTTTTGAAACTTAAACTACTATGAAAAAAGAAAGGCTAGTTATTAAGGCAATGTTCGTATTTGCATTTTTATGTTTCAACTTTTTTGGTGCCATTGCCCAAAACGAAATACACGTGTATTCCACCGAAATTCCATGGATTGAAGGCACGATCACTGAAGACCCCAGCAAAATTTACTCTATTAATGAAGCTATTGGTCAAGCCTCAAGTGGTGATGCCATAATAATTCATGAAGGCATTTACAGAGAACGCATATTAGTAAATAAAAACAACCTTACGTTCAGAAATCATCAAAATGATTATGTTTTAGTAACGGGTGCTGAAGTTGTAACAGGAACATGGACCGATGCTTCAGGTTTGCCTGGTGTTAAGGTCATTAATATTTCAGGTTTAAATATAGAAACAGATTATAGTCAATTGTTTTCTGATGGACATATTCAAAAATTAGGACGACACCCAAACAGAACTATCAACCAAATGATGGAGGTTATCTCCCCTAATAATGAAGGCGGTTTTGCACCATTAATTAATGGGTCTAAACCTGCAGGAGCTAATGCTACTGGCCAAATTACTTTTGATGAGACTACGCTCCCAAATGTAGATTTAACAGGAGGTGTTATTAGAGCTATGACTGGTAAAATGCGCAGGTATGTATACGGTAATATTGTTGGTAATTCAGGAAACACAGTTTCTTTTAAAGCCATTAACAATAATACCGATTGGAAAGCAGAAGGAGCTATAGCAGAATCAAGATTTAAATTTAGCTGGGGTTTTGTCCTTCACAAGAATTTGGTAGACACCCCTGGAGAGTGGTTTATTGAAGGTGATAATTTATATTATTTTCCAAGAGTTGGTGAAAATATTAATAATAGTCGTATTGAGCTTCAAACCCGAGAAAGAGTTCTTGTTTTAAGCAACCAAAGTGGAATAAACATTGAAGGAATAAATTTTGTTGCTGGTAATGTTGATGCGCAGTCTACAAACTCCACTTCTATAGATAAATGTACGTTTAGATATTTATATCCATTTTGGACACCAAATGGGTATGGACAAAACGATACTGATAAAAAGGGAATTTACTTAAGAAACAGCTCTAACAACTCCTTTAAAGACACTTACATTGGTAATAGCTGGGGAAATATGGTAGCACTTATCAGCGGAGATAATAACAGTTTTGAAAATTGTACTATAGATAATTTTGGTTGGGTTGGTGTTTTTGCATCAGGGATACACATTAATAAAGCCGATAACACAAGTATTAGCAAATGTACATTTGGGAAGGCTGGAAGATTCCATATTCGAATAGATGGCGGAGATGCTAAGGTAGACATCCTAGATTCTGATTTTTATGGAGCTATGAAATTGGGAGAAGATGCCGGTTCCTTGCAAGGAACAAGTACAGGTAGAATAGGTTCTATTGATTTAAAAGGTAGTACTATCGCTTACAACAAAGTGCATGATGTTCAAGGTTTACCAGTTTCTGATGGGAACTACAATAAGCAAAAAATTGTTGCTTTTTATATGGAGGATATCGAAAACTATACCGCGCATCATAACCTGATTTATAATTTTAAATCAGATAATTATAACGGACCTGTTGATATTGAACGGGTTGGTGAGTTTTTATATTTAGGACCTAGATATAATAGAATGCAAAACCCTGTTAACTATTATAACAATACTGTTTGGAATTATGACGAATTTTGTAGTATCTGGAATATAGAAATTGATAATTGGCAAGAATTGGGAGTCCCCGAAGCAGATGCATCAGGAAGTATGGAAGACGGTCATTTTGCTAACAATATCTTCATGAACGAATCAGTTTATCGATTAAGCTATGTTCGCCAAGTACTAAGTTCTACAGGTGGCAACCTTGGTTGGGTAACATTAAATCCAAGTCCTAGCCTTAATACTACTGATTGGGATGAATACACAACGCATTGTGCAAATTATAATTACATGTTTAATCCAGAGAACAATGTGCTTATGGATTTCTCCAGCCAAGGTAACAATTTTGTAGACGCATCAAACGGAGATTTCACGTTGTTAAATAGTTCAACTGCCAAAAATGCTGGAATAGAAATTTCAGGTATAACTAGTTCTTCAAACCCAGACGCTGGCGCATTGGAAGGAGGAAATCGAGTGTTAAATGCGGGATCAGATTTAACTATTCCTGATTTTCTGGAAAAAACAACATTAGAAATTGAGGTACAATATACTATCGCTGTTTCATCAGAAACATGTCCAGATAAAAATAATGGTACTATTAATATTGTTGCCAGCATTAGTGGTGATTATGAAATTACTCTTGATGGTACAAATTCTGAATTTACCAATGAAAAACTTTTTGAAAATATTGCTACTGGAGAACATGACATTTGTATTCGCATCAAAGGTGAATCCCAGGAACAGTGTTTCATAGTTAATATTGCTAAAATTGATGGCTTTACGTCTAAAACATTATTGAATAACAAGAACCTCCAAGTAGAAGTTACCTCTGGTACGCCGCCATATACTGTAGAATTGAATAATAAAATAGTTTTAAAAACAATGGCGTCTTCGTTCTCATTGGCTGTCTCTCAAGGAGATACTGTTAAGGTAAAGACAGACAAAGATTGTGAGGGTGAACTTATAAAGTCTATCGATTTTTATGCAGATGTACAAACCTACCCTAATCCTACTTCTGGACGTTTTCAGATAGCAATGCCAATAGATCAAGGAAGAATTCCAATTGAAATCTATGATATACAGTCAAGGTTGATTTCGTCTAAAGTGTACACCATTAATGATGGTAAGATTAATTTTGATTTAACCTCAAGGCCTGCAGGCATATATTTCGCAAAATTGGTTCTAGACCAACCTTTGAATATTAAAATTGTTAAACAATAACACTATGAAAAAGATAAATATCACATACATTTTAAGCCTATCAATATTAGTGATTATTGGTTGCTCTAGCGGTGGGGATGATGGTACACCTCCACCAAAAGAAGAAAACAAAGCACCAGAAGCTGTAAGCAGTTTATTTTTCCCTACAAATAATTTGTTGTGTTCAACAAATACATTAGAGTTTTCTTGGGGAGCAACAACTGACCCCAATGGAGATAATGTATCCTATATTTTAGAAATTTCAAAGGACGAACAGTTTACATCTAATACCCAAACACTAAGCTCTTCTGCAACAACAAGAATAGTATCTTTAGAAAAGGGTGTTATTTATTATTGGCGTGTTAAATCAATAGACAGTAAGGGATTGGAAAGTGACTATTCTAGTGTGTTCCAGTTTTATACAGAAGGAAACCCAGAAGTAAACCATATCCCCTTTCCTGCACAAGCTATAAGTCCCACTGATAGAGGAACAGTATCAAGTGCATCAACCACACTGCAATGGAATACAACTGATGTGGACAATGACCCGATAACCTATGATGTGTATTTTGGTACGGCAACCGACCCCACAACTAAAGTTGGGAACAACCAGAACGAAAAGACATTAAATGTTGACTTAAACGCCACAACTACATATTATTGGAAGGTTGTAGCAAAGGACGATAAAGGTGGACAAGCCATAGGACGTGTATGGAGCTTCTCGACGGAATAAAAATGACTTAACTTAGATTACCCTAATTCAACCAATAATATTTCCTAGTTAAGTATTTAAAATAATACAGATTAGGGTTTGTATGACTTTCCATTAGAAGGTTTCTATGCCATGGGGCAACTAAAAAAGTGGATAGAATTATATGGGTATATAGGGAGGAATCGATAATGTTACAAAACTGATTGTGGATAACAATAATTATACGCCTGTAACTTATGTTCTCAATTATTACCCTTTAAATAGCAAACCTTATTAACCTAATATAACTTACGTTGTAATTCCATCTAGACAGGATTCGAACCTGTGACCGTCTGCTTAGAAGGCAGATGCTCTATCCAGCTGAGCTACTCGACCATTGACATTTTAAAACTTAATTTAAAAGCGGTGCAAATATAAAACATCTTCCCTATAAAACAAGACAAAAGTTTTTTAATTTGAAGTAAATTTATCTATTCAAAATAACTAAAACTATCACCGTCTTTTATATTCAAAACAGTTTCATAGATTAGTTTAATTACGTTTTCTACATCTTCTCTATGTACCATTTCTACCGTGGTATGCATGTAGCGCAATGGTAATGAAATTAATGCAGAAGCCACACCGCCATTACTATACGCGAACGCATCGGTATCTGTACCTGTTGCTCTTGATAGTGCAGAACGTTGGAATGGTATTTTCTTAGCCTCTGCGGTGTCTGTAATTAAATCGCGTAATTTTTGCTGTACTGCTGGTGCGTAAGCCACAACTGGCCCCTTGCCTATTTCCAAATGACCTGCCTTTTTCTTATCAATCATAGGCGTTGTGGTGTCATGAGTTACATCTGTTACAATGGCTACATTTGGTTTAATAGTTTCGGTAATCATTTCGGCACCTCGTAAACCAATTTCTTCTTGCACTGCATTTGTAACATATAAACCAAAAGGCAACTTCTTCTTATTTTCTTTTAGTAACCGCGCTACTTCAGCAATCATAAATCCTCCCATGCGGTTATCAATAGCACGACATACAAATTTGTCACCGTTTAAAACATGAAACTCATCTGGATAAGTAATAACACAACCGACATGAACTCCAAGTTTTTCTACTTCTTCCTTGTCTTTACATCCACAATCAATAAAAATATTATCTGGTTTTGGAGGCTCTTCTTTGGCTTTGTTTCTGGTATGTATTGCTGGCCATCCAAAGACACCTTTTACTATACCATTTTTAGTATGGATATTAACAACCTTACTTGGTGCAATTTGGTGATCACTCCCACCATTTCGTATAACATAAATTAAGCCGTTATCACTTATGTAATTTACATACCATGAAATTTCATCGGCGTGTCCTTCTATAACTACTTTGTATTTTGCTTCTGGATTAATAACACCTACGGCGGACCCATATGTATCTGTAATGAACTCGTCAACGTATGGTTTTAGATAATCCATCCATAGTTTTTGTCCGTCCCACTCATAACCTGTTGGAGCCGCATTGTTTAAATATTTTTCTAAAAAGTCTAATGATTTTTTGTTCAAAATCGTCTTTTTTGCCATGTGTTTAAGATTTTGCACTAAAATAAAATATTAATATGATTTTAAAGTTCTAGAAATGCATTTTTAACGTATCTAAAGTAAAATATTTAGACACTGCCCGCATTAGGGATAGTAGTGGCAGCTTTTGGCGAGGCGCGCATTGAGCCAAAACTATTAACGGATAGCCCGACCCCGCTCTTTACAAGAAGGGTTTTTTGTTATTTCTAGAAATGCAAACTACTAGAGTTAACAAAAATTATTGGCTTAATGCGGGGTAATGCCCTAAATAACAATTTGAATTTGAAGATAAAATAGTGTAGCAACTTGTAAATTATTAATTTTGGTATCAGAATTGCTCCAAGAGATTTAACATGAATTATTTGAAATACATATTTATCCTTTTGCCGTTTTTAGGGTTTACCCAAATAAATACCGTTGCGCAGGATTCTACCGATGTAACTTATATTGTTGTTGAGGGCGATTCTATACCTAAAACAGCGATAGATTTGGACGAGGTGATGTTGCTGCATAAGTTGGAATTTGATAGTAAGGAGGATAGGATTCGCTATTTGATTTTACGGCGAAAAACGATAAAAGTTTACCCTTATGCAAAAATGGCTGCTGAACGCTTGGACTCATTAACCAAACGCTTACAGAGTATTACAAAAAAGCGTCAAAGAAAGCGCTACACAAAGAAAGTACAGAAGTATATTGAAGGTGAGTTTTCCGATGAATTGAAGAAATTAACACGGACGGAGGGGCAAATTTTAGTGAAACTGATTCATAGACAAACGGGACGTACAGCTTTTGATTTAGTTAAGGAATTGCGTAATGGTTGGCGTGCATTTTGGTATAATACCACCGCAAATGTTTTTGATATTAAGTTGAAAAAGGAATACGATCCATGGAACGAAAAGGAAGACTATTTAATTGAAGACATTCTGCAACGGAACTTCCAGAGTGGCCGTTTAGAACGACAAAAATCTGCTTTGGATATTAGTTTTTTAGATCTTACCGACAAGTGGATTTACGGAAAAACTAAAACGCCATAAGTATGCGTATTCAAACAGCCTTTGAAGAAAAACTGAATGCTGTAAGTCATGCTATTGGTGCAGTTTTTGGAATTGTAGCTTTAATTCTTCTCATTGTTTTTGAAACTAAAAAAACAGAATATAGTTTAGCTAGTGTTATTATTTATGGTGTTTCAATTATTGTTCTTTTTACAGCCTCTACCTTTTATCACTCGGTTAAAAGCGAATCGAAAAAACATTATTTTAGGATTGTAGATCATATAAGTATTTATCTTTTAATTGCAGGAACTTATACGCCTGTGCTGCTTATTACTTTAGAACAAAGTTTAGGATGGACCTTGTTTTACGTGGTTTGGGGTATTGCTGCTTTTGGTGTAATTCTTAAAGTATTTTTTACAGGTAAATTTGAAATTTTTTCTACACTTCTTTATTTGGCAATGGGTTGGTTAATTGTTTTTGATTTTACAAACCTATCTAATCTGATACATAGCAATGGCATTCTATTTTTATTTGCTGGTGGACTAGCTTATACAGTTGGAATTCTATTTTATGCCATCGAAAAAATACCGTATAACCATGTAATATGGCATCTTTTTGTTTTGGCAGGTGCCATATTTCATTTCTTTATGATATTTTTATTTGTGATATGATTAGTTTCTTAACAGCTTCCTCAGACGACCATTTTAAAACTATTGAAGTGTTAGCGGATACCATCTGGCGAGAGCATTATATACCTATCATTGGAAAACCACAGGTAGACTATATGTTACATAAGTTTCAGTCGGAAGAAACTGTAAAACAGCAAGTTTCTGAAGGCTATCGCTATTACATTTTAATGTCTGAAAATGAATCCGTTGGGTATATTTCAATTAAAAAGGAAGAACAAAATTTATTCCTAAGTAAGTTATACATATTGAAATCTGAACGCGGAAAGGGTTTTGGTAAAACTGCAATGCTATTTGTTGAAAATGAAGCTAAAAATTTGGGATGCAACAGTATTTCTCTTACGGTAAACAAAGGCAATAGGAACTCCATAAAAGCCTATGAAACCTTAGGTTTTGAAAATTTAGGCGAAATTATAATTGATATTGGAAATGGTTTTGTGATGGATGATTATAGGATGTGTAAGCAATTGACTTAAACTGCCCTATAATCCCCTAGCCTCAAAAATCTTTAAGTGGATAAACGTTGCCATTTTTCTAGCACGTCTTTTAGCGTTTTCAGCATAATCACCTTCAAAAAGTTCATTTATTGTTTCAAACCATAAATTTAACCAAATACCAAAATGCATTTCAGAAATACTATGACTAAAACGTTTGTCTACATCAACATGCGTTTGTAAAGGGTCTCCTGTATAACGCGTTTTTAGGAATAAACTTGATTCCCAAAAGGTAGTCAACAACTCCAAATGAGCGTCCCAATCTTTAATTGTATCATTGAAAAACGGCCCTAAAGTATCATCTTTCCTAACTTTATTATAGAATGAACTCACTAAAAGATAAACATCTTCTCTGTTTTTTATATCCTGTTTTGTCATTACTCAAAAGTAAAGTTTTAAAGTATAACCTAGCATCAAAAAAATGTAAATCGTAAAACATAAATCGTATTTCTTGCTTATTTTAGCACTATGATTTCTGTAACACTTCTTGGTGCTGGCAATGTTGGCATACATTTATTTAAAGCTTTTAATAAGTCTAATCAAATTACTGTAAAACAATGGTTTAACAGAAATTTAGATAATATATCCCATTTTAAGAATGATGTAGCAATTACTAATGATTTGAATACCTTAGAGGAAGCTGATGTATATATTATAACAGTTAGTGATGGGGCTATTGCTAACGTTTCATCGGCCTTACCTTTTGAAAATCGACTAGTGGTTCACACAGCTGGAAGCGTTACCGTTCATGAGCTTGATGGTAAAAACCATCGCGGTGTTTTCTATCCGTTGCAGTCTATTAGTAAAAACGCAGAACTGGATTTTGCAAACGTGCCTATTGGCATTGAAACTCTAGACAAAAAAGATTACGCTATTTTAAAGGAATTGGCACTTGCTATAGGTAGCCCAGTTAAAAAGATAAATGGTGACCAAAGGAAGGTGTTGCACTTAGCCGCTGTATTTGTAAATAATTTTTCAAACCAGATGTATCGTATAGCTCATGAAATTACGGAATCTAAAGCGGCAGAATTCGATTTACTTAAACCCTTAATATTAGAAACCGCAAAAAAAGTACAGCATATGTCGCCTTACATGGCGCAAACAGGTCCTGCAAAACGGAATAATGTAAAAACAATAAAAAAGCACTTGGAGCTTTTAGAGAATGAACAACATAAAGCCATTTATAAATTACTAACCCAATCAATTCAAGATACCCATGGCGGAAAAAAGCTATAAAGAATATTTAAACCAAATCACTACGTTTATTTTTGATGTAGATGGTGTACTTACTGATGGTACTGTGCATATAACCTCTACAGGCGACATGTTACGAACCATGAATATAAAAGATGGGTATGCACTTAAAATTGCAGTTGATAAAGGTTATAATGTGTGTATTATTTCTGGCGGCAGTAATGAAGGCGTACGTTTACGATTAAAGGGCTTAGGAATTACCGATATTTACTTGGGGGCTCACAATAAAATTGAGCAATTGGACGATTATTTTAATAAAAAGGGCGTGAAATCAGAAAACGCATTGTATATGGGTGATGATATTCCAGATTATCCAGTTATGAAAGGCATTGGTCTCCCCTGTTGTCCGCAGGATGCAGTTCCTGAAATTAAAGCTATTTCAAAGTATATATCTCACAAAAACGGTGGAAAAGGAGCCGTTCGTGATGTTATTGAGCAGGTGCTTAAAGTGCAGGGGAAATGGAGTGGTAATTTTGATGCGAAGTATGACTAGTTTCAGTACTTAGTGTTCAGTTTACAGTAAATCATTTTTAGCCAAAATTCGAAACCTTAAACTTTGAACTTCTTAAACCTTATCCGCTGGAAAAACCTATTGATGATTGCACTTGTGCAATTATTAATTAAATACGCTCTATTAGAACCTTTTGGTGTGCATACGGCATTGGAAGGATTAGGAATTACTTTATTGATTATTTCTACTATTTGTATCGCTGCAGCGGGTAATATCATTAACGATATTTATGATGTAGAAACCGATATCGTTAACAAACCTGACAAACGCATCATTGGAAAATCTATTTCAGAAAAGACAGGTTATAATCTTTTTATTGCGTTTAATGTTATTGGCGTAGGTATTGGTTTTTACTTATCGCACCGTATAGGCAAAAGCCCCTTCTTTACTATATTCGTAGTAATTTCGGCATTACTGTATATTTATGCCTCTTACCTTAAAGGCATCCTTCTTATTGGAAATATCGTAATTTCAGTTTTAGTAGCCGCTAGTATTTTAATTGTTGGCTTGTTTGAATTAACACCTAATCTAAACGAATTCAACAGAAATATTCAAATTACATTTTTTAAAATCATTTTAGATTATGCCCTATTCGCTTTCATTATAAATTTTCTTAGGGAAATAACAAAAGACATTGAGGATGTAGATGGTGATTACAAAGTTGGTTTAAACACCCTACCCATCTTTATTGGTAGAGAACGCTCAAAACACATTTTGATAGCTTTAAATTTTATTCCGCTTTTTGTTATTATTTTTTATGTGATTTCTGAATTGTATAAACAACAGATAGCACTCATCTATTTTTTGGTGCTAGTAATAGCACCGCTTATTTATATCGCAATTAAACTATTTCAAGCTAAGACAAAAGAAGATTTTCATCATATTTCGTCAGTCTATAAATTAGTTATGCTGTTTGGTATGCTTTCGCTATTACTGTATCCATTTATTTTGTAGTTTCAGTCGTTCAAAAAAATTACTGAACAAAAAATGCTAAAAGAAAAACTAAAACAGCACAATATTATTCTAGCCTCTCAATCCCCGAGGCGACAAGCATTCTTTAGAGAACTAGGTTTAGATTTTGAAATTCGACTAAAGCCAGTAAAAGAGGAATATCCGCCTCGATTAACGCACTTTGAAATCAGCAATTATTTAGCACAACTTAAAGCGCTACCGTTTAAAGATGAATTGCAGCCTAATGATATCTTAATCACAAGTGATACGATTGTATGGCACAAAAACAAAGCCTTAGGGAAACCCAGAGATAAAAATGAATCTTTTTCAATACTAAAATCACTTAGTGATGCTACGCACGAAGTTATCACATCAGTATGTTTCACAACAACCGATTATGAAAAAACCTTGCATAGCATTACAAAAGTGACTTTTAAAGAGCTTTCAGATGAAGAGATTGAGTACTATATCAATACCTATAAACCTTACGATAAAGCTGGTGCTTATGGTATTCAAGATTGGATTGGGCAAATTGGCGTTACAAAAATAGAAGGCTCATATTTTAACGTTATGGGCTTGCCTGTTCACCTTGTTTACAAAACGTTAAATGCTATTGCAGACCTTGGGTAACTTCGTAATTTTATAAAAAATTCAACCATCATGAAAAGGATCACCAAATTCACTATTTTTTCATTTTTACTACTGGTAGTACTTACTGGATTCCAAAGTTGTAAACAAGAAACAAAACCGAAAGATCTTTTAGCTGCCAACACCATATCAAAAAACACAAAACCTACAGAACCGCTAAGTCAAGAATTCAAAGATTATTGGTACGCAGGAGAAGCTGAAATTTCATCATACAAATTAGAACAAGCGCGCTATGGTGAACTGCGAGAAGGTAGTGCAGTTTTAATTTTTGTAACCGAAGATTTTTTACCTGAAATTCAAGTTAAAGCAGATAATCAGAGTGAAAATAACATTCCCGTTTTGAAACTAAATGCCACTAAAAGCTTCAACACAGGCATTTACCCGTATTCCATCATGCAAAGTACGTTTTATCCTGTTGCTAACAATCAGCATGCGCTAAAGGTATCAAGTTCTATGCAAGAATGGTGCGGACATGTGTATACGCAATTGAATAACAAAGACAATTTCAATATAATGTCGCATTCCTATTTTGAAGGGGAAGCAGATGAAAATTTTGAATTAGACAAAGCTATTCTTGAAAATGAGTTATGGACACAGCTGCGCATCAATCCCAAATCATTGCCAACTGGTGGCATTAGTGTAATTCCTTCTTTTGAATTCACTAGAATGAAACACATTGATATCAAACCGTATTTTGTTGACGCAACACTAATGGATAGCACTTACACGCTTACTTACAAAAACCTTAATAGATCTCTTGTGCTAAAGTACAATCCGCAATTTCCACATGATATACTAAGCTGGGAAGAAATATTTCAAAGTGGTTCAAAAACTATGACAACCAAAGCCACTAAACTTAAAACCATAAAATCGCCTTACTGGCAAAAAAACAATAATGCAAGTGAAGTTTTAAGAGATACGTTACATCTAAACTAATTTGCTCGTATCTTTGTATCGTAATTAACCAAACGATTATGATTGCGAATTTTTTTGAAACCTATCAAACCGAACTGATCAAAACCGGTTTTGTTATAGGAATACTCTTTATAATTGGATTAATCACCAATGTACTAATAAAACAAATAGGCAGAAAAAGTGGCATAAATGATGCGCGAATTAGGCTGATGCGGAGATATGTAACTGTCTCTTTATTCATTATAGGAGCGCTACTTGAGTGTTTTGTGTTTGGGGCTCAATTTGAAGATATTGCCGTGATCTTTTCCTCAGTTTTTGCTATTTTAGGTATAGCCCTTTTCGCTATTTGGTCTATTTTGAGTAATGTTACTTCAGGAATCATCATGTTTTTTAACTTCCCGTATAAAGTAGGCGATAAAATAGCGATTCATGATAAAGATTTTCCAGTAACTGCAATTATCGAAGATATTCGTGCCTTTCAACTGCATCTAAGATTAGAAAACGGCGATTTGGTAACCTATCCCAATAACCTTATGCTCCAAAAAGCTGTAACCTTATTAGAAAAAGATGCCATTGAAGCAGATTTTAGTGATGATGATGGTGCAGATGCTGTTTAAATATTCCATATATTTAAACAGAAATATCGAATAATGCCAAGAAAAAGAGTTTACCGATCTAAAAAAAAATTAGGACAAATTCCTGGAAGTATAGTTTACACAGGTGAACGCACTAAATCGAAACTTTTTCTAGAAGCTTTTGATTACACCAAGCAGAACTGTACTGAAAAAGAGCTAGATGCCATTGAAGAAAGCTTTGCGTTTAAACTCACCGACTCCGTAACTTGGATTAATATTAATGGGCTCAACTATGTTACCGAAATAGAAAAATTAGGTACGCATTACGAACTGCATCCGCTTGTTTTAGAAGATATTGTAAATATTGCACAACGCCCAAAAATAGACGAGTATGAAGATTATATATTCGTGGTTCTTAAAATGCTGTATTACGATAAAGGTCAAAATATCGTCTCAGAGCAAGTAAGCTTCGTATTGGGAAAAAACTATGTGTTGTCCTTTCAAGAATCCGAAGGTGATGTGTTTGATGCCGTAAGAGACCGCATTCGTCATGCAAAAGGGCGTGTGCGTAACATGCAGGCAGATTATTTATTGTACACGCTTATTGATGCCATTGTAGACCATTATTTTAGTGTCATAGAGATTTTAGGTGACAAAATAGAAGACTTCGAAACCGAAATATTTTCAGGAAAAATCGAAGAAGATGCCAGTAGAAAAATTCAAGATCTTAAACGAGAAATTTTAAGAGTACGTCGCGCTATATTCCCGCTACGCGAAGTATTGAATCGCATTGAAAAAAACGAAAGCGATCTGATACAGCAAAAAACAATCACCTACTATCGAGATATTTACGACCACCTAATACAAGTCACAGAAAACATCGACATCTATCGCGAAATGATTTGGAGTTTAATGGATATGTACATGACGACCATAAGCAATAAAATGAACGAAGTCATGAAAGTTCTCACCATAATGGCCTCTATTTTTATCCCGCTCACATTCATTGCAGGCATCTACGGTATGAATTTCGAGTACATTCCAGAATTGCAACACAGAAACGGCTACTTCGTAGTTTGGGGTGTCATGATTTTAATTTTCTTAGGCATGCTCTACTATTTCAAACGCAAAAAGTGGTTATAAACGCTTTTAATAATTAGGGCGTTACCCGCAAGGGGTCGGGCTTTCACTACTCAATCCCTCCTGCGTCGGGGATTTCAAACAAGCCGTTCAATCCCTAACGCACATTCGTCTTATCAATATTATTTTTTAGTGGTTTGAAGTTTTGACCTTATCAAAAAATTACCAGAATCCTTATAACAGTTGATGAAATTTATTAAAAAAGAATTTTATATTGATATCAAACGAAAATCTATAATCAAACTACAAATCTGTCAATTTGACATTTCATAAAACCTAATAATTCTAAAACCCAACTGGCACATTTTTTGAAATTTATTCATCAATTTAATGTATAATTCTAAAATAAATTACGATGAAAACATTGCACCTACTGCCTTTGTTTTGTTTGTTATTTTTTAATTGTTCAGGACAAGACAAGGATCAAAAAAAAGAAGAAAACACCATTAAACCTGATGAAAACATTACGGTAAATAAAGAGTATGACGAATTTGGAAACCTAAAACGTTACGATTCTATTTATTCATACAGCTATTCTTCAAACGGAAAATTAAGCGATAGCTTAAAACTTCAGTTTCAGCAACATTTTAATAAACATTCGTTTTTTGAAGATTCATTTTTTGATGATTTCTTTGGAAAAGATTCCCTTTCTGGAGGTGGCTTTTACCCAGACAATTTCTTTCAAAAAGGGTTTATGAATCATAATCAACAAATCCAAGATATGATGAAGCGCATGGATTCTATTCAGCAACTGTTTTTTAACGACAGACGCCAAATGATTATTCCGCCAGAACCTGAAAAGGAAGCAAAACCTAAAAACATGAAACAAATATAAACCCTCGTCATTGCTAATGAAATGAAGTAATCTAAGATTCGTCTTTAGGTTGAGTAAGATCACTTCGTCGTCCCTTCTCGTAATGACGCAAGATTTGTTCA
Source organism: Flavobacteriaceae bacterium (assembly GCA_043557195.1). Classification (GTDB taxonomy): domain Bacteria; phylum Bacteroidota; class Bacteroidia; order Flavobacteriales; family Flavobacteriaceae; genus Jejuia. Next base: position 3,877,959 of record CP121314.1, on the reverse strand, counting down.
TCACGTTAAATAAAAATTAAAACCAGCACACACGCTGGTTTCTTTATTTATATTTGGCTCACATCTAACTGCTAGTTATGCAAAAACATATACTTTACGTATTGATAGCTGTATTTTCGCTATCTATTAGTCAAGCTCAAAAACCCAAAACACCTTCATCTTCTGAAATTTATGAATCCATTCAAAAATTAAACTTTTTGGGTTCAGTTTTATATGTGGCTGCCCACCCTGACGATGAGAACACGCGTTTAATTTCATACATGTCAAATCACGTAAAAGCAAGAACAGCTTATTTGTCGTTAACACGTGGTGATGGCGGACAAAACCTAATTGGTCCAGAAATACGAGAATTATTGGGTGTGATTAGAACTCAAGAACTTCTTGCGGCAAGACGCATAGATGGAGGGGAACAATTATTTACTAGAGCCAATGATTTTGGGTATTCTAAACACCCAGATGAAACTCTTGAGATATGGGATAAAGATAAAGTACTGAGTGATGTAGTTTTGGCTATTAGGCAATTCAAACCAGATATTATTATCAACAGGTTTGATCATAGAAGAGCTGGACAAACACACGGGCATCACACCACTTCTGCTATGTTAAGTATGGAAGCTTTTGAACTTGCTAATGATAAATCGGCATATGCAACGCAACTAGAACAGACGAGTTTGTGGCAACCCAAACGTCAATTTTATAATACAAGCTGGTGGCGTTACGGTAGTAGAGAAGCGTTTGATAAGATTGACAAAAGCAACATGATTAGTTTTGATATTGGTACATATTATCCTCTTAAAGGCATGAGTAATAATGAATTGGCATCTTTAGCAAGTAGCCAACATTTATGTCAAGGTTTTGGACGTGTTTCCACCCGAGGCTCGCAAACCGAATATGTAGAATTTCTAAAAGGAGCTCCTTTAGAAAATAACGCTGATTTATTTGCAGGTATAGATACCTCATGGAACCGAATAAAAGGCGGAAAAGCAATTGGCGATATTTTAGAAAGCGTTGAGGAAAATTTCAATTTTCAAAACCCTTCAGTGCATATTTCAGACTTATTAAAAGCTTATAAGTTGTTACAAAATATAGATAATAAGCACTGGAAAACTCAAAAGACAGAGGAGTTAAAAGCCATTATAGAAATGTGTGCTGGTTTGTATTTAGAAGTATCTGCAAGTTCAAATTGGGCAACGGCTGGAGATATGATTGATGTATCGCTTGAGGTTTTGAACAGAAGCGACTTACCAATAACCTTGGTGAGCATGGGCAACATCAGTAATATGGCTATTTCAAAAAACATCAATCTTGAAAACAATACAAGATTCACCTTTAAGGAAGTTTTAAAAATTGATGACAACGCAATACCCACTACCCCATATTGGTTAGACAAAAAGGGAACTTTGGGCATGTATCAAGTAGATGATAAAACTTTAATTGGGAAACCCGAAACTCCAAGAGTATACACTGTAGATTTTAACCTCTTAATAGAAAACACACCAATAACATTCACAAAACCAGTAATACAGCGGTTTTCAAAACCTGATAAGGGCGAATTATACCGTCCGTTCGAAATCATACCAGAAGCTTCTGCCAAAATCAAGGAAAAGGTTATCATTTTTGAAAATACAAATCAACAAGATATTACAGTAGTTGTAAAAGCTGGTAGAGATAATTTAGAAGGTAATGTAGAAGTTTGTCACCCTAATAATTGGAGCATCTATCCTAAAAAGCAAAAGGTATCTATTGCCCATAAAGGTGAAGAACAAACGTTGGTGTTTACTGTAATACCTCCAACAAATCAGAGTGAAGGATTAATTGGGCCAATTGTTCATATAGGAGACAAAGATTATTCTAAAGAATTAATTGAAATCGATTACGAGCATATCCCCTTTCAAACAGTATTATTACCAAGTGAAAGCAAAATAGTGCGTTTAGATATTCAAAAACGAGGTGAAAACATTGGTTACATTCAAGGTGCAGGTGATGTAGTTCCTGAAAGTTTAAGACAAATTGGTTACAACGTACGTGTCATTTCAACGGATGATATCGATCCTGAAACTTTAAGCAGATTTGATGCTATTGTTGTTGGTATAAGAGCCTATAACACCCTTGAAGATTTACAATTTAAACAGCAACAACTCTTCGATTTTGTGGCAAATGGCGGGAATATGATTGTACAGTACAATACATCTTATCGTTTAAAGGCAGATAATTTAGCGCCGTATGACTTAACATTATCTCGAGATCGTGTTACTGATGAAAATGCAGATGTTCGTTTCTTGAATCCAGATCACGAGGTATTAAATTTCCCAAATATAATTACACAGAAAGACTTTGAAGGGTGGACACAAGAGCGTGGGTTATATTTCGCCAATAGTTGGGGCAGTGAATTCACTCCTATCCTATCCATGAACGACAAGGGTGAAACACCAAAAGACGGTAGTTTACTTATTACTAAACACGGTAAAGGACATTACATCTATACAGGGTTGAGCTTCTTTAGAGAATTTCCTGCTGGTGTTTCTGGCGCTTATCGCCTATTCGCAAACATGCTCTCTCTTGGAAAAGATGAAATTAAAGCATCACTTAAACTAGAAGATTAGATATGAGCGACAAACCAAAGCAAAAATGGAGTAAGTTATACACCGTAGTTTTGGTGGCTAATGCATTGTACTTCATCATCTTTTACATCATCACACAAGCCTTTTAAGATATGCAGCTAAATTGGGTAGATTGGACGGTACTTGCCATTACATTAATTGCCATAGTAACTTACGGTACATTACAAACGCGTGGCAGTAAAAATGTAAAAGACTATCTGCGTGGTGGTAACACCTCAAAATGGTGGACAATTGGTTTGTCTGTCATGGCAACTCAGGCCAGTGCTATTACGTTTTTATCTACGCCAGGACAAGCTTTTAATGACGGTATGGGATTCGTCCAGTTTTATTTTGGATTGCCCATAGCGATGATTGTCATTTGTATGGTTTTTATACCTCTATACCACCGCTTAAAGGTATATACTGCCTACGAATTTTTAGAGAATAGATTCGATTTAAAAACAAGAACTCTTGCAGCCATTTTATTTTTAATTCAACGTGGCTTAGCGGCAGGTATTACCATTTTTGCGCCTGCTATCATTTTATCAGTTGTTTTAGGTTGGGACTTACTAACTCTGAATATTGTTATCGGATTCTTAGTAATTATCTATACTGTTTCTGGTGGTACAAGAGCCGTAAACGTAACTCAAAAGCATCAAATGGTAGTTATTTTTATTGGGATGTTGGTGGCGTTCTTTTTAATCGTTGACAAATTACCACAGGACATCACGTTTACTAAAGCTCTAGAAATTGCAGGAGCCAGTGGTAAAATGGAAGTTTTAGATTTTTCCTTTAATTTGAATAATCGCTATACGTTTTGGAGTGGTATTATTGGTGGCACCTTTTTGATGCTCTCTTATTTTGGCACAGACCAAAGTCAGGTGCAACGTTACCTTTCAGGAAAGTCAGTAAAAGAAATGCAATTGGGTTTGATTTTTAATGGACTATTAAAGGTACCTATGCAATTTTTTATTTTGTTGGTTGGTGTTATGGTGTTTGTCTTCTATCAATTTAATGAAGCACCTGTAAATTTTAACCCTACAGCAACAGAAGTAGTTTTAAATTCTGAATATGCTGATGACTACAAAAAACTACAAGTAGAACAACAACAAATATTTAGAGATAAGCAAAAGATCATAGAAGCCTATACCAAATCAGATAATCCTGATGCGGCAAAATATATATCGGCTGCCAATGCTGCTAATGAAGAGCTACGACAAGAAGCTAGGGATTTAATTGATAAAGCTGGAGAACTTCAAGATATTAAAGTGGAAAGCAACGATAAGGATTATGTGTTTATTCATTTTATTTTGAATAACCTCCCTCGCGGACTCATCGGTTTATTATTAGCTGTTATTTTAAGTGCTGCTATGTCTAGTACAGCGAGTGAATTAAACGCGTTGGGCTCAACCACAACCATGGATTTATATAAGAGAAATGTCTCCGAAAAAACCGAAGAAGAAATGGTAAAAGCTTCAAGATGGTTCACATTTGGCTGGGGTATTATGGCTATTGGTGTAGCTTGTGTAGCAAACCTTGCAGAGAATTTAATTCAACTTGTAAACATTATCGGATCTATATTTTACGGTAACGTCCTTGGTATATTTCTATTGGCATTCTTCTTTAAATTCGTGAAAGGCAATGCTGTTTTTATAGGCGCTTTAATTACACAATTTTTAGTAATTGGTCTTTATTTGCTTGATGAATACGACTATATTAACCTTCCATTTTTATGGTTAAACTTTGTTGGTTGTATTATTGTTATTTTTATAGCATGTTTACTTCAAACATTATTTAAAAATGACCAACCAACAACTACCTAAAACCATTAACTGGGGCATCATAGGGCTTGGGAATATCGCTCATAAATTTGCAACCGATTTATTAACTATTGAAGGCGCAAAATTATATGCTGTTGCTTCCAGAAACCAAGATAAAGCAGATGCATTTGCTGATAAGTATTCGGCAGTAACCGCTTTTGATAGCTACGAAGCTTTAGCTAAAGATACAAATATTGATGCTGTATATATTGCTACGCCTCATGCACTTCACATGGAAAATACGTTGCTTTGTTTAGAGCATGGTATTGCCGTTTTATGTGAAAAGCCTTTTGCTATGAATTATGATGAAGTATCAAAAATGATATCAACAGCCAAAGCAAAAGATGTATTGCTGATGGAAGCCCTTTGGACATACTTTCTACCACATTACCAATATGTTTTAAAAGCTTTAGAAGACAAAATGTTTGGAGAAGTTATAAAATTAGAAGCAGACTTTGGGTTTTACCGTGCTTTTGATAATTCGTCCCGTTTATTCAATAAATCGCTTGGAGGTGGTAGCTTATTAGATATAGGCATCTACCCAATTTTTGCAGCCCTATCCACTCTTGGTATTCCAAAAAACATAGAAGCCAAAGCCTCTTATTTTGAAAATGGTGCTGATTCTTCATGTGATATTGTTTTTGAATATGACAATGATGTAAAAGCCTATTTGAAAAGTACGTTAGTTGAAGATACTGGAACAGAAGCTATATTCTATTGCGAATGTGGTACTATAAAAATAAAGAGTATGTTTCACATGCCTACAACGGTAACTTTAATTCCAGAAAACGGTACGCCTGAAACTTTAGATTTTGGTTACAATACCATAGGATATAATTATGAAGCTATCCATTTTAATGAACTTCTAAGGCAAGAAAAAACTGAAAGCGATGTAATGACATTTGCCTTTAGTGAACAGCTTATCAAGACCTTGGACCATGTTCGGTCACTCATCAATTTACAATATTAAAAGCATCTAAAAGTCTAAAATTTACGACTTAAAGTAATTTTTATTTGTCTAAATGTAAAGTTTGTTTTACTTTTGTATTATCAATCTTAATAATCAATTTTAAAACGAACAGTTATGAAAACAAATTATTTATTACCAAAAAAATGGAAAATTATAGGGTGGATACTACTCCTGATAGGTTTAATATTAGGTACTATTACATTGATGAAATCGTACGAAGTGGATTGGTTCAGCTTCAAAGTAATAGCGCTTTACAATGAACCTTTTTCGGGCGCACCAGGGTTTTTCCAAACTACAGAAAACAGTCTTTTTGATGAATTAGCATGTCTTCTCATTATTTTAGGCGGTATGCTGGTGGCATTCTCAAAAGAAAAGGTTGAGGACGAATTCATTAATAAACTTAGAAAAGATTCTCTGGTGTGGGCTTTAATTGTGAATTACCTTATTTTAGTTCTAGCCGTAATTTGTGTTTACGATATTACATTTTTTCACATTTTGGTTTTTAATATGTTTACTCCCATACTGTTCTACATCTTTCGCTTTAATTTCTTAAAACTTAAATCTAGGAGCGATGAAGAATAGTATAAAAGTACAACGTGCCATACATGATATGACCCAAGCGGATTTAGCTGAAAAAATTGGAGTGAGTAGGCAAACCATTAATGCTATGGAAAAGAATAAATATGTACCCTCCACGGTGCTTTCCTTAAAAATAGCTAAGCTTTTTAACCAGCCAGTTGAGAAACTGTTTTTTCTAGAAGACACTGATTGATGATTTAGAAATGGCTTACGCAAACACCCGCGTTAGCGATTGTAGCGGTAGCTTTTGGCGAGGCGTGCATCGAGCCAAAACTTTTATTGGAAAGCGCGACCCAAAGGGTAACGCCCAAAATAAAAAGAGCGCAACTACAATTAGCTGCGCTCTTCTAAATTATATAATAATCTAAAACTCTAATAGGTCAAAGCATTACATTGCTCCCCACTCTTTTAAAGAATCTTTATTCATTTTTACATAACCTTTGTTGCCAGCCTTTTCTGCAAGCTCTAAAGAGTGTTTTGCAGCAGCAATAGCACTTTTAGTCTCCCCAGCTTTAGCGTGAACAAGCGATTGTAAACGCAACATCCAAAAACGTGGCTTATCCTTTGTCATATCTATAGCCGTATCAATCCATGTCTTAGCTTTTTGGATATCTTTATTTTCCTGTAAATAATACTGAGCAGCCGAGAAATAATCGTTTACGCTTGGTCCACCCATTACGTTGCTAATACTTTTTAATACCGCATCGTCGGTAGGTACTGTAAAAGGTACAGCCGCATAAGTTTTTTCCCAAATAAATTCTAAATGTCCACCACTATTGGTAATATTATTAATGTCCATAGCGTAGGTTTCAACGTTAAATGGAATTGGGTAAGACTTTACAGTAGTTTTAGCAGCTACTTTGCTATCATCCCAATTTTGTGGCGTACCCCAATTTTCGGTGTCAGTGTAAAAATAAACTTCCCAGTTTTCTTCACCTGGTTTCGTGAAAACTGAGTAAGATCCTGCTTTTAGTGTTTGTCCATCTACTGTAGCATCGGTACTAAATGTAACAATGGTGTTTTTATTAGCTCCTGTTCTCCACATTTCGCCATAAGGCACTAATCCACCAAAAATTTTACGTCCCTTTACACTAGGTCTAGAGTATTCAATTGTGACATCTGTTAATCCTACTTTTTGCTCTAATTTCGCAGCTGGACTCGGTTGTGGCGTGGTTATTTGCGCTTGTACAGCATAAACTGTAGCGCAAGTCATAAATAGTAATAGTAATTTTTTCATGTTTTGTAGTTATTAATAATTAGGTTTTATCAGCTAAAATTAACTATTAAAAAATCGGGAATTGTTAACAAAAGCTTAAAATAAGACGTTGTATCTTTGCTTGATATTATTTTGGGCGTTACCCACAAGGGGTCGGGCTTTCGGCAGTCGCTCTCTCCTGCGTCGAGGAGCTTCAGCAAATGCCTCAATCCCTAACGCAAGCCAGCGTACTATAGTAGCTTCTCTAAATATACGTCAGTATTTTTTTGGATGGTCAATATAAAATGTTTCAAATAAAAAAACATGTATTGCTCTAAACACTAACTTTAGCGTAATATTTTTTCCGTAGCCAAAAGGAAACCCTAACTAATAAAATCAAAGCAGGAACTTCAACCAATGGTCCAATAACACCTGCAAAGGCTTGTCCTGAATTTAGCCCAAAAACGGCAATAGCAACTGCAATGGCTAATTCAAAGTTATTTCCTGCTGCTGTAAAAGCTACTGACGCTGTTTTGTCATACTCTGCTCCCATGGCTTTGGTAAAGAAAAAGCCGATAATAAACATAAGCGTAAAATAAATTAAAAGTGGAATGGCTATTATTAGAACATCTATTGGTATTTCAACAATCAATTCTCCTTTTAGTGAGAACATCACGATAATGGTAAATAACAAGGCAATTAACGTGAGAGGTGAAATGGAGGGTATAAATTTCTGGGTGTACCAAGCTTCACCCTTTAATTTTACCAAAATTAATCTACTCAATATGCCCATAATAAAAGGAATACCTAGATAAATAGCTACACTTTCCGCTATTGTACCTATTGAAATATCAACAATAGCGCCTTCAAACCCAAAATACGGAGGAAGAATAGTTATAAAAATCCACGCATAAAAACTGTATGCAAAAACTTGAAAAATACTATTTAATGCCACTAATCCTGCCCCATATTCACTACTGCCTTCTGCAAGGTCGTTCCATACCAAAACCATTGCAATGCAGCGTGCCAAACCAATTAAAATTAATCCAACCATATATTCAGGATAATCTCGTAAGAATGTAATGGCCAACACAAACATCAAAATAGGCCCAATTATCCAATTCAAAATAAGGGAAATAGATAGGATTTTGGTGTTTTTAAAAACTTTTGGCAGTAGTGAGTAATTCACCTTTGCTAGAGGCGGATACATCATCAAAATCAAACCTATGGCAATTGGGATATTAGTTGTTCCAGTACTAAATGAGTTGATGAAGTTTGGTAAAGTTGGCATGAAATAACCAATACCAACTCCAATTGCCATAGCAATAAAAATCCAAAGCGTTAAATTTCTATCGAGAAAACTTAATTTTTTTGATGCCATTTATTATATGTTTATTTAAAGGATATTTATTAATTTTAGTAAGTAGTATGAATAGTTAGAGTTCTTAGCAACACTCTTGCTTGTGTGTTAGGTCCTGATTTAGAAATTTGGACATAACAGTTTTCATCATATTCCAGTTTTCCTCATCGATACAATAGCAAACGCTTGTTCCTTCAACATTTCCCTTAACTAAGCCTAACTGTTTTAGCTCCTTAAGATGTTGTGAAATTGTTGGTTGAGCCAATCCTATTTCATTTACCAAATCTCCACAGACACAAGCATTAATTTTAAATAAATGTTGAAGAATTGCAACCCTTGCGGGATGGCCAAAGACCTTTGCAAAGAGCGCAATTTGATTTTGTTGGTCGTTAAAAATTTCGTTTTTGGTTAGTCCCATAATTAATATTTTTTACTCTATCGCAATATTACGATTAATAGTTAAAAGTTTAAACGTTTTCTTCTTATTTTTAATCATATTCTTTGGTCAACTATAATTAAATATTATAACATCATATTTATTTTTGTTTAACTTTTTGTAGTTTTTGTTAAACATTTTGTATCTTTACCATAAATAATAATTATTATGGCGAAGAAAAAGTCAGTTTCTAAAAACGATATTCTCACTTGGTACATGGATTATGTGTTGGAGCATGATGCTAATCCTAAAACGGTATTTGCTTTTGCCAAAATGAACAATTTTGAAGAAGCTAAATTCTACGAATACTTTGCTTCATTTGAAGCTATTGAAAAAGGCATTTTTGAAGCGTTTTTCACAAATTCAATAAATGCATTATATAAAAGTGAGGACTATAAAATATTTGATGCTAGAAATAAACTTTTAAGTTTTTACTACACCCTTTTTGAAAATCTTACGGCAAACAGAAGTTATGTAAAGCATGTTTTAGATAAATACAAAACAGACCTAAAAGGCTTAAAGATGCTTTCTGGCTTAAAAAAACACTTTACACAATATGTGAGTGAATTAGGTATCCAAATGCTAGACATTAAACAAGAGCAACTAGAAAAAATTCAAGATAATGCTTTAAAGGAATCTGCTTGGTTACAATTGTTATTAACCATGAAATTTTGGATTGATGATACATCGGTATCCTTCGAGAAAACTGATATTTTTATTGAAAAATCAGTAAACACCACTTTTGATGTACTGGATATTGCGCCTTTAAAAAGCGTTATAGATTTGGGTAAATTTTTGTTTAAAGAAAAGTTTCATATGAACTAAAATTGATACATGAAAACTATAGACAACATACCTACATCAAAAATACAACGCGCTACAAAATTAGTGTCTACGGGTGCTAAAGTAGGTGTAAACTATTTAAAATATTTTGGTGATAAGCTTGTAAACACAGAGGACGAGGCGAAAGAACGCTTAAATAAGAATAATGCCTCTGATATTTATGATGGTTTAAAACAATTAAAAGGTAGTGCGCTTAAAGTAGCACAAATGCTAAGTATGGAAAAAAGTATTTTACCACAAGCCTATGTGGAAAAATTTTCCTTAGCACAATTTTCAGTACCGCCTTTATCACCACCACTCGTAATTAAAACATTTAAAAAATACTTTGGGAAACATCCCGATGAACTATTTGATACTTTTAACGCAACTTCTGTTAACGCTGCTAGCATCGGTCAGGTGCATATCGCAACTAAGAATGGGAAAAAACTTGCTGTGAAAATCCAATATCCAGGAGTTGCGGAGAGTATCGCTTCAGATCTAGCTATGGTTAAACCTATAGCCATGAGCATGTTTAATATTAAAGGAAAAGATTCCGATAAGTATTTTAAAGAAGTAGAATATAAGTTGGTTGAGGAAACTAATTATATTTTAGAAGTTGCCCAAAGCAAAGAAATATCAAAAGCATGCGCGCATATTTCAAACTTAAAGTTTCCTAAATATTATGAAGCATTATCGTCTGAACGTATCATCACCATGGATTACATGGAAGGTGAGCATCTTTCAGAGTTTACTGCTTATAATACAGACCCACAGAAAGCACATAGATTAGGACAAGCCCTTTGGGATTTTTACATGTACCAAATTCATAATTTGAAAAAAGTGCATGCAGATCCACATCCTGGGAATTTCCTGATTTCTGAAAAAGGAGAATTAATAGCTTTAGATTTTGGGTGTATGAAATCCATTCCTCTAGAATTTTATACACCCTATTTTGAGCTTGCCTTACCTGAGAACATTAACAATCGTGAGTACTTCGTGGATAAACTGTATCAATTAGAAATTCTAAGAGAAGATGACAGTAAAGCCGAATTAGAGTTTTTCACCGAAATGTTTCATGAGATGCTAAGCCTGTTTACACAGCCTTTCCATCAGGATAGTTTTGATTTTTCAGATGAAACCTTTTTCGGAAAAATTGCTGAATTAGGTGAGCGTTACTCAAAAAGTACTGATCTAAAAAAAATGAATGGCAACCGTGGTTCCAAGCATTTTATATATATAAATAGAACCTTTTTTGGATTGTATAATTTAATGTTTGACTTAAAAGCAGAAAATATCAAAATCAACAATTACTTGAGATTATCTTAATATGAAATATTTCAGCGAAAGCGACATACAGCAACTGCATCACATTTATAAAATCAATTTGATTAACAGTTGTTCTGGATATAAATCTGCTAACTTAATTGGTTCAATTTCAGAAGAAGGTATCGAGAATGTTGCAGTGTTTAGTTCTGTGACGCACATTGGCTCGAGTCCTGCAATGCTAGGTTTTTTTTTAAGGCCAACAACAGTAATTAGAAATACCTATGAAAACTTAAAGGCTACTGGTTTTTATTCTATTAATCATATTCACAAAAATATTATCAGTGACGCGCATCATACATCTGCGAAATACGAAAGTAATATTTCAGAATTTGATGTTACAAACTTAGAAGCTGAATATAAACCCGAATTTCCAGCGCCTTTTGTAAAAGGTGCACCTATTCAATTAGCAATGCAGTTTGTTGAAGAATACAATATTAAAGCAAATGACACCATATTAGTTATTGGAAAAGTTGTAGGCTTATATGTTAATGACTATCTTATAGAAAAAGATGGCTTCATCAACTTATCGAAAGCAGAGGTTGCTGTGATAAATGGATTGGATGGATATGCCATTCCAGAATCGAAAACCCGCTATGGGTATCAAAGACCAAAAATTTTAGAACACGACTCATGAACATACTCGTAACAGGTGCAACCGGTTATATAGGTAAACGCCTTATACCCTTCTTATTAAACCAAGGGCATACCGTTGTTTGTGTTGTGCGCGATAGAGCAAGAGCAGATAAAAGTTATGCCGAAGAAGATAATGTGTTTGTTATTGAAGCCGACTTTTTAAAGCCCGAAACTCTCGAGAATATTCCAAAGAAAATAAATGTAGCGTATTATTTAATCCACTCCATGTCTAATTCTTCAAAAGATTTTGAATCTCTCGAAGAACGCTGTGCTATCAATTTCAAAAATTATATTGAAACTACTGAAACAGAACAGGTTATCTATTTAAGCGGTATTACCAATGAAGATGAACTCTCTAAACATTTACGGTCTAGAAAGAATGTAGAAAACCATTTAGTTTCAGACAATTACGCATTAACCATATTTAAAGCTGGTATCATTGTAGGTTCGGGGAGCTCTTCTTTCGAAATTATAAGGGATTTAGTGGAAAAGCTCCCCTTTATGATTGCGCCAAAGTGGTTGAATACAAAAACACAACCCTTGGCTGTTAGAGATGTACTGGCATTTTTGTCGAGAGCAGCGGGAAATAAGGAAGTTTTCAATAAATCTTTTGATGTTTTTGGTCCAGAAGTTATCACCTACAGAGAAATGCTACTGCAGTTCGCAGAAGTTCGTGGTTTAAAACGTTATATTCTTACGGTTCCAGTAATGACCCCAAAATTATCATCCTACTGGTTATATTTTGTAACATCTACATCATACAAACTGGCAACATCTTTAGTAGACAGTATGGGAGTTCAAATTATTGGAAAGCCAAGTGATGTCAATCAATTATTAAAAGTTAAACCCATCACCTATAAAGAAGCTGTAAAATTAGCTTTTGAGAAGATTGAGCAAAATAGTATTGTATCTAGCTGGAAAGATTCTATGATAAGTAGCGGCAGACTTCGCGATCGATTGCACAAATATGTGAACGTACCGAAATTTGGTTGTTTTAAGGATTATAAAGAGCGTCCAGTTATAAATTCAGATGAAACTATAGAAAAAATTTGGCGTATTGGTGGTGATAACGGTTGGTATTATGGCACAATTTTATGGCGAGTTAGAGGCTATTTAGATAAGCTTTTCGGAGGTATAGGATTACGTCGTGGACGCACAAGTCCGACAGAACTAGCCGCTGGTGATGCTTTAGATTTTTGGCGTGTTATTTTTGCAGATAAAGCAAAACAAAAACTTTTGCTTTATGCAGAAATGCGCTTACCAGGAGAAGCATGGTTAGAATTTAAAATTGAAGACAATACTTTAAAGCAAACTGCAACCTTTAGACCCCGCGGACTTTGGGGCAGGTTATACTGGTATGCTGTACTGCCATTTCATGGTTTAATTTTTTCAGGAATGATTAATAAACTCGTAAAAGTTGAGTCACAAAAAACAACACTTACCACAGAAAATGTGTCCAACCTGTAACAGGTCTTTCGCATGGAGAAAAAAATGGGAAAATAACTGGGACAATGTAAAATATTGTAGTGAAAAATGCAGGAGAAACAAAACAATACCGGTTTAGTTTGGTTTAGAAACAATCTAAGGGTTAATGATAACAAGGTTTTAAATGAAGCCATAAAACAGCACAACCACATTATTGCTGTTTACTGTTTTGACCCGAGCCAGTATGAAATAAGTGCTTTCGGATTCAAAAAGACAGAAAAGTTTAGAGCCAAGTTTTTGATAGAAACTATCGAAGATTTAAAGAAAAACCTTCACGACCTAAACATTGAATTGTTTGTTTATCATAATAAACCCAAACATGCAATTCCAAAGCTAGTTAAACAATTTAATGTAAACTCAATTTATCTTCAAAAGGAATGGACTAGCGAAGAAGTTGAAGTTTTAGAAAACGTTAAATCTAAACTTCCTGAGAGCGTTTTATTTAACGAATATTACGAACAGTTTCTATTTCATCCAGACGATATTGGTATGTCTATTGACCAAATTCCGCAGGTATTTACGAATTTCAGAAAAAATGTTGAAAAATACAGCGAGGTAAGAGCAGAGCAATATCCGTTAGCTCCTAAACCTATTAAAAAGATTTCTAATACTACTGAAATTCCAACACTTAAAGATTTAGGGTTTGAAAATTTTAAAACCCATCCTAATTCTGCTTTTCCATTTGAGGGCGGTGAAAATTCAGCTTTAAATCGATTGGATGATTACTTTTTTCAAACTAAAAAATTGGGATTCTATAAGAAAACAAGAAATGGATTGGTTGGTACAGATTTTAGTTCCAAATTTTCACCATGGCTTGCTAATGGTAGTATTTCGGCGCGAACAATTTATTGGAGCGTTAAAAAATTTGAACAAGAATATTATAAAAATCAATCTACATATTGGTTAATTTTTGAATTGATATGGAGAGACTATTTTAAATATATTTCATTAAAACACGGTAACGACATCTTCAAACTTCATGGTATTCTGAAGAAAGATTATGAATGGAAAACAAGTCAGTCATCAATAAAAACTTGGACATATGGAGAAACCCGTTCTCCATTTGTAAATGCCAACATGATTGAGTTGAAAGAAACAGGTTGGATGAGCAATAGAGGCAGGCAAAACGTAGCGTCATTCTTTGCCAAAGATTTAGAATTAGACTGGAGAATTGGCGCTGCGTATTTTGAAGCAATGCTTATAGACTACGACGTTCACAGTAATTATGGAAATTGGATGTACGTTGCTGGCGTTGGTAATGACCCACGAGACCGAAAGTTTAATGTGGATTTACAAGCGGAGCGTTATGATGCAAATGGTAACTTTCAAAACTTATGGCTGCAAACCACTTTATTCTAAATGAAAACGCTCAGATTAATATTAGGAGATCAACTCAATATAAAACATTCATGGTTTAAAGAAACTAATGTTGATATTACCTATTGTCTTTTTGAAATGAGACAAGAGACAGATTACGTAACGCATCATATTCAAAAAGTCATTGGCTTTTTTTCTGCAATGCGTCAGTTTTCAGAAGATTTAAAATCTAACGGACACAATGTTATCTACTTCAAAATAAATGATGAAAATAATACACAAAGTTTAAGGGATAACCTTTCAAAATTAATTGAAGTACATCATATCAAAAACTTCGAATACATCTTCCCTGATGAATACCGATTAGATGGGCAATTGCAAAAATTCTGTAACAACTTAAGCATCAAATCAAACGTAGTATCTGCAGAACATTTCTACACAAAAAGAGAAGATTTAAAAAACTTTTTTGATGGGAAAAAGCAGTATCTCATGGAAAATTTCTATCGAGATATGCGCAAGAAGCATAATATTTTGATGGTTGCTGACCAGCCAGAAGGTGGTAAATGGAACTACGATAAAAGCAATAGAAATAAATGGAAAGGCGATGTTGAAATTCCTAATTATAAATTATTCAAAAATGACGTTTCTGAAATTGTCAAAGATATTGAACATGCTGAAATCAAAACCATAGGTAAGTTTGAAACAAAAACATTCTCCTACCCTATTTCTCGTGCACAAGCCTTAGAGCAACTCAAATACTTTTGCGAGTATTTATTGATTCATTTTGGAGACTATCAAGATGCTATGCATACCGAACAGGAATATCTGTTTCATTCTAGATTATCCTTCGCTATAAATTTAAAACTCATATCACCAAGAGATGTCGTAAAAACGGTAATGAACTATTACCGTAGCCAAGGTGACGCTATAGATATTTCTCAAGTAGAAGGTTTTGTGCGTCAAATTATTGGTTGGCGAGAATATATGCGTGGCATGTATTGGGCCTTTATGCCAGATTATAAAAGCTTAAACGAGCTCAATAATAACAATAAGTTACCTGAATTTTTCTGGACAGGTGATACCAAAATGAATTGCTTAAAACATGCCATAACGAATTCTTTAGATAATGGGTATGCACACCATATTCAACGATTAATGATTACTGGGAATTATGCACTTTTAACCCAAACCAATCCTGATGAAGTTGATGATTGGTACTTAGGCATTTATGTAGATGCTGTAGAATGGGTGCAACTTACCAATACCAGAGGAATGAGTCAATTTGCCGATGGCGGAAAAATAGCAACCAAGCCCTATGTTTCTTCGAGCTCATACATTAACAAAATGAGCAACTATTGTGGCGACTGTTATTATAACAGAAATAAAAAAGTAGAAGAAGACGCTTGCCCATTTAATAGTTTGTACTGGAATTTTTTAGATGAAAAAAGAGAACAACTAGGAAACAATTTCAGAATGAAAATGATGTATAGCTTATTAGATAAGATGGATAAGCAAGATTTACAGAATATAAAAGAAAAAGCACAACATATAATTGCGCATCAAGATGATTACTAAGCCCCATATAAACATTGTTTGGCTAAAACGTGATTTGCGTTTGCATGATAATGAAGCGATTTATAATGCTTTAAAAACTGGAAAACCTACACTACTGCTGTATAGTTTTGAGCCATTGTTAATGAATGATCCGCATTACAGCGAACGTCATTGGAATTTTATAAAAGAATCTATTGTTGATTTAAATACAGCGTTAGAAACTTACAATTCTAAAATACTTGCAGTACAATCTGATATTATCGCCACAATTAACCAGTTGCAATCTCATTATCATATTTCAGATATCTACTCGCATCAAGAAACAGGTATATTAGTAACTTTTGAGCGCGACAAGAATTTTAAAAGGTATTGTAAAAACAACCTTATTAATTGGCACGAAAATATTAATAACGGTGTACAACGTGGTTTGAAAAATAGAGATAACTGGACGGAATTGGTTGATGCCTATTACGCTATTGAACCCTTAGACTTTACTCCAAAAGAAAATCAGTTGATATCAAAAAGAGACATTGAAGCCTTAGAGGTAAACTTCAATTTGCCTAATTTAAACACTCAAGAATTTACACCATTTCAAAAGGGCGGACGCTCAACAGGGCTTAGATATTTAAAATCGTTTTTTACGGAACGATATCCAAATTACATGCTCCATATTTCTAAACCAGAGCAAGCAAGAACAAGTTGTAGCAGAATTTCTCCATATATCGCTTGGGGAAATTTATCAGTGAGAGAAGTATACCATGAAGCGTATCACCTTAAAAGTTCGTCGAAACACAAAAAAGCATTAGAAGCATTTATGTCTCGTTTACGTTGGCAAACCCATTTCATTCAAAAGTTTGAAATGGAACACACAATGGAAGAAGCTAGTGTAAATAAAGGTTTTCATAAATTAAAAAAGAGTATTTCTACTAAATATCAAGATGCTTGGAAAACAGGGCAAACTGGTTATCCTCTGGTAGACGCCTGTATGCGGTGTTTAAATGAAACTGGATATTTAAATTTTAGAATGAGAGCTTTAGTCGTTTCATTCTTTACACACAATCTTTGGCAACCTTGGCAAGAAGCTACAACACATTTATCCCAAATGTTTTTAGATTTTGAACCTGGAATACATTTTCCCCAATTACAAATGCAAGCTGGAGAAACTGGAATTAATATGCTTCGTATTTATAATCCAGTTAAGAATAGCTTAGAGCACGACCCCGAGGCTTCTTTCATAAAAAAATGGGTGCCAGAGCTAGAAAAACTTGACACACCCTTTGCGCATCAACCTTATTTGATGACTGAAATGGAACAGCAGTTCTATAATTTTCAATTAGGCAAAGATTATCCAAAACCAATCGTAGATTTAGAAACTACCAGGAAAAAAGCAGGAGACACACTTTGGAAACTGCGAAAAGACAAGACTGTTTTAGAAGAAAGTAAAAGAATCTTAAAAAAACATACACTTAGGCAGCGTTTTTCAAAATCTTAAACACTGATTTACTGACACTTAACATCAATCATAAATTTTAGTAATAGTAAGATGTTAATTTTTGTTTAACTTATTTTACAAAAGGTTAAACATTTTGTATATTTGAGGTATAAGAAGAAAAAATGATACTGAATACCACACATTTTAATAAAGAGCATAAGCAAATATTAGCAGATTTGGTTGGTAGATCGTTTACACTTTTAGAATCACTAAAAATGAAAGGTGTAGGTTCTAAACGTATGATAATAGGAGATGTTAGCCCTAATTTAAGCTCCTACATGAATACAGTTTCAGATATCAACTATGCAAATATTGAATTGCGCAAAAGCGGGATACTAATTCTTATCAATAAAGGGCTTCAAAATTTTACATGGGCTATACCCTACTACCAGTTAGTAATATATAAAACTAATGGTGCTAGCATACACGCTCAAGGCAAGTTTATTCATTTTAAAAACACCAAAACATTCAAAGAGAATAAACGGTTTTTTGAAAAAATGTTAGATGAAAAAATAAAATACGACCAACAATATAACTTTCAAAGTATATGACATTATCTGTAGAAGATATAGATAGAATTATAGAAATGGCTTGGGAAGACCGCACAACGTTTGAGGCTATAGAGTTTCAGTTTGGGTTTAAAGAACAAGAAGTGATTGAGTTGATGAGAAGAGAGATGAAACCAAGTAGTTTCAAAATGTGGAGAAAGCGTGTTCAAGGTCGATCAACAAAACATGAAAAATTGAGAAGCTTCGAGAAAGGCCGTTTTAAATGCAGCAGACAGAAGCAAATAACACACAATAAAATTTCAAAACGTTAACGTGCTTTGATTAATACCATTACAAAAGTATTGAGACAGCACATAAAAAAGATGATATGCAATTAGAAAAATTAAAAACGAAAACGAACGGACACAAATTAAACGGATTTTCTGTTGAAGATATTGGAGACGATCACCTTTACACAGGCCTAAAAACACCTATGAAAGCTGATGCCTTCAAACTATCTGATACAGAGAAAAAAGAACGTATCGCCATTTTGTTTGAAGAAATTATGGATGTTATGGGCTTGGATTTAACAGACGATTCACTTCAAGGCACTCCAAAGCGTGTTGCCAAAATGTATATCGATGAAATTTTCTCTGGTTTAAATCCGGCGAACAAACCCAAAATTGCATTGTTCGAAAATAAATACCAATACAATCAAATGTTGGTGGAGAAGAACATTACCTTCTATTCCAATTGCGAGCATCATTTTGTACCAATTATTGGGAAGGCTCATGTAGCCTACATTTCGTCTGGAAAAGTAATTGGTCTTTCAAAATTGAATAGAATAGTACAATACTATGCCAAACGTCCACAGGTTCAAGAGCGTCTAACAAACCAAATTGCCAACGAATTGAAAACAATCCTAGACACAGAAAATGTTGCGGTAATTATAGATGCTAAACATTTATGTGTGTCGTCTAGAGGTATTAAAGACGATACATCTTCGACCGTTACGGCCTACTATGGCGGAAAATTTAATACATCAGAAAAAATAACAGAATTACAAAATTATCTAAATAGCTAATATTATGGAAATGGAATTAATAAATAGAGCATTAGAGTTCGAACAAAGAAAAATGAGATCATTGTCAACGAGCGATCGTGTAAAACTTTCTAGAGAGGCTAAAGCATTGATTTTGGATTTAAACCAAATTTATAAGGTTAAAAAAGATGAAAAAATCATGGATATCATGAAACGCTTAACTGTGATAAAACGCAAAGTAGAAAAGCGTTTAAAAATGCGTCTTTAATAGTAAAACTTTTAAAACCAGTGAGATAATTGATCCATTTATTAAATTTTATCTAATATTTCCGCATAAAAATAGGTAATCTTCTATATTTTATTATATTGCAAGACTGTCCAAAAAAATGGACTTTTAACACAAAATATAGTAAGGTTTAAAAATTATGGAGATTATTGACAAGGCTTTAGAATTCGAACAACGCAGACACACGTTCAAAACAACGAGCGAGCGTATTGAGTCTTCTAGAGAAGTAAAAAGTTTAATATTAAGTTTAAACGACATCTACAAAGTAGAAAAAGATCCTGAGATTATGGATTTAATGAAACGTTTAACTGTAATAAAACAGAAAATTGAAAAGCGGCTAAAGGGCAGGCCATAACAAAATATATGCCCTGAAACCTATGAAAACAATAATAATAGTTGGAGGTAGTAAGGGCATTGGTAAAGCCATAATAACAAAACTACTCGCTTATTGTAAAGTTATAAACATAAGCAGAAGTGCCCCAGATATATCGCACGACAATTTAACACACTACAATTGCGATGTAACCCAAGAAGAACTTCCAGAAATCGATAATGCCGACGGACTTGTATATTGTCCAGGAAGTATCAATCTAAAACCTATTTCCAGATTAAGTATTGATGATTTTAAAGACGACTTTGAAATTAATGTACTTGGCGCTGTAAAAGTTATTCAAAAATATTTGTCAATTTTAAAGAATGGCAATCATCCTTCTGTTGTTCTATTTAGTACGGTTGCGGCTAAACTTGGCATGCCTTATCACGCGAGTATAGCAGTTTCAAAAGCAGGTATTGAAGGCTTGGTAAAATCTCTTGGAGCAGAATTAGCTCCAACACTTCGTATTAATGCTATTGCCCCTACCGTTACGGACACGGATTTAGCTTCAAAACTACTCCGCAACGATAAAATGATTGAAAACATTACGGAACGCCACCCATTAAAAAAATTCTTATCTCCTGAGGAAGTTGCGGGTATGGCAGAATTTTTACTTTCAGAGAGCTCATCATCTGTATCAGGACAAGTTTTTGAAATGGATTGTGGTATCGTAAGTTTTAAAATCTAAATATATGAATCCATTAAAAGCATTTATAGCTACTGTAGGCTCTAGCAATACCTATAAAAAGTTGAATGTTGATTCATTGTATGACATCAGCATAAATTCGCTACAGGGAAAACCAATAGATTTCACCAAGTTTAAAGGGAAGCATATACTCTTTGTAAATGTTGCTTCTAAATGTGGCTTTACACCACAATACAAAACATTGCAACAATTGCATGAGGACTATGGAGATAACATACAAGTTATTGGAGTACCATGCAATCAATTTGGTGGTCAAGAACCTGGGGATGCCAACGCTATTGAAACATTTTGCGAGGTAAACTATGGTGTAAGTTTCTTGATTACCGAAAAAATAGATGTAAAAGGAAAACACCAACACCCACTTTACACATGGTTGACCCAAAAAGTAAACAATGGCGTTAAAGATTCTTCTGTAAAGTGGAATTTTCAAAAATACTTAGTTGACCCTAAAGGTAATTTATTGGATTATTATTTTTCTGCTACTAGTCCACTGAGTTCAAAAATTATAAAACATTTAAAATAAAATTGCTATGTTCAGTTTTTTAAAGAAAAAATCAAAAAGAGAGAAATTGGAAGAAAAATTCAAAAAATTAATGCAAGAATGGCACGAGCTATCTTCCATCAACAGAAAAGCCAGCGATAAAAAATATGCTGAAGCTCAGGAGATTGCTAAAGTCCTGAATGATATGAAACATGAAGCTGCTTAAATACATTATTATTTTTCTGGTAATAAATTTTGGAGCATTGGCTATTGGCAATTTGCTTATGGCAGATGGTCCACAAACAGATTGGTATATAGGCCTCAACAAAGCTCCTTGGACACCTCCTGGATGGGTTTTCGGAGCTGCTTGGACAACAATCATGGTTTGCTTTTCCATTTATATGGCTTTCCTATATAAAAAATTAAAGAATGCCACTGTTATAACCTTGTTTAGTATTCAATTTGTACTTAATGTAATTTGGAACTATATTTTCTTCAATCAACATTATGTTGGCTTAGGGCTTACTACAATTGTATTGTTAACATTTATAGTAGCGATAATTACTGTGCTTTTTAACAAGCAAATGAAATTGAAAACCATACTAATCCTTCCTTACTTAATTTGGTTGTGTATTGCTACATCGCTAAATGGATATATTTTACTGAATAATTAAATATGAAAATCTACAGACTGCATAAAAAACAAAATTTGCCTATAACTGTTGAAAAGTCATGGGAATTTTTGTCAGACCCTAAAAACCTGAAAACTATTACCCCAGACTATATGGGTTTTAATATTTTATCTGGTGCAGACAGACCCATGTTTGCTGGACAAATTATTCAATATATAGTAACACCCGTTTTAGGCATTAAAACAAAATGGGTTACAGAGATTACTCATGTTATTGACAAACATTATTTTGTAGACGAACAACGTTTTGGTCCCTATGCCCTATGGCATCACAAGCACTTTATAAAAGCAATTGATGGCGGTGTGGAAATGGAAGATATTATTGATTATAAAGTTCCTTTTGGTTTGCTTGGGCAACTCGTACACCCTATTTTAGTAAAACCTAAGCTTGAGGAAATTTTTAATTATAGAACCAAAAAGTTAGAGGAGCTTTTTGGTAAATATTAATCTTTTTTTAATTCTGTTATTCTGAAACAAGTTCAGCGTGACAAAAGTGTCGAGATAACATGAAACAACCCATAAATATCTTTTGGTTTCGCCGAGATTTAAGGTTAGATGATAATGTTGGATTTTACGAAGCCTTGAAAGGTAAAAATCCAGTGCTACCCATATTTATTTTTGATTCTGAAATACTTGATAAGTTTCCCGAAAACGATGCTCGTGTAACATTTATATACGAAACACTCCAAGATATGCGTAAGGTTTTACAAGATGAACACAACAGTAGTATTGCGATGTATCATGGAAAACCAATCGAAATCTACAAGGCTTTGGTTGAAGAATATAACATCAATACTGTATTTACAAACCATGATTACGAACCTTATGCGACAGAGCGTGACGATAACATAAAAGCGTTTTTAAGTGAAAACGATATTGAATTTAATACATTTAAAGACCAAGTTATTTTTGAAAGAGACGAAGTTGTAAAAGGTGACGGGAACCCTTATGTGGTTTACACACCGTATATGAAAACTTGGAAAGAAAAATTCAAATCGCATGATTTAGAGATTTTCTACACCAACTCTTATTTGGATAATTTAGTTGAGCATACACGGTTACCAAATCTAAGTTTATCTGATATTGGTTTTACCAAATCTAACCAAGAAATTAAGCCATATACGGTTACCCCAACACTTATACAAGAATATGAAGACACTCGCAATTTTCCTGCCAAAGACGCAACTTCTAGATTAGGTCCACACCTAAGATTTGGTACAGTAAGTATCAGGAAAATGG
This sequence comes from Flavobacteriaceae bacterium, assembly GCA_043557195.1. Classification (GTDB taxonomy): domain Bacteria; phylum Bacteroidota; class Bacteroidia; order Flavobacteriales; family Flavobacteriaceae; genus Jejuia. The sequence continues at coordinate 3,855,064 of CP121314.1, read as the reverse complement.
TTAAAAAAGCAATAGCTGAAAAAAACGAAATATTTTGGCAGGAACTGATTTGGCGTGAGTTTTTTATGCAGATACTATGGCATTTTCCACATACAGTTAAAGATAGTTTTAAATCAAAATATGACCGTATACAATGGAGGAATAACGAAGATGAATTTAATGCTTGGTGTGAAGGAAAAACAGGATATCCTTTGGTAGATGCTGGAATGCGCCAGCTTAATGAAACGGGGTTTATGCATAATCGTGTACGAATGTTGGTTGGTAGTTTTCTATGCAAACACTTACTCATCGACTGGCGTTGGGGCGAAGCTTATTTTGCTGAAAAACTACTCGACTATGAAATGGCAAGCAATATTGGTAACTGGCAATGGGTAGCTGGCTCTGGTGTTGATGCTGCCCCCTACTTTAGAATCTTTAATCCAACTACCCAAATACAAAAGTTTGACAAAGACTTAAATTACATTAAAACTTGGGTGCCAGACTTTCAAGAACTCACCTATCCGGAACCTATTGTAGATCATAAAATGGCAAGAGAGCGTTGTTTAGACGTTTATAAGGCGGCATTGAATTGAGAAAATATACCCAAACCCAAGAGCCTGTTAACAACCTTTGCAGATTAACCCCGCGTTAGCGATTGTAATGGTTAGCTTTTGCCGAGGCGAGCATCGAGGCAAAACTATTAATGGAAAGCGCGACCCTAAGGGGAACGCCAAAAAAATAGTATCGCCCAAAAACATAACACTTTATTAAGATTGCTGTATTTATATTTTGTCTACTTTTAGTGCTCAATCAAAAAAACTAAGATATTATGAGTACACAAGATGTAGCAAACCAATGGGCACAAATGTGTCGAGAAGGGAAAAATTTAGAGTGTATAGAAGCACTTTATGGTGACAATGTAACGAGCAAGGAAATGCCTGGGGTACCTTATGGCGAGACGATTTCGGGCAAGCAAGAGGTTTACGAAAAAAGCAAACAGTGGTTGGACAATGTTGTAGAGTTTCATGGTGGTGATATAAGTGATCCTTTAATAGCCGATAATCATTTTATGAGCAAAATGAGTTTTGATGTTACCTTTAAAGACCGTGGTAGACAACAGATGGAAGAACTATGTGTATTTGAGGTAAACGATGGTAAAATTGTAAATGAACAGTTTTTCTACACTATGTAAAATGCCTTAAATGATATTTAAAATAAGAAGCTTCAATTGTCTGTAATTGAAGCTTTTTTGTCTCTTAAATCGACGTTTTTTGGTGTTAACTTTCTTACTAAAATATAAAACCTTATATTTACATTAAGTAACCCATACACCCTAGTACTATGAGAAAGCTTGTATTTGTGCTGTTTTCCATATTCTCCCTAAGTACTTTTGGTCAGGATACATCATGTAGTGATTTTAAAACTGGTGAATTTCGATACGCGAATGCCGCATACGCTGATTGGAAAATTACACGAACTGCTACTGAACAAATTGAAACTAATACCGCTACTGGCCTCGTGATACATAACACCATTAAATGGGTGACAGATTGTGAATTAACCCTTACCTGCAGCAAAGTATCACAAACCAAATATAAACATGCAATTGGCAAGGTGTTTAAGGTGGTGATTATTGAAACATCTAATGATGGTTATACATGTATTATGATGCGCAATGATATTCAGCCAAATGATATGACATTTAAGATGATTATGGTAGATTAAAATTTATTCTAAATCTCTTTTAATTTCATACATTTAGAGTAAATAAATCCTCTTTACCTTTACTTTATGACTGATTTAGAAGTTGCCAAAACTGTTACCCTTAAACATATCACCGAAATTGCCAAAACCTTTGGGGTTGCCAGTGACTATATTGAAATGTATGGTAAATACAAAGCAAAATTACCTTTAGATTGTATTGATAAAGCTAAAGCAAAACAAAGTAATTTGATACTGGTTTCAGCCATTTCTCCTACCCCAGCTGGTGAGGGTAAAACTACCATGTCTATTGGCTTATCAGAAGGACTAAATCGATTACATAAAAAAACAACTGTGGTGCTCAGGGAACCTTCTTTAGGACCTGTTTTTGGGATTAAAGGTGGTGCAACCGGTGGTGGGTATTCTCAGGTGTTGCCTATGGAGGATATAAACCTACATTTTACCGGAGACTTTGCGGCAATTGAGAAAGCGCATAATTTGTTGGCTGCAATTATTGACAACAATATTCAAAGTAAAACTAATTCGTTGCATATTGACCCAAGAACTATAAGTTGGAAACGTGTAGTTGATTTGAATGATAGAGCGTTAAGGCGTGTTATTGTTGGTTTAGGTGGAACAACGTCTGGAGTACCAAGAGAAACTGGGTTTGATATTACAGCTGCGTCTGAAATAATGGCTATTCTTTGTCTAGCTGAAAATTTGACTGATTTAAAACACCGATTAGGCAATATTTTTATTGGTTACACTTTTGATAAGCGGCCTATTTATGCAAGAGACTTAAAAGCGCAAGGCGCTATGACAGCACTTCTAAAAGATGCTATAAAACCCAATTTGGTACAAACTATTGAAGGAAACCCAGCCATTATTCATGGTGGACCTTTTGCAAATATTGCTCAAGGTACAAATACAGTTATTGCAACATTGATGGGAATGTCGCACTCTGAATATACAGTTACCGAGGCTGGCTTTGGTTTTGATTTGGGTGCAGAAAAATTCTTTGACATTAAATGCCAAAGTGCTGGATTAAAACCCAAAGCTGTAGTGCTAACCACAACTATTCGTGCTTTAAAGTATCACGGCGGTGCAGACTTAAAATCACTTACTGAGCCTAATTTAGAGGCTCTTGAAAAAGGAATTCCGAATTTAGAAAAGCATCTGGAAAACATTGAAAAATTTAAGGTATCTCCAATAATTGCAATTAATAAATTTGCTACAGATACAGATGATGAAATTAAATTAATCTTAGATTTTGCTAAATCTAAAGGTATTAGGGTTGCATTAGCTAATGTTTGGGGTAAAGGAGGTGAAGGTGCTATAGAGTTAGCACAACAAGTTATTGATATAGTTGAAAGCAATACTTCAAACTTTACACCTTTATACAATTGGAAATCTCCTGTTACTGAAAAAATAGCAACTATTGCCACAGAAATTTATGGTGCTGAACATGTAGATTATACAACTAAAGCTAAAGCACATTTAAGAAAAATTGCAAATTTAGGCTTGGAACATCTGCCAGTTTGTATAGCCAAAACTCAAAAATCTTTGTCTGACAATCCTAAGCTTTTAGGACGCCCAAAAGATTTTATTATTACTGTTAGAGAAATTGAAATTGCTGCAGGAGCTGGGTTTTTAATTCCGATTACTGGAGATATTATGCGCATGCCTGGGTTACCGGCTATTCCTGCTTCTGAAAATATAGATATTAATGAAGATGGTGAGATTATTGGATTGTTTTAGTTTACCAATTTTTTAATAATGTCCTTAACTGGTAAAATAGCATCAGTATGTTCAATACTCGGGCCAGCAACCCATACTGTTTTGTAGGTTGCTTTTGTTGCAGCATTTTTTGTAGCATTCATTCCTATTGAAAAACGAATCATTTTAACCCACTTTTTAAGTTTTTTGTTCTTGTTAAGTAGGTTTTCAATCCATGTGGATTTCGTTCCGATTTTTTGAACATAAGGCGTATTTATTACCGTACATGGTGTGCCAGAAATACGTTCTGTCATTACTATGTCTTCTGCTCCATAATCCACGCATGCTTGCTTATATTCATCAGTAACATTGGCTTCTTCTGAAGCAATAAACGGACTCCCCACAGAGACTCCAGCTGCGCCATAACTAAGCATTTCATCAATATCTGCCTTACATCCAACGCCTCCAGCTGAAATAACTGGAATTTTACAATTTGCAGTCAATGTTTCTATCAATTCTTTAGGAGACAAATTACCACGGTGCCCGCCTGCTTCATTATTTACAGCAATAATTGCATCGGCACCCAAACCTTCAACCTTTTTAGCAAATTTTAAATCAGTAACATCACAAAAAACTTTAATACCAACTTTATGTGCCTGATTTATGGTTTCTTCAGGACTTCCCAAAGACGTTATTATAAAATCGCAACCTTCTTGACATATCACTTCTAATTGCCCTTTATATTTTACATTAGATTTATTGACTATCAGATTAAACCCAAAAGATCCGCCCTCAGGTTTTGCAGTTTTTAATTCTCGTAATGCAACACGAAGTTCGTCCAAAGTTCTATAATTTAATGCTGGAATACACCCTGCAATTCCACCCAGCATTGCCGCTTTAACCATTGCAACGTTAGACACCAAAAACATAGGTGCTTGAATAATTGGGTGTTTAATTTTAAGTAAATCTGTCAATGCTGTAGCCATTTAAAAAATTTTATCAAATATAGTAAAATATTATGCACGCATAGTATTTGATAATCAATCAGTTACAAAATACAACTAACAAATACTACCTAAATAATTGATAACATGACATTTATCATTTTTTTATTATGCGTGCATAGTTAATTTTGATGCTGTATTTATAAAACCTCAGTCATGAAAACTTTTTTATTTAGCCTTTTTCTACTAGGCTGTTTCGCTTTTAGTAATTCACAAACAGTTGAGCTTCCCGAAACTATTATTTCAATCAATTCTGATTACTTCAATTCAGTAGATACTGAAAACTCTTGTAACTATGTTCAAAAATTAGAACAAGCTTTATTAGACTATGATCATTCTGATTTATCAGAACTCTATGATTCAAAAGATGATATTTATAAAGTTACCTTCAAACTTCCTGAAGGAAAAATAATAGCATCTTTCAATAAAGATGGAAAGATTATAAAAACTTACGAAAAGTATAATAATATCAGACTCCCACAATCTGTTTTACAAGCTATTGCCGAAAAATACCCAAATTACAGTATAGAAGAAGATGTATACATTGTTAAGTTTCATTGCGATGCAGATGCGCTACAACAAGAATATAGAATAGAAATTAAAAATGAAGACACTAAGCTAACACTTAAAACTAACGAAAAAGGTGTGTTTATTTAATACCAACTAATCTAAAAATTGGTAATACCCACTTTTTAAATACGCACCTTCGGGAAACCCAATGGGATGATCTACATCGTGTTGGGTTTTCAATTTTAAACTGTATGTTCTATTTTTTGACGATAATACTTGATTATTGATATCAAAAAACGTTTGGGCAATAACTCGGGAGGAACAAGATGCTAAAACTAGTAATCCATTTTTAGCAGTTAGTTGTTCCCCTAACTCAGCCAATTGTGCGTATTTCTTTTTAGCCAATTCAATTTCTGAAGCTTGTTTTGCAAAACTTGGTGGATCAATCACTACAACATCATAAGTGATTTTGTTTTTAATCAATTCTTTTAGTTCTTCAAACGCATCACCTGCAATAGTTTTATGAACTCCTGAATAATTATTAAGTTTTCCATTTTGAACAGCAATTTCTAAGGCTTGTTTACTAATATCTAAGCTCGTTACTTCTTTTGCGCCATTTGCCAACGCATGCACTGAAAAGCCACCGGCGTAACTAAACACATCTAAAACTGTTTTTCCTTTACTCCACGCGCCTACTTGTTTTCTATTAGCCCGATGATCTAAAAAATAACCGGTTTTATGACCTTTGATAACATTTGCTGAAAAATTCACACCATGTTCTACAAACTGAACAACCTCGTTTTCCAAAGTGCCATAAACCACAGCTCCATTTTTTAATTGATGTGATTTTGAGTTTTCTAAACTCCTACTTAATCGAATAACTACAGTCTCTGCATTAGAGGTTTGTTGTAAATTTTTTAAAATAGGCTCTAGATACGGTAACCATATTTCAGAATAAATTTTTACTACCAAAACCGATGCATACACATCAGCGATTAATCCAGGGAAACCATCATTTTCTCCAAATATAAGACGGTAACTATTCGTGTTGGTTTCCAATAAGGATTGACGTTTGTTGAATGCTTCTTTTGTTTTATTTTGAAAGAACGCTGCATTGATTTCTGCTTTTTCAGTGCCTGAATGTAACATTTTAATCCGTATAGGAGAATTGACATCATACAACCCCAAACCAATAACTCTGTTTTTATTTTTACTGAAAATAATGGCTAAATCACCTGTTTTAGCATCCTCATTAATTTTTGTTATACTATTTGAAAACACCCAAGGATGACCCTTTAAAACATATTGCTCGCCTTTGGCGTTTAGTTTTATTGCTAAACGTTTAGGTTTATAATCATATGTTATTTTTGAGGAAAAGGTCATTCTATATATTTAGGTAAAAGTAAAGTTTTAAAACAAAAAAGCGCAACCAAAATGGTCGCGCTTTTTAAAACTTCTAGCTTCGGTCTTCCGACTTTCGTCTTATTTCACCTCCTCAAAGTCAACATCCTCAACATCATTACCTTCAGATTGTGCTTGCTCACCTGCACCAGCATCTGGTCCTGGTTGTGCACCACCTGCTTGTTGTGCTTCGGCTTGTGCTTTGTACATTTCTTCAGAAGCTACTTTCCAAGCTTCATTTATTTTCTCTAAAGCTGGCTCAATTTGTGTCAAATCTTTAGTTTCATAAGCTTTCTTCAACTCTTCTAAAGCGTCTTGGATTGGTTGTTTCTTATCATCAGATAATTTATCGCCAAACTCCTCCAATTGCTTTTCCGTTTGGAAAATCATAGAATCAGCTTCATTTAATTTCTGAGCCGTTTCAGCTGCTGCTTTATCTGCTTCAGCATTTGCTTCAGCATCAGCTTTCATTTTTTGAATTTCCTCTTCAGTTAATCCAGAAGACGCTTCAATTCTAATATCTTGTTTCTTACCAGTCGCTTTATCTTCCGCAGACACTTTAATGATACCATTAGCATCAATATCAAAAGTTACTTCAATTTGTGGCGTACCACGTCTTGCTGGTGGAATACCATCTAAGTGAAAACGTCCGATTGTTTTATTATCTGCAGCCATAGCTCTTTCACCCTGTAGTACGTGAATTTCTACCGATGGTTGATTATCTGCTGCAGTTGAAAATACTTGCGATTTCTTAGTAGGAATCGTAGTATTAGCTTCAATCAACTTTGTAAATACATTACCCATAGTTTCAATACCTAGTGATAATGGTGTTACATCCAGCAACAATACATCTTTAACATCACCAGTTAATACACCACCTTGAATACCAGCTCCTAAAGAAACAACTTCATCAGGGTTTACACCTTTACTTGGTGCCTTTCCGAAGAATTTCTCAACAGCTGCTTGTACTGCAGGAATACGTGTAGAACCACCTACCAAAATAACTTCATCAATATCACTTTTGCTTAAACCAGCAGCTTTAAGTGCAGACTCACAAGGCTCAATAGTACGTTTTACTAAATCGTCAATTAATTGCTCGAATTTAGAACGTGTTAATGTACGTACCAAGTGCTTCGGGCCACTAGCTGTAGCAGTAATATATGGTAAGTTAATTTCTGTTTGTGTAGAAGACGATAATTCAATCTTGGCTTTTTCAGCAGCTTCTTTCAAACGTTGTAAAGACATTGGGTCTTTACGTAAATCCATACTTTCTTCAGCATTAAACTCATCTGCTAACCAATTGATGATTTTTTCATCAACATCGTCACCACCTAAGTGTGTATCACCATCAGTAGATAATACTTCAAATACACCATCACCTAATTCAAGGATAGATACATCATGCGTACCACCACCAAAGTCAAATACCACTATTTTTTGGTCTTGTCCTTTTTTATCTAAACCATAAGCCAATGCCGCAGCAGTAGGCTCGTTAATTATACGCTCTACTTTTAAACCAGCAATTTCACCAGCTTCTTTCGTTGCTTGTCTTTGAGAATCATTAAAGTATGCAGGCACAGTAATAACCGCTCTACTTACATCAGTACCTAAATAATCCTCAGCAGTTTTCTTCATTTTTTGAAGAATCATAGCCGATAGTTCCTGTGGCGTATACAATCTGCCATCAATATCTACTCTAGGTGTATCGTTGTCACCTTTTACCACTTTATATGGCACACGTTCTGCCTCTTTTTTAGATTCAGAATATTTATTTCCCATAAAACGTTTAATAGAATAAACCGTTTTAGTAGGGTTTGTTACCGCTTGTCTTTTTGCAGGATCACCAACCTTAATTTCTCCACCTTCTACAAACGCAATCACCGATGGCGTGGTACGTTTCCCCTCCGCATTTGGGATTACAACAGCCTCGTTACCTTCCATTACGGAAACGCAAGAGTTTGTTGTTCCTAAATCTATTCCAATAATTTTACTCATGAATGATGCTGGTGAACCTATTTGGAGACTATTAACGCAAACTGAATATTTTAATGACGGTGTTTTAGTTTACAATTATGATTTTACACAGCAGAGTGTTAGATTTTTCTTAGATGGGACCATAGATTTTAACACCTTAGATGATACTTGGACTAAAAATCAAGCATTTAGAGTCGTTGTTGTTCCTGCAGATAATATTGATGGTCTTGACACTTCAAACTTTAATTTAATTATGGATGCCAATGCCATTGAGTCATTTAATATAAGGTAAAATGTATCCAATATAGATGGAAACATTTATACAGATAAGTAAAGCATTTTCATTAATTTGAAAATGCTTTTTTATTTTAAAAAAACTAAAAACTTAAAGGTTCTATTTGATATATTTGCTCAACTACAACGTTTGCGTAACTATGGAATGTATCTCAGTTTTCGACATGCTAAAAATAGGTATTGGCCCTTCAAGTTCCCATACACTAGGACCTTGGCGTGCTGCAGAACGTTGGATAAACGAACTTAAAACAGCGAATAAATTCCAAAATGTTGAAAAGATCACGGTTAATCTCTACGGTTCATTATCCTTAACTGGAAAAGGACACGCCACAGACTATGCTGTTATGTTAGGACTAAGTGGAAAAGACCCAGAAACCATCCCAACCGATGAAATTGAAAGCACCGTAAAACTCATAAAGGAGAATCATATTCTAGATTTTGGGGGAGAAATTCAACTCGCATTCAACCCAAAAACAGATATCATATTTAATAGAAAGTTTTTACCATTTCATGCCAATGGTATGAATTTTACGGCATTTATTAAAGATAAAAAAATTACGTCAAAATTTTACTCCATTGGTGGAGGCTTTGTTGTAAAAGAAGAGCGTAAAAATGCAAAGCGTAATTTTGAAATAAAATGTACCTTCCCTTACCCTATCGACAAAGGCACAGATTTACTACAATATTGCAAGCATCTCAATAAACCTATATCACAAGTTGTATTAGAAAACGAAAAATCTATTCGGTCTTGTAAAGAGATAGATACAGAACTCCAGCGCATATGGGATACTATGCTAGAATGTATGTATATAGGTTGCCATACTGAAGGGACACTTCCTGGAGGTTTAAGTGTTAGACGTCGCGCATACGACATTTACCAAAACCTAAAAGGAAAAAAAGCCTATACTAATCCTATAGAATGGATTTATGCCATACGGGATACCGAAGTTAAGTTCCGCCAAATTCTTAAATGGGTAAGCTGTTTTGCGCTTTCAGTAAACGAAGTAAATGCATCACTAGGTCGTGTAGTTACTGCTCCAACCAACGGAAGTGCAGGCGTAATACCAGCGGTTTTAATGTATTATTTGGTGATAGAAAACCACGATGGTAATTTTGAAGATATCAAACGGTTTCTACTAGTCGCTGGAGAAATTGGCAGTATATTTAAAAAAGGTGCCACTATAAGTGCCGCCATGGGAGGCTGTCAAGCTGAAATTGGAGTATCTTCAGCTATGGCTGCCGGTGCACTTTGCGAACTTTTAGGAGGCACACCAGAACAGGTATTGATGGCTGCCGAAATAGCTATGGAACACCATTTAGGCTTAACTTGCGATCCTATTGGTGGTTTGGTACAAATTCCATGTATTGAGCGTAATGCTATGGGAGCTATTAAAGCTATAAACGCATCAGAGCTGGCATTAGATACGTCACCAGAAAATGTAAAAGTGCCTCTTGATAAAGTAGTAAATACAATGTGGGAAACAGCGAAGGACATGAATACAAAATATAAGGAAACCTCGGAAGGTGGTTTAGCAGTTGGTGTTCACTTATCAGATTGCTAATTCAAACATCAAAATATCTGATTCACAATTACTTACTTTTTTTTTCGTTTAAGTTCTAATATTATGGATATTATCTTCGATGAAACGAAATATAATTATGTAATTCGTCGAAAAAATAATTCATTAATCGGTTATTTATTTATATTTGAACGAATTAAGACTTAAAAAACCTACAATTTAAAGCTAGTTCATCTAAAAAACTATGAAAAAATATCTACTCTTTACGCTTTCATGCTTATCTATTAGTATTTCTGCTCAAGATTATAGAGATTATTTAGGCGCAGGTCATAGTAAAGGTATTACAGTAACATCTAGCAGTCAACAAACTAGAACCGACTGGAGAGAAAGTGCCGAAGCTATAAATACTATAAATGGGAACGGGTTAGATGGAAAACTATTAGAAACTTCTCGTTTTCTAGCGCAGGCAACTTTTGGAACTAATTTAGAATATATAAAATCTGTAGCAGAACAACCTTTTGAAGATTGGATTGACAATCAGTTTGGTATAGACTCAAAACCACTTCAGAAATTAACTCAAGAAATCTATTCGGAAGCTCGTCAAATACATGTTTCTAATGGTGGAAGTGCTGAAGATTTTGATAATCTCAATTGGCAATATTTTATGTATGCTTGGTGGCAAAGCAATATTAAAAATGAAGACCTATTACGTCAAAGAATTGCCTTAGCTTTAAGCCAGATTCTTGTAATTTCAAGAGAATCAAACCTATCCAGTTATGGCGTTGGTTTAGCAGATTATTACGATGTTTTAAAAGATAACGCCTTTGGAAATTTTAGAGACTTATTAAAAGATATCACAGTACACCCAATGATGGGCGTGTATTTAAGTCATTATAATAATCCGAGAAGCATCCCAGATAGAAACATCCATCCTGACGAAAACTTTGCACGTGAAATCATGCAATTGTTTACAATAGGTTTGTATGAATTGAATCAAGATGGTACTTATGTTTTAGACGGACAGGGCGACCGTATTCCGACATATGATAATGATGATATTAAAGAATTTGCTAAGGTATTTACAGGATTAGGTCCTGCTGGTATTGAAGATGAATTTACCGACAGAACCCTAAGATTCGGAATGGGGCATTATTTTGCAAAAAAAGATATGCCCATGATTATGTATGATGATTGGCATGAACCAGGATCAAAGCAATTATTAAATGGTTATACAATTCCTAACGGGCAATCAGGAATGCAAGATATTGATGCCGCTATCGATCATTTATTCAACCATCAAAACACAGCACCTTTTATTTCTAAACGATTAATTCAACAATTAGTAAAATCAAATCCATCCCCTTCCTATGTATCTCGTGTAAGCGCAGCTTTTAATAACACTAAAGGCGTTAGAGGAGATATGAAAGCTGTGATTAGAGCTATCCTTTTAGATGAAGAAGCTAGAAGTTGTAGCTGGATAGAAACCCCTACAAGTGGTAAGATGATTGAGCCCATGATGCGTTATTTCAATGTGGTACGCCAAATTGATTTAGATAATGATGATGGGCGCTATTGGAATAACGGACACCACTTTTTCAGAGATATAGGACAAGCACCATTAGCAGCTCCTAGTGTATTTAATTTTTTCTTACCTGAATATGTGCCAAATAGTGAATTTGCAAATACTAATTTGGTCGCACCAGAATTTCAAATCCATGACTCTGCAACGAGTATAAATTACCTCAATCAAGTTGATGCTTGGACAAACCCTCGATGGTATGAAGTATTGCGAACTTGGGGGCTAGAGCTCGAAGGTACTCCTTTAGATTTTGAAGGCTTAAAATATTATGCTAAAGACAGTGAAGTCTTAGTAAATCAATTAGATAAACTATTTACTCGCGGTCAACTTTCAGATGATACAAAACAAATTATAGTTGATGCTGTTGATGATATAACCAGAGGTTGGGGAGATGATGTTACTCAAGCAGACTTAAGAGTAAAAATGGCACTCTATCTTTTAATGATTAGTCCAGATTATGTGATACTTAAATAACACCTATGACGAAGAAGAAGAAACATACAATGTCTAGAAGAAAATTTATAGGAGACTCCTGTGCAGCCTTGGGTTACACTACCCTATTTTCTTCATTAATCAACTTAAAAGCAATGGCCGCTGCGGCTACTGATAATTCGTCAATCATTACAACATTAAATGGCGATTACAAAGCTTTGGTATGCTTGATGCTTAGTGGTGGAAACGATTCGTTTAATATGTTGATTCCAAAAGGGAATACTGAATATAGCGAATATGCAACATCACGTTCAAATTTGGCGATTCCTCAAAATGACATTTTACAAATAAATCCAAATACGAGTGATGGGAGAGTTTTTGGTCTACATCCACAACTTGCAGATATGCAGCAGATGTTTGAGGGCGGCAATTTAGCATTTTTGTCTAACGTAGGGACTTTAATAGAACCATCAACCAAAAGCGATATTAAAAATAATGTTGTTAAAACACCTCTTGGATTATTCTCGCATTCTGATCAAGTGCAACAATGGCAAACAGGAAACCCTGGCGAACGCTCAAATATTGGTTGGGGAGGAAAAATTGCAGATTTAGTGCAATCCATGAATTCTAGTGAGGATATCTCAATGAATATTTCACTTCGTGGTACTAATATTTTTCAGCGAGGAGACCAAATAACACCATATACTATTAAAAACTCGGGTAGTGTTGGCATAAATGGATATGGAGGTAATGGTTTTTTCAACGAATTGAAAACTGAGGCATTAAATTCCATGCTAGAGAAAGATTATCAAGATATTTATAAAAACACCTACAAGAATACCGTAAAAGCCTCTAATGATGCTAATCTAGCATTTCAAGATGCTGTTGATAATGTTCAAGAATTTATAACATCACTTCCAGAAGAGAATAATTTGGCAGAACAATTACATATGGTAGCCAAAACCATTGGTGCTAGAGATACACTTGGTTTTTCAAGACAAATTTTCTTTGTAGAAATTGGAGGATTTGATAACCATGATGAATTACTTATCAATCATGGTGAAAATTTAAAAGAAGTAAATGATGCGTTAAGCTACTTTAATAGTTTGATGTTTGAATTAAATATGAATGATTGTGTTACCACATTTAGCGTATCAGATTTTTCTAGAACATTAACATCAAACGGTAACGGGACAGACCATGCCTGGGGCGGAAATGCCTTTATGATGGGAGGTGCAGTAAACGGAAAAGAAATTTATGGTGACTATCCAACGCTTGCATTAGATAGCGATTTAGATTTAAGAAGTGGAGTAATGATTCCTACCACTTCTGCAGATTTATATATGGCAGAATTAGCACTTTGGTTTGGAGTATCACCTTCGGATTTAAATACTATTTTACCTAATCTATCAAATTTTTACGATACAAATAGTGGCACCCCACCACTAGGATTTATGAATATGACATGATGAAAAGCATATATCTATACATAACGTTATTTTTAGTTTCTGGTATCCAATTTTTGGATGCACAATGTTATCCAGACCGCCACAGTACCAATTGGTTTGATGGCTGGGTGTCTTGTGAGCCTTCTCAAAATCCAATTTCGTCTTATGGTGAAACGCATTGGATTATGTATGATTTAGGATATAAGTATGTACTCAACGAAACCCAATTTTGGAATACCAATGAGCCTAAACATTTAGATTATGGCATTAACGAATTTAATATAGATTATTCTTTAGATGGCGTTACATGGGATAACTTAGGCAAATTTAATATGGAACAAGCCTCAGGCTCTCTAACCTATCAAGGTATGGAAGGTCCTAATTTTAATGCTACAAAAGCTCGATATGTATTAATTACACCAACGTCAAATTTTGGGGGAGAATGCTTTGGTTTAAGTGAGCTAAAAATCTCAATAACAGATCCTTTTACAGTTGTTGAGGAAGAAGATGGTTACAACGCGTCCGTATATCCAAATCCGTTCATAAACAACATAAATCTAAGAGTTGTGAGTCTTTCACAATCAGAGCCTTTAGATTTTACGCTGTACGATATCATGGGGAGAACCATTACTGGAGGCAATATTACCATTTCAGAAGACAATCAAAATTATCAACTACCAATCAATGGTTATAACCTATCTGTGGGTATTTATATTTTAAAAACCAATCAAAACGGAAAAGAAAAATCTTTTAAAATTATTAAAAGAAAGTAATTTTTGGGCGCAACCACAAGGGTCGGGCTTTCACTAGTCGCTCCTCCTTAGGTCGGGAGCTCCAACATGCCGTTCAATCCCTTGCGCACTATCTCGCAGCATCAGTTACCAAAAACCATGTATAATGCTTAATCGCAACATTATCAAAATTATAATGTATTATGCCTGGAATAACCAGGCGGTCTAATGCCTTTCATTCTTAAATAGCCAATAGCCTGTGCTCTATGATGTGCCGTATGGTTCTCTGCTCGTAGAATAAGATCCAGGTGAGTATGTCCTTCTAAATACCATGGTTTCTCTTTATCTGCACCAAGCTTCAAATAATCATCATTCAATTTAGCAATACTTGAAATCACATAATCAAAAGTTTCGTTTAAATAGTTTGACACCATTTTTCTATTTGCAGTTATATCCGTTGACTTAAATGCATCAGGCTGAAAAAGATTAATCGCATCAGGACGTTCAATAAAAAAGTCTGCAGCCATCATACTTTCAAAATCCGGATAGGTTTTAGAATCCATTAATATTCCAATAAAAGCATTGTTAGTAAAACCAATATGCATAAAATGCTGCGCAAAACTCATTTGGGCTTCAGAAGGGCTATATTCTAAATCAGACTCGTGCATCGCCTCAAATACCTTCAACGTATATAGTTTGGACTTTTTCCATCTATTAATCAAAATATTTATAAATGTTGTATCTCCAACTGGTATTTTCGAAGCTAAAAACGCAAAAGGGCTTAACCCTATCAAACCTAAAAGTTGTCTTCTTTTCATAACTTGTTTTTAATCTTTGTTCTCAACGTTACAATCGGATCGTCTACGTGTATCAATCAAGTAAATAATTTTCCATTGGTCACCATCCTTAAATAACTGAAATGAATTAACACCACAATGACTAAATTCACCATTAAACCAGAATTCATAAGGTGTCCACGCATTTGCCATATTCCCATCCACCTGAATACTATAATCCAAAAGACGTTCATCCCACTTTTGGTCTTCTGGTCTATCGGCAATAGCAGTTATAAGTTTATTTGGGTCATCAGTAACTAAAATATCTTTACCTTCTTTGTTCTTATAAGCTGTTTGCATTAAAATTTTATCTGCCATTACAGTTTTCATTATAGCAGTATCTCCTTTATGGAATCCTTCAAAAAAAGTATCAACAGCCTGTTTTACCTCACGCTTCTCATTAGTTTGCCCAAATATAGTAGTACTTACAAATAGAAATAAATAGAATATAAAACGCATCATCCTTGATTATTTTTTATCCAAAATAATTGATAACTACCAACCTAATAGTGTATTAAAGAAAAGTTTAACAGTATATGCTTTATTTAGTATTTTTACGGGCAATCAAAATTGATAAGACATGTCTACTGCTAAAAAAGAATATAAGCGCGTTACCGTAAAATCACTCGTTGATATGAAATCAACTGGTGAAAAAATATCTATGCTAACCGCTTACGATTACACTATGGCAAAAATTGTTGATGGTGCAGGTGTAGATGTTATTTTGGTAGGAGACTCAGCTAGTAACGTTATGGCTGGTCATGAAACCACGCTTCCTATTACGTTAGACCAAATGATATACCACGCCTCTTCGGTAATTCGAGCTATTTACAGAGCTCTAGTTGTTGTAGATTTGCCTTTTGGAAGTTATCAAAGTGATCCTAAAGAAGCATTACGTTCTGCCATACGAATTATGAAAGAAAGTGGAGCCCATTCCGTAAAGTTAGAAGGTGGAAAAGAAATAAAAGAGTCCATTAAACGTATCTTAAATGCTGGAATTCCAGTAATGGGACACTTAGGTTTAACACCACAATCAATTTATAAGTTTGGAACTTATACAGTTCGCGCAAAAGAAGAACAAGAAGCTGAACAATTATTGGAAGATGCTAAAATGCTCGAGAAATTAGGATGTTTTGCTATTGTATTAGAGAAGATTCCTGCTAAGTTAGCGCAACAAGTTGCTGAAAGTGTTAGTATCCCAATAATTGGTATTGGTGCTGGTGCTGGTGTAGACGGGCAAGTGTTAGTGCTTCACGATATGATTGGTATGACGCACGAATTTAATCCTAGATTTCTTCGTAGATATTTAAATTTATATGAGGAAATGACAACAGCTATTTCTCAATACGTAAGCGATGTAAAAGCACAAGATTTCCCAAATGAGAGTGAACAATATTAAGTTTTCAGTCTCAGTCCCAGTAATCAGTTCGTTTCATGTTTCTTAAAACTTTGCGTCTTAGCACCTTTGCGAGATATTAATACAAAAGGTACGTGTCAGATAAAATACTTTCAAGCAAAAACAATCTTCAAATTCTACATGAAGATAATCACATCATTATTGTAAACAAACGTCCTGGTGATATTGTTCAAGGTGATAAAACTGGAGATAAACCTTTAAGCGATATTGTTAAGGCTTACATTAAAGAAAAATACAATAAACCAGGAAATGTATATTTAGGTACTGTACATCGTTTAGATAGACCCACCTCTGGAATTGTTATTTTTGCCAAAACCAGTAAAGTACTTCCTAGGCTAAACAAACTCTTTTTATCAAAGGACATCAAAAAAACCTATTGGGCAGTTGTAAAAAATCCACCACCAAAACCTGAAGATACTCTAATACATTGGCTTAAAAAGAATCCTAAAAATAATAAGTCTTATACTCATAGTAAAGAAATAAAAGATAGCAAAAAAGCTATTCTTCACTATAAAACCATTAAAAAACTAGACAATTACACTTTATTAGAAGTAAATCTAGAAACAGGGAGGCATCATCAAATCCGCACACAATTATCGAGTATAGGGTGCCCTATAAAAGGCGATTTAAAGTATGGTTTTGATAGGAGTAATAAAGATGCTAGCATACATTTACATGCAAGACATATTGCCTTTATACATCCTGTGAAAAAAGAACAAATATTAATTAGTGCATCTCCTCCTGTTGACCCAATTTGGAATGCATGTATTTAATGCTTTATATTTAAGAGATGAAATCAATTCCTGACATAATTACTTCTCAAAAAGCACTTTTCTTGTCTCAAAAAACAAAAGAGGTTTCTTATAGATTAAACCTTTTAAAAGCCCTAAAAACAGAGATTCTCAATAAAGAACAGGACATCCTAGACGCACTAAATAAAGACTTCAAAAAGTCGGAGTTCGAATCGTACATCAGCGAATTTGGGTTAGTGATTTCAGAGTTAAACCTTGTTTTAAAAAATCTTAAGAAGTGGACAAAACGAAAGCGAGTGAGATCATCTCTATTAACCTTTCCTTCTAAAGATTATATCTACAAAGCTCCATACGGTACTATTTTAGTGATTGCTCCTTGGAACTACCCGTTTTTACTAGCAATGGAACCTCTTATCATGGCTATAGCAGCAGGAAATACAGTAGTTTTAAAACCAAGTGAACTAACTGAAAACACTTCAAAAGTAATTACACAAATTATAAAAAACGTATTCCCAGAAAACATTGCTATTTCTATTAAAGGAGGTGTAGAAACTTCAACGGAATTATTAACTCAAAAATGGGATTACATCTTTTTTACTGGCAGTACAAAAGTTGGTAAAATAGTCGCAGAAGCTGCAGCAAAATATCTTACACCGGTAACTTTAGAATTGGGAGGAAAATCACCTTGCATTATTGATGATACCAATAATTTAAAACTAGTAGCGCGTAGATTAGTATGGGCAAAACTCCTTAATGGCGGACAGACTTGTATTTCAGCAGATTATGTCATAGCAAAGTCTTCTATCAAAAATGAATTGATTGAAGTTTTAAAAGCTGAAATTACTAGAAGATATGGAGTTAATCCTAAAACATCTGAAGATTTCCCAAGAATTATCAATTCTAAAAACTTAAAACGATTAGAAAGTTTAATTGGAGGTAAATCCTTTTTACATGGAGGAGAATTAGATGAAACTGAAAACTATATTGCACCAACATTGATTGACAACCCGAGTTTAGATAGTGCTATCATGCAAGAGGAAATTTTTGGTCCTATTTTACCAATTCTAACTTATGACACGGAAGAAGACATTGAACATATCATCTTAAAAAATGAAACACCGCTTTCTTTTTATATTTTTTCAAAAAACAAAAATTTTATTGAAAGAACTATTACCAAATACAGTTTTGGAGGAGGTGTTGTAAACGATTTAATGGTGCATTTTGGTAATCCAAAATTACCGTTTGGAGGCATCGGTGGTAGCGGTATGGGAAAATATCATGGTAAGCACGGTTTTGATACATTTTCACATGAAAAATCCGTTATGAAACGAGGTACTTGGTTTGATCCTTCATTTAGATACGCACCATATAAAGGAAAGATGAACCTTTTACGAAAGGTGTTTAAATTTTTAGGTTAATATTAATATAAAGGGTATTCAAGCTCTAGAGTCACACCATCTCCTAATTTTGATTTTAAATCTAATGTTGCACCAATAAGTTCAGCTCTACTTTTCATATTGATTAAACCTGAACCCTTTTCAATTTTGTCTATATCAAAACCTTTTCCGTCGTCTTTAGCAGTAATAATGATTTCTGATGGCGTATAATTTAAGCTTATATTTAAGTTTTTTGCTTCAGAATATTTTACAGAATTAGACAAGAATTCTTGAAGTATTCTAAAAACTATTATCTCATGGTTTTTATCATTGAAATCTACCTTATCACCAATAACCTTTAACTCTGCAGATGTAAACTTCATTCGCTTCAAGCGATCCAACTCGTTTGTTATAGATTTTTCGAAACCTATATTTAAAATCACATCATTATTAAGCGTTTTAGATAAAGCGCGCACCTCTTTTAAACCATTGCTTAGTGCTTCTGTGGTGTCTTTGAATTTATATCTAACATCATCTGCTACTTGCATTTTTAGGATACTTAATTGCATGCTGGCAAAGGACAGTAATTGCCCCACATTATCATGTAACTCCCAGCCAATATTTTTTAAAGTTTGTTCTTGTGTTTCGGTTTGCGCTTTTACCATTTCTTCTTCAAACGCTCGTTGTTGCTTTATTTTATCGATTAGCAACTTGTTTTTGCGTTTTTGGAATACAACAAAAAACACAATTACCAGTGATGTAATGATTACTAATACCAGTAACATATACACCAACATATAACGCTCTGAAGCGCTACTTATAATTCGTTCTCCGGTTTGCACCATATAAAAGCAAAAGTAAAGGTTAGATACATAAAGATATTAGCAAATAAATAAACAGAATTTCTCAACTTTAAAAAATCTTTATCAAAATGCCCAATGCCAATTTCATATTCAAAATAAACATCATAAAATGCCATTGGTGTAATAATCAACCACCAAATAAATATGATAGCACTAATATAAAAATTAATAGATTGATAAAATACCAATAACTTCTCACTATTTAGAATTTCAATAAAGTACAAAACCGTGCAAAGAAAAACTATAAAGGCACCTGAAAGATCAAGAACAATAAAAAAATGATTAAAAAAGAGAGATCTGTTTAAAAAAATGTAGATTATTGAAAAAACTAAAAAGCAATAACTTGCAACCTTAATGATTTTTTTAGAAGATTTGGAATTTAATATTTTGCCATAATAGAACGCAAAAAACACAATAGCTCCAACACTCCAGTAAATATTGCTCCACCAATGACTTTTTTCAAACTTAGTACCTATTAAAAATTCTAAAGCCAATTTTGGTCTTACAAAATAGGTGTAATAATTCAATAAGTCAGAAATTGCAACTAATAAAAGAAAGTATATAAAATACTTGACGTTAGTATTCTTGTACTTACTAAAAAAGATAAAACCCGTTACTGCCGCAAGAAACTCTACAGAGTACGTCAACAACGAGTAATAACTTAAAAAAAAATCTATCACAAATAATTAAGGGTATTCGCCATGTCCACCACCTCCTCGGTTCAGTGGAGTTATTGGCACATTTCCACCATCTTGAAGTGTTATATTTAGAGCACTTGCTTTAGACAGTTTTTTGTTTCCAGTTGGCACAATAAATAAGGTGTTTCTATTTTTTAAAGAGGGGTCAGTGTCTTTACCATAATTACCCATATACACACGTATTCCTGTCATTTTATAGCCTAAAGTATCAGATTTAGCTTCTGCATAATCTAAATACTCGCGTACTTCACTTAAAGACCAACCCACATTGGTAATTTTCTTTCTAGAACCTTCAACCTCAATAGTTGAGTCAATTTCTGTTGGATTATTTTGCTGCCAGTTTTTAAATAATTTGGTAGCCTCTGCTACTGAAATGGTATCTTTCGGAATTTTAATTTTAGTATCCATGGTATGCATTTCTCCATCTGGTCTTGGACAAAAGAAATATGTTAATAGTGCACCGATAATAAATCCTACAATAATAGGTCCTAATTTTTTCATATTTAATAATGTTGGTTAATAATAGCTTCCTAAAAATAGTAAAAAGATTTAATTATGTGAGATTTTATTGAATTATTTAAGCAGGAAACCCGAGCATCTCCCCCATTCCAACGGTGAATAACCAACACCCATATATAGCGTGTTCAATTGATACTAAGAGAGTTGACTTTGTTCTTTGATAGGTTACGGCGAACAAAATACCACCTAAAAAGGTTAAGGCTAAAACTAATGTGTTTCGGAAAAATAAATGTGCCAATGCAAAAACTATGGCATTCAGAAATATTAAAAACCTATCATTTTTAAACAATACTCCATATCTCTTAAAATAAAAAGTGCGATAAATTAGCTCTTGAGGGTAAACCGATAAAAAGGTGTAAACGAATAATATAAACACCCACAGTTTTGGCTTGTTTAGTAAGACCGAAAACAAGGCTTTCGGGCTCGTTTCCCAAACGAACAAGAAAGTTACCACTACTATAATTAAGAGTTTTAGAAGTGTTGATTTCCAAAAGGATTTCCAATCTAAATAAGGAGCAATTTTCAACTTTTGTTTTTCAACCTTCAATAGTATAAAAATCACATACACAAATCCAACTAAACCTACACTTAGCTTAATAAAAGGCGAATAATTTATAGCAAAACTAAGTGGTGTAACTATAAAAATGAGCAAAAACTCTATGGCTTTATATCTTACTGAGGCCATTAGAAGCGGATGATATGTGTTTGTTTTACTTCGTTAATTACAAACATACTATGTGTGCTCCCAATATGGTTAATATTTGTCAATTTTTTAACCATAAACTCCCTAAACGATACCATATCCTTCACTATTACTTTTAGAAGATAATCGTAATCTCCACTTATGTGATAGCATTCCAAAACTTCCTCAAGGTTATTTACCTCTTTTTCAAAACTTACTACAAAATCTCGACTGTGTTGTAAGAGTTTGACATGGCAAAAAGCTACAAAATTCCTATTAATTTTTTGCTTATTTATTATAGCCGTGTAGCCGCTAATAAACCCTTCTTTTTCTAGTTTTTTAATACGTTCGTAAACCGCCGTTACCGAAAGCCCTAGCTTATTTGAAAGTTCTTTATTGGTTTGCTTACTATCGTTTTGTAAAAGCTCAAGTAGTTTTTTATCAGTTTTATCAAAAACCATGGTGGAAAATTTTTCGTTCTAAATCGGATTCAATACTAAAATACAAACTATTCATCTAACATAATACTTATTTTTAGTTTTATTTTCTAACAACTAAAATAATAATTGATTTTAATTCTAATTATTATGATTTTAGTAAAACAAAAATTATAACATTATGAGTTTTAAACCTGCTAATAATATTCAAGATTTACAATATTTCGGAGAATTTGGAGGTGTAAATCCTTCTATTTCAGATTCATCAACCTATACCTTTCTTTCAGCAAAAACTATGTTTGATACCTTTGAGGGAAATGCTGATGGTTGTTATTTATATTCGCGCCACTCCTCACCTTCCAATCTTTATTTAGGTGAAGCTTTAGCTGCAATGGAGAATACAGAGACTGCTAATGTTACAGCATCTGGAATGGGTGCCATAACCTCAGTAATTATGCAATTGTGTGATGCTGGGGATCATATCATTTCTAGTAGAACGATTTATGGAGGCACTTATGCGTTTTTTAAAAATTTCACACCGAAATTTAATATTGAAACGACTTTTGTTGACATTACAAGTTTAGAGGCTGTTGAAGCATCCATAACAAATAATACCAAGGTGTTGTATTGTGAATCTGTTAGCAACCCGCTTCTGGAAGTAGCTGATATTGTAGGTTTATCAGCCATTGCCAAAAAATACGGATTAGCACTAGTAGTTGACAACACGTTTTCACCTTTGTCTATTTCCCCTGCGGTTTTAGGAGCTGATGTTGTTATCCATAGCTTGACGAAATTTATAAATGGTTCTAGCGATACGGTTGGTGGTGTAGTATGTGGAACACAGGAATTTATAAATGATTTGCGTAATGTAAATGATGGTGCTGGTATGTTACTTGGATCTACTATGGATAGTCTACGAGCTTCGTCAATTCTTAAAAATTTAAGAACATTGCATATAAGAATGCAACAACACAGTAAAAATGGAATGTACTTAGCTGAACAATTTGAAAAAGATGGTCTTAAAACCGTATATCCTGGACTAAAATCACACCCTTCTCATGAATTATTTAAAAGCATGATGAATGAAGAATATGGTTTTGGTGGCATGCTAACCATTGATGTAGGGTCACTTGAAAAAGCCAATCAATTGATGGAATTGATGCAACACAAGAATTTAGGCTATTTAGCGGTGAGTTTAGGCTTTTATAAAACGTTGTTTTCTGCTCCTGGAACTTCAACATCTTCAGAAATTCCAGAAGATGAACAATTAGAAATGGGGTTGAGTGATGGATTAATCAGATTCTCAATAGGATTAGATGCCGACATTAAACGTACCTACCAAATGATGCATAATTCTATGATAGAACTAGATATATTGAAAAAAGATCGAAAACTAAAAGTAAGCTAAATCCCTTTAATACGTTCCCAAAGTGATTTAAAAACATCACCTAAACTATCAAACTTTGGCTCGAAAGGCTTCATATTTAGGCGATTTCCATCTTTATAAAGCAATAGACTAAAAACTGAGGTATTCGGGTTATCTAAATCCAAAAGTGGGTAACGCAAGTCGTTGTATTGATACTCATTAGCATTCAATTTATAAACACTATAATAATGATTGCTGAACCATGCTAATCCTTTAATATCATCATAATCTGATGGTTTTAAATCGCGTTGTTTAGGAACATCCCTGAAGTTTAAAAACCTATTTTTAGTATCAAATAGCGAATAATCTGAGACGTAATATGCGGATTCTGTTTCTGCAATGGCGTACCATAAAAGATTATTCAATATTGCAGGTTGTGTACTAAATCTAACTGCACTTATTTCTGCATCTTTTAATGATTTTCTAAAGATTGTATCAATGTATAGCTTGTTACCTAGAGTAAATAATAAATAGACTGAACTTATACCGATTCCTAATTTTAACCATAAGCGTCTTTTAACTGAAGTTCGTTTGAAAAACATCAAAACTATCATACAGATTAAAAAAGGCAAAGTATAGGCAGGGTCTGCAACAGCAATATTATTTAAGGCCACCCGATAATTACTAAAAGGTGCAAATAATTGTGTGCCATATGGTGTAAAAGCATCAAGAATAGGATGTGTAAATAAGGACCAAAAGAATAATGATGTCCAGTCCTTTTGAGTGGTGGTATTTCTACGTTTTCCAAAATCGTACAACTTATACACTAGCCAACCTAGCAGAAAAGCAGCTAAAACTGAAAACAAAATAGAATGCATAAACCCACGATGGAACAACATAGCATCAATTTCATTGCCATAAAGCCACCCACCCACTAAAACATCTAAATCTGGAATAGTACCACCTATAGCACCAAACAATAACGCTTTGTTACCAATTTTCTTTCCAAGTACTGCTTCTCCACAAGCAGCGCCTAATACGATTTGTGTTAGTGAATCCATATAAGTTGGCAAAGTTAACCAACTTTATATTATTTAGGGTATGCGTCTTAACCAAACAGCTACTCTAGCACTGTTAATATTACCAGTTTCGGTAATAGACCTAAAGCCTAAAGTAGTTCCTGCTGGAATAGCAACAGGCGTAGCTAGAATTTCGGTATAAGACATGTTATCATCGGCTCCTGAAGCTGTGAACCTAAAAAACTCTGTAAAGGCTCCGTTTCCAGAGATATCCACAACTGCCATAAGCATAGTATTTGTAGCATTAGAAGTATTATCAGCATGAAAACTCACCGCATATGCTTCCCAAGCCTCTGGTAAAGGTAACCCAATGAAACCCGCATCACCGTTTCCAAAAGACCATTGCATACTATTACTGTTAACATTACTTGCCTCCTCAGCCCAAACCACAACTTTTTCATATGTAATTTTATTAGCACTTATTTGTTGCCAATTCGTACCATCACTTTGTATCCAAATAGTAGTTTCGCTAGCTATTGTCGTTAATCCCGATCCTATTAAATCGTTAAAATTAGTTATCGTTGGTGTGTTAGTAGTTGGATTTTTTATAACATAAATTCTACCGTTACAAGTATTAGCCGCAGGTAATGTTATGTTATGATTTCCTCCTAATATTATGGTATGATGCGTATCGTCTAAAGTAAGGTTTCCTGTTGTTGTGCTAATATTTGAAGATACTGATCCATTAATATCAAGAGTTGAAACTGGAGTCGTCGTCCCTATTCCAACTTGTGCAGACATGTTGAAACATAAAAATAAGAAAAGTAATTGTGAGAGAATTCTTTTCATTTTTTTAAAATAGCAATTCGTATAAATACTTAACAATATTAACGAAAAAATGGAGAAAAAGTATGCAAAAGGTTCTATTTTTTGCGATTTTTCATTTAAAAATGATGAAATATAAAAATTCATTTTTCTTAAATTAAAAATTTTACTTTCTTAAATAAGAATACTCAATTCGTCTGGAGTTACCAACGTTTCAAAATCAAAATCTAATGATCTAGGTTTCTCATTCGTTGTCTCTGTTTTTTTGCTGTTAGGTGTAAATTCTTTCAAGCTTTTATATTGAGAATATGTATCTACCCCATCATAAACTAAAAAATATAAGGCTGCTAATACAACTATAAATGACAATGCAAAAAACATAATTAGAATTTTTGGGGTTATTTATTATGAGACACTTGTAAACCTAAATCGTCACATAATTTTGATGAAAACCAATAAAATCGTAACATTACCTATCCAAAAAGTGACTATGAAAGACGATAAGAATATTTCTGAATTTAAAGCCAACGACCAAAATATTATCGAAAACACCGAATTGAATATTTGGGGAGCTTTGATTCCTGTTATTATATTGATTAGTCTACTTTTTTATAACATCCAATTTGCTAATGGCGAAATGTTTGGAGAGTATTCCAATCAAATTATATTACTTACCGGAGGTTTAGTTGCTGCTGTTGTTGGTTTTTTTAACAAAGTTTCAATGGACAGAATGCTTTCTGAAATTTGGGAAAACCTAAAAAGTGTTTTTGTTCCGGTTTTAATACTCCTACTAGTTGGCGCATTGGCAGGTACTTGGTTGATAAGTGGCGTAATTCCTGCTATGGTGTATTATGGCTTACAAGTATTAAACCCAAGTATATTTTTGCCAGCATGTGTTGTAATATGTGCTATAATCTCAATAGCTACGGGTAGTTCATGGACTACTTCAGCTACAGTTGGGATTGCCCTCGTTGGCATAGGTTCAGCATTAGGCATACATACAGGAATGATTGCTGGAGCAGTAATCTCTGGAGCTTATTTTGGTGATAAAATGTCACCTATGAGCGACACCACAAATTTAGCACCAGCACTGGCGGGCACAGATTTATTTACACATATAAGATATATGACGATTACAACAGTGCCAACAATAGTAGTTACTTTAATTGTATTCGTCATTTTAAGCTTCACCTCAGATACATCGGGCACTACAGATTTAACTAATTTATTAAACTCAATACAATCAACTTTTAATATTTCTCCATGGTTATTTGTTGTTCCGGGTTTGGTTATTGTTTTAATACTAATGAAAACAAAACCTCTTGCAGCTCTGGCAACAGGAGCAATTATTGCAGCCGTTTTTGCTTTTATTTTTCAATCTGATGTTTTAGCAAGTTTAGGAGATTCAAATTTTGGAGTTGTTATTACTTCAATTTTTACTGACACTCAAATTACAACTGATAATGAGAAACTAAACGATTTATTCTCAGCAAGTGGAATGATTGGTATGTTAGGTACGATTCTTCTCATTATTAGCGCTATGATTTTTGGTGGCGTTATGGATGGTATTGGGGCATTAGCTAGAATTACAAAAGTGCTACTTTCTGTAGCATCGTCAGTTTTTGGTTTATTTGCTAGTACTGTTATAAGTTGCCTAGGGTTAAATGTTGCAGCATCCGATCAATATTTAGCAATAGTTATTCCTGGAAAAATGTTTAAACAAGCATTTGAAGATAAAGGGCTTGCACCTGAAAATTTAAGTAGAACACTTGAAGATTCTGGCACAGTTACTTCGGTACTAATCCCTTGGAACACCTGTGGTGCTTATCAATCTAGCGTTTTAGGTGTTGGCGTTTGGGATTACTTTATTTATGCTATTTTTAATTGGCTTAGTCCATTCACAACTTTACTTTTTGCGGCCTTCAGAATAAAAATCAAACAGCTTTCAAATTCTAAATAAGAATACTGCATCACTTATAAATAGGATTTATCAACTTGATAATTTTGAACTTAATTTTATGCATATTTCTTAAAAATGAGTATCAGTTTTTGACCCGATACTCAAATGCTATTCACCAATAAACTTTAATAATCATATTCTATTTCTACAGGTGTTTTGAAGTGGTAGTTTTGCTTCAAATTGAAATTATTAATCATATTAAATAAATAAAAATTATGGCATTTGTAGGGAAAAAATTTCCAGATTTAAACGTAAACGCAATGAACGACATGGGCGATACTTTTAAATTAAACGTTTTAGAAGAAGCGGTAAACAACAAGAAAAAAGTAGTGTTATTTTGGTATCCAAAGGATTTTACTTTTGTATGTCCTACTGAATTACATGCATTTCAAGCGGCTTTAGGTGAATTTGAAAAACGTAATACAATCGTTATTGGTGCCTCTTGCGACACTCCAGAAGTACACTTTGCATGGTTAAGCACTGATAAAGACAATGGTGGAATTGAGGGTGTAACGTATCCTATTTTAGCAGATTCTAATAGAAATCTTGCCTCTACTTTAGGTATTTTAGACATTACTGATGAAACTTACAATGAAGAAACTGGTGTTGTAACCGTTGAAGGTGATAATGTAACGTATAGAGCCACTTATATTATTGATGAAGATGGTATCGTGCAACATGAAAGCATTAACAACATGCCTTTAGGAAGAAACGTTGGCGAATACTTACGTTTAATTGACGCTTTAACGCATGTACAAGAGAAAGGTGAAGTTTGCCCAGCAGATTGGGAAAAAGGAAAAGAAGCAATGAATGCTAATAGAGACGGTGTTGCTGAGTATTTAGCGGCTCACGTAAACTAAAAAACCTAAAATTAAAATCCTAAATTCCAAAATTACCCTTTTGGAATTTGGGATTTAGATATTGAAAATTTAAAAAGTTATGGTAAAAGAATTAGATCAGGATAATTTACAAGACTTGGTATCTGAAAATGATACTGTTGTTGTGCAATATTCTGCTACTTGGTGCGGTAATTGTCGTATTATGAAACCTAAGGTAAAAAAGTTAGCTTCTGAATTAGAAGGTATTACTTTTATTATTGCTGACGCGGAAAAGTTTCCAGAAAGCAGAAAACTTGCAACTGTTGATAATTTACCAACATTTGCTACCTTTAAAAATGGTGCTTTTGTAAATCAAGTACAAACAAACAAGTTTGATGTTTTAAAAGACTTAGTAAATGAAGTTACCAGTAATTAAGCATTTAACAAATTTCATAGAAGATAACGACGAAGATTTTGTTGTTGAAACTATAGAAACCCTAGAAGCATTAACGGAAGTACCTTCTCTTAAAGATGAAGAACTAGATGTTATTGGAGAATTGATCTCTAATATGTATGGTGCACTAGAAGTTAATAAAATGACTAAAGATGGTACGCCAAAAAAAGAAGCATTAAATAGCTTTATGGGTCGTGTTATGGGGTCTATAGACACCTAATTAGAAAAGAAAAATTTGATTATTGAAACCATCTCTTTTGAGGTGGTTTTTTGTTTGGACAAAATTGACTTTGCAAAAAATTTCAACTATCTTCGTTTAACGTCGGATATAAGCCATTGAAACGATACAAACCCCCTGGAAACATTGACATTCATTAGACTAATAACTTAAAACAACCTTATTTAATAATGAAATATATTTTATTATTCGGCTTACTAATAATAACGAGTTGCTCTAATATGTCCAAATCGAAAATGGTATCAAAAAAAACCGAGAATCCAGGAAATCTGATTGCAGTTCTTGATACTATTTGGCAAAGAGAACAACTTCCAATTAGGGCGAGGGACTCACTAATAAAAATATATGGCACTGAATCGGAATTAGTTAAAGAACAGCAAACAATTTATAAGAACAATCATATCATTAATGAACGAAAAGTGAAGAATATACTTGATTCATATGGATGGCCAACAAAAGAAATGTCTGGAGAACAAGGAAACTGGACTATATGCAATGTCATTCAACATTCAGATAATAAGGTTCGTATACAATATCTTCCAATGATGAGACAAGCTGTAAAAGACAAAAAATTAGAACCACGTTTTTTGGTTAGAGCTGAAGATAGAATTGCAACAGAAAGAGGAGATTTACAAATCTATGGAGGGCAAATGAAGTACTATCCAGAAACAAGAAGTTTCAATGTATGGCCTGTATTTGATCCAAAAAACATCGATAAGCGAAGAGCTGAAATTGGACTTGAGCCAATTGCGGTATTTCTAAAGAATAGATTCGATTTTGAATGGAATCTCGAAGAACAAATAAAGAGAACAGAAGAGTTTGAAAAAAAACGCAATTAGTAAAAAAAACGAAATACCAACAACGTGTATAATTAATTACATCTGAATTTCCTAAACGGAAATTCCTCCTAGTTAATAAACCTGTGTACTAACCTGAGAATGACTCACACCATTTCAAGTAACTAATCATATACGAACACGTTAAACGAAACTCTCAAAAAAATCATTTCAACAATCCAATAACTTCCTTAAACTTCTTTTCTTCAGCATAATCTAAAGCTGTTTTTCCCTCATTATCTTGAATATTAGTATCTGCTTTATGCTTCAATAATAATTCCACCATTTTAGTTTGCCCATACATACTAGCAAAAATCAAAGGAGTGTATCCTAAATTATTTTTCGCATTTACATTTGCTCCCTTTTTAATTAAAGCTTTAGCTAAATCGGTATTACCTTTAAATGCAA
This sequence comes from Flavobacteriaceae bacterium, assembly GCA_043557195.1. GTDB lineage: Bacteria > Bacteroidota > Bacteroidia > Flavobacteriales > Flavobacteriaceae > Jejuia. Next base: position 3,825,271 of record CP121314.1, on the reverse strand, counting down.
CACCAATTAATGCTGTATTACCTGAACCATCGGTGTCATCCACTGGTGCATTGTATGCCAGAAGCGTTTCTACAATGGTCTTTTTATCAAAATAAGCTGCAAAAATAAGAGGTGTAAAACCTCTAGCATCTTTTCCGTTTACCAATTCGGGATGTAGTTTTAACAAGGTTTCTACCCTATCTATCTCCCCAGATTGTATAGCTCCAAAGAAATGTGTAATGTCATTCATAGTAATTCAAACGTAAAACAAAATTGGGACAAACATTATAAAAACATTCATCCCAATTTCAACTATTAATCAATCAAACTATTTTAAATCAAATCTATCCAAGTCCATTACTTTAGCCCAAGCAGCCACAAAATCGGCAACGAATTTTTCTTCGCCATCATTAGCTCCATAAACTTCACAAACTGCTCTTAACTCTGTATTAGAGCCAAAGATTAAATCTGCTCTTGTACCTTTAAATTTAAGCTCGCCTGTTCTGCGATTACGCCCTTCAAAATGTGTCTCATCAGGTGATGTTTCGCTCCAAGTGTAAGTCATATCTAAAATATTCTTAAAGAAATCGTTCGATAGAACACCTACTTTATCAGTAAAAACACCATAATCTGAATTATCAAAATTTGCTCCCAACACACGCATACCTCCAACTAAAACAGTCATTTCAGGAATTGATAACGTTAAAAGGTTTGCTTTGTCGACCAATAAATCTTCAGCTTTTGCATCTACATTAGCGTTTTGATAATTTCTAAATCCGTCTCCTACAGGTTTTAGATAGTTGAATTGTTCTATATCAGTCTGCTCTTGCAGCGCATCGCCACGTCCTTGAGTAAACGGAACTGTCATATCGTATCCCGATTTATGTAAAGCTTCCTCAATACCTGCGTTTCCAGCTAAAACAATTAAATCTGCAAGTGAAACATCTCCACTAAATTCGTTTTGAATCCCTTTATAAACATTCAATACCTTGTCTAATTCTTTAGGATTGTTAACTTTCCAACTACGCTGAGGCTCTAATGCGATGCGAGCACCATTTGCACCCCCGCGCTTATCAGAATCTCTATAAGTTGATGCAGAAGCCCATGCTGTTTTTACCATTTCAGAAATTGATAATCCAGAAGCTAAAATCATCTTTTTTAAGGATTTGATATCTGAATCACTTAGGGTATAATCTACTGCTGGGATAGGATCTTGCCAAATTAAATCTTCCTGAGGTATTTCTGATCCTACATACCTGTTTTTTGGTCCCATATCCCTATGGGTTAATTTAAACCAAGCGCGTGCAAACGCATCTTCAAATGCTTTATGGTCTTTATGAAAACGCTTAGAAATTTCTAAATAAGCAGGATCGGTTTTAAGTGCAATATCAGCCGTGGTCATCATTAGTGCCTGTTTGCCTTCTCCTCCAGCTCTTGGGGCCATTTTTGCTTTAGAAGCTTCAGTCGGTGTCCACTGGTGCGCACCTGCAGGACTCTTTGTTAGTTCCCAATCATAATTTAACAAGACATCAAAATAATCAGCATCCCATTGTATAGGGTTAGGAGTCCAAGCACCTTCAATACCAGATGTTATTGCATCCTCTAAAACTCCAGATTGAAAACTATTTTTCCAACCTGTACTCATTTCTGCTATGCTTGCACCGTGAGGTTCTACACCTACGTATTCACCAGGATCTGCTGCACCATGAGCCTTTCCAAAAGTATGGCCTCCAGCTACCAAGGCTACTGTTTCTTCATCGTTCATCGCCATGCGCCCAAATGTCTCACGTACATCGTGTGCTGAAGCCATCGGATCTGGACGACCATCGGGCCCTTCCGGATTTACATAAATCCACCCCATCATAACAGCTGCCAAAGGATCTTCCAAATCTCTTTTTGTAGGATCTTTTTCACCATCGTATCGAGTGGCATTTTCACCCCATTCGGTTTCACTTCCCCAATATACATCTTGTTCAGGTTCGTAGATATCTTGACGACCACCAGCAAATCCAAAGGTTGGGAACCCCATAGATTCTAAAGCCACATTCCCAGCTAAAATCATTAAATCTGCCCAAGATAATTTGCTTCCATATTTTTGCTTAATCGGCCATAACAATAAACGTGCTTTATCTAAATTGCCGTTATCTGGCCAACTGTTTATAGGTGCAAAACGTTGATTACCTGTAGATGCTCCTCCTCGACCATCTCCTACGCGATAAGTTCCTGCACTATGCCATGCCATACGTATCATTAAGCCACCATAATGACCATAATCTGCTGGCCACCAATCTTGTGAATCAGTCATTAAAGCAGTGAGATCCTTTTTTAGTTCTTTATAATTAATACTTTCAAACGCTTTTGCGTAGTCAAAACCTTTACCAAGCGGGTTATTTCTTGCATCATGTTGTCGCAAGATGTTAAGTTTTAATTCATTTGGCCACCAATCGCGATTTCTTGTACCGCCACCTGCAGCCTGATTTTGTGAACCACTTAAAAAAGGACATTGGCTAGCATCAGAATTATTAATGTCAAATGCTTCACCGTGCGGATTGCTGTTACTCATAGTTTATAGTTTTATGTTTTTAGATTAATTTTTTTAAGTTTTTTGAATGTTATAAATTTAGTCAATAAAACACCTAGTTGTATTCACAAAACATTTTTATATGTTATATTAAAATTGATAAAACTTATCGTATGTTACAAAACTATAGTTTTTACATATAACAATTATAGCTTCTGAGGTATGGTAACTTAGCATTTCTATAATAATTTTCATAAAGATTTTTAATAATATCGCTTTAACATTTTAAATATTCTTAATTTAGACATCCTAATTAAAAAACAAAAAAATGGCTAATATCACTTTAGGCGGAACGCCTGTAAAAACTTCTGGCGAATTACCAGCAGTTGGTTCTCAAATTTCTGATTTTGAATTGGTAGCAATAGATTTGTCAACTAAAACTTTATCTGATTTTAAAGGTAAAAAATTGGTGTTAAATATATTTCCAAGCGTAAATACTGGTGTTTGTGCTGCTTCAGTAAGACAGTTTAATACTGAAGCTAGTGAATTAGATAACACCACTGTGCTTTGCATTTCTAGAGATTTGCCTTTTGCGCAAGATCAGTTTTGTGCTGCTGAAGGATTAGAGAATGTAGTAATGCTTTCTGATTTTAAAACAGGCCAGTTTGGGAAAGATTATGGTGTAATGTTTAGTAGTGGCGGTTTTGATGGATTGCTATCAAGAAGCGTAATAGTTACAGATGCTTCTGGCACAGTGCTTTATACTGAACAAGTTCCTGAAACTGGAGAAGAACCAAATTATAAAGCGGCATTAGAAGCACTCTACGATGCCTAAAAAAGAATCTTTCTTGGTAAATCGCTTAAAAAGTGTAGGTTATGCCTTTAAAGGGGCGCTTCTACTTACCAAGGAGTCTAGTATAAAAATCCAGCTGGTGATTGCTATTTTAGTCACCATAGCTGGATTTTATTTTGAAATCTCTCAAACCGAATGGCTCATTCAAATACTTGCTATTGCAGTTGTAATAAGCATTGAAGGTGTTAATACTGCCATTGAAGAAATTGCCAATTTTATTCATCCCGAATATCACGAAAAAATTGGCCATATAAAAGACATTGCAGCCGGTGCTGTTTTTATTGCTGCTATTTGTGCTGCCGTAATGGGCTGTATTATTTATCTTCCTAAATTTATAACAATGTTATAAATGGTTGAACTCTCAAACAAACTCAAGCAACTACTAGATAAAGGGTTAAACTATATTTCCAATACCTCAGAATTTGAATTATCTAAAAAAGTGCGTCCAGAGAAATGGTCTAAAAAAGAGATTTTGGGACATTTGATTGACTCTGCTATTAATAATCTTCAGCGGTTTACAGAAATTCAATTTGAAAGCCAACCTTATAAGTTAAGAAATTACAATCAAAATGAGCTGGTAAAAATTAATGATTATCAAAATTCAGAACTTAAAGACATCGTTGAATTATGGTTAGCTTTAAATAATCGCATTTTACATATTATAAAACTTCAAACCAAGAAAACATTAGATTACAAAATTGAATTGGACGATAGTGAGACCATAGATTTAAAATTCTTGATAGAAGATTATGTCAATCACTTAGAACATCATCTTAACCAAATTAGGGAATAACTGAAGTTTTTTACAGATATTTTTATCGCCGAGTAAAACTCATTTAAAAATACTAATCATCTAGGATAAACGTTAGTAATTTGTATTTTTGCTCAAACTAAATCCGCATAATGGCGAAACGAACCAAAACTAAAAAACCTACTAAACCTAAATTCAAAAAACCAAGCTTTAAGTTGTCAAGTCAACAAAAGCTAGTTTTTGGAAGTTTTTTGGTGATTTTTGGTATCATTCTTTGCGTATCGTTTATCTCTTTTTTCTTTACCGGTAAGGCAGATCAAAGCACACTTTCAGACTTTACATCTCGTGATATTGAAACTCAAAATTGGTTGAGTAAAATAGGTGCTTGGTTAAGTGACTTTTTTGTTCAACGAGGCTTTGGGATTTCTGCGTTTATTTTATCTGGTTTAGTATTCTTATCAGGAATTTATGTATTGATGGACATCAAGAGAGCTAAACTGCGAAAGCATTGGTTCTGGGGTATTTTAATTATGATTTGGTGTTCTGTCCTTCTCGGATTTTTCGCTTCTAAAAACGATATTCTTGGTGGTACCATAGGTTTTGAAGTGAATAGTTTTTTACAAGATTATATTGGTAAAATTGGTACAATTCTATTATTGCTTTTTGGTTTAATTACCTATCTCGCTATGAGATTTAAAGTTACTTTTGATAGCTTTAAACGCTTATTTTCTTCAGCTAAAAAAGATATTAGAGAAGAGTTTTCAGATGTAAACGATGATACTTTTGTAGTGGATAATAACCTATCGGAAGAAGCTGAAGCGATAAAAACTGCATTTGATATTCCTTTGGAAGATAAACCAAAGCCAACGCCTAGTAAGAAAACTGCACCAGTTGCAGAAGTAACACCGATGGAAGTTAAAGTTTCTGAGCCTGAACCAGAAGAAGATCCTGAATTAGAAATTAAAGTTGAAGCAGTTAAAGAAGAAATTTCTGAAACCGATAATTTAGCCAATAAATTAGTTGAAGATTTTGGACTGTATGATCCTACGCTAGAATTGGGTAATTATCAATTCCCTCATCTTGATTTGTTGAAAAAGTATGACACTGAAGGCATTAAAATTAATCAAGAAGAATTAGAGGAAAACAAAAATCGAATTGTTGATACTTTAAATAATTATAAAATTGGTATTGCTAGCATAAAAGCTACCATTGGCCCTACAGTGACTCTTTATGAAATAGTACCAGAAGCTGGTATTCGTATTTCAAAAATTAAAAACTTAGAAGACGATATTGCACTATCTCTATCTGCTTTAGGTATCCGTATTATTGCACCAATCCCTGGAAAAGGTACAATTGGCATAGAAGTACCCAATAAAAACGCTACTATAGTATCTATGCGTTCGGTTATTGCATCTAAAAAGTTTCAAGAATCTAGTATGCAATTGCCTATTGCTTTAGGTAAAACTATTAGTAACGAAACGTTAGTAGTTGATTTGGCTAAAATGCCACACTTACTTATGGCAGGTGCTACAGGTCAGGGTAAATCGGTTGGATTAAACGCTGTTCTAACATCCCTCCTTTATAAAAAGCATCCAGCTGAAGTTAAATTTATTTTAGTTGACCCTAAGAAAGTAGAGCTGACACTTTTTAATAAAATTGAAAGACACTATTTAGCTAAATTGCCTGATAGCGAAGAAGCAATAATAACTGACAATACTAAGGTTATCAATACACTAAATTCACTTTGTATTGAAATGGATAACCGTTATGAGCTTCTTAAAAATGCTATGTGTAGAAACATTGCAGAATACAATAAGAAGTTTAAAGCACGAAAATTAAATCCGAATGACGGGCATCAATTCTTGCCATACATAGTTTTGGTAGTTGATGAGTTTGCTGATTTGATTATGACTGCTGGTAAAGAAGTTGAAACACCAATTGCGCGTTTAGCTCAATTAGCGCGTGCCATCGGTATTCATTTAATTATTGCTACACAGCGTCCATCAGTAAACGTAATTACTGGTATTATTAAGGCAAATTTCCCAGCACGTATAGCATTTAGAGTAACTTCAAAAATTGATTCTAGAACCATTTTAGATGGTTCAGGAGCAGATCAACTTATTGGTCGTGGTGATATGCTTTATACCCAAGGAAATGATATTATTCGTGTTCAATGTGCTTTTGTTGATACACCAGAAGTTGAAAAAATAACAGATTATATTGGCTCTCAAAAAGCATATCCAGATGCTTACATGTTACCTGAATATGTTGGTGAAGAAAGTGGCACAAGTCTTGATATAGACATATCAGACAGAGATAAATTGTTTAAAGATGCTGCTATTGTTATTGTAACGGCGCAACAAGGTTCAGCTTCTTTATTACAGCGAAAATTAAAACTTGGTTACAATAGAGCTGGACGTTTAATTGACCAATTGGAAGCAGCTGGAATTGTTGGTCCTTTTGAAGGTAGTAAAGCGCGACAGGTTTTAATACCAGATTTAACATCTCTTGATGAGCTATTAGAAAACGAAAATATTTAATTTTGTATTAAAATAAACAAATGAAAAAGTTAATCACCATAGTATTTATTTTACTTGTTAGTCTTGCTGGGTTTTCTCAGAATAAAGGTAAAGACTTACTAAATGAGGTTTCTACCAAAGTAAAAGGCTACGACAATATTTCTATTGATTTTAAATATATTCTCGAAAATACTGATGAAAACATCAAGCAAGAAACACGTGGAGACGTTGTTCTAGAAGGTGAAAAATATAAATTAAACATTCTTGGTATTACACGTCTTTATGATGGAAAAACCCTTTACACCATCAGTCCTGAAGATGAAGAAGTAACAATTACAACTCAAGCTGAAGATGAAGCTGATGCCATTACACCAAGCAAAATGTTATCCTTTTATGAAGATGGCTATACTTATGCAATGGATATTGTTCAGAATATACAAGGAAGAAAAATTCAGTATGTAAAATTAACACCTATAGATTCAAATTCTGAAATAGATTATATCCTTTTAGGTATTGATGCTTCTACAAAACACATCTATAATTTGATTCAAATTGGTAAAAATGGTACAAAAACGACGCTAACCGTTAATTCTTTCAAAACGAATGAACCATTATCAAAAACCTTATTTACCTTTGATGCAGATAAATATCAAGATTATTATATTAATAAAATTGATTAGGTAGTCGCATCTCTGTGAAAATTCTAGACCGTTACATACTCACCACTTACCTTAGAACTTTTTTAAGTGTATTCTCTATTTTGTTGCTCATTTTTGTGCTACAAATGATATGGCTGTATATTAAGGAATTGGCAGGTAAAGACTTAGATTTAAATACTATTATGAAGTTCATCATATATGGACTTCCAAAATTGATACCCTTAGTATTACCATTAACTATACTGCTTACCTCAATAATGGTTTTCGGTAATTTTGCTGAAAATTATGAGTTTGCCGCCATGAAATCTACTGGTATTTCTCTGCAAAGGGCCATGGCTAGTTTAAGCGTTTTTATAGTAGCATTAGGTTTTGTAACCTTTTGGTTTTCTAATAATGTTATCCCTTGGGGTGAATACAACTTTTTCAACCTTCGTAAAAATCTAGCTAAAGTTAAACCCTCTATGGCGATTGCTGAAGGACAGTTTAATGAAATAGAATCCACACCATACAACATAAAAGTAGCTAAGAAAACTGGAGATAAAGGTCAGTTTTTAGAAACTGTTGTTATTCATAAAAAAGCAGCGGACAGAAGAAGAAATGCTACAACTATTGTCGCCAAAAATGGTGAGTTAGTAAGTAGTGAAAATTCTAATGTTTTAAAACTTGTGCTTAATGATGGGCATTTTTATGAAGACGTTTATCCAAAGAAAATAAAAGATCGTAAAAAACATCCTTTTGCTAAAAGTAGTTTTGATACTTATACTATGAATATTGATTTATCTAATCTCAATACGGTTGATATCGATGATAAATCCTATACTAATAAGTATAGCATGCTTAACGTTTCAGAACTTGACTATACGATTGATTCCTTAACTCTTCAACACGATAGAAATATTGAAGATTTTGGAAAAGTAATGTTTCAACGCTCTAGCATTACTAAAGTTATTACGCCTGTTGAAAGTATTGATATAAAGACAAAAGACGTTACAGAAGTAGATGAATTGGAGGCTAAAAAACCAGATACTCAAAGAAACACTCCTTTAGATTCTGTTTATTCTGGTGAATTAAAAGATTTATTCAATAACCAAAAAAACTCGCAATTCGTAAATAATGCTATTAGTGCAGTAAATAGTATTGACCAACTGATAAAGAATAAAAAAACAACTTTAGATCCAAAGAAAAAATGGTATAACAGGCATATTATATCCTTTCACGAAAAACTGGCTTTACCTTTTGCCTGTATCATATTGTTTTTTGTGGGCGCACCATTAGGCGCTTTGATAAGAAAAGGAGGAATTGGGCTGCCTATGGTAATTGCAATTTTATTGTTTTTAACCTATCATTTTATAGGGATTTTTGCTATGAATAGCGCGAAAAACGGCAGTTTTAATCCCATTTTAGCTAGTTGGTTTTCAACTCTGATTATGTTACCATTGGGAATTTTCTTGACCAAAAAAGCTACAGCAGACAGAGGTTTATTTGAAACAGAAGGTGTTTTAGAACCTTTAAAGAAGTTATTCGGAATTAAGAAAAAAGATGCAGAAATAGACACCTCTCTTTTTGAATCAGATTCTGATGAATATGCTACTTTAAATGGCTATGACGAAAAAGAACTTATAAAAGTCATTAAAAATTACAGGCAGTATGACTATTCTAGAACGCATCGAAATACAGCTGTTTCAATTTTAAATTCTAGAGGAATTACTAATCAACAGTTAAAATTTAGTGGCAATTTTGATAATCAGAAGTTTGAGGAGGCAATTCGCTTAAAATATAAATTTGATGAAGATTCGAAATTAGCATTTATACTTTATGCTATTGGTATACCTCTAATTATTCTGGGGCGCGTATTTGAAAATAATGGATATTCAATTCTAGGAATGTCTTTGTTTATAATTGGATTAATAGTAGGCATTACTTATTTGTTTTCACTTATCAAATCCTTCATAAGCAGTTCAAACTTAAATAAACATTTAGGTAAAGAATCTGGAACCAGTGCCATAGTTTACTTATTATTTGGCTTACCATTATATTTCATTTTTTATCTCTATCAAAAAAAGGCAACCAGCGAAGCACTGTATTTAAATAAGAAGAAGACTTTTAGTAAAACTATAGAAGAAGATAATGATGATGATGTTATTCAAACGAAAATAAATTTAGACGCAGCTTATCCAAAACTAAAAGATTATAAAGCACATTCTTTATTTAGTATTGTTTTATATAGTATCGGCATAGCTCTATTAGTGCTATTCTTTGTTTTTAAAAACAATAAATTACCATCTTTACAATCGGCTTCCATTGAGTTAAGCGTAGTCGTTTTAGCTTTATTTGTGATTTATTATTTCAAGTCTGTTTTTAATGTTTTTTCTATATATAAAACCGCTAATCTGTCAGATAAAAAACCAAATATTTTTCTTTTGATAATCGGGCTTCCAGTATATTTCATTACTTATATCTTATTGAGGAATAAAATAAAAAGCGATATAGAATAATCAGTTTTAGATAGTTTAAAATAAGCAATATCTTTGCAATATGATTATTGATACCATGACCACAGAAAACACTGCTCAGTTTAAATTGAATACTATTCACGATGCTATTGAAGACATTAGGAATGGAAAGGTTATTATTGTTGTAGATGACCAAAATCGTGAAAACGAAGGTGATTTTGTGGCTGCTGCTGAAAAAGTGACTCCAGAAATGATAAACTTTATGGCTACTCATGGAAGAGGACTTATTTGTGCGCCATTAACTGAAAATAGATGTAAAGAACTTGAGCTTCACATGATGGTGAGTAATAATACCGACCCCATGGAAACCGCATTTACCGTTTCTGTTGATTTAAGAGGTAATGGCGTTACTACTGGGATTTCTGCAAGTGATAGGGCAAAAACTGTTAAAGCATTAATTGATAATACCACGAAATCTTTTGAATTAGCTAGACCAGGACATATTTTTCCTTTAGTTGCTAAGGAAGGTGGCGTGCTAAGACGAACTGGCCATACGGAAGCTGCTATAGACTTTGCAAGATTAGCTGGTTTAGAGCCTGCAGGGGTGATTGTTGAGATAATGAATGAAGATGGTACCATGGCACGTTTACCTCAACTTATTCAAGTGGCTAAGAAATTTGATCTTAAAATTGTTTCTATTGAAGATTTGGTGGCCTACAGAATGCAACACGATTCTTTAATTGAGAAAAAAGAAGACTTTGAGATTCACACGCGTTTTGGTAATTTTAGATTACGTGCTTACAAACAAACTACCAATAACCAGATACATATTGCACTTACCAAAGGACAATGGTCTACTAATGAGCCAGTACTTACACGAATTAATTCTACGCTGATTAACAATGATATATTAGGCACAATAACCAATAATATAGACAACCAACTAAATGCTATGTTTGATACCGTTAACAATGAAGGTAAAGGTGCCATTATATTTATTAATCAAGAAGTACAGGCTACTAATATTTTAAACAGACTTTCGTTTTTAAAAGAAAATCAAAAGGAAAACGAAGTACTTAGAGCACCAAGAATTAACATGGATACTAGAGATTTTGGTATTGGTGCGCAGATCCTTCATGATTTAGATATTTCAAAAATGCGATTGATTTCTAACAGTGAAAAAACTAAACGTGTTGGTATGATTGGATATGGTTTAGAAATCGTGGAATATGTAAAGTATTAAAAAGAGGAGTGCAACGTTTGTTACAACTCCCCCTTTTCCTCCGATTAATAGCTTCTTTATGATTCCTACTGAATTATTATTCTTCTAGTAGCTGAATAATTATCATTAAACACTTGCAATACATACACTCCAGGAGTTAGGCTTTCAATATTCAATTGTTGCCTTTCTGAAGTTTCTATAACTTTATGCCCTAAGACGTTAAATAACTGTATTTTTTCTATTGAAACTTTAGATGATATATTAATAATATCTCTTGCTGGATTTGGATAGACTTTAAAATTTGTGTTGCTAAAATCATCTGTACTTAAATTGAAAGGTGCCGCAACTGAAAATGACTGCTCCTCTTTATAATATGGTGCCCAAGCATTAGAAAGCCAACTGTAGAATATATATTCCGTTTTATTATCATTACCATCATACATACTAGCTTCTCTATCTGTATTTACCCATGAAGATCCTGTCCTAATTTGTTGAATATGTTCATCATCTTTTTCAATTGATATTGTGTAATTCGTTAAATATCTTTCAAATAAATCCCATGTACTACCGTTAAATTTTTCAGTAACTAATTCACGTAATCCAGAGGTATATGTTGCAGTGCCTCTTTCTTTTAATTCCCACATATTAGTTGAAGTATTCCACTCGCTATCAGCTTCTGTTGCTGGTAAACCAGGAGTATTATAAGTATAAACGTATTCCTGATAGTTTATCAAAGTTCCACTACTACCATCTTGTAACGTAATTTTAGTAATGTCTGAACCAGTATACTCGTATGCGATTTTAAAAGTATCATGACCTTGACTAAAACTATAGGTAGTTACATCCTTTAGATTATTTGTTCCTGCATAATACGTATACGTTTCTCTCGACTCGTCCTCCCATTGCATTGTAGTAGCATTCCAGTTCTGCCTTAAACTCAACATAATATTATTATTGGCGTCGTATGTTTTAGTATAAAAATACCGATTGTCTCCAGATGGAAATGCAAGACCTAATATTGAAGTTTCTTTATTGCCTCCATTTACATAGGCAAATTGTTCTGTAGTATTTTGAACCCATACATCGTTAAAATCGTCGTAATCATATATTCGTTTTTCATCAACTTTATAGGCCTGAGAAAAACTAAAAGCATGCATTAAAAAGCATATAATAAATGGAAATAGTCGTAATAATAGTTTCATAACGGATAGTTTTATATGGTTTATATATAACTACATCGAAATGATTTTAAAATGTGAGCATAAATAAATGAAAAGTTATTTTTTAAGAATTCTTTTGGTAATCACATTTTGCTGTGATTGAATTTTTACAAAATAAATTCCTTGATTAAGATTTGAGATATCAATAGTATTTTCAGAGTTCTTAATGGTTAATACTCTATGGCCTTGTACTGTATAAATATCAATTCTATTAATTTTATTTTTTGAATTTATGTTGAATCGATTTGAGGTTGGATTCGGATATATTTTAAAATTATCCCTAGTTATGTCATCAACACTTAGTGATGAATTTTGATACACCCTCACATAATCAATTACCATTGGACTTTGTGTAAACGCAGGATCTATAGCTCCTGAAATACCGCCCATAGCAATATTTAGAATAAGATATTGGTCTAAATCAAATGGCCATGTGTTATTATCTTTTACAGAAGGATTGTAGGTATAATATGCCACATCATCCACAAGAAAAGTGATTTGATTTGGAGACCAATTCATAGAGTATACATGGTAATTATTTGCCACGTCGGCAAGTACCTGAGAAGCTACGTTAATAGTGTTTCCAAAGCTTGAAGGCGTATGTATGGCACTAGATGTATGGTTCACAGCACCCAGACCATGTTCCATGATATCTATTTCTCCACAAGCAGGCCATGATGTGGTACCAAAACCTTGTATTTGCCAATAGGCTCCAGCTTCAGTAATGTTTTTACCTAAAGTCCAAATCGCTGGCCATGTACCATCTCCAAACGGTAATTTAGCTCTAACATCTACCCTTCCGTATGTAAAAGCAAACTTTGAGTTTAAGCGAGCTGAAGTATATTGTTTTGTTTCTCCTTGGTCTGTAAACGATTCTTTAATAGCTACTATATTCAAGTTTCCATTTTCTACAAACGAATTTTCAATACGGTTTGTATAATGTTGCACTTCGCCATTAAACCAACTACCACCTGCCGGTAATTGCGTTTGATGAAACCATTTTGTGCCATCTATTGCTGTTTTACCAGGGGTATCAAATTCATCAGACCATACTAAATCTGTGTATTCTACATCAACTGCGTTTGGATCTGGTGTTGAACCATCATTTATATCATCAATAAGATATGTTCCTGATGTAGTGTTCCCGCCATCAATAAAAATAGTAAGCCTACTATAAGTTCCTGATGCATTAACTGGTGTTGTACCATCAGAACTTAATACTGCATTAGAGAAATCAAAAACAATTCCATTTGTCCATCCAGAAAATGATTTAGGCATAGTAACTTGAACATCAGGGTTTGCACCTTGTTCCAACTTCAACATTACTTGATGACCATTCGGATCGAATGCATAAAAATCAAGGCTAATGGTTTTTTGAAAATCTAAATCAATAGGCCTAATTAAATCCAATGCAAAACCTTGCCATGGGTCGGTTCCATCATTAAAAAATTCGCCAACCATATCTGAAGCATCGGAAGGATTAACTCTTGTTGAGAACCCACTATTCCCGAAAGTGCCGAAATTATCAGAGGTGTCGGAAAAATCAATTGGCATTTGTTGCGCAAATGCAAGTGAAGATGTTAAAAAAATAAATCCGATTAATTTATTGTAGTTTACTATCATAGCGTGGCGTTTATAACAAAACTATAATAAGTAAATCACAACTAGTAATTCAGTACCACAACAAAAACCATACATATGTGTATGCATCAACAATAGTAGCCAAATCACTCAATTAATGTTATAAAACTTTAGAAAAACCTAGGTGACAAAATTTTTCTATTGGAAGAAAAATTTAAGTCAAATTGAAGGAATACCTCATGAGAAGAAGGTCCTGAATAATTAATATCTGATACTACATAATCATAGGCATAACCTAACTTAATATTTGGTAATACAGGAAAATTAATCAAAAAACTAAGAGCGTCTTGATATCTGTAAGATGCCCCTAGTTCTAGTTTTTCAAATAATAGGAAATTAGCATTTATATCAAATGAAACAGGAGATTCTAATGTAGACTTAACCATGAAAGAAGGTTTAAACTTTGTAGTTTGGGCTAATTGAAAAACATATCCTGCAGTTACAAAATAATGCAATGCATCAGAACCTAACCGTATTCCATTTTCGTTTAAATGTACACTCTGCAACAGATTAGGCATCGACACACCTACATAGTAATTGTTAGTATATAGAAACGCTCCCGCTCCTAAATTTAAAGTGTTTTCATTTATATTCTGAGAAAAAAAAGGATCATTGTCATCAACAACATTAACGGAGGCTAACCCAATATCATGAATTGTAATACCTCCTTTTATGCCTAAAGCCAAATTAAGGTTATCATTGACTTTTATAGTATATGAGATATCTGTGTAAATATTGTTTTCTTTAACTGGACCATGTTGATCTGATATTACCGATACACCTAAACCCATCTGATTACTAAGAGGTCCATGTCCTGAAAATGTAATGGTTTTTGGAGCGCCAGGGAAACCAGTCCATTGATTTCTGTATAAAGTAGTAATTTGAAGATACTCATTTGATCCAGCATAAGCAGGGTTAATTATGGCTTGATTGTACATATACTGCGTATACTGTGGGTCTTGCTGTGCATATAAGCCCTCGGAACAAACTACAAAAAAGATAACTAATATGTATATATGTTTCATTTTGCAGTAAAAGCCTTTTAGTAGTTTAAATATATCCACCCCGTAACTGGTTTACTGTAATTAGGATCATTGAGGTGAAGCACATAATAATAAGTGCCCACTGGGAGAAGGTTTCCTCTATTTATACCTCTGTTTGAATAGCCATTCCATGGGTTTTCATTATGCCCTATAAAAACAAGTGTTCCGTTTCTATTGAAAATTTTAATTTCTAAATTTTCAAAAATGCCATAAACTTGATCAGGAGAAAAATCATCATTTTTCCCATCATCATTAGGCGAAATTCCTTCTTGATCTATCTCCTCAAAGCAATTATTTATTTTTAGCGGTAATTCAACAAATTCTATACAATACCCATTATCTAATGTAACATATACAGATTGCGGATAAGTTGTATTAGTATAATCATTTGGTGTTGTAATAGGATTAGCAAAACTATTTAAATCTTCTAATGCCTCATAATAAGTATAAATAATAGTTGTTTCAGAAGTGATAACGCCTTCAATCTCGGTTAAATCAAATACAGATGTATTGTTTCCTTCGTCACATACCTCTATTTCTGGAATATTAGTTACTAAAGGTGTACTAATGAGTGATACTGATTGTGAAGTTGCATTATTAGATTCATTAGTTTCTTGAACGGTACCATTGCCAGTCCCGTCATCATCAACTACAACTGACAATTCAAAATCATTTGGAATACTATCAGGAATTGTTAATTGTATAATTCTACTTTCAGATTCACCTATATCTAGCGCAGTATTTGTAGCACTTTGTCCTAAATAGGTGTCATTTGCATAAAATGCTACGGGAACTCCTGAAGGTAAAATTTCGGTTGAATTGAAATTATTAACCGTATACTCCACAAAAATGTCTTGACTATCGCAAACGACTGAAATATTATTTATGACAGGTGTAGCATCTGGTAATTGACTGTTTAATACTGTAATGATATTATTTATAATAATTAAATCTGCTCTAAATACCCCACTTACAGGGTCAACCGCTCCCGTTGTTAAAGTTATTGTAGCCTCAGTATCGCCAATATTTATAATATCCTCAATATCATAAACATCCAAATCCATATTATATAATGTACTAGATCTTGTATATGCATTGGTGCCATTAAAGGCGTTATCTCTGGGGTTTAAAGGTAAATCTTCTAATACTACACCTTGAAAAATAAGCGACTCCCCAAAGTTTAAAGTTCTATCGCCTTCCCATGCTAAAAAACCCACTTTAGCATCATCATTATCTATTACATTTAAATTTGAAATTGTAATATCTATACGCTGTTTTTGTCTATTGATAATCTCTAATCCATGAAATAAATTTACCTGATTAAGTGGTAGTGTAGCCTCCTCATAAATTATAAATATAGACCAACCAGCAAAGTTTGTTCTATTGGCGCAGTATCCTGGATTTGATAAGAGCACATCTGCTATACTTAAATTTTCTACAGTATAGGTTCCATTTCCTGTGGTTGTTACTAATTCTGTAATGTTTTTATAACAAGAAAAATAAGTTAGATCTCCATTTAAAGCATCAGGAAATGTAACATTAAGTATGTCATCAGCTTCAATATCTGTTCCATTTAGTGTTATGGTTGTATCTCCGCTACCTGAACCCGCCCAATATATATAAGCTTCTTTAATGATTTGAGAGGATGGCATATTTAAATCTGCACTAGAAAAAGGAAGAATATCGCAAAAGGTGTTGGGATTATTCTCTGCAGGATTTAATGTATTACCTATTGCTGTATAGCTAAAGCGACCATGATATTGCTTAAAGACATCAATGTCTTGCGCACTGATTTTAGCTATACCGAAAACTATAACTAAAATATACCAATGCTTCATTTTTACGGATTATATAAATCTGAATAGAGGTTCCATAAGCAAATTGTAACGTAATCTTATTTAGTTAAGACACGTTTGATAACATCTGCCATTTTTTCTGCACGCGCTATAACCTCACTTTCTGTCCATGACAATTTAATTAAACAAGAGATATTTCTCGCTATGTAATGGTCTGAAATTTCAAAAGTTTTAGATTCCAGATACTTTAAGCCTTCTTTTACTTCTTTAGATATCGGGAATAGAGACTTTAATTCTTTTAAATGCTCCCATTTTCTAATGTAATGCCAATTATTATTGTAATAATTCCAACAAGCATCAACACCTTCTTCTTTGAAGGCTTCAGAAACTTCTGTAGCAGTCTCGGAATCTGGTAAGAAGAAATTTAAAAAAGCACAACTTTCTTCACCTCCTTCTGGAACGGTTCTAAAGGTAACTTCTGGAATTTCGGATAAGGCATCTCTCAATACCTTAAAGTTCCTCTTTTGAATATCTAAAAACTCTGGTAAACGTTTTGCCTGCGCTAAACCAACGGCTGCATGTAGTTCTGAAATCCTAAAGTTGTAGCCTAAAAATGGATGGGTTTCTACTCCTCTATCATTACCAATATGGTCGTGACCGTGATCGCTATAATGGTCGGCATTTATATAATATTGTTCATTATCTGTAATTACTGCCCCACCTTCACCACAGGTAATAGTTTTTACAAAATCGAACGAGAAACAGCCTAAATCTCCAATACTACCTAAAGGCTTTCCTTTGTAAGTTCCACCAATAGCCTGACATGCGTCTTCTACTACCAACAAATTATGTTTATTGGCTACATTTTGAATAGCATCCATATTTGCCATACTTCCACACATTTGCACTACCATAATGGCTTTTGTTTTTGGAGTAATAGCTTTTTCTATAGCCTTTGCATTTAATCCTAAAGTATCATCTATGTCTGCCAAAACCGGAATTGCACCTAGCATCATAATAGCCTCAAAACTTGCCACGAACGTGAACGTTGGCATAATAACTTCATCTCCTGCCCCAACTCCTGCTGAAGCTAATGCCACGGATACAGCAGCAGTTCCGCTAGACACTAATTGTACGTGTTTTGTTTGAAACGTGTTTTGTAATTCTTTTTCTAGCTCTTTAGCTTTCCAATGGCCTTTGCGCATACCATCAAAACCATAGCGCATAATAACACCATTATCTAATACGTCGTTTACTTCTTTTCTTTCTAAATCTCCGAATAATTCAAATCCAGGCATGTGTTTAATGTATTTATCCTAACCCGCGTTAGGGATTGTAACGGCAGCTTTTGGCGAGGCGCGCATCGAGCCAAAACTATTAGTGAAAAGCCCGACCCCTTGTGGGTAACGCCCAAAAAATTTATAATTCTATTACTGCTTCGTTTATTGGTTTTCTTACTTTTTTAAATTCTGAAAACATATCGTCTTCTGCTCTATAACCAACTGGTAGCAATAGTACCGACTTTAGGTCTTTTGAGGTTAATTCTAATATGTCGTCGTATTTAGAAGGCACGAAACCTTCCATTGGGCATGCATCTATTTGCTCTATGGCGCAAACGGTCATTAAGTTTCCTAGTGCAATGTAGGCTTGGTTTGTAGACCATTTTTGACGCTCTTCTATGGTCATTTTTGAGACCATTGACATTAAACCTTCACGATATGGTTTTAAAATACTATCTGGTGTTTGCCTTATGGTTTTAATGTTGTCGTAATATGTATCTACGTCGTTATCGACAATATTATTCTGAATACAGATAACCAATAAATGCGATGCTTGTAGTACTTGATTTTGATTATAAGAGTGCTCTACCAGTTTTGCTCTTAGCGTTTTATCTTTTACAATTACCATTTTTATGGTTTGTAAACCATAGGATGTTGCCGTTAAGTTAAAGGCCTGCTTTAAGATATTAAGTTTTTCTTCGGATAGTGTCTTACTATCATCGAATTTCTTTGTGGCGTAGCGCCATTGCAATTGTTTTACTGTATTTGACATTACAAGTAATTTTGTGCAAAAATACGGTTTGAAAATGTCTTTTTATTAAAATGTGAAATAAAATAAA
Organism: Flavobacteriaceae bacterium; assembly: GCA_043557195.1. Taxonomy (GTDB): domain Bacteria; phylum Bacteroidota; class Bacteroidia; order Flavobacteriales; family Flavobacteriaceae; genus Jejuia. The sequence continues at coordinate 3,806,495 of CP121314.1, read as the reverse complement.
GCTATTACAAAATGGCATAAATTTATTTTAAAAAGTTAGGGTTTTATTTGAAAGAATTAAAAAAGCGTTCTATATTTGCACCCGCATTCAGGCAAATAGCTTGATGAGGCACTCAAGGAGAAATGGCAGAGTGGTCGAATGCGGCAGTCTTGAAAACTGTTGAGGGTCACACCTCCGGGGGTTCGAATCCCTCTTTCTCCGCCATAAAAGCTCGTAACAATAATGTTTACGGGCTTTTTTATTTTTTCTAGTCAACCATTAGTCAACTTTTTGTAAAACCTGCTAAATATTAAGTAAAGGAAACTATTCTATTTTCTAAAGAATTTACTCCGACAAAAGAGGTGGCAATTGATAAAAATCTATTTGAACATATAGAAACAAAGCCTTTTCAGACTAACTTATTACTCCTTATCCATTCTTTAACTCGATATTTTACTATACATTATGAATTTCTAGATAATAGACTACATAATTTCCTAAACAGTGATAGTGAATTAAATAATCTCAAAAATTTTGAACTGGAATTATTAAAACAAGACCCTACCCCTATTCAAAAAGGTCGTTTTCCTTTTGACTAACCACCCCCTCAAATATGTAGATACCCTAATCCCTCTGCTTTTGCAAGTTTTTTAATTTAGAATAAAGTATTCAGCTCTGGATAATCTACTTTCCTTGTAATTGTTTCAACATTGGTATATTCTCTTGCCTTAAATAAGTCTTTGCTCACTGTGTAAGTATCTAACTCAGATTCATTATAAGGTGTATTAATTAACTCTTTAATGTCATCTTCACCTAAGTTATCAGATAACCAATCCGATTCAATGTCTTTAGAAAGCAAAATAGGCTGCCTTTCTCTTTTGTTGTGTATTTCAGCAAATAAAGGAGACGCTTGTTTTGTTAGTATAGTAAAAGTAAAATACTCATCAATGGAAGTATACAAACCTGCTAAACCAAACACATCATCATCTTTTCTCTTTATGTGGTATGGATACTTTTTTCCGCTATATTCATGAGGCTCAAAGAAACCTGTAACTGGAATGATACATCGCTTTGTTGTTGCGGATGTTTTATATATAAAGTGATTGAATAGTTTTTCTGATTGCGCATTTAAACCTCCTCCAAATGTTACTGCTTTCTTATAATAATCTTTAAGATTAGATATACTTGTATTTGATGGAGCAATACCCCAAACCCCAATTCCTAATACTGATGGCTCTTCCTGTGGAATAAAGAGCATCTCTGGATGAGCAAAACCATTTAAGTGATATGAAGGTATATCGTAGGCATCCCTAGCATCATCATCATGTAATGATACCTTGAACCTATTCTCTAGTTCTAATACTTTCTTAGTTTGACTGGTATGGAAACACATTATAAATCTCTAATAAAATGTTGTACAATACCCAAACACAAAATGGTGTCATCCTCTTCAACTTTAATGTTTGGAAAAGACTCGTTGTCTGCTATAAGAACGTTATTTTTCTTATCGTATCTCTTTACTGTAAAATCAGTGTTGTTTACTGATAAGATTCCTATTCTGTTGTCTATTAATTCTTTATCTGATTTAACAATCAGTAAATCTCCCTTTTGTAGGGTTGGATACATGGAATCACCCTTAACCCTTACTAAATATGTTGCATCTGGATTGTTTAAGTATCTACTATCCAAACTGATTTTATGCTCCTTAAAATCTTCCGCAGGGGATGGAAATCCTGCTTGCACTCCATCTGAATAATATTTCACATAAACTCCTTCCTCCTTAATTTCAAAAGGAATTAGCTCAAATTCTTTACTAAACTTAGGAATCTTAATAATGCTCATTATTCAACTTCTAATAATTCGTTCCAGTTGGTGGTATACCTCTGAGAAAGTCTCTCTTGTCTCATTTTCCATGTTCTGCCTAAATCCTGACTTGCTAATTTAACTTTCGTTCTGCCTATGTTTTTGTTTAGCATGTCTATAGATTTCATTAAAGATAAATGTTTTGGATTTTCCTCACAAAAGAAATTTAACTGCCTCTGGTTTTCAGGTACAATACCCATAACAATAACACCTGCTTTCTTATAATAATAGCCACTTTTAAATATGGCTTTTAATCCTATCTGAGCATACTTATTAATGGTTATAGAAGAGTTTGTTGGATAGGGTAATCTTACTACTATATTTTTACCATATTGCTTATGGTCTGACCTATGAGAATTAGTATGCACAAATACTAGAAGCAGGTTCGTACATGAATTTTGCTTTCTTAGCTTTTCAGCACAAGAGACGGCAAACGTTGAGATTCTCTCTCTAACATCATTTATATTATTTAAGTTCTTTTCAAAGGAGCGTGTTGTAGCAATAGCTTTCTTAGTCTTAACTTCATCAAGAGTTAAAGTAGGCTCTCCTTTTAATTCTCTTTGCAGCCTTAGACCTACTATTGAAAATTCCTTTCTAACCCATTCTGATGGCAATTCTGTAAAATGTAAAGCATTTAAAACTTGATGCTTTTTGAGTCTTTCAGATATACGTCTGCCAATGCCCCAAACATCCTCTATCTTAGTCCATTTAAGAGCTTTTAAGCGCTTTTCTTCTGTGTCTAATACATAGACTCCATTTGTTCTGTTTTGATGCTTTTTGGCTATTTTATTGGCTATTTTTGATAGTGCTTTTGTCGGAGCAACACCAATAGACACAGGGATTCCAGTCCATTGCTTTACCTTTTCCTTCATGAGGATACCATACTCTTTTAAATCGTAATTTTCGTAACCATTAAACTTTAAAAAAGCTTCGTCTATAGAGTATATTTCTACGTCTGGTGAATAGGTTGAAAGTATATTCATGACCCTATTACTTATGTCGCCATACAAGGCATAGTTAGATGAAAAGACATGAACTTTATTGTGCTCAAACATGTCTTTGTATTTATAGGCTACAGCACCCATAGGTATCCCTAATGCTTTAGCTTCATTTGAACGAGCAATAACACAGCCATCGTTATTTGATAAAACAACAACTGGTTTATCATTTAAATATGGTCTAAATACTCTCTCGCAGGAGGCATAAAAGCTATTACAATCAACTAAGGCAAACATGAGATAAAATTAATGCTTGTTAGCTTTAGTGAATGTTAAATTGAGAAAAACTAATTAACAATGATTATTTCTCCTATAAGTTCATAGTGGCAAATAGGATTGAAAATTATTTCTTTACACCATAACACGTTTTAAAACAAGGTTTTGAGAGATAGAATTGATTAACTTTTACTTTTGTCAAATGCTGCATCAAAACTATAAATAACTATATAAACCAAAATAGACAAACTAGGGAACCTAATGAGCAGTTGAGAGAGAGAACAAAATCTCAAAAGTTTCTCTGTAATTTCAAAATATGTTACCCCCACCTATTAAAATTAAGTCGTTTTTCCCTTTGAGTGCAAGGGGGTGTATTTATATATAGACCCTAAAGAGAGGCGTTGCTTAAAAATTTTTTTTTTATAATTTTTTTAGGTCAAGTGAATACTTATCTAATTCTGCACCATATTTAAAACTCCTTACTTCTGTAATAACATTATGTTCAGCATCATAAACAACCTCGACAAAGAATTTATCAATGGCATAACAATTAATCTTGATATCTTTAGTTATGTAATTATCTAAAAATATACCTTTATCCCAAACCGTGGCTTGTTTTTCTTCTAATGAAAGCATGTTAAACTCGTATAAGGTCATTTACAAGGTGAAAAGAATTAAAATGTATAATTCAAACATATAAATTATTGGCTTTTTACAATAGTTTATTTAATGGAATAAAGCTTTTTTACATTAAGCACAACGGTCTAGTGTATGATTTCGTTGCGTGTTTAAGCACTAAAGTAGCAAATAAATCACAGATAGATAGTCCGCGAGGACTTTCGGAAATAGGCTATAACTAGCAATGGATTATACACATTGTTGTACGCAGTTATTTTTCAAATAGTTTATTTTTTAGTTCTCGGTCAATATACAGTTGCTTTACTTTTTTATAGTATTTAACGCTTTCTTCTAGTATCTTTTTTTCTCCAGAACAAACATATCTTTTAGATTGTGAAATCACAAAGTAGTTGTATTCAATAGCTCTATTAAAACCAAAATGTTTAAATTCAGTTATAGAATTAGTAAAAATTCGATTTGCAGATAAAGCAATCATATTGTCCAAATCAAATAAGTGGTCAAATGTTGATGGTGTTTGATTATAAACTGTTGGGCAATCTCCAATAACAAAAATATCTTTTTCTAATTCAAAAATTTTTGCGTAAAAGCCTTTTCTTTTTCTTTCAAGATTTCCCATTTCTTTTAAAGTCTCTTTATACAATAAAGTTCTTTGGTGTTTTTGAAACGGTTCGTAGTTTTTTAATTCAACATCATCTTTAATATCTAAATTCATATTTTGAATCAAGTCGCTAACAGCAAAGTCAGTATATGGAATTCTCCAGAATAATTGTATGGTAAACATTATGAAGTTCGCAATGTTATCATCCGATAATAATGATAAATCAGGAAGTTTATTGTTTTGGAATTTTTGAATCAATGTTGAGGCTTGATTATCCCAATGTTTATAAAGAATATCTTCAATTACAGACAATTCCTTTCCATCATTTGTCTTAAAGGTATTTCTATCCCATTCAAAGAAGATACTTTTTGGACTTTTTTGTTTAGATTGAATTTCATCTTTTTCGATATCATAAACGAATACTTTTCTATTCGTATTTGTAAAGCCCTTTATTAGAAATTCGGGAATGTAATGATGTCTTGATGATTCTTTGTTCAAAGGTTCGTTTTAATTGCGTACAACAATTGGATATAGGTATTAACTTTATCCTCACTATAACACTAAGATATTAAATATTTTAAAAGTAGATAAATCCCTCTATAGTAATTAACCTCTAGAAATGATGAAATAAACAAATATCACTATAATTAAGAATAGTAATATCAATACTGCATTTATAGTTCTCTTCTGTGACTTGATTTGATTTGACAATAAAAGCTTATCCTCCTCAGAATGCTTTCTAATTATAGTTATTTCATTATCCTTAGCCTTAATAAACTTAATTCTTTCTTTATAAGAAGTTATGATTTTCTGCAGGAATACTCCAACTGCTGTAGGTGTTGAAAAACCCATGTCTGAGACCCTTTGTAAGAGTGTTTTATCCTCATCGTGACCAATTCCAGTAATGAACGGAATAGGTAGCTCTATCGCCCTCTTACATAGCTCTATTTCGTCAAAAACTTCTAATCCACTACCACCTCCACGAAGGATTATTAGTAAGTCCGAATCAGCAAAATTATAGCTACTTAGAAACTCAACAATTCCAGTTTTAGATGATAAATTACACTTGTGATGTCTAATGGTATAATACTCTTTATCGTGCAACTGATTCATGTAATCATCATGTGATGTTGACTGTATTCCAGTAATGACATCTAATGTTGGTTTCTGTTCCTTCTCTATTTTCTTTAGTAGAATATCTTGAATAATAGGAAACTCTCTGTCAAACCTAGCTCGAATTATATCATATTCAACTTTAGTAACTTTTTGAACATCCTCCTTATGCTCTAGGATTTTAGTTACCCGATAGTATACACTGAGTTTTGAGTTATTGTCTAACGACTGACCTCTACTTAGATACCCTTGAAAATTATAATAACTCCCCGATACAAGTTTTGATTTTACGCTCGGAGTAATCTGTATTGTAATTTTATGCTGCTTCTCTTTACTTATTATCTCATCGTAATAATACTGACCATATAACTTATTGTCATTATCCGAGAAGAAACCCTCCACAACAATTAGCTGACCATCCATAGTAGATGAAAGACTATTTGCATACAAAGTTAAAAGGGTTGAAACTGTAATAGTATTGTCTGTTTTAGACATGAGTAAGAAACCAAGTTTATGTTAGGTTTAAAAATAAATAATTAAAAGATAAAAACTCACTTAACTTTTAATTAATCAACTAAATACTCTCTATTAAAAGTCTAAATTAGGCTGAAGGCGTACAAAAATATAATGTTAAGCAAAATACAATACCTCAACAAAGTACATATTAATTACAAACCTCCTCAATAAGTTCTTGAGCATCATAACCGAGTTGTTTTGCTTTTTCAGCATCCATGCATGCTGCATCAAAATCATTTAATGCTTGTTAACTAGAAGCTCTATTATCATAAGCTTCTAAAGTAATTAGTCATTTCGGAAAAAAAAGTGTTTTAATTCATTGGACAGCTAATTAATCTATCAATTACTACAATTCCCATCTTTAATATCTTGTTGGCTAGGGTTATATCCATTATTATTAACAGTGTAACTTCCAGATAATCCATTATTACTTAGTAACGTTGTTAGTCCACATAAATCAGTCAAACTCGTATTATTTGTAATTGATAAACTATATAATACAGAAGTTATATTGCTTAAGCCATTAATGTTAACAAGGGAGCTATTGCCAGAAATAGTAAATCGGTCTAAATTATTTATTTTATTTAATCCATTAATATTTTCTAGTTTATCATTTCCTTGAAGACTTAGGGATTTTAACTCTGTCAAATTTACAAATACGTCTAGGTTTATAATTGCATCACAATTATTTATATATAAATTTTCTAAAGAATTAATGTTTGACAGCCCACTAATATTTGATAATGAATCATTAAATAAAAAATACAATCCCTTTACATTTCTCAGGCTACCCAATGCATCTAAGTTTGTTATATTACTTGTAGCATTATCATTACATCCTATCTGGATGTTTCCATTTACTTGGTTGTAATTATTTGCCCCAAAATTATCAACATCCTGTTGGCTACATAAATCAATATTACCTGTAAAAATTTTATTTGTAATAGGTGTTGTAAAACTAACTTCATTTCCATAAACTGTTGCAATATCATTGCTAGCAAATGCTCTAACGTAATACGTAGTGAGTTCATTTAAATTAGTTAAACTACTTTTAAAGTCTCCAACACCTGAACCATTTATTACAAATTCATTATCTATTGTAGGCTGTTGATTAGTACTCCAACACACTCCTCTTGACTTGATATTAGCACCACCATCATCTGTTATTATTCCACCGCTGTCGGCGCTATCATAGTTGATATTTTCAACTTGTTTAGTCGTTATCTCAACTTCTCCAATTGCCGTTGTAAATTCAACTTGATTCCCATAATAATCTCCTGTAGGGTTCACAAAAAATGTTCTCATATAATATTTTGTATTTCTTTCCAAATTGGACACATCAGATGAAATACTTTCTCCATTTACTTCAACAACAATATCATCTATTTTTGGCAGAGTTGTTTTAGCATATACAAATCCTTGTGAAGTTACTGTGCTCTCACATGTTGGAGCGACAATTTGACCAATAAAACTTGCACCCGTATCCGTTATGTTGGAAACATCTTGTGTTGTTAATGTTGGCGTAAGTGTACAATCAGGTTCATCAGGATTATCTGTGTTGCTTGAACAAGAATTAAGAATTAGTATGGTAATTAAAATTTTAAAAGCAAATTTCATTATAAGTCGATTTTGGTTTACTGAGTCTTATGATAATGGATTATAAATAACGGGGAAATTATCAAAATTTTATTTCTGAAAAGTCTCTATAAGTGTACCTTCACCTGAGATTACTGTTTTCCATGTTAAGGAATTACTAGACAGTTCTGTTATGGATAATACATAGGTTTCAAATCCTGCATCAGCATCATCCCAAGTAATAGTTAATGTATTACCACTTTTAGTCCATGAACCAGTTTCTGATATATCTGCTCCATTACTTCCAAACCCCTCATAAATAAATTCGGTTTTATTGTTTGAAGTAAACTTTACGATGCTGTTATCTGGTACACCAGAGTTTTCTCCTTCAAATGTGCTTGATACACCAGTCCAAGTTCCAATGATAGAACCTTCTTCTGAATTGTTGTTGTCATCACTACTTGAACATGAAGTGAGAATTAATAGCACTAATAGAATTTTGTAAGTAAATTTCATTTTAAATTTGGTTTGTTTCACCAGTTCCTAAGTGAGGTTTATGTTTCAAAAAGAAAAGCACGGAACTAAAGCTTACTGAACAAGAGGTACTGGTATACCTAAACCCAAATAAACCAAAGCCCGTGCCGAGACACAGGCATTAGGTCTATTATTCTTGGGTTTTAAAAATTACCAGTTTTCTTGTTCAATGAATAACAGCTAATGCTATCTTATATGTAAATATCTTTATTTAATCCTTATAACTATTATTTTTAAATTCTACTGTAAATGTAATTATTTTGATATTAAATCCTAGGGTCTATGTCTGCATTTAGTTCGAGCATAATTATTTCATCGTTAAAAACTATAACTGTTCTATTCTGTTTCATTATGCCGAGTAAATACTTTGCTAAATCAATTATCTCACTCTTAAATACATCAACTTCTAATGGAAATTTTGGGTAGTTAATGAACTCCAATTTAACATGCTTTTCATCCTGACCACTCAACACTATACTACATTCGCTCACAGAAGCACTTAAGTAAATACCTGCTGCATCAATCCTCTTCTTTTGGTATACTTGCAGCTCTTTAATTAAAAAATCTTTACTGTAAATCTCTTTGGTGTAACCCAATTCTAACCCAATGGTTATTGTCGCTTGAAAGGATTTTAATCTAGTAATATTCATTGTTTTATAACGCTTTTTAAGCCCTTCTTAAGGACAATTTTATTCAATTTAAGGCTTAGTACCATTGTGACCGATTTCGTGCTGTAAGCCCCTGTATAAGAGTAATACAGCAGTACATAGACTGTCTTTTTACTCAGCTTTTCAGGTTTGAAATCAGTAAAATTTTGGTACTTATTATCTACGGGATTCTGAAAGATTAAGAATGTTGGAACGCCATCAATTTTATCGTCATAAAGTTCTTCTTCATTATACACAAAGTTTGCATTTAGTTCATTAAAGTTAATGCTGTAAAACACTAAGTCCTCTTCTAAATAGATTTTAAATCGTCTATTTTTTATATAGTATGACTTTAAATAAGTGTGGATAATTGACATGCTTTTCTGTTGTGGCTCATTATTACAGCAGCATTGACTGTTTTAATCAGTTTTTCTAATTTGTTTTAACTAAAATTATTTTTTAAGTATGCCGATAATTCCTCTTCATTTGTGATGCTGTTAACTGTCGCTTCTAACGTGGAAATAAACTCAGGGGATAGTCGTTTACCTAAATATGTTTTAGATGGCGTAAACTTGATTGATGAGTGTTGTAAGTCCATCTTATAAAATAAAATGAGAAGTACTTTCTCTAATAGTTTAGGGTTCTCTTTAAAATCGTGATTTTGATTTCGAAAAAATACAGTAAGTACATAATCATAGGTTTCTACATAATCCTCAACAATATATTTAAGTTCAGATTTTCCCGTTTTAATAAAGATGGCAAAAGTATTGTCATACTGGTGATGTGCAACGTAAACAGATGTTACAACTTCAATATCATTTTGTAGTAGGATTTCACTAAAATGGTGTTTTATATCTCCTAATTTTACAGCTCCCTTTTCAAGATACTTATAAGCTCCCATAAATTCTGGAAGCATATCATAAGAGGATACATAAAATAGGTTATTGACAATTTCAGTGGAGTGATTATCCAGCATATTGTCTAATGATTGGTCTTTAGGAAGGTCTTCATCACTAGCTTTCCCTTTGCCAAATATAAGTGCTTGACCTCCAAAACGTGAAAACAAATATTTCATGGTTCTTTATTTATAATTGTGTTTATTGATATTCTTTATTTTTCAAAAAGCTGTTTAGAGCAACCTAAATGAATACCTATTCTAACCGAGGAGTCAAAATTGCATTTAATAAAAATATACGCTTTAGGTAATGTCTTATTGGTTAAAACATTCCGAACACAAAAAAGCAATACATAATTGGATATTATACACATACTGTTCCTTTGTTAAGGCTCATTGTTTTAGCACCTTTGCGTGTGGTTCGCTGGTTGCTACTACTAATTAGTAGTTCGTAATGATGAAGTAAATATATTAAAAAGATTAAGAGTTTTGGTAATATTCTGAAAACATTTTGTTTAAAGTTTCTAAGCTATCTTCGAGATAGAACTCTTGATTAGTCAACAAAGTCAAATAAGCCATTAATTCATCCACATACCTAATTGAAGGTTTATAAATATGTGTTCCTTCTCCAAAATTATTTTTAACCTTATCTCGAAATGTGCAACTTAAACTAAATCCTATTTGGTTTTCATGAATTTTGATTCCACTAACTTTAGATGTGTGGACTGTCATGTATTGCATTGAAAGATACTTTGAGTCAAATTCGAAAACTTCTTTAAGCCATTTTGAATTTAGAGGGATTCTTGTGTAGTTATGATTATCGATATTGTCCTCAATTTCATTTAATATACTTGTGTTAAAACAAACAATTGCCTTTTTATTTAAATCATAAATTAAGTCTCCTATTCGTAACTTTCTGTTTAACATTACTAATCATTGTTTGCTTAATTGCAAACATAAATATAATTTTAATCTTTCATTCAAAATCTTCACCTCAATACTATATTTATGCTTGATTCTATCTGTAAATGATTAAATGTTTTTTTTAAAAATGGTTCTAACATTTATTTGAGCCAAACGATTTGTGTAAATTTAAGAGCTATATAATAATTATTCATAAAATGCCAGACCAAGTAGCAATAGTAAAAAACAGAGAAACATATTTCGCATTATTCGGAGGTAATAGAGCAGATTTGAGTAAACTTGATTTTAGCCTTTTGAATTTAAAGTTTATTGAACGAGCATCTGAAGAATTTGAACAATACATAGCTGGTATTGAGGATATTTCAGAAATACTAAAGAATGCAATCAAAGAATATGATAATTCTAAATTCAATAAAGTTGACAAGAATTACGCTTTAGTTCCAATAGATAATGCAAAAGATATAACAGAGTTAGATTTGATTAAGGTTAGGAACATATTACTTTTGATTAATCCTTCTAACATTACTTTACAATGTTTGTTTGGAGTAAGAAGGTATCAGAAAACTCTAGAGTTTATGATGTTTGACAGATATGGTGTTCGTGAAATGACTTTTATGGAACCATTTAAAGACCATTTTCATTATTATGACACAAGCTTGAATGATATTAATAAACTAATCACAATGTTTCTTGAAAGATATGAATCAATAAATTATCTTATTCCAGCTTTCAAGTCCTATATATCAAGTTTTTTAATGAATTTCAAAGACATGGAGTATTTGAGTTTATGTATCTCATTAGAAACAGTTGTTGAAGCAACTTCAGAATTGAATTATCGTATCAAAAGAAATATAGCAGTGTTGTTATCTGAGGAAGATATTTTTGGAGAGAGAATATTTAAAAATGTAGGGCTTATATATAGTCTAAGGTCTCAGATTGTACATTCAGGAAAACCTAAGGAGGGTAAAATTGATGAATATTTACCATACTTAAGAAGTTTAGTTTCTATGACGATAATTGAATTGCTAAAATTGAATATCCAATCTATAAAGGATTTAAATCCACTTCTTACCAAAATAGGATATGGTGATTCTTATAATAAATCGGAAGAGTTTGAGTTTTTCGATGCTAGTCTAGCAGACACTAATAGAGTTCTATCGACTGATTTAACAAAGTAGAATTTTTCAGAAAATATTTTTGTGGGTATTTCTTTCAAATTATCAAGCATTTATCTTGGACTTTACTATATTTATGCTCAATTCTCTCACTGAAATAATTAAGCAATTTTAAAAAAATATTGCACTAACGTATAGTTCAATTTAGCTATTAATGTAACTTGCTAAACTATATGATAATGATTTATAAATGACAAACCAAGAACTTAAAAAACTAAACAAAAACCTTTGGAGTGCTGCAACCAAGATGCGTGCTGATTCAGATTTAAAACTTAATGAGATTGACACCCCTTTACTAGGTCTTATTTTCCTAAAGTTTGCTGATAATAAATATACTCTGGTTGAGGATGATATTGAGACTGAATTAAAAGCTCAAGAAGGTAGTAGAAGACAAAGACCCGTTCATGAAATAGCTATTGAGAAATGCGGGTTCTATTTGCCACGAAAAGCAAGATATAACTACTTATTGAACTTGCCTGAAGAAGAAGATATTGCTAAAGCGATTAAGGAGGCAATGGATGAAATAGAGAGCTATAAACCAGAGCTTAAAGACGTACTGCCACAGGATGAATATTTTGCTTTATCTCGTATAGATAGCTCTTTACTTAAGACGTTACTTAAGAACTTCTCTGATATACCTGTAACAGCTTCAGGAGATATATTTGGCAAGATATATGAGTATTTCCTTGGGAAATTTGCTATGTCTGAAGGTCAAGGTGGCGGAGAGTTTTACACTCCTACTTCAGTTGTTAAATATATGGTTGAGGTAATTGAGCCTCATCAAGGTACTGTGTTCGACCCTGCTTGTGGTTCTGGAGGTATGTTTGTACAATGCTCAAATTTTGTAAATAACAGGGCAAATGAGCAAAGTGATAAGGAAGGAAACAATCTTTTTGTTTACGGAGCAGAAAAAACCTTAGCTACTGTAAAGCTTGCTAAAATGAATATTGTTGTTAACGGTTTAAGAGGTAGTATTAAACAGGCAAATGCCTATTATGAGGATGCTCATGATTCTTTTGGTAAGTTTGACTATATCATGGCAAATCCTCCATTTAATGTAAAGGATGTCAATTACGACCGAATCAAAGAAGACAAGCGTTTTAATACTTACGGTATACCACAAAATAAAACTAAAAAGAAGACCAAGGAAGGCGAAGTTAATCTTGTTCCTAATGGAAATTATCTTTGGATAAACCTGTTTGCTACATCATTAAAACCAAATGGTAAGGCTGCTTTAGTTATGCCAAATTCAGCTTCAGATGCTAGAAATTCTGAACGAGATATTAGAGAAACTTTGATACGGAAAGGTTTGATTTCTCAAATGGTTTCTATGTCATCAAATATGTTTAGCACCGTAACATTGCCTGCTTCACTGTGGTTTTTTGATAAAAGTAATGAGGTACTTGATTTTGAGTCTGAAAAGGACAATATTAAAATACTTTTTATTGATGCTCGTAACGTATACAGACAAATCGACCGTGCACATAGAGAGTTTACACAGGAGCAAATTTGGAACTTGGGTGTTATTACTAGTTTATATAAAAATAAAGAAGAACGATTCATAGAATTAGTACATCAATATATTGAAAGCACAAAGGAGACTTTGCCAAATTGTATTTCAAGCTATGAGCAATTTATAACAGAGTTTAATAGTTTTAAAATGGCTTTTAAGAAGTGGTTTGATAAAGCTGAATTAACCGAAGAACAGATAAAACAAGTTAAGGTTGAAAAGCTTGAAGAATTAGCTTTAAACCTGAAGGATATTGAAACTGAATCAGAATACACAAATACCTTTAGGAAAGCAGAAGATGCTTTAGAGGGGTATTTTAAAAGTTTAACACTAACTAACGATTCTCAACATAGTTTAGCTGAGGTTTTAAAAGCTTTTGACGACCAAAAGAAATACACAAAAAAGACCTTTGAAAAGACTTATAGAGCCCTTGAAAAAGGCTATAAGTTTGCTGATAAAGAATTAAAGAATAAGGATGACAAACTTTGGAAATCAATACCTAATGTAAAAGACTTAAGAAACAAACTTGATGCTTTTATAGAGCACACTAATCAACAAATTAATACTGAGCCAATATATACGGATGTAGCAGAAGGCAAGTCTGCAATATACTATATTAAGCAAATTCAATGGTTGCAAGAGCGTTTTCCAGAAGCGGTCTACGAGGATGTCATTGGACTTTGCAAAGTTGCAGGATATGATGCTATTGAAGAGCAGGATTTCTCCTTGAATTCAGGTCGTTATGTTGGAGTCGTTATTGAAGAAGATGGAATGACTGAGGAAGAGTTTGCTGAAGAAATTTCAAGATTAAATAAAGAATTAGAAGAGTTGAATAATAATTCAAATACTTTAATGTCAAATATTACCTCAAGTTTCACAAAAATATCATTAGATGCAAACTAGTTGGATGAAGGTAAAATTTAAGGACGTTGTTCAATTTAATCCCACGGTTAAATTATCAAAAGGAGACGAATTTTGCTTTGTCCCAATGGAAGATGTTGAGTCATTAAAATCTATTTTTTACACTGATAAAGTGAAAAAATATGATGGTGGAAGTTCAAGTAAATTTATGGATAATGACATTCTCTTTGCTAGAATTACACCTTGCCTTCAAAACAGAAAAATAACTCAAATTAAAATAGGAAAGGGAGATAAAGGTTTTGGTTCAACGGAGTTTTTTGTTTTTAGAGCAAAGGAAAAATTTCTTAATCAAACTTTTCTAAACTATTATATTCGGACTAACTCTTTTGTTGAAAGTGCCATTAATAGTATGGTTGGTGCGAGTGGTAGGCAGAGAGCTGACAAAGGGTATATTAGTAATCTTGAAATTTTAATACCAGAAGTTAAAACTCAAAACGAAATAGGTCAAATTCTGTTAGAGTATGATAATTTAATTGAAATCAACACTAAACGAATTACTATTCTTGAACAAATGGCAGAGCAACTCTATAAAGAGTGGTTTGTTAGAATGCGTTTTCCAAATTATGAAAACACTAAGTTTGTAAAAGGTATTCCTGAAGGATGGGAGTTAGTAACTATAAAAAGCTTTGGAAAGGTTGTTACTGGTAAAACACCTTCAACAACTATTCAAGATTATTACGATGGTGATTATCCTTTTATTAAAACACCAGATATGCACAATTTTTTATTTGCATTAGAAACAGGAGAAACATTAAGTCAAAGAGGGTTTATTAGCCAACCAAGTCAAAAGTTGCCAGCTGGAGCAATTTGTGTTAGCTGTATTGGTTCTGCTGGAGTTGTTTGTATTACAAATAAAGTTTCAATGACAAATCAACAAATTCATTCTCTAGTACCCAAAAAGAGTAAACAGCTTGAATTTCTTTATTATACTTTATTAAAGTTAAAACCTACTATTGAACTTTTTGGAGCTACAGGAGCTACTATGACAAATCTTAGTAAAGGTAAATTTGAGAAGTTATTAGTTGTTAAGCCAACAGATTTGCTAATAGAGAATTATCATGATGCTACTCATAGTGTTTTTGAAGAGATTAAAAATTTGTCCCTTCAAAATATAAACTTAAGAAAAACAAGAGACCTATTACTGCCAAGATTGATTAGTGGTAAGCTAAAACTTGAAACAGAAATTACTAAAGTAAAAATCCCTTAATTATCTAATTAATGTAATATGAAAAACTTTTTATCTGAAGATGATATAGAGATTGCAGTGATGCAAACATTAGGAAATCAAAGCTTGCCTTGGAGACAGCTTAATTGTTTTACAGCTAAGCAAGAAGACCTTAATGATGGTTCTAATCGTACGGATAAAAGTGAAGTTGTTTTTAAAGATATTCTAAAAGACCGTTTACAACATCTTAACCCAAATATTCCTGAAATAGGTATAGAGCAAGCTCTTACTAAACTAACAGCAGGTAGAAGAGCCATGAGCCTTATAAATGCCAATATTGAGGTTTATAATAATATTAGAAGTGGTATTCAGGTAAATTTTGATAATGAATCTGGAAAAGAAGTTTTTGTAACAGTAAAAGTTATAGACTTTAATGACCCAGAAGAAAATGATTTTTTAGCAGTCCAGCAGCTTTGGATTAAAGGAGAAATATGTTATAGAAGACCAGATATCATTCTATATATAAATGGTTTGCCATTAGTACTTATTGAATTAAAAAATAATAATGTATCAGTTAAAGATGGTTATACAAAAAATTTAACTACCTATAAACAAGAACTTCCACAGTTATTTTGGTATAATGCAGTAACCATTTTATCGAACGGAAAGGAAACTCGTGCAGGTTCTTTTACTGCGCCTTGGGGACATTTTGCCGAATGGCTTCGTATTGAAGATGAAAAGGAGCGACCAGATAAAAAGAGCATTGCTAAAAGTGGTATTAGTTTAAAATATACCGTTAATGCTCTTTGTGAACAGAATAAGCTTCTGGATTATGTTGAGAGTTTTATTATGTTTCATAATTCAGCATATAAGATATGTGCAAAAAACCACCAATTTATTGGGGTAAATAAAGTAGTCGAGTCTTTTGAAAACAGGGAGGGGCAAGAAGGTAAGCTTGGGGTGTTCTGGCACACTCAAGGTAGTGGAAAATCTTATTCCATGGTTTTCTTTACACGAAAAGTTTTTAGAAAATTTCAAGGCAATTTCACTTTCCTAGTAATTACAGATAGAACAGACCTTAATACTCAAATCTATAGAAATTTTGTAGATATGGGAGCTTGTAAAGAGGCTGATACATCATTACCAAAAGATAGTACAGAATTAAGAAAAGTCCTTGGAGAAAATAAGAAATACATTTTTACATTAATACACAAGTTTAGATATGATAAAGGTAAGGAATACCCTGTTTTATCAGAACGAGATGATATTATTGTAATAGTAGATGAAGCTCACAGAACACAATATGCTTCATTAGCTGAGAATATGCGTACTGGACTACCTAATGCTCAGTTTATTGCTTTTACTGGAACACCATTATTAGGTAAAGAAAAGAAAACCAATGCTTGGTTTGGCGAATATGTGTCTGAGTATAATTTTGCTCAAGCTATTGCCGATGGAGCAACAGTACCTTTGTTTTATGACAAGAGACTTCCTGAAATGCTTATTGCTAACGATGACCTTAACGAAGATTTAGCAACAATTTTAGAAGATGAAAATCTTGACGAACAGCAGCAGCAAAAACTAGAAAATAAGTACTCAAAAGAGATGGAAGTCATTAAACGTGATGACCGATTAGAGACCATAGCTGAAGATATTGCATATCATTTTCCTAGACGTGGTTACTTAGGCAAAGGCATGGTTATTTGTGTGGATAAGTACACAGCTGTTAAAATGTATGACAAGGTTAATAAGCATGTTAAAGAACAGCTTAAAAGGCTTAGGAAAGAGCATAAAAAAGCTGTAACGAACCAAAAGAAAGAAGAATTAAGAAGAGTTATAGGTTTTTTAAACAGGCTGGAAATGGCTGTTGTAATAAGTGAGGACGCAAATGAAAAAGACACCTTTGAAGCTAAAGGATTAAATATTCAATTTCATAGAGATAAACTTAATTCTTTAGATGAAAATCAAAACACGGTTGAGGATAATTTTAAAGATGAAGACCATCCATTACAACTTGTTTTTGTTTGTGCTATGTGGCTAACAGGATTTGATGCTCCAACGGTGTCAACTTTATATTTAGATAAGCCTATGCGTAATCATACATTAATGCAAACTATTGCAAGAGCCAACCGTGTTGCTCCTCCAATTAATGGGGTTGAAAAACTTAATGGTCTTGTAGTTGATTATTATAACGTATTTAGAAATATTAAACGAGCTCTTGCTGATTATGGTAATGGCGATGACTCAGATAAAGACCAAAATCCTGAAGGAGATGACCCAGTTCAAGATTTTTCTCAGTTGTATGTATTATTGGATGAAACCATAGAAGCATGTTCTACTTTTTGCACTAATCAAGGAATCGATTTACAAGCAATAATTGATAGCGGTGAAACCTTTTCTAAACTAGAATTATTTAATGAATACGCTGATATATTACTAGCAGATGATTCCATAAGGAAAGAGTTTAATGTTTATGACAATACAGCCTTTGGCCTTTATGAAGCATGTAGACCGGATATATTAAAGTTGAGAGCTCGTTATTCCATTGTTGAGGTGATTCATTACTTAAGAGGAGTTGTTGATTCGCATATAGGCAATGCTAATATTGAGAGTGCTGAAAATAGAATTTCTGACTTGTTAGACCAAAGTGTTTTAACCGCAGATGAGGCTAAGGAAAACCTTGGAGAAGAGCCAAAAGCAAAGTATAAAATAACAGGGTATAAGAAAGAGCTTAATCTTGCTTCTTTAAATTTTGATAAGTTAAGAGAAGAGTTTCCTAAGAAGCAATACAAGAATATTGAAATAGCAGATTTAAGAGCGTTTTTAGAAAGCAAGCTTGCTCTTATGCTATCTCAGAATACAACA
Source organism: Flavobacteriaceae bacterium (assembly GCA_043557195.1). Lineage (GTDB taxonomy): Bacteria > Bacteroidota > Bacteroidia > Flavobacteriales > Flavobacteriaceae > Jejuia. The sequence continues at coordinate 3,788,362 of CP121314.1, read as the reverse complement.
AGGTCTTCTTTCTTAGAAAGATTTCAAGCCATTATTGATAGATATAATTCTGGTGGTAGTTTAACAGAAGATTATTTCTCAGATTTAATGGATTTTGCTGAACAACTTCGTGAAGAAGAAGAACGAGGTATAAGAAATGGGCTTTCTGAAAGTGAGTTAGAATTGTTTGACCTCATTCAGAAAAACAAATTAACCAAAAAAGAAGAGCAGGATGTTAAGAATGCTGCAAAACATTTGTTAGCACGCTTAAAAGAAGAAAAGCCTATTGTGTTAATTCAGGATTGGTATAGAGATACTCAAAGCCAACTAAAGGTAAAGAGTGCCATTGAGAAAGTATTGGATGATGACCTTCCCAAGAGTTATGACAGAAAGGACTTTTCTAATGTTTGTAATAAGGTGTTTGAGCATGTATTTGTTCAGGCTTCAAGAGGTAATGGCTGGGTGGCTGCTTAAATAAAAGTATTAGTAAACTGTATTATCAATAAAGATATAATATGAAATCAATGGCTTGGATATTTCAAACGACAGGGGAAATAAATCATTACGATCCAGACATACATCAAGGTACTCAGCCAATTAGAGTTTTGCATCATATGAATATTTATATGTTTCAAAATACACATCCAGCTTTCGCTGCTGAATTAAGCAAAGCATTTGAAGAAAATGGATTATCTAGCATAATCAATGTAGCTTACGGTGAAACCCATATAGAGAAAACCCCTTTTATAGGAAATGCGGATAAAACAATCCATTTACACGAGACATTTTTGTCTTATCTATGGTGTATTTGTCATTCTATATATACTCTCTATGTCCAAACAGTGGACTTTCCAAGATGCAATAAAAGAAATGGTAACGAAGCCTATGTTATTAATCCTGATTTAATTGAGAATGCAGAAGAATTATTTGCATATGCCAAGTCTCTTATTGTCACTTATTCCCCTTGGGATAAAGATAGTATGCCAAATCCAGAAAAATATTTAGCTGAACATAAAGATTTCATTGAACAACCTAATGGGTTTTATACTGAGGCAATTAAATTTATTTTATCTCATGAATATATACATGCGATTAAACATATTGATGAAATAAATAAAGGTGATTATGATAATTCGCATTTTATTGAGTTTGAAAAAGAGGCAGATTTTGGGGCTATCGAAATTTTGAAAAAAGGAATTTTTGCCTCACGAGTAAATGAGATAGCTGTTCATACAGGAATAACATTAGGTATTTTATCAATGCTTTATTTTAGACCTAATACTAATTCGAAAAGACATCCTAGCACTGAAGACAGATTGGTAGATGCCCTAAAACAATTAGAGCTAAAAGATGATTCATTTTGTTGGGGAATCGCTCTTATTGGTCTTGATTTATGGGCAAAGCAGTTTAATCTTGGTCTTACTTGGAATAAAGAGCTTAAAGAGAAAGAAGCATTTGAAGATTTAATTGCTCAAATAAAAGCTCGATAAATAGTTATAAAATTACACATATATAAAAATTATGTATTTAATACGAAAAGACATTAACAAAATTTCTAGACTTGAAGAAAAAACATTTTCTGAATTAGGTTTTAGGGAGCGTGACCATTTGCAGGAATGGTTGGCTGATAATCCATCTGCTTTAGGTGAGGAATTGCTAATTATTCAGAAGGAATTTAGTGGGTTTAATGAAACTAATGAAAGACTAGATTTACTAGCTATTGATAAACTAGGAAGCATTGTAATTATTGAAAATAAATTAGATGATAGTGGTCGAGATGTTACATGGCAATCTTTAAAATATGCTTCTTATTGTTCAAGTTTATCTAAGGAACACATCAAAGATATTTTTCAAGACTACTTGAATAAAACTTCTTCTAACGAAAGTGCTGAGGATAAGCTTTCAGAGTATTTTGATGGGAAAGACTATGAGGAACTTACTTTAAATGTCGGGACAACTCAAAGAATCATGATGGTTGCTGGTAAATATAGAAAAGAGGTTACCTCAACAGTGTTATGGCTTATGAATTACAGTATGAGAATACAATGCTTTAAGGTTACACCATTTGCATTGGGGGAAGAGTTATTTTTAAATGTTGAGCAAATTTTACCTATCAAGGATGCTGAAGAGTTCTCAGTATCTATGGCAAACAAAGTACAAGATGAAATTGCTACACAAGAGTCGCTTAAAAACAGGCATCATATTAGGTTGGCTTTTTGGAAAGAATTTTTATCTGAAACTAATAAGAAAAATAATTTGTTTTCAAATATCTCACCATCAAAAGATAATTGGTGTGGAATAGGTATAGGAATGAGTGGAGTCAATTTGAATGTGGTAGCTACTCAAAAATATGGTCGAGCTGAAATTTATATAAATAGAGGCAGTCAAGAAGAAAACAAAGAATGCTTTGATTTTCTGGAAAAAATGAAACCAGAAATAGAAACAGCTTTTGGAGGTGAATTAGTTTGGGAGCGTATGTCAGACAAAGTTTCCTGTAGAATTAAGGCGCAGTTAGATGGGGTAAACATGTTTGATAAGGCTGATTGGTCGAGAATGATTTCATTCATGGTCGATGTTTCTGAACGAATGACTAAAGCATTTAAAAATCCAGTTAAGAAGTTAAATCAACATATTAGAAAGTGAACCAAATAAAAATGGAGTTAGACTTGTCACATAGTTTAACTCCATTTTCTGTGTTTTTAAAACACCACCAGTCCCAAATAAAAAATAAAAGTAATTATTCCAATGAAATCAATGGTTTCGGGAGTTTCTTGCAGCATTATAGTAATACTACTATATATATACTCCTTATATCTATATTATATTACTCTTCTTATATAAATTAATATGACCATTAAATAATTAGTATACTTTATTACTATATCTCTTAAGTGACATATTGTTGTATCTAACTATTGAAGTAGCATTAATTTAAATTACTCCCACAACTCCTCTCCCAGCTTTACATTAACTTTAAAGTAATTATTGAGCAATTGTTGAAATTCTGCTTTTAAATGATGAAAATCTTTTTCAGTAGTAGTTAAGCTGTCGTGACGTGAAATTAAAAGCATTTCAGGATACTTCTTAGCTATCTTTTTTGAGCAATAGTCAAGAACAAACTTAGATTCAATTTGTTGCATTAAAATTGGTAATTCTGCTTTATCATTCTGTTTCATAACTCTTAAATATTTTGCAACTTCTGGAAATAATAATTTAAAATCTTGAATTACTAAAACTCCTGTTTCATTAGGCGTACCATAAAGTGCATTAATAGTAACTTTTTTAGCACACTTTCTTAAAGTATCAAATTCAGAATACTGTATAGTGCATGAGTCTTTATCAAAAAGTTTGACTTTGTATTTATTATCAATAAATTTTATTGAGTCTTTACTTAACAATGCTTTTCCAACATGCTCATAAATTTCCCCAGAATGAACTAAAGAAATGAAGGTGTTAAATTCAGTAAAATCAGTGGGTTTCATAGATTCTTGCAACATTATAGTAATATTATCACATATACTTCTAATATCTAGATTATACTCTTCATCATTATATGTATTAATTAATTTATTTAATCTCTTATACAATCTATTACTAAACCTTCTTAAAGAAATTGAACTATACTTATTTATTTCATTATAATATTCTTGTTGTATCATAGCTAGAATAAAACTAAATATAAATGGTTGAGAGTTTTTTATATCTACCTCTTTTAAATGGCATCCATTGTATTTAACAAATTGTTTTAAATCCGATGGCAATGAGGTAAAGTAACTATGAAGCCTATCATCTTTGCCACATCTAGAATATATATTAATAGAGCGCTTAAAATCACAAATTGCTAAATACCTTTTAGTTTTCCTAGATTCATCATCTTTTTTAAAATATACTCTATCAACATATTCTAATGCTTTTTGTGCATCAATAGAATACCCTGATGTAGTAAGCCACTTTGTTAAATGCTCTGTCTTATATTCGGCAATAGCTTTTCGATGATTTATATGCTTTTGCACTTTCCTTGATAAACCATGATTTCTCACCTCAAACTGACAAAAGGAGGATGTTGAATCACAAACTGTAACACCTTTTTCCTGATTTGCTAAATATTCGTCTATAATCCTGAATCTTTTACATGAGTTTTTCTTTCCTTTAATATTATTGATATGCGTCAATGACTCAACAAGTCCATGTTGTTCCAAAAACTTTAAATGTTTAGATGCTGTATATTCCTTAAAGTCATATTTTTTTAAAATATCTGAACAAAGCTTAACCCATTTACTTCCGTTTACAAGGTTTTTATCTTTGTATTTACCTTTTAAGATTAGATTTAACAGGAATGCTAATAAATCTAAATTTATGCTATCGTGTTCCTTCGCAAGTTCAACAATCTTATTGTGTAACTTACTTGGAAGATATATAAAATACCCTCCTTTTTTAGTTTCGATTTTCATAGCAATGATTAATTTATTTTAATCATTGACTGTTCAATCTCACTTCGTTTGTAGTAGACCCTTCCTCCTAGCCCGTAAGCATTGATAACTCCATCATTCCTCCAGTTGCTAACTGTTGAAATATTAACCTTGCAAAGTTTTGCGACCTCCTGTCTTGTTAGATATTCTTCTGGTTCTTTCTGCTGGAAGTTTTTTTTAAGCTCACTTAATTGAGCATTTAATCCCTTAAGGATTTCCGTTTTTAATTGCTCAGGATTAACCTGAATTAGATTTGATTTACTCATAATAATTTGTTTTAAATGATTTGAGTAAATTTGGCGAAGGCGTTGAGGGAAGAACATAAAAAAGCCCTGTACTACTCTATATAAAACTGAGTAAATACAAGGCTTAAGAAGGTATTCTTAAAGTTTATGTAGGACTATTGTGGGATAGGGTTCAAATTATCGACTAATTCGTTAATAGACTTTATTTTTTCTGAAAACCTCTCTCCTCGCTCAATTGCTGTAATCATGTTTGAAACATCTTTCTTGGACTTTTCTTTTGTATTAAAAGTAAAATTCTTTGACCACCAGAGACCATATTCTGATTTAACACTTATTGAATCAACAAAATGAGGTCTTAATTTCAACATTAAATAACCAAAATCATTTAACGTACCATTTGTAAGGTTTATAGGTTTGCTGGCATTGCTGTTATCAAGCATAAAAACTTCCAACAAATCATTGGCATCTGTTTGATTGCTAACAAAAGAAAGCGATTTAAGACCTATAGCTAAATCCCTAACCTTCTCAAAGTTAGAATCTCCAAAAACTGTTAATTTTGAAGGAGAAATACCTTCTTGTGATAAATAGGAATATCGACTCTTCAATTGATTATAAAAGTTGATTAGAATGTTTTTGTGCTTCTCTAATGCACCTATTTTCATTGACAACTGAATTAATGATTCTGAATAATATTCCTTTTTATTGATTTCTATATCTAACTCAGAATTAACAAACTTATCCCCTTCTCTAATTGTTTTTAGTTTATTTTCAAGGGAGTTATATTTGTTTTTATTACTAACCAAAAGGCTATCAATTTCTTGAATTGCTAATTTGGTATTGTTGAAGACATAAATTGTTTTATCTCTAGCAAAATCATAATTACTTTCTATTAAATTAAGGCGTTGTAGCTTATTATTTAATTCATCTCCTGCTTTCTGTATTTTCTCATGATTATACCCATGGATATCCATCATTACATCTAATGACAGGTCATCATTGCATCCTATTAACAATATCTGTTCAAGTTCTAGAAATTTATTGTTACGTTCATCAATATAGTCTTTGTAGTGATTGTTATCTTGGAGATTCAGACCATACACATCAAAAATATTATTTATCAAATCCTTTAAAACATCGATACTAGATTCTATTGGATTTCTCCTAGCTTTTCTGGTTCTTCCTCCTCTTCCAATTTTAACAACTTCAGTTTCAAACTCTTTTATTTTTTCTGCTATTAGATTTACTACATTGCGAGACAAGAATACACTAAACTTAGTAGTATCATATTCTATAGAAACTTCTTCAATTAAATCCAATATATATTGATAATCACTAGATATATTTTCATCTTTAACATACTCTTCGTGTACTTGTTTAAGCCTTAACAAACTATTCATATAAATTAGCTATTAGATACAGATTTTATTACTGTAAACTTTTTAACTCCTTTGCTTTTATTTCTTTCCTCTTCTGCTTTTGTAGCCCAAATTTCTGCTAATTGCAATGCATAATCGATTGGTTTTTTACCAATATACTCAAGGAACATTGTTTCTGTTGAGTGACCACTTACTGACATTAGTAAAGGTGTTGGATACTCTCTTTGTGCATAAAAGTTAGAACAGAAGCTTCTTCTACAAGTATGTGAAGATATTAATTTCCATTTGGGATACATACTTTTTTTATACCTGTTTGTAGATTCATCTAATAAATTACCTTCTGTTAATTTATCGATCCCAGCATCTTTACATACATTTTTAAGGTGTTTATTAAAAAGGGTACTATTACTGTCTTGAGATTTTGCGAATGAAGGTGGAAAGTTACCTTTTCGCTTTTTTAATATATTTTCTACCTCATAATGAATTGGTATTTGAACTAACTTCTTTGTTTTAACTTGCTCAAGTTCAATGAATTTAAACTTATTAACAGTATGAATCATAGATTTATTCATACGTAATAAATCACTAACCCTTTGCCCTGTAAAACACCCTATAATCAACCAATCTCTTGCTATATCTAATACTTCTGATTTATATTCAGTCTCCTTGATGGTTTCTATTTCATCTAAGGTAAGCGTAACTATAGGAGGTTTAACTGTAAAACCTTTAAAGTCGTTTATTTGGTGACTAACCTTAAAACCATTTCTTCTAGCATCTAAAACTATCGTCTTAACAGTACTTATATATCTTCCAGCAGTGTTATCATTAATTTTCTCTTCCTCATTTAAATACATTATAAATTCATCTCTAAAATCCAGATTAACATCTCTAACTAGATATCTTTTCTTTTTGTGCTTTTCAAATGCTTTAAGTTTTGTAATGATTGTATTGTATTTTGTCAAAGAAGCTTTGCTTACTCCCTTTTTACCTTTTGCTGTAACTTTATATGGCAACTTCTTAACAAAGTTCTCACCATATGTAGTAAGGTAATCTAAGTCTTCTGGTTCTTCCCTTCCATGATATTTATCAATTTGCAGGTTTAACCATTGACCATCTATTAACTTCCCTTCAGAATTATCATCATTATAATTATCGATAACAAAGCCTTCGAGTTTCTTAAGCTTACTCTTTATAGCTTTTCCAGATGCTTTACCTTCCTTTGGAAAGCCTTTAGAGTCACTCCAATCCTTAGAATCGTAAACATAACCTGTTTTCCTTTTTATACTCTTCCCTCTTCCTAAAGACAACCTAAGATAGATTGGAGCTGTTGAAGATTTGCTCTGTAATAGATACTTAATTGTTGCCATGAGTTACTTTAATTTTTATGCAATATACATACAAAATATTATTTAGTCAACATCTAGTCAACATAAATTATAAAGCATTAGATATCATTAGATTTTATAAGACACATCAAAACCTAATATTTACAAGGGTTTTTCAACTATACCAATAGATTATCAGTATTCATAAGAGTTTCTAAAATATCATATTATTATAATTGGAGTCCCTCTTTCTCCGCGAAAACCTTCACAAGTTGTGAAGGTTTTTTTATTTCCAGATATTAATAATATAGTTTTAGAGAATAAAAACACTATTTACTTCTAAAAATTGTTTCTCCTCTTACTAACCAAGAAAATCCAAAAGCTTCTACTGCTATTACTTCCATCCAAAAGGTAAGATTATTTTCAGTGTAAAATTCCTTAAAACTTTCAATTACTGAACCCAGTAGAATTACAAGCAATGCAAGCACCATAAGAATACCACAAGAAATATATATGCTATTTTGTGTTTTAACCTTGTTTGGGTTACAGGTTTTTAAAGCCTCCTCTTGTACCAGACTATCTTTTTCAACACGCATTTTATTATCTTGAGGAAAGACAAACAAACTCATTATCGCTAAACTACCTAAAAAAACAGCTGCACTTATATAATGAAATGTATTTCTAAACCTATTATCTTCAATATGGGCAATACTCACAGAATTACAAACATCACAACATTCGGCAACTAAAGCATTTGTAGGAAATAATAATAAAAGTAATGCTCCTACTGCTGCCAAGGTAGACCAAACAAAGCCTTTTTTACTGCTTTTATACACCAGCAAAAAAATAGCTATCAAACTCACTACAATAATAAAGATAACGTTGGAGCGCGTAAAATAATAATGACTTATAGTAGGCAATTCTTTGAGATGGCCACTGATTAACAGAAGAAATCCCCATAATAAAAAAGGGAGTAAAATTCCGAGAACACCAATTAAACGACTTAGGGTATTAGCATTTTGCAACCAAATATCATCTTTGGAAGAATGAAAGTCTACATTTAGCATTTCACCCATTTTATCCATCATACTTTGCTCCTTTTGTGCCATAATCTGTTTGATTTTAATTCGAAACTCAACTACAAGTTAGCAATTAAACTTCAAAAGATTAAAAGATGTAGAATTGGAATATGATTTTTTTACTGGGTAAGTAAGATACAAAAAACTCAACCTTAGTCTGAGATTGAGTTTATTTACTGATTGTTTGGTTTGATTGATGAAAATAAAAGCGAATAACTCTTATTTAGTACCAAATTAACCTCAAAATCAATCGGATGCTGTTAGTATTTTGTTAAATAAATAATATCATTTGTTAATTAACAGTTTTAACATTTATTGAGAAATACAGTTATTCTGCTAATAATTGATTTATAAATCCTTCAAATTCTTCCTTGAACTCAATATATTTTTCCCCAGTTGCAGGTCCATTAAAGCCAGTATGTATTTTTCTAACAGCTCCCTTTTTATCTATAAATATAGTTGTTGGGTAAGACAATACATGATTCAACATTGGCAGCTTTTCTTGAGCTTTTACTTTGCTAGATGATCCATATTGAGCCAATAATACCGGATACTCAATACCTGTGTTTTCTTTTAATCGTTTTATATTTTGAAACGCCTTTTCTTCTGTTTTTACATATTCAAAAGCTAATGCTACAATTTCTAAATCTTCACTTGAACGGTTTTTATAAAAATCTGAATAAAATCTACTTTCATCTAAACAATTTGGACACCAGGTTCCCATAATCTGGATTAAAGTTACTTTACCCTTAAATCTGTCATCATTTAGCGACACTGTATTTCCGTTCTCATCAGGAAATGAAAATTCTACCTTATCATAACCTTCATTTAAATATGTAAGTGAATCGGCATCTGGTAATTCATAATCCTCGTTGCGCTTTGCAATAAATGGCTCTTTCCAATGATTTCCAGAAAAAAACATACCATTCATTACGCTATCATTTACTTCTGCAGTAAATAAAAAGGCATGCGCACCATCAAATGTTGAAAGTTGCAACTCATTACCATTTAAAATACCTTCTAAGTAGCGGTAATCACCAGTTGTTGTTCTAAATGTTCCGGTAACTTTATTGGCATATTGTTTAAAAATGCCTTTCGCTACATATTTATCTTCTTCAGAATTTGGGCTAAAAATTGTTTCCCAACTGCCTTCAATATTGTATTCTGCAGCGTCATCAGTCGCATCAAATCTAGTATCATTTTGTTCCGCTTTAAAATGCATTACACGATTTAAACCTTCTTTAACAAAACTCCCATTTAAAGTATTATTTTCAATTTTTGCTACTATATAGCCTTCAAAAACAGGAGTTTGTATATAAACCGAATCATTTTTATAAGTTACATCGCTCACTTCTATAACCTCTTCAGCATTAAAAATAAGTAACTCGTTTTCAGATAGTACTTCAAAAGTAAAAGGAAGCTTTAAAATACCATTCACCTCAAGTTCTGCCCTATATTTAGCCGGTTGTAGTTTTTGGATGGAATCATCTTTCTTACAAGCAAAAACAAGAGTTATAAATAAGAGCAAAATATTATATTTAATATTCAATTTTTAAAACTGCGTGTAGAATTTTCGGCAATATACTGAACTACTTTTAAAGATTTATTTTCATCATACAAAATACAAGGCTTTGTTTGAATACTAACCTCAAAAAATTATCTTTGTCTCCTCTAATAGGATAACGATTTATGAAGATTTCTTATAACTGGTTAAAGCAATTTATTGATATTGACTGGACACCAGAACAAACCAGTGAATTACTTACGGATTTAGGACTTGAAGTGGAAGGTTTAGAAAAATACCAATCTGTTAAAGGCGGTTTAGAAGGTGTTGTGGTTGGTAAGGTTTTAACCTGTAAAAAACACCCCAATGCTGATAAGCTTAAAGTAACTACGGTTGATTTAGGAACAGAGACCCCATTACAAATTGTATGTGGCGCACCTAATGTTGCTACTGGACAAATAGTGGCTGTTGCTACAATTGGAACAACTTTATACACTGAAGAAGGTGAAGCGTGGACCATTAAGAAAGGTAAAATTAGAGGTGAAGAAAGTCATGGGATGATTTGCGCCGAGGATGAACTGGGTTTAGGAAAATCGCACGACGGTATTATGGTTTTAGATGAAACCATAAAAATTGGAACAGCTGCAGCCGATATTTTTGATATTGAAAATGACAGCGTTTTTGAAATTGGTTTAACGCCTAACAGAGCAGATGCCATGAGTCATTATGGTACTGCACGAGATTTGAAAGCAGGATTATTGCAAAAAGAGATTAAGGTAGAACTTATTACCCCTTCTGTAAGTGCTTTTAATGTTGAGAACAGAACATTAAAAATTGACGTTGATGTTATTGATAAAGATTTAGCACCACGCTATTGTGGTGTTACAATTTCTGGACTTAAAGTAGAAGAATCTCCAGAGTGGCTAAAGCATAGGTTACAAGCTATTGGCTTAAGCCCCATTAACAATGTTGTAGATATAACCAATTATGTGCTACATGAGTTAGGACAGCCATTGCACGCTTTTGATGCTAGTAAGATTGAAGGTGATAAAATTGAAGTTAAGACACTAAAAAAAGGCACTAAATTTATTACACTTGACGGTGTTGAAAGAGAACTTCATGAAGAAGATTTAATGATTTGTGATGCCGAAAAACCGATGTGTATTGCTGGTGTTTTTGGTGGTATAGATTCTGGTGTAACAGAAAAAACTAGGAGTATTTTTCTTGAAAGTGCTTATTTTAATCCTGTAAGCATTAGAAAAACGGCAAAACGTCATGGGTTGAATACAGATGCGTCTTTCCGGTTTGAACGTGGTATCGACCCAAATATTACAGAATATGCTTTAAAACGGGCGGCTCTTTTGATTCAGGAATTAGCTGGCGGAGATATTACAAGTGATATTATTGATGTCTACCCGAAGAAAATTGAAGATTTCCAAGTTAGATTAAGTTTTGACAATGCGAAAAAAATAATAGGTGAAGAAATTCCGAAGGAAACTATAAAAAGTATTCTTACCTCTCTGGATATAAAGGTGAATAACGTTACCGAAACAGGACTTGGTTTAACTGTTCCTGCTTTTAGAAATGATGTGCAAAGAGAGGCCGATATTATCGAAGAAATTCTAAGAGTTTACGGATATAACAATATCAGTATTTCTGAAAAATTAAATGCATCTATTTCTAGTATGTCTCGTTTTGAAGATTTCAAAGTTCAAAATATTATTGGTAATCAATTAGCTGGACAAGGGTTTTATGAAATATTATCAAATTCCTTAACTACGCCTGATTATGCCGCTTTAAGTGCTCAATTAAAAGAAGCTCATAACATTGAAATGCTGAATCCTTTAAGTAATGATTTATCGGTTTTAAGGCAATCTTTAGTGTTCTCTGGATTAGAAGCGATATCCTATAACAGCAACAGAAAGCGCCAAGATTTGAAACTTTTTGAATTTGGCAATACCTATCATAATTATTCTGAAGACAAAACAGAAAGTAAACATTTAACCCTGTTTGCTTCTGGCAATCAAAATCCTGAAAGCTGGAACTCCAACACATCTAAAAAAAGTGATTATTTCTTTCTAAAGGGCACTGTAATTAGTGTTCTTGAACGATTGGGCATTACTAGATTTAATGAATCACCAATTAAAAATGATGTGTTTAGTGAAGGTGTTTCTCTAAGTTTAGGGAAAATGAAATTGGTAGACTTGGGTTTAGTTACTAAAAAAGTTTTAAAACATTTCGACATTTCTCAGGAAGTGGTTTGTGCTGACTTTAATTGGGACGCTATTCTTGATATGGTGAAACGTAATAAAATTACATTCAAGCCAATACCAAAATATCCTGAAGTGAGACGCGATTTTGCTTTATTATTGGATGATAGTGTAACTTTTGAATCTATCTATAAAATTGCGAAACAAACTGAAAAGCAATTATTAAAACAGGTGAATTTATTTGATGTCTATCAAGGTAAAAACCTTCCAAAAGGCAAAAAGAGTTACGCTGTGAGTTTTACACTTCAAGATGAAAATAAAACACTTAATGATAAGCAGATTGACAAGATTATGAATAAACTTCAATCTAATTTTGAAAAGCAACTTGGTGCGGAGTTGAGATAAAAAAAGAGCCAGTAATTACTGGCTCTTTTTTTATGATAACAAGTACTCTACTTTTTAGTATAAGTCATAGTTCCTTCTGTATAGGCTCCCCAAATACCTCCTGGCATATCCATAGTATATGTTCCTTCAAATTTATCTCCTGCGGCATTTATTGTACCTGTATATTTAAAATTTCTTCCATTGAAGAAACTTCCAGAACTTGTTGTTATAATTTCAATATTTATAGTTGTTCCATCAAAATCATACTTGTTTCTTATAACAGATTCTGTACCTGTATAAAAATCATAAATTACTGCTCCACATTCAGAGCCTGAAGGACAAAAACCAACATTACCGCTTACCAACCTAACATCTCTCTCATTCAATACAGCATGCATTTCGCAATTTGGGGTTACTGTATCAAATCTGGCAGGTTCGCATTTAGTAACATTTGTCTCTCCAAACCAGAATCCGTCTATATTAATTTGATCAGTAATACCAGTTCCCTTAATATCAATTTTATTATTTATATCATCAACATCATTATTTATTACAAGCAAACCATCATAATTTCCAACCTCAGTGGGGTTAAAAGTAATTTCGATTTGTTTTTGAACTGAAGGATCTAAAACACCACCGCTTACCCATCCTGTGGCAGTATATCCATTAGGCAAAGTAATAGGGTCTACATTAATACTTTTGTTTAAATTGTGATTGCTAATAGTCAAAACTCTGGTTGGTGGAGTTTCCGGATTTATTACAACACTTCCAAAATCTAAATCACCTTCAAGTGTAATTTTGTCATCAGTTCCGAAACCGATAACTTCAATTTGGTTATTAACATCATCAATATTATTATTGACCGTTATAGTTCCCGTATAGTCTTTAACCTCTGTTGGCCTAAAAACGACTAGCAAACTTTCGGAATCATATGCTGCAATAGGTTTTATTTGCCATGGAGAAGAAAAACCATCAGGAAAATCAATAGAAGCAATATTAAGAACTTCGCTTGATTTATTTTCAATCACTATGGTTTGTCCTTTCTCCTCATTAATTTTCACTTCTCCAAAATCTGTATTACCTGAAATATCAACGGTTTTTGTAGGTTCTAATTCTACCGTCACTTCCGTTATAGCTTCGTAATCAAAAGCTGGTTTTATAAGAACTTCAGAAGGTTTTTCTCCCATAACGAGTTTTACCTCAACTTTACCTTCAGTATTTGTGTTTATATTTCCATTATTATCATAGGTATTTTGAGAAACATCTGCATCTCCTTCTATAACCTCCGGTAAAAATGGTAGGTTTACGGCTTTTATCCATTTTTCCTCTTTCTTAACTATAGAGCTTAAAACACCTCTAGTAATATCATAACTTACTTCTAACTCTTCGAAAGTTTTAAAGTACGTAAATGCTTCCTCTGGGTCTCCTTCAAATTTTAACTCAGATTCTTCCTTACCATTTAAATTTCCAAACGATAAGCCGCTGCTATAGTTTCTCTGTTCTTCTTGATATATTTTAGAACCCATAAAATCTCTCAGCATTAATGCTAAAGTTGAAACATCCTCTATCGTACTTAAACGCTTAGCAAATCCATCGGTAAGAATTTTGAGGTATTTACTCGCGGTTCCTGAGTAACACGCTACAAATATCTCGTCCGCATTGCTTCCAAGGTTTACAATATCGCCTATCAATTCACCCGAATTCGGTACACTTTGTTTAAAAATTAATTTAGTAACATATAGGTTAATCTCATCCTGTAACTTTATAAATGAATTTAAGCATGTTGGCTTTGATTTTATAGTTTTAGCAGAAATTGGAATGATATAACCTAACAAATTTGCACTTACAAATAATTTATTTCTGGCTCTTACATAGTCATAAAGCGGTTCGTCTGGACTCCCTATTAGATTTCCGTTTGAAATTGAAATTTTATAGCTGCCATCTTTGCTAAATGTAGAAGATTCAACTTTAACATCATTATTATCGGTAAATACTTCGTTAAACGCCCATGAAATAAAAGAAATTGGCGAAAACACCAAGCTCTTTGTTTCCAGTAATTTAGGCTCCATAAGATATTCATAAGTAGTCATATTTTGAATACTTATGCCAACTGCAGCATAGAGAGGAAATTGACTTTCCCAGGACACCTTACCTTCTCTATCAAAAGTAAATTTATAAGTACTGTTTCCCTTTTGAGTTTTACTTGTATCTCCTTCGTGAGACGCTTTAATATCTATAGTTATATTTCTAACCAATGAGTTGAAAGACTCGTTATTAAGTGGCGACTTATTTAAATTCAATTCCGAAACTACCAGTTGTTTTATTTTTAAATAATCGTCATTACCCTTAATTTCATCAAGTACAAACTCAAAATCGTATCCTTGAATTGCGAGTTCAGGATAGGTTAAGAAATAAAAAAGTAAAATATCATCAATATCTGCTTTATTTGATTTTAGGGTATGTGGAAAATAACCCATTAATATTTCTTCGTTTTCTAAAAGTAAAACGGGTAAATCCTCAACATCATTAGGCGTATAAGGGTTTTTAAATATGCCATCTGTTGTAATCGTAACTGTACTATCAATAGTTATTGCCGTAACACTTGTGTAATCAATATCATCGAGCCCTTCTATACTAATTTTAATCTCATCAGGTTCTGGTTCTTTAATAAAAAAAGCTGGGTCTAGTGGTTCAACATTATTACCACAAGCAAAAAGCAGAATAAGTAATGTAGAGTAAAATAAATTCTTCATAAGATAATTATTGGTTAATAATAGCAAAGTAAATATATGGGTTAGTTAATGTCAAACATATACCTAATAATGGGTATTTCTACTAAACGTTAGGTTTTCTCGTCAAGTAACACCTTAAAGCTATTCTACCTACCTTAAGTTTAATATATCCATAAACTATAAACAATTTAATCGTTCAATATTTAGAAACATAAATACAATCCATTTGATTATTTTTGAAAGATTTAGAAAGCACCATACATGTTAAAAAATACGCTTTTTTTGAAATTTGCTTTACACATTATTCTATTAAATATTTTAATAAGTGTAAATGCTCAAACTTTACAAACTGAGGATTCTATAATTGATAATGAAAACAACTCCATATTAAACCTTTTAAAGTATGACACCAAACAAACACTAAAAAGTGTGGGACATAGTTTTACACAACCTTTACATTGGAAAGGAAAAGACTATGGTAAACTTGGTGGACTGCTTGTAGGTACCTTAGCTTTATCTTCTTTAGATAATGAAACCAACCGCTTTTTTACCAAAAACAGTGAAGATTTCCCTAAAGGTATTCGTGATTTTGGCTGGTACTTTGGTAGCCCGCAAAATTATTTTATGGCAAATGCAGGCTTATATGGATTTGGACTACTTACCAAAAATGAAAAAGTTAGAAAAACAAGTGTACTTATTATCTCATCATCCATTACTAATGGTGTTATAAACAGTTTGTTAAAGGGTAGTGTTGGGCGTGCTAGACCTAATCACACTGGAGACCCTTTTGATTTTCAGTTATTCTCGTCAGAACCAGGGTATCACTCATTCCCATCAGGGCATACTGTATTATCAATAACAATGGCTCACGCTATTGCAAAACAATTTGATAACACATGGGTTAAAGTAGGTATTTATACTATTGGAAGTATCCCTCCTATTTCTAGACTAGTAGATGGTGCTCATTGGTTAACGGATATTGCATTTTCAGCTGCATTAAGTATCATTGTAGTTGATGGTATCGATAAATTCCTTTTTAAATCTGAAGCATACAACTACAATAAACCTCCTAAAAAAATCTCTTGGAATTTTAGCTTTTCAGCAAATCAGGTAGGTCTAATTGGCACATTTTAAATTTGCGATATTCGTATTTTTTAACTATATTTATTAGGGTATTCTTAAAAAATTATAGTTATGTCGAATTATATCAAAGTTTTTTCTGGTAATTTTATTGAAGTTCAACGTATATTTCAAGCCCTTGAAGCCAAAAATATCTGTGCTATTATTAAAGATGAAGCAGAAACAGGCGTAACAGGTTATGGCACATCAGTTCAAGGCGTGCAAGAAATTCATGTTCATAAAGATGAATTAGAAAGAGCCGCATCATTGGTGGAAAATTTAACTTCAGAATTAGAAGCCTAATTTTTTAGACACCAACGGCATACATTTTATCGCGTAACTCTTTTATTTTAGAATCTTGCATGTATTCATCAAACGTAGTGTAACGATCTATAATCCCATTAGGTGTTAACTCTATAACCCTGTTTGCAACGGTTTGCGCAAATTCATGATCGTGCGTAGTAAACAACACAGTGCCTTTAAAGTTTTTCAGTGAATTATTAAATGCTGTAATACTTTCTAAATCTAAATGGTTTGTTGGTTCATCAAGCATCAAAACATTAGCTCTTATCATCATCATTCTACTCAACATACAACGTACTTTTTCTCCTCCGGAAAGTACATTACATTTTTTAAGTGCTTCTTCTCCACTAAAAATCATTTTTCCTAAAAACCCACGTATATAAACCTCTTCACGCTCTTCTTCAGTAGTTGCCCATTGGCGTAACCAATCTACTAATGATAAATCGCTTTGGAAATATTCACTGTTATCTAATGGTAAATAAGATTGTGTAGTTGTTACACCCCAAGCATATTTACCAGAATCTGCTTTTTCTTTACCATTGATAATTTGGTAAAATGCTGTTGTTGCTCGAGAATCTCTTGAAAACACAACAACTTTATCACCTTTTGCTAGGTTTAAATCAATATTATTAAAAAGTACATCTCCTTCTAATGACGCAGATAATCCTTCAATATTTAAAATTTGATCTCCAGCTTCACGTTCACGTTCAAAAATAATAGCTGGATAACGACGACTTGAAGGTTTAATATCAGATATATTCAACTTATCTATCATCTTCTTTCTACTTGTAGCTTGTTTACTCTTCGCTACGTTGGCAGAAAAGCGTCGGATAAATTCTTCCAATTCCTTCTTTTTCTCTTCGGCCTTTTTATTTTGTTGAGCTCGTTGTTTTGCTGCTAATTGGGAAGACTCATACCAAAACGTATAGTTACCTGAAAAGTGTGTAATTTTCCCAAAATCAATATCAGAAATATGTGTACAAACGGCATCTAAAAAGTGACGGTCGTGAGATACCACTATTACGCAATTATCATAATTAGCTAAAAATGTTTCTAACCAAGAAATAGTTTCATAATCCAAATCATTGGTAGGCTCATCCATAATCAACACATCAGGATTTCCAAATAATGCTTGTGCCAAAAGCACACGTACTTTTTGCTTTCCATCTAAATCTGCCATCAAGGTATAATGGAAATCTTCCTTAATCCCTAGATTTGATAGTAACGCAGCTGCATCACTCTCAGCATTCCAGCCATTCATCTCTTCAAACTTCACCTGTAATTCGCCTATACGCTCTGCATTTTCATCAGAATAGTCTGCATACAAAGCATCAATTTCAGTTTTAATTCTAAAAAGCGGCTTATTACCCATTAGCACTGTTTCTAATACGTTATGGTCATCATATAAATTATGATTTTGCTCTAACACAGACATACGTTTGCCTGTTTCTAAAGAAACATGTCCAGAAGTTGGCTCCTGATTTCCTGAAAGAATTCTAAGAAATGTTGATTTTCCAGAACCATTAGCGCCAATAATGCCGTAACAATTACCATTATTAAAGGTGGTATTTACTTCATCAAACAATACACGCTTACCAAATTGTACTGAAAGGTTTGAAACTGATAACATAGCCTAATTTTAAATTTTTGCAAAAGTAAAAAAATCTAAGCGTTAGTTAAAGTATAATAAATTTAATTTTTAACGCCGTTTTAACGATAATACAACATTTAACAACGCATTAACAGGGTATTATATAAGCAAAATTTATTTTTGTGTTGGTAGACACTAATGTTTACCATTTTGAGGAGGGATATATGAAATTATATATATACATCGTATGTATTGCTTTCACTCTGATTAGCTGTGGAACAGACTCATGTAAGTATGCTATTATCGGTGGTGAAATTATTAACAGGAACACAGATTATGTAGTTCTTTTTGATTCTAAAGATGTTATTGATACCATAAAACTTGATGGCAATAATCGTTTTTCTTACAAAATTGAAAATTTAATCCCAGGTTTTTATACATTCCGTCATGGCGGCGAAATACAAATGGTGCTCTTAGAGCCAGGAGACAGTCTCATGTTCCGTTTAAATACTTTTGATTTTGATGAATCGCTTGTATATACTGGTATTGGTGCCAAAAAGAATAATTATCTTATCAATGACTTTCTTCAAAGTGAAAAGGAAGAAAAGCAGGTGTTTAAATTATGCCAATTGACACCAGATTCTTTTGAAAGACAAATTGATTCTATAAGAGCAAGAAAAATTAAAAAATTAAAACAGTATCAAGAAAAGCACAATACATCTGAGCTTTTTAATAAAATTGCTAAAGCCAATATAGATTACGACTATTATTCGAGTAAAGAAGTGTATCCTTTTGTGCATTATGGACGTAATAAGAAAAAAATTATCGAAGCAATGCCTTCTGATTTTTATGATTACAGAAAAAGTATAAACTACAATGATGATTTTTTTAAAGATTATTTTAATTACACATCATTTCTTAAAAGAAGTTTTAACAATATAGCTTTGGAAAAGCATCTTGAGCATGCAAAGAGGGATGATTACTTCTGGACTGATTGCTGTTACAATCTTGATAAAATGGCGGCTATTGATAATATAGTGCAAAATGAAGACATTAAAAATGAGTTGCTTTACCATTATGCTATGACGTTTCTATCAAAAAACAAGAAGATTGAAGATAATGATAAGGTAATTAAATATTTGCTTGCAAAAAGCACCAATAAAAAGCATACAGATCTTATTGTGTCATACAATCAATCTATAAATAAATTAAAACCAGGTGAAAGTTTTCCAGATATTCATGTTCGTAATTTAAATGATGTTGTATTGAATATGAATACTATAATTAATAAACCTACTGTAGTTTATTTTTGGTCTCACTTGTACAAAGACTACTTTGAAACAAGCCATAAACGTGTTAAAGAGCTTACTGAAAAATATCCTGAAGTAGAGTTCATATCTATAAATATTGACGATTACAGTCAAGAGCGTTGGGCTTCTACGGTAAAAAAGAAAAAACAGGCTTTACACCACGAGTATATATTTGAAAAACCTGAGGAATCGGTTCAAAAACTTGCGGTTTATCCTTTAACAAAAGTGATCCTTGTTAATAAGGATAGTAAAATAGTTAATGGACACGCTAACATGTATGCAAATGGTTTTGAAGAAGAAGTTTTAGCGCTACTGAATCATTAAACTGACAAATTTTCAATTCTTTTGAGAATTTTTATTTGGAATATTTTTTGTTAAATAAAATTTTGATTTTTATAGTTTAATCTTAAATATTTTAAATTATGGAACAAGTACCTGTTAAAGTCAATTTTATTGGCAAAGAGGGAAATATGTTTCTCATTAAGTTTCCCGATTTAAAAATCCCTGTTTCAGTGAACAAAAACTTATACATTAAAATGCTAAATAGTGAGATGTATGAGTTTATGAATTTACCAAAGCAAGAACCTAGGGTAAATTCAGCGTGATTTTAAATATTTTAAAATTAAGATTAAATGTTACAGGTTGCCAAGTTTGACGGCAACCTTTGTCTTTTCATATTGAACAATTCATCTATCTTTGCGACAAGACTTTTATTATGCGAATTGATATTATTACCGTATTACCAGAATTATTAAAAAGCCCTTTTGAAGCGTCTATTTTAAAACGTGCAATTGATGCTGATTTGGTTGAAATCCATTTTCATAATTTACGAGATTATACTACTGATAATTATAAGTCGATAGATGACACACAATTTGGTGGTGGTGCAGGCATGGTAATGATGGTAGAACCTATTGATAAATGCATTAGCAATTTAAAATCACAACGCAATTATGATGAAGTGATTTATATGACACCCGACGGAGAAACTTTAAATCAAAGTATTGCAAATCAAATTTCAATTC
Organism: Flavobacteriaceae bacterium; assembly: GCA_043557195.1. Taxonomy (GTDB): domain Bacteria; phylum Bacteroidota; class Bacteroidia; order Flavobacteriales; family Flavobacteriaceae; genus Jejuia. The sequence goes on along the minus strand of CP121314.1, from coordinate 3,767,711 downwards.
AGGAAAATATAATTATCCTTTGCGGACATTACAAGGGTGTTGATCAACGTGTGAGAGACCATCTAATTACTCGTGAAATATCCATTGGAGATTTTGTACTCTCAGGCGGCGAATTAGCTGCAGCCGTGTTATGTGATGCAGTTATACGACTAATACCTGGTGTTTTAGGTAATGAGACCTCTGCCCTCACCGATTCTTTTCAGGATAATCTATTAGCACCACCAATTTACACAAAACCAAGAGAATATAACGGATGGAAAGTGCCCGAGCTTTTATTTAGCGGTAACTTACCTAAAATTGAGGAATGGCGTGAAGAGCAAGCTTATAAGCGTACAAAAGAGCGTAGACCTGATTTATTAGAAGAATAATTTCCAAATAAAAAAGCGATTAATTTTTGATACATTAATCGCCTTTATAAATATTATTAAATTAATAGTTAACGGTTTATCCAAGCTTTTCGAAGAGCAATTTGCGTTTCGGTAGCATCTTCTTTTTCAATCAATCCTTCACCAGTTGTGTAACCTTGAGTTGTAGTTGTTTTAATTACAATTTCTTCACCATTTCTATCCAATATCACTTCTATTTCCTTACCTGGTTTCCACATAAAAACGTCTTGTAATACTTGGTTTGCGTTCATTAGTGTCACATTTGTTCCATTAATGGCTTTAATCACGTCATTAGCTTGCACACCTTGCTCCTTCCAAAAACTATTTTGCAACGCAGCTTCAGTAAAGAAAATTGTTCCTTTTTGCCCATCACCACTAACTATTGGCCCGTTATTCATCATAATGTAATTCGCTTTAATCTTCGTTTCACCCATACCTAAACCAACTTTTTCAAAAAAGGTATTGTAATTAATTGGTAAATCGCCAACAACATGTGTGTTTAAAAATTCTCCAACTGAAGGATATGTCATTTCAGTAATTTCGGCAATCAACTTATCATCTTCAAATGGTTTGTTTTTACCGTATTTATTAGACAGTTCCTTCATTAAGGATAAAATACCTCTGTTTCCATTACTCTCTTCTCGCATCAAAATATCAATACACATGCCTATTAAGGCACCTTTTTGATATACATTGACATATTGATCTTTATACGGAGCTTTCAATACATTTTCGCTCATAATCGTAAAACTCATCGCATCATTATAACCTTTTGATGTTTTAATTTTACCCATCACTTTATTGTAAAAATCCTCCTTTTCTACGATACCTTGATACACTTGGAATAATGTCGCAAAATATTCGGTTACGCCTTCATACATCCAAAGATGTTTTGAGAATGTAGGATTGTTATAATCAAAATAATGTACATCCTCAGAATGCACACTTAATGGCGTAACTATATGAAAAAACTCATGAGACACCACATCTATCATACTTTGTGCAAGTGCATCTTTGTCCATAGCTTCTGGTAAAACAACCACAGTAGATTTATGATGTTCTAAAGCTCCAAATCCTTTTGGCGAATCTTGTTTTCCTTCCGATAAATACAAATAAACGTCATATCTAGATGTTGAGTTAATATCACCCAAAAAGGTTTTTTGAGCTTTCATCATCTTAAAAATTGTTTCTTTTAAAGATGCTGCAGTATGCACTTTATTTGGCGAATACACGCTCAATACAATTTTTATATCGCCTACCTGAAATTCTTCAACATCTAAATTACCATACATCATTGGGTTGTCGGTAATATCAAAATAGCGTGGTGCAAAATAACTTGTTGTAATAAAATTACCATCTTCGCTAGTATTAGACGCCATGTTTTGCAATGCGGACGTACGAACAAAATCAGCAGGCGCAGTAACATCTAGCTTATATTGATTGTTTTTTAGCGAATCAAAATACCCAATAAAACCATGTAAATTCAACACATAATTTTCTAATTCAATATTGGTTCCTGCTGGTGAAAATGGCTCTTTTTCTCCAATACCTCCCCTAGTTTCAATATCATAAGTGTCGTTAACACGATATGCTATTTTATCAAGTGCTTTTGCATTTGTAATGGTCCAGGAGTTCTCATCTACTTTATTATAAGGAATTTCGTTACCATCATAGTCGATTGCTTTGAAATCTTCCACATATGCTCCAAAATCACTTACGGAATATGTGCCTTGAATTACTCTAGGTAATCTGTATGTAACAGTTTCAACAGTAAATCTCCCTGGGTTTATAGTTACGGGCGCCTTATCATTTACAACTTTAGATAAATCAATATGAGATTCAATTGGCAAATTAATCGCCAAATCGTTCGTGCTATTTTTTCCTGCACCACAACTAAAAAGTACTAAACTCAAACAAACTGATGCTACAAAAACTCTAATATTCATTATTAAATCTTTTAATTTTTATGTAGCTTCAAAAATAAGATTATGTGATACCATGTATTCATAAGTTTATGTTAAAAGATACTATATTCGCCCTATGGAAGAGCCTATAGTAAGCATATTAACACCGTTTAAAAATACAGAACGTTTTTTAGAGGAATGCATAACATCTATTCTGCAACAAACCTACCAAAATTGGGAACTACTTATAATAGACGACCATTCTGACGATGACGGTTATAGTTTAGTTGAGAATTATGCTAAAAAAGATAATCGAATTAAACTCTTAAAAAATAATGGCAACGGTATTATTGCTGCACTAAAATTGGCATATAAACATAGTTCTGGAGCATTAATCACAAGAATGGATAGTGATGACATTATGCTACCCAATAAACTAGAGGTCTTAGTAAACAATCTAAAAAAACATGGCAAAAAACATGTTGCTGTTGGTTTAGTTGAATATTTTAATGCGAATGGTGTTGGCCCAGGCTATAAAAGTTATGAGATTTGGCTAAACGAATTGACGAAAACAGGAAATAACTATGATGAAATTTACAAGGAGTGTGTGATTCCTTCACCTTGTTGGATGATTCATCGAGAAGATTTTCAAACTTGTGGTGGTTTTAACCCAAATATTTATCCTGAAGATTACGACTTAACATTTCGGTTTTACAAGTATGGTTTTAAATGTATTCCGTGTGATAAAGTGCTCCACAAATGGCGGGATTATAGTACCAGAACATCGCGTACTCATGAGCATTATGCTCAAAATCATTTCACCACATTAAAAGTGCATCATTTTTTAGATATTGATTATGATAGCTCTAAAACCTTAGTTATTTGGGGTGCAGGTACTAAAGGAAAACTTATGGCGAGTCTGTTTGTAGACAAAAATATTCCGTTTGAATGGATTTGCGATAACCCAAATAAAATTGGTAAAGATATTTACGGAAAACAATTATTGAACTTTAATGCTTTAGCAAAGATTAAAAATCCACAAAGCTTGATAACGGTTGCCAATAAACAGGCTCAAAAAGAAATAAAATCATATTTGGACCGTTTGAATTTACAAGCCTTTAAAGACTATATATTCTTTTGTTAACTTCTATTTGAAATAAAAAAAATTACGTAGGTTTGATAAACTAAAAACATAAATGCAGTTTAAATATCCCGAACTTCTATACGCTTTATTTTTACTGGTAATTCCTATAATTGTTCATTTATTTCAGCTTAGGAAATTTAAAAAAGTACCGTTTACTAATGTGGCTTTTTTAAAAAATGTAGCAATTCAAACACGTAAAAGTTCACAATTAAAAAAATGGCTAACACTTGTTACAAGATTGTTACTTTTTGCTACTATTATTTTTGCCTTTGCACAACCCTATTATTCAAAAAACAACACACTAAATAAAACAACTGAAACAGTAATTTACTTGGACAATTCCTTCAGCATGCAAGCTAAGGGTGATAAAGGCGTGCTTTTAAAACGTGCCATTCAAGACATTATAACTAATGTTCCAGAAAACGAAACTGTATCTATTGTCACGAACTCTGAAACGTTTAAAAATACAACTATAAGTGCTATAAAAAATGAATTATTGCAACTGGATTATGCACCTAATTATTCATCCTACAAAACGGCTATTTTAAAAAGTAAAACGCTTTTTAGTAAAAATCTAAATGGCATTAAAAATTTGATTTTTATTTCTGACTTTCAAACTCAAAATGAAGATTTTAATCCCGAAAATGATACACTGGTAAATTTATATGCTGTAAAATTACAACCTATAAACACCCAAAATATTGCGATAGACTCAGCGTATATTTCAAAACTAAACCCAACAAAAATTGAGCTGACCGTAATTTTAAAAAATAGTGGTAATCCTATTGAAAACCTTCCTGTATCTCTATTTAACAACGATAATCTTATTGCTAAAACATCAACAGCAATTGATGGGAATGCTCAGGTAACTTTTGATTTACCTTCAAACGAAATTATTAATGGAGAACTTAAAATTAATGATACACATTTAAAGTTTGATAACTCACTGTTTTTCAATTTAAATGCCCCTGAAAAAATTAATGTTTTAGCCATAAGCAATTCAAATTCCAATTTCTTGAAACGTATTTATACAGAAGATGAATTTCAACTTATGACGTATAATCTGAATAACTTAGATTATAATAGAATAAATAACCAAAACCTTATTATTCTTAATGAGATTGCAACTATACCAAGTTCATTGAGTTCTGTTTTAAAATCATTTTCAAATGATGGAGGTACAATTTTGGTTATACCTTCAAAAAATGCCACAATCGAATCTTACAACCGTTTCCTAGGAAATTATAGACTTGGAATTACTAATGAAATAACAACCGAAAAACGTGTAACCGGAATAAACTATAGCCATTCACTTTATAACAATGGTGTTTTTGAAAAGCGCATCACAAATTTTCAATACCCAAAGGTGAATTCGTTTTATGGACTTAATTCAAATAGTGCTGCTTCTATGCTTTCTTTTGAAGATGGCAAGCCTTTCTTAACTGGCAACAATACTATTTATCTTTTTACAGCTGCTCTTAATGCCGAAAATTCAAATTTTAAAAGTTCTCCTCTTATCGTTCCTACCTTATACAATATTGCGAAAAACAGCTTTAAAATTCCAAAATTGTACTATAATATTGGTTCGCAAAATAGTTTTGAGGTTAAAGTGAAACTTCAACAAGATGGTGTTCTATTTCTAAAAGATAAAGAAGAAAGGATTATTCCAAAACAGCAAGCGTATAATAATAAAGTTTTGATTACCACAGATGAAATCCCCATGAATGCTGGTATATTTGGTATAATGAATGGCGAAACTACATTAAAAAATGTTAGCTATAATTTCAGTAGAAACGAAAGTAACTTAGTGTATCAAAACATAGACAATTTACCAAAGATAATTACTAGCGATTCTGTAGCTCAACTATTCGACACATTAAAAAGTGACTCTAAAGTTAACGCCTTGTGGAAATGGTTTGTTATTTTTGCACTAATTCTGTTGATAACAGAAATGCTCATCTTAAAATATTTTAAATGAACATACTTATAAAATCTGCTACAATTCTTGATTCTAAAAGTGATTTTCATAACACTACCCAAGATATTTTAGTTGAAGGCGGGTTGATTACCAAAATAGGTGCCAACCTTAAAAACCCTAAAAAATACAGAGAAATTTCATTTGATAACCTTCATATCTCACAAGGATGGTTTGATAGTAGCGTATCTTTTGGAGAACCTGGGTTTGAAGAGCGTGAAACTATTGAAAACGGAATAAAAACTGCGGCCTTATCTGGTTTTACAACTGTAGCCTTAAATCCGAATACTAATCCTGTAATTGATACCAGCTCCGATGTGTCTTTTGTAAAATCAAAAGCACTAAACAAAGGCGTTGAAATCCTGCCTATTGGAGCATTGACCAAAGGTTGCAAAAGTGAGGATTTAGCAGAGTTGTTTGATATGAAAAATGCTGGAGCAGTAGCATTTTATGATTATAAGAAACCTATTTCAAACCCTAATCTTTTAAAAATAGCATTGCAATATGCTAGTAATTTTGGCGGTTTGGTGTGCTCATTTCCTCAGGAAAATAAAATTTCTGGAAATGGTGTTATGAACGAAAACATTACAAGTACTTCTTTAGGCTTAAAAGGTAATCCTGCTTTAGCTGAAGAACTGCAAGTAGCAAGGGATTTATTTTTACTTGAATATACAGCTGGTAAATTACACATCCCAACTATTTCAACTGCAAAAAGTGTAGCCTTAATTCGCGAAGCGAAAGCTAAAAAGTTGGATGTGAGTTGCAGTGTGGCTATCCATAATCTTTATTTTACAGATGAAAATTTAACTGACTTTGACACAGATTTTAAAGTGAAACCATCTCTGCGCACTCAAGATGATATTGATGCTTTAGTTGAAGGTGTAAAAGATGGCACTATAGATATGGTAACCAGCGACCATAATCCTTTAGATGTAGAATTGAAAAAAGTTGAGTTTGACCATGCGGCGTATGGCACCATTGGTTTAGAAAGTGCTTTCGGGGCGCTACAGCAAACATTTACATTAAAGAAAACAATAGATATTCTTACTAAGGGAAAAGAGCGATTTGGTATCGCACAGACACCTATCAATATTGGTGAAAAACTTAATGTAACACTGTTTGATGCTTCTCAAAAATATACATTCTCAAAAAAACATATACTTTCTAAATCTCACAATGCAATTTTTAATGGACAAGTTCTTAAAGGCAATGTTTATGGGATTATTTCTAATAATACTACAGTTTTAAAATAAGATGACACAACAAAATATTCAAGACGGAAAGGGATTAGCCATAGTTAGTTATTTGGGTATCATAGGCATTATCATAGCCTATTTTATGAATAATGATAAGAAGAATCCTTTTATAAGTTTTAATGTTAGACAATCGTTAGGGTTATGGATTATGTTTCATCTATTTGCATTAATTGCAAGTTCCTTTGATAGTTGGATGATTACATCTGCTTTTTACCTTTGTTTTGCTATACTTATCATTTATGCATTAATTAACGTAGTTAGTGGAAAAACACAAACAGTGCCTTTAGTTGGTGATTTTTTTCAACGCATTTTTTCAAACGTAGGTTAATACATGTTACACACATCTCTATCTCTAGATTTCGTTTTAGGACCGTCAACCTTAAAGGAAAATGCACCTTTGCTTATCATGCTACACGGTTATGGCAGCGATGAAAACGATTTATTTTCGTTTGCTAGCGAACTCCCAGAAGAACTTTTAATTGTTTCTGCAAGAGGGCCTTATAAGATGCAACCTTTTGGAAATGCATGGTACGCTATTAATTTTGACGCTGAAAAAGGCAAATGGAACGATAATGAGCAAGCTAAACAATCAGTAGAATTAATTTCAAAATTTATTGACGAAGTTTCTAAGGCATATGATGTTAACAAAAAGAATATTACACTTTTAGGCTTTAGTCAAGGTAGTATTTTAAGTTATGCTGTAGCATTGACCTACCCTGAAAAGGTGAAAAACATCGTTGCACTTAGCGGCTATGTCAATAAGGATATTTTACCCAATAACTTAACCGATAAAGATTATTCTCATTTAGATTTTTATTGTTCCCATGGTAGTGTAGATCAAGTAATTCCGCCAGATTGGGCGAGACAAACACAAGCATTTTTAAATACTTTAAATATAAAAAACACCTATTCAGAATTTCCTGTGGGTCATGGTGTAGCGCCTCAAAACTTTTATGAGTTTAAAGAGTGGCTTCAAAAGCGTATTTAGATTTTTATTATCTTTTAGCTTTCATTCTATTCTCATGAAGCTATCATATTATCTGTTAGGTTTTATATTTTTTGTTGCAATTAGAGTAAATGCACAAAATCACGAGACTTTAAAATCTGTTAATTTAGAAATTTGGGCAAACTTCACTAAAGCTTATGAAACTTTAGATTACGATCTATTCGCTAGTATTCATAGTGATAGCCTAATTCGTATTAGTGGAAATTCTAAACATATCAAGGATAAACAGACTTATATTGATGGGTATAAAAAATGGTGGGAAAACAAATCACTCACCCATACTATTTCATTTAGATTTTTAGAGCGAATACACAACTCGAAGAAAGTAGCGGAGCGTGGCATTTATAAATTGACCAGAAACCCAAATACAGTAGAGGAAAAGTCTTTTTACGGTAAATTCCATGTTATCCACAAAAAAGAAAATGGCAAATGGAAGATTATAGTCGATTACGATTCAAACGAAGGTGATTCTATTGATGAAAACTCCTATCAAAATGCTTTTGAAATTAACGACTTTTCTAAATTATAGAAATAAAAAATCCAGCAAAAGCTGGATTTAATCACTATTTATGGAATATATTTTTAGCTATTTACAACTAATCTAAAGCCTTCACCGTGTATATTTAATATTTCAACCTTTTCATCAGGTTTCAAATATTTACGCAATTTTGCGATGTATACATCCATACTTCTAGATGTGAAATAATTGTCATCACGCCATATTTTTGTCAAAGCTAATTCACGAGGCATCAAATCATTTTCATGTAAAGCTAATAAACGCAATAATTCATTTTCCTTTGGCGATAGCTTAACTGGCTCTCCCCCATCAAAACGTAAAAATCTCAACTTAGAATTTAAGTGAAAACGCCCAATTTCAAACTCAAATTGTTTACTATCAGCTATCGTCTCGGTAGCTTTACGCTGCATAATCGCTTTTATCTTCATGAGAAGCACTTCACTATCAAAAGGCTTATTCAAGTAATCATCTGCACCAACCTTGTAGCCCTTTAGCACATCTTCTTTCATGGCCTTAGCAGTTAAAAACACAATAGGAACATCAGTATTTTTTTCGCGAATTTCCTTGGCTAGGGTAAACCCATCCTTATAAGGCATCATTACATCCAAGATGCATAAATCGTAATCATCCTTTTTAAATTTCTCAAAACCTTCCATACCGTTTTTGGCATGTACAACGTCATAATCATTCATCATTAAATAATCTCTAAGTACAGTCCCAAAATTCGGATCATCCTCAACTAATAAAATTTTCTTGTTTTGTTCTTCCATAATTTTTATGATATTAAGGGAAGCCTTATTGTAAAAGTACTTCCTTTACCTTTTTCACTTTCTACTGACACAAAGCCTTGATGATCGTCAACTATGCGCTTTACATAGGCTAAACCCAAACCGTGGCCCTTTACGTTGTGTATATCTCCCGTATGTTCTCTATAAAATTTTTCGAAAACACGTTTGGCAGCGGCTTTACTCATCCCACTACCTTGATCTTTTATCTTCAATAATATATTTGTTCCAACATTTTCTGTAAACACATCTATCTTTGGTGCGTCTGGAGAATACTTTATAGCATTATCCAAAATATTTACAATAACATTGGTAAAATGCATATCATTTGCCAAAACAGATGTTTGATCTGCTTCTAAATGCGTTTTTATATAACCTTGCCTATCTTCTACAATCAATTCCACATGTGTAACAGCATCCTCTACTAAGTCGTTTAAATCAACTCTATCCTTACTAATATTTAACTCGTTCTTTTCTAATTTAGATATTCTTAATACATTTTCTACTTGAGCATGCATTCGCTTATTTTCTTCTCGTATCATCTTGAGATACCTTAATACTTTAGGCTTATCATCAATAATTTTTGGATTTTTAATCGCATCTAAAGCTAAATTAATGGTAGCTATTGGTGTTTTAAACTCATGCGTCATATTATTGATGAAATCTGTTTTAATTTGCGATATCTTGCGCTGTTTTATCAATTGATATAAAGCACTTGAATAAGCAATTATGATAATTGAGGTAAACGCAATTGACAACAAAACCATACCCAATATTGTGGAAAAAATAAACTTATTATCCCCAGGAAAATTAACTAGTAGCTTATAGTTACTTTGATTGTTTTCATCATAAAAAATGGGTATACTATACGTTGATAATTCCGTTTTTTCAAATCCTTCACTGTAAACCTTTGTTGCTAAATCTCTACTATATATAGCAAATTCAAAATCTATATCAATACCATTTTGCTCAAGTTTTGATACAAGTAAATCTGACACTTCTTCTTTAGATACTCGTTTATGAACAGGAATTGTTTTTGCAAATGCCTTAAAGTTTTTATTGAAAGAATTTCTTTCTGCATCTTTTAAAACCCCGCTATTCACTATTTTAAGAATGGGCGACTTATTTATATCCTTATCAGACAACCCAGATCCATCAATAACTTGAATTTCTGAATTACCTATAATACGTTTGATATCAATACTATCTAAACCAATGTCAAAGAGCGACGAAGACAATTTATAGTTTTCTTCTAAAACATCACTTTTATAAATAAGCATGTCTTTCGTGCTGTTGTTCCTTTGATAAATAAACAATTGAGAAACAGCAGCAGAATCTTTTTTCAATTCACTATCTAACTCTTGGAAACGCTCAAAATAATTATCAAGTTCGTTTTGTTCTATAGCGTTAGATACATAACTCAAGGCACTTTTTACGTTGAATTTAAAACGTGCCTTTTCGTTTTCATATGCATTATTAATAAAATATGCCTGAACAAAAATGATTCCTATTAGCGACAGACTCATTAAAACAATCGATAGAACGAATACTTTTTTGCTCATTACCCAAAATTAACATTTTAACATTTAGCCAACTTATCATTTAACCTTACATTAACAAAAATGTTAAAATTTAAGATTTATTGTGTTTTTTGAAGGATTTCTTGATGAACGCTTTTCACCTGAAGCATTGTGTTTTCTAGAGTTTTGTTTACAATAACGAAATCTGAAAGTTTAGCCTTTTTGTTATCAGTCCATTGATTTTTCATAATAGCTTCAACTTTTTCTTTTGAAGTCTTGTCTCTTTCCATCACACGCTCAATTCTAGTGCTTTTGGGAGCTGTAACAGTAATTACAAAATCACATTGTTCATTTCCGCCATTTTCAAATAAAATAGCAACTTCTTTAATTACGTAAGGTGCTTCTTGTTTCGCTAGCCATCTTTCAAAATGTCGTGCTACCTTGGGGTGTACAATAGCATTCATTTTTTTTAAATAGTTTTTATCATTAAAAATAATATTGGCAATGTATGACCTATTAAGATTATTATCAATATAAGCCTTTTCACCAAACAACGCTATCAACTTACGCTTGATAACCTTAGAACGAGTCATTAGTTTTTTAGCCTCTACATCGGCTATATAAACAGGAACACCCAAAGCTTTAAATGCTTTTGCTACGGTAGTTTTTCCGCTACCAATCCCCCCTGTTAAACCAACTACAATCATTTTAAAATAATAAATTCAATACGTTTTTGGTTTAGTCTTACATTCTTAACATCCTTTGGTAGTTTTGTGATTTCTGGAATAAGAACAGATTGATTATCAGTAACTTTTTTATAATCGCACTTCACTTTAAAATCACTTGGAGTGATGTTATTAAAATTCTCTAAACTCGTATAATAAGATACTTTTACTTCTTTTGGAAAATATTTTATAGAGATGTCTTCAGGCAAGTTAATGATTTGAATAGGTATGGTAACGGTACCTTCAGTAAATTTGCCAACTTTAGCAATAAAGTTAACTTCTTTAGCTGAAAACTTTAAATTCCCATTGTTCTTTGGAAGTTCTAATTGGGTAGCCATTGATATGTCAGTTTTAACATTGGCAAGTAATATCTTTTGAGTTTTCACTGAATTTATGACCTGAACAATCTCATGTGGGCCAATAATAACAATTGAATCTGGAATTGTTTTGTAGTTATTTACATTATCAAAACCTGGGGCAAACGTAATGTCTGTATCAATTTGAACAGGTATCTTTTTTACCAAATTAGTATCGTATTTAAATATTAACGTATCAGGATTGATATTTAAGAGTTTTACATTTTCTTGAAAAGGCTTTTTTTCATTTAAATAAGAAACCGACTTCGTATATATATAAGCATTTTGCTTTTTGTAAACTTCATTAGAAAAATCAATACTCAGTTTAGGTTTAGCAAAATAATATTTTAGCCATTTAAACCCATGTGTTTTTAGAGTTACATTTAATTTATGACTGGAATCATTTAAAATTATCTTGTCTTGGGGCACGTTGACTTTTTCAATATTAAAGCTTATAGTATTGGTATAATCTTTAGAAAGTTTTGTGAAAATCAGAATTACAAATGCCGAAAACAGAAATAGCAAAAACACGTTAAGGCGCTTGTTCTTAACGGAAGCTAATAATTCTGATTTGAGCTTTTTTATCATTTTAGTTTGAAAAATAATTTTGGATAATGCGCTTCTGGATCTTTATTTAGAATATTGATTGCGAATGTCGATTCTAAAAAACCTAAACCATAACCAATAAACTGTATACAAATTGCCCAAAGTGCCATTACTGCTACTTTAAGACTTTTTGTAGTGAAAAGTGCAGACAGGAAAGCAATTAAAAAATACACTACATACAATCCTAATGGCCACATAGTTCCAAATATGGCGAGTAATATAGAGACATCAAAACCGATGATAAATATACTAGGAAACCAATAGGTTAACTTTTTGGTGCTTGGGTGCCATTTGTTTAAAATAGGTCGCACCAGACCAAATTTGCGAACTTGCTGCTGAAATTTACTCCAAGAAATACGACGTTTATGGTAAACGATAGCTTGAGGAATTAATTTTGTTTTAAAGCCCAAATCCCAAAGCCTAATAGATAAATCTGGGTCTTCACCAGGATGAATTCTACCAAAACCTTGTGACGCTTCAAATGCTTTTTTAGATATCCCCATATTGAAACTTCTAGGTTGAAATTTATCTACTGCATTTTTGTTTCCTCTAATACCTCCCGTGGTAATAAAGGAAGTCATCGCAAAATTAATCGCCTTTTGTAAATCGGTAAACGAGTCGTGAGCTGCATCTGGTCCGCCAAAACAATCTACATATTCAGCTTTAAGACTTTTATCAACTTCATCTAAATAATTTTTAGGCATAATCACATCGCTATCTAGAATTATAAAATAATTGCCTTTAGCGTGTTGCATGCCATAATTTCTAGAGTCTCCAGGTCCCGTATTATCTTTAAAGAAATAGGAAATATTTAAATCAGAGGTGTATTTTTCAATAACTTCCTCTGATGTCTCAGTAGAGCCATCTTCAATAATAACAATTTCATAGTCCAGCTGAGTTTCCATAGCTTGAAAACTAGAAAGTAATTCATCCACTTCATCAGGACGATTATATACTGGAATAATAAATGAATATTGCAATTGCATAACACAAAAGTAACAAAAAAGCCACCGTTTTAAAGGTGGCTTTGCTATCTATATTTTTAAATTTCTACTCTTCTCCTGTAAAGGTACTCATAACAGCATCACTAACGCCCATGTTACTAAAACCGCCATCATTATAAAGGTTTTGCAACGTTACGCGTTTAGTTAAATCACTAAACAATGTTACAGTATAATTAGCACAATCCATAGCTGTGGCGTTACCTAGTGGCGACATTTTTTCAGCATAAGAAATAAAGCCATCAAAACCTTTTACACCACTACCAGCAGTTGTTGGCGTAGGCGACTGAGAAATGGTATTAACACGTACTTTTTTATCTCTTCCAAAGAAGTACCCAAAGCTACGTGCAATACTCTCTAAATATGCTTTATTATCAGCCATATCGTTATAATCTGGAAACACACGTTGTGCAGCCATATAAGTAAGTGCCACAATACTTCCCCACTCATTCATTGCATCAGCTTTGTAAAGTGTTTGCATTACTTTATGAAACGACATTGCTGATACATCAGTGCCTTTTTGTGTCCAAGCATAATTTTGGTCAGTGTAGTGTTTTCCTTTTCTAACGTTGATTGACATGCCTATAGAATGCAAAACAAAATCTATTTTTCCGCCTAAAATCTCCATAGATTTTTCAACTAAATTTTGTAAATCTTCTTCTGAAGTTGCATCAGCAGGAATAATTTCAGAACCTGTTTTTTCAGCTAATTCATTTATTTGCCCCATTCGCATTGCAACAGGTGCATTACTCAAAACAAATTGCCCACCTTCTTCGTGTACACGTTCTGCCGTTTTCCACGCTATAGAGTTTGAATCTAATGCTCCAAAAATAATTCCTTTTTTCCCCTTTAGTAAATTATAAGCCATATTGTTAGTCAGTTATAGTTTCTATTATAAATGTGATGCGTCAAAAATACTAAACTTTCAACTTTAATCTTAGATGTTTTTTAATTAAGTAACTCTTTAGCGTGCGCAATTGCCGATGTTGATAACTCCGATCCACCCAACATTTGAGCAATTTCAACAATACGGTCATCATGATTCAACTTAATCAAATTGGTTTGGGTTACGTTATCCACATCTTCTTTATAAACTTTAAAATGCGAATGCCCTTTAGCAGCAATCTGTGGCAAGTGGGTTATTGAAAACACTTGCATATTCTTGCTCATCTGAAGCATAATATCTCCCATTTTATTTGAAATTTCACCAGAAACGCCCGTATCTATTTCATCAAACATAATAGTCGGAAGCTGCGTATACTCAGACAACACCAGCTTGATGGCTAGCATTATTCGCGACAATTCTCCTCCAGAAGCCGCCTTTTTCAATTCGTTAAAATTACCTCCTTTGTTTGCTGAAAACAAGAATGACAATTCATCTTTTCCATTTGAAAAATAAGTATCAGTTTCTTTTAGTTCAATTTTAAATTGAGCATTTGGCATCCCTAAATCTGATAAAATTGATTGCAATCTTTTTATCAAATTTGGAATAGCATTATTGCGATTTATATGAATGTTTTTTGCAATTTTATTAAGTTGACTTTCTACTTTATAAATTTCTTTCTCTTTATTCTGAATCGTGTCGTCTAAATTTTCAGTTACTGCTACTTTTTCAGTTAACGTTTCTCTAATTTCGATTAATTCTGAAACAGTAGCCACTTGATGCTTTTGCAATAGACTATTAAGAACCTGAAGTTTTGAATTTACTACTTCCAGTCTATTAGGATCTGCCTCAATATCACCTTGCAATGCATCCACTTCATTATAAATATCATCAACTTCTATCAAACAACTATTGATACGTTCATATAAATCTTGATATTTACTTGAAACGTCAGATAATTTTTGAAACGTATTTTTCAAGTTTGTAATTATAGAAATCGCACCAATCTGTTCATCGCTTAAGAATTGATAAGCTTCAGATAATCGCGCTTTTATATCCTCAACATTATTAAGCGTTTCATATTCCTCTTCAAGCGACTCTAAATCTCCGTCAACCAGATTAGCCTCAACCAATTCATTTAAAAGAAAAGAATTATAATCATGTTCTTTTATAGCTTCAGATTTCAACGTTTGAAGCTCTGCTAATTCATGCTTTAGGCCTTTATAATCTTCTAAATTCTTGCCAAATACATTGAGTTCTTCTTGATTTTTAGCTAAAGCATCAATCACTTGAAATTGGAAATCATTTTGCGTTAACTGCAACGTTTGATGTTGAGAATGCACATCAATTAAATGCTCTCCAAGCAACTGTAAACTACTAAGATTTACAGGAGAATCATTTACAAACGCTCTAGACTTGCCTGAGGGTAAAATCTCTCTTCTAATTATAGTTTGGGGTTCATAATCTAAATCTTCAGCTCTAAAAAGTGATTCTAAATTATAGTTTGAAATATTAAAAACAGCTTCAATTATACATTTAGTCTCTTTATCTTTCAAACTACTTAAATCTGCTCTTTTCCCAAGAATCAAAGATAAGCCTCCTAATAAAATAGATTTTCCTGCGCCAGTTTCACCAGTAATAATTGTAAAACCATTATTGAAGTCCACCTGAAGATGGTCAATTAAAGCATAGTTTTTTATGGTTAGCGATGATAACATATTTCAGTTTTCAGTAGGCAGTATAAAGTTAGTAGTATTCTAGAATTAAAATGTAATATTTCGCCATTTAGCGGAATGCATTGGCGCTACTTTTTGCAATATATCTTTAAGGTTTGCGATGTTAACCTGGGGGCCGTCGGTAAACACTTGCTCAATTTCATCGGCCTTAGCATCAAAAAAGGTTCGAAGTAAAAAAGAATTTGGTCTTCTACTGTTCATAGCCTTAAACTTAGTTAAACTAGCCGCTATTTGTTCTTTACCCTTTTTTAAGTCATTACTCATTTCATCTAAACCAAGCCTATGATAGTCATAAATTACATTTCTGTATTCCTTAAACGTGGTAGACAAAACATTATCAATTAAAATGAATCTACTTTGTAAACCGTCCTCAAGCTTCCACCCTTTAAAGTTTTCTTGCTGAGAATAATTTAATATCGTTTGGGCTTGTTTGTAATACTCTTGTCCGCCATTTTGCTCATAAGAATCGGCATCTAGTGCTAAAATCATATACACATGAAATGCCAATACAGAAATTAAATTTGAGGTGTATTGTGTTGGATTATAAATTAAATTCTGAAATTCTAAATACCTAAAAGAGAAGTCCTTATCATTAAAATTATAAATTGGCGAACTGTATGAAGACCCGTAAATAGGTCTAGAGGATTGCACTTGAATCGTCGCTTTAAAGAATTCACCGCTATATTCAGAAACAATGATATTCATACTGCAATTAATCAACTCTTGAGATGCAAAAGTTTTATCTGTCCACTTGGTATTATTGATAAACTCAGTTAATTGCTTTTCTAAATTTTTAAAAATTTGCAAATTCTCATTTCCTGTTTGTTGCGCATTTACAACAACAGTACAGTTAAGTTCTTGAGCAAAACTTAGTGAACTAAAACTTAATAATAAAATGATTAAAAAATTACGCATGAATCTGTTTTACAATTTCGTTTAATAAATCTTCTGCAACTTCGGCTTTAGACTTTAATTGAAACTCTGTTACATTATTTTTATTATCTATAAACGTTACTTTATTCGTATCGCCCTTAAAACCTGCACCTTTATCTTGTAACGAATTTAAAACAATTAAATTTAAGTTTTTCTTTTTTAATTTCTGTTTTGCATTTTCCAGTTCGTTATTCGTTTCTAACGCAAAACCTACCAAAAACTGGCCAGTCTTAGTTTCTCCCAGAGATGCCAATATATCTTTTGTGCGCTCTAATTCTAAAGTTAACGTATCAGATTTCTTCTTTATTTTTTGAAGTGCTACTTTTTTAGGTCTAAAATCAGCAACTGCTGCTGAGAGTATAGCTACATCAACACCCTTAAAATAGTTGTGTACTTCTTGGTACATATCTTCAGCACTTGTAACGGGAATAACTTTAATTAAACTATGAGTTGTCTTTTGATGTGTAGGGCCTGTTACTAGAATCACCTCCGCACCCAAATTTGCTGATGCATTAGCAATTTCAAACCCCATTTTCCCACTGGAATGATTCCCAATAAAACGCACAGGATCTATCGCTTCGTACGTTGGGCCAGCAGTTATTAATACCTTTTTTCCTTTTAATGGCAACTTATCTAAAATATCATTTTCTATAAAGTTTACAATATCTTCAGGTTCTGCCATCCTGCCTTCACCTACCAAGCCACTAGCTAATTCTCCGCTAGTTGCAGGAATCATAGTGTTTCCAAAGGATTGCAATTTTTCAAAAGAATTTTTAGTCGACTTATGCTTGTACATATCTAAATCCATTGCAGGAGCAAAATACACAGGACATTTAGCCGATAAATAAGTGGCCAATAATAAATTATCTGACGTTCCATTTGCCATTTTGGACATGGTGTTTGCGGTTGCCGGAGCTATTACAAATACATCTGCCCACAGTCCTAACTCCACATGATTATTCCACATGGCGTTGTCATCTTCTTCATTTGTAAAAGATGAATATACTGGATTTTTAGAAAGTGTAGAGAGTGTAAGAGGTGTTATAAAATCTTTAGATGCAGGCGTCATTACTACTTTAACCTGTGCTCCAGATTTTATAAACAATCGTACTAGTGAAGCTGTTTTATAAGCGGCAATACCCGCTGTAATGCCTAACAGAACGTTTTTGCCGCTTAGTATACTCATAAATAGTGATTACTGAGTGTCTTCCTCAGTATGTCTAAAATAAATTTTATCTGTTAGCCATTCTTGAACAGCTAAAGCATGAGGCTTAGGTAATTTTTCATAAAACTTTGATACCTCAATTTGTTCTTTGTTTTCAAAGATTTCTTCCAAACTATCATTGTAAGTTGCGAACTCTTCCAACTTATCAATTAGTTCTTTTTTAATCTCAGTGTTAATTTGCTCTGCTCTTCTTGATATAATAGAAATAGCTTCGTAGATGTTTTCTGTTGGTTCATCTACTTGATTTCTGTCATATGTTACAGTGTTTACTGGAGCTGTAGTTTTCTTTAAATCTATCATTATATATTAACTTTTAGCACTATAAGTTTCTAATTCTTTATCTATTGTTTCTGCCATATCTTCTGCTTCTGCAAGATACTTAGAATTTGAATAGGCTTTCTTAAAGACATTAAAATATTCTTTAGCCTGCGCCAAACGGGTTTGTCTCAATTTAACAACACCATTAGCTGTTCGCTTTAATTCAAGACTGTTAACAGCTAATTTAAAAGCGGCATCCAAGCGATAAAACAAGGCGTCTTCACGTAATGAAGAACCTGGAAATTCAAATATAAAATTATCAAACGATTTTATTGAAGCTTTATAATCTGAAATATGATCATATTGTTTAGCAATTTCAAAAGCTTTCTTTTCTAATTTAAAATCTAATTCTTTAATTAAAGTGTTTGCTTCACTAACATACTGAGAGTTTGGGTATAAGTTAATAAACTCTTGCAATTTTTCAATTGCATCTCTCGTTTCCTTTTGATCTTTAGTATATCTAGGAGACAACATATAGTAACTCTTAGCACTTAAAAATGCAGCTTCTTCCTTTTTTTCACTTTTTGGGTAACTAGCTACAAAACGTTCAAATTGATAACCAGACACATAATAATCCTTGGTTTCATAAAAGGATTTTGAATATAAGTACATCAGTTTTTGAGCCTGGGGTTTGCCTTTATATTTAGGAACAATTTGAGCAAAAATTCTATTAGCCTTATCATATTTACCTTCTTGAAAAAGGGAATCTCCCACTTTAAATTTAAGCCCAATATCTTCAGATTTTAAAACCTTTTGATATTCGCTGCATGAACTTAAAACACAAGCTAATACTAATATGCTAAAAACGTACTTCATAGATTTTTTGACAAGGTGCAAAATTACATTTATTAAACGTAATTTAAAAATATTATTTCATGGCTAAAATAAATCTTCAAATGCAGTAGTAATAAGGTTTAAGTTATATTTAACTTTTAGAAGATTATAAGTCCTTAAAACGCCTTTACAAAGTTTGATATTTTTGCTTTCAATGCCTCTGAAGCTGGCACTAATGGTAACCTTACTGCAGATGAGCATAAATTCAAAGCTTCAAAAACAGCTTTTATTCCAGCAGGATTGTTTTCTTCAAAAATATAGTCGATAACATCCATTAAGCGGTAATGGTATTTGTAAGCCGATTTTGCATCACCCTTTAAACCAAGTCGAATCATCTCTGAAAATTCTTTTGGAAACGCCTGCCCTATTACAGAAATAACCCCAGAGCCTCCAGCAAGTGTAACACCTAAAGCCAAATCATCATCTCCAGAAATCACTAAAAAGTCTTCTGGTTTGTTTTTTAATAGCTGTAAATATTGATACGTACTATTTCCTGCTTCTTTTACACCTATAATATTATAAAAATCATTAGCTAAACGAATAATAGTATCTGGCTCAATATTTTTTGACGTTCTACCTGGTACATTATATAACAGAATATCTATTGGGCATGCTTCAGAAATGGCTTTAAAGTGCTGATAAACACCTTCTTGTGTTGGCTTAGTGTAATATGGCGATACTGAAAGAATAGCATCAATAGCACTTAAATCTGTGCTTTTAATTTCTTCAATAATAGCTACCGTATTACTACCTCCTATTCCCAAAACTAGAGGTACACGACCTTTGTTTGCTTCAATTATTGCTGCAGTTATATCTTTTTTTTCTTGTTTTGTAATGGTAACACTTTCAGCAGTAGTACCAGAAATCACCAAATACTCTACACCATTTTCAATATTGAATTCTACGATGTTTTTAAGTGCATCATAGTCTACACTTAAATCATTCTTAAAAGGTGTTACCAAAGCTACTCCAGTTCCAAGAAACTTACTATTCATTTTAAATTTTGTTTAATACTGTTAAATATTTTACAACTTCATCACTAAACACATCAATATCCTTCATACCTGTTTTAATAATGAGGTCGTTTAAACGCGTTTCGCTTTGCAAAATTCCGATTTTAAATTGAGATTTAGACAATGCCGTCAATAATTTTAATTCCAAATGTTCTTGCGTGTAATAGCTAATTAAAACATCAAAAGGTTCGTCTAAAAATGCCTGCAATTCTACGTTTTTTATTTCTCCTTTCCAACCAAAATCCTTAAGATTAAAACAGGCATCCCAAGAATTACCATGACTTTTCAAATTTGTGGTATAGGCAATTACTTTAATTTTATTTGCATGAACTTTTAAACGAGATGCCAATACATTAAACGCATTAAAATCTTCAATCTCATCAAAATTCAAAATAACACCTAAGCTTTTAACTTTATTATTACTAACGTTTACTTTACGCTTTAATAATAATTCATTCAAATACTTTTTATTCGATTTTTCCTTAAAAGCTTTTAAAAACATTTAAATTTACACTTTGCGCAAAGGTAGCAAAAGTACATTCAAAATTTAATGAAATTTCATATGGTAAATTCTACCAAATACAAACCTAGTTTATTTGTATTTATCTTTTTAGTTATAATTAGTTGTAAAACAGAGAAACTTTATTTGAATAAAATTGAAGGTCAGCGTTTAGATATTAATGATAAGGTTATTCCTGATGAAGATATTGAAGCCTTTATTGCGCCTTACAAAAACCGTATTGAAAGAGATTTAGATAGTGTTTTGTCTTATGCGGTTGATACATATTCAAAAACCGACGGTGAACTAAATACGGCTATTGGAAATTTAATGGCAGATATTATTCTGCTTGAAGGGAATCCTATTTTTAACAAAAGAACTGGTAAAAATATAGATATGGCTGTTTTAAACCATGGAGGTATTCGTGCAGAAATTCCAAAAGGTGCCGTAAGTGCAAGAACAGCATATAATGTAATGCCCTTTGAAAATAAAATAGTGGTTGTTGGATTAAAAGGTAGTAGAATTAATGAGGTTATCAACTATTTAGTAAGTAGAAAAAGAGCGCACCCAATTTCTGGGCTAAAAATCGCTTTGGATAAAAATTACAATTTGATTAGAGCTACGATTAATGACGAAGCTATAGATGAAAATGAAACCTACTATATTGCCACTAGTGATTATCTGTTCAACCGTGGTGATAACATGACGTTTTTTCAGCCTAATGAAGAATTTCATGATTTGGATTACAAAATAAGAAATGCAATAATCGATTATTTCAAAAAAACGGATACAATTAATCCTGTAATTGATGATAGGTTTATCATAAAATAATACTATGAAACGAAGAGATTTTATTCAAAAAGTATCCGCTGGAACAACTGCTTTGGCTGCTGTTGGAGGTTTAGGTCTTCAGTCTTTTACTGCAAAACCTAAAGCTACAAAAATTACCATATTACATACTAATGATGTACATAGTCATATTGATACATTTGGTCCAGATGAAGGTAGAAACGCAAATAAAGGTGGTGTTGCCCGTAGAGCTTCTTTAATTGAAACTATAAGAAAACAAAACCCAAACACACTATTGCTTGATGCTGGTGATATTTTTCAAGGCACACCCTATTTCAATTATTATGGTGGCGAATTAGAGTTTAAGCTAATGAGCAAATTGAAGTATGACTTGGCAACTATAGGAAATCATGATTTCGATAATGGCATAGATGGATTATATGCACAATTACCCCATGCAAATTTTGGGTTTGTTTCCGCAAATTATGATTTCTCAAACACCTTAATGGATACCCATGTAAAGCCTTATCAAATTTTTAAAAAGAACGGTATAAAAATTGGTGTTTTTGGTTTAGGTATTGAGCTTACTGGATTGGTTGAGAAAAAACTTTTTAAGGAGACAACCTATCTTGATCCTGTTGAAATCACTCAGGATATGACACGAATTCTAAAGCAAGATGAGCAATGCGATTTAATAATATGCTTATCTCATTTAGGTTATAACTACAGAAACAATCCTAACAAAATAAGTGATTTGAAGCTTGCAGAAGTTACAAAAGACATCGATTTAATAATTGGCGGACATACACATACTTTTTTACCCAAACCCACCATTGTTAAGAATACTGAAGATAAAAAAGTTTTAGTAAATCAAGTGGGATGTTACGGTCTTTATCTCGGTCAAGTTGATTTTTATTTTGATGCGGATAAGAGCAAAAATGCAAATGGAACTTCAATAATTGTCTAGTATTTTGTTTGTCTTTGATAAGTTTCGGATTTTATTGCGTCTAAAACGCTATCAAACCAAAATAAAATGAAAAAATATATTCCTTTAGCATTACGCATTATTGTTGCAGTAATTCTCATTCAAACATTAAGATTTAAATTTTTAGCACATCCTGATAGCGTTTACATTTTTGAAACTGTTGGTCTGGAACCTCATGGAAGAATAGGTATAGGCATTGTAGAGCTTATTGCAGGCATATTGCTTCTTATTAGAAAAACAGCTTGGGCAGGAGCAATAATAACTCTTGGAGTAATTGGCGGTGCTATTATGATGCACCTTACGCAATTAGGTATAGATGTAAAAGGTGATGGTGGCGTATTATTTGGAACCGCAGTTGTAACATTTATTCTATCGGCTATTATAGCTTTTATTTATAGAAAAGATATTCCGTTTTTAAAACTCTAATATACAGCCTTGTCTTTTTGTCTGTATTTTAATTTGGCTTGCTCATAAAAAAAGTAAAACCCAACAAGTCCTAAAGAAATTGTAAAAAAGTTAAGCAAGTTTTGACGGGTTACATATAAATAAGCAACGTTCAATACTTCAGCAAAAACAATACAAATAGCACCTATCAGTAAATAAAACGCCTTTCTACTATCCTTATAAAAGTAGTTTAATAGAGCGATGGACAAAATCATTAACATAGAAATGTTATATGCAAATTCTAAGATATACTGAGAACCGAACTCCAGATGAGGATTTATAATTTGTGAAAGTATATAAGCAATATAACTATTAAGCAGGAACAGAACTATTATAGAGAATAGATAATTTTTCAGAATATATGAGAACGATATATTTCTGGCTATTTCAATCGTTAATGCAGTGTATGCTAAAATGTATAAAGAGTTACCAACATAATAATCGACATCATAAGTCAATTTTTCAGAGACAATAGTCAATTTTTCAGAGACAATTACCATTAAATCTGATACGGAATATAATACTAAGAATAGAATGAAATATAAAGACCGCTTTTTAACATTGCAAAAATACGCCAGTGTTAAAATGGGCAATATGAATGCACTAGTACTATCTGCATAATACAGACTGCCAGAGAACAAAAAATACACAAAAAGGGCATAAATTGAACCTATTATAGATGCTAGTACTTTGGGGCTGCACATAATCGCGGTTAATAGTTACAAAGCAAATATAAATAAAAAATGTTATTAATCGATAAAAAAATGCTTTTTATCGTTAATTTAAGGTAGTTTGTCTATTTTTTGTAAGAATTCAAGCTCACTAAGTAATGAAATTCCTAAATTACTAGCCTTATCTTTTTTACTTGGCCCCATTTTATCCCCAGCAACTACAAAACTAGTTTTAGAAGAAATAGAACTACTTACTTTACCGCCATTGTCCTCAATCAACTTCTTGAGTTCGGTTCTAGAGACATACTCAAAAACTCCCGAAACCACAATGGATTGTCCTTTTAGTAAATCTGTCTGACCTTCAAGCTCTTCTTCAGAGATGCTTAATTGTAACCCAAACTGCTTTAATCTATTAACAATGGCGACATTTTCTTCAGAAGAAAAAAACTGTGTAACACTTTCAGCTATTTTTACACCAATTTCATCAACTTTTTCTAAATCTTCTTGGGTAGCATTTATTAAATTATCAATGGATTTATAATGTTTTGCTAATTTTTTAGCTACAGTTTCTCCAACATAGCGAATACCAATGGCGTAAAGTACACGTTCAAAAGGTATACTAGTAGACGCCTTTATGCCGTTTATTAAATTATCTGCGCTTTTTTCAGCCATACGCTCAAGAGGAATAACCTGTTCTTTAGTCAATTCATACAAATCAGAATAGTTAGATATTAAACCTGCATTAACCAAAAGTGCAACAGTTTCCCCTCCAAGACCCTCAATATCCATTGCCTTTCGCGAAATATAATGTTGAATACGACCAATGATTTGAGGGTTACAACCATTATAATTTGGGCAATAGTGTTTCGCATCGCCTTCCGTTCTAATCAGTTCTGTCTCACATTCAGGACAATGTGTTATATATTGTGTAGGTTTTGAATCTGAAGGTCTTTGAGTAAAATCAACACCTATAATCTTTGGAATAATTTCTCCTCCTTTTTCAACAAAAACAGTATCTCTTTCTCGTATATCTAATTTTTCAATTTGATCAGCATTGTGAATTGAAGCGCGCTTCACCGTAGTACCAGCCAACTCTACAGGTTCTAAATTTGCTACTGGCGTGATTGCTCCGGTACGTCCAACTTGATAGGTGATTTCATTTAATACGGTCGACACTTGTTCTGCCTTAAATTTGTAGGCCATAGCCCAACGAGGTGCTTTGGCCGTATAACCCAACTCTTCCTGTTGTTGCAAACTATTCACTTTAATTACCACCCCATCCGTTTCGTAAGGCAACTCGTGTCGCTTGATATCCCAATAATT
The DNA here is from genome assembly GCA_043557195.1 of Flavobacteriaceae bacterium. Taxonomy (GTDB): domain Bacteria; phylum Bacteroidota; class Bacteroidia; order Flavobacteriales; family Flavobacteriaceae; genus Jejuia. The sequence continues at coordinate 3,742,877 of CP121314.1, read as the reverse complement.
CACAAATTCTAAAACGTCGTCTACAGAATTTGCTAAAACCGCTACATCCGGTACTTTAAAGCCCCAATCTCTGGCTTTTCCCAAACCTTCAAATTGAGTAGAAATTCCTAGATTATCACCTTTCAAACTATACAATAAACATTCTAAAGGGCGTTTAGCAACTTCTGCGCTATCTTGTAATTTTAAACTTCCAGAGGCTGTGTTTCTTGGGTTTCTGTAAGGCTCTTCACCATTGGCAATACGCTCTTGGTTCATTTTATTAAAACCATCAAAGGGCAATACTATTTCACCTCTTATTTCAAACTTTGGTGGGTAATCCCCTTTCAACTGTAACGGAACAGACTTTATGGTTTTTACATTTGCAGTAACATCGTCGCCTTGAAAACCGTCACCTCTTGTTACAGCTCGTAGTAATTTACCGTTTTCATATATTAAACTCATAGATGCGCCATCGTACTTCAATTCGCAAGTATAAGCTACTTCTCCATCCACTAACTTTTTAATACGTTTTTCCCAACCCAGCAAGTCTTCTTTAGAATAGGAATTATCTAAAGAATACATGCGATGCTCATGCTTAACCGTTTCAAAGTTTTTAGTAACTTCTCCCCCAACACGTTGTGTGGGTGAATTTGCATCATAAAACTCTGGATGTTTTTCTTCAAGGTCTTGAAGCTCTTTTAACTTGATATCAAACTCATAATCCGAAATTGTTGGATTATCAAGAACATAGTAGTTATAGTTGTGTTCTCTTAGTTCGTTTCTTAAGTTGGCTATATGTTGTTCGATATTTTCCATTACATATTTTCTCCTTTTACCATCCTATCTTTACCAAAGATATCTTGTTTTAATTCTATATTTTTAAAATTATTTTTCCGTAATACAGTAACCGTATCACCGCCCAAATATTCATTGATTTCAAAAAATAATTGTCCGTTTTCATTCAAAGCCTTTTTAGCATATTCGCTTATAGCTTTGTAGAACAATAATGGGTTGTTATCTTTTACAAACAATGCTAAATGCGGCTCATTATCTACTACATTTGGTTGCATCAAGTCTTTTTCCAGTTCTCTAACATATGGCGGATTTGACACTATGATGTCAAATTTTTGAGATACCAAAACGCCTTTAGTGTCAAAATCTTTCAAAATATCAGCTTGTATAAATTCAACCTGAACCTCATTTAATTCGGCATTCCTTTTAGCAACTTCAAGTGCATTTTCACTAACATCAATTGCGTATACAGATGCATTTGGTAAATTTTTTGCCAGCGCAATTGCGATGCACCCACTTCCTGTTCCAATGTCTAGAACATTTAATTTAGTTGATTCTTCGCTTTGCTCTGAATGACAGTTTATAATCCAGGAGACTAATTCTTCGGTTTCTGGACGAGGAATCAAAACGTTATTATTCACTTTAAACGGCAAACCAAAAAAATCGGTTTTCCCAATGATATATTGTATGGGCACATCTTGTTTTAACTGCTCTAATGCCTCCAAAATTGGTGTATTGTTTTCAACTTCTATCTCAGGATTCATCGCTAAATCTATGCGCTTCAAATTAAAATATGCTTCCGTTAATAAAAAAAAGAAGTTGGTTATCTCTTCCTTTTCATACTTCACATCCAAAGCATCATAAAATGTCTGTTGAATAGCCTTTAATTTCATAAATCCTTTATCATCCATACACTACAAGAGCAGTGTCCTGTATTTCCTAAAGAACTATCCAAATGCTTAAATCCATAACTTTCGTAGATGTGAATTGCTGCCTTTAATTGTGGTGCAGATTCTAAATAACATGTGTCATACCCCAAATCCTTTGCTGCTTTTAAACATTTCTCAAACATTTGTTTCCCGAAACCTTTACCTCTAACTTTAGGAGAAAAATACATTTTCTGAATTTCACAAATATTGCCTTCAAAATCCTTGAGAGGCTTTACTCCTGCACCACCTAAAATCTCACCGTTGCTATCAATAACATAATATACATCATCAGCATTTTGATAAGATTCATACATTCGCTTGGTTTCAGGATCTTCATACGCAGTGCCTTCCAACGGAATTTTAAACTCATAAAAACACCCTCTAATAACCGCTTCTAATTGTGCATTATCTTGCGGCTGTATTTCTCGAATAACTGTAGTATCTTTACTCACTTTAATTGGCATTTTTCGAAAAGTGAAGATACATAAATCCTAAAAAATTATATGAAACGTACTTTATTATTATTAACAATAGTTTGCACTTTTTTCAACTGTAAAGTAAATGAAAAACCACTCTTTGTTAATGTTGAAAATATTAAAGTAGAAGAGTCTACTAGTAAATATATCATTATGTCCGCAGATGCTTTATTTATGAATCCTAATGATATTGGAGGCGAGTTAAAAACTGACGAGATTAAAATTTATGTAAATGACAATGAAGTTGGCTATGTGTCTTCTGAAAGCTTTAAAGTGCCAGCTAAAGATGAGTTTACTATACCACTAAAAGCTACAATTCCTGTTGATAGTTTACTAAGCGGAAAGAGTATTGGAGGCCTTATTGGAAGTTTATTTAGTAAAACAATGAAGGTGCAATATAAAGGCGATATAATATACAAAACTTTAGGGTTTTCGTATACATATGGTGTTGATGAAACTGAAGACGTGAAAATTAAATTATAAGATTGACTGTTAACGAGCACTACATAAAGCGCTGTATAGAAATTGCCAAAAACGGATTAGGTATAACCAGACCAAACCCAATGGTTGGCTGTGTAATTGTAGTAGACAACAAAATTACAAGCGAAGGTTTTACTAGTAAATATGGCGGAAATCATGCAGAAGTGAATGCTATAAATGCTGTTGAAGATAAATCGATTTTAAAACAAGCTACACTTTATGTAACACTAGAACCGTGTTCGCATTATGGTAAAACGCCACCATGTAGCGATTTAATTATAAAGCACAACATCCCAAAAGTGGTTATTGGCTGTGTGGACGATAACAAAGAAGTAGCTGGTAGAGGCATCAAAAGATTAATGGAAGCAGGAGTTGATGTAATTGTTGGTGTTTTAGAAAATGAATGCAGGCAACACCATAAACGTTTTTTTACGTTTCATAATAAAAGGCGACCTTATATTATTCTGAAATGGGCAGAAACCAAAGATGGTTTTATTGCTCCTGAAAGCAAGAATGAAATAGCACCTGTTTGGATAACACATGCACACTCAAGACAATGGGTACATAAATGGCGCACTGAGGAGCAAGCTATTTTGGTAGGCACAAATACTGTAATTGAAGATAACCCGAGCTTAACGGCAAGAGATTGGACGGGATTGAATCCTGTTAGAGTTGTAATTGATAGAGAAAATAAATTACCAAAAACTTCTAAAATTTTTGATGATTCTAGTGAAACACTAGTTATTAATAAAAGTACTATAGATTTTAAGAAACCAATAGCATCGCAGATTTGTACTGTTTTGTTTAAAAAAAATATCAACTCTGTAATTATTGAAGGCGGTGCTAAAACACTACAAACCTTCATAGATGAAAACCTTTGGGATGAAGCACGTATTTTTACTGGAAACACTGTTTTTGGAAAAGGTGTTGAAGCACCAATTTTTAAAGGAAAATTGTTTTCAGAAGAAAACATTCAAGGCGATATTTTAAAAATATATCAAAATGATTAACACCATTATTTTCGATTTTGGTAATGTATTTATTGATTTAGATATTGAAAACGGATTTCAGGAATCATTAAAAACATTAGGCATTTCAACTTTATCTAGAGATATCATCGATATTAATAAGCTCTATGAAACTGGTTCTATCTCAACTGATGATTTTATTAATTTGTATGCTGAAAAATTCCCACATTTGACAAAAGTAGAATTGATAGACCTATGGAATGTCATTTTAAAAGATTTCCCTAAACATCGCTTAGATTTTTTGAAACAGCTAAAATCTGAAAACAGATATCAACTCATATTATTAAGTAATACTAATGAATTACATATTGATTGGATAAAAGAACATGTGCCATTTTACGAAGACTTTAAAAATTGCTTTGATGCGTTTTATTTATCGCACGACATTAATTTAAGAAAGCCCAATGCTGATATTTTTGAGTTTGTCTTAAACACTAATAATTTGAATGCCGAAAACTGCATTTTTATTGATGATAACGCCGATAATATTGAAACTGCGAAACATTTAGGCATTAAAACTTGGCACATAACACCATATAAAGAAGACGTTGTTAACTTATTTTCTTCTAAAAAGCATCTATTCTAAATTTTGGATGCCGCTGATGACACATACAAAACTATAACTTCACCAGTTGAAGGCATACTTTTTAAAGAAAAGAACAGCAAGTTTTTCGGATTTGCATATCATGTTTTAAATGAAAATGATGTAAAGACTTATTTAGAAAGGGTTAAAAAAGAACACCATGCTGCAAGACATTGGTGCTACGCATACCAAATAGGAACAGAACAAAAAACATTTAGAGCGAATGATGATGGTGAACCTAGTAATTCTGCAGGTATGCCCATATATGGACAAATTCAATCTTTTGATGTTACAAATGTACTTATAGTTGTAGTAAGATACTTTGGAGGTGTAAAACTTGGTGTTGGTGGCCTTATTCAAGCTTATAAAACCACTGCGCAACTTACATTAGAAGCTTGTAACATTATTGAAAAAACCATTAATTCGGAGTTCGATATTTCTTTTGAATACAAACATATGAATACTGTAATGCGTGTTATTAAAGAAAAACAATTGAATATCGTAAATCAGCAATTAGAATTAAGTTGCAGAATTACAATATCAGTTAGAAATACTTTGGCAGATGATATCTACAGAATATTCGAAAATATTTATGGCGTTTCCATCAAAAGGAAATAGAAATATCTAGTCAATTAAATCCAAAATATACTTAGGCGCTCTTGTTGGCCTATTCGTTTTCATGTCAATAAAAACTAAAGTTGTAGATGCAGTTGTTAAAATTTCTCCAGCTTCATTTGTAATTTCGTACTCAAATTCAATCTTTGCTGTAGGTTTATTTTTTAGTTGAGTTTTTACATTAATTAAATCATCATAACCCGCTGATTTTTTATAATTTATATTTAAAGAAACTACAGGTAACATAATGCCATCCTCTTCCATTTTTTTGTACGACACACCAAGCTTCCTCAACCACTCAATCCTCCCCATTTCTAGGTATAATGCGTAGTTTCCATGATACACCACTCCCATTTGGTCTGTTTCACCGTACCTCACCCTAATTTGTATTTCGTCGAATTTCATGGTTTTATATCAATATTTTTTTGTAGTTTCGGCTAGCAGATAAACATGGTGAAAAATTTCTGAAAATTCAATAGGTTTTCATTTTTTTTTTTAGAATTTTGTTCACATATTTGCCACACAACAAAAGGGGGATTAAAGAGATTCTACTCTTTAATAAATACTAACGAAAACCAAGCATTAAATTAAATGAGTACAACTGCGCAATCGGTATGGAATAACTGTCTTAATTTTATAAAGGATAATATCCAACCGCAAGCTTATAAAACATGGTTTGAACCTATTGTAGCAGTAAAACTTCAAGACAATGCTTTAAGTATTCAAGTGCCTAGTAAATTCTTTTATGAATGGCTTGAAGAACATTACGTAAAGATTCTGAAAGTCGCATTAACAAAGGAATTGGGAGAAACTGCCAAATTAGTGTACATCATAAAGATGGAAAACACCTACGGTAATAAGCAACCATTCACTGAAAAAATTCCAAGCTCTAACAGATCTCCTGTAAAATCACAGGAAGTCGATATTCCTTTAAACAATAAAAGCCCAGAATTAAAAAATCCTTTTGTAATTCCAGGTATCAGAAATGTAAAGATTGAATCACAACTAAACCCAAATTACAGTTTTGAAAACTTCTTGGAAGGTGATTCAAATAGATTAGCCAGAAGTGCAGGATTAGCTGTTGCAGCAAAACCTGGTGGTACTTCATTTAATCCTTTATTGATTTTTGGTGGTGTTGGTTTAGGAAAAACTCATTTAGCACATGCTATAGGTGTTGATATAAAGGACAAGTATCCTGAAAAAACAGTGCTTTATATTTCTGCTGAAAAGTTTACACAACAATACATTGATTCTGTAAAAAAGAATAATCGTAACGATTTCATTCATTTTTATCAAATCATCGACGTTTTAATCATTGATGATGTACAATTCTTATCAGGAAAATCAGGAACTCAAGATGTTTTCTTCCATATTTTTAACCATTTACATCAAAATGGGAAGCAAGTTATATTAACAAGTGATAAAGCACCTGTAGATATGCAAGATATTGAGCAACGTTTATTATCACGCTTCAAATGGGGATTATCTGCTGAATTACAACATCCAGATTTTGAAACTCGTGTATCTATCCTGAAGAACAAACTTTATCGTGATGGCGTTGAAATGCCTGATGATATTGTGGATTATGTTGCAAAAAACATTAAAACTAATGTTCGTGAATTGGAAGGGGCAATTATTTCGTTAATCGCACAATCTTCATTCAACAGAAAAGAAATTACAATAGATCTTGCGAAACAAATTGTTGAGAAATTTGTTAAGAATACAAAACGCGAAGTATCTATTGATTACATACAAAAAGTAGTGTCTGATTATTTCCAAATGGATGTAGATACTTTACAATCTAAAACACGTAAACGTCACATTGTGCAAGCGAGACAATTAGCCATGTTTTTTGCTAAAAAGATGACTAAAGCTTCTCTTGCAAGTATTGGCTCTCAAATTGGTAAGCGCGACCATGCTACTGTACTTCACGCTTGTAAAACTGTAGATAACTTATCTTCTACTGATAAGCAATTTAGAAAATACGTAGAAGATATCTCAAAAAAGCTGTCTGTATAAATTCCGATTAAATTGACTAAGATTCTAATGGTTTGTTTGGGCAATATTTGTCGCTCACCATTGGCTGAAGGCATTTTAAAATCTAAACTTCCAATAGATAAATTCACTATTGATTCTGCAGGAACTGCAGCATACCATATAGGAAGTTCACCAGATTCTCGTTCTATTGCTGTTGCAAAAAAATACGGTATAGATATTACCAATCTAAAAGGCCGACAATTTACTCGAAGAGATTTTGAAGATTTTGACTTGATTTATGCTATGGATGATTCAAACTTTAGCAACATCATAAAATTAGCAAGAAACGATAAAGATATTTCTAAGGTAAGACTCATTCTAAACGAAATTGCCCCAAACGAAAATCTAAGTGTTCCAGACCCTTATTATGGCGGAGATCAAGGCTTTGAAAATGTATATAACTTGCTAGATGAAGCCTGTGACCAAATTAAAAAAAATCTGATTTAAGCCCTTAACTATCAATTCATTCGTATCTAATTTGTAACTTTATAAAAAAGATGCGCCATGAAACCACACTTAACTTCGTTATTATTATTTCTATTTTTTAATTTAAGTTTTTGTCAAACCATTAATTTATCATCATTTGCTTCTGGCTTCTCTGGAGCTGTTGAAATCGTAAACGCTGGTGATAATCGCCTCTTTGTTGTAGAGCAATCGGGTGTCATAAAAATTTTAAATTCAAATGGTTCTGTCAATAGTACACCATTTTTAGACATATCGTCTATTGTAGGATCTGGAGGAGAACGTGGTCTTTTAGGACTAGCTTTTGCAACAGACTATGCAACTTCAGGTAGGTTTTATGTATACTATACTGATGATTCAAGTACAAACACTCCAAATACTATAATTTCCAGATATACTGTTAGTGGAGACCCAGATATTGCAAATACAGCAGAAACCGTATTACTAACATTTCAACAACCCTTCAGCAATCATAATGCTGGTAAAATGGCTTTTGGTCAAGATGGCCTATTATATATAGCTTCTGGTGATGGTGGTAGTGGCGGAGATCCAGGTGACAGAGCACAAGATAACACGACTTTATTAGGGAAATTATTAAGAATTGATGTTAGTGGTGCAACTTATAGCATACCAAGTACAAACCCATTTGCTTCATCTGCAAATGGACCAAACGACCCAAGACCGGAAATATATGCTATTGGATTGAGAAACCCTTGGAAATTTTCGTTTGATAAAACAAATGGAGATTTATGGATTGCAGATGTGGGTCAGAATGCTTTTGAAGAAATCAACAAGGTTGATGGTGCAGGTAATCCAGGAGATAATTATGGATGGCGTTGTTTTGAAGGCACAAGTACATTCAGCACAAGTGGTAATTGCCCTTTACCAGGAGGTTTTGCAAGTACTATTGCTCCAGTATCAGAATATGCTCATGTTGGCAATAGCTGCTCAGGATCTATTACTGGAGGATATGTATATAGAGGAACAACATATCCAAACTTAGTTGGAAAATATATTTTCGCTGAATTTTGTAAGCAAACTATAGGTATTCTTACGGAGACAAGTCCAGACAATTGGAGTCTTGCTTTCCAAACACCAAACATAACATCAAACTGGACTACACTTGGAGAAGACCAAGATGGGGAGCTTTACATTGCTGGCGGCTCAACTATCTATAAGATTGAAGATACTAGTTTAAGTGTTGAAGAGAATTCTAAATTAAGTTTTAAGTTGTTTCCAAACCCAGCTAGGGATAAGGTTTCAATAGATTTAGGAAATCTTCAAAATGAAGCAATCAGTGTTTCAATTTTTAATATTTTTGGTCAGCTTATAGAAACAAGACATAATTTAACTGAAAACACAATATCAATTCCTCTTATTAATTATAAAAGTGGTGTGTATTTTGTTGAAATTACGCTTTCTGAAAACTCAAAAGCAGTAAAAAAACTACTAATCAATTAATGCAAAAAGGAAAACTATATTTAATTCCCACTACACTTGGAGATAATGCACCGCTTGAAGTGTTGCCCATTTCAGTAAAAAAAGTAATTGAAGATGTCACTATATTTATAGTAGAAAATGAAAAATCTGCTCGAAGATTTATAAAAAAGATTAGTCCGAAGAAATCACAACCATCTTTGGAATTATTTCTCTTGAATAAGTTCACCCAAGCCATTGAATTACCTGAGTTTTTGACCCCTTGTATAGCAGGAAAGGATGTTGGACTATTATCTGAAGCTGGATGCCCTGGAGTGGCAGACCCAGGTGCTGAAATTGTTAAATTAGCCCACGAAAAAGATATACAGGTTGTACCCTTAGTAGGGCCATCATCTATTTTGATGGCAATAATGAGTTCTGGTTTAAACGGACAAAGCTTTGCTTTTAATGGATACCTCCCTATCGATAAGAATGAAAGAAAGAAGGAAATAAAACGATTGGAAAGACTGTCATTTGAGCAAAATCAATCACAAATATTTATAGAAACACCATACCGTAACAATAAAATGCTAGAAGATATTTGCACTTCTGTTTCAGCGGACACAAATGTTTGTGTTGCATGTGATATTACACTTCAAACAGAATTTATAAAAACTCTACCTGCTAAGATTTGGGCAAAAAAAATTGTAGATCTCCATAAGAGACCTACAATTTTTATTATTCATAAAAGCTAAACTTCTTTTAAAGTGTACTCGCTTTTGCTTTTTTATTGGCTTTTAAAAACGATGTATCATAACCTGAGAATCGTTTCATGTAATTGGAAATTGTTGTGCCATATCCATCAGCAAAATTATCTAATCCGTAACTTCTTAAATACTTTTTAACGCTTCCAGGACCTGCTAAATGAGCTGCAGCCAAAATACCGGATTCCGTCACCAATACACCATTTATACGTTTACCAACAAATCGGTTGATATCTCTACGTAAAATCCATTTGTTACGTTGTGCATTAGCTATAAAAGCCCTTTCTTGAAGTTTTGGATTATCTAAAAACTTCTGAACATTTCTTATTCCAATAAGTTTTAAAGTTTCGGCCCCAAATTGATATTTACCCAAATATCCATAAGTGTTTATGGTTGAATAATTACCACCAGACTCGCTGAAAGCAAGAGCCTCTTTAAAACCAACGAAGGATTTCCCTAAAAAAGGAGAAAACTCTTCGTATCCATCGTTCGATACATCAGTACTAACGCTAGTACTTTCATCATGGCTAACTGTGTAATTTAACACCAAGCCATCGGTTGAATACCTACTTAAATTTACCGTTTCATTATTTGAAAACGATACTTGCAATAGTATACATATTGTAAGTGCTAATACTAGGTAACTTGCAATATTTTTTACCATAAAATTTAAATTTCTTCAGCAAAATTAAAACGTAAAATTGCTTGAAAATTTGAGCCGGCAAAATTACGCTTTTTTTTGATTTTATCAAAACTAATCGTTGAAGTACAATTTTTAATAATGGAATAGATGAAATACAGCCCCATTTTTGTTAAATTCTAAAGCAGGAAATGGTATTTTTATCATATTAAAAATGTTAAAAATTGACTTTAACAGTGCTGAATTAGTGCTTAGGTTTGACAAATTTACATCTAAACTCAGATAAAACTGGCGATATCGTGGAATAGTTGTTAACAATTGATTGTCAGTATCTTTTGATCCAGAAAGCATTCCTTCCCCTCCATATCCAAAAGCTACATTCAACCATTTAGGAAGCTTACTTTGTTTAAAAAAAGAATGCAGATTAAAACTGAGCCAATATGTTTGCCCGTTATAATCTTTTAAAACCTGTTCCATAAAGGACCTACCCAATTTATCTGGCCTCAATTCTGCATATTGAGATTGCCTAAAACTAAATTTTACGTCAATTCGCTGTTCATTCCACAATAATTCTTGTGATATATAGAGCCCTGTTCCTAAAGCATTTGCTCCAAAATCACCCCAAGAAAATCCCCATTCACTAGAGTAACCGTCCAAAACTTCAACAGCTGTTAAAAACCCAAAACCTAAAGTGGCACCATAAAGCAATTGGTCTTTCTTGCTAACACCACTCCAATTCAAGAGATTTGCACCATGTTTCCCTAGTTGATAAGCTGTAAACACATGCCCCACTTTATCCATTTGCAGCCATTGCGCATTATCCTCAACCGTATGAAATTTAGAACGCTCAAAATCTTCATACCACAATTCGTTTAACCCAATTAATACAGTGCTAGACAATGCTATTTCTGAAATTACCACTGCATTTCTTCGAGGAATATGTAAGGTATCACTAGGCGTTAGAAACTGATTTAGCGAAGATTGAGCAAAACCAATTATAGAGAAACAAAAATAAAACGCTATGTAAATGCTGTAACGAAGCATTACTTATTGATGCCTTGGGAAGATAAGTAGCGTTGATAAGCTCGAGCATTTACGTTGTGTTGTGCTAGTGTTTTTGCAAATTTATGATACCCAAAACGTTTAGGGTCTGCGGCGAAGTATAAATACTTATGCTTTTCGTAATTTAAAACTGCATCAATGGCTGAAATATCAGGCATTGCAATAAGTCCTGGTGGTAAGCCTCTTTTTTTGTAAGTGTTGTAAGGAGACTCAATCTCTTTGTGAACATTTAAAACACGCTTAATCACCGTATTCTTATATTTTGGTAACTGGTAAGCTGCAAACTTTAAAGTTGGATCTGCCTGCAAAGGCATACCTATTCTTAGCCTATTCATGTAAACGCCAGCAATTCTTGGTTGCTCAGAGCGTTCTTTAGATTCTTCATAAACAATAGATGCTAATGCTATAACTTGATCTTGAGATAAACCAATTTCATGAGCTTTCGCAATACGCTTATCATTCCAAAAGCGCTTGTATTCCTTTAGCATTCTATCCCTAAAATCTTTTGCTCTAGTATTCCAATACAACTCATAGCTATTTGGGAGGTACATTCCTAAAGCAGTTTCAGTCTTAAAATCATTGTCCTTAAAAAAAGTACTATCGGTCATGGCCTCTACCAAAGACAAGCTATCTGCTTCAATTTGGTTTGCTATTCTACCAGCAAGTTTCTCTAATGAATTTTGATTGTTAAAAGACACTTTTACGGGAATATTATTACTTCTAATAGAATTGATAATATCATTATTACTCATGCCTTTTTTTATGGCATACTTACCAGGTTTTAGATTACTAGTATACTTTTTTTGTTCCGCTAGGATATCAAACTTATCAATGTCCTCTAGAAGTGGTTTCAACTGTTCTCTAACATCATTATAACTATCAGTTGATTTTACATAGATATAAGCTTCGTCATTATTAAATTTTGTATTTGGAGCCAACATTGCACCATATATATAATATGCAAAAATTCCAGCCGCAACTAGTCCTATAATGGCTATAGCCCAAAGTATCTTTTTAATGTACATCTATTGTTTTATAAGTTGAAGTAAATATTCGTTATTAAATGTTCCGTTGTTGAAATTCCAATCTTTCTTTAAACCTATTTTTTGAAATCCCAATTTGGTAAATAATTTAAGGCTCGCAGTATTGTCTTCTGAAATATTACAATATAACTGATGCAATCCTAAATGCTTAAAACTATAATCGATTAGCAAATTCAGTGCTTCATTGCCAAACCCTTTATCTCTGTTTGAAGCTTCCCTAATAATAATGCCTACTCCTGCCCTTTTATTTTTAAAATCGAAATTAAACAAGTCTATCAAACCATAAGGTTTAGTTTCCTTATTACAAATCACCAAACGCAATTGCTTAACTTCAAAAATATCTTTGTGAGCATTTTCTAAATATTGCTTTATTACAAACCTTGAAAATGGTGTTTGTGTATTGCTTAAATGCCAAATATCTTCGTTATTTTCAATCTCTAAAACAAATTCTAAATCTTCGGGTTCTAAAGCTCTAAGGTCAATATGTTTTCCTTTTAGTGTATTCATATTTCACCTTCAAACACAAATTTAGCTGGTCCAATCAACCAAACATTTTTATAAGTATCATTTTCAATATCAAAAGATACTTTTAATGTACCACCTTCTGCCTCTAAATCAATGCTATTACTTATTGTTTCATTTAAGGCATGCATAGCAATGGCCACGGCTGTAACACCCGTTCCGCATGACAAAGTTTCATCCTCTACACCACGTTCATAGGTTCTCACACGAAATGTAGTATCAGATATTTTTTTTACAAAATTCACATTAGCACCTTCTTCATTATATGGTGCTCCATATCTAATACTTGCACCTTTTGTTTTGATATCAAAGTCTGAAATAGCATCTTCAAACTGTACATGATGTGGTGATCCTGTGTCTAAAAAAACATAATTTGAATGTTTATCAATAGTTGATACCTCCTGCATTTGTAACTTTACAATGTCTCCATTTATTTCAGCATGGTGCAAACCATCAATAGCTTCGAAAATGGCTTTATCCGAAATAACACCCAAGTGTTTTGCAAAAGCCACTAAACATCTGCCACCGTTACCGCACATAGTACTTTCATTGCCATCGGCATTATAATACACCATTTTAAAATCATGCGTGTCATGGTTTTCTAAAAGAATTAAACCATCAGCACCTATGCCAAAACGTCTGTCACAAAGGCTTGCCACAAGTTTGGTATTGTTTTTGTCGAAATTTAGCTGACGATTATCAATCATCACAAAATCGTTTCCTGTTCCTTGATATTTATAAAATTTCTGTTTCATTTTGAAGTAGCAAATATATGAATATTATGCCGTTATTTTGGATTGTTAAATCGTCGTTAAAGTTGAAAATGAAGTTCAATAAATATTTAATTTTAAACGTTAAAGCATATATCTTAAACTGAAAATTATGAAGAAGATTTTAACATTAGTTATGGTTTCAGCTCTTGGTGGTATATTTACGCTTGGAGCTTACAAATTGTTTATAGAAGAGGATAAAACTCTAGTAGTTGATACTATTGAGGAAAAACCTGCTTTGATACCCACATCGGTATCAAATACAGTTTACAAACCTTATGAAACACCTGATTTTACTGAGGCAGCGGAAAATACTGTGAATGCTGTAGTACATGTAAAAAACGTAACAATTAGTCAAGGACAAATGACCTTTGAGGATTTGTTTTCAGGAAGAAGTCCACAGCGAGCACAACTAGGTACGGGTTCAGGAGTTATTATTACACCCGACGGCTATATTATTACCAATAATCATGTGGTGGATAGGTCTCAGGAGCTTTCCGTCACTTTAAACAATAACAAGACATATAAAGCAGAAATTGTAGGAACTGATCCAAAAACAGATATTGCCCTTTTGAAAATTGAAGCCGAAGAAGAATTACCTGTGGTAACTTTTGGAGACTCCGATAATACTAAAATTGGTGAATGGGTTTTGGCTGTGGGAAATCCTTTTAACTTGACATCAACAGTAACTGCTGGAATTGTTAGTGCAAAATCAAGAGACTTATCTGGCAACCCTAACGCCATACAATCTTTCATTCAAACCGATGCAGCTGTAAACCCCGGAAATTCTGGTGGAGCATTAGTAAATACAAGTGGGGAACTTATAGGTATTAACACTGCAATCTCCTCTAGAACGGGATCATATGTTGGTTACTCATTTGCAGTACCAAGTAATATAGCTAGAAAGGTAGTTAATGATATCATGGAATATGGAAATGTTCAAAATGGGATTCTTGGAGTTTCGGGAATTGCGTTAAACAGTAGGGCTGCCGAAGAAATAGAAATAGATGATACTCAAGGGTTTTATGTAGGTGGTGTGGAAGAAGACTCTGGTGCTGCTGAAGCAGGTATAAAAGAAGGTGACATAATCAAAGAAATCGATGATGTTCAAATTTCAAAGTTTGCCGATTTAAAAGGGCATTTAAATACTAAAGGACCGGGAGATGTAGTGAATGTTACCTTCTCAAGAAATGGTGATATAAAAACTGTGCCTGTTAAGTTGGTGAGAAACATGGTGACATCTATTCCATTAGTTGGTCAAGTTAAAAATGCAAAACCTATCGATTTAAAGAAATATAAATCGAAAAATGGTGTGAAAATTTCACAATTGGATGAACAATATAAAGAGTACTGGAATAAAAATGGTGTAAAAGAAGGCACAATTATTACCATGATCAATGATGTAAAAGTAAATAATGTTGATGATGTACAAAGTGTTCTTAAAAACAAAGCCACAAGAGAATCTTTGAGAATTGAAATTATTAATGAGGATGGTGAAAAAGAACGCTATAATTTTAGGTAAACACACCACACATTTATAGATTAAAAATAGCACTCAAAAAGAGTGCTATTTTTTTGTTAAAATTGCTTACGAAAACGTTTGAAATATGATACTTTTGCAAAATTAAAAACCACTAAACTCAAAAAAAATGTCTACAGATGCAACTTATGAAAAAGAGTTAGCGTTTCAAGCAGATCGAAGAAAAGCGACTGTTGAATTTATTAAAGCCGTTAGCGATCTTTGGTACGATAACTCCATTGAGTTAATTCTCTTTAAAAATCAACTTATTGACAAGAATGTAAGTGAAATTTTAAACCTACACGATTACGCTGGTAAGTTTGTGCAAAAACCTATTTCAATTTTTGATTCTGTTGAAATCGCGAAAGCTATTAAACAGTTAAACATTCCCCCGGCTAAACTGGATATTGGGAAATTAACCTACGAATTTCATCTTGATGAAAACAAATTTGATGATGCTATACATTTTGTAGCTAATAAGATTAAGGATGCCGGCAATGGAAAAACCATTGAACCAAAAGATGTTATACTTTATGGATTCGGAAGAATTGGTCGTTTGGTTGCAAGAGAATTAATGGCAAAAACAGGAAAAGGCAACCAGTTAAGGTTAAGAGCTATTGTAACTAGAGGAGCTATCACTCCTGAAATTCTACAAAAAAGAGCTTCCTTATTAAATAACGATTCTATTCATGGTGAATTTTCTGGAACAGTATCTGTTAATGAAAAAGAAAATGCGCTTATTGTTAATGGTACTACGGTAAAAATAATTTCAGCAGATGCGCCAGAAAAAATTGACTATACCAAATTTGGAATTAACAACGCATTAGTTATTGATAATACTGGAGCATTTAGAGATAAAGAAGCTTTATCAAGACACTTAAAGGCTAAAGGTGTTAAAAAAGTATTACTCACTGCACCAGGAAAAGAAATTCCTAATATTGTTCACGGTGTAAATCATCAAGAATATAGTCCAGATAAAATAGATGTTTTTTCAGCAGCATCTTGCACAACCAATGCTATTACCCCAATATTAAAAGCGATTGAAGGTTCTTATGGTGTAAAAACTGGACATTTAGAAACCATTCATGCCTATACCAACGACCAAAACTTAGTAGATAATTTCCATAAAAAGTACAGAAGAGGTCGAGCTGCAGGTTTAAATATGGTAATTACAGAAACTGGTGCAGGAAAAGCAGTAGCAAAAGCGTTACCAAGTTTAGAAGGCAAATTAACGTCTAATGCTATTCGAGTTCCAGTACCTAACGGTTCATTAGCTATTCTAAATTTAGAATTAGATAGAAAAACTAGCCTAAACGCCATAAATGCTACAATAAAAAAATATGCATTAGAAGGCGATTTAGTAGAGCAAATAAAATATGAATTGAGCGACGAATTAGTGTCAAGTGACATTGTGGGATGTTCAGCTCCAGCAATTTATGATAGCAAAGCCACTATTGTTCGATCTGACGGTAAAAACGTTGTGCTTTATATTTGGTATGATAACGAATATGGTTATAGTCACCAGGTAATTCGATTGGCAAAATATATTTCGAAAGTAAGGAGATATACCTACTATTAAAAACATCTAAATCATAATTTTAATCGTAAATCTTACAGAATAGCCTCAAAAAATTTGAGGCTATTTGATAAATAAACGTGTTTTTAAACTTTATTTTATATTTTCGTAGCCATTAGTTAACCTATTTAAACACAACCAAATGAATTCCTCAAAGTACCTCATTACTCTAATTTGCGTATTTGTTTTTAGCATGTCGCAAGCACAAACAACGCCTCAACAAGAAACTTTATCACTAAATAGTGGAACGATAGATAGTCAATTTGAATACATTTTTAGAAAATCTGGAAATTTCAAAGGCACCAACGGGCAGCCATACGAAGCGGTAAAAACAGCGTGGTTGCTTACACTTAGAAATCATGTAAAAGATTCTTTAAAAGAAATCCGTAAAGATTTAAACGAAACGCAAGCCGTTGTAAAAACACAAGCCGACGAGATTTCTCAACTAAAAGGAAATCTTACTAAAACACAAGCAGATCTAGACAAAACAAATACCGAAAAAGATAGTATGTCTTTATTTGGTTTACAAATGAGTAAAGGTGGTTACAACACCTTATTGTGGAGTATTATTGCTGGTTTGCTTGCATTATTGTTATTCTTCATCTACAAGTTTAAAAATAGTAATGCAGTTACTAGAGAAGCTAAGCAAAGTCTTTCTGAAATAGAAGAAGAATTCGAAGAACATAGAAAAACAGCGCTAGAGCGTGAACAAAAAGTAAGACGCCAACTTCAAGATGAAATTAATAAGCAAAAGAAAGCTTAACACCTAACTTATAAAATAAAAAAGGCGCAACATTAATTAATGTTGCGCCTTTTTTATATACAATAGATATTAATTCCCTTTCTTATAATCAGCCAAAAATTTAGCTAAACCAATATCAGTTAAAGGATGCTTTAATAAACCTTCAATAGAACTCAAAGGCCCTGTCATTACATCCGATCCAATTTTAGCACAATCAATTACATGCATAGTGTGACGGACTGAAGCAGATAAAATTTGAGTTTCAAAACCATAATTATCATAAATATGACGTATTTCAGAAATTAAATTCAAGCCATCAGTAGAAATATCATCCAAACGCCCTAAAAACGGAGACACATAAGTAGCTCCAGCTTTAGCGGCCAATAAAGCTTGTCCTGCTGAAAACACTAAAGTTACATTAGTCTTAATACCCTTAGTAGAAAAGTATTTACACGCCTTAACACCATCTTTAATCATAGGCAACTTTACCACAATTTGCTCATGCAGTTCTGCCAAAGCCTCCCCCTCTTTAATCATGCCATCAACATCAGTAGAAATTACCTCGGCACTTACGTCTCCATCTACAATATTACAAATATCTACATAGTGCTTCATAATATTATCGTGCCCAGTAATGCCCTCTTTAGCCATTAACGATGGGTTTGTTGTAACACCATCTAAAACGCCCATATCTTGGGCTTCTCTTATCTGGTCAAGGTTTGCAGTATCAATAAAAAATTTCATTTAGTTATAATTATATAGATTTTACTTTGTTTTAATGTTGTTTCAAATAATTGGGCGTTACCCACAAGGGGTCGGGCTTTCGGCAGTCGCTCCCTCCTATCGTCGGGGAGCTTCAACAAATGCCTCAATCCCTAACGCAGCGAATTTACAACATTATGGCTGTTACTTAATTACCTTTAAGTAAAATCTATTAACAAGTTGCTAAAAGTTTTCGGAATTAAAATAAGTGGGGAAATAATGCTTAGTCTACCGTTAAAATATAAGTTCTAGAAGTCCTTTCTTCACAGAGCCCATCACAGTCATTCAAATCATTTTCACAGTAATTATCGGCTTGCTCTACATCTAGTGTTATGGTAAATCTATATCTACCTTTACTTCTAGGTCTTCCTTCAATGATTACATCTCTATAATCAAAGAATACCTCTAGTCCTTCAGGCAAATCACCAAATATGTCGAAATAATAAAAATAATCATTATCTCTTGGTTCATTTTGTATCTCAGACGTGATTTTTGCAAAGAAATACTCATTCTGTCTTGCACGATCAATTCTAGTATCTGATAAAACAGGTTTTCTATTAATAACACATTCTAAAATATCTTGACAGGCAGTAACTATAAAAAACAAGATAAAAACCGAGGGAAGAATAACTTTTTTATACATAGGATTACTTTTGTGCTAACAAAACACAAATAGCATACCAAACCCTATAATTTATAATGATTCATTAATAATTTCTCATAAACCTTATCGGGCAGAATACGTTTAAGTACCACAGAAAATTTTTGCATAAACTCCCCTACCTTATAATGAATTTTCGGCTTATCAGTAGTAATTATTTTATAAATAGCTTTCGCCATCATTTGTGGATCACTACCAGAATCAACATGAGCATCCATCAATTCTAATGACTTTCCATAGCTCGCATTGTATGGTGAATCTTCTAATAATGGTGCATGATAACGTCCTGCAGCAATATTAGTTGCAAAGTCTCCAGGAGCTACATTCGTCATTTCTATATTAAAGGGTTTTAGCTCCATTCTAAAAGCTTCTGTCAACAACTCTAAAGCGCCTTTACTTGCACTATATATACCACGATATGGCAAACCCATATAGCCAGCAATAGAAGTTATATTGATGATTAATCCAGATTTTTGAGCCCGCATTTGAGGTAAAACAGATTTTATAACATTGATAGGTCCAAAAAAGTTTGTGTCAAAATTTGCTTTAATTTCCGCTTCAGGAATCTCCTCAATAGGCCCTGTAATTCCCGCACCTGCATTATTAATCAATACATCTAAACGTCCTTCATTTTCAATAACTGACGCTACAGATTGTTCGATTGAAGATACATTTTTTACATCTAATGCCAACAATGGAAATTTACTATCGGTATAATTTTTAGGATTTCTACTTGTACCATAAACTTTAAATCCCTTATCGTGGAGAAATTCTCCGATAGATTTTCCAATTCCAGAAGATCCACCAGTTATTAAAACGACTTCAGACATGCTTTTTAGAATTTTTCGCGTTTAAAAATACAATAATAATTTTAGGAGGTTCTCTCCTTAGTGGGAATGTTCCACAAACTAAAAAATCTTGATACGCCGTAGCTTTCAAGATTTAAGTTTATGGCACAAAAAAAGGCAAGCTACCTACATCACACCGCTACAACCGTATACCTTTGCTGCGTTCCCGCCCTGGAGGATTCTACAGGAGCTGGTTGTGTAGGACTTGCCGGCTGCAAAGATACAATCTTTTAAAATTTTCACAATGATTTTTTAAACCGATTTTTAATAAATATATTCGATTAAAATTATGTTCACCAATGAAAATTTATAAACTACTCACTGTCATAACCTTATTGTTTATTCTAGCCTCTTGTGGTTCAAATTCTAATCAAAAGAAAAACTTTTTTAGTATTACCACTAATGCTCAAAAAGGCAACATATCTATTAGTGAAACACTTAATTTATCAATAGAAAACAAAAAGAACCATACCATAGACTCAGTGGTTTATAAACTCAACGGAAAAACAATTGCTAATACTATCAACTTAGAAAATCATAAATTAGGCAAACATCCTATTGAAGCTACAGTTTATTTTAATGGAGGTGAGACGCAAAAAACAACCTCATCCATCACTATTTTAAACAACCAAGCGCCAAAGATTTATAAATTCAAAATTATTAATGAATACCCACACGATATTACAAGTTACACACAGGGTTTAGAATTTTATAATGGTAAACTCTATGAAAGTACAGGACAATACAAAGAATCTAAATTGAGACAAGTAGATTACAAAACTGGTGAGGTTATAAAAAACATCAATTTAGCAGATGCCTATTTTGGTGAAGGCTTGACCGTTTTAGAAGATAAAATTTACGTTCTTACTTGGAGAGCCAAAACTGGATTTGTTTACGATGTAAATACATTTGAAGAAGAAAGTACTTTTAGCTATGGAAAAAGTAAGGAAGGTTGGGGTTTAACTCACAACGATAAACATATTTACAAAAGTGATGGTAGCGAAAATATATGGTTATTAAATCAAAAAACTTTAATTGAAGAAGACTATATACAAGTATATACCAACAAGGGAAAAATTACCGATATAAACGAACTAGAATGGATTAATGGTAAAATTTACGCTAACCGTTACCAGCGTAATGGTGTCGCTATTATTAATCCTAAAAATGGTGCTGTTGAAGGTGTTATAGATTTTACACCACTTAGAAATAAAGTAACACAACACGAAAAATTAGATGTTTTAAATGGTATAGCCTTCAACCCAGAAGCTAACACTATTTTTGTGACAGGAAAACGCTGGGATAAGATGTTTGAAGTAGAAATTATTAAAGAATAATTTTATAGTTTCAATCGAAAATCAAAGCTTTAAAACGTACATTTGCAATACTACTTTAAAGCTTGTTTTTTATGGACAATCTTGATGCCGCGAGACTTCAAATGGCATTTACATTAATGTTTCACATTGTATTTGCATGTATTGGTATGGTGATGCCTTTTTTTATGATTATTGCACATAGAAAATGGTTAAAAACTAGAAATCCAATTTATTTAAAACTAACTAAATCGTGGCAAAAAGGTGTCGCGATTTTTTTTGTTACTGGTGCAGTGTCTGGTACCGCCCTATCTTTTGAGTTAGGACTACTTTGGCCTGAATTCATGAAACATGCTGGCCCCATTATAGGTATGCCATTTTCTTTAGAAGGTGCAGCATTTTTTGTTGAGGCTATCGCACTTGGTTTCTATTTATATGGTTGGGATAAAATTTCTGAAAAATTCCACTGGTTTACAGGAGTTATTGTTGGTATTTCAGGAGTAGCTTCGGGAATCTTAGTAGTTTCTGCCAATGGATGGATGAATGCGCCATCTGGTTTTGATTATATAAATGGTGAATTTTTAAATATTGATCCGATTGAAGCGTTACTAAATCCTGCATGGTTCACCCAGGCGTTACATATGACACTTGCAGCCTTTACTGCAACTGGATTTGCCGTTGCTGGAGTTCATGCGTTTCAAATTTTTAAAAACAAACATGTAGAACTTCATAAAAAAGCTTTTAAAATAGCTATTACTTTCGCCGCTATTGCTGCTATTTTACAACCTATAAGTGGTGATCTTTCTGCTAAAGATATTGCTAAACGCCAACCTGTTAAACTTGCAGCTATGGAGGCGCATTATGAGACTACAAAAGGTGCTCCGCTGTATATTGGAGGGATTGTGGATAATGAGAAGCAAGAAGTATCTTATAAAATTGAAATCCCGAAAGCTTTATCATTCTTAGCGTTTGGTGATTTTGAAGCAGAGGTAAAAGGTTTAAATGATTTTCCCAAAGATGTTCGTCCCAATGTACCAATTGTTCATTATGCATTTCAAATTATGGTGGGTATTGGAACTTTGTTAATGGTGGTAGGTATATTATTCTTCATAAGTTTAAAACGAAAAACTTGGTGGCAAAATAATAAGTTTTGGTTGCTTTTTATTGGTTTAGCACCAATGGGATTTATCGCGCTTGAAGCAGGTTGGGTAGTTACTGAAGTTGGTAGACAACCTTGGATTATCCATAATATTATGAAAACAAAAGATGCAGTAACCCCCATGCCCGGTATGGTATTTAGTTTCTATATGTATGTTATACTCTACAGCATTTTGGCAATAGCCGTAACTTGGTTAATGGCTAGACAAATTAAATCTTTAAATAATACTGAATTAGTGTAATATGTTATACGTTGTACTAGCTTTTTTGATGGTCTCATTACTACTATATGTGTTGCTTGCTGGTGCAGATTTTGGTGCTGGTATTATTGAACTTTTTTCCTCAAAAAAGAGTCAAAGTATCACCAAGAAAACAGTATATCGAGTTATAGGACCGGTTTGGGAAGCAAATCATATTTGGATTATAATTATGGTTGTAATCCTTTGGGTTGGGTTTCCAGAGTTCTATAATGTACTAACTGTTTATTTACATATTCCCTTAACATTAGTTCTACTAGGTGTGACTTTAAGAGGTGTTTCGTTTGTTTTTAGGCACTATGATGCTTTTAAAGATAACTCACAAATACTATACGATTGGATGTTTAGAATCTCTAGTCTCATTACTCCAATTTTTTTAGGAATGACATTTGGCGCTATGGTTTCAGGAAATATAATTCTGGAGACATCTAACATGTCCTTTTTTGAAGTTTTCATACATCCTTGGCTGAATAGTTTTTCTATCTTAAATGGTTTATTTTTTGCCGCTTTATGTGCTTTTTTAGCATCAGTTTTATTAATAGGAGAAGCTAACAAAGAGGAACGCAAAATTTATGTGGGTAAAGCTAGAGTAGCAAATGTAATTGTTGTTTTTTTAGGCTTTTCGGTGTTAAGTATTGGTTATATAAATAATATCAAGTTTGTTACAGACTTTATTGAAAACCCTTACGCCATTAGTTTAGTCGTATTATCGGCATTGATTATTTTTCCTTTAACCTATAGTATTAAAAAAGCTAGCAAAATAAAAAGTAGATTTCTTGTTGGTGTTCAAGTAATTTTAATTCTTTTAGCAGCTATATTAACACACTATCCTTATTTATTAATAACGGCTAATAATAAAATAAGCATTGTAGATACTGCATCAACACCCAAGGTCATTGAAGTTTTAGGTATTTCTCTATTAATTGGTGGTGCGATAATACTGCCTGGTCTGTTTCACCTTTTAAAATCCTTTAAAATGATTAAAATTTTAGATGACAACAATTAAAAGGAGCTACTACAACAGCGGCTCCTCTTAATTAACATGCTTCTAAAATCTTACCGAAACCTTTCCTCTTAAAAAGAAAGGTGCTCCTGGTGTAAAATGGATTTCCTCAACTGGATTCGCCTCGTTAAACAATCTACTTTCGGTAGCAAACTGTGTCTCATTCCAATCTACATCAAAAAGGTTTTCTACTATTAAACCAAACGTCCAATTGTTATGGTTGTAGTTTAAATTTAAGTCTGTCACAAAATAACCTTCCGCTACGATAGAGTTGTCCTCATTCGCTGGACGATCCTTAATATAACGATAACTGATACTTCCAGAAAACTTACCCAATTCCTTAAAACTAAAACCACCAGACGATGTTAGGTCTGGAGCAAGAGGAATATAATCTTGCCCATCCGGCTCTTCAGTACTTCTGGCTACCGTGTAATTTACATCTGTATTAAAATATAACCAATCAGCAATTTGATAACGTAAACCTAAGTCTATACCATATCTTGCTGTTTTTCCGCTAGGCTCTACTATAGCCGCATCTCCAACATAAACAAATTCTTGTTGCAAAAACAAGGACCAAAGTGCCGCGTTAATTGCTAATTTATCTGTTGGTTTTAGTACAGTTCCTAAATCTGTACTAAATGCTGTTGGCAGTATTTGTTCGCCACTTTGAGCAGTAACAACACGAGTATCGTTTGAATGATACCCTAAACCTGTTTTTAAGAAAAACTGTGTATTAGGTGAAGCAGCATAAATAAAATTTAATTTAGGACTTAATAGCGTTTTATTTTCACTTTTACTATCATAAGTTTCGGTAAGTAAATCTACATAATCAAACGTAAAATAATCTAAACGTAAGCCTGGGTTGATGGTCCACTTATTGATTTTATAATTTAAATCTGCAAAAGAAAACGCATTTAGTTCATCAACATTTCCAAAAGCTAACCGTTCTAATAATTCCTTTCTATTTTTTGTTCTAGACAACTGATTATCATTTACATCATCATATCGAAACCCTACACCAACACGATATTTTAATTGTTGGTCGTGATTATCTAAATGAAATGATTTTTCATATACACTTTTAGCTCCGATAATAGTTCTATCTTCAAACTGACGAATTTGATCTGCATTTACAGGGTCTTCAAGAAAAAAGGTGAAATTTGAAAACAACTCAAAGTCATAATTAGATACATAAGCTGAAGAGGTTAAACTAGAATGCTCATCAAAATGTTTTATATGATTCATCCAAATATTAGTTCTACTCGTATTACCTCCTTCGGTATCATCTATGGCACCAAACCTACCTATTAAACCTTGATCTACAGCACGCTGTGGTATTTGCCCTGAAGCATCCCATTTACTTTGAAAATGTGAAAGCGATAAATTAAATTCCTGATCCTGATAATTATTATAGTTATATCGTGCCATGATATTCAAACGATTAAAATTTTGAGGAGAATCAAAAACCCCATCTGTTAAATTCATCTCACTAGCTACATAGGCGTTACTATTTTCGCCATCCCAAATTTTTAACATGGTTAAAGCACGGACTGTATTAAACTGACCCGCTTCAACTGAAATCAAATTTTTATCAATAGTTTTTTTAGTTTGAATATCAACATATCCAGCAGTATTAAAATTTCCTTTATCTGCATAATAAGAACCTTTTCCAAAATCAAGGTTATCAATGGTTTCTGGTATTATAAAGTGCATATCGGCATATCCTTGTCCGTGGGCATGAGACACCATGTTTACTGGCATTCCGTCTACATCAATGGCGATATCCGTTCCGTGATCTATATCAAAACCTCTTAGAAAAATTTGTTCTGCTTTACCACCTCCTGCATGCTGACCAATGATAAGTCCAGGGATTTTACGTAAAATTTCTTGTGATGATTTTACTGGACTTGTTTTTAAGTCAACATTGACAAAGTTGCTTAAGACATTTACCTTAGAAACGATAAGTACTTGATCCAAGGAAGCTGAGGATATCTCCATGATAACTTGGATAGTACTATCTAGATGAGATTCATCAATAGTTAACTCATAATTTTTATAACCCAATTGATAGAAATAAATGACGTCGCCTACCGATATGTCATCTATTTCAAAATAACCAGATACATTAGAATAGGTATAGGTTCCTGTACTTTTATTGTAAACCCCAACTCCTTGTAAGGGTTTTTCGTTGTCTTCGGAAATTACTGTTCCGTTAAGTTCGTGGGCGTATGTGGCTATACTTAAACTTAAAAACAGTAGAGTTAGTATTTTTTTTAACATGAATAATAGTTTTTTTTGAGTATCAAAATGACCTATGGAAAGATTGAAACTCAAAGATATTTGTAGTGTTTTTTTGAATTAATAAATTCTAACTAAAATCGATTTACTATCTGAGAATCGATGTAGCCTTGTTATTAAACAAAATGTTTAGGTGGTTGAAAAACTTTGAATGAATACCCATTTAGGGTACACTTTATCATGCGAGATGAAATATGTTTTGATTTATAACTGTAAAACTCTAAAACCTTTACCTTTTTTTTCGTTCTAATATGTTTATCGATCTTTAGTTTTACTATAGTTGAGTTTTCGCTATTATTATCAGAATTAGAAGCTTCAATGATTTTATTAAAAAATTCTAAAAAATTATGATGGTGCTTTTTGTTTTGCATGTAATGATGCGTTTCTCCATCATCATTAAACTTTAAACTATTGGAATCGGAAATAACAGTAGAATTAGGCAATTCTATTTGATGATATACAACATGGAGCACATTATTTATTTCTTTATGCAATGGTCCAAAAATATAGCACATAACCATAACTACAATAGTTGCTTTCAAAACAAATGGCTTCAAGCCTTTTTGTGCATTTCTATTCATTCAATAATCTTAATATTGTTTTTTCAACATTAGCAGCGTATGATGCAATAGTTGGGTAATTAAATATATCAGTAATAGACACCTCCAATTCTAAAACTGTTTTTAATCTAGAGGTAATAGAAATTGCATTTAGAGAATTACCCCCTATCCGCATAAAGTTTTCATTTATTCCAATGTCAACTATCCCTAAAACTTCCTTCCATATTTCATGAACAACTTCTTCAATTTCATTCGTAGGTCCAATTTTAGTTTCTCTATTAGTCTTTTCTTCAGTATTAAAATCTGGCAGTTTGTTTCTGTCAACCTTACCACTTGAAAGTAATTCGAAATCATCCAAATGCATATAAAATTGGGGAATCATATAATCAGGAAGTTGTTTCTTTAGTGTACTAATTATTTCTAATCTTTCTTTATAGCTTCCAGTAAAATATGCTATAAGGTTATCTTGACTATCAACCGTAACAATAGCTTGAGAAATGTTTGAAATCTTTTCTATATTTCTCTCAATCTCACCTAATTCTATTCTTAAACCTCTTATTTTTACTTGATTATCAACTCTTCCATGATATTCAATATTACCATCACCCCTATATCTTGCTAAATCTCCAGTTTTATACATTTTAGCATTTAAAGTGTCTGAAAATATATCTTTTATAAACCTTTCTTTTGTTTGTTCAAATCTATTTAGATAACCTTTAGCAACTTGCTTTCCTGCAATATAAAGCTCACCTACAAGGCCTATAGGTAATTGGTTTAATTCATTATCTAAAATATAAAGTCTAGTATTTGCAACTGGTTTTCCTATCGGGATACCTTTTTTAAATTCTTCTTTCTCGCAATGCCAACTGGTAACATCTACAGAAGCTTCTGTAGGTCCATATAAATTATGAATTTCAACATCTAAACATTCATAGGCTTGTTCTACAATTGGAATTGAAAGTGCTTCTCCACTACAAAAAACTCTATTAAGGCTTTTACAGGTTTCAACACTTTTTGTTTGTGTGAACACATTTAACATTGAGGGCACAAAATGAATATTGGTAACTTGATGTTCTCTAATAGTTTCAATGAGTTGTTCTGGGTCTTTATGTCCATCTGGTATTTCAATCACTAGTTTGGCTCCTCTTTGAAGTGGCCAAAATAGTTCCCAAAGTGACACATCAAAAGTTATTGGCGTTTTTTGTAAAAAGGTATCATCTTCATTTATTGGATAATCATCATTCATCCAGTTTAGACGATTACAAATCCCCTCATGATGACATTCTACACCTTTGGGCTCTCCTGTACTTCCAGATGTATAAATCACATAAGCTAAATCATCTGGAGAAACCTCAATATTAGGGTTACTTGCCTCTAATAATATAACTTCATCTTTAATATTATCAACATGATAACTATCTATAGCTTCTTGAAAAGTATAATTAATTTTGTTATGATTATAAAACAAAAGTTTAGCTTTAGCATCGTTCAATATAAATACTAATCGATTTTGTGGTGCTTCAGTATCAATTGGTAAATAAGCAGCTCCAGCTTTTATAATTCCATAAATATAAACAAGCATGTCCAGAGATCTTTCTAAACTAATGGCTACAATATCATTTTTCTGTATTCCTTTTTGTAAAAGAAAATGGGCTACTTGATTGGATGCATTGTCTAATGCTTTATATGTTAGTGATGCATCTTGAAATAGAATTGAAATTAAATTTGGAGTTTTTAAAACCTGCTCATGAAATTTAGAAAGCAACGTTTCATCCTTAGGGTAATCCACGTTAGTATTATTCCAATCCCTAATTTTAAGAATATCAGTATCAGTAATAAGTGATATATTACTAATTTCTTGATTATAATCTTCAGTAAAACTATTAAGTAATTTTAGAAAATGTTTAGGGCTTTCTGCTTGATTTTGTGCAGTAAATATACTTGCATTCAGATCAAAAGTAAGTTGGATTTCTCCACTATTATCAAAATCATGAACTTGAAAACGAATAAAATGACCCGGGTCTATATGTTCGGGATGTATCCATTTTGAAATTGTTTTATAATTAGCAAAATCTGAAAAACTAGAATTAATGTAGTTAAAAATCACGTTATAGCTCCTATTCAATTTCGCTGAGGAAGAGCCAGGTAAGCCATTTTTTAAATAATTAATAGTTTCTAACTGAACTTTTTGTAATAAACTAAAAAAGGTTTCATTATCGTCAATTTCAATGGCTAAAGGAAAAATTTCAATAAATAATCCAGCTGTATTTTTAAAGGTTTCCTTTGTTCTGTTATGAATTGGCGCTCCTATAACCAATTTCTTATGCCCGCTAAATCTGTACATATACGAAATAAGTACTGTCGCAAATACATTAAAAAGGATTATATTCTTATTCCATGCAAGTATTTCTGGGTTAGAAGATAATTGTATTATAGTATCAACTTCTTCTTTACTAAGTCGGATTTCTAACCTATGAGATTTCGATGTGATTATTTCCGATTTAACACCATACAAAGATATTTTTTCACCGAAATCATCAATTTTACTTTCCCAGTAATCAGATATCTCTTTGTTATTATCTCTCGATTTACTCTCAAAATCTATATAAGTTTTATAGCTATAATCGTCAATAAAATTTGTTTCTTGATTTTTTAACACCTCTTTATAGAATAAAGACATCCGTTTAAATAAAATAGATCTACTACTAGCATCTGTTATTAAATGATGCATATTAAGAAACCAAACAAAATAGTTTGAGTTAAGTTTAATCAATACACTATCATACAATTTGCTTGATATATCAAACACTAATTTACTTCTAGATTTTAGCCATTCATCGACTTCCGCAGAAGTTTTCTCAGTAAAATTCAAGTACTCAAGGTCAGCATTTAAATATGGTATTATTCTTTGATAAGGCACTCCTTCTTCTTCTGAAAAAATAATTCTTAAAGCATCAGAATGCATAATTAACCTTTGAAAAGCAACCTTAAAAGCATCAATATTTATGGCTCCATGGATATAAAATGCATATGAATCGTTATTGATAGGCAAATTAGGGTTTAGCTTATCTGTGAGCCATAAAGATGTTTGGCTCCTTGTTAAAGGCAATAATTGGGTTTTAGTTTTATCCATGTTAGGATATGGTTGGTTTTAGTGTTTTTCACAATAATGCAATCACTAAAAGAAATTATCCTTATAAAGTGAAAAAGGCTGACGAGAAATATTCAGACAAATAAAAACATAAAAATTAATCATGTTTGAGTATCAAAATACCTATCTAAGCAATTTTTTTTAATTCTTTTTCTCTTGGATAGTAAATATATAGCAATCATGCATACGATTAAAATTCATTTTTGACACTTTGACGATTTATTATCTGAACTTATCGAAAAAAAACAGTAAAAATCTTAATGATCTTTCAATATTTACGATATTGAAACAAAAAATCGACAAAACACCTATAATCACTACTAAGTGTTTTTCGCTACTAAAATCAACCTATTATGAAGAATTTTTTAACCTTGTTGTTATTTCTTGGCTTATCATTTTTATCAATAAATACGCTACAAGCTCACAAGCCTGAAAACGCATTAATTTATTTAAGGGTATATGAACAAGAAAATATTGAAGGTAATTTTCACATTAATGTTCTTGATATTAATAAAGCTCTAGGTATAAATCTTGACAAGCATCCATCACTTACAGAAATAGAACCGCACCTTGATAAAATAAAAGAATATTTAAAAAAGAACGCTTTCTTTTCATATCAAAATATAGAATATGAAATTGTATTTAACAATGATAACGAAATTTTATGGGTTCCTTTTGCTGACTTTATTTCGATTGGATTTTATTTAAAAGAATCTCATAATGTTCCTGATTTTTTAGATATTACTTATAAAGTATTTATAGAACAGAACCCCAAACATGTGAATCTTTTAGCAATGGAGTATAATTGGAAAGCTGGATTAATTCATAATGAATCATTAATTGCTTTGGACTTTGACAAAAATAATTTGACTAAAACATTATCTCTTAAGGATGGCTCTTTATGGACTGGTTTTGTAGCTATGATAAGACAAGGTATTCATCACATATGGATAGGGCTTGATCATATACTTTTTATACTAGCCCTTATATTACCCGCTGTTGTAAGAAGAAAAGAAATTGCAACTACTGGAGGTACAATAAAGTCATCCTTATCAAATTGGTCTCCAGTAGAAAGGTTTAAGCCTGCATTTATATACATAGTTAAAATCATTACTTTTTTCACAATTGCACACACTATAACTCTTAGCCTAGCATCATTACAGATTATAAATTTGCCCTCTAGAATCGTAGAATCCTTAATAGCTT
Organism: Flavobacteriaceae bacterium; assembly: GCA_043557195.1. Taxonomy (GTDB): domain Bacteria; phylum Bacteroidota; class Bacteroidia; order Flavobacteriales; family Flavobacteriaceae; genus Jejuia. Next base: position 3,712,225 of record CP121314.1, on the reverse strand, counting down.
TTTCAATAGGACTCGCTGCATATCATAATATTAAGCCTATTTTCAAAGGAAAAGATTGGTTAATTGCATTTATTTTTGGCTTATTCCATGGTTTTGGGTTTGCTACAGTTTTAGGAGAACTTGGTTTTAAAGGAGAAAACCTATCATTGTCATTATTAGGCTTTAATATTGGGGTAGAAATTGGCCAATTAGTCATTATTGCAGCAATTTTCCCAATACTATACCTTTTTAGAAAACTAAAGCTTTATCCTAAATTTTTAGTTTACTTATCGATTTTACTTATTATTATCTCATTATACTGGTTAATAGAACGTGCATTTGATATTGATTTGCCTCTTGATGAAGAGATAAATAGGATACTATTTCCTATTGTTAAGTGGCTAGGTTTAAGATAAAAATTTAATTATGGCAAAGGAACAGAAACAAACATCTCTTCTTGATAGGTGGAAAAATAAAGAAAAAGACACCATAAATGCTAATTCTATTAAAAAGGCTCCTGCCCTAGATAAAATCCCACTATCTAATGGTCAAAAAAGATTATGGTTTTTGCAACAGATGTATCCCAAAAACCCCTTTTATAACTTTTGCGAAACCTATACTTTAGAAGGAGAACTATCAGAAAAAGCCCTTATAGAAAGCCTGAAAAAAATCTATTCAACTAATAATATATTAAGAACCACTTATCATATAGATGATGGTGAAGTATTCCAAAAAGTAAATAATACTTCTGAGCTAACCATTTCAAAATATGATTTAAGCAATTTATCAGAAATAGATTATGAATCAGAACTAGATAAAATAATTCAAAAGGACATTAAATTACATTTTGATTTAGCAAAAGCACCACTTATTAGATGTACTTTAATTAAAAAAAGGGATACAGAAAACCTACTATTAATTACCATGCATCATATTATCATTGATGAATGGTCTATGAAAATTTTCAGAGAAAAACTTTCATCATATTACAAGAGTATTAATAATGAAGAAAGTATAAGTGATAATTTAATAGAGGACAATACATTACAATATACTGATTATGCTTTTTGGCAAAGTAAAAGCAACCTAAATAATAAACATTTAAGTTACTGGAAAAATAAACTTTCTGGAGAAATTCCAGTAACAGATTTACCTACAGATTTTACCAGACCGATACAGCCTAATTTTAAAGGTGCATTTTCTAAAACTGAAACGTTTAACAAGAACATATCTGATAAAATAATACTACTATCTCAAGAATATAGCACTACGCCATATGTAATTATGTTATCTGTTTATTTTACTTTTTTGCATTGGTATAGTGGGCAAAATGATATTTTAGTGGGATCTCCAATAACTAATAGAGACCAAAAAGCTTTAGAAGATATATTAGGTTTTTTTATCGACACAGTAGTATTAAGAACTGAAATTGATTCTTCAATGTCTTTTCGTGATTTGGTGCTTTTAGTTCGAAAAAACACTTTAGAAGCTTTTACTAATAAAAACGTTTCTTTTGATCTACTTGTAAAAGAACTTAATATTGAAAGATCTTTATCGACAAACCCTTTCTTCCAAGTAATGTTTGTTTACAATGAGGAAGTAGAAATACCTCCTTTTGATGAAAATTTGCGTATAAACCATAAGTTTTTAGATACCAAAGTATCAAAATTTGATTTAACAATATTTATAACTAAAACCAAAGATACATTTACATCTAAATTTGAATTTTCAACCGAACTTTTTAAAGAAGCTACAATAAATAGTTTTCAAGAACATTTTAAAATACTCTTAAAAGGAATCCTAGATAATCCAGAGCAAAAAATATCACAAACTTCAATATTAACAGATTCTGATAAGCTATTATATAGTTATGAAAATTTCAACCCCTTTAATTTTGAAAACACATATGGGATTCATAGTATGATTGAAGCTATTGCCCAAAAAAACCCAAAAAGTATAGCAGTAACAAGTAAAGGTTCATCTTTAAGCTATAAAGAGCTTAATGATAAAGCCAACATACTTGCTTACAATATCTTAAAATTTACTAAATCTAATAACTCAGTGGTCGGATTATGTACAGACCGCTCTACTAATATCGCTATTGGAATATTAGGGATTTTAAAAGCTGGATGTTGTTATCTTCCTATCGATTCTGAATATCCTCAAGAAAGGATTGATTTTATGCTAGAAGATTCTCAGTCCAATATAGTTGTCACTCAAACTGACTTAACTGAACAATTTAATCCTAATAAATTTTCAATATTGAGTATAGACACTATGACTAGTGACAATTTTAAAAATATTAAGTTACCAGTTGTAGACAACAGCCATTTAGCATATATAATATACACTTCTGGTAGTACCGGTAAACCTAAAGGAGTACCTATTACACATAAAAACATCATTAATTCTACATTAGGAAGATTTGAATTTTATAACCAAAAACCATCCGCATTTTTGCTAATGTCTTCTATTTCCTTTGATAGTTCAAAAGCTGGAATATTCTGGACACTATGTGCAGGAGGCAATCTTGTCATTTCAGAGAAAAGAATAGAACAAGATATTGATGAACTCGGAAACATCATTCAAAATCATAATATTACGCATACATTAATGCTCCCATCACTATATAACCTTATGCTTAATTATGTTAATTATAGCAAAATTAAAACCCTAAATACAGTAATAGTAGCAGGAGAAGTATGTGATATAAAATTATGTAGGTTACATATTAAAACCCTTCCAAAGGTTAGTTTATTCAATGAATACGGACCTACCGAAGCATCTGTATGGTGTATAGCTCATAAGATAACTCATGAAGACTTAGATTTAAACATTGTACCAATTGGGAAACCCGTAGCAAATTCAAAAATTTATTTATTAAACAAAAATTTAAGACCAGTACCTCAAGGCGCAGTTGGTGAAATATATATTGGTGGTTTAGGTCTCTCCTCTGGTTATATTAACAGACAAGACCTTACTGAAAAAGTTTTTATTAAACATCCTATAAAAACTGAAGAACGGTTATATAAAACTGGAGATCTTGGAAGATATAATGCAAATGGAAATATAATATTTCTTGGAAGAGCAGACCACCAAATTAAAATTAGAGGTTATCGCGTTGAACTTAGTGAAATTGAAAATACTATAAACACATATAGCCCTGACATCAACAGCAGCATAGTTTTGCTTGAAGATGATTTAAGTAGAAATATTATAAATGATGAAAACATGAGCGATGAAACTTTATTACAATTACTTGAAACTTTAAGTAAAGAAGATTTAAATACATTATTTTCCAAATAATATTAGAATAAATTATTGTTATAATTCAGTTGCGCTTTATAGCTTATGACAGAAACATACTTAAATAAAAAAATCAAAGATTTATCTGAAGAAGAAAAACATAATCTAAAGTTAAAACTTATAGCATTATTAAAAACAAATTCTGCCAAAAAACCAACGCAATTAGCTGCATATATTGAGTCCAATAAATCGATAGATTATGAAGATTTTAAGTTTTACTTAAAAAAAAGGCTTCCTAGCTATATGATTCCTAATAATATTTACGAATTAAGTAGTGTTCCACGATTACCAAATGGAAAGATTGATAAAACTAAATTAAAGAACAGTCAAAAAAACCTAATCAATAAAGAGAAAGCCAATTTTAGGAATACAAAGCTTCCCGAGAATGAAACTCAAATAAAATTATTTAATCTTTGGAAAGAAGTATTAGGACTTGAAAATGTAAGTATTAATGACAATTTTTTCGCAATTGGTGGAGATTCTATATTAAGTATTCAATTAGTCTCAAAAGCTAGAAAACTTGGTATAAACCTAAGACCAAATCAGTTATTTGAAAATCAAACTATAGAAGAATTATCAAAAGCGCTTTTAAAAACAACTGTAAATAATGAAAATAAAGGTTCATTAACTACCATAAGAAAAGAAGGAGGTAAAGTCCCTCTTTTTTGTATTCATTCTGGAGGTGGTCATGTTTTCTTTTATGGTCCATTAAAAGATCATCTAAAAACAGGAAGGCCTATATATGCTCTTAACCCATCTGGTTTAAATAATGGAGAATCGATGCATGAAAATGTTGAAGAGATGGCTAAAGATTATTTAAGCTTAATAAGACAAATACAACCAAAAGGCCCTTATAATATTTTAGTTTATTGCTTTAGCACATCTGTAGGAAATGAAATGGCTTACTTATTAGAACAAACAGAAGAAAAAATTAACATCATTGTTATGGACACTATGGCATCTGCTTGGAATGCCACTGATAATGAAACGATGAAAGTTAGGGTAAAATTCTTTTTAAAAAGATTATTGCTATCTCCAATACAAACAATTAAATTATATTTTCAAGACAGATATTATTTAATTGAACCGATAATTATAAAACTATTTGGTAAAGCATATGAAAAGGAACTTGAGAAGCTAAAAGCAAATTTAAGGAGAATTAGTCTAGAATATAAGTTTAAGCATCATTCAGGCAACGTTTCTCTTATATTAACACACAAAGAAGATAAAAGGTTTGAGGATTTCATTATTAAATCATGGAAAAACTTAACTTCCGGTAAAGTTGCTGTTACTTATACTAAAGGACATCACAATACACTTTTTGAAAAATCTGACATTAAAAACGTTTCAGAAAAAATTGATCAAGTTATCGTTGAATAAAAATACTATTGCATCCTTGAATACCCTTCTTCTAGAAGAAAATAAAGTTCATGTTTGGGTTATAAAAAAAGACTCTATCACAAAATTTCTGGAATACTATCGTGACCTACTATCTATTGATGAAAAAAAAAAATCTAAAACATTTAGGTTTTATAAAGATAGAAACACTTATATATTGGCAAGGGGAGCATTAAGGCTTTTATTAAGTAAATATCTAAAAATTCATCCCAAAAATATTATTTTCAATTATTGTGCTTTCGGTAAACCTAAAATAAAGTATGATTGCACCATGAAATTCAATGTTTCCCATTCAGGTGAAATGATAGTTATCGCATTTTGCAACGATTATGATATCGGTATAGATGTAGAATACATTAAAAAAGATTTTAATGTATTAGAAATAGTAAACAACTATTTTTCCAAACAAGAAATAAGTGCATTACATAAAATTCCAAAAAATCAGCAAACCGAAGCTTTTTTTAGAGGTTGGACCAGGAAAGAAGCCTTTATAAAAGCTAAATCTCAAGGCTTATCATTTCCATTAGACTCCTTTTCAATATCTATGGATTCTGATGATAATGCTGAATTATATGAAACCGCTTGGGATAAAAACGAGAAAAACCTTTGGAACATTGTTCCTTTTGATACGTATAAAGATTATAAAGCTGCTTTTGCCGTTAAAGGAAAAATAGATGCCGTAAAGTATTTTAAGTTTGATTTGGAAACTTAAAATAAACTTTGTGATAACTAGTAAATATTTCTATAATGTGATATATTTAATGTGTATTTCTATTCAAAAACGCAGTTAAAAACGATTCTTTTTTTCGAGAAGATACTGGTATTTTTTTTTCGTTCTTTAAATAAATAATACCCGATTTATCGTATTTATCTATAAACTTTAAATTCACCATAAACGATTGATGTGGACGTAAAAAATTAGCTCTAATGAGTCGTTCTTCAAATTCTTTTAGGGTTTTAGAAACTACATACTTCTTATTATCACTACAATAAAAGGTGGTATAACCCTTATCTGATTCACAATACATTAATTCTTTTAAATCTATAACTTGAAAGCTGTCATGAAGCGATAATATTAATTTGGTATCATCAGTATTCCAAACAGTTTTCACTGTTTTTATTTGTTTTTGTTGTTCGGCTACAGTAATACTTTTAACCTTATCTAATGCCACTTTAAGCTCATCTACATCTACAGGTTTTAGTATATAATCTACTGCGCCAGATTTTATGGCTTTAAGCGCATATTCTTCGTAGGCTGTGATAAAAATCACTTTAAATGTTAAGTGTTCTGTTTGTTCTAAAAAATCAAAAGCAGTACCATCTAAGAGATTTATATCTAAAAAAACCAATTCTGGTTTACATGCATTGGCTACTACCACGGCATCTTTAACTGAAGCACACTCCCCTAACACTTCTACTCCAGCTTCTATTAGTTTTAATAAATTTAGCAGCCCTTTTCTAATGTAGGCCTTATCTTCTACTATTAATGTTTTCATTATACTTCAACAAGTTTATGCGGAATCACCAATGTAACTATAGTCCCTTGCTCATTATAATTTTGCCTATCCTCGATGGTTACCCAACCCTTAACTTTTAAATCATTAGATAAAATTTTTAATCGTTCTGAAGTGATGGTCGTGGCCAAAGATGTTTTATTACCGTTTTTAATGTCTTTTTGTGCATTTATACCAATACCATTATCGGTAATTGTACAAATTAAATTTTTATTTGAATAATTAAGGTTTATATCGATTATTTTGGGGTTTAAGTTTTCTGTAAAAGCATGTTCTATGGCATTTTCAACAAAGGGCTGAATGAGCATTGGTGGGATTTGAAATACATCACTATCTATTGTATTGTCAACAGAAATAGAATATTGATACGATTCATTTTCTAAATCCTGAAGAGCCAAGTAGTTTTCTATGGCCAGTAATTCTTGCGAGAGCAACACCAGCTTATCTCTTGAATTTTCTAATGTTATACGCATCAATTTTGAAAATTTAGAAAGATATGTTACCGACTTGTTATCTTCCTTATTTAAAATCATGCCTTGTAAAACTGATAATGAATTAAAGATGAAGTGCGGTGTCATTTGGCTACGTAACAATTTTTGCTCTGTAGCAATAGTTTGATTTTTCACTTTAATGCTTTTAAATTTTTGAAAGAAAATTATAGATCCAAGAATTATTGAAATTAGTAATACGCCAATAATAGCCCATAAATAGTTCTGCTTGGATTTTTCTAAATCTCTACCAGTAGCGGTAACTTGTTCGGTAAGTTTTAATTCTCTTATACTTGCAGAGTCTAAGGCTTGTTTATATTTATAATCAGATTCCATTTGTGCCAATTTTTCGATATTTTTCTTATTGAAAAGGCTATCGTTAAGTATTTTGTACTGTTGGTGGCTTTCATAAGCTTTTTTATAGTTGCCCATGTTATTGTATATCTCTGAGAGCAACTCGTTGCTATCTCTTTGGAAGTTTAAAAGTTTAAGCTTATCTGCAATTTTTTTTCCTTTATAAGTACAAATTAAGGCCTCATTAAACTTATTTTTTGTAATGAAAATTTTAGCTAACCCTAAGTACGAATAGCAGATTATTCTTTCATTATCAATTTCTAAACCTAATTTTTTCCCTAGGTTAAAGCACTGCTCTGCCCTATTATATTCCTTTAGCCCTAAATGAATATCTGCAATATTATTAAGAACGGTCGCTTCACCTCCTTTATCCCCAATTTGTTGATATACTTTTTTCGATTTGAGCAGATATTCTTGGGCAGTCTTATAGTTTTTTTTAGCAGTATAGGCGAGACCTAAATTATTAAAGTTACTGGCGGTTGCATTTTTATATTCACCCCTCAAAAATAGTAGAGATTTGTTGTAACACTTTATGGCTTCATCATAGTTTTCCAATTCAGTATAAATTGGTCCCATGTTGCCAAAGGCATTTCCAATGGCTATACTATCTGATGCTTTTTGTGCAACCTCAATTGACTTATTGTAATATTTAAGTGCTATGTTATAATTGCCTTTATAAGAAAAAATAATTCCTAAGTCACTATAGGCATTTGCAAGTAGTCTTCTGTTTTTTGTGACTTCACTAAAGACCAATGCATTTTTGTAATATGCTTCTGCTTCATCGTAGTTTCCAAGCAAAATATGAGACCACCCTAAATCATTTAAAAGCTTGAATATAGCTTCCTTGTCATCTAATTTTTTGCCTATTATTAATGCTTTTTGATAATGATCTATAGCTTTTTGTTGAATTCCTTTTCTATAATAGAAATCTCCCATTTCTAGATAGCATTCTATAATTCCTTTAGCATACCCAATATCTTTATTTAATTGAAGAGATGCTTCATATAACGAAAAACCATCTTCAAATTTTGATTTTTGAGCACTAATTATACCATTAAGAAGCATGTTTTTGGCTCTTCCCTTAGGAAAATTAACTACCTCTAAAATTTCACTAGATTCTTTCAAATATGCTTCAGCAGCTGTAGTATCTATTTTCTTTAAGGCGAATGCTAGATTATTTAATAAGCTAACTCGAGTAGAATCAATTGTTTTATGATGATGTAATTCAGTCTTTAGACTATCTATTTTAGCGTTTTGAGACAGAGCTAACTGAGTAAGAGTCAAAAGAAATAAGGCTACAATATTTTGAATACTTTTCATATAAAACTAAACGATCAAAGTACTAATAAACAATATATTTAACAATTAACCGCAAGAGCTTTATTTAAAACGCTTACGGTTAATTAAAAAAGAAACGGGGCTTTATTTCTTAAACAAGTATTATCAAAATGTATAAGCTATTTAGCAAACTTTTTAACAAGTTTTCCTGTATCAAATGTTAGTTCTAAAATATATACACCTCTTGATAGATTATCAATAGCTATAGTGCTTTTTGTACCATTATTCACTTTTGCTCCAGAAATGCTATATACACTATAACTTTCAAGTTTTATACTTCCTGATACAATTATTTTTAGTTCATCTTTATTAGTAATTATTTTTATTCCATGCTCTAATTCAAAATTAGATGTACTTAATGATGCATCTTGAGTAACAGGATTAAAACCTGTCCATAGCGCGCCTGGATCTGTAACATAAGCTCCTAAAGTACCAGGTGGTATATGTAGAGCTATATTGCTACGGTTAAAAGCAAATGTATCGTTGGTTCCAGTTGTAATTGTGGGAGGTGTTGTAGCTAATGAGGTTACGCTAGTTAAAGGGTTATTACCGAAAGCTAACAAACCGATAAAAGTAACATTACTAGGAATGGTAATATCGGATAAATTATTACCTGCAAATGCGCCTATACCAATATCAGCAACATTAGATCCCAATGTAAGACTTGTGATAGAATTAGTTACAAAAGCAGCAGTACCAATAAGCGTGACACTATCTGGAATTACTACAGTAGTTAAGTTATTTAACTCAAAAGCCGAAATTCCAATTTCCGTAACACTATTAGGAATAGTAACACTAGTTAAACCTATATTTTCAAATGCTGAATTATCAATTCTGTTTATATCGAATACATTAAAACCTGCGGTAACAGTTGCAGGTATAACAACATTAGTGCCGTTAGCTGGATCGTAATTTGAAACTTCTGCTGTGGTTGGAGAAGTTGCCTCAAAAACCATTTTAAACCCTGTCCATAATGCGCCATTATCAGTAACATACTCGTCTGTAGTGTTATTTGTTATAACTAAATTAATATTGCTACGATCATGGCTAAAAGAGTCTACAACACCTGGAAAAGCAGTATCAGTAATTATACTTGGCGGTGTAACTGCCAAAGACAGAATATTAGCCAACGGATTATTTCTAAAAGCACCAAATTCTATTGTTGTTACGCCACTTCCAATTATAACATCAGTAATTGCATTATCATCAAAGGCTCTAGCTCCTATTGTTGTAACACTATTTGGAATAACAACACTTGTTAAATTATTACTATCAAATGCTAAACCACCTATAGTTTCAACGCCATTACCGATGGTAACACTTGTTAAATTATTATTTAAAAAAGCTTGATTGCCTATGGTTGTAACATTATCTGAAATGCTAACACTTGTTAATCCTTTGGCATTAAAAGCATTACCTTCTATTTCGTTAATTTCATATGTCAAAACACTGTAAGGAACCGTAGAAGGTATATTAACTACAGTACCGCCAGCTGTATTATAATCTAAAACCTCAACAGTATTAAGTGAAGTAGAAGTAACTCTGTAGGTTATAAAATTTTCCTCAAAAGTATCCCCAACTAGCAGCATCTCTGTAACCGAGTTAAAACCCGTCCATAAAGCACCTGGATCGGTAACATACGCTGCCGTGGTGCCACTTGGTATAAGTAAATCAACATTGCTACGGTTACTTGAAATAGAATCGAAAGAAGGATCTGTAGTAATAGTTGGTGGTATGGTTGCATGACAAATAACCTGAGTTAATGGGTTTAAATAAAACCCGAAACTACCAATACTTGTAACACTACTTGGTATCGTAATGCTTGTTAATTGATTGCTAGAAAAGGCACTATTACCAATGGTGGTAACAGTATTAGGTATTACCAAACTTGTTAAATTATTTCCAAGAAAGGCTTGTCCAGTAATAGTAGAGATACCACTCCCAATCACTAAATTATTTATTTGATTATCTCTAAAAGCAGAAACACCGATACTGGTTACACTATCTGGAATGGTGACACTTGTTAAATTGTTATCTCTAAAAGCGTTACCTTCAATAATGGTAACTGTATTGGGTATTGTAACACTGTTTAAGTTCTTTTGCTGAAAAGCACCAGTAGCTATTCCAACAACATCATATGGTATACCAATATTTATTGTTGCTGGTATATTTACATTTGGTCCCGCACCAGCCGCATAATCTGTTGCAATGGCAGTACCGCTTCCTGGGGTATATGTAAAGGTAATACCATTAAAGACGTAAGTTGATTGTGAATAACCAATCATGGATATACATATGGCTATTAAAATAAGTAGTTGTTTTTTCATTTTGATACATTTTGGGTTAATAAAACGCCAAGGTAGATGTACCTAAGATGAAAGAAAACATGGAATATTTATTTGAATGGTTTTATGCCATAAGCGCTAATAATGATTAAATATTCGTTTTAAATCATTATTTTTTACTCAAAGAGAAAAATATTGAAAACTTTAGTTTAAAAAGTTGTTCACCATTTAAAAACAAAAATGGTCTGTTTTAAGATGCCTTGCTTACTGGATAGAATATTAACTTTTATTAAATAAAGATGAGGTTCTCAATTAAAAGAAAGCATTTTATTACTTACCGATACAGAAAGTAACTTTTAATTATTAATAAGTACTTAAGAGATAACGAGACTAAAGCCATACAATTATTACACATATAGATTTAAGTAAATCAAAGCTATGATTTCACAAATAAATTATTAAGTTAATGGAGTTAAGACAAAAATCCCGAAACAAAACTGTTTACGGGATTTTTAAACCATCTATATTTAGATTCAAGCTATCTCATTTTATTCTACCAATTGAAAATCACCCTGTTCTATAAGTATAATCTCTGTTGATTTTGCTGTTTTTACTAATTCAGCAATATTCTTACCTTCAACAAATACAATAGGGTTTCTTTTAGTCCCAGCTGCTGAAAAAGACATGCTGTAAGAAGCACCATTAATAGTATATTCTATTTTAGATACATCTGTATTACCTTCAGAATTTTTCGAAGTCTCAATTTCAATAGCATAAGTCTTCTTAGGGTCAATACACTCACTAGCACCAATACTTGAACCATCTTCGTAAACAAACCTTATATCAATTGGATCGAAACTTTCAATTATTTCTGGTGTTACTGGTGCAGATGGACCTTGATCGACAGGTTCATCATCATTAGAACAACTTATGGATAAAAACATAAGTATTACACTCAACAAAAAATATTTATAATTCTTCATCTTCTATTCTTTTAAACTTATTTCTATTTCTTTCTCTAACCCATTAATTTTTAAAAGGTAGTTTCCAGCACTTAAATTAGAGAACAATGCTTCTCCATTGATTATTTGCTGTGTAGCAAACTCTGATTGATCTTTTAATACCACAACATTGCTTCCATTTTGAGATGACACTACTTTTATTGCTCCACCATTGTAGCACACCGCGTCCTTTTTATAAAAGGCTAAATCGCCAATAGACGCATTATATTTAACTGTAATTTGCCAACGATTAGATGACGATTCATCTTCTGATAAAACATCAAAAGCTTGTGTGTTAGTAAAATCTAAAACATCATTATCAGAAATGACAGGCATAGCATTTTGATATAGTTGTGCACCTGGGCTTAGCTGAAAAACTGGTGTTAATGCTGATATATCTATACTATTATCTACAAATAATGTGATGTCATTACCATTATTTATTCTATTATTAATGGTAATATCTTTAAAACCAAAGTTTAATAAATCGGCACCGTTGTTTAATTCAGGGCTAGCAAAGCTATAGGCTTGAGCTATATCCCCAAAAAGAGCATTTATTTGAAAATTTATCGTTTTACTAATATCTACAACTTTATCATTTGCTGAATCATATACTTTAAAGCTTATAGCCTCTCCATTTGTATTAGAAAACACATTGAAATACGCATAATAGCGGTCTTTACTAGCCACATAAATCAAATTAGCAACGCCTCTACATTCATCATTTACAAAGGCTCCTATCATATCATTTGTGCTTGAAAGTGTTACACCATCAATATTTAAAAAGGCTACAAATGACATGTTATATTCAAAATCATTTTCATTAACAGACCAAGTTGGTACTTGTGCAAAGGCATATATTCCCGTAAACAAGAATATAACTGCACTTAGTATTGTTTTTTTCATCTTGCTTAGTTTTTAATTACTTTATATGTTCTGTTTGTATTGTTCATGTTAATCTTTAAAAAGTAAACTCCAATACTCACACTTGGATTTATTTTAAGAGTATTAGCTCCTTCCCTAACCTCAAGCGTTTTTCCATAAACTGATTGGCCATAAACATTTATTAGTTGTATATCTATGTTATCTGAAGTATTAGAATTGAATTGTATTAACAACTCATCTTTAAACGGATTAGGGTACATTTTTAATTGTTCTAAACCATTTGCTTCTAAAACAACCGGATTAGCTACTGTACCTAAAACATTATTACCTTTAAACATAAAAGTCTTTTGAGTTGGCCTTTGAGAATTACCGTCTCCAATAAAGAAGGTTAACTCTCTTTCTGTTTCTCCATAAATAGTGATAAAACTTAACGCTTTATCTCCAACTAATTGATTTTCAGACATACCTTTTAGCGCTCCTTCATCATCATAAACATAGAGTTTACTATAACCTTCTGGTAAAAGCACTACTGCATTCATATTATCAGAATACTGAGCAAACTCTTCACTTATACTATTTTGATTTTTGGATGCTATATCAGCAGAAGTTGTTTTCTTAGTATTCCTCGATTTACCAAAAATATTAGGGTATTTAAAATTCTGAGCGCTAGAAGACTTAATCATGTATCCTTTACCAACTTCTAAATAATTTAATGTTCCGCTCCACCCATTTAAAGGATCATAAATAGCAAAGAGATTTTGTGATTTTATAATATCACCATCAGACACATTAAATGTTGATAATGCTTCATTTACTGAGACATTCTTGGTTAATGGATATGGCAACCAATTCCAGTTTTCTTGGATATTAAAATTCCATGTATTTACATCTACAGTACTACCTTGAATTTTTAATGTTTGCTGGTTGGCAAATTTCATTTTATACATAAAGTTTGAAGACAAACCAGAATTTGCACTAATAGTACCATTCCATGAACTATTTGCTGGCGATGCATCCTTAAAGTACGTCTCTAATTGTGTTGGAGAATGACTTAGAATACGATCTGATGTTTGCAAATTCATACCAGAAGTCAGCGCATTTAAATCTGAAAAATTAGGATCATTTACATTGAACGACACCCATGTCCAACCCTCATTTAATGGTATATCTTGTTCAATAACATTAGTATTTTCAAATAATGACGGGTTCGTTAAAGTTCCCATGACATTATTATCCGTAAACGTTATTGAACTGTTCCCATCTATAGTAGCTTGTATGGTTTGTCCAGTGCTAGCATCCCAGATATTAAAACTAATAGCATCACCAGAAACCGTATTACTGTATACTGTTAGGAATACGAAATATTCTTGATAAGCTTCATCATAAACTACATTGGCTACACCTCTGACTTCGCCATTAGAAAATGCTGCCACTTGGTCAAATAAATCATTTGAAAACACACTATCTATACTAATGCGCCCTATAATATTCATACTATAGTCAAAGTCGTTCGGGTTAACTTCCCATTCAGGATCTTCCGCAAGTACTCTTACTTCTAGTTGTAGTTTTTCATCTAGACCAAAATCAGTTTGTAGATAAAGATTTTCCAAATATTCTCCAGCTGATAAACCTTCATCAATAGTAGCTGTGATTGTAATTTTACTGTCTGGTGCTAAACTTCCAGAAGTATTACTTAAAGACAACCAATTAGGCACTCCTGCAATATTATAGGGTTGTACTAAACCACCTTTATTTGTTATTGTAATATCGAATGTAGGTGACTCATTACCATCTTTGATAATATTAACTACCTCATCAAAGCCATCAACAAACCAGCTCATTTCATTTTTCTGAACAAAAGCGGTCCAAGTGATTGGGGATTGCTGCATATTATTTGAAGCATCAAACATACGATGTACTGTAATATCAAGTATTTGGCCTTCAATTGCTGCCCAGTCTGATATCACTGGTTCTAATATCATATCATCTTCATTAATAACATGATTCACTTGGAATTTGATCAATTTTCGTTCTGGTTTAATAGCAGGTACATCGTTTGAATAATTCACAGCTCCTGAGCTTAATACCGCATTTGACGGTATCACACTTTGGTTACTAAAGGCATGATAATATCGTGGCCCGTTTGCTGTTACTGGGTCAGGTACATTCATCCGTGCATATAGTAATAAACCAATACTCTCAACATCCATTTCGTTAAAACGATCTCTGGATATTTGATCTACATTTCGCAATGTATTCCATAGTCTAAACTCATCAATTTTCCCTGTAAATAGTCTATCCACGGTTTCTACACCTGCTTGATCTTTAAACCCTCGCGCGCCTAACCAAGCTTGATTTCCTGAGAAACCACCAATCTCTGTAATAGGATTAGAAGAGACTTGTTGTGCATCTACATAAGTTCTTAAAGAACCATTTCTATTAAGCAACAAAGTGATATGGTGCCAATTATTATCGGCTACACTTGCAGCGGTTAACACATAGTTGTTACCTTCACTTTCAAAATATAAGGCTCCAGCACTATTCATATTAATAGCCCATTTATTTGATAAACCAACAGATTGTATAGGGTCTTCACCATTACCACGACCATTTGAGAATATGGTGGCTTCTTGTGGGGTGTCAGTTTTTATCCAAAACGAAATAGTGGCATTCATTTCATTCGTTAGCTGTACAAAACCTACATTATCCAACTCTAAATATTGTCCATTAGCAAATTCATAGGAAGTCCCTTTGGGTTTGATATCCCAATCGGCGCTTACAGCGGCATGTTTAAATCGTGCTAAATCGTTGGCAATAGCACCACGCCCTTCATTCATTGGCCAATAGCCAACCAAATTAGCTTCATTGCCCAACAACTTCGTATAAATGTTAGCATAAGCTTCACTTAAACTCAATGACTTTGTCCATAATCTTAAACTATGAATATTGCCTATAAACGTATTTCCACCAATCACTAAAGGATTGTTATTTGTGAATTCTGTGTTAGCACTTCCTGTACTACCGCCAATGTCTCGATCATCTTCATAAATATTTAGGCTTCCCGATACATTATCGTGCGTAATCGTATAATGGTGAAACAAGCCATCTGTTGCTATAGTTCCATTAGCCGTAATATCTCCAAGAGTAGCAAAAATGTCTCCATTTTCTAAACGAATATTTAATCCATTTTGCTGGTTAATGATGGTTGCTGATGATGCCGTAGTGACATTATTCATCCAGAATTCTACCGATAAATCTCCAGATACCAACCTTGGGCTTTCTATAGTTGCTGTATTATTAGCGCCTTCAAAACGTAAGGAAACACTATTATCTATTGGTAACTGATTGGTTTCTCCTTTTATTTCAATGGTACTTACTGCACTATTATAAAAGATATTTTCGCTAAAACTAACACGTAAATCTTCTCCAGCTCCTAAAATACCATCGGTTGGTAACGGTGTACCAAACTGCTGTGGTGATTTTAGATCTACACTACCTGAAACAACCTCTGAAATATATTCGGTGCCATTGGTACAGGTACTTCGTGCTCTTATTTCGTAATTCCCGTCTTGCAGTTGTAAATCTGCAATATTAAAAGGAAATATAACCTCGGCATCTGTGATTAAAGAAATTTCAGATTCACTGTTAGTTACAGCCTCATCATAAAAGGCTTGGGTGTTATAATACGTATGTAAGCGTGTCCAGTTTGGAGATGTCGCTAAACGATATTCTAAATCGATTTTTTGAAAATTATCAAAGGCTTGATTGTATTCTGATAAATTGATAGATAATGGATTTGTTGAGCCATCATTATTATAAGCCCCATCTACATTATATACCCAATTATCTAATGGCGCTTTAACAGCCACCTGAGAACAGGACGGTACAAAATGAGCCGATATTTCCACAGTATCGAAAACATTAACAGGATCACAACGCGATTGTAATATGATTTTTATATTCTCGTAATCGTAAACATCCGATACCGATTTTCCTAAGGTCAAAGAATAAGGTACTTTTTGACCATAAGGCACAAATACAACGGTACCGTTTTGAGATATGTTAATATTGGCATTATTGGGGTTTGTAGTATTATCTACAATAAGCTCAAAATAGGCATCAGATTGAGTGACACTATTATTCTCTAAAATCAATTCGAATTCTGCATTATTATTTTCGGGAATATTGCTAATATCTGCAACCTCTACGCTAATTAAAGGCACTTCTATACTCTGGGTTGCAAAACTTAAATCGACTTTTTCGTCATCTGGCAATGGCAATACTGTATAATCTGGTATACCTATTAGCCCCGCTGCATCCCGCGCCAGACTAAAGGCTGCATAAACAGCATCATTATAAAAATTGGATTTTTCTGCGCCTTCATAGGGGCACGATGTACTACCTCCTACCGTTGAAAAAATGGGGCCATTACCATCAAATACATTAACCACATCTACACTTAAAACATTGTTTAAGTCATTATCTTTTAAAGTATAGCTTACATTTAGCGTAGATGTTTGGCTTTCACTTAAATTAGCATCAAACGATTGACTGGCGAAGCCTGATGTTTTTGAAGTAACACCAACATCAAGAATTTCTGCACCAACTTCAACCGCAAAGGTTTCGTCTAGTGTTAAATTAAAATCGAAGGTATTAGATTGTACAATAGCAGTTTCTACGCTTCTAGTAATTTCGCCAACACCCGAATCAAACGAAATATTATCGTCAAATTTTTCATTGATTAGTGCCAACAAATTGTTTGCTGCTGAAAAATTGGTTTCTAATTTTTCCAGTTCTTCATCATCAGGTTGAGCATCTATCGCTTCTTCTACTTCTGAAGAAAAATCGCTAACCAAAACAAGTGCATCTTGTTTTAAACCATCGCGGTCTTTAATTGCTCTATATTTGCTTCGTTCATTCTGAAGGATGACTTTTCTCCATAAATTTATTTGTTGTTCGTAAAAGTCCACACTTACACCCTTTTCCGGATCTGGGGTTATATTCCCGTTTTGTATTTCAGTAATTAGTGTTTGTAATTCTGGAATTAAAGTTTCTAATATGAACTTTTGAGAATACACAAAAAAGGTATCTGAAGGGTCTTCGGTAAAAGTAGTTTTTCGTTGTTTACTTATAAATACTGAACTTGTGCCGTTGCTTAATTCTAAATAATCACCAGTTCCTATAGGTGCTTCTGATGCTCTTACATCTGCATTAACACCATAGAAAAAGTTTTTAGACTGACCAATGTATAAATCGCCATCAGCACCTACAAATCTAGGATCTGAACTGGTTGAAATGGTTTGCGAAAAATTATAGGTTTTGGTAATTCCTTGACTCACGGATGCTGATGTAGATACACCAATACCCGCATTTACATCAAAGATAATCTCGGTAACAACATAAGGCCCTACAAGACCGCCACCAGTGGCAAACGATGGTCCTGCATCAATGGTAAGTTCTTGGGTTAATCCAACTCCAGCAGATAAACTCTGACTGTTGGTAAAGGTTATACTTTCTCCTGCTGTAATAGATGCAGAACTATTAGATCCTGGTGGGTCTCTTAAAATGATATCTGGAATATCTGGTCCTGCGGTAGTAAATGTTTGGCTACCATCTGAAATAATACCCAGAATAATACCCTCGGGGTTATAATCTTCTGCTGGATTATCCTGCCCGTTAATTCTATATTTTATGTCAATAGTTTTAGTAAACGGTGAGGAAATTGATGGTAATCCAGCTCTAAAGGTATAAATGATTCTACTATCGTCATTAGGGTCTGTAACGACCTCTTCTGTCCCAGAGAATGCTAAATTATTGGTTACCTTTAATTCACCATCAACAATAGGCACAATGTCTTCTAATACATCGGCTCCATCGAAGTTTTCATAACGTTCAAAGGTGTTTAAAACAATTTTATAATCTTCAAATTGGGTATAGACAGGATATTTCACATTTGTATTTGAAGCTAATGATAATCCTCCAGAAATATCAATATCATCTGATGGATCCAATGGTGTTGCATTAACATCGATGGTATCATCAGATGTTTGTTCAACTACTTTTAATACTGGTGTAGACCTGTAAACAAAACTCTTTTCATGTTGATACGCATTTCCATAGATAATTTCGTCATCTGGTAATGTGAATTCTGGAACTATTTCCGATGGTATTGTTGAAAAGTTAACCGCTTCTTTGTTTCCAGAAGCAATAATACTGGAATTGATACTTGGGTTGCTGGTAATCTGCAAACCTGTATCTCCAACAATTTCGTAATTTAAAGGCAATACTTCTATACGATACTCTCCTGATTGTTCGTTAGTTTGAAAATTGAACTGTGTATAAGGGGTTACATTGGCTCCTACGGGGGCATAATCTAGAGTGATATTGGCTGTTCCAATATTGTTTTTAGAACTTACTCTTAAGATTGTATTTCCATTTGGAGCCGAATAAGGCACTTCAAACAATCCGTTTTCTCCAAAACCAATAGGTTTTTGGGCTTCTACCGAACCTCCAACAACACGACCAATAGCAGTAACACGGGTTTCATCTATAAATACTACTTGCTCTTGAGCATCCTCAAAAAACTCTTTAAAGGTACCAGTTTCTGCAGGAAATCTACCTTCATAAGTAAAGTCATGTCCAGCTTTTGCAACACGAATAAAGTGGTTACCAATAGGAACGCTAATATCGAAATTACCTTCATCGTCCGATTCTACAGGCACGTTATTTTCATCTAAAACAATATTACCATCTATATAAATATTAGCGCCTGCTACCGGAATACGTGCGTAACGTTCTAAACGGTCTTCTACATTATTATACCAATACTCACCTTTATTGTAAAAATTGCCGTTCTTTTCATACTGGTTATAGTTCTCATCAATAATACCAGGACCACTAATCATAGTATCATCTTCAATACCGCTACCATCTACTTCAACAAAGGAAGGGAATACATCTCTTGTATCATATAATATTTTGCCTTTAAAACTAAAGGATGATGTGTCGATAAAATCTATTTTGTTAACCACTTCAGAACCTTCACCTAAAAACACCAGTTGCTGATTCGGTTCAAATTTATGCTGTCCGAAGACAGGCGTTATTTTAAATGATTCGCCTGTTCCTGTATAAGGAATCGCATTGATTTCATAATTACCGTTAACATCGGTAACTCCCAAAATGCCTAATTGGCTGGACGATGGAATATTTCCTGCACCAGACACAAAAGAGATATCGTTACTTATACCCTGGATGTTTAAACTACCGTGATTTTTGTTGTAATTGAATCCATTTCTTGAGGCATCATAAGCATAGCCTCCTGTATTTTCGTTAGCACTTAAATACACGACCAAATCTGGGTCGTTTCCGCTTATGTATCGCTTATAATCTGTACGAATATCTGAAGCGTCTTCAATGCTTTTCCAAACACGTATTTCGTCAATTAATGCGGTTTTACCACCTCCGACAAGTACATTGTTCCAATCGGCACTTCCTAAATTAAACATTGTTGGTACTGTTAGAACCGTTATTTCTAAATAGGGCGAAGTGTCTTCAGCATCTACTTCAGCTCTTGCCGTATGGACGACATCTCTGTATGCCACAGTCATAGGGCGCCCATTAATAAACAATAATGGCGCTTTTGCATCTTCTAACTGGGCTGTAATATGTACAAAATTGCTATTGAAATCTGATACTGGTACCATGATGTCGTTCCCTCGAGCATCTATATCTCCAGACGGATACACATTTTCAATAATGAATAGGTTTCCTCCAATGCTAACTTCTAAAGTTTTAGAGGTTTCTTTTAAATTAACGGTAACGTCAATATTATTTCCGTTTGACTCATTAAGCCTAAATAGTCTAATGGCATTACCACTATCATTTGTATAAGGCTCATCTGGACGTACCCACGCTTGCAACGTAGTTTGTGTTGCTATAGGTTTGTTAAGATTTAATATTTCTAACTGATTAGACTCCGGAATAATTAAACCACTACCATAACTCGATACACTACCATCAGACTCTGCTGTAATGGTTACATTTTGTACTGGGTTACCACCTTTATAGCTAACATTACCGGTTACAATAGCCGTAGGGTTTCTAAACCCTATACCTGTGATAAAATTGGTATATAATTCTTCTGTTTGGCTTACACCTTTTGCTAATACTTTATATTCATACAGTACGCCACCATCTACATATTTATCTTCGTATTGTGTATCATTGGGAGACACACTTCCTATAAATTGAAATGGCGTTACACTTCCTAGTTCTCTACGTGATATTTCTATGGTTGTAATTAAATTGAAGTTATTCCTTAGCTCCCATTGCAGCAGTACTTTATCGCCGAAATAGCCTTTAGACACATCAAAAGATTCCTCTGCAAATGTTCCAAAAATGTATAATATGTCCCATGGAAAACGGGCATCTGTATTGTTGGCAACATTACTGGTTCCCAAATAAGGTACACCAACTTGAATGGTATAACCATTGTTTTGTACGGCCTGCGATGTGGTAACCATTTTGGCACCATCATCTTGTTGTGCCCAGAGCCCTGAGACCAGGAACCCTAAACACAGGGTTAGTATTTTTTTTCTCATCGTCCTATAGTTTATAGTTTAATGATGTAGTTAACACCGTAACTTACAGGACGTGTTTCACCTAGTGTACCTGTAGCCCCGGTTAGTCCTGTGATTTGATGAGAATGAATGCCAGCTGCTAGGGCACCATCATTAACTGTTCCTGTTCCAGCAGCAGATTGGTTTTGAAAAGCATTTGTGGCTCCAGAACTACCCCCATTTCTAGGTTCAAAGAAACGAAAAGGTTGTCTTAAATCATGTGTATGCTGCCCCGCATTGGCCGCTTCTAAGCTTCCCGCTGTATGATTATGAGATTGAAAGCCATCCTTTTGTTTAACTCCTAAAGCGATGCCAGCATAATTGGTACCTCCATAAGCTTGAGAACCGGCACCTCGCAAATACATGGCCTGTAAATTTGGGGCATTGTTACTGCCCAACAAGTCAATAAGTTTTTGTGAGCCATTGATTCCTACTAAAGACCTCCCATCGCATAACACCCAGCCTGTTGGAGCTGTTGTTCCTACAAAAGGCATAATAGCCCCAGTTGGCACCCCGTTATTGGCGGCTATAGCATAAGGCACGTGTTTTAACTTTTCTTCTGAAATGACCTGTTGCCCTTCACTTATTTTTAAATACACCTGTTGGTTTGCAAATATGGGATTATTAGTTGCCGCTGGACTTATAATATGTGAAAACACGCCAAAGGCATCTGTCGTCAAATTAACAGTTTCTGGATTACCAATAACTACTTTAGTATTACCGTTATTGGCATCTAAATAATACAACTCAAACGTTAAAGAAATAGTAGCATTTGTTTTAGCTGTATTATTGCCATCTCTTGCTATACCTTGTATAGCTATATCTGCTATTTCTGCAGAGGTTTGTGCATAGTTAAACGTTGCTGTAAAAAGTAGTAATAGGGTTAGAAGTGTAAGTTTTGTTTTCATGGTTACTTTATTTATATCATTAAAATCTTTATAATTTGCAATTACGAGTGCAAGTTACTTTGAGACCGTTGTGATAACAATACGTACCAAGTGCAAATACTACGTAGGGCTACGTAATATTTACACATAAAACAAATTAGTGTTTATATAGAAAGTATGAGCTCTTTATGCTCTTGTGCCCAAGAATGTAAAGCATCCATTCCATTAGAAAGATTAAGCTTTTTGATAATATTAGAGCGATGCTTTTCTACTGTTCTACTAGATATACTTAACAGTTCACCTATTTCTTTAGAAGATTTATTCTGTGCCACTAAACGCACTATAGTACGCTCTGAAGGGCTTAAAAATTTAATTTTTTCAATTTCAGGAGAGACTTGATGCTCCAATATTTTATTAAATTCTGAACTAAAATAAGTACCGCCTTTATAAACTTCTTGAATACATTTATGGAGTTCTACTGCTGGTTCATCCTTTAAAATATACCCTTGTATATTAAGCTTTTTTGCTTTAGATATAAACCCTTTTTCTTTATGTGATGTTAATATGATAAATTTAGTTGGTTGCTGTTGCGCTATACATTTTTGGATGACTTCGAAACCAGTTAACAAAGGCATTTCTATATCTAACACAGCAATATCTGGTTGTAAAGACATAATATCATCTAACGCTTTTGCGCCATTATCTACAGCTGACACTACCTTATAGTTAAACGAATTAAGTTCATCCACTAAACCTTTAAGTAACATCGGGTGGTCATCAGCAACTAAAACAGATATTTCCATAATTATGTAATTGGTATTTGAGAAACTATATCGGTTCCTTCTCCTTTTTTACTTTTTATTGATAATACACCTTTAAGCATACGTATACGTTCTGCTATAGTTTTTAAACCTAAACTATGTTGTTTTAAAGATGTAACATTGTCAAATCCAATACCATTATCCTTTATTAAAACTTCAACTGTATTATCTTCCTTTACAATGTTAACTGTAAGTGTTTTGGCTTTAGAATGTTTTAAAGCATTAGTTACAGACTCTTGAATAAATCTATAAAAATTAAGTGTAGCAGCTTCGTTAAATTGATGATCAATATCATCTATTTCAACAGAAAAAAACATGTCAGATTCGCTATCTAAATCATTTAATAATTGCTGGATACTTTCAGTTAAGCCTAACTGTTTTAATGTAGCTGGGAATAATCCTCTTGAAATACTCCTCACTTCTTCAAGAGCAGAATTTGTGAGTGTTGCAAGTTCTTTTTGTTCTAAGTTTTGTGCTTTTCTTTTTATTAAAGTTAGCTGTTGCCCTACACTATCGTGCAAGTCCTTAGAAACTCTAGTTCGTTCTTCTTCTTGCGCACTTAAAAGATCTTGCGAAAATTGTTCTTGCAGTAGTTCTCTGTTTCTGGCAGCGTTTCTAGAGCGCCATAATAAAACAATTCCAAACACTGCTAAAAGACCTAAACCCCCAAATAACATCCACTGGTTTTTTACTTTATTTTTTTCATCCAACAAGGCTATATCACTTTCTTGAGCTTTTATTTTTAAATCGCGTTTTTCGGTTTCATAAAGGGTTTGATAATATGTTAATGAATTTACATTTTGAACTTTAGATATCGAATCTTTTATTTTGTAATAATTAATAAGATGCTTTTCGGAGTTTCTAGAATCGTTAGTATTTTTGAAAACATCAGATAAAAACTTTTCAGCATTCATTATTTCTACATATCCCTTGTGCTCCTTCTTTAATGACAAATGTTGCTTCCCATAATTAAGCGCTTGTTTATATTGTTTTTTTGCTAAAGCCATTTGCTTAAGCACTTCAATATACATCTCTTTTTGAATCCCTTCTGAGTATGTATGTGGATCATTCGTAATTTTATCAAAATATTGTTCTGCTTTTTCTAAACTGTCATTTTCTGCAAGTGCTATGGTTAAATCACACAAAAAGAAAGGTTCATAAAAACGTTTAAATTCGGAGTTATTATATTTGAGAGCTAATCTCAAATTTAAAATTCGTTTTTCTTGATCATCTATTAATCTATAATCAGCCGCCGCGTTATAATACAATAATGAAACTGCTGTATCTTCTTTAAAGTCGTTTGACAAAGCTATAGCTTCATTGCGCTCTTTTTCTGCCTCTTTGTAAAAAGCATTTTGACTGTAAAGAATTGAAATATCATTTTTAGCATTTATTAAGTTTAAGGTATCCTTTTCAATAGCAAAAATTCTAATAGCATCCTGTATATGTTTTGAGGCATCAACAGCTTTTCCTGTTTCCATCAATACACCTCCTTTTTTTAAGGCTATGGTTCCTAACAAAGATTGTTTATTGGCTTTGGCAGCCCACTCTTTAGCCAAATTGTAATATTTAAAAGCAGTATCAAAATCAACTAAACTTGCATAACAATCTGCACCATAAAGATAATATCTTGATGTAATAGCATTAGAATTTACATCTTTTATGTAATTCTTAAACCCCTTAAACATTTGTAATCCAGCTTCCGAATCTCCTAGTATATTATTGTAATAATGAATAAGCTTGTTTGTGTGTGTAGCTGCTATGTTAAGAGAATCTAATTCGAGTGCATATTTGATGGTTTTCTTTGTAATAGAATCATATCCATAGGCATCATCAAATTCTATTAAAGAAGACAAACTATCAGACCATTTTAAACGCTCTGTATTTTCTGTTTGCTTAATTTTTGATTTTAATTCTTCTAGCTTATCTTCAAAACTATTTTTTTGAGCATTTATAATTAGTCCAGAAAAAAGAATAATTAGAAAAAAAGATCGCTTTGTAACCATAATAGTAGGTTTTCAGTTTTAAATTTCAGGAGTAAAAGATACAAAAGTAGCAGAAACTAAATCAGAAGCAATTTACATCGATTAAAGGTTTAAAATCTTCTTTAATTAATGGAGGGATAACTGCTATGTAATATTGGTTAATATACAGAAACACTCAACTAGAATTAATTGTGTAACGTGATGTAAAATAGCTTCTTACCTCTATTTGCCAATACAAAAATTAGCAAAAATATTACCTAGCAAATCATCATTGGTAATTTCACCTGTAATCTCTCCAAAGTGATATAATGCTTGACGAATATCTATAGCTAACAAATCTCCTGATAAATTTGTTTCCAAACCTTCTTTTACTTTTTGCACTTCTTCAAAAGCCTTTAAGAGCGCATCATAATGTCGAGAATTAGTGACGATTGTATCATTATTTCTTAGGCTTCCTGTATTTACAAAACTTAAAAGGCTGTCTTTTAGTTCGTCTACTCCTACTCCATTTTTTGCTGATAACAATTTAATGCCCTCAAACTCTTCTCTGATATTGACTGTAAAACTATTATCTAGCTTATCTACTTTATTAGCAATAATCAACAATGGCTTTTGTGGATATTTATTTTTTATTTTTTCTATTTCAACTTTAAATCTAGAGCTTTCAGTCTCGAAATCTGTGGCATCAAACAAGTAAATCACAACTTGAGCTTGGTCTATCTTCTCAAACGTTTTTCTTATCCCTATACTTTCAACTACATCTTCAGTTTCTCTAATTCCAGCAGTATCAATAAATCTAAAACCTATACCACCTATGGTAATTTCATCTTCAATAGTATCACGTGTTGTACCTGCTATATCAGATACTATAGCACGTTCTTCATTCAATAACGCATTCAGTAATGTAGATTTCCCAACATTTGGTTCTCCAACAATAGCAACTGGAATTCCGTTTTTAATTACATTTCCAACAGCAAAAGAATCAATTAACCGCTTTAAAACGAAAGTAATACGTTCTATTAATTCTTTAAATTGTGTTCTATCGGCAAACTCTACATCTTCCTCTGCAAAATCTAATTCTAATTCTATTAAAGATGCAAAATTTAAAAGTTCTTCTCGTAATTTTGCTATTTCAGAAGAAAATCCACCTCGCATCTGTTGCATCGCAATTTGGTGGGATGCAGCATTATCACTAGCTATTAAATCGGCAACAGCTTCAGCTTGACTTAAATCTAATTTTCCATTTAAAAAAGCTCTTAAAGTAAATTCGCCAGCATTTGCCATTCTGCATCCTTTCCTAAGAAATAATTGAATTATTTCCTGTTGAATATAATTAGAACCATGACATGATATTTCTACAACATCCTCGCCGGTATAAGAGTTGGGATTTTTAAAAACGGACACTAGAACTTCATCTAAAGTAATGGTATCATCTACAATATGTCCCAGATGTATCGTATGTGTTTTTTGCTTACTTAAATGTTTTCCAGAAACCGATTTAAACTGTTGTTCTGCAATAGAAATAGCATCTTTTCCTGATAAACGAATTATAGCAATGGCTCCTGCTCCAGACGGTGATGCTAACGCTACAATGGTGTCTTTTAATATCATGTTGCAAAAATAACTAATTTGAGATGTCTTTTTTAGACCTTATTAAAATCTATTTTCTAAAAAAACAGACCAAAATTTAACATTTATATTTTCAAAAATTGACAATAAAAGAACATATATATTGATGATAAATCTAATTTTTCGTTCGATTACAACAATATTTTATTACTTTTTTACTAATTTTTAAAATTATTATTAAAACATTGGCTTTTAATTATTTAACTTTTATTTATTATGCAAGCATAGTATATTTGCTGACTTATTTTTGGTGTTAAAAGCTAAAAACTTGTGACCCCAAACACACCTATGTGTCACAATAACAAATACTTAAATAACTTTAAAAGTACAATTTAAACCCACCTAGCGTATCTAGGCTAAAACTTGCAGAATAAATGAAAATACTAGAGTCAGATTTTTCAAATCAAATTGTAGAGTTTGTACAAAATAAATTGGGAAACATCTTCTTTTTCAATCACATTGCCGTAGTAGAACTCAATGAAGGTGTTCACTTCAATTTGAAAAATTCCCCAATGATTATAGACGAACTAAAAGCATACTTTGGTAATAAACCTTTTGGTGTTGTTGCAAATAGAGTAAACTCGTATTCAGTAGACCTTTTAGATACTCCTAAGTATAGACAAGAGGTGAAAAATTTACAGTCTTATGCTGTAGTTGGACACGATCTTGCTTCTAAGATGAATGCAACAATGGAAAACGATTTTTGTGTTTCTGAAAAGGTGGATCACGACTCTATTTATGATGCTATTAATCATGTTTACAATAAAGTAAAAAACAGCAATTTATTTTCTTTAAACTAGGAAGCTAACTACATATATTGTATTTAGTTTTTTGATATTCCATTAGAAAAACACTTCTAATCATATAGTCATATATATTCCCTTAAAACATTTATATTTGGCTAAAATCAGAAATAATGAAAAGGATTTTTGCACTAGCAATTTTATGTATTTTTTTAGCTTGCGAGTCTACTCAAAAAGATAGCTTTACTATACAAGTCAATGCTCCAAAAGTATATAACGGTATTCATGCGCACTTAAAAGGAGTAAACGAAAAAGGACGTTTGTTTATTAAAGACTCAGCCATTGTATTGGATGGAACATTTGTTATTACGGGCAAAAGAGATGAGCCTTCTTTGGAATACTTGTTTATTGATGGTTGTAATGGATATTTACCAATAATCATTGAAAATGCTGATATAAAAGTTGATGTAAATAAAGATAGCCTTATTACTTCTGTAATTAGTGGTACTAAAAACAATGAAGCATATCAAAATTACTATTTTACAGAAAAAAAATTAACAGATTCCTACAAGAAATTAACTTCAAAATTTAAGCAAGCAACTATAGCTAACAGTTCAAACAAAGAGGAAATCTATAAAAACCTAACTCAAACTAAGTATCAAATAGATCATCTTTCATACAATTATATCAAAAAAAATCAGAATACCTTTTTAGCTCTAATTTTATTATATGATAATGTATTGAATAATAAAATTGAATTAGAGGAAGCGAGAAACATTTTCGAAAATTTTTCAGAAGATTTAAAAGCTACAACTTACGGAAAGAAAATTATAGAAAAGTTTGAAGTGTTTAAAACAGCTTAAATACTTAATCTCAAACTCTTCTATTGTTACTTTAAATTAGTATAATTTCTTCTCTTTAATACTTGACATCATCTTGACAAATATTTTTAACTAATTGATTTTCAATTAATTAAACATAAAATATCATATAAAATCTCGAGATCTACTTTAATAAAAACTAGTCCATTTATTGTTTAGCTTTGAACGTAAGGGTTCTAAAGTATTACTGTATAGTATTAGTTTTGAAAAAAAATAATTATGTACAACAAAAAGTTACCCCAATTATGTTTTATGTTCATATTCTTATTACTAGCCTCATGCAGTAGTAGTAATTCTGACGGAGAACAAGAGCAGCAAGAAGAAAAAGATAATGTTAACCCTACAATCACCTGCCCTAGCAATATTAATCGTACTGTAAGTCAATTTTCAAGTGGTGAGGAAGTGACATATGATGAACCTGTTGGCACTGATAATTTAGATGGAGCCATAACAACACAAATTGCTGGAATTAAATCTGGTAGATTTTTCCCTATCGGAACAACTACAAATACATTTGAAGTAAAAGATAAAGCCGGTAATACAGCTACTTGTAGTTTTGATGTTACATTAACCAAAGAAGCGCCTTCTCAGGATATTCCGTTTTTTATTGATACCGACCCTACACCTGATGGAAAAAAGTGGACTAAAGCTACTGAACTATCAGATGAGTTTGATGGTACGGACTTTGATGATTCTAAATGGCATAGAGATCCAGCATCCGATCCTTTTAGATGGTACGGACGACCTCCAGCTCTTTTTGAAGCAGACAACGTGAGTGTAAATGATGGAATCCTTAATATTACGGTTGAAAAATTTGATAGCCCAAAAACTGTAAACAACACATCTTGGACACATGGAGGTGCTATACTTCGATCTAAAGCCATGGCAAAATCCGGATATTATTATGAATGTAAAATGCAGGCCAACAAAACTGTAATGTCTTCAACCTTTTGGATTGCATTTCCTCAAAATTGTAATTCTGGACCAATAAGAAAATTAGAATTAGACATTCAAGAATGTGTTGGTCGCACACATAGCGGAACACAAGCTTGGGCATCTGGTTGGGATGCCATATATCATTCAAATACTTGGAGACACAACAGAACATGTGATACTGGTGCTAGTGAAACTCAAAATTCTCCAGGAAAAATTAATCTTGATGAAAAGAATCACTCTAGATATTTTGTATATGGATGTTGGTGGAAATCACCAACCGAAATTTTATTTTATCTCGATGGAAAATATACGTACACCATAACGCCTACAACAGATTTTGATCTCGAAGGACACATCACGATGGCTATTGAAACATACGACTGGAATCCAATTGATGAAAATAATATTTTTGAAACAGGCTCTGTTGATGACCGAACTACAAAATACGATTGGGTAAGAACCTGGAAACTCGAAGACGAATAGTTATTGAAATACTACAGTATTAAGCATAAAAAAGCTGAACAATATGTTCAGCTTTTTTTTTATTTAAATGAAATCCTTACGATTTGACTAGATAAATACCATCTACTTTAATTTCAATCTGTCGTTGTTTATATAAAGTCCCCACAGCTTTTTTAAAACTCTTTTTACTCATTTCTAGTTGTGATTTTATCTCTTCTGGATTAGATTTATCTGTAAGATTGATAAAACCACTATTATCTTCTAACTCTTGAAGAATGCGTTGTGCATTTGGTTCTATATTTCTGTAACCAATCTTTTCTAATGAAATATCAAGTTTATTTCCTGGTCTTATCTTTTTTACAACACCTTTTAATCTATCGCCAACACTAATATCTTTAAAAATATTATCCTTGTAAATCAAGCCAGTATGTTTTTTGTTAACGATAACATTCCAACCAATATCCGAAGGGTGGGAAACAATTAAATCTACTTCTTCAAATTGCTCTACAGTTAAAGTTTTATTATCTAAAAAACGATTGGTTTTACTCGATGCCACCAAACGATCTGTTTTCTCATCCAAATAACAATGCACCAAATACCAACCTCCTGGTTTCATTTTAAATGCTTGTTCCTTAAACGGACAAAACAATTCCTTAACCAATCCCCAATCCAAAAATGCTCCAAAATCTGTTACTTGATTGCAGCGCAATAAAGCAAATTCACCTTTTTTAATAAAAGGCATATCGGTTGTAGCTACTAGGCGCTCTTCATTATCCAGATAAACAAAAACATCAATCTTATCCCAAATTTTAAATTCGGAAGGCACATACCTATTGGGCAGCAATACTTCTTCGTCTTCAGCGTCAATTAAATATACACCGTGATCTGTTTCTCGAAGTATTTCTAAAGTATTTATTTCTCCTAATTTCATAGAGCGCAAAGGTAACACTTTATTGTTATGGCGCAACCCAAAGGGTCGGGCTTTCACTACTCAATCCCTCCTTCGTCGGGGATTTTAAACATGCCGTTCAATCCCTTGCGCAACTATCTGCTAACATTAGTAATAAGTTCGCAAACAACTAAGCATTTCTGCAAAAGATAGAGCAAAAAAAAAGCGTTGCAATAGCAACGCTTTAAATTTTTATAGTGTCTTTCTACTAATAAACAGACTCCTTGCCAAAGTGCTTAGTTAACAAATAGTAAACTACTGCTCTATATTTATTACGGTTAGACTTACCATATGTGTCCATTACAGAAGCAATCGCTTCATCTAATTTTGGTCCATCACTTAATCCTAATTTTTTAATTAAGAAGTTGTTTTTAACTGTAGCTAACTCAGATTCATCAGATCCTGAAACCGTAGATGCATCAGCATTATAAATAGATGGTCCACAACCAATTGTTACTTTAGTTAACAAATCCATATCGGCATTCACGCCACATTTGTCTTTTAAATCTGCAGCATACTTTGCAATAAGTTCGTCACGTTTACTCATGATAAAAAGTGTTTTTTTAGATTAATATTATAGTTCTTAAATATACTCAATTTTTAGACACATTAACTTATGTTAAGTCACTTTCAACTACTTAATAAAGTTAAAATATTCTAAAAGCACTTCATCATTTAAGTTTTGCGGCGTAAAAACTTCCAAAATTTTAGGGGTATCAGAAGTTTTATAAAAACGTTTTAACTCACTTTTCAATGTTTCATTATCAGAAACTGAAGCGTATTCAAAATTGAACATCTTACACAAATGTTCTGCATTCAAATGATGTCGCGTTTCAAAATAAGTGTCAAAATTATCAGTGTTTTTGTGCCCAGGTAAAATTCTAAAAATACCTCCACCTTCATTATTAATAACTATAATTCTAAAGGTTTTAGGAATATAACTATTCCAAAGTGCATTACTGTCGTAGAAAAAACTTAAATCTCCAGTAATAAATGTAGTTGCCTTTTTATGGGCCACAGCACAACCAATTGCAGTAGAAGTACTGCCATCAATACCACTAGTGCCACGGTTACAAAACACTTCTAGAGTTTTATTAATACTAAATAATTGGGTATATCGAATTGCTGAACTATTACCCACTTGTAATATAGTGTTGTTTGGTATCTGTTCTAAAATGGTATCAAAAGCTTTGAAATCGCAAAATGGTATTTCTGCGAGATACTGTTCATGCTTTTTTAAACGCTCCTTTTTAATGTTAGCCCAAAAATCTTTATAATCACTTTTTTTGTAATGCGTAAGGTTTGGTAAAAAAGTCTCAAAAAATGCTTGGGGAGACAATTCTATATGCTTTGTTAAACAGAAAAACGTATCATTAGCTTTCTTTTCATCTATATGCCAATGCTCTTTTGGTTTGAATTTTCTTAATAACGCCTTAATCTTTTTTGAAACTATTAAACCTCCAAAAGTTAGCAAGATATCAGGTTGTAATGCTTTTTGTTCTTCCTCTGATAACGGTGCTATAATTTGGTCTATACTTGGGAAAAAGCTTTTATGATGCAAATTTGAAGTTGTTTCTGTAAATACAATAACGCTATCATCTTTTGCAAGTTCCTCAAGCCATTTGTTATTAATGTCATTTGGGTGATTAGCACCTACCAAAATCATCTTTCTTGATGCCGAATTCCAATCCTCAATACAGTCTTTTAACTCTTGATGTTCAATATCATTTTTGTTTCGCTTAAGCACAATATCCTCGGGACTTACTGATAATTCTGAAACAGTTTCATAAAGCGGCTCATCAAAAGGTATATTTATATGAACTGGACCATTTTTTAGTTTTGCAAGGTTAAGTGCATTATTTATTTCCTGTTCGTTATACTCCTGAATGTCTTTTTGTAACCCCAAAAAACGTTCTAACTTATTTTCCAAGCTTTTCATAATAGGCAGTTCATCATTACTTGGAACGTTTTTTTCATCTTTTAAATCCAACTTTAAATTTGCTGAATATAAAATATGATTGTCGTAAACATTCTTCTGGTTGATGGTTTGCCCATCGCCTATTCCTATTAAGTGTTTTGGTCTGTCTGCTGATAAAACTACCAAAGGAATATCACTGTAAAATGCTTCTGCAACAGCAGGATAATAGTTTAACAAGGCACTTCCAGAGGTACACACCAACGCAGTAGGTTCTTTAAGTTGTTGTGCAATACCCATAGCAAAAAAAGCAGCACACCGTTCATCGACAATACTATAACAGTTGAAAAAGTTATCGTTTGTAAAACCTATAGTTAAAGGTGCACTTCGGCTACCAGGAGAGATAATAATGTGTTTTATGTGTTTCGCTTTGCACAATTGAATTACGGTTTGTGCAAGCGGAATTTTAGGATATATCATTTAGCATAAATCTTATTGCAAAAATAACGAAATGCTAAACAAATGTATTTAGCTATAACACCTTTTTAACGACCTTAGATTTAGAAGCTGTTTCTGCCCACTCACTTTCTGGGTTTGATGTTGCCGTTATACCGCCTCCAACATAAATAAGTGCTTTGTTATTTTTTATTTGCATGCAACGCAGATTTACATAAAGCTGTGTACTTTTTTTACTTATCGTGTATGCTCTATTTTCAATATTTCGTCGTCCTGTCCTAGGTTTTGCAGTAACCTCAAAATTTAATTCGCCTAAGAAACCTGTGTAAAACTCTCGCTCATAATTCTCGTTTTCAAGAATAAAAGTTTTAGCCTTTTCTTTAGGTAGCCCGCAAACAGCTGGCGTTGGGTGTAAATCATTGAGTAATTGTTTCAAATTCACATCTTGTAAACTTAAATTTCCTTTTATTAATGTTCTCAAATGCAAAAGATTACCTGCTTTTACAGTTTCTACTTCAGATACTTTTATATTTTCAACAGTAGAAGTAATGCTATTCAGAATAAAATCAGTTACAAATTGTTGCTCTTGTAATTCTTTGTCTTGCCACTTTACATCATATGTGCCTTTATAATCTTGAGTACCAGCCAAAGCCATAATAGAAAAATGGTGTCCTTCAATTTTTAGTAATGTTTCCGGGGTTGCTCCTAACCATAATCCCTTTTTAGGATGATACCAGCAATACGCAAACGCTGATTTGTAAGAAGCTACGAGATTTTTAAATATTGAAAATATATCGGTGTTTTGAAGTGCTATTTCCTCTTTGCGGGACAAAACTACCTTTTGTAAAACTCCTTTTTTAATAATGGCCACGCCTCTTTCCACTAAATCTATGTGAAAGCTTTTTTCACTATCTGAAACAATTGATTTAGCAGCATTTAATGTGTCGCTAAAATTCATTTCAGTATAGTCTGCAAAAAGCAATTCAGACGATTCTAGAGGTAATAATACAGTATCTGATTTGTCATCAAATGGAGAAAACACAAATCCTGTTTCTTCAAAAGCATCAGCAATGTAAAGCTCGTCATTATTCTGAAGTATTGCTTTTATTTCAGACGTATTTGGCTTTCTATATACTACAAAAGGTAAATTCTTAGAATACTGCTCTTCTAATCGATCAAAAAGGTTTTGCAAAGTCTTATTTTTTTCGGGGTAAAGAAATAGTGGTTAGTTTGCAATGAGAAATAAGATTGTTTTCCTCATCAGTAACTTTAATTTCAAACAATTGTGTTGTTCTACCCTTATGAATAAATTTGGCTTTTGCATAAACATAACCATCCTTTACACTTTTTACATGGTTAGCACTTATTTCAATACCACGAACAAAAACATCTTTTTGATCAAAGAGTATCTCAGCAGCAAAACTACCCGTAGTTTCTGCCAAAGCAACCGTAGCCCCACCATGCAAAACACCATCTGGTTGGTATACCCTATTACTAACGGGCATTCTACCAACAACAAAATCTTCACCAAAATCTATCATTTCAATCTCCAATGTTTCCATCAAGGTGTTTTTTGTAATGGCATTAGCACGTTTTAATATTTCTTCTTTTGAAATTTGCATCGAAATCTTTTCTATTTTTAGCTTTGTAAAAATACGAAATGCCAACAACCTTAGAAAATAACAGAGTAAAATTGTCGCCTTTAACTCTAGACAATTATCATCATCTAATTGACATTGGAAAAGAATCAAAATTGGTACAATATTCTCCAAGTAAAGTGGATACTCAAGATGATTTAAAAGCTTATGTAGAAACAGCTTTAGATTGGCAGAAAAACAACACCGCCATACCTTTTATTGTTTTTGATAAAAGCGCAAATGCATATGCCGGAACATCACGATATATGAATATGAGTTGGCAGCATAGTGTTTTAGAAATCGGTGCCACTTGGATAGGAAGACAATTTCAGGGTACAGGTTTAAATATGAACATGAAGTTTTTAATGCTACAACATGCCTTTGAAACTTTGGCATTTGAAAAAGTTGAATTTCGAGTAGATGAACGTAATATCGCTTCTAGAAAGGCGGTTGAAAAAATTGGAGGAACTTTCGAGGGACTCTTGAGAAAAAATGTCATTCTAACTGACGGATTTAAACGAAATACCTGCTGCTACGGAATATTAAATGATGAGTGGAAAACCATAAAATCTTCAATATTTAAGGGTTTTTAATTATAACTCTCCAGCTTTTCTTTTATCCATTCTGAAATATCTTTATAATAGTTTTCGCTAACTTCTTCTTTTTGTTCTTCTAATAATTTTTGGGTTTTTAAAAAGTAATTTTTTGCAACCGTTTTATCTCCCATTTTATCATAAAGATCACTCATATTTACATGTATTCTCACACTATTAGGCATTTTATCTAATGCTATTTTATAGATTTCTAAAGCAGTTTCATAATCGTCTAAATCTCTAAAATCATTAGCTACAAAATTTAAGTATCCCGCGCTGGCTTCGTGTGTATATCCAAAAACCTCTTTCCTCGTTTTATAAAAATTATTCATTTTATATTTTAAATCGCCATTGGAGCTTTTTGCAAAATCTTGAATCACTTTTTGGTCTGCAAAGTAGTTTCTACTCATACTTAACAGTCCATCACAAATTGAAGGCCCTACTATTTGCCAATGTCCAACACCATTGATTTTTCTATGTTGCCACGATAAGGTATTGTTTGGGTACTTTTTAATTAATGCATCAATATTATTTACATTCTGCTCAAATTCAACTTCTCGCCTACCCACATCACCATGTGAGAAATATAAATACTTCCCAAATTTGGTGTTTTTTTGAAGAAGTGTATCTGCGTTTTTTACAATAACATTATCGTCTGTATCACCAAACGACGGGCTAATACCTATATAAGCATCAAACATATCTCTGTTTTCACTAAAAAGTGTATTTCCTACAAACGCACCACCCCAAGAATGCCCCAAAATAGCTCTAAAACCATCGGTACGGTAAGCATCTTCTATTAACGGAAAGACCTCTTCTCTAAGATGCTTATGTAATTCTGAATTTTCAGGGTTGAATTCTGGTCCTCTACTATCGGAAACTATTCCAACAAAAATCATGGGCATTACAGAATAATTATTCACCATGTAGCCCCCATTTCCTTTAACTGCTCCCCAAAACACTTCGCTCTGTGCATCCAGCACATAAACTACTGGGAATTTAGAAATAGAGTCTCTTTTATATACTGGAGGCAAGTAAACCTTAACTTTTCGTTCCTTGTTAAATACTTTAGAATCAATACTGAGTGAAATATTTACATTTTCTTGAGTAAAAGAAACACTAGAAACTATTATACAGCAAAGAACAGATAGAATTTTGATGGTTTTCATAATGGTTAGTTTTCTTATAAAACGTCAACAACTATTATTTAATTGTTTAAAAAAACTCTTTAAAACACTTCACCTTTTTAGCTATTGAGCAAGAATGGAAAAGCAATTCATTTAAAACTCCACTAAATTTGTAATATCAAAATGAAATAAAAAGTGAAACAAAACAATAAAACATTTTATCAAGAACGATTAAACTTAATTATCGAATACATCAACAATCATCTTGATACTAAGATTGAAATTAAAACTTTGGCAGAATTGTCATGTTTTTCATCCTTTCACTTTCATCGGATTAGCAGAGCATTGTTAGGGGAACCCATCGGGAAATATATTTCGAGAACACGATTGGAAACCGCTGCCAAAATGCTACGCTATTCAAAATTAAATATTGAAGAAATCGCTTATAAAGTAGGTTTTGAAACACCTTCATCCCTAACAAAAGCATTTAAATCTCATTTTGGAATTACACCAAATCATTATAGAAAAGATAAAGCATTCACATTCAAAAAAACGAAACTTATGAAAACAACGCTCAACATTAAAAAGCCAAAAGTTCAAAACATTGAGGACAATGCATGCTTATATTTACGTCTGCATGGAGCTTACCAAACACTAGATTATGCAGGTGCTTGGGAAAAGCTTTGGGGACAGGTTAAAGCACAAAAATTATTTACTAAAGGCATTCAAATGTTTGGTTTGCCCCACGACGACCCAAAGGTTACCGACGAGGATAAAATTAGATATGATGCCTGCTTGATTATACATAAAGATGCAAAACCTACTGGCGAGATTGGTGTTAAGACCCTAAAAGGAGGCAAATTTGCCGTATTCTTATATCAAGGGTCTTATAAATATTTTGCAGAAGTTTATGATTACATCTTCAACGATTGGCTTTTAAATAGTGAACACGAATTGCGTGATGAACCTGTTAGAGAGCGCTATATAAGTCACCCAGAGCGTGTTGCTGAAGAAAAGTTAAAAACCGAGTTTTATATCCCTATTAAGTAATTCTATTGAGCTACTCGAACTTTACCTTATAGGCCATTACACGATTATGAAAAAATGTTGGCACTAATAAGGTTTGAGTAGCTGAAATATAATCAATATCGGCAGCATTTATTTTCTGTGCTCTGGTGTCTAAAAGTTGTGTTTTACTCCAGTCTTTACTGTTGATATAAAATATTTCTCCTTGCCAACTAGAAACAATAAAATCTCCATTTTCTAATCTTATAATACCATCACCAATACCAATATTATCTGCTAAAGTTTTAAAAGTATTATCAGTTTCGTTAAAGATTCCAAAATTATGAGAACCGGCTGTTGCATAATAAATCCCTTCTTTTTGATATGATAATCCATTCAATCTGCCCAAACTATCTTTAGCTACTTCTGTAATTACATTGTTCGCAATCTTATAAATAGCATCAGAATTAGAACCAGATACATAAACAGCACTATCTGAAACTGTTATATCATTTAATTGCGGTATGCCACCAACTGAATACCTATTTGATACATTCTTAGTAGTAATATCAATTTCAACCACCCTATCAATATCGTTAACATAAAGCTTTCCATTTAAAATACCCATGCCTTTTGGTCCACTTAAACCTTCAGCCCATTTTAAATTAGTAATTTCTCCTCTTGTATTGATTGTAGATATAAACCCGTTCTCGTCTTTATCCCAAGGTGAATTATTAACATTAGCAACATAAATGGTTTGTGAGGGTTCATCAAATAAAACAGCTTCACACGTAGTGAGCAACGAATCTGTTTCCCAAATCAATTCTAATTTGGGGTCTAAAGTTTTCGTTTCTGTAACCTCAGTTTGATTATCTTTTTTCTTTCCGCAAGATACACCTAGTAAAAAGGCTAATAATATAACTAAAACCCCTAGTTTTTGCATGTTAAAAAAATACTTTATTCTTATTTTCAATAAAGGTAAACAAAAATTTATAGTGATTAGTCCAAAAAAAACTACGTTTTGTCCAATAAAATGCACTCTAATTTTACTTTGAACTATATTATTTTAAATTTTAATAGTGCCTTTATGAAAATGCTTTTGACATTAATAGCTCTTTGTTTAATAGGAACTACTTGTTTTTCTCAAACTATCTCAGCAGATGACAAATTGCACTTTGGAGCAGGAGCGGTTATTTCTGGTAGTACTTATGCAGTAGTATATTCTGTTACCAAAAACAAAAAGAAAGCATTTTGGTACAGTTTAGGAGCATCAACTATAGCTGGTTTAACAAAAGAAGTTTATGACAGTGGAAAGGAAAATAACAAATTCGATACAGGAGAATGGGTGGCAACCACTGCAGGCCGTCTAACCATTAGCACTACCTTAGAGTTGTTTGTCGGAAAACGCAAGAATAAAAAACAGAAAAATATAGTATTGGTCAATTAGCTACTTAAAACTGTAACCAAGTTAATTTACGCCAGAGTCTTTCTAAAGGACCTTGTCCATATTTTTGCAACCACCAAGTTGAAAATTTCATTTGAAGTACAAGTACAACAATAGCGACGCCTAAAGTAGCAAGCGAACCAAGGTATTTATATAAACCTAATCCCCAACCGTAATATAATGATGCGCCTATTATAGACATTAATACGTAGTTTGTTAAACCCATTCTTCCAAAATTCGCAAAACGAGCAATCCAAAGTTTTCCGTTGTTATGCCTCCAAAAAATCACTATCAAAGATAATGTACCGAACATAATACAGAGTTTTGAATATACAGCAATGGCAGCACCTATAAGTCTCTTATCACTGGCATTTTCAATTTGTTGAATCCATACAAATTCAATTAAATTGAAAAACAACCACCCTATCAAACTTATGGTTATCACTTTATACCAAAATTTAAGAGACTTGTGCGTTAAGGCTTTAGTTTTTCCAAAGTAAGTCCCTAAGAAGAATAGTCCTGGTATTGTAAAAAATCGACCAACATTCCAACTCCAAACCAACGTACTTTGGTAGCCGGAAGTAAAGTTTACTTGCAACATATCAATAAAACTTCCTTCAGATAGAAATTTATTAATATCTACCTGAGGGTACGGCAACCTAAAATCAAAAGGCGTACCTAAAACATAAGTGATAATGCTATATAGCCCTATTGGGTTTAGCAGTAGTATAGCTGAAAGTATTAATAAAACTCTCTTATTTAAATATGGTGTAATCACTAAGGGTAAACCTATTATGGCATACATTGCTAGTATATCTCCTCGAAAGAAAACAATATGAATTGCACCAATGAGTAGCAGTAAAAACATTCGCCAAAAATGCCTTAGAAGGTAAGATTCTCCTTTTGCTTTTCTATTTTCATGAATTATCCAAAAGCTAATTCCAAATAACAAAGAAAAAAGCGCAAAAGCCTTTCCAGAAACTAGCATAAATACTTTATCCCAAACCCATTGATCTGTTTTAACTAACCAATCTAATTTATAATCAGGCTTTTTGTAAAAATCGAAGTGTTCTATAT
Organism: Flavobacteriaceae bacterium; assembly: GCA_043557195.1. Taxonomy (GTDB): domain Bacteria; phylum Bacteroidota; class Bacteroidia; order Flavobacteriales; family Flavobacteriaceae; genus Jejuia. Next base: position 3,672,512 of record CP121314.1, on the reverse strand, counting down.
GATGAATTATAAGTATGCCAGCTATGGCAAGACCTCGCAGAGCATCAATGAGTACAATTCGTCCCTTTTTAGTTTCTATCCCCAATTATAAAAGTTATAAATAAGTAATGGAAATAAGGACATGTAGATATTTATTTAAACACGCTCTATTCTAGCACCAATTGCTTGCAAGCGTTCATCAATATTCTCATAACCACGATCAATCTGCTCTATATTTTGAATGGTTGAAGTCCCTTTTGCAGATAATGCTGCAATTAATAAAGAAACCCCAGCTCTAATATCAGGTGACGTCATGGTTGTTGCTTTTAATGTCGATTTAAAATCATGACCGATTACTGTAGCTCTATGCGGGTCACAAAGGATGATTTTTGCGCCCATATCAATAAGCTTATCCACGAAGAATAAACGGCTTTCAAACATTTTTTGATGAATCAAAACACTACCTCTAGCTTGAGTAGCAACCACTAAAATTATACTTAATAAATCTGGAGTAAACCCCGGCCATGGTGCGTCAGATATTGTTAAAATAGAACCATCTATAAAACTTTGAATCTCATAGCCGTCGGTATGCGCGGGAATATGGATATCATCACCTTGTTTTTCAACAGTAATTCCTAATTTTCGGAATACGTTTGGAATCACACCTAAATCATTCCAACTTACGTTTTTAATGGTAAGTTCACTCTTAGTCATAGCTGCAAGCCCAATCCAACTGCCAATTTCAATCATATCAGGAAGCATGGTATGGTCCGTTCCACCCAAATTATCAACACCATTAATAATTAACATATTTGAACCAACACCGCTAATTTTAGCACCCATTCTATTCAGCATCTTACATAATTGCTGTAAATAAGGTTCGCAGGCCGCATTGTAAATTGTAGTTTGTCCTTCAGCTAAAACCGCTGCCATTACAATATTTGCAGTACCCGTTACCGATGCCTCTTCAAGTAGCATGTAAGCACCTTTTAGCCTTTTGGCTTCAACACCATAGAACTGTTCTTCTTTGCTATAACCAAACTTAGCACCTAACCTTATTAAGCCTTCAAAATGTGTATCTAAACGGCGACGCCCAATTTTATCGCCTCCTGGTTTTGGAATATAACCTCTACCGAAACGCGCTAATAATGGTCCCACAATCATTATAGAACCTCTTAATCCGCGACCGTCAATTTTAAACTGATCAGATTCTAAGTAATCTAAATCTAAATTATCTGCTTGAAATGTATAAGTTCCTTTTGATAGTTTTTCAACCTTCACTCCAAGCTTTTTTAATAAACTAATCAGCTTATTTACATCAATGATATCAGGAATATTATTAATGGTAACTTTCTCCGGAGTTAGTAAAACCGCACAAAGAATTTGCAATGCTTCATTCTTTGCTCCTTGAGGCTGTATGCTTCCTTTTAGCTTATGGCCTCCTTCAATTTTAAATGTTCCCATGGATACGTTTAGTGGCGTTTTCTAGAACGGTTAGACCCTTTTTTCTTTTTGTTGCTATTACTGTACTTACTTTTAGAACGCATTAAACTGCTAGAATCTGATAAATCTTCATCAGAATTTCTCAAATCAATTTTTCCGTTTGAAAGCTCATACAAGTGGTCAAAAATCACAGCATCCTCAACGGTGTCCTTATTCCAATTTAAGAAACACTTTTTCATGTGGTTAGCAATAGTATATAGTAATGCTTCTTTTAACTCACCTTCTTCCCAAGTGTTAGCAACATCAATCATCGTTTTAATATTGTTTCCATAAAAACGATATTTAGGATGGTTTTGTGGATACTTTAAAGGATCTGGACGTTCAGAAAGCACCTCTTTGGAAGGCTTTGGATATGGGGAATCTACATCTAATTCAAAATTAGACATGATAAATAACTGATCCCATAACTTATGCTGAAAATCTGGAACATCACGTAAATGTGGTTGCAAATTACCCATCACAGAAATGATGGCCTTTGCTAATTTCTCACGTTCTTCCTTCGTTTCTCTAGTTTTAGCATGGTTAATCATTTTTTGAAGATGACGACCATATTCCGGAATGATTAAATGTTCCCGTTCTGTATTGTATTCTAAATTATCAATCAAAATAAAAGTGTAGTATTAAAATTCTATGAAGTAGTCCGCAAAATACAAAAAAAAACTAAAGGCTGATAACGCCATCTATCTTTTCAGCAACTTCTTTATATTTGGCTATTACTGCGTCAGGATTTTTCATCCTTACATTAATAGAAAGGCTCGTATATTTACCGTTTTTAGATTCTGTGGTAGTTATTACAGCCCCAATATTATTGAAAAGTCCTGCCACCTTTTTAATTTCAGAAGCATTAGTTTTTACAATAAATTTGTATAAATACTCAGTGGGCCACAGTGCAGTATCCGATAATTGTTTCTTAAGTTTTTGGTAGAACTCTTCTTGATTTGGAGTATCGCTCATATCCTTTTTTTGAGCTGCAAATATAAGCTTTTGCTTCCATTTTTTTTAAAGCAATTAAATTCCGAATTTTACATTCAAAATTAATTCATATTGAACCAGAAAAAAATTGTTATTACAGGTGGTCCTGGAACTGGAAAATCTACCATTATTACTGAACTTTTAAGAAGAAAGTACTACTGTTTAGAAGAAATTTCTAGACAAGTTACCTTGCAAGCTCAAAAAGAAGGAATAGACCAGCTTTTTTTAACCAACCCCTTGTTATTTAGTGAATTACTTTTGAAGGGACGCATCAATCAATTTAAAACCTCGGAAGCATTAGATAGAGAAATTGTTTTTTTTGACAGAGGCATTCCTGATGTTTTGGCCTACATGGATTATATTGGCGATAGCTATCCTGATGATTTTATTACAACTTCCAAAAACCTTGTTTATAATGAAGTATTTATATTGAAGCCATGGAAGGCAATATATAAAAGTGATAATGAGCGTTACGAAAGTTTTTCTCAAGCTGAAAAAATCCACGATTATCTTTTAGAAACCTATCAAAGTTTTGAATATACACCTATTGACGTGCCATTTGGCAGTGTTGAGGAGCGAACAGATTTTATTTTAAATACATTGAATTTATAGTGAACTCTCACCCTATAAACATACTGGAGCGTTATTGGAAATTCACTGCTTTTAGGGGCAATCAAGAAGCCATAATCAATGCTGTATTAGAAGGTGAGGATGTATTTGCATTAATGCCAACAGGCGGTGGAAAATCAATTTGTTTTCAAATACCTGCACTCATTAAAGATGGTATTTGTATTGTAGTTTCACCTTTGATAGCGTTGATGAAAGATCAGGTGCAGAATTTGAACAATAAAGGCATAAAGGCTTTAGCAATAACAAGCGGTATTTCTAAAACTGAATTGGATGCGCTTTTGGATAACTGCATCTACGGTAACTACAAATTTTTATACTTATCGCCAGAGCGTTTACAACAAGAATTAGTGCAAGATCGTATTAGACAAATGAAGGTGAATCTTATTGCAGTTGATGAAGCACATTGTATTTCCCAATGGGGAAACGACTTCAGGCCTTCATATAGCAATATCATAAAAATGAGGCAGTTAAAACCTTTAGTTAACATAATAGCTTTAACCGCAACAGCTAAACCTAAAATCGTTGAAGATATTGTTGAGCAGCTAGATTTTATTAAACCAAAAATCTTCAAACAATCATTTTTTAGAGATAATTTAGGATACATGGTGCTGCATGAGGAAGACAAATACTATCGTCTTGAAACCATATTAAAAAAATACGATGGTTCTTCTATTGTTTACGTTAGAAACAGAAAAGCCACGATTGAAGTGAGTACGCTTTTAAATTCAAAAAATATTACATCTACCCACTATCATGGCGGCTTAAATAACACTGAAAAAGAAAACAACATGGATAGCTGGATGAACAACCAAAATCAAGTTATGGTTGCCACAAATGCATTTGGTATGGGTATTGATAAACCTGATGTAAAAACGGTTATTCATTTAAATTTACCTGAAAGTATAGAAAGTTATTTTCAAGAAGCTGGAAGAGCTGGAAGGAGTGCCGATAATGCTTTCGCTATCATTTTGAAAAATAAAAATGATGAAGTACTGGTAAAGAATCAGTTTTTAAAAGTGCTTCCGTCGGTAGAGATTATAAAACAGATTTACAGAAAGCTATGCAGCTATTTTCAAATATCTTATGGTGAAGGCATGTACTTAACTTTTGATTTCGATTTTAGTCATTTCTGTAAAACCTATAACTTTAATACTATAGTATGCTACAATGCCCTATTAGTTTTAGATAGAAACAGTATAATTTCAATGTCTAAAAAATTTAAAAACAAGGTTTTAGTCAAATTTATATCAACAAATACTTCAATATTTAATTATTTAGATAAACATCCAGGATTTGAGGTTGTAGTTAAATCAATTCTTAGATCATACGGCGGTATTTTTGATCATGAAGTAGATATCAATACTGCTAAAATTGCAGACAAATCATCCATATCTGAACACGAATTAATTCAAAAATTAAAGCAGTTAGAAACCGATAATATATTGACGCTAAATCATTCAAAAACTGATGCTCAAATTACATTTATAGAGCCAAGGGAAGATGACAAAACTATAAATAGAATTGCGCCAATTATCAAACAACAAAACGCTCTTAAAGAAACACAAGTTAAAGCTGTAATAGATTATATCAATAATGACGATGTATGCAAAAGCATGCAATTGTTGTATTATTTTGGAGAACCACGCCCCGAACCGTGCGGTATGTGTTCAGTATGTATAAAAAAAGAACCTAAATCAAAACAAACCAAACCGAAAAATCTGCAGCATGAGATTATTGAGCTATTAGAAAGTGGTGAGAAGTCTTCTAGAGAAATCACCAACCTACTATCTTATGAAGACATCGAAACAAAACGTATTTTAAAGCAGCTCTTAGAACATCAAATTATTACAATTACAAAAACGAATAAATATAAGTTAAGTCATTTATGAAGGATTTAAAAATCATTTTTATGGGAACACCGGACTTTGCTGTCGCTTCCTTAAAAGCATTGGTTGAGAACAACTATACTATTGCAGGTGTTATAACAGCGCCCGATAAACCTGCTGGCCGAGGACGAAAACTTAATGAAAGTGCCGTAAAAAAATATGCAAAAGAGAAAGGCTTAACTATTTTACAACCCACAAATCTTAAAAATGATGATTTTATTAGTGAACTAAAAGCCCTCAAGGCAAATTTGCAAGTGGTTGTCGCTTTTAGAATGCTACCTAAAGTAGTATGGCAAATGCCAGAATATGGTACATTTAATTTACATGCATCGCTTCTACCAAATTATCGAGGTGCAGCACCTATAAATTGGTCGATTATTAATGGTGAAACCAAAACTGGCGTTTCTACATTTTTTATTGATGAAAAAATTGATACTGGCGAAATGATATTTCAAACAGAAATAGATATTGAACCTGATGAAAACGCAGGAAGCCTTCATGATAAACTAATGGATATTGGCAGTGCTTTGGTTTTAAAGACGGTAGAAGCTATTAAAAACGAAAAAGTTACCACAACGCCTCAAATTGAAAATAGCGACATTAAAACAGCCTATAAGCTTAATAAAGACAATTGTAAGATAGATTGGAACAATAGCATAACTAAAATTCATAATAAAATAAGAGGGTTAAGCCCCTATCCTGCCGCTTGGTGTGAATTAGTAAATGGAGATGAGATTTTAGATATTAAAATTTATGAGGTTGAAAAAGAAATTGAAGACCATGATAATGATATTGGTTTGATAGTTTGCACAAAAAAAACATTAAAGGTTTCTGTAAATGAAGGCTATATTAAAATTATAAAACTTAAACTTCCAGGAAAGAAATTAATGGATACAAAATCCCTCCTAAACGGATATAAATTTGAAAAGGATGCTAAAATGCGCTAAGCCCTTAGTATTACTCATTTTGTTAAAACTTCGATAAAATGCAGTTCCTTTATTAACAAATGATATAAGTTATCAACAAAACCCTGTATTTCCCTTGCTATTACTTGCACGAAAGCATAATCCGTATAAATTTGTAGAGGATTTAACAAAAAAGTTTAACCAATTTATTAATTATTAAAAATTACATTATGAACAAAACAGATTTAATCGATGCAATGGCAGAACACGCAGGAATCACTAAAGCAGCTGCTAAGAAAGCTTTAGAGTGTGCACTTATTGAAATAGAAGGTGCTTTACAAAAAGGAAACAGAGTTTCTTTAGTTGGTTTTGGTTCTTGGTCAGTTTCTAAAAGATCTGCAAGAGAAGGAAGAAACCCACAAACTGGAGCGACTATTAAAATCAAAGCTAAAAACGTTGTTAAGTTTAAAGCTGGATCTGATTTATCAAGTGCTGTAAACTAATCATTAGTTTCAGAAAACATAGAAAAATGCCTTCCGCAATGGAAGGCATTTTTTTTATCCCTATATCAAAAGTTGTTTTTCTAATAAAATAATCTTAGATTTAGTTACTAATTCTTTAAAAAACATGACGAGCACTACCCCGAAAAAAGGTGATTTGTTAATTGCAGAACCAGCCATAATTGGAGATGTTTCTTTTAACCGCTCCATTGTTTTATTAGCAGACCATACTGAAGATGGTTCTATCGGTTTCATTCTAAATAAACCCTTGGAATACACAATTAAAGATTTGATTCCAGAGGTTGGAGCCGCTTTTAAGGTATATAATGGAGGTCCCGTGGAACAAGACAACCTCTACTTTATTCATAAAGTTCCTGACCTTATCCCTAATAGCATTGAAATTTCATTAGGTATTTTTTGGGGTGGAGATTTTAAAAAAGTAGCTGAATTAATTACTGACAATACCATTAATGAGAATGATATTCGCTTCTTCTTAGGATATTCTGGCTGGGATTCTAATCAACTAGAAGATGAGCTTAAAGCAAATTCTTGGTTAGTTTCTGAAAACATCTACAAAAAGAATATCATAGAAAAAGATTACCAATCTTTCTGGAAAGAAAAAATGCTAGAACTAGGCGGCGAGTATAGTATATGGTCTAACGCTCCAGAAAACCCAAACTACAATTAAGATACGCGTACTGCTGTATTTAGTTTAACAAGTAGCGTATTTGCAACTTCATTTTTAAACGCCTTTTTTCTATATTTTGAAATCGGCTGAATACCAGTTATCACGTTCGTTATAAAAAGTTCATCTGCTTTTTGAAGTTCAAAAGGAGATATTGATGATTCCAATAACTCAAAATCTTCCATTTTTGTCATAAATTTTAAAATCTGAGTCCTCAATACACCCTTCAAACAACCATCTGACAGCGGAGGTGTTTTAATAACATTATCTTTGACTAAAAACAAATTACCATTTAAAGCTTCAACTATATTTTTATCTGTATTTAATAACAAACAATTATCTAAATCGTTTTCATTAGCAAAAATACTCCCTACTACATTTATCGCTTTATTATTTGTTTTTAAAGTCGAGAGCAACGTTGGCGCAATAAAATAATCTTTGAATAAATCTACTTCATATTTGTGCTCGTTTAGAATATACAGATCACTCTCCAATGGTTTTACACTTATATTGTAGCCAATGGCATTTTGCTGAGGTAGATACAAACCCCCTTCGTTTCTATGCACGATAAGTTTAACTCTTGCATGAGCATTTTCAAGATGATTGGCCTCCAAAGTATCTTTTATTTGATTCTCAAGAAACTCCATGGTAAAGCTCATTGGAATCTCCATGCGCATAATTCGCATTGATGCCATTAATCTAAAGTAGTGATCCTCCCAAAATAATAATTTCCCATTGGCTACTTTTATGGTTTCGAAAAGTGCATCTCCATAGGCATACCCACGATTGTTTATTGAAATATGAGTACTATCGTCAAGAATTGTTCCGTTAAAATTTATCATAAAAAAAGTCCGCTACTTTTATTGATTAAAGTGCGGACAAATATAAGATTTATTGATGTTTTATGCTGACCCTAATACTTGTTTTAAATCAGAAATTTGATTATCCCAAAGCATTTTGGCTTCATCTACTTCATCTTCTTCAGCAAAATCTGTAACCATTAAAGAAACATCCTTAGTAATTTCATCAACCTGAATTCTAATTTCAAAGTAACATGATGCACCGTCTTCTTCATCGGCCATCCATCTAAATTTTACACGCTCTCCACTTTTTTTGCTTAGTAATTTTGCCTGCTCTTCACTATCGTCCCAAATAAAAGTGAACAACTCTCCTCTAGAATTGACATTATCTGAAAACCATTCAGACAAGCCAGATGGTGTTGATATATATTGATACAGTAATTGTGGTGAAGCATGTATAGGAAACTCTATTTCAAATTTAGTTTTATCGTCCATGAAAGTCTTTAAATTTTGTGTTGCTCAATATATACATTAATTAATAAGATTTGCAATTATTTTTCATAATATTTTGCAGAACTTATACTTGTCTACATGAATTTTGTTTTTATATTTGCAACCTCAAAATGGCGGGGTAGCTCAGTTGGTTAGAGCGTCGGATTCATAACCCGGAGGTCACGAGTTCAAATCTCGTTCCCGCTACAAAATGTAAATCATTACAAAACAAACGGTTTAGCCTTTACTAAACCGTTTTTTTATGTTTACAAGTAAAGAAATTCTTAAATTTGCATACGGTATTGAATACGAAAGTGCATACGATTTGTCTCAAAAGAAAAATTATTCTATTCCTAAAATTTACATTGCTAACGGTGATTTGACCAAGCGTTGGTATGTGTACTTTTCATTCCGAGAACCTTCCACTGGAAAGTTAAAACGGATGACTCCTTTTTATGGTAATGCCAATAAATATAAAACTAAAGGTGAACGTATGGAGGTGCTTTCGGTTTACCGAAAAATTTTATTGAAGCTTTTACGACAAGGGTATAATCCGTTTGAAGATAATACCGAACTTCACAACAAGTTACACTCTAAAAAACAAACAGCAAAAAAAGAAGTTGATACTAAAATAAAAGTTATCAGCAAAGCTTCTAATAATGAAAGTCCCAAAATGACTTTAAGAGAAGCTTTCGATTTTGGGTTAAAATTAAAAGAAAACATAGTTAGTACGCGCACCAAGAAAGAATACGAAGGTAAAATTAATAGGTTTTTGAATTGGCTGAATGAAAATCATCCCAAGCAAAATACTATAGATAAGTTATCAAAAAAAATAGTCTTAGAATTTCTGAATGATATATTACGTAAAACTTCCCCTAGAAATAGAAATAATTATAGAGCAGATTTGAGTAGTATCCTACAGGTATTAGAAGACAATGAAATTATAGAGTCAAACTTTATAAAAAAAATTACCGTATTAAAATCTAAACCAGAACGTCACAAAACATTCTCTAAAGAAATGCAAAATACAATTTTCGAGCACTTAGAAGATCAAGACCCGCTTTTGCTATTATTCAGTAAATTTATTTTATATGGTTTATTAAGACCTATTGAGGCCTGTAGAATAAAAATCAAGGACATTAATCAAATTGATAAAACGCTTCAATACAAAGCAAAGAATAACCCTTTAAAGACACGGATTATCCCTAAAATACTCTGGGATGCATTGCCTGATTTATCGAAATTGAACCAAGAAGACTATTTGTTTACGCCTAATAAAATTGGTGGAACTTGGAATACTACTGAAACCAATAAGCGAGACTATTTTTCAAAACGATTTAGAAAAATGGTTAAAAAACCTCTTGGATTGGGACCAGATCATGGTTTATATAGTTTTAGACACACCAGCATAACAATACTATATAGAGCTTTAGCTAAGAAATCATCACCTTATAGAGCTAAGAGCGAACTTATGCAAATCACAGGACACTCTTCAATGACAGCTTTAGAGAAGTATCTAAGAAATATTGATGCAGAATTACCTTCAGATTATTCAGAAATGCTAAAGGATTCAAATGACTAAACATTCATTATATCAATTTTATCTTAATTTAATTCCGAACCTCATAACGGAGTTATATTTCTTTATACCAGAAAAAGAAATCAGACCAGATATTGTTGAAGAAATGACTGCAATAACAAAATACATTCACTTAAATAAAGTTTATGTTTTAGATCACCATAAAGGCCCCATTGAGTATTCAAAAGAAAGAAATGCTATTGATACTACACTTAAAGGTAATAAGTTAGAAAAGAACATTTTCACCCTACTTGAAAAAAAAGGAAACACAAAACCTCATGAGTTTAATTATGTATTAAATAAATATTTTGAGTTAGTATCGGTTCTATTTTATATTACTGACTGGATGAACGCTCATGCAGATGAACACGTAACAACAGTTATTTGTCCCAACGGATTACTTCATTTGCAGTTTTTTAACTTTAAAAAACATTTTGAGACCATAATTAAAGAGTTCTATCCAAGTGAAGAGGCTATACCTCAAGGAAGTTTTAATGCTCACAAAATGATAGAGACTTATTTTTCCGATATTTCAAAAGGGTTTAAACCAATAGCAACAATTGTTGTTGATAAACCGATGTCTTTGAACCTCCCCAATAACACTCAAAAGGCAACAATAATTAAGACAAAAAAACCTCTTTTGACGGAAGTGGAGGCTGAAAAACTACTATTAAAAACAATTTTTGGCATAGAATAACCTGTATTTTCGGATATTATACGTAAATTAAACGTTTAATTTACGTATAAATGAAAAAAACAGAAATTTGTTTACAATGCGGTGATGATTTCCTTCCAAAAAGAAGAGGTGTGCAAAAATTTTGTAGTAATTCTTGCAGAAGTAGAAACTGGCTATTAAAACGACAACGTACCAAGGCTCCTGTCTTACAAGAAGACATAAAAAATCAAACTCCTTCTATTATCAAAAAAGAAGGCATGTCTTTAGCTGGAATGGCTAATGCGGCAGCTGGAGCAGCTACCGTTGAAGTGGTCAAAAACATCTTTACAACTCAAGATAACAAACCTGCTACTAAAAAGGACATCAAGGAACTGAAAGCTATTCTAACTGGAACTAGATATTTTCCAATAAATAATTTTCAAAATGACGCATATGGTAGAAAACCCTTTTATGATATTGAAACAGGAAATATTGTTTATACACTCACTTAATAACAATAAAAAACCTGTTACTATTGTAACTTAAAAAAATGTATTTTGAACTTTTGCTTTTGTTTATAACTAGTTACTTCTGTAACTAATAGAGTGCTTTTTTACCCACTGATTATTTTAATTCTACCCATTGATTTTGAATAAACAGCGCTACTTCTGTAACGTATTTTGGTCAAAACTCGTGACACCCGTAACGATTTGCTGTAAATCAGTTGCTTTCAATCATTTCTCCATATAATCTTGCCAAATAATTAAAATATACTTTTCTTTTCCATTTTCCATTCTTCTTAAAAACCCAAACTCATAAACAAACAAATAAGTATCTTTTTTAGTGTTCTTCCAATAGTGAGTATAAAAATTAGGATCAAACCCCAAATCAATCAATACTTCACTCCTGATTGTTGCCTTACCCGCTTTGTTAAAATACTTTAATATCTTCCTATTTAGTTTTAATTGATTATCAACCTTATTATAGAATTTAGGCGTATTCAACTTGCTTTGACGATATTGATAGGAGCTTTTACAATAGGCATCACAATATTTTTTATCTGAGCGCCCTTCTAATCCTTTCCCACAGGACAAACATGTTTTTGGATTAATCAATGTTAATGTATATTATACGGATAATATACGTATAATATCTGTTTAAGTAAAGAACATCTTTTAATTTAGTAAAATGAAGACGCATAGATACATTACACTCAAACATCTTTTAATTGATAATACAAAGTACATAGGGCTAAAATTTCAATCAGATAAGGTTATAAACAGTCTTATTAAAGAAATTAATGGAGTTAATTGGAACACAGAATTTAATATGTTTTGCGTAGTAAATTCTAAAGTAAATCTAGAGGCAATTTTCAACCTTTTCCGAGGGGTCGCATGGATTAATACAAACTACTTCTTTCAAAAGTCAAATTCCAAGAATCTAAATGAAGAATTTAATGTAGAATGGTTTAGAAAAAGGCAAAACCCCAGAGGTTATAATACCTGTCCTGATTCCTTTTTAGATAAATTGGAATTGAAAGGTTATGCTAATAATACAGTTAAAACTTATATATCTTGTTTTGAAAGATTCATCAATTATTATCATGATAAAGACATTGATAAATTAGATGAAACAGATGTGAGAAACTATCTTAAATTTATTGCACAAAGCAATTGGTCTAACTCTTATATAAATCAAAGTATTAATAGTATTAAATTCTACTATGAGATTGTATTGGGCATGCCTAACAGATTCTACCAAATAGAGCGACCTAGAAAGAAAAGAAAGCTTCCTGTTGTATTGTCTAAAGGAGAGGTTAAAGAACTTTTAAAAATCACCACAAACCTCAAACACAAATGTATCTTATCATTACTCTATTCCGCCGGGTTACGACGCAATGAGTTAATAAATCTTCAATTAACAGATATAGATAGTAAAAGAATGTTAATTAAAGTGAACGATGCAAAAGGAAATAAAGATCGATATACTCTTTTATCAGAATCTGTATTAATTGACCTAAGAGAATACTACTTAAAATATAAACCCATAAAATATCTTTTTGAAGGTCAAAACAAGGAAAAGTACAGTGCTACTAGTATCATTAAAATACTTTCTACAGCGGTACATAAAGCTGGGATTAATAAACATGTAACGCCTCATACATTGAGACATAGTTTTGCAACTCATTTATTAGAAAATGGAACTGATTTAAGATATATTCAATTGCTTCTTGGACACAATTCTACAAAGACAACCGAAATTTACACCCATGTGGCAAAAACCAGTTTTAATTCCATTAAAAACCCTTTGGATTTGTAAGATTTTTAACTACTTTTATATGTATAAATATAATGTAGATAAACGCAATTGTGTTTATCCAAACGTTACCACCAATTTTGAAAAAAACCGGAACTTTAATATTAATCATAGTAATTTCAATAATCTTAAGTGTGATTTATGGAATCACGCACGATTTTATTACCTCAAAAATCTCACCTGAATTTTATACAAAACTGACTTTTTTCAATTTTGGAATTTTAGATGATTATTCGAGAGAATTTAGCGGAAATTGGACTTTTGCTCTGGTTTGGGTTGGATTTTTCTCAACTTGGTGGTTTGGTCTTTTAACTGGACTGATTCTCGGAATTGTCGGAATGAAATATAGCGACGAAAAAAAATTGCTGAATAAAACACTGAAATCAATACTAATCGTAATCGGAATTACAATTCTGTTCGGATTTGCTGGATATGGAATTGCGGAATTAAATCCATCGGAAATTATTACGAATTATAATTTCCCGTTTGAAATTGAGCATAAAGCGGAATTTAATAAAGTGGCGAAAATCCATAATTTCTCATATATCGGAGGAATTGTTGGACTAATCATCGGAACGCTGAATCAAATAAAAAACTGGTGGTAACAACGTGTATAATTAATTGCTTTGGTCGTTGCTTATTTGGAAAATTCCTTCGGAATTTTCTCGCGTTCGTTTTTGTTTACTAAATTAGTTGCTCAAACACGCAACTAACCATACACAACAACGTTGCCAACCATATAAAAACATCACGTATGAAAACAAAAATTCTACTTGCATTATTAATTTTTTCATCAATTAATAATTACACTTTTTCTCAAGATTTGAAAATGTGTGCTTACAGAGATTATTTGACAGAAGCTGAAATCCAAAAAGCGTGTGGATTTAACAGCTACATGAGTAACCAAAAAGCAGAACAAGTTGTTGATAATATTTTAAGTAATGTAGGTTTGTTTAGAAACTTCATCATAAAAGAATGTCCTGATATTTCTAATGCTGTTGCAGCGACAGTTAAATCATCGCTTGGTAGTTTTGAAAGATATATTATTTATGACAAAGCGTTTTTAGATAGAGTTAGTGGCGTAACTGGAACTGATTGGAGTGCTATCAGTATAATGGCTCATGAAATTGGACATCATTTAAATGGTCATACACTCACAGAGGGAATTGGTAATCATCAAGCAGAATTACAAGCGGACGAATTTTCTGGTTTTGTTCTTGCCAAAATGGGTGCCAGTTTAGAACAAAGTTTAGGTGCAATAAAACAATACGGCAATGTTACTTCAACGAATAGTCACCCAAATAAAAACTTAAGGATAAAATCTATAAGTGAAGGTTGGAATAAAGCAAATAAAGTAAATAATGGAAACTTAAAGATAACTAACAATTCAAATATTGACCTTTATGAATACGATGAAAAACAAATGAAATACTTTTTAAATAAAGGTAATCAAGAATATGAAAAGAAAAATTATTCACAGGCAGCCCCTTATTTTGTAAAAGCTTTTCAATATAGTGCAGGTTTAGAGAAACTATATTTATATTATGCAGCAGCTATTTATGTTAATGCAAACGATTACGATAACGCTCAAAAATATTATTTGTTAATTCTTAAAAATGGAATTCACTCATTGGAGAGAAATCAACAGCAAGAAATCTATAAAAATATTGCTCTGATTTACGTTCATCAAGACAAAAAAGAAGATGCATTGAACTTTTTAAAAGTTGCACAAAGAGAGAATCCAAATGATGTAAACTTGCTTCTAACCGAAGCAAACCTACAATATAAATTAGGAAACACATTTGAGTTCAAGAGGCTTGTAGAAAAAGCTAGCCAAAAAGACCCAAATAATGCTGAATTGTTCTATAATCTTGGTGTTATTTCATCAGAATCAAACGACTTTTTAAGTGCAAAGAATTATTATGAAAAAGCTATTAAACTTGACCCTAATTACATCAATGCCTATATAAATATTTCAGCTTTAATTTTACAAGGAGAGGCAGAAATCATTAGCGAAATGAACACATTAGGAAGCTCAAAGGCTGATGACAAACGATATGATGTATTGAGAGACCAAAGATTAGGGCTTTATCGTTCAGTTGTTCCATATTTGGAAAAAGCAATTCAAATTGACAAGAGTAATCGTTCTGCGATAAATACATTAATGAATATTTATTCAATACTTGGAGAAACTCGAGAATACAACCGACTTAAAAAAATGTAGAACTGAATAAAAATACGGTTGGCAACACCGTATAAAAAAAATTGCTAGTTTTAGCCAAACCAATGTTAGTTGCTCGTTTGCTAGCTTCTGATTTTCCTTCGGAAAATCCTCGCACACAAACACGCAACTTTCCTTATACATAAACGTTGGCAACAAGCTGAAAAAACTCGAAACTGAATGAATATTTCGAAATCATATTTAACAATATTTACGAACTTTATATTAGCGATATTTGGTTCGTTTCTTGCGTTTCAAACTGATTTTCTCTTATTCGTTCCTATAATTTTCGCTATTGGAATTCCAATAATTAATTTAGAAAAACCGATTGAACAAAAAATCGGGAAGACTTTAATAATTATTTTATTATCAATATTAATCTTTTTTCTGTCAATAATTATAGCAATTAGTTTTGATACTGATAAATATTTATTTCCGAGTTTAATTTATGGTTTAGCAGGAGTTATGATTATCGGAATTAATGGTTTATTAATAAAATCTATAAATCTTAACCTGAAAACTATTCTTTTGACTTTTATATTATCGAGTATTTCTTTCCCAATTTGGATATTAGGAATTGAGAATATTTCTTTTATAAACCTTAAAAGTATTCCATTCTTAAGAGAATTCGGAATAATGATTTTATGGATGACATTAACAACTATTGGAATTGTTTGCGGAATAAAAAAGCCTGTTGCCAACAACGTATAAAAATAATTGCTATTTTGTGCTTAAATAAAGGTAGTTGCTTATTTGCTACATCTGATTTTCCTTCGGAAAATCCTCGCACACAAACACGCAACTATTCTTATACAAAACCGTTGTGTGTCATTTGAGAACAGCGTAACTCAACGAAAATAGCTGTTCACTCATTTTGACTTTTTTGATTAATAATATTAAGAGACATTTGAGAAACTAAATTGAATAAAATGAAATTATTTGTAATAATCTTACTTCTGACTTTCTCAATTAATTGCAAATCTCAAAGCAAACCAGAAAACGTTGAAACCGAAAAAACAACTGAATTAAAACCACCTTTTAAAAATCAAGGAGAACAAGAAAAATATTGGGCACAGGAGCTTTTCAAAAAAGAATATAAGAAAAAGTATTATTCGAAATTTATCGGAGAAATAGAAAAATCTGATAATAAAATTAAATTTGGAAAAGTTCAATATGTAGAACTTTTTGACACTAATTCTGACTATAGTCTGATTTTCGAAAAAGGTTTGTTCTATCCCGATATTTTAAGTGGAATCAGCTTACGAATTGGGAGTTTAGAAGAACTTGAATTTTTATCTGACAATCCAAAGGTTAAGAGATTTTGGTTTTGGTTATATCGACCAAATATGGCTAATCCTCAAGTCTATTTATTCGAATTAACGAATGACAAAGCGGATAAAAAAACTGATTGGGAATCTTTTATTAAAAATGCTGAACTAACTTTTGTGAAAGATGGATGGATAATAATCTGAAAATAAAAAACGCCACACAACAAAGAACTGAGTTAAAAAACAAGCATTATTGAGCTAATTTTGAAACAAAGTTTTCATCATAAGGCAATCCACTTTTTGCAATAGCAAAAGCTTGTTTTAACAACTTATTCGCCACTGCTATTAATGCTAGTTTTTTACTCTTTCCTTTGGTTACTAATCTATCATAAATCTCCTTACAAGCCTTGTTGTGCTTACAAGCTGAAAATGCACACAAAAACAGCAGGTTCCGTAATTTCCTGTTCCCTACTTTACTGATTCTGCTCCGCCCCTTTACACTGCTACCCGATTCTCGTATAGTGGGCGTAATACCAACATAACTACATAGTTGTGATGCCGTCTCGAACTTCTTGAATCCATCGGTAACTACTATTAAAAATAATGCTGTCTTTACGCCCATACCTGGAATACTTTTTAATAGTGTTAATTGATGTTGTTGGTCTTGTTTTACTAGTTCCATTAAGCGAGACTCTAAAGCCTCTACCTCATTGTTTAAATGCTTTAAATTGCGCTTTAAAGATCTATAAACAAACTTCGACGGAACTCCCAATACTTCTTCGCCCTGCAACTTGTTCTTGGTAGCTGTTCTGTGTTTTAGGTAACTATCCAATAATCTAAAAAGCTGTAGGCACTCACTCTGGATATCTGTTAAGGCATTATATAATGGAACAGCATTCATTTGTCCATAACCACAAATAGCTTTTGCATCACTCTTATCGGTCTTTACTTTGGCTAGTTTCATCTGGATAAAACGCTTTACCGATAACGGATTAACCACGGACACAGAAACACCTTTAATGTGTAAATACTGGGCCAAACGATAATGATAATAGCCCGTAGCTTCCATTACTACCAAAGCTTCCTTTGGTAAGCTTCTCAGAAAACTTTTAAACCCTTGCCCATCATTGGTAAACTGATTGAACCCTGCTTTGGAACCATAAACATCAAAGACATCCTTACTAATGTCTATTCCATAAATTTCGCTATATTTATTCATAACAACTTGAAATTTGGAAAGAACGAGCTACTGAAGTTTCAACAACTTGAAATCGAGTTTTTAATACTCACAGAACTGAACGAAATCTTAGTAGGAAAAGAGAGAGGGTTATCAATGTTGTCGAAGTCCTAAGCTTCACCGTGTATACTAACCTTATTTCTCTCTTTTGTTCTTTCTGATTATTAGTCTAATTTATTGAATTGTAAACTTAAGACGTGTATAACCAATTGCTCTAGTTAGTTAAGACAAGGAAAAATTCTTACTTTTAATAAAAATTAGAATTAGCGGAAAATGACTCGCGTCCTTTTCCGCAACTGAACCATACACAAACACGTTACCACACATTTAAAAAAACAATATGCTAGGTAACAATATATTTTTTGATATTAAAAAAAGTTCTTTGATATAAGATAGTGAGTTGAATATAGTTAACGTTTGGTGTACTCACTTAAATACAAAAACATCATTCGTAGGGCTTAATTTAGTTAGGAGGCTTTCTAACGACTAAACTGAATCAGATGATTTATGTTAAGTATAAAAAGTTTGAGTTAAAAGTAAACCTACTCGAATTAGGAATACTTTACTTGATACTAATTTAAGTAAACTAAAGGGTGTTCACAGCACCCTTTTTTCAAACACTAAAAAAACCAAAGAACTTATCTTGTTTATAATCTGACCAAAACAAAACGCAATTATTACGTGCGATTAACTTTTGGAACTTGAAACATAAAACGTATAGTTAAAATCCAAAAATTAATAAACCTTATGGAAAATATTAAAAATGTTAATGACATTGAACTAAACGAATTTGAGAAATATAGCAAATACAAAAAGCTAACTGAATTACGAGCAATGGACGAAAAAGAATTGTTGATTTTAAACAATCTAAACCAGTTCCGACTTTTAAAAACACAGAATATCTCGAAAAACATTTTTATATTCTTTTTAGTTGTTGCGATTTTATCCATTTTATTGCAAATTGTAGTTGCTTTTATAATCTAAAAAAACGTGTGGTAACAAAGTATATAATTCATTGCTAGTGCAATCCTACTTACGAAAATCCTAGCGGATTTTCTATTCGGTTCGTACTTGCTAAATTCATTGCTTTACCACGCAACAAATCATATACAAACCGTTGTGTTTAATACAAGTTACCAAAGATTCACTTATATTTGATAAGCTTAATCATTATAAAGTGTGAAATAATTAAAAATAAATTACTAAGTAACATAATGAAGTGTAAAATTATTATTGTAATGTCCGCATTTATTTTATCTGCCTGCACTAGAATGCCAAAAGCAAGTATTGTAGAAACTGATGAGCAAATAGAAGCAATACTGAGTAAGTTAACTCTTCAAGAAAAAGCTGGACAGCTCAACTTAATACCTATAGAAGGTGAACCTACCGAAGCGCATCTTAAAATGATACGAGAAGGTAAAGTAGGAAGTGTATTAAAAGTAAATGGTGTAGAAAATATCACCAAACTTCAAAAAATTGCAGTTAATGAGTCCAAATCAGGAATACCTATACTTTTTCAAGAAGATGTGATACACGGTTATAAAACCATAGCACCCATTCCAATAGCAGAGGCGGCAAGTTGGGATTTAGTGGCAATACGAAAATCAGCAGCTGTTGGTGCGCGAGAAGCGGCAGTATCGGGAATAAATCTTACATATGCCCCAATGGTAGATATTAGTCGAGATCCAAGATGGGGACGGCTTTTGGAAGCTGCTGGAGAAGATTCATACTTAGGGAGCCTTGTTGCTGAAGCTAGAGTAAAAGGACTACAAGAATCTAACGAGAATGGTAAAAATATATTGAGTTGTGTAAAGCATTTTGCAGGCTACGGCGCATCCTTGGCAGGTCGCGATTACAATATTCAGGATTTTTCAGAACGCGAATTACGAGAAACATACTTACCTCCATTTCAAGCAGCTATTGACGCAGGTGTTGCAAGTATAATGTGTGCTTATTCGGCTTATGATGGTGTACCGTTAACTGCTAATCAGTTTTTAATGCAGGATGTACTGAGAGATGAAATGGAATTTAAAGGTCTAGCTATGACAGATTGGGAAACTATTAAAAATCTTGTTAAAACTGGTGTAGCAGAAAATGACACTATCGCCACTATTAATGCAATAAGCTCAGGTATTGATATGGATATGAGTTCAGAAAAATATGTAAGTCTGCTACCTATGTTGGTTAAAACTGGCAAAATATCTATAGAACAAGTTGATAATGCCGTGAGGCGTGTACTTACCCTTAAAAAGAAGGCTGGATTACTCAATGATCCATTTGCATTTTTAAATACTGAGGAAGAAAAGAAAGAGCTACTTTCTGATAGAAACATCGCCGAAACAAAAGATATAGCTTTAAAAAGTATGGTTCTTTTAAAAAATGATAAGAATGTTCTTCCAATATCATCCAATGTTAAAAATATTGCAGTAATTGGCCCTATGGCAAAAGCAACCAAAGATTTATTAGGTTGGTGGCATTGTATGGGTAGTGAAAATGATGTTGCCACCTATTTTGATGGCATTTCTAAGAAGTTTGAAAATGCTAAAATCACATATGCAAAGGGATGCGAGATAGACAGTTTTAAAATTGCAGGTAAAGACCTAATTCCTAAAGCTGTTAAAACTGCTCAAGAAGCTGATATTGTTATTCTTGTTCTTGGCGAAGAATATTGGATGAGTGGCGAAGGCGGAGGAACAGCATCTTTACATTTACCAGGTGCACAGGAAGATTTATTTGATGCTATAGCAAAAACAGGGAAGCCATTAGTTACAGTAATAAATGCTGGTAGACCATATATTTTGACTAATATTGACACGAAATCCGACGCAGTTCTTTATGCTTGGATGCCTGGAACAACTGGAGGAACTGCTTTAGCAGAAATTCTTTCTGGTGAATTCAATCCGCAAGGAAAAACACCTATGACATTTCCTTACCACGAAGGCCAAATTCCTATTTTTTATAATTATCGTAGAACAAGCCATAGATTTGTGCCTGGTATTACAAACAACCGCTACTCTACTACCTATCGTGATGTTCAAAATGAACCATTATATCCATTTGGATACGGTTTAAGTTATACTAGTTACGATTATTCTGATATTGAATTAAATTCATTGGAAATGACCGAGAATGGTTCAATTACTGCTAATGTTAATATTTCAAATACAGGAAAGGTAAAAGGAACTGAAATAGTACAACTTTATATTGGAGATAGGGTTTGTTCTGTTACGCGTCCTGAAAAAGAGTTAAAAGACTTTACGCTTGTTGAAATTGAACCTGGAGAAACTAAATCAGTTTCATTTGAAATAACCCCTGATAAGCTTATGTTCATAGGTAAAGGGAAAGAGTATAAAAAAACTATAGAAAAAGGCGAATTTGACCTTTTTATAGGTAAAAACTCAAAGGAATTGAAGCAAACAACATTTAGATTGAAATAAATATAAAAATCGAATTAGAAAGTACTAAACACAACATTTTGTATAAGTAATGGCAGGCGAAGTGCTAAATATCAAGGTTTGTAGCCCGCTCAAACTGCATAGCGGTTTGACAGGGAAGTACCACGAAATCTGCCACTACTCATACAATTTACCGTTGGCAACAAACCGAAATAAAATTTTACCGAACGTTTGGTTATTAATTTTTTATTTGTATATTTGTGCCATGAGACCGCAAAAAGTATTAGATAACGATATGTATTCTGCTTTGACCAAAGTGTTCAGAGAAAAAGGATATGAAGGCGCAAGCCTTAATGAAATAGCTGATGCTACAGGGTTAAAAAAAGCTAGTTTGTATCACAGATTTCCTGAGGGTAAAAAACAAATGGCAGAAGCTGTATTCAACTATATAGATGAATGGGTAGAAACAAAAATCTTTAAGACTTTAAATAATAAAATGCTTATACCTGTTCAAAGATTGAACGAGAGTATAAATAATATTAAAGAGTTATACAACGGTGGGGACGAATCCTGTATTTTTAGAACTTTATCCATGAAAGTAGGTGTTGAATTATTTGGTGACCGCATTAAAAATGGCATGGAACAATGGATAGATCATTTCAAGGAACTTGGTTTAGCGTTTGGACAATCTAAAGAAGAAGCAAAAAACAATGCTGTACAGAATTTAATTGATATCCAAGGAAGTCTAATTGTATCTGAAGGGCTTAAAGATTTAAATATTTTTGAAAATACATTACAAATAATTAAAAACCGATATAGTAAGGAATAACTTTTTTTTACGTCAAAAATATACCGAACGTTCGGTAAATATAAATTATTAACTTTAAAATTAAAAAAATGAAACGATTACAAGCTTTAAATCCAGAAACAACAACTGGTAAATCAAAAGAATTATTTAACGGAGTTCAATCAAAGTTGGGTATGGTGCCAAATATGATGAGAACTATGGGAAACTCACCTGCAGTACTAGAAGGTTACTTAAACTTAAGCGGTGCATTAGCTAAAGCAAGTATTGGTGCAAAGATGGGCGAATTAATAGCCTTAACAGTATCGCAAGAAAATAATTGTGATTATTGCTTATCTGCGCACACTTTCATTGGAGAAAATTTAGTAAAAATAGATTCAGCTTCTTTACAATCGGCAAGAACAGCCCAAAATTCCGATAAAAAAGCTCAAGCGGGTTTGGTGTTCGCTAAAAAACTAGTAACCACCCAAGGAAGGGTATCTGATGAAGACGTACAGCTTGTAAAAGATGCTGGTTACACAGCAGGAGAAATTGGAGAAATTATAGCTCATGTAGCCTTAAACGTATTTACTAACTATTTTAACAATACGGCCAACACAGTAATAGATTTTCCTGTAGTATCTAAAATATAAAACTCATCTAAAGGACAATACATGAATACGCATACCTAATAAACTTTAAAATTATGGAAAAAAAACATCCTCTACCTCCATTCAATGCTGAAACAGCAAAACAGAAGGTACAACTGGCAGAAGACGCTTGGAACAGTAAAGACCCGGTAAAAATTTCAATGGCTTATTCCATCGATACGGAATGGCGCAATAGAAATCAATTTATTAATGGGCGTCAAGAAGTACAAGAATTTCTAAAAGACAAATGGCAAAATGAATTAGAATATAAACTCAAAAAGGAATTATGGGCTTTTCTTGACAATAGAATTGCAGTTCGTTTTGAATACGAATACAGAAATACAGAAGGACAGTGGTTCCGAGCTTACGGCAATGAGAATTGGGAGTTTAATGAAAATGGATTGATGCAAAAGAGATATGCCAGCATCAATGACTTAGAAATTAAAGAAACACAAAGAAAATTATAACCTCAAAACTAACACAATGAAAAAATTTATCACACTTAAATTACTGCTGGTCCTACTCATCGTAGCGTGTCAACAGAACGTAGAAGAAAAAAGCGATACCACTACCGTAACGACGGCACAAACTGTATTAAAAGAGCAGGCTACTAAATTTAAAAGCATCGATATTAATGGAGTGAATATCGCTTATCGAGAAGCTGGAAACCCAGATAACCCAACTATCGTTTTACTACACGGTTTTCCTTCATCTTCACAACAATATCGCAAGGTTTTAAACGAATTATCTGATGAATTTTATCTCATAGCACCAGATTACCCAGGATTCGGGAATAGTGATTTCCCTTCTCCAGATGAGTATCAATACACCTTTGACAATTTAGCAAAGACCATAGACGCCTTTCTTGAAAAGAAAGTACTTAACTCTTATGCCTTAATGATTCAAGACTTTGGCGCTCCCGTAGGTTTTAGGATAGCAACTGCCCACCCAGAACGCATTACGGCAATCATTAATCAAAATGGAAATGCATATGAAGAAGGGCTTGGAAAAGCTTGGAAAGATATAAGAGTACTATGGGTAAATAGAACTCTGGAAACTGAAAAAGCAATACTACCTGCATTTTCATTAGAGGGATTAAAGTGGCAATATACACACGGGACTAGAAATATTGAAAATGTTAACCCAGATAACTGGCAACTTGACTATTTAAGACTATCACGACCTAATGCTCATAATGCCGCTTTTGATTTATTGTATGATTACCAGAATAATTTAACACTATACCCGACGTGGCAACAATATTTAAGAGATAATCAACCACCGCTTTTAGTGGTTTGGGGTAAAAATGATGAGTTTTTTCCTGAGAGTGGCGCTGCAGCCTTTAAAAAGGATGTAAATAATATTGATTACAATATTTTTAACACAGGACACTTTGCACTAGAGGAAGATGGCACCGAAATCATTTCAAAAATGAGGGCATTTATGAAAACAATTAACCAATAAAATAGAACAAAAATGAAAAAAATAGCCATAAACGGAATGGGGCGCATAGGAAGAGCCTCTTTGAAAATAATTTTAGATAATCCAGAATTAGACTTGGTAGCAGTTAATGATATTGCTTCCATAGATAATATTGCCTACCTCTTAAAATATGATAGTGTTCACGGAATTTTTGAAAAAGACGTAACTGTAGAGAATGATAGTTTACTAGTAAACGGGAAAACAATTCCTTTCTATTCTCAAAGAAATCCAGAAGACCTTCCTTGGAAAGAACTTGATGTAGATGTCGTAATAGAAAGTACAGGCTTTTTTACTAAAGAAGAAGATGCTCAAAAACACGTAGATGCAGGAGCTAAGGTCGTTGTAATTTCGGGACCTACCGCAAGTGGTGGCGTTCCAACGGTTGTACACGGTGTAAATACTAAAGATGGAAAGAACACAATATTTTCTTGCGCAAGCTGTACCACAAACAATATAAGTCCTGTTATTGAGATTTTAGGCAGAAGAATAGGTATCGCAAAAGCGATAATGACCACAGTACACGCAAACACATCTTCCAATAGCACAGTAGATGCACCCTCTAAAAAAACAAGAATGGGAAGGTCTGGAATGAATAATTTAATTCCCACCTCAACAGGTGCAGCCACAGCAACCACTAAGGCGTTACCAGAGTATGCAGGTAAATTTGACGGTATGGCAATTAGAGTTCCAGTAGCCATTGGGTCAGTTTCAGATATTACAATTGTAACCGCCAGGAAGACCACTAAAGAAGAACTTAATCAAATATTTACAGAAGAGGCTTCTACTGCTCGTTATAAAAATGTAATAAGAGTGACTAATGACCCTATCGTCTCTAGTGATATTATAAAAGACCCTCATGCGGCAATTATTGATTTAGATATGTCGAAGGTTGTAGATGGAGATTTGGTGAAAGTATTAGCGTGGTATGACAATGAATGGGGCTTTGCTAATCAAATGATTAGACAAATTTTAGAAAACGTATAATCCATCTAAAAAAAATAAACAATGAAACATGTAACTGCAAAAATCGACCGTTCTAATTATAAAACCATATTTTCTGATGGAACACATCAAGTAATTGGAGATGAACCAGCTCCTTTTGGCACAGATACAGGTACAGACCCTTATAGCTTATTACTAATGTCTTTAGGTGGTTGTGTGGCTATGACCATACGAATGTATGCTGACAGAAAAAAATGGGACTTAGAAGGTGTAGAAGTGACACTATCACAAGAGCGAGTGCATCACAAAGATTGTGAAGAATGTGACTCAACCGATGGGTATGCCCACTTAATTGAAAAAAAGGTGCAACTCTTAGGTAACCTAGATGATGCCCAAAGAGCGCGACTTATGGAAATTGCAGACAGATGTCCTGTAAATAAAACACTGCTTAATGAAATAAAGATTAAAACCGTAGAAGTTTAAACCACTATTAACCATATAACAAACCAAAAAGATGAAAAAAGAATTAAATAAGATTGGGTTAGACCGCATTGAGTCAAAATCCTTGTCAGAAAAATTAAATACATTACTTGCAAACTATCAAATATTCTATATGAATACCAGAGGTTTTCATTGGAACATTAAAGGAACTAATTTTTTTGAACTACATCTTAAATTTGAAGAATTGTACAACGATTCCTTAATTAAAATAGATGAAATTGCAGAACGAATTTTAACTTTAGGCTATACACCATTACATACCTATTCTGATTATTTAAAGGTAGCATCCATAAAAGAGGTAAAAGACATAAGCAATGGAGAACAAGCCATTAAAGTAATTTTGAAGGGATATGAAACACTATTACCGCTCGAAAGGGAATTATTAGACCTTGCATCAGATTCAAATGATGAAGGAACAAATGCTTTAATGAGCGATTATATTAGAGAGCAGGAAAAATCAGTATGGATGTATTCTACTTATATAAATTAAAAAACACACACGTATGGATTCAGGATATATAAGTGATATTGCATTCACTCCGTCAGTAAAAAATAGACAAGAAGAAATGGGCTCAAGAGTAGCCTATCAAAAAATGGCAGAAAAAAGGGACTGGCAAACTAAAGTCACAGAACAACTCCGTTTTTTTATTAGTGAAAGAGATTCTTTTTATATGGCCTCGGCTAATGCAGATGGGCAACCTTACATTCAACATAGAGGTGGTCCTAAAGGCTTTTTAAAAGTGATGGATGACCAACATTTGGCCTTTGCAGACTTTTCAGGAAATAGGCAATATATTTCAGTAGGTAATTTTGATGAAAATAATAAAGTACACCTCTTTTTAATAGATTACCCAAATAGGAAAAGAATAAAAATTTGGGGAGAAGCTTCCATCATCACAAATGAATCAAATCTTATGCAACAGTTTATAGATAAAGACTATGACGTCCCTATAGAACGAATCATTAAAATAAAAATAACAGCTTGGGATATAAACTGCCCACAGCATATCCAGCAACGATATACTTTAGTGGAAATAAAACCGTATATAGATAAACTAAAAAATGAATAGTTTGCTATTACAAGTTATTATGGAGAAAAAAGCCGGTTACTAACTCCGTATAAAATTAATGGCTAGTTCTCGCTTACTTACCAAAATCCTCGCGGATTTCCTATTCAGTTTTATTTGCTAAATTAGATGCTTAAACACGCCACTAATCTTACACAAACACGTTAGCCACAAGGCAAAAAAACAAGCAACCAAGCTCCCGAATGAACAGCAGTGCAAACTTGAAAGGAATTTATTTTGTTTTTCCCCACGCGCCGTAACTTGAAACGGCAGTGTAAATATGGAACAGCTACCACACAAACAGCACATTTTCAAATCGCACAAGCCGACACACTACCAAAATTTGCAAAAGAGCTGTTTTTTTGCCCCTGCACAGCAGCAATATTTTTACATTCTGCGATAAATTAAACTATAACAATTGCATTCTATATTCTTTAGGAGTCGCCCCCTTAACACGTTTAAAAATCCGGTTAAAATGTGACAGATTATTAAAGCCACATTCATAAGCAATATCAGATGTTTTATTTTCGGTATCAGATAATAGCTCACAAGCCATACCGATACGCATCAAGTTAATATATTCGATAAGCGTAAAACCCGTAGCTTGCTTGAAAAAGCGATTTACACTGCCGGAATGCATAAATGCAATATTAGCCAAATCATTAATGGTTATCTTTTCCGAGATATGGTTTTGGATATACGTTACAATTTCAGAAATACGGTCCCAGTCATGGTTTTTAGGAGCCGAAAATCCCTGTGACATCAAAATGTTAAATTCTTCAGAAGATGCAATGCTATTCAGAATCGACATTATTTTCATCATTTGTTCTATACTATATTCTGCTTCAAGTGCCGATATTTTTGCAGCCATTTCTTTTTTTATTGTGCCCTTTAGTTCAATACCAAATTTAGACGTTTCCAGTAATTTTGCTATGCCATGAAATTCAGGCAGGAGTTTAAAATCCTTAGATGGAAAATCTTCACTAAAGAATACCGTAATAGCAGATACCGAAGATTCCTGAATTCTTGCAGATTGCCATTGATGTGCCATATTGGGTGACATTAGTACAATGTCACCATCCTCATACTCCATTATTCTATCTCCAATAATTCTAATTCCTTTTCCTTTTATAATGTAAGTAAGCTCATAACGTTCGTGACGATGAAATGGAAGATGAAAGGTTTTAGCCTCGTATCTCTTTACTGTGTAAAGAAACTTTTGTTGTGGACTAGTATTTATAAGAATTGAAGACATATACAAATAAAGCTAAAAATTATTGTAAATTATTGCCCTGTTGCATGAATAGTATCACAATTAGTCTATTTTGTGAAGTAGAAAGCAATTTTGTTCTTGTAATTTTGCAGCTTTTAAAGCTAAATATTTGGAATATATTAATATGATAACAAAAGATAATTATAAAGTATTGCTTCTAACCTTAATTGCTGTTTTAATATGCGGCTCTAAACTATTTGCAACCGACTATCCCATAGTACTTGGTTCTGATGCTGCTGCCGGCGAAAAATGGGCAGCATCCGAATTGTCTAAATTTCTTTCGGAAATATATGAAGCCGATAATTTTCCTGTACAAGCAACTACTCCAAAAAAAGGAGACTATATTTTATTGGGTACATTCACTTCTGCACCGGAATTAAAACAATTCGTTCAGGCAGAAACCATTTCTAAAGAAGCGTCATTTATTGTTACACATTCAAATACAAAGAAGCAAAACATTGGCCTTATTGCGGCAAATAATACACGTGGTGTAATGGATGCTGTTTATTCTCTGCTTGAACAAAAACTGGGCTATTCCTTTTACTTGCATGCCAATGCATATGAAAATGTAATTGATGAACCTTTCTCATTCGAGCGATGGGATTTAACAGCACAAACCGATTTTAAAGAGCGTGTAGTGTTTAATTGGTACAATTTTATTACAGGTGTTAGCGGATGGCAATTAGAAGATTACAAAGACTGGATTCGCCAATCGGCTCGTATGCGCTACACCACAGTAATGCTTCATGCTTATTCATGGAGTCCTTTTCACGAGTTTTCGTACAATGGTGTAACAAAACCGGTATTACGCATTCAGAACACGCAGTATGGTGCCCTTTGGGACAACAAACAGACGGACGATATAAGAACACTTATCGGCGGTGAGCACTTTGCAGAAGAAGGCCCTGTTTTTGGTCCCGATGCAAGTAAAATTGGTTTTAATGGTGTTACCTACGAAAATCGCGTGGCGAAGGCGAAGGAGATGATGCGCCAAGTGATTAGCTATGCTGTCGATACCGTTGGCATGGAATTTAATTGGGTAATAGATATTGATACTAAATATGCGAATCCGCAAAACATTATCATGACCTTACCCGAAGATGTTCGAATCCGCATTCACGACTCCTACATTGTTCGCCCCGAAACTGAGGTGGGCTATTTGTACTTTAAAAACATGGTTGAAACCATTATGACCGACTACCCCGGCATTTCAACATTAACTGTATGGTGGCGTGCCAATAGTGCCAACTTGTACGATGGTTTGGTAAATTCATTGGGCTACGACCATAAACTGAATCACATTCCGGACGACTGGAAAGCAGAGTATGATGCGGTTCCGGATGAAGTTAAAAGTTCTGTGAGACCTGACGTACCAACGCTTGCACCTGCAAATCTGTATTATTCAAAAGTTACAAAAGCCTTTCGTAAAGCTCTAAACGAATTGGGACACGAAGATGTAGAACTCGGGTATGGAAGTTGGATAAAAGCAAATGAAAAATACAATAGCTTTATTCCTGCCAATTATTTTCAGCCGAAAGAAATGAAAGCGTATGCCTTAGAGTACAACATGGCTTTTAATGAAGACTCTGAGTTTCGAAACTGGCTTGCAGAATCGGGAGATAAAAGAGAGCTAATTGTTATTGAGTGGGCGCACCATGATGATGGCATGTATTTAGGTCGTCCTTATAGCGTGCCAACCAACTTTGCAGATAAGCTTTATGAATCAAAAGCATCCGGCTTTGGTGTAATTCATTGGATGTCCAGACCATTCGATGTATTCTTTAAGAACCTGCAAAATCAGGCTTGGAGCAATACCTTGAATGAACCGATTGAGACAACATGTTCAAAAATGGCCTTAGATTATTTTGGGACTCCGCAACACAAGCAAATGACGAATTATTTGGTGGAATGGATGAATACAGCTCCACAGTTTGGTCGTGAAACGGGTTATTTGGGACAAACCGGCGTAAAAAACCATGAAAACAGGATTGCTTTATGCGATAAACGCCTGAGTTTACTAAATCAAATCGACACAAGCTCATTTACAACAAGTGCACTGAACAGGTACAAATATTTCTTTGGTCACGAAGAATGGATGAAGTTATTTCACCAATCGCAAATAAACTGGGATACCGAACTACAAAAACAAACCATCTACAAATTCATAGAAAAAGCTTCGGTAGATGGTGGTATGAATCGTGGAGAAGAAGGATTGCTTATCCAGCATAATATAAAATGGCTCAACAAACAAAAAGAGCATGAATTTATGATGGATGGGCATTAATGAAATAAATTTAATGGTTAGCATTGGGTAAAACAATTCGCAACTAGAATTGCCCACCCTATTTGTAAGCACATTGGCAAAGCCCCACGAGCCAACGCTCAATCCAAAGCTTTGCCAAATAGCTTACAAAGCCACCGCACGTAACCACTTTTCAGGATGGTTTTAGGTTTGCCCTCCCTCAAAAAAACAAAATAAATTCGTGCTCCGAATCAACAGTAGTGCTTTATGGCAATTATTGTAACTGATTGATTATGAATAGCTAGACAAGAAAGCCCAGTGGCTAACAATTTGTATAAGCAATAGCGGCAAAAGTGCTTAATTTTAAGTTCTGTAAACCGCTCAAACTTCATCATTTTTTGATAAGTTTGTAGCACGCAAACCCGCAACTTTTCATATACTAAACCGTTGTGCATAAGTTGAAAAAAATCGTGACTAAATACAAAATTTTAATACTTATCGGACTTTTAGTTTCTTGTAAATCGCAGAAAACGGAATTCGGAAACGCAGAAATATCTCAAAAAATAAGTCTGACCGATATTAGTGAATTAAGTAAAAATCGGACTGACTTTGACAATGATACTCTGAAAATTATTGGCGAATTACATCTCGATTTGGAAAATAAAGGAATTTATAACCAATCCGAAAAAATCTGGATTAGCTCGTTTAAGCCAGCGACTGAATTAGATAGTGTGTGGAAAAAATGAATGGGAAAAAGTTGAGTTAATCGGACTTTATAAAAGCGGAAAAACTGGACATTTAGGATTATACAATGGACAGTTTAAAGAAATATATTATATCAAAACGGATTAAAAAACCTATGCACAACACCGTATAAAAATAATTGCGGTTTAGTGCTAAAACAAAGGTAGTTGCGGGTTTACTACATCTGATTTTCCTGCGGAAAATCCTCGCACGCAAACCCGCAACTATACTTATACATAAACGTTGGAGAAAGTTTGAGCAAATGAAAAAGTCTGGCTTGCCGTTCGGATTTTTTTGAATTTTAAGAAAGATAAATCAGAAAAACTGTAGTACGAAATTTGATAAAAATTAGAAATTGGTAATTGGAGCTGAATAAAATTACAGTTCACTTCCACTCTGCTGTATAAAAACTACAATTGGAATTTTAGCTATTTTGCGAAATTGAAAAAACTGATTTACATTCTAAAATTCTTAATTATTCTATTGACTTTTTCTTGTGGACAAAATTCATCTGAAAAAAATTGAATAGTAAAGGATATAAAATTGAAAAAAATTGTTTTTTAAAACAGAATGTTTTTTAAAATTTAGTAATATATTGTAATACGATTTTATTTAACTCTAAAGGTTAAAACTGCATACGATTTTGCATACGATTTTATAAAAATATAGCTTCTGAACCCAGTAATAGTGTTGAAAAAACCAAGTACCATGAGTTCATAACCCGGAGGTCACGAGTTCAAATCTCGTTCTCGCTACAAGAAATACAAATAAAAAACCCAAGAGTATTAATCTTGGGTTTTTTATTTACTAAAACATTTAAACTTTATTTTACTATTCATCTCAACTTATAAGGAAATCATATTAAATTAAATGGTTTTGAAGATCTTCAACTTATTCACAACAAACTTGTTCCATAACCTGTTGAAATTGCCTTTTTATTAAGGAAATAGTATAATTACAGCCTTTTTTCCCAAATGCTCCATCACCCTACATAAAAGTACCCCCATAAACGTAAACTCTGCACCACTAGCCATGGCTCTTGCTATATCTGGGCCACCTCTTAAGCCAGAATCTACCATTATTATTATCTGATCTTTATACTTTTTAACAAGATGTATCATTGGTACTATTTTAGATTGTCCTGTGTCTGGTTGACGTCCACGAAGATTGGATACAATCAATACATCAACTCCTAAACGAATCGCATTCACTTTTTCTTCTGCCGGATGGTATAATTGAAACCAAAGACTTTCCTCCTGTCATTTCTGCTATACGATCTACACTAGACGTGGTTACAGTACTTAGAGTAAGTGGTAAATTATGATCTAATGCAGCTTTAGCTATTCTAACAATATTTGGCGTGTTTTTTAAACCATAACCATACGTACCCAATAACTTGATATGCGTAATCGTCGCTCAGCTCACTATAAAAATGATGTTTGGTCTTTCGTTTTTACTTGATTTTTCTTGTTTAGTTGCTTTTTTACAACTTGTAACTAAGACACTAAAAAAACAAAACTTAGTAGTAGTACTCTTATAAAGTTTAAAGATGACATTCTTAATTTCTATAAAATAATTATTCGTTTTACAACGTCCAACTCTTCAATTTATGCCCCCAAATAGCGAACAATAAAATAATTAAATAACAAGGAATTAATATCCAATAACTCTCAGTAGATACCTTAGACAGTACATCAGCATCTGTAATACCTTGGGCTATAAGTTCATGTTTATTAGAATCTACAATTCTGCCATAAAGCGGTGGAATGATTGCACCTCCAGAAATGGACATAATTAATAATGCTGAAGCCGTTTTAGTAAACTTTCCAAGCCCCTCTAAAGTTAATGGCCAAAT
Organism: Flavobacteriaceae bacterium; assembly: GCA_043557195.1. Lineage (GTDB taxonomy): Bacteria > Bacteroidota > Bacteroidia > Flavobacteriales > Flavobacteriaceae > Jejuia. Next base: position 3,639,949 of record CP121314.1, on the reverse strand, counting down.
TGCAGGCCACACCAAAGCATTTGCAACGCCTAGTAAAGCAACAAATAAAACCGAAGTAAAGCCTGACGTAGAAATAATACAAATGCTAAATATAATTCCTAATACTGCACTAATTCTTAAAGCTGTGCCTTGCTTTAAATATTTTGGTATTAAAATTACGCCTAAACCGTAAGTAATAACCATGGCTAATAATGTAAGCGTAGTAAAAAATTTGGCTTCTGATGCTGGAAACCCTAAAGAAATACCATAAGCAATGATGGTATCACCTGCAATTACTTCAGCCCCAACATATACAAATAAGGCAAAAACACCAAACCACAAATGGGGGAACTGGAAAATATTAGTTTTTGTAGTCTCTCCTTCTTTTTCTTCTGAAGATTCTTCTGCTTCAACATAAGGTAATGGTGCTTTTCTTATTAAAAACCCAAGAACAAATAAAACCAAAGCCATAACAACATAGGGCACAAATACACTATCGGCCATTGTATCTAGAAGTGCGTTTTTTTCATCAATAGAAACACTACCTATTTTTTCCCTAACTTCATCTATGCCAGATAGTAATAATGCTCCAAATATTAAAGCCCCTAAAGCTCCAGCTACTTTATTGGCAATTCCCATTATTGCAATACGCTTTGCGCCACTTTCTATAGGACCTAAAATTGTTATATATGGATTAGCCGCTGTTTGAAGAATAGTCATTCCCAAACCTTGTATAAAAATCCCAGTTAAGAATACCCAATAAGTTCTAGCTTCAGCAGCTGGAATAAAAACTAAGGCTCCAATTCCCATAATAATTAAGCCTAAGGACATGCCTTTTTTATAACCAATTTTATTAAGAATATATGACGCTGGCAATGCCATTACAACAAAAGAGATGTATGAGGCGGATGCCACGAGATAAGATTGCGCCTCTGTTAACTCATTAATTGTTTTCATAAACGGAATTAAAGCACCGTTAATCCACGTTACAAAACCGAATATAAAAAACAAACCCGCTATAATTACTATAGCCATTGTATTACTGTTTTTTGCGCTTATCGTCATAAACTTTACTATTTTGATTAACCACCAATTTAATAATTATATAAAAGAAAGACGTTTTAATTTATATCTTTTGCTCTAAACTAAAGAAAAACTATTTAAAATCAACTTAAAACTTAGTGCGGCGTATCAGTTTGCCTTTCAAGTTTGTTCACAACAAACATGAGACAAAAAAAATCATTTATTCTGTAAACAAAATCATATGTGAAAAATTAAACTAGGGGCATCATCTAAATTTGTGATTATAGTAATACAATTTTCGTAACATTCCTATTTCTAAAATACAAGGTGAATAGGTATATAAATTTATAACCATGATATCTACTAATAAATTAAAACCTGTTCTTTTAATTGTTATTTTTAATATTACCTTTTTAGGAAATTCCCAAGAAAAAAAAACAAAAACATATGAGGAAAGTTGGGAGTCGTTAAAACAAATAAACCCAGCTCCTGATTGGTTTAAAGATGCTAAGTTTGGTATTTATGCTCATTGGGGTCCTGTGTCTTCTGCTTTTGTCGATTCAGATCCAAATGGATGGTATGCTGGTTGGCATGGAATGAAAATGTATGAAGATGGTAAAAAGGTGGAAACAAAAAATGGCAAGCCAACTTCAAACCATATACATCATAAGAAGAAGTACGGAGACCCAAAAAAATATGGATACAAACATATTATAGAACAATTTGACGCTTCTGGATTTGATGCAAAGGAATGGGCAGAACTTTTTGCTTTATCTGGCGCTAAATTCGCTGGCCCTGTTGCTATGCATCACGATAATTTCGCTATGTGGGACTCTAAAGCTACACGATGGAACTCTATGAATTATGGAGGCGTAAATCCTTCCGCAGAATTAAAAAAAGAAATTGAAGCTAAAGGCTTAAAGTTTTTAGGATCTTTTCACCATGCTTTTACTTGGAAATATTTTGCCCCGGCACACGCCTATGGTGGTGTTTCCCCAAAAGATTATGATTTATATACAAATCCACACCCCTTAGAATCTAATACTCCTGATGCTGATTTCTATGATGCTTGGTGGGCTAAACTAAAAGAGTTTATTGATTTGTATCAACCAGATGTGATTTGGTTTGATTGGTGGTTAGAAAATATGACTGAAGAATGTCGTACAAAATTTTTAGCCTATTATTACAACAAAGCCGAAGAGTGGGATAAAGAGGTAGTAGTGTGTTACAAAGAAACGACTTTTAATGAATATATAGCTGTAAAAGACTATGAGCGAGGACGTCCAAATCAGCCTAAAGATAATGTTTGGTTAACAGACACTTCACCTGGTGCTTGGTTCTATCGCCCCAATGCCAAATTTAAAACACCTAACGAATTGGTGGATATTCTGATTGATATAGTGGCAAAAAATGGGAGCATGTTATTAAATGTACCACCAAACCCTGATGGTTCAATTCCTATTGAAATGGTTAATCTTTTAAAAGACATGGGCAAATGGCTTTCTATTAATGGTGAGGCTATTTATAGTACTAGGCCATGGACTATTTTTGGAGAAGGCCCTACGCGCTTACCAGAAGGAGGTCATAAAGTTGAAAAAATTAAAATTGCTTATAAAAAATCAGATATAAGATTTACTAAAAAATCAGATAAAGAATTTTATGCTATTGTAATGGATAATCCTGACGAGGAAACTGTAATAAAATCACTTACAACGGATATAGGTTTATTAAATTCAAAAATTGAAAATATAGAATTATTAGGCAGTGATGAAAACATTGTATGGGAAAGAAATGAGAGAGGTTTAGTAATAAAAGCACCAAAAAATATTCCGTCTGAATACGCTCACGCCTATAAAATTACTCTAGAAGGCTATAAAGAAAATAATATAGGTGGTGATGTTGCAGCACACGTAGACTAATTTATTACTTTTATAAAAAACATATTTCATGATACCTAGAATTCTATTACTGTTGCTTATTACATCACAGTTGTTCATTTCATGTAATTCAAAAGAAAACATACCTTCTACTCCACCAAATATTGTTTGGATTACTTCAGAAGACAATTCAAAACATTATATGTCATTATTTGATGAGCATGGTGTTGAAACTCCAAATATTGAAAAATTAGCTACTCAAGGTGTTATTTACACTCATGCTTTTTCTAATGCTGCCGTTTGTAGTGCTGCAAGATCTACTTTAATTTCTAGTTCATACGGCCCTCGTTTAGCAACACACTATCATAGAAAATTACAACAAGTGCCCATGCCCGAAGGCCTAGAAATGTTTCCTTACTATCTTAGAAAAGCAGGATATTACACCTCTAATAATGCTAAAGAAGATTATAATATCTTTAAAGGCGATAGTGTTTGGGACAAATCGGATAAAAAGGCAACTTGGAGAGACAGAAAGGAAGGTCAACCATTTTTTCATGTGTTTAATATTGGTACAACTCACGAAAGCAGACTTCATTTTACCGAAGAAGATATAAAAGCTGGTACGAAAACAAATCAAGATTCAGTTTTCGTACAACCAAATCACCCACAAACAGCTTTATTTAGATATACTAATGCGCGCTACCATGATAAGATTAAGGAAATGGATGTACAAGTTGGTGAGGTTATCAATGAACTTGAAAAAGATGGTTTATTAGAAAACACCTTCATTTTCTATTATGGAGACCATGGTGGAGTTTTACCAGGAAGTAAAGGTTATATAAATGAAATGGGAGTGCATATCCCTTTAGTGGTTTATATTCCTCCAAAATACAAGGATTTAGTTGATGAAATTCCTGGAACTACAGCTGAAGGATTTGTAAGTTTTATAGATTTTGGACCAACAGTTTTAAATTTAGCTGGCGCTGAAATTCCAAAAGGTATTGATGGCAAACCATTTCTGGGAAAGCATATTTCAGCTGAAAACGTAGCCAAAAGAGATGAAACATTTAGTTATGCCGATAGATTTGATGAAAAGTATGACATGGTTCGTGCTTTAAGAAAAGGTAAGTACAAATACGAAAGACATTATCAACCTTTCAACTATGATGGATTGATGAATAACTATAGATATAAGCAACTAGGGTATCAAGAGTGGAAAACACTTTATGAGGAGGGTAAACTAAACGAAATTCAATCTCAGTTTTTTGAAAAGAAACAGCCCGAGCATTTATATGATGTTGAAACAGACCCTTATCAAACAAATAATTTAGCTAGTAATCCTGAGTATGCTGAAATTTTAGAGGATTTACGTGAAAACCTAAATAGTAGAGTTAAGAATATGCCAGATTTATCTTTTTACCCCGAATTTTACTTGATGCAGCATGCATTTGATAATCCTGTTGCTTTCGGTCAAAAACATAAAAACGATATTAATAAGTATATTGAAATATCCAATTTAGCTCTAGATGATTTTGAAAGTGTTAAGCCTCAACTGGAGAAGAGTTTAAATTCTAAAGATCCATGGGAAAGATATTGGGCACTTATAACTTGTAGTACTTTTGAAGAACAAGCACTATATTTCAACAAGAAAATCGAAGAAATATCAATCACAGATATTGAACTTATAAATAGAGTAAGAGCTGCTGAGTTTTTAGGCTTAACAAAACTTGAAAACCCGGTGAAGATTATGACAAATGCTTTATACAAAAGTAAAGACCCAGCTGAAGCGTTACTTATTTTGAATTCTATAGTTTTAATGAATGATAATCCTCATAATTATCATTTCAATATTGATTCTGAAAAAGTTGAAGACTCTGTTATAAAAGATTTACAAGTCCTAAGAAGAATTGAGTATTTATCTACTTACCAAAGTTCAAAATAGGAAAGAAAATTTATTCTAAAATCATCATACAGTAAATGTGTGTAAAATTGGTAATACTAATAATTATCAATTTAAAACGATTTTAGCTCATTTACACTTAACTTATTGACATTCAATCAAAAATACTACTATTAATTCTTAGTAGTAGTATTTTTAAATAAACTTATTCCTACATCAAATTACTTTTCATCGATTTTTTATGCTTTTCATAGATTTTTTATTCTTGAAATACTATATTAGCACCCTTAATTCATTAAATCCCAAATCTGATGAAAAAAATTACTCTGTTGAGTATAATGTTCTTATTAATAGCACAATTTACTTATTCTCAATCCCTCATTTCGAAACGAATCAAAATTAACAACCCTACAAAAGATCAACTTTTAAAAGTTAAAGAAGCTGGTGTAGATCTATCTTGTGGAGCAATATTCGACAATAACAACTTGATTTTAGAAGTAGGTGAAAACGACTTAAATGCTCTTACTCAAAAAGGTATAACATATACTGTTATAGTAGAAGATTTAATAGCATATTATAAAGAAAAGAACGAAATAGAACTTCCTATTGCTAAGGCTCAATTACAAGCCAAAAAATTTCAATCGGCATCAAGAAAATCCTTAAGCACAAAAAGTGAAAGTATTGATAATTTCATTCAATATGAAGGCTGTTCAGAGATAAATTGGGCAGTTCCAACCAACTTCAACTTGGGAAGTATGGGAGGTTGTTTAACCTATAGCGAAGTTTTAGCTGAATTGGATCAAATGCGCGCCTTATACCCAAATCTAATATCAGTAAAAACTGATGCTTCACCAGGCACAGTAACACATGGTAATTCTTATACCAATGGAGGAGCTTACAGTACATGGGCAGGTCAACCTATTTATTATGTAAGAATTTCCGATAATCCAGATATTGACGAGGCTAACGAACCCGAATCTTTATATTCAGGTATGACACATTCAAGAGAGGTAAGTTCTATGATGAATTTAATCTACTACATGTGGTATGTTTTAGAAAATTATAATACAGATGCGGGAATAAAAAATTTAGTAGATAATCATGAAATGTATTTTATACCTGTTGCTAACCCTGATGGTTTAATGTGGAATGAACAAATAGCACCAAGTGGTGGTGGTATGCAACGTAAAAACTTAGGACCTTACAATACTGGAAACAACGCTCAAAGGGGTGTTGATTTGAATAGAAATTATGATTACTTCTGGGGCCCAAATCCTATTTATGGAGGTTCATCAGGAACACAAAGTAATGACACCTACAGAGGGCCAAGTGCTTTCTCTGAACCAGAAACACAAATAGTTAGAAATTTCTCAGCAACTAGACAGTTTAAAACAGCTTTAAACCATCACGCAACATCCAACTTAATTCCTCATGCTTACAATGGATATCCTGCCGCTCCTGCATCAGGTAGAGAAGCTGAATATCATAAATTCTGTCACGACTTAACACGCTTCAATAGATATATATATGGAGAAGCACCAGATATCTTAACCATCGCCAACGGTGATATGAGTGACTGGATGCTTGGTGGTGTAGCAGATGTTAATGGTTCACAAGGCTCTAGAGATTTTCCTGCTTATGCAGGTGAAGGTGTTTTAGCGTTAGCACCAGAAAATGGCTCTTGGATTACTGCTGATGGCGAAGGTGGGTTTTGGCCAAATGCAACAAAAATAGTTGAGATTGCTCAAAGAGCTGTAAGAATGAATTTTGTAAACGCATATCACAGTGGAAAATTTGCTCAGTTTCATGACTTAAACCCAAGTGATATTACTACTACAACCGGCAATTTAGAATTTGGTCTGGAGTATCTAGGTCAAACTTTAGGAGACATCACATTGAATGTAACACCTGTTTCTGGTATTCAATCTATTACGCCTCCTGCAACACAAACCAGTTGGAGTAAACTAGAGCAGCGTACAGTCACTGCTGCTTATACTTTAAATCCAGGGATACAACCCAATGATGAAATTGAGTTTCAAGTTACCTTGAGTAACGATGATGGCTATGTAATGTATAGAGCCAACATTTTAAAAATTTACAACCCTTCAGTATTATTTACGGATAATCCAGATACAGACAATTTAACAAATTGGACTGCTTCAGGAGGTACTTGGGGAACAACTACAGATTCATATTCTGGAACAACCGCTATAACAGATTCACCTTCTGGTGCCTATGGAAATAATCAATCTAAAACACTAACTTTAAATACAAGTATAGATTTATCTTCATCTTCTGCAGGAATCGTGCAGTTTTTTGCAAAATGGGATTTAGAAAGAAATTTTGATTATGTACAAATTGAGGGCTCAACCAATGGGTCTACATGGATTCCACTTTGTGGAAAATATAGTAAACCAGGTTCTAGTAGATCAACTAATAGATATAGTAGTGGTAATAGTACTAATACAAGTACAGGTAAATCTACTGCAGATCAAAACAATCAACCCACAGGAGAATCTATTTACGATGGAGATTCTATGGATAAATGGGTGATGGAAGAAATTTTAATTGATGGTACAGAAAATAGTTTCTTGTTCGGTGCCTCAAATGCACGTTTCCGTTTTGTATTTGATTCCGACAATACAAATAGAGCAGATGGCTATCCTACAACGTTTGATGGGTTTATTTTTGATGACTTTAAAGTTATTAGTGTTGACATTCCATGTGTTGTCTCAGTTCCAACCAATCTTACCGTATCTGGTATAAACACCACGAGTGCAAGTGTTACATGGGACAATATACCATCAGCAACCTATGATTTAAGATATAAAGAAACAAGTTCTGGAACATGGATTAATGTTACAGATTTAACAAGCTCAAATTATAATATAACTGGTCTTACTGCATCTACTGATTATGAAGTACAAGTAAGGTCTAAATGTGATGCTAGCAACTCTTCTTATACTTCATCTAGTAATTTTACAACTACGGCTGTAACCTATTGTACTTCAGAAGGTAATAATGCTGGTGCTAATGATGAATGGATTAGTCGAGTTCAATTAAAAACAATTGATAATTCTCCTACTGGAACTGGTAATGGCCAATATACAGATTACACAGCGCAGTCTACTGATGCTACTTTAAATGAAGTTGTTACTATAACTATCACTCCTACTTGGAGCGGAACCGTATACGATGAAGGTTATTCAGTTTGGATTGATTATAACCAAAATGGTGATTTCGACGATGCAGGAGAACAAGTATGGACGCAAGCTGCTACCCAAAACACTACTGTAGGTGGTAGTTTTACTATTCCTGCTACGGCAACATTAGGAGCAACAAGAATGCGTGTTTCAATGAGATATAACCAAATCCCTGCATCATGTGGAGCATTTCAATATGGAGAAGTAGAAGACTATACTGTAAATATTACAAGTAACTTAACAACATGGTATCAAGATAATGACAATGATACTTATGGTAATCCAGCCGTTAGTCAAGTAGCTGCATCTCAACCTGTGGGATACGTAGCAGATAACACTGACTGTGATGATAACGATCCTAACGAGTTCCCTGGTCAAACATGGTACATCGGGGTGGATAACGATTCTGATACCTACTTCGGTAGTGTAACGTCGGTAACGGCTTGTGAGCAACCTGTTGGGTATTCGCTTACTGCCCCTACTGCAGATGACTGTGATGATAACGATCCTAACGAGTTCCCTGGTCAAACATGGTACATCGGGGTGGATAATGATTCTGACACCTACTTCGGTAGTGTAACGTCAGTAACGGCTTGTGAGCAACCTGTTGGGTATTCGCTTACGGCCCCTACTGCAGATGACTGTGATGATAACGATCCTAACGAGTTCCCTGGGCAAACATGGTACATCGGGGTGGATAATGATTCTGATACCTACTTCGGTAGTGTAACGTCAGTAACGGCTTGTGAGCAACCTGTTGGGTATTCGCTTACTGCCCCTACTGCAGATGACTGTGATGATAACGATCCTAACGAGTTCCCTGGTCAAACATGGTACATCGGGGTGGATAATGATTCTGATACCTACTTCGGTAGTGTAACGTCAGTAACGGCTTGTGAGCAGCCTGTTGGGTATTCGCTTACTGCCCCTACTGCAGATGACTGTGATGATAACGATCCTAACGAGTTCCCTGGTCAAACATGGTACATCGGGGTGGATAACGATTCTGATACCTACTTCGGTAGTGTAACGTCGGTAACGGCTTGTGAGCAACCTGTTGGGTATTCGCTTACTGCCCCTACTGCAGATGACTGTGATGATAACGATCCTAACGAGTTCCCTGGTCAAACATGGTACATCGGGGTGGATAACGATTCTGATACCTACTTCGGTAGTGTAACGTCAGTAACGGCTTGTGAGCAACCTGTTGGGTATTCGCTTACTGCCCCTACTGCAGATGATTGTGATGATAACGATCCTAACGAGTTCCCTGGTCAAACATGGTACATCGGGGTGGATAACGATTCTGACACCTACTTCGGTAGTGTAACGTCAGTAACGGCTTGTGAGCAACCTGTTGGGTATTCGCTTACTGCCCCTACTGCAGATGACTGTGATGATAACGATCCTAACGAGTTCCCTGGTCAAACATGGTACATCGGGGTGGATAATGATTCTGATACCTACTTCGGTAGTGTAACGTCAGTAACGGCTTGTGAGCAACCTGTTGGGTATTCGCTTACTGCCCCTACTGCAGATGACTGTGATGATAACGATCCTAACGAGTTCCCTGGTCAAACATGGTACATCGGGGTGGATAATGATTCTGATACCTACTTCGGTAGTGTAACGTCAGTAACGGCTTGTGAGCAGCCTGTTGGGTATTCGCTTACGGCCCCTACTGCAGATGACTGTGATGATAACGATCCTAACGAGTTCCCTGGTCAAACGTGGTACATCGGTGTGGATAATGATAACGATACCTACTTCGGTAGTGTAACGTCGGTGACCGCTTGTGAGCAGCCTGTTGGGTATTCGCTTACTGCCCCTACTGCAGATGATTGTGATGATAACGATGCGGATGAGTTCCCTGGTCAAACGTGGTACATCGGTGTGGATAATGATTCTGACACCTACTTCGGTAGTGTAACGTCAGTAACGGCTTGTGAGCAACCTGTTGGCTATTCGCTTACTGCCCCTACTGCAGATGACTGTGATGATAACGATCCTAACGAGTTCCCTGGTCAAACATGGTACATCGGGGTGGATAATGATTCTGATACCTACTTCGGTAGTGTAACGTCAGTAACGGCTTGTGAGCAACCTGTTGGGTATTCGCTTACTGCCCCTACTGCAGATGATTGTGATGATAACGATCCTAACGAGTTCCCTGGTCAAACATGGTACATCGGGGTGGATAATGATTCTGACACCTACTTCGGTAGTGTAACGTCGGTAACGGCTTGTGAGCAACCTGTTGGGTATTCGCTTACTGCCCCTACTGCAGATGACTGTGATGATAACGATCCTAACGAGTTCCCTGGTCAAACATGGTACATCGGGGTGGATAATGATTCTGATACCTACTTCGGTAGTGTAACGTCAGTAACGGCTTGTGAGCAACCTGTTGGGTATTCGCTTACTGCCCCTACTGCAGATGATTGTGATGATAACGATGCTGATGAGTTCCCTGGTCAAACATGGTACATCGGGGTGGATAACGATTCTGATACCTACTTCGGTAGTGTAACGTCGGTGACCGCTTGTGAGCAACCTGTTGGGTATTCGCTTACTGCCCCTACTGCAGATGACTGTGATGATAACGATGCGGATGAGTTCCCTGGTCAAACGTGGTACATCGGTGTGGATAATGATTCTGACACCTACTTCGGTAGTGTAACGTCAGTAACGGCTTGTGAGCAGCCTGTTGGGTATTCGCTTACGGCCCCTACTGCAGATGACTGTGATGATAACGATCCTAACGAGTTCCCTGGTCAAACATGGTACATCGGGGTGGATAACGATTCTGATACCTACTTCGGTAGTGTAACGTCAGTAACGGCTTGTGAGCAACCTGTTGGGTATTCGCTTACTGCCCCTACTGCAGATGACTGTGATGATAACGATCCTAACGAGTTCCCTGGTCAAACATGGTACATCGGGGTGGATAACGATTCTGATACCTACTTCGGTAGTGTAACGTCAGTAACGGCTTGTGAGCAACCTGTTGGGTATTCGCTTACTGCCCCTACTGCAGATGACTGTGATGATAACGATCCTAACGAGTTCCCTGGTCAAACATGGTACATCGGGGTGGATAATGATTCTGACACCTACTTCGGTAGTGTAACGTCGGTAACGGCTTGTGAGCAACCTGTTGGGTATTCGCTTACGGCCCCTACTGCAGATGACTGTGATGATAACGATCCTAACGAGTTCCCTGGTCAAACATGGTACATCGGGGTGGATAACGATTCTGATACCTACTTCGGTAGTGTAACGTCAGTAACGGCTTGTGAGCAACCTGTTGGGTATTCGCTTACTGCCCCTACTGCAGATGACTGTGATGATAACGATCCTAACGAGTTCCCTGGTCAAACATGGTACATCGGGGTGGATAACGATTCTGATACCTACTTCGGTAGTGTAACGTCAGTAACGGCTTGTGAGCAACCTGTTGGGTATTCGCTTACTGCCCCTACTGCAGATGACTGTGATGATAACGATCCTAACGAGTTCCCTGGTCAAACATGGTACATCGGGGTGGATAATGATTCTGATACCTACTTCGGTAGTGTAACGTCAGTAACGGCTTGTGAGCAACCTGTTGGGTATTCGCTTACTGCCCCTACTGCAGATGACTGTGATGATAACGATCCTAACGAGTTCCCTGGTCAAACATGGTACATCGGGGTGGATAACGATTCTGACACCTACTTCGGTAGTGTAACGTCGGTAACGGCTTGTGAGCAACCTGTTGGGTATTCGCTTACTGCCCCTACTGCAGATGATTGTGATGATAACGATGCTGATGAGTTCCCTGGTCAAACGTGGTACATCGGTGTGGATAATGATAACGATACCTACTTCGGTAGTGTAACGTCGGTAACCGCTTGTGAGCAACCTGTTGGGTATTCGCTTACTGCGCCTACTGCAGATGATTGTGATGATAATGATGCTGATGAGTTCCCTGGTCAAACGTGGTACATCGGGGTGGATAATGATTCTGATACCTACTTCGGTAGTGTAACGTCAGTAACGGCTTGTGAGCAACCTGTTGGGTATTCGCTTACTGCCCCTACTGCAGATGATTGTGATGATAACGATCCTAACGAGTTCCCTGGTCAAACATGGTACATCGGGGTGGATAATGATTCTGACACCTACTTCGGTAGTGTAACGTCGGTAACGGCTTGTGAGCAACCTGTTGGGTATTCGCTTACTGCCCCTACTGCAGATGACTGTGATGATAACGATCCTAACGAGTTCCCTGGTCAAACATGGTACATCGGGGTGGATAATGATTCTGATACCTACTTCGGTAGTGTAACGTCAGTAACGGCTTGTGAGCAACCTGTTGGGTATTCGCTTACTGCCCCTACTGCAGATGATTGTGATGATAACGATGCTGATGAGTTCCCTGGTCAAACATGGTACATCGGGGTGGATAACGATTCTGATACCTACTTCGGTAGTGTAACGTCGGTGACCGCTTGTGAGCAACCTGTTGGGTATTCGCTTACTGCCCCTACTGCAGATGACTGTGATGATAACGATCCTAACGAGTTCCCTGGTCAAACATGGTACATCGGGGTGGATAATGATTCTGATACCTACTTCGGTAGTGTAACGTCAGTAACGGCTTGTGAGCAGCCTGTTGGGTATTCGCTTACGGCCCCTACTGCAGATGACTGTGATGATAACGATCCTAACGAGTTCCCTGGTCAAACATGGTACATCGGGGTGGATAACGATTCTGATACCTACTTCGGTAGTGTAACGTCAGTAACGGCTTGTGAGCAACCTGTTGGGTATTCGCTTACTGCCCCTACTGCAGATGACTGTGATGATAACGATCCTAACGAGTTCCCTGGTCAAACATGGTACATCGGGGTGGATAACGATTCTGATACCTACTTCGGTAGTGTAACGTCAGTAACGGCTTGTGAGCAACCTGTTGGGTATTCGCTTACTGCCCCTACTGCAGATGACTGTGATGATAACGATCCTAACGAGTTCCCTGGTCAAACATGGTACATCGGGGTGGATAATGATTCTGATACCTACTTCGGTAGTGTAACGTCAGTAACGGCTTGTGAGCAGCCTGTTGGGTATTCGCTTACGGCCCCTACTGCAGATGACTGTGATGATAACGATCCTAACGAGTTCCCTGGTCAAACATGGTACATCGGGGTGGATAACGATTCTGATACCTACTTCGGTAGTGTAACGTCAGTAACGGCTTGTGAGCAACCTGTTGGGTATTCGCTTACGGCCCCTACTGCAGATGACTGTGATGATAACGATCCTAACGAGTTCCCTGGTCAAACATGGTACATCGGGGTGGATAATGATTCTGATACCTACTTCGGTAGTGTAACGTCAGTAACGGCTTGTGAGCAACCTGTTGGGTATTCGCTTACTGCCCCTACTGCAGATGACTGTGATGATAACGATCCTAACGAGTTCCCTGGTCAAACATGGTACATCGGGGTGGATAACGATTCTGATACCTACTTCGGTAGTGTAACGTCGGTAACGGCTTGTGAGCAACCTGTTGGGTATTCGCTTACTGCCCCTACTGCAGATGATTGTGATGATAACGATCCTAACGAGTTCCCTGGTCAAACATGGTACATCGGGGTGGATAACGATTCTGACACCTACTTCGGTAGTGTAACGTCAGTAACGGCTTGTGAGCAACCTGTTGGGTATTCGCTTACTGCCCCTACTGCAGATGACTGTGATGATAACGATCCTAACGAGTTCCCTGGTCAAACATGGTACATCGGGGTGGATAATGATTCTGATACCTACTTCGGTAGTGTAACGTCAGTAACGGCTTGTGAGCAACCTGTTGGGTATTCGCTTACTGCCCCTACTGCAGATGACTGTGATGATACAGAAAATACTATTTATCCTGGTGCTCCTGAAATCACTAACGATGGTATTGACCAAGACTGTAATGGTTCAGATCAAACCACTTTAGATAGAGATAAATTAGAGTTCCAAAATATTTCTGTAACTCCAAATCCGTTTGGAGATAATATTAACATTGGTTTACCATTAAGCTATAGAAATGCCGAATTCAGTATTCAGATATTTGATATAAATGGTAGGTTAGTTATTGATAGAAAGTATTCAAGTCTTAATAATAAAATAAAGGTAGATGGTTTAGATAAATTAGATCAGGCGCCGTATATAATTAAAATTATTAATACAGAAACTGGATTCTCAATGATGAAACAGTTAATAAAATTCTAACCAAAAATAAAAGAGATCAGAGGTTGAATTCAATATAAATTCAACCTCTTTTTTTGTGAAAATTACTACTAAATCTATTAAAATAGCTAATATTTTTAAGTTACTGATTTTCAATTACTTAATTTTAAATAGTGTATTTCATCGATTATTTTTGTATTTCATAGAGTTATAGGTTACATTTGGTGCTTAAATAATTAGTCCCAAACTAAAATTTAACCTCTTATGAAAAAAATTACTTTTTCAGCATGCAAATATGTTGTAATATGTTTCTTCATATTTTCCTCAAGTATTGCTTATTCGCAGTACTGTTCATCAAATGGAAATAATACAAATGATGAATATATAGGTAGAGTACAATTAGCTTCTATTGATAATTCATCAGGGGTTGGTACAACAAGCACAGGATACTCCGATTTCACTGGAACATCAACAAATCTGAATACCAGTACAGGATATACAATTACTGTAACACCAACGTGGACCGGTACAACTTATTCGGAGGGCTATGCGGTTTGGATTGATTATAACCAAGATGATGATTTTAGTGATCCTGGTGAACTCGTATGGAGTTTAGCTGCAACCACCACTTCCCCTGTTTCGGGGTCTTTCACTGTTCCTGTGACTGCTACAGCTGGAAATACCAGAATGAGAGTTTCAATGAAATATAATGGTATTCCAACTGAATGCGAATCATTCTCTTATGGTGAAGTTGAAGATTATACAGTAAATATTGTTGTACCGGCTTCACCAGAAATAAACATACAGGGTAATGCTACGAACATAGTAGATGGTGATATAACACCAGCAGTAGCTGATGACACAGAATTTGGGTCTATTGCAAATGCAACAACATTAGACCATACATTTACTATTCAAAATACAGGAACTGGAACTCTAAATCTTACGGGAGGAACTCCTATAGTTGATATTAGCGGTAATGCGGCTTTCTCAGTTTTAACTCAACCAAGTGCAAATAGTATAGCTAGCGGTGGAAGTGATTTAACATTTGTAGTGAGGTTTGCCCCTACTGTAGATGTTACAAATGTACAAGCAACAATATCCATAGATAATGATGATGTAGATGAAGACCCATATACTTTTGTTGTGCAAGGATCATCTTTCACTCCTGGACCTGAAATAAATATAACTGGCAATGGTGCTAATATTACTGATGGAGATACTACTCCTGCGATTGCTGACGATACAGAATTTGGTTCTATTGCAAACGCCACAACATTAGACCATATTTTTACCATTCAAAATATAGGTACTGCAACATTAAATCTAACTGGAGGTACACCAATAGTTGATATTAGCGGTAATGCGGCTTTCTCAGTTTTAACTCAACCAAGTGCAAATAGTATAGCTAGCGGTGGAAGTGATTTGACTTTCATAGTGAGGTTTGCCCCTACCGTTGATGTTACAAATGTACAAGCAACAATATCTATTGATAATAATGATAGTAACGAAGATCCATATACTTTTGTAGTACAAGGGTCTTCCTTCACGCCTGCACCAGAAATAAATATTACTGGTAATGGTGCTAATATTACTGATGGAGATACAACACCTGCGCTTGCAGATGATACCGAATTTGGAACAATAGCTATAGCTACAACTTTAGATCACACATTTACTATTCAAAATATTGGTACTGCAACTTTAAATTTAACAGGAGGCACTCCTATTGTGGATATAAGTGGTGATACAGAGTTTTCAATCTTAACGCAACCAGCTGCAAATAGTATCAATTCTAGTGGAAGCGATTTAACATTCGTAGTAAGGTTTGCACCTACTGTTGTTGGCACTAATTACCAAGCTACCATTTCTATCGATAATGATGATAGTACTGAAAATCCATATACATTCGTAGTTCAGGGTTCTTCAGTTGTAGGTGTTCCTGAAATAGATATTCAAGGTAACGCTACAAGTATTGCTGATGGTGATACAACTCCTAGTTTATTGGATGATACAGACTTTGGCTCAGTAAGTGAAACTGGTGGTACCATTACCAAAACATTCACTATTGAAAATACTGGTCCTGCACCTATAAGCTTAACTGGAGGATCTCCTTACGTAACAATAACTGGAACTAATGCTGCTGATTTTACAGTCACAGCCATTCCATCGAATTCAATTGCTGGTAACTCATTCACAACTTTTGATATTACTTTTAACCCTGGAGCTACAGGTTTAAGAACTGCCAGTATAAGTATTGGAAATAATGAT
The DNA here is from genome assembly GCA_043557195.1 of Flavobacteriaceae bacterium. GTDB lineage: Bacteria > Bacteroidota > Bacteroidia > Flavobacteriales > Flavobacteriaceae > Jejuia. Next base: position 3,623,474 of record CP121314.1, on the reverse strand, counting down.
AGCGACGAAAATCCGTATAATTTTGATATTCAAGGAACTGGTACCACAAGACCTCCAGGATATACCATTTACTATGAAAATTTTGATGCTGATAATGGTGGATGGACATCAAGTACTGCCGCATTAAGTAGTGGTTCATGGGCTTATGATACTGCTCCTGCTCTTGTTACAGAAGGAAGTTATTGGAGAATTAATAGTTTTAACAGCTATGGCAATAATTATTTTACTTATTTAACCAGTCCTATGGCAATTTCAACTACTGGATTCAATAATGTGACTTTTTATCTTGATATAAGGCACGATACTTCTGCAGATATTGATGATGGTGTTCAAGTACAATATACTACTGATCCTTTGGGATTAATAGGCTGGACTAGATTAGGAAGTAATGGTTCTGGTACTAATTGGTATAATGATACCGATGTTACTGCCCTTGGTACGAATGAACATGGTTGGTCTGGAATTAATACAGAAAATAGCTCTAGTAATTCCAAGTTTGTTGAAGCATCGTTTCAAGAAAACACTTTAAATAATCAAGGTACAGTTTGGTTTAGAGTTGTTTTTGCCAGTGATGCATCAACTGCAGATGTAGGTGTGGCTATTGACAATATTTTTGTGAAAGGTGATTATATAACATCACCTGCAGATCCTTCTTTTGGCCCTGGTAATGCAAATAATAATTTAAAATTATGGCTAAAATCTGATGTTGCTACAAGTACAACCACAGATAATACTGTTATAACTTCTTGGGGAGATCAAGCTTATGATAACGATGCTGAATCTTATGGAACAAGTGCTCCAACATATAAAAATAACTTAACAGATAATATAAACTATAATCCTGTAATTGATTTTGATAATACTACCGGAAATGTTATGAAAGGAAAAGGAGGCTATTGGACTCAAGATTATTGGATTGTAGTACAAACAAATGATACTTTTGATAAAACCACAGCAAATACCCAAACACCTATTTCTGGTAAATTCTCCAAAACAGGTTTTGGAGTAGATGGCACCGGTTTAGGGTTTGGTAGAATTTCTTCAAGATTTAATAGTGACAACCTGATTTCTCACATATTAAGTTCTTACAACAATTCTGGCTCAACTCCTGGCCCTGATTCTTATGGTAGGTCTTATGCGCCAGCTACAACTAATAATATTGGTACAGATGTAATGATACTTAACGTAAAATCTAATACTGCTGTTTCACCAGCAATTAGTGAAATCTATTATAATGGGAAAAGAGTGGATAATCATGCTGGAACAACTGGAACAACCGGAACAGGTACAGATCTTTTACATGCAGAATTTGACAACTTAAGATATGTATTGGGGGCTGGACAATTCTCTATAAACGGGCACGCCTTAAGCTCTTTTTTAGATGGTAAGGTTACAGAAGTTGCTAGTTATTCAAGTCCTAATTCTACCTTCGAACAAAGAAAAATACAAAGTTATTTAGCTATAAAATATGGTGTTACATTAAAAGAATTTGGAACATCTAAAGAGGCATTTGATTTTGAATGTGACACGGATTATGTAGATTCTCAAGGCACAATTATATGGGACGAAAGTGCAAATACCGGCTTTAATTTTGATGTAGCAGGTATAGGTCGTGATGATGCTTCAGAATTAAATCAAAAACAATCTAAAAGTCAAAATATTACATCTGATGGTACCGATGTTTACGGACCAACTTTAACAAATGGATTTTTAACAATTGGTTTATCAGATGTTTACGATACGAATTCAGATAATATTGCCTCAAACCCTACCAACTTTACAGATAGACAATTCTTAATGTGGGGTAATAACGGCGCATCCATCGATACAGGTCTTGCTTCGACTTCTACATTTACAGTTAGTGTTGATATGAGTGTTGGAATTGGAGACGTTACACTAACTACACCTGTTTCATTTCAAGCAATAAATCGTACTTGGAAAGTTGTAGAAAATGGAGGAGATATTCCATCTTGTAAAGTTAGAATACCTGAAAATGTGATTAGATACATTTCACCTCCAGGTAGTTTTTTAATGTTTATTTCTGACTCACCTACTTTTGATCCAACGTCAGATTATAGAGTCATGACTAGTGATGGAAATGGAAATTTAGAAACAGATTACAATTTCAACGCCACTAAATACATAACTTTTGGATACGCAGAACAAGTTATTAGAGAACGTTCAGTTTATTTTGATGGTGTAGTAGATTATATAGATATAGAGAATAATTTAGACTTAAACACTACAGAATTCACTTTATCTGCATGGATAAAAAGAGATGCAGGTAGCGTTAATGCATCTATTCTTTCTAAAAGAAATTTCACAAATACCGAAGGTTATGATTTTAGGATTAATGCATCTGGACAATTAGAATTTAACTTAAATGGTGGTGCTCCTGAAATCACATCTTCCATAGCTATTCCTGAAAATGTATGGCATCAAGTAGCCGTTATTTATGATACTGGAACCGCTACTTTGTATATTGATGGTGTTGCAGATACTTTAGTATCTTCATTACCAGCTCCAGTGGCAACATCACAAAAATTCTTAATTGCCGCAGCTGATGGTTTTGACCCTAATACAACGGATTATTTTGCTGGAAACATAGATGAAGTAAGAGTTTGGGATGTAGCGCTCACTCCTGGGCAACTACGATATATTATGAACCAAGAGATTTCGAATGATTTGACTTTAGCATTAGAGTATGGAGATGTTATACCTACTGCCATTACTAATAATGAAATAAGTACTATTCCTTGGACAAGCTTAGCTGGATATTACCCGATGTCTGTTTACACCTATACGAACACAAATGATATGTCAGGGAACAATAATCAAGGAGCTTTAAGAAATCTAGATACTGTTGATTGGCAAACTGCACCATTGCCATACGAAACACAAGCAGCAGGCTCTTGGGATGCAGCCGCAACATGGTTAAATAATTCGGTTCAATATTTACCTAATTCATTATCAATAGTAGACGGTACTACACCAATAGACTGGAATATTGTAGAAATAAATCATGATACATACCTTGGAGCGTCTCCTACTGCTGTAAGAACCAGAGATTGTAGTGTTGAAGCCTTGATTATTAATAGTGGCGATTTACAAGTTAATGGAGATACAGCTGCTAATGAAGGTATAGGCTTAACGGTAACACACTACTTAAAAATTGATGGCACTCTAGATTTAGAAGGAGAATCGCAATTGGTACAAACTGATAGAAGTGATTTTGATGCTACCAGTGCAGGTACATTAGAGCGCGATCAACAAGGTGCACCAAGTACTTATATTTATAATTATTGGAGTTCTCCTGTATCCACTACTAGTAATGCAGATTATACAGTAGCAAGTATATTTAACAACGTTGGTTTTTTAACCTCTGGTTACAACGGTACTGCATCTCCACTACAAAATGCTGATTATTGGATTTGGACATATACAAATTTACCTGATGATGATTATTCGCAATGGCAACATGCTAGAAGTACAACTCCTATTTCTGTTGGAGAAGGGTTTACTATGAAAGGACCTGGTGTAATAACAACTGACCAGAATTATGAGTTTTTAGGACAACCTAATAATGGAGATTTTAGTTTACCAATTACGGTAGATAACGATTATTTAATTGGTAACCCATATCCTTCTGCCATAGATGCTGATGAATTCATTAGAGATAATTTAAGTACTCTTGAAGTTGGAGCAGGTGGAAGAAACCCGCTAGGAAACGTGATAAATGGCGCACTTTACTTCTGGGACCATTTCTCTGATAATACCCATAATTTAGGGCAATATGAAGGTGGTTATGCAGTATATACTTTACTTGGTGGTACTCTAGCGATATCAAGCGATGCCAGAATTAATGCAACTTATGTATCGGGTACTAAACGACCAGAGCGCTACATTCCTGTTGGACAAGGATTCTTTGTATCCGCCGTTAATGACCCAGGTTTAACTGGATTAACACAACCAATAGTTGGAGGAAATATTTTAATTAAAAATAGCCAAAGAGTATTCCAAAGAGAAGTTGTTTCTGGTACAAATACAGGTTCAATTTTTGTTAAAGGTAAAAGTTCAAAATCTTCTGCTAATAACAATAATTCTAATACTGAAGAAGATACAAGACAGAAAATTAGATTAATGTTTGATTCACCTAATGGATTTCATAGAGAACTACTTGTTGGTGTAGATGCTAAAGCTTCAAACAGTTTTGATCTTGGATACGATGCGCTTTTATTAGATATTGGTAACGAAGATATGTACTGGAATTTGAATGACGCTGCGCTTGTTATCCAAGCAGTGGATAATTTTGATGAAAACCAGACATTACCTTTAAGTGTTAAGGTATCGAACGCTGGTTTCGGCACAATAAAAATTGAAGACCTTTTAAATATTCCAAACAATACAAATATCTACTTACATGATAAAGAATTAAATATTCATCATGATTTGAAACAAAGCGAGTACACTATAAATTTAGAACCTGGAGAGTATAAAGATAGGTTTGAAATTACATTCAGTAATAGCGCATTGTTAGGAATTGAAGATTTTGAGTTTGATGATGTAAAGATTGAATACCATAATGATAATAAAAACTTGGTAGTTCAAAATCCAAAACAGAGATTTGTTAATTCAATTGAAATTTTCAATCTATTAAGTCAATCTTTGAAGAACTTTGAAGAAACAACAAATAATAATGTTATAGAGCATACAATAAACGGTGTTTCTACTGGGGTTTATTTGGTGAAAGTTCATTTAGATAATGAAAAATCTATATCGCAAAAAATCATTGTTGAATAATTAGTTTATCAATTTAAATAAACGTACCAAAGTTGGAACATAAGTAAATATGTTCCAACTTTTTTTTGATTTTAAAGCCCCTAATTAATTAAACTAAAATTTTAGACCTATTAAATTTTAACAAAACAAACACACTTTATCGATGTTTTTATACATTTTATCGTTGTTTTTAATAATTATTAGTTATATTAGCCAAGTATAAATGTATATACACAACCAAATATTTAGCCCCAAACTAAATAACCTAAATATGAAGCATTTTGCTATTATCGTTTTGATGGTATTCTCTCTCTTTTTTAGTACCTCAAAAGTATTTGCCCAACTTCATGACACTCCAGAATGTGGAAATAATTTCACATTAAATTGGTCTACATACCCACAAGAATCTAATGAATATGGTTGGCCCACAGGTACGCTTTCAAATACATTTACCAATGTTGACAATTCAGATGTAAATATTAACATCGCTTTTACAGGAGAAACTAGCACTCTTGGATTTTGGGCTGGACAAACACCTAAAGTTGGTACGCAATCTAGCTACTTATACAAAGGTATCGATGTATTGACTAACGGATTTACCGATGAAGGAATTACCTGTACTATTACATTTAGTAAACCAATATATGCCCTGTCTTTTGATATTCATCATATTAATATGTACTTGGTAAATGGTGATAAATATACCGTAACGGGAAAAGACACTAATGGAAACACCATTTATCCTAAGTTTACAAATTCTCCTAACCCATCCTATACCGCAGATAATAGCACAGGAATTGTAAATGCCGTTTCTAATTTAACTTCTGAGGAAAACCCCATAGTTGGCGTTAATTTTTCAGATGAAAACTTGATTACCAGCATTACTATTCTTTGGGAGGACTGTGACGCTTGTGAACCTAACGAACCTCATGCCACCGGTATTGGTAATTTTAGTTTTTGTTCACCACAAAAATTAGATTTTGATGGTGAAGATGATTACATAAGTAGTACTCCTTTTCTAGGTGGTAGGAATGAACTAACTATGATGTCGTGGATTAAGTTAGATAGTGGTTCAGATGGCGGTGAAATTATGGGGCAACCTAATTTTAGACTGTATATAGATTCAAACAAAAAATTAAAAGCATTTTTTAAAAGTAATACAGGGTTGGATATTGTATCGCCAGGATTAGACTCTTCTTTAATTTTAGAAAACATTTGGCAACATGTAGCCTTAGTATATAACGGAGATTTAGGAACATTTGATTTATTCTTAAATGGTGAAAGTATTTGGTCATTTCATGATAATTCTATTATTAATACTAGAACGAACGCATCAGTCGACTGGAATGGAGACTACAACTTCGAAATAGGCAGAAATACTAAAAATGAAAGCAACTACTTCGAAGGATCAATTAATGAGGTAAGGGTTTATGATAAAGCATTAACAATTAATCAAATACACACCCAAATAAATCAAAAAATTGAAGAAGATAAGGGTAATATAAAAGGATCACTAATACCTAAAAACATTGAAGGGCTATCATGGAATAGTCTACTTCTGTATTATCAGATGGATGCTAAAGGCACTGGATATACACCTGATAGCTCGGGTAATAATCGGGATGGATTATTGCACAATATGGATTCAGATTCGAATCAAGAATATACGGCACCCTTACCTTACATTACCAGTTCTATAAGCAATTGTAGATGGCATGATACAAACGCTTGGAAACATGGAGATATTTGGAATATTCATAATAAAACCCCCGAATATGCTATAGTCAAGGTACAAGGGAACTTAGAAATTGACACTAGTATTAGTACAACTGGTCTCATCATTGATAAGGGTAAAACACTTACTGTAAAAAACAAAAATGCTTTAATTAATTCTTTTTATTTAAAACTCGATGGCACCTTAAAACTTGAAGGTGATGCTCAACTAGTTCAAACTGAACATAGCTCTCTAGATATAACAAGTGCGGGCGTTTTAGAAAAAGATATGATAGGAACTGCCGATAAATACACCTATAACTATTGGGCATCACCAGTAAGTAAACCTAATAACACTACAAATAATAATAATTATACTGTTAGTGATGTTTTTTTAGACGTAGATTTTTTAACGACCGGTTACAACGGAACAGAAATACCTTTGGGAATTGCAGACTACTGGATATGGAAATTTAGCAATAAACTAAGTGACGATTATGCGTCGTGGCAACACATTCGAAGTTCAGGTGAGATATATCCAGGTGAAGGATTTACCATGAAAGGCCCAGGGACTGGAAATATTCACGATGAACAAAAATACACACTAAAAGGAAAACCAAACAATCAAGATATCAACTTAACAGTTAATGCTGGTAATGATTATTTAGTTGGCAACCCGTATCCTTCGGCTATAGATGCTGTTCAATTTCTTTTAGACAATAAAGCAGAAATTTCTGGTTTAGGAGCAACAAACGGTACATTATACTTTTGGAAACATTGGGGAGGAGGTTCGCACATAGCCAATGATTATCAAGGGGGCTACGCTACATTTTCTCTTTCGGGCGGTATCCCAGCAGCAACTCAGGGCACGAATAGTCCAGACGTAGCCACTGGGGGAAATCCTTCTGAAATTCCTAACAGATACATTCCTGTAGGTCAAGGATTTTACATTACCGCAGAGACTGATGGTACAATAAACTTTAATAATGGGCAGCGTGTTTTTTACATTGAAGATAATTCAACATCAAATAAAAATAGTTCACAACATAAGAATACAATAACAAGTGCAAAAGATAACAGAATGAAACTTAGAATAGGTTTTAATTCTGTAAATACCCTTAGAAGACAACTACTTATCACAGTAGATGAAAACGCAACTGCGGGTATAGATTGGGGATATGATTCAAAATATATTGATACCCAAATTGATGACATGTATTGGATACTAAATAATGAAAAGTTTTTAATTCAAGGTATTGATGCTATTACAGACAAAACTATAATACCATTAGGAATTCATACAGACAAGGCAGGTTTAAATAACATTTCAATTGATGAAATAGAAAATCCAACTGAAAACTTGAGTATATATCTGCATGATAAAGAACTTAATCTGTATCATGATTTACAGGAATCAAAATACGAAACCTATCTGGAGGCAGGAGAATATTTAAATAGATTTGAAATCGCATTCTCAAAAGCACAAACTTTAAGCGCAGAAAATCTTGAACCATTAAATGATATAGACGTATATTTTTCAAATGAAAAGCAAAGCATTATTATAAATAATACTGAAGGACAAGTTATAAAATCTGTAGAGATGTTTAATATTCTTGGTCAGTCATTATTCAATTTAGATACAAATTCTTCCAAAAATCATTTAGAATATAGAGTTCCAAAAAATATAGCAGGAAATTATATTTTAAATATTGAAACTGATTTAGGAAAAATATCTAAAAAAGTTTTGATTGAATAATTTCAAATTATCTAATTACAAGCAAAACTCTATTAAAAATCACCTTTTATCGACTTTTTTTGCATTTCATCGCTTAATCTGAGAAAAATATTATATATTAGCAACGTATATATACACAAACCAAATATTTAGCCCCAAACTAAATAACCTACATATGAAGAACTTTGCTATTGCCGTTACGGTGCTATCTCTCTGTTTTTGTAGTATAAAAACATTTGCGCAACTTCATGCACCGCCAAGTTGTGGAGAAAACTTCACCTTAGATTGGGCTACAGTTCCATCAGCCAGTAATGAGTACAACTGGACACCTGGAGGTGCACTTACGAACACCTTCACCAATGTTGATAATTCAGGAATAGACATCACAATGACGTTAACCGGTGAGATTGGAACATTAGGTAATTGGGGAGGGCAAACTCCAAAAGTAGGAACATCAGCTACTGGTAGTAGCACTGAGAGTCTAGACCTATATACAAATGGATTTTCGTCAACAGGAATTACATGTACTATAACCTTTAGTTCACCTATTTATGCATTATCTTTCGATTTGTTGCATGTGAATGCTGGAGGTGGTCACGGAGATATGTACACTATTAGTGCAACTACAACTTCTGGAGGCACAATTTATCCAACATTTACAAATTCCGGAACCCCATCATATACCTCTAATAACGCTACTGGAGTAGTTGATGCAAATGCTTCTTCCACTACAGGGACAAACGCTATGGTTGGTGTGAATTTTTTAGATCCAGACTATATTACAAGCGTTACCTTTATATGGCAAGATTGTAGTACATGTTCTCCGTTTAGAGTTCATGGTTCAGGCCTAGGAAATTTTAGCTTTTGTATACCTCAAACTCTTGATTTTGATGGTATTAATGATTATATAAGCAGAAGTGCCTTTTTAGGAGGAAAATCTGAAGTAACAATGATGACTTGGTTTAAAATGGATTCAGGTTCTGATGGTGGTGAAATTATGGGGCAACGTAATTTTAGATTGTATGTTGATTCAAATAAAAGACTTAAAGCTAATTTAACAACTAGCACTTCTACAGGTATTTATTCACCAGATATTCCTGAAGCTTTATTGTCAGATAATATCTGGTACCATACCGCGCTAAAATTTAGTGCAACAACTGGAACTTTTGAATTATTCCTAAACGGAACTAGTATTTTTAACTATACAAACCCTTCCTTAGTTGGAGTATCATTAATCAATTCATCTGGATGGAATTCAGATCATGACTTCGAAATTGGAAGAAATACATTTAATGATAACAATTATTTTGAAGGATCTATTTACGAATGTAGGGTTTATGATAAAGCGCTTACTTTAAATCAATTACATAGACAAATAAACCAAGAGATTCAAAACAACAGTGGTAATGTAAGAGGTACCGTGATACCAAAAGACATTGAAGGTCTATCATGGAGCGATTTAATTCTGTACTATAAAATGGGAATCATCGATACAGGATATACTCCTGATGACTCTAATAGCAATATAGATGGACAACTACACAATATGAGGACATATCAGGAATATACAGCACCTTTACCATATGTTACAACCACTTCATGCAGTGGAGATTGGAGTAATTCTGGCAATTGGGAACATGGTAACGTTTGGGATATTCATAGTTCTCCTCCAAATTGTGCTATTGTGCAAATAAAAGGTAACCTTGAAGTTGATAACAATACCACAACCGTTGGAATGCTTATTGATAGCGGCGCTAAACTTAATGTAAATAATGATTCTGGGCTATTCAATTCATGGTATCTAAAACTTGATGGAAAAATTGACCTTGAAGGAGAATCGCAACTTATACAAACAGAAGATAGTACACTAGACGCAACAAGTACAGGAACTCTTGAAAAAGACCAACAAGGAACTGCTGATACCTTTACCTATAACTATTGGTCATCTCCAGTTGGAAGAATCAATAATTCGACTAACAACAATGATTTTTTCGTTACAGATATCTTTTCAAACGTTAATTTCCTAAGTTCAGGTTATAATGGTAGTGCGTCCCCTTTAAGTATTGCTGATTATTGGATTTGGAAATTTAGTAATAGATTAAGTGACGATTATGCATCTTGGCAACACGTTAGGCAATCTGGAACACTCAAAGTCGGAGAAGGATTTACTATGAAAGGCCCTGGAAATGGCGCAATAAGTGATGAACAAAACTACATACTTGAGGGAAAACCAAATAATGGAGATATAAACCTAAGCATTAGCGCAGGAAACGACTATCTTGTTGGCAACCCATACCCTTCTGCTATTGATGCTCAACAGTTTATATTGGATAATGGTGCAACTATAGCTGGTCCCGGATCAACAACTGGAACACTCTATTTTTGGGAACATTGGGGTGGTGGCTCTCATGTGGCTGGTGAATACCAAGGCGGTTATGCTACTTATTCTTTGGCTGGTGGCGTTCCAGCTGCAGCCATCGGCACTTCAGATCCTGATGTGTCCTCTGGAGGAACTCCAACAAAAATACCAGGAAGATATATTCCTGTTGGACAAGGGTTTTTCGTAACTGCTGAAACTGGAGGCACCATTAATTTCAATAATGGACAGCGTGTATTTCAAGTAGAGGATGGTTCTAGCTCTTTATTTGTTAAAGGGAAAAACTCAAAAAAATCTGGTAAAAACAATATTTCTAAAGTGATTGATAACAGAATGAAACTTAGAATGGGTTTCAACTCCGTTAATGGATTGAGAAGGCAATTGCTGATTACAGCTGATAAGAATACGTCTACAGGAATAGATTGGGGATACGATTCCAAATATATCGATACCCAAATGGATGATATGTATTGGATGATTAATAACGAAAAATTTGTGATTCAAGCTGTAGACACCATTACAGATAAAAGTGTCATCCCATTAGGAATACATACCAAAACTACTGGTATTAATATTATAGTTATTGATGAATTAGAAAACATCCCAAATGATCTCAACATTTATTTACACGATAAGGCATTAGGAGTTTATCATGATTTAAGAAATTCTAAATATGAAACAAATCTTCCAGCAGGTGCTCATCTAGGGCGGTTTGAAATTACATTCTCTAAATCACAGACACTTGGCAGTGAGGAGTTTAAAACAGCCAATACTATTGAGGTTTTGTTTGCAAATGAAAAACAGAGCATTGTAATTAATAATCCTAAATCACAGCGTATCAAAAATATAGAAATGTTTAATATTCTTGGGCAATCCCTATTCAAACTACAAGCTAATTCCACAAAGCAAAATATTGAATATAAAGTACCTAAAAATATTGCTGGGAACTATATCATAAAATTAGAAACCGAATTAGGTGAATTCTCTAAAAAAGTATCGATACAATAGTTATTTGAGTTAGTCACAATATCACAAATCTACTATTTCAAGTCCTGAACTGACCTTCAGGACTTCTTTTTTATAGAAGAAATTAAAGCATCCAAAGAAATTTTCTCTTGGGTACCTGTTTGCATATCCTTCAACGCATAAGTATTGGAGGTAATCTCTTCTTCGCCTACTAAAACTACAAATGGAATATTGCGCCTATTCGCATGCGTCATTTGTTTTTTCATTTTAGCAGCATCTGGGTACAATTCTGCATTTATGCCTTCATTTCTCAACTGTTTGATAGCCTTTAAACTAAACAGGGCTTCTTTATCACCAAAATTGATAAATAATACTTCAATATTTTTTGAAACAGTTTCTGGGAATAAACCCAATTCTTCAAGCACCAAATAGATACGGTCTAAACCAAAACTGATACCTACACCACTCATATTTGGCATTCCAAAAATGCCAGTTAAATCATCGTAACGACCTCCACCTCCAATAGAGCCCATTTTTACGGTTTCAGGTGCGGCAACTTCAAATATAGCACCTGTGTAATAATTTAAGCCGCGCGCCAAAGTTACATCTAATTGCAATTTTGCGGTTGACAACCCTAATTCTGAAATGGCATTATCTATAAATGCTAATTCATCAATACCTTTTTTCCCTTCTTCAGAAGTTGACAAAATAGTTTTTAAGCTTTCAATTTGAGATTCAAAAGCACCAGATAGAGAAAATAAAGGTTGTAATTTATCAATACCAGATTGAGGAATCCCCTTGTCTAACATTTCTTGTTTAACCTTCTCCTCTCCTATTTTATCTAATTTATCCAGAGCTACCGTAAAATCAATCAATTTATCACTTGCTCCAATTACTTCAGCTATTCCAGATAATATTTTTCGATTGTTAATTTTGACAGTGACACCATCTAGCTTTAAAGCTGAAAACACCCTGTCATACAATTGAATAAATTCTACTTCTTGCCATAAAGAATCACTTCCAACCACATCGGCATCACATTGATAAAACTCTCTAAAACGTCCTTTTTGTGGTCTATCAGCACGCCAAACCGGTTGAATTTGATAACGCTTAAACGGGAATTCTATCTCATTTTGGTGTTGCACTACGTAGCGGGCGAAGGGCACGGTTAAGTCATATCGGAGTGCTTTTTCTGAAATGCTGGATGTCAACTTATTAGAATCTTTTTCAGAATAAGCTTCTTCATTTGCTTTGGCTAAATAGTCACCAGAATTCAAAATCTTAAAAATTAAACGATCACCTTCATCACCATATTTCCCCATCAACGTATCCGAATTTTCAAAACTTGGCGTTTCAATAGGTTGAAATCCAAACGTGTCAAAAATACCACGAATGGTATTAAATATATAATTACGCTTAGCTACTTGCTCTGGGTTAAAATCTCTTGTGCCTTTTGGTGTGCTTGGTTTTTGAGCCATAATAACTTCCTGCGAACGCAGGAATCTCTTTTAAAGTTTAAAAATTGATTCCGCATAAAGTGCGGAATGACAAAAATAATGGATTATAATGAAAATAGATTACTGCTGTAACAGGAATAAGAGAACTTAATTAATAAGATTGTAAAAATACTGATACAATTCACCTTTAGTAATAGAAGCACCTTGTTCAATCATCTGGAATTTATCTAGGTTTTTGTCTTCAGTATACGCTTTATCGGCTTGTAAAAATTCCACACTCTCATCCATTAAATTTTCGCGAAGCCAATTATAACCTTCTTTAGTGGTGATATCTACTTCGTCGTTCTTCACATTCACTACAATAGCATGCATGTTTTTTTCATCTAAATGAAATAAATACATATGTTGTGGTGCGAAATGCTCTAAATATTCAGCTTTGTTTAGTACACCTTCCCAAATTAAATCGCTAAACACATCTAGCTCCATTTCTGCTACTTCTGGCTTATTCACTTTTAAATTTGCCCACTCATCTGCAGTGATAGATTGGGTAGCCAAAAAATTAATAAATTCTTGATGTAATTCCTCAAACTGTTCTTTTGTAAGTCTTGCGTATTTCATGCTTCCTTTTAATCTCCTGAAGGAGAACTATTATATATCTTGTAAAAATAATGTTTTTAATTATGAATAGCAGCTGCTACTGCAAAGGGTCTGTCGGTAGCAATAACATCTATACCTTTATGTACCCAAATTTTATAAAGCGAATCGCCTCTTGCTTCTGCTCGCTTATCTAAGTTTCCAAGAGTACCCAACATTGTTTTTATACCGTAACTATGAATTTTTGCATATAATGAATCAGAAGACAAACGTGTTCCTGTAAATGCTATCATGTTCTCTGTTGGAATACCAGAATGCAATAACCATTCAACTTCTTGATTGTTTCTTGCAGAAACTGATAACAACAACTCTGGTGCCACTGTATTAGCAAGTTCTGCCTGTTTTAAATCATAAGTAATGATTACAGAAATATCTTCCGCTCCAACTTCACGTATAAGTTCGACAACTTGCTCTACCTCCACACTTCTTTTGATATCAATCGTAAGTATAACGTTATTATCTTTAGCCCAAACTAAAACATCTTTAAATAAAGGAATCTTGAATGTGGTTTTATTGCCAAAATCATCTTCTAAACTAGATGCTTGTAACTCATCAAAAGTATATTTTGAAATATTTCCTTCGCCAGTCGATGTTCTATCTAAAGTATTATCGTGCATCAATACCAAAACGTCATCTTTTGTTTTAGCAACATCAATTTCGTAAATGGCTTCGATACTATCATTGATATATTTTAAGGTTTCTAAACAATTTTCTGGATAATACTTTAGTCCCTTTCCTCCTCTATGCACACTTATCATGGGTTTGTCTTCAGAAGTGTACTTTAAAGTTTCTAGTAAAACAGATTGCTTTACTTTTTCTACATGTAAAGCTTCATCTTGTTTTTGTTTTTCATTTTTACATGAAAAGCCAAGGATTATAAGGAATACTAGGATGGTCTTTTTCATAGATTTTTAACTGAAAAGTGTTGAGGACGCGATCCCGCTTTTCAGCGGGATTAGTTCAACCATCAAATTTAAGTGCGTCTTTCAGACTTCTTAAATTTGGGTTTCACTAAAAAAAACCGTTTAGATTGCTCCAAACGGTTTCAAATATATTGAGAATTTTGAAATTAGTTAGCTTGTGCTATAACTTCAAATGGTAATTCTACAAATACTTCTCTATGTAAACGAATAGTAGCATCATACTTTCCTAAACGCTTTACATTTCCACCAGCAACAGAAATGAATTTTTTATCAATCTCATGTCCCTCTTTCTCTAAAGCAGCAGCAAGATCAATATTATTTACAGAACCAAATAATTTATCTCCTGATCCAACTTTAGATGATATTTTAATCTCTAATGCTTTCAATGCTTCAGCAGTTTTGTTAGCATCATCAATTACTTTCTTTTCTTTAAAAGCTCTTTGCTTTAAGTTTTCTGCCAATACTTTTTTAGCAGAAGGCGTAGCTAAAACAGCATGCCCTTGAGGAATTAAATAATTTCTACCATAACCGTTCTTAACTGTTACAACATCGTCTTTAAATCCTAAATTTTCAACGTCTTGTTTTAATATAAGTTCCATTGTTATGATTGTTTTATTTTAATAAATCTGCTACGTAAGGCATTAAAGCCAAATGACGTGCTCTTTTTACAGCAACAGACACTTTACGTTGGTACTTTAGAGAAGTACCCGTTAAACGTCTTGGTAAAATTTTACCTTGCTCATTTACAAACTTCAATAAGAAATCTGGATCTTTATAATCGATATACTTGATACCAGACTTTTTGAAACGACAGTATTTCTTTTGCTTGTTAGTTTCTATATTAAGCGGAGTTAAATATCTAATTTCTCCGTCTTTTTTTCCTTTTGATTGTTGTTCAATAGTTGCCATAATTAAGCTTTTACTTTAAGTTTTTCTCTTCTTCTTTCTGCCCAAGCCACAGCGTGCTTGTCTAATGATACAGTTAAGTAACGCATAAAACGCTCATCACGTCTAAACTCTACTTCTAAAGGCTCAATTACTTCTCCATTAACTTGGTACTCAAATAAGTGATAAAATCCACTTTTTTTGTTTTGTATTGGATACGCTAATTTTTTTAGCCCCCAATCTTCTTTGGATATCATCTTAGCACCTTGAGAAACGAGAAAATCCTCGTATTTCTTTACTGTTTCCTTTATCTGATCATCAGATAAAACGGGATTTAAGATGAAAACAGTTTCATAATGATTCATAAAAATCTATTTTATTGTTAAAAATTGGCTGCAAAAATAACCATTTTTTACTATATTACAACACTTTCCTAGCAATAAATTAATAGTACTATTCAACTGTTAATATTATGTTAAAATATGTATTTTACCGATGATTTTTGGTTTTTAGCGGAATTTATCGTACTATTGTCGATATCTTAACCGAAATAATATAAAATGTTATGACTTTAAACTGTGTAGTAGTAGACGATTCAGCGATACAACGTCTCTCCATTGTTAAGTTAGTCGAAAATCACCCTTCACTAAACTTAATAGCTGAGTACAGTAGCGCGCTCGAAAGAAAAAATGGTTTAAATACGCATCAAGTAGACTTAATCTTTTTAGACATTGAAATGCCAGTGCTAAATGGTTTCGAGCTTTTAGACGTATTGAACAAAAAACCCCAAATCATCTTTGTAACCGGTAAAACTGAATATGCTTTTAAAGCATTTAATTATGATGCTACCGATTATTTACACAAACCAATTACTAAAGAACGTTTTAACACTTCTGTTGAAAAAGCTCTAGAACAACATAAATTAACACTTGATTTTCATGAAGAAGAAGGTGAGCATATTTTTGTAAAGAGTAACCTTAAAAAGCGTAAAGTTTATATTAAGGACATTAAGTGGATTGAAGCTCTTGGTGATTATGTAAAATTAGTTACTGAAGAAACAAGCTTGGTAGTATTATCTACAATGAAAGCTTTTGAGGCAGAATTGCCTGAAAACAAATTTTTAAGAATCCACAAATCTTATATTGTAAATCTTGATAAAATTGACAGATTTAATAGTAAAAATGTGGAAGTTGGTGCTTACGAAATACCGTTAAGCAGAAATAAGAAGACACAATTGGTAGATGCGTTAAATAACATTTAAACTAATAATTATCGACATTTAAAATTATTTTAACCGACCGAAAATCTTTTATACTATAGAAGCTATTATTAATCTTAATGATAGCTTCTTTTGTTTTTGATAAGGATTGTTGCTTAGGGATTTTTACCAAGATATTTTTATAAAATTGGTTACGTATTCTTGATACAGGTGGAGATTCTGGCCCTAAAACATTATCTGCAAACACTTGCCTTAATGATTTGCCCAACCAAATAGAAGCTTGCTCTACCCTATTATAATCTTTATGTTTTAAAGTAATTTTTATCTGTTTGTAAACTGGTGGATACTTGTAATTAAAACGCTCGTCCATCTGCTCTTTAAACATTGCTTCATAATTATTAGAAGATACCTGTTGTAAGATATTATGATACGGATTATAGGTTTGCACTAAAACCTTTCCTCGTTTATCGGTTCTCCCTGCTCTTCCTGAGACTTGCATTATCAATTGAAAACTACGTTCATGCGCTCTAAAATCTGGAAAGTTGAGCATATTATCAGCATTCATCACCCCAACCAATTTTACATTTCTAAAGTCCAATCCTTTAGTTAACATTTGAGTACCTACCAAAATATCAATTTCTTGTTGCTCTAAAGCTGTAATTATCTTTTCGTAGCCATACTTACCTCGAGTGGTATCTAAATCCATTCTAGCCACATTATGTTCCGGGAATAACACTTTTACTTCTTCTTCAATTTGCTCAGTACCAAAACCCTTATTGTCTAATTCTGGGCTTCCACAAGCACTACATGTCTTAATCATAGCGGTATTGTAACCACAATAATGACAACGCAATTGATTTCTATATTGATGATAGGTTAAACTCACATCACAATTTGGACATTGTGGCGCATGTCCACAGGTATTACATTCAATGATTGGTGAAAAGCCTCTACGATTTTGAAATAGTATAATTTGATGTCCTTCTGCGAGCGTCTCAGTCATTTCCTCGATTAATCTATCGCTAAAATGACCTTTCATGAGTTTGCGTTTGTGTTTGTCTTTTATATCTACCAACTCAATCTCTGGCATCAATACATCATTATATCTGTGTTTTAATTCCACAAATCCATAGCGCTGTTGTTGCGTATTAAAATAGCTTTCTAAACTTGGTGTGGCAGAACCTAATAATGTCTTTGCCTTATGCATATGCGCTAGAACTATAGCAGCATCTCTTGCATGATATCGCGGTGCTGGATCGAATTGTTTGAAGGACTGTTCATGCTCTTCGTCGACAATAATTAATCCAAGATTGGTAAATGGTAATAACACTGAAGAACGCGCTCCAAGCACAATTTGTGCTTTTTGCGAATTGTTCAAAACATTATTCCACACCTCAACACGCTCGTGTGAAGAATATTTAGAATGAAATATCGATACTTTTTCACCAAAGTAATTTTGTAATCTGGACACTAGTTGTGTTGTTAATGCAATCTCTGGCAACAAATACAACACTTGTTTTCCTTCTTGTAAAACATCTTCAATAAGCTTTACATAAATTTCAGTTTTTCCGGAAGATGTTACGCCGTGCAATAATGTAGTATGATGGGTTTTAAATTCTGATTTGATTTCTGAAAGCGCTTTTTCTTGATGCTCATTTAACTGTTTTGAAGCTTCATTCGCTTCACCTGAATACACTACTCTATCGGTTTGAATATGGTATTCTTCTAAAACACCTTTATCAATCAAACTCTTAATTATTGATGAAGACGCCTCGCTTTCTGATAGTAATTCTGAAACTTTTATAGGTTTTTTATGTTTTGAAGATAACATGAACAGCGTCATCACAACTTGCCGCTGTTTTGGTGCTCTACTCAAATCTTCCAATAGCTGTTGCAAGCGCTCTTCTGACGTATAATTTGAATTCAATTTCACATAACGCACCAACTTGGGTTTATACTTTTCAAACACCTCTTCTTGAACTGAAATGGCATTTTTATCAATCAACCGTTTGATAACCGGAAGCACGCTTTTCTTATCCAAAATACTCATCACATCCTGCACTTTTAAAGAAGATTGATGGTGCAACGCCTCATATACTAAAAACTCATCATCTTTTAAATCCTCATCATTAAGTTGATGAGTTGTTTTGGTCAATATAGTTTCACTTTCTAAAATAAAAGCATTAGGTAAAGCGGCTCGCATTACATCACCAAGCGTACACATGTAGTAATTGGCAATCCACTCCCAAAATTTTAATTGAATTTCAGTAACTAAAGGACCTTCATCCAAAATTTGATGGATGTCTTTGGCTTCATAAACTAGTGGTGCTTCAGAATGTACTCTATATACAATCCCTGTATAAATTTTTGATTTTCCGAAAGGTACAGAAACGCGCATTCCTGCTTTCAGAAACTCAGCTTCAGCAGAAGTTATACTATACGTGAATAATTTCTGAAGTGGAATTGGTAATATGATGTCGATAAAATGCGCCAAATCGGGTGATTTCTATTTATAAATTATTCCTTAATACGTTCCCAATATTGAGTAGCATAGAAAAAAGCAATATACCCTCTTACTTGTAGCAAATCTTTATTGTCTTCATCTAAACCTAAACGACACTTGTATTTTTTTCCTTTTTGAGGATCGAAAATAGTTCCGCCTTCATAATACATTCCATCTTTCTGCATATTTCTTATCAATACAAAACCGTTTATGGGTTTGTTTTTATCTTCACCTTCGCACTTATTACAAATGGCATTTTTACGCTCAGGGTTGATGATGTCTATGATTTTTCCGAATACTTCTCCATTTTCTTCATATATTTTGACAATGGATTTTGCTTCTCCAGTTTCATCATCTATCGTTTTCCATTTCCCAAAAATGTCTTGAGCAGAAGCAGAAGAAACAATCATACTAAAAATGAAAATCAAAACGTTATGCTTCATTATTTCTAAATTTTCTTAAAAAAATTAAAGAGGCATTCAACTCATAACCTAACAATAAAATATTTGAGTTTAACCATAAATACAATAATAAGATTAGCAAAGCGCCTATTGAACCATATAACTCATTATATTTTGAAAAATTATCAATATAAATACCAAATAAATAAGAGGTTAGAATAATTAATAAGGTAGTAAGTAAAGCTCCAATGGAAAAGAAACGTGCACTTCTACCTTCTTTAGTTCCGAAATAGTAAAGTGTAGCGGTTGCTAGATACACCATAATTACAAAAAACATATACTTTGCAAAAATAATCCAGCCTATACCTTCATCTTCAGCCAAAACTTCTCCACTGAAACTTTCGTAAATCGGCCCCAATATATATATCTGAAAGTATCCAAAAACCGCAACTGTAAGTAGTACTAAAAACGCTAATATTAAAGCGATGCCTAAAGCATACATGTACTGCTGAAACACATTTCGTGTTAGTTGCTCGTGATAGGAATTCTCAAACCCAGAAAACACTGCATTTACACCATTTGCCATTAAAAGCATGGACAATAAAAATACAGAAGATATTAAACCAGCGCCTCCACTTCCACTAATATTTTCGAAAATATTTGCAAAAAAGAAATCTGAAGTTTGCGGTGGTAAAAACGAGTTTAGAAAATCTAAAAACTCCTTTTGAAAATTATCTATAGGAATGTATGGTATAAGAATAATAACAAATAATAAAAACGGAAAAATAGCAGTAAAAAAGCTAAAAGCGATAGCACTGGCTCTTGTTGTAAGTGCGCCTTTTACTATTCCTAAAACATATAATTCTAGTAAATCATAAATGGACAACCCCTCAAAACCTGGTAGTTTAATTTGTTTTAAAAACTTAACTAAGATATTTATTACTGGAATTTTATCTAGTTTGTCTTCAATAGGTTTCGTCATTAATCACTATAATTTTCGGGTATAACTTACTATTAATGCAAGTTAAAAAATTAGTAGCATTAAGTAGGTGATTGTTTCAGAAATAAAAAGAAAAAATAAAACTATTTAACTGCTTTCAAGCTTAAATCCATATTATGAACAGAATGCGTTAAAGCACCACATGAGATATAGTCTACACCACATTCAGCATAATGTCTAACCGTAGTTTCATTAATATTTCCAGAAGATTCTGTTAGACACTTATCGCCTATCATTTCAACAGCTTTTCTTGTATCTTCATAATCAAAATTATCTAATAAAATACGATAGATGCCTTCGCTTTGTAGAATTTCTTCAACTTCAATTAAATCTCTAGCTTCTACCATTATTTGAAGGTCTTTGCCAGTTTCTGCTAAATAAGCCTTTGTCATATCGATAGCTTTAGTGATACCTCCAGCAAAATCGATATGGTTATCCTTAAGCATAATCATATCATAAAGTGCAAACCTATGGTTTTTACCACCACCAATCTGTACTGCCCATTTTTCAAGAACTCTAATTCCAGGTGTGGTTTTACGTGTATCTAAAATTTG
Source organism: Flavobacteriaceae bacterium (assembly GCA_043557195.1). Classification (GTDB taxonomy): domain Bacteria; phylum Bacteroidota; class Bacteroidia; order Flavobacteriales; family Flavobacteriaceae; genus Jejuia. The sequence continues at coordinate 3,602,308 of CP121314.1, read as the reverse complement.
AGTTTTTGTTCCTTTTAACAATTCTACAAAACCTCTTGTTTTTGTGGCAACAGCACTCATACGCTGCATAGAATTTAAAAGTGTACGTTCTGCTTTTAATATAGATTGAGAAGGCCCTTCAACAAAAAGTACAACATCACCAAAAGATACTGGTGTACCATCTTCAATTTTCACTTCAACCCTAAGTCGTTTATCTACATACTCAAAAACCCGTTTTGCAAAATTTACACCAGCAATAATACCTTTATCTTTTACTAAAAGTTTTGCTCTTCCTCTTGCATTTTCAGGAATACATGCTAGTGAACTGTGGTCACCGTCTCCAACATCTTCTCTAATAGCATTTTCAATAATATATGCTACTTCTTTTTCGAAATATTCTTTCGTTATCATATTAGGGAATTTGGGCAAAAATAATAAATGGAATATTAAATTACGAATTTTTTAGTTTTATTGCCTGAAAATATATATTTCGTAAAATAGAACATTAATTTTGCCATATGACAATTACACTACTTGCTGTTGGAAAAACCGATAATACTGAACTTATATCTTTAATTGAGGTTTATAAAAACAGATTAAACCACTATATTAAGTTTCAATTTGAAATTATACCAGATTTAAAAAAAACTAAACATTTAAGTGAAAATGAGCAAAAGCAAAAGGAAGGGGAATTGATTTTAAAAAAAATTAATTCTACTGATGCTTTGGTCCTTTTAGATGAAAACGGAAAACAATTTGATTCTATTGGGTTTTCTTCATATTTACAAAAACATATGAATTCTGGTATAAAACAGCTCGTTTTTGTTATTGGCGGTCCTTATGGTTTTTCTGATGATGTTTACAGAAAAGCAAATGGGAAAATATCATTATCAAAAATGACATTTTCCCATCAAATGGTTCGTTTATTTTTTATTGAACAACTATATAGAGGCTTCACTATTTTAAGAAATGAACCCTATCATCATCAATGATTAATGCGTTTTATATACTTGTTTTCGCTTTTTAAGTTGACGTTCTAAATCTTTTATGGTTTCTCTTACTGCAACTTCAAAATTATGTTCGTTAGAAGTGGCATAAATTCTCGGTCCTGGTAAGCTTAACTCTATATTGCAAATTTTACCTGCATCATGATCTTTTTCATCTTGCTTAAAATATACCATCGCACTTATCAAAAATTCATATTTATTAAACAATTTACCTAATTTTTCCTTTGTGAATTCTGAAAGCGTATCACTTACATCCACATTTACATACTGAAAATTTACTGTCATAATCGGTCTACTTTTATCTGTTAATTCTTATCTAAGATACAAATTTTAACCTGTATCATGAATGAGGAAAATCATAAAAAAAATCTAAAAATATCCCTTAATTGAAAGTTATATTAACTGATTCCGTCTATAACTATATAAATCAATAAATTATGGAACAAGAGACAATTAAAGATGTGGTAATTTTTGACGGTGAATGTAATTTATGCAATGGCGTTGTGGGTTGGCTTCTAAAATTTGCCCCTAAAGATTTGTTTCATTTCACACCATTTCAATCACCCGAAGGGCAACACCTTTTAAAACAGTATGGCTTTCCAACAGAGCAATTAGATACTGTGATTTTGATTGACAGTGATGGCGCAAAAACTCACTCTGACGGTTTCTTAAAAATTGTTTCTAAAATCCCAAAATGGCAGCGTGTTGCTGCATTATTAGCTTTTATTCCTAGATTGATTCGCGATGGCATCTACAAAATAGCCTCAAGAAATCGTGTGAAATGGTTTGGTAAATCTGGAAGTTGTACAATTAGTTTTTAAATTTTGCTCAATTCTTGATTAACCTCCTCTAGTAAATTATCATCTCTCATTACAACTGCACACTCTTTTATTCTTTTAAGAGGTGAAAATCTTTTTGGTCCTCTTTTTAATGCACTTCTAAACATAGTCACTGCCTCATCATAACGCTTTTGAGAAAGTAAAAACTCCCCATATAATTCCTTGGTTGGTTTCTTGATAAAAGGAGGCCCGTAACTGTAACTCAATTTATCTTGTAATTCTACCGACGCTTTCAAATGCTTTTCAGTTGTTTCTATGTCATTATTTAACCATGATAACATTGCGTCTAATTGCGTTTTCATTACATTAGATTCGTCCAAATCCGTTTGATCTGGCATGGACCTATTCACAGAAGCACAAACCGAAAAACCATTACTAAGATTTTGCACCAACAAAGCTTCTTTTTTCAGTTCTTCATCAAACTGTTCTATAATCATTTTAAGCTCGTCTTTCTTTCTAGTTTTAAAGGCTTTCATTCCATTTATAAAAAAATTCTGCGCCTTTAGAGCTACATTCAAATCAGAAGCATCTATCTCAATATTCGCTATATCATGATTCCAATTGTCTGTCTCAGCTAAAAATGTTCCTTTTAAAAATAAGAGATGTACCTTACTCCTTTTAGAAGGTGTTTCTTTGCCATATTGCTGCATATCCCAAACCATTTGTTCTGCTTTCTCCAGTTGTTGCTTTTGAAGATATCCATACTCAAGCCAATGATAAGCATGATAACCACGGGCATCATTATCTAATCCCTTTTCATTCATTCTTTTTACACTAGCTTCATAAGAATCTATATTAGAAGCAATAACTCTATCCCACATACCTAGAGCCACAAAAATATGAGAAGGCATATGTAACGCATGACTAGCATCTGGAGCAACAGTGGCATAAGAATTTGCAGCATTTAAAGCTAATTGCGCATGGCCAGGGTCATCATAAGAATGAATTAGATAATGTAAAGCACCTGGATGTTTAGCATTTTCTTTTAAAATTTTTTCAGCAATTTGGGCTCCTAAACCATATATAGAATCATTTCTACCTTCTGAAACAGAACCCAGCAACGATAGTGCGTAAAATGCGCCAACCTCATGGTTGTCAGGGTATTTTTCATTAAGCTTCTTCATATATTCCATATAATCATAATCTCTTTCATTCTTGGGAGATTTGGGTTTATATAGAATTTCTGCCGCTTTTAATAAATCATTTTCTAAAGGTGTTAAATCTTTCAATCCATTTAATTGTTTCGTTTTTTGAATCGCAGCAAACCCTTCTTCATAATTTTGATTTTTCCATAAACTATGATTGTACGTCATGGCTTCGCCCCAATAGGCCATCGGCATATTTGGATCAGTTTTTTGTGCTTCCTTGAAAGCTTCTCTGGCATCAACATACTCAAAACTATGAAGTAGTAAAAGTCCTTTTTCGAATAAAGGAATGGCGTTCTTGTCTCCAGTAACATCAAGATTAACAACACCTAAAAAATCGCCTTTGTTTTTATCAGATTTACAACCTAAGACTAGTATTGAGCATAAAACAAATAGTAATTTTTTCATCCTATTATTTTAATATATTTATTAATACTCCACTCCAATTGAGACATCATTATACTGCTCACCCCCAACATTATAGTAATTTTCATAAACTAGTATTTGTTTATAATCGGTTTTAAATATTCTTCGATAATAATCGAATTCCTCAGGAGACTTAGCGGTATAATTCACTTGTTTTTTCTTCCCATTTACTCTTCCGTAAATTGAAATTTGATACAGGTTTTCATTGGCTTTCCCTTTGTGACTTGTGGAATACACTATTCTATCTATAAGAAAGGGTGATTTAGCTTCTCCTGGAGTTCTATAAATTACGTTCTCATATTTAGGGCTACTCGCTTTCAATTTAAGAGTTTGACTTTGTGCGAATGAAAAACAAAGTAAAACTATGCCTATAGTTAATAAGATTTTTTTCATATCTAATAAATTTTGATTTGTTTTATTGCTTATAAAGCTACTTAAAATAATGATACATCTAGTATTCGCCACAAACAACCAAAACAAACTAAAAGAAGTTCAGGCTTTAATTCCCCAAAGTATAAAGCTTTTAAGCCTTAAGGATATTGGATGTTTTGAAGACATTCCTGAAACTCAAAATACTATAGAAGGGAACGCTATCCAAAAAGCAGAATATGTAAAAAATAATTATGACTACGACTGTTTTGCAGATGATACAGGATTAGAAGTAGAAGCTTTAAATGGTGAACCTGGAGTGTTTTCCGCACGTTATGCAGGTTCCCAAAGAGATGCAACTGACAATATGAATTTACTACTTCAAAATTTAAAGTCTAAATCTAACAGAGATGCTCAATTTAAAACGGTTATTGCGCTTCATTTAAATGGTAAACTCTCAACATTTGAAGGGATTTGCAAAGGAGAAATTACTATTTCAAAATCTGGCGACAAAGGTTTTGGTTACGATCCAATTTTTAAACCAAAGGGCTATGAACATACATTTGCCGAAATGGATTTATCACTAAAAAACCAAATAGGACACCGTGGAAAAGCCACCAAACAGTTAGTAGAATTCTTAAGTAAAATTTCTTTAAAAAAATAGAAAATCATTATTGGCTATTCGGCTTGATTATACTATTTTTATTCGATGTCTGAAGAAGAGATCGAAATAGAAAATAAGGAAATTGCTAAAGCCTACAAAAAGCTTTTAAAGGTAAGTTACACTACCTTGTCTGAGGATGACAAGAAACTTATAAGAAAAGCATTTGAGATAGCTTTAGATGGTCATAAAAATCAGCGCAGAAAATCAGGTGAAGCTTATATTTTTCATCCACTTGCTGTAGCACGTATTGTTGCCCAAGAAATTGGTTTAGATGCTACTTCAATTGCCGCTGCCCTCCTCCATGATGTAGTTGAAGATTCTGAAGACTATTCTATTGACGATATAGAGCAATTATTTGGTGAAACCATTGCCAGAATTGTGGATGGACTTACCAAAATATCCTCTTTAAGCAAGGAACAGGATATGGATGTATCCTTGCAAGCAGAAAACTTTAGAAAAATGCTATTGACCTTGAATGATGATGTTCGGGTTATCATTATCAAAATAGCAGATCGTTTGCACAATATGCAAACAATGGATTCTATGCGCGCCGATAAACAGGTGAAAATTGCTTCTGAAACACTCTATATATACGCGCCACTGGCGCATAGAATCGGATTATATAATATTAAAACTGAATTAGAGGATTTAGCCCTTAAATACACCGAACCAGAGGTATACAATGACATTCTCAACAAAATAAAAGAGAGTAAAGAAGAACAAGATAAATACATAGAACAATTTAGTGGTGTTATAAAAAAATCCTTAGATAAAGAAAACTTTGAATATACCATAAAAGGGCGACCGAAATCTATTTTTTCCATTAGAAAGAAAATGGTAAAACAAGGGGTTGCCTTTGAAGAAGTTTATGACAAATTTGCTATAAGAATCATTTACAAAAGTGATGAAGAAAACGAAAAGTTTTTAGCGTGGAAAATATATTCTATTGTTACGGATCACTTTAGACCTAATCCGCTTAGACTTCGCGATTGGATTTCATCTCCTAAAAGTACGGGTTACGAAGCGCTCCATATTACAGTTATGGGACCAAAAGGTAATTGGGTTGAAGTACAGATACGTAGTGAGCGTATGAATGAAATTGCCGAAAAAGGATATGCCGCACATTATAAATACAAGCAAGAAGGTGAAAAAGAAGATAGTTTAGAAAATTGGATTAATAGGTTACAAGAAGCACTAGAAAACCCAAGTTTAAACGCTGTTGATTTTGTTGAGCAATTTAAACTGAATTTGTATGCTCAAGAAATATTTGTGTTTACGCCTGCAGGTGAATTAAAATCATTGCCTAAAGGAGCTACCTCTTTAGATTTTGCTTTTCACATTCATACTGAAGTTGGAATGAAAACCAGAGGCGCCCGCGTTAACGGAAAGCTTGTGCCTTTAAGCCACGAATTAAAAAGTGGAGATCAAGTAGAAATTATTACATCAGAAAGCTCAAAACCTAATGCCAATTGGTTAAACTACTCTACCACAGCAAGAGCGCGAGCAAAAATAAAATCTGCACTTAGAGAAGATCGCAAATTGATTGCTGAAGAAGGCAAGGAGGTACTTAGACGTAAACTCAAACAACTTAAAATAACACTTAATGAATCTTCAGTTAATGATTTAGTGCGTCATTTTAACCTTAAAACTAGCTTAGATTTGTTTTATCGCGTAGGTATTGGCTCTATTGATAATACCATGCTTAAAGATTTTGCTTCATCACGCAGCAATGCTCTTGTTAGTTTTATTAAAAATAAGATTTCCAGAAAACCAAGTATTTCAAAAGAACAAATTGAAAAGGATGAGATTACATCAAACTTTGATTCTCTTGTTTTTGGTAAGGAAGAACAAAAATTAGACTACAAACTATCTAATTGTTGTAATCCAATTCCTGGTGATGATGTTTTTGGGTTCTTAACTGTTTCAGAAGGCATAAAAGTGCATAAACATAATTGCCCAAATGCACTTAGTTTGCAGTCTAACTATGCTTATAGAATTATGCCAGCTAAATGGATAGATTCTAGCCAGCAAGAATATGCAACGGAAATTAGAATTTCTGGGATAGACCATTTGGGACTGGTAAATGATATTACAAAAGTAATTTCGAGTAACCTACATGTGAATATGAAAAGCTTGAGTTTTGAGACTGATGATGGTATTTTCTCTGGAAAAATAAAGCTAGTAGTTAAGAACAAAGCATTGTTGAAAAAAATATTGGATAATCTTAAAAAAATTAATGGTATCGATAAGGTTTCCAGAGTTTAAAGTGTAAATTTGCAGCGCAATTATGAATTCGAATACAGATAGTAAAAATCAAGAGATTGTAAAAAGCGTTTTTACAAACTTCCTCGAAGAAAACGGGCATAGAAAAACACCTGAACGCTACGCTATACTTCAAGAAATTTATAACAACCAAGAGCATTTTGATATTGAGTCTTTATATCTCAATATGAAAAACAAAAACTACCGAGTATCACGCGCTACGCTTTATAACACTATAGAATTGCTCTTAGAATGTAAATTGGTAAGAAAGCATCAATTTGGTCAAAATCAAGCGCATTATGAGAAATCGTATTTTGACAGACAGCACGATCATGTAATTTTAACTGATACTGGAGAAGTCATAGAATTTTGCGATCCAAGAATTCAATCTATCAAAAAAACTATTGAAGAAGTTTTCAATATAGAAATTAATAACCACTCACTTTATTTTTACGGAAATAGAAAAACTCCTGAAGACACTCAGGATAACTAACTAATTTATTTTACAATGGCAGTAGATTTACTACTTGGTTTACAATGGGGAGACGAAGGCAAAGGAAAAATTGTTGACGTGTTAACAAAAAACTATGACATTATTGCACGTTTCCAAGGTGGTCCAAATGCAGGACATACTTTGGTTTTTAACGGTAGAAAACATGTGTTACATACTATTCCATCAGGAATTTTCCATGATGATGCCACAAATTTAGTAGGTAATGGTGTAGTAATAGATCCTGTTATTTTTAAAAAAGAATTAGATAAACTTGAAGAGCAAGATGTTGACTACAGAAAGACGTTGTTAATTTCAAGGAAAGCGCATATTATTCTTCCAACACATCGGTTATTGGATGCTGCCAGTGAAGCTTCAAAAGGAAAAGCAAAAATTGGTTCTACCTTAAAAGGTATTGGACCAACTTACATGGATAAAACCGGAAGAAACGGTATTCGTGTTGGCGATTTAGAATTAAGCGATTGGAAAGAACGTTATAGAGCTCTAGCGGATAAGCACGAATCTATGATTGATTATTACGATGCTTCAATAGAATATGACTTAGCAGAATTAGAAACCGAATTTTTTGAAGCTGTAAAAGTTTTAAAATCTTTAAAGTTTATAGATTCTGAAGAATATGTATATCAAGCACAAAGAGAAGGCAAAACAATACTTGCTGAAGGTGCACAAGGTTCTTTACTAGATATTGATTTTGGAACATATCCATTTGTAACCTCAAGTAATACAACTGCCGCTGGAGCTTGTACAGGTTTAGGCGTGGCACCAAACCAAATAGGTGAAGTTTTCGGAATTTTTAAGGCATACACTACAAGAGTTGGTTCGGGACCGTTCCCTACTGAATTATTCGATGAAGATGGTGCAACTATGGCAAAAGTTGGTCATGAATTTGGTGCAACTACAGGACGCCCAAGACGTTGTGGCTGGTTAGATTTAGTAGCTTTAAAATATGCTGTTCAAGTAAACGGTGTTACACAATTAAACATGATGAAAGGCGATGTGCTTTCTGGGTTTAAAACCCTTAAAGTGTGTACCGCTTACAATTATAAAGGTGAAGTTATTAAACATTTACCTTATAACATAGAGCCAGAAAACGTTACGCCAATTTATACGGAGTTTAAAGGGTGGAGTGAAGACTTAACTAAAATGTCTGAAGATTCAGAACTACCAAAAGAGTTGAATGAATACATAGAATTCTTAGAAAAAGAGCTAGAAACACCTATTACTATAGTTTCTGTTGGTCCTGACAGAAAACAGACTATTTTTAGGAAATAAAATTTTTCACGATTTCATAAAACAAAGAGCTATCAATTGATAGCTCTTTTTTGCTTTAATACAATTGATGGTCTTAATTTAAAATAACCTCTACATTTTCTGTTTTAATTTTAGATAATAACTCTAAATTCCCTTCTTGAAATAACTTATCTAAATCTTTCAAATCTACATCAAGCGTTTCGGGCTTATAATTATTGTAATCTAAAAAGGTAATACCATTTATAACGCGTTTGTTGTAAGCTTCTCTAAAACGCACACCGCCGCCATTTACTTCATAACTGTAAGCTAAATAATCTAAAGAAAAATCGTTTTTGTTAATCCAATACACAAATTTATCTTCAAAATCTGTACCTCCACCCTCTTCTTCAAACGTTATACCAATTTCATAATAAGCTTTTCCTTTTATGATGGTTTCTCCCAGAAGTTCTTTTTTTACAGCTGGGGCATTTAAACCATAAGGTAATTGGGCAAAATAATGTACACTATTAACGCTATTAGCATATTTAACTTTTATCGTATCTGGAATTTCTAGCAAGGAATCGTTAATGTAACGCTCAAAACCATTATTAGTTAGTATATCTCTAATACTGTGTAAGCTGTCGCTAAATATACGTTCATATTGAAATACCCCTCCATTTTTAATCGATTTGTAGATTTTATTTCTAAAATTGAATGTGATTGTACTTTTTTCACAGTTATTGCTACAATGCTGGGTTATTGCCTTATTAATAATGTCTTCAGCACTAATTCTATCTGTAGAATTACATCCAAGAAGTAAACTTAGGCTAATAAAAAAGTAAAAGAATTTCATAAAATGATTTTAACTATATGTCATAATTAATGACGAATCCTTTCATGCTAAAGAGGATAAATCTTTATCACAAAATTACTTTTTGGTAAAAACAAAAATCATGAACGCACTATAAGCAAGCACTAAAAAGAAGCCTTTAAATCTGCTTATTTGCATGCGTTTAGGGATAAAAATTAATGGAATAAGTACTGCGGCAAATCCTAACATCCAAAAAATATCATTGGTTAGTATTTGCGGTTCGGTAACCTCTATAGGTTTTACAAGCGATGTTAAACCCAATACAGAGCCAATATTAAAGATATTAGAACCTATTAAATTCCCAAGCGAAATGGCTTTTTCTTGTTTTGCAGCTGCAATTACAGAGGCCGCTAATTCTGGAACACTAGTGCCGATAGCTATTAAAGACACACCTATAACTGCTTCACTAACCCCAACAGAAAGGGCTATTTCTTTTGATCCATCTACCAGCCATTCACTACCAAAATATAATGCTACAGCACCGATTAGTAACCAAATTACAATTTTAAAATTTGAAACTTTGGCCAAATTTTCATCAACTTCTTCAATTACTATTTCTTTTTTTGCACTTCGTATCAATACAAAAAGAAACGCTAATAATCCTAAAAACAACCCTCCGCCTTCAAAGGCTGTTAATACATTGTCATTTTTTAAAAAATAGTATAATACAATAGAAAATACCATCATTACTGGCCAATTCATCTTATAAAAAGATTTATCTACAGCTATAGAACCTACTAATGCTGTTACTCCTAATACCAAACCGATATTGGCAATATTAGAGCCTACTACATTGTTGATTGCAATTGCTGGAGAACCTGAAAGTGCTGCTTGTAAACTTACCAAAAGCTCTGGAGCAGAGGTAGCAAAGGATACCACAGTCATACCAATAACCATTTTGGAAATATTGAATTTAAAGGAGAGTGCCACAGAAGAGCGTACCAAATATTCCCCCCCTACTACTAAAAGTATAAAACCAAGAACTACCCAAAGGATACTCATAAACTATTTTTTTGCGAAGATAATATTAAGAATTAACGATTTACAATTTTTGATTTACGAATTATAAACAGGCTTTAAAACTAAAAATATCGTTAAATAACTATTAAAATAGTTTTATAACTATAAAAATAGTTATATGTTTGTAATTCAATAGATTTACAAACAATATATGTATTGTATTGAGGCACTTGCTTTAGCAAATAAGCCCGCGTTAGGGATTGCAGTGGAAAGTCCACAGTGAGGCACGAACGAGGACTTGTAACGTAAAGCCCGACCCGACCTTAGGCGGGTAACGCCAAAAAAATATTTTTTAAACTATGGAGAAATTAACTAACAAAGAAGAAGAAATAATGCATATTTTATGGAAGCTAGAAAAGGCTTTTGTAAAAGATGTTCAAGCGGAAATTACTGGAGAAAAACCGCACTATAACACGTTATCTACCATAATTAGAAATTTGGAAGACAAAGGTTATGTAGCACATAATGCCTACGGCAAGACCCACCAATACTACCCTATTGTAAAAAAGGAAGATTACAGAAAAGGGTTTATGACGGCCGCGATTGACAACTATTTTAATAACTCTTATAAAAACGTGGTGTCGTTTTTTGCCAAAGAGGAAAAAATAAGTGTTGACGATTTAAAGGAAATAATTTCAATAATTGAAAAACAAAAATAGTTATGGAATATCTTCTTAAATCTTGCGGAATTATTGTTGTTTTCTACTTTTTCTACAGTGTTTTTCTAAGAAAAGACACTTTTTTTAAGTGTAATAGGCTTTTCCTACTTAGTGGTTTAATATTTGCTGCAATTTTGCCTTTAGTAATAATTCCTATTTACGTTGAATACACTCCAATAGATACTTCTAATTTTGTTTTTGAAGTATCAGAAAACGCTACTGTTAATACTGGCTTGGGATTAATTGACTATTTGGTTTTATTATATAGCCTAGGTGTTTTATGTTTTCTTGTACGTTTTATTTTTCAATTCTCTTCCCTTATTAGAATAATATGGAGCGGAAAGCAAAAAAGGATTGATAGGTATACCTATATAGAAACTAAAAAAGATATTTCCCCTTTTTCATTTTTTAACTGGATTGTATTTAATCCTGATCAGTTTGACGAAACTGAACTACAACAAATATTAACACATGAAAAGGTGCATGCAGACCAATATCATTCTATTGATGTATTATTAATTGAATTGTCTTGCATTACGCTTTGGTTTAATCCGTTTATATGGCTTTATGCGAAAAGCTTAAAGCAAAATTTAGAATTTTTGGCTGATAATACTGCTATTACTTTTTCTGGGTGCAAAAAATCTTATCAATACACGTTGCTTAAAACAAGTGTGCCAAGGTATCAAATGGCTTTAAGTAATAATTTTTATAATTCATTAATCAAAAAACGAATCGTTATGTTACACAAATCAAAATCAAAGAAAACAAATCAATTAAAATTTCTACTTATCACTCCTATCCTAGTAGTGTTTTTGATGAGTTTTAGCACTAAAGAAGTTTTTATAAAAAAGGAAATTACTCCTGTTTATGACCTTCAGTCTGAAACAATAGCACCTGCGGAACCTGTTATTGAACAAGATGATTTGGATGAGACTGGAATAACTATTTCAACATCGCAAGAGAAAAAAAGTATAGAGAAAAAAGGTGAAAAGTATAATACGCGTTCTCTTAAAACTGTTAATACTGTTGGTAAAGTGAACAAAAGAGCGATTGCTTCAAAGGCAACATCTCCAATTAAATTACAAAATAGTGCTATTGCAATAAGAGCTGGTGAAGAAGTTATAATAATCACGAAAAACACAGAAGATAGTGAGTTGGACAAAATAGTCGCAACTCAAAAAAAACTTGGTTTGGATTTAAAATTTAGTGGTGTAAAACGCAATAAAGATGGCGAAATAATAGCCATAAAAATTGAAGCTAGCTCTAAAAAGTCTAATACAAACTATAGTATTAAGGACGACGATGCTATCAATCCGATTATGATTAGCTATTCTGAAGGTAACATTTCAATTGGAAATGCTAAATCAAAAAATAATACTTTCATTTTTGAAAATGACAATAGTAATGCTAAAACAGTTACTGTAGTTGTTGAACAAGATGAAGATACTGATGAAGATGTTGAGGAGGAAATTATAGTGATAAAAGAAAAAAGTAATGGTAGGGATGATAAAACAATTATTAAAACTGAAAAAAGCAGTAAAATAGTTATTAAAACCGATGATGATATCAAGCCTTTATTTATAGTCGATGGCAAAGAGCTTAAAAAATCGAAGTTTAAAGACTTAGACCCTGATAATATTGAGAGAATTAATGTGCTAAAAGGAGAAAGCGCTATTGAAAAGTATGGAAACAAGGGTAAAAATGGCGTAGTGGAAGTTATCACTAAAAAGAAAAAATAAAAACACCAAACTATTCATACTATAGAAATTTAAGGCACTCAAGACTGAGTGTCTTTTTTTTATTAAATAAATTAAAGAAAAAGATGAAATCGTTAAAAACCCAGTGTTTTTAAATGAAACTCCCCTTGGTTTCAAAATTTCATATAAAAAAACCCCTCTATTTATTTCAAACTGTAATAAAAAAATAAATTATTGTTACAATTAATCACAACTATCAAGGCGGTCACACAAATATCGAAATCAATTTTATTATTTTACTTACAATTCACTATTCAATTTCATCGATTTTCATAAAAACGTTTGGCAGACATTATGGCTAATATATATATTGAGAAAACATTGATAATATTAACCTTAAAAACCAAAACAAATGATAACTCTTGCAAAATTTTTAGTTGATGTAATTCTTTTAATTATATCAAGTATTTAAATCCTAAAAAAATGTAAAACTTAGTCTAGAATAAGTTTTACTATTTTTGTTCTAAGGATTTAACATTGTGAGAAAACAGGTTTTTAAATTATTAGCTAGAATCAACAAAATAATTCTACCTAGTTATTCCAAAAGAAAATTAGATTTAGGAAAGGTCAATAAACTTCAAATGGCAATTATTGGCTGGCGTTGGTATGTTACAAAAAATGCGCTAGACTAAAAATTTAAGTAACTTTTTATTTCCATCACGGTATCATTCTTTTTATTTTGTTTTTATCGATATATTTGATGTATTAGTACTAAAACAAAATTCCTTTTGAACTTTAATAAGCATATACCGAAATTTATTATTTGCATATTTTTATTATGCAATACATTTAGTATCACCTCTCAAAGTAGTAGAAACAGCGCCTATTTTGAGCATCTTGGTACAGATGATGGATTATCTCAAAATGATGTAAATTGTATTTATCAAGATGACCAAGGACTCATGTGGTTTGGCACACATGACGGTCTAAATCGTTATGATGGATACAACTTTAAAGTATACAGACCAGAATCCGGTAATCCTAAAAGTATTAATAGTAATTTAATTTATGCACTAACAGGTGACGGCAAAGGAAATTTATGGGTAGGTACTTCAGGTTATGGCTTAAATTATTTCAACAAAAAAAGTGACACATTCACGCACTATATCCATGATCCTGAAAACTCAAAAAGCCTAAGTAATAATCAGGTTAACGGCTTGTTAGTTGACTCAAAAAACAGATTATGGGTAACAACATTGGACGGGGTGAATCTTGCCGATTTAAACACTGACAAACCAATTGAGTTTGAACATTTTGAACTGATCTATAATCAAAGAAAAATAATAAACACATACTGTATTTTTGAAGATAGTAAGAAACAAATATGGTTGGGAACGGGCAGAGGACTTTTCAAATTGAATGATATAGAGAATGGTAAAAAGACGTTTTCTTATGTAACATTTGGATATACTCAAATACGAAGTATAAACGAAAATAGTTTTGGACAATTGCTAGTTGGTGCGAACAATAACATTCATACTTTAGACTTAAATGAACCAAAAAACAATACTAAATTAGTATATTCTAACGCTTCTAACTCGTCCTTTTCTAATTTACTTATCCATAATGATATTCTTTGGGCGGGAACTGGGGAAGGTCTGTATAGGTTTAAAAGCACCTATAATTCAACAACATTAATCAACAAGTTCAACTATCATCCTCAAGAGGAAAACTCCCTGAGTAAAAATGTTATTCGAGCACTCTATCTTGATAAAACTGAAAACATTTGGATAGGAACTAATGGTGGTGGAATTAATAAATATGATCCCAACCGAAAGCGATTTCAGCATATAAAAAGTAACTTAAATAAGAGTAGTTTAAGCTACGATAAAATTAGAGCCATATATGAAGATAGTAATAATAATCTTTGGTTTGGAACAGAGGGCGGTGAACTAAATATGCTTCCAAAAGAAAAAGCGAAAACCTTCGATAATGGGTTTATAAAATTTCCAAGTATTAGAAACATTTTTGCAATTGAAGAAATTGAAAGAAATGGTAAGAAAATTTTATTACTTGGAGGTGAAAGTACAGCAAATCTGCATCAGTTAGATATCACGGATGCCAATAATATAAAACAAATAAATAACCCTGTGTTTTTCAACATAACTTCTGGAAGTATTTTCTCGATTTTAGAAGACCAGGATAAAAATTTATGGATAGGTTCATATAATAAAGGCATATTACGCTGGCTATATGATAAAAACTCAAACAGTTATAGAAAAGATATTTTATCCCATAGTAATAGAGATAATCTTAGTATTTCCGACAATATTATAAGAAATATACTTGAGGATAAGAACGGTAATCTTTGGTTTGCTACTGGTAAAGGGTTGTCTATGCTTCCTAAAGAAGAGAAATATAGAAACAACCCTAAGTTCAAAATTTTTAAGCACGACCCTAAAAATCAAAATAGTATTAGCCACGATTATATTCTAGAGTTATTTCAAAGTAGCGATGGCACTATTTGGGTAGGGACTTTTGGAGGAGGAATTAATAAATATATCCCTTCTACTGAAGATACTCCTGCTAGATTTTTAAGTTACAAAGCTGCAGATGGCCTCCCAAATGATGTTGTTAAAGGTATCTTGGAAGACGATAGTAATAATTTATGGATATCTACTAACATAGGTCTAACAAAGTTTAATCCAGAAAACGAAACTTTTAAAAATTATGATGTAAACGATGGTTTACAGGATAACGAATTCCAAGAGCTAGCTAGGATAAAACGAGAAAATGGCGAACTAATATTTGGAGGAATAAATGGGTTTAATGTGTTTAATCCTAAGCTAATTAAAGATAACCCTATTGAAGCTGAAACTATTATCACAGGTCTCTCAATTTTTAATAAACCTGTTAAAGTAGGCGACACTATAAATAATAGGGTGCTTTTAAAATCTCCAGTAAGTAACACGGATAATATCACATTAAAATATAAAGAAAATAGTTTTTCATTTGAATTTGCAGCACTGCATTACTCAGCTCCAGAAAAAAATAATTTTCTCTATATGCTAGAAGGTTTTGATAAAGATTGGATTTACACTGATTCTAATAAACGCTTTGCTACTTACACCAATCTTTCGCCAAATAATTATACTTTGAAGGTTAAGGCATCAAATAATGACAATGTATGGGATTCTACGCCATCTCAAATTAAAATAACTATAGAACCTCCTTACTATTTAACAAAATTTGCTTTTCTAATTTATGGCATCCTCTTTATAGGGCTTTTAATGCTTTATAGAAGATTCACAATCATAAAAACATCAAAAAAACATGCATTGGAACTTGAGCATATTGAAAAGGAAAAAAATGAAGAACTTCAGCGCATAAAACTAGAGTTTTTCACCAATATTACTCACGAATTTACTACTCCCCTTACATTAATTCAAGGGCCATTAAAGTATTTACAAAAAAAAGGAAAGGAACTAGGTGATGAATACAAGCAAGAGCAATATAAATTGATGCAAAAAAATACTGACTATTTACTTAGGCTTATTTCACAGTTACTTGACTTCAGAAAGATTAATCAAGGCAAAATGCGTCTTGTAATGAGAAATGGAAATATTGTTGACTTCATTAAAGAAGTAAGCGAACCTTTTCAATTTATGGCAAGAAAACAACAAATTGCTTTCAATATCAATACTGAAAATAATTCCATTAAATCTTGGTTTGATCATGACGCAGTAGAAAAAATCATTAACAACCTCCTTTCTAATGCCTTTAAGTTCACTCCTGAAAGCGGTATTATTAACATCAATATTTCTTCAAATAACGCTTCAGGAAATACTGGCGAAGAATTAAGCTACGTAGTTATAGAAGTGAAAGATTCTGGTCGAGGTATGGACGAGACAAAAGTTAAGAATATTTTTAAGCGCTTTTTCTCAGAAAAAAATGAAGATCGAAAAGATGCAAAAGGTATGGGTATTGGGCTGGCCTTTGTAAAAAGCTTGGTGAAGCTTCATCAAGGAAGTATTCATGTTGAGAGCCAACTAGGCTCTGGAACAACGTTTATTGTAAAACTCCCAAGAGAGAAAAAAGCATATTCTGATATCCCTGAAATCACCTGTAAAGATTCAAAGGAAAGTGATTTCCACGTTAGATCATCTGAATCAGATTCCCTCGCAATTAGCATTAATGATGAAATTGTGGATGAAAGCCTTAATAGCTCAAATAATGAAATACCAGTATTATTAGTCGTAGATGACAACGAAGATATTAGAACATTTATTAAACAGGCACTTGGTCAAAAATATAATATTTACACTGCCGAAAATGGCGCTAAGGCTGTTGAACTTTTACAAAATATTTCGCCTAAAGTCGTAATTACTGATGTTATGATGCCTGTTATGGATGGTATTGAGCTTTGTGAGCACATAAAAAGTAAAAAAGACACGAGCCATATACCCGTTGTGATGCTTACCGCTAAACTATCACAAGAAAACGAAATAGCTGGATTAAAAACCGGTGCTGATGCTTATATTAGAAAGCCTTTTGATATTGAACTCTTAGAATTAAAAATTGCAAATATTCTAAAACATCGAGAAGAACTAAGAAGTAAATTTAACCTTGACATAACGCTTCAGCCTAAGGAAATCACAGTAACATCGGTAGATGAACGCTTCTTGAATCAGGCCATCGAGATTGTTGAAAAACACATGATGAATACTGATTTTAATGTTGAAATGCTTGTGAAGGAAATGGGATATAGTAGAACAAATCTTTATAAAAAATTTAAGGAAATAACAGGTTTGTCGTCTAGCGAATTTATAAGAAATATACGTTTAAAACGCGCCGTTCAGTTATTTGATCAAAGTGATTTGTCTGTAAAGGAAATTATGTATATGACAGGTTTTAATACGTCATCTTACTTTGCAAAGTGCTTTAAAAAACAATTTGGTGTTAAACCAAGTGAATATGTAAGACAAAATAAGCCTACAATAGAAAAATTTTAGCGTATTCCTGTTTTTATCTTTGAATTTCTAGTAGATGTATAGAGGTTAAATAATTGATTTACTTTAAGTTTATGAATTCTCTCATTAATTAAATTTTTACTTTCTTTTTCCTCTACATTATTGTTTAAGTTGAACAAAGAAATGGGTTTTATAGAAGTGTTAGTTTTATCATTTTTATCTATTTCCATAATAAGTTTCCACCCATCTTGAGTTATCATTACTTGCTTGCCCGTTCCAGCTTGGGTAATTAAATAATCATGAACAGTTGCTTTATTTTCATCAAAAAGCAAAGGTGCTAAGTTTGAGGAATCCATTGCGTCCATACCTCCTATATTTTGATTAGTTATACTGGCGAGTATCGCCATAATATCTATTCCCAAAACGGGTGCATCAGAAGCGCTTTTAGATGTAATCTTACTAGGCCACCATACAATAAAAGGTACTCTTGTTCCACCCTCATAACACTGGTTCTTCCCTCCCCTGTATATACTGCTAGAATTATGACCAGATTCCAATGTTTTTTTAACCTGTAAACCTCCATTATCTGAAGTAAAAATAATTAGAGTATTGTCATATACACCCTGTTCTTTTAAAGTTTGAATTATCATTTCCATTTGAACATCTAACTCTTTAACCATATCCAAATGATTTGAAGGTGTAGTACCTGCAATTTTTGCACCATTCAAAGATCCAGAAGGCGTATGTGGTTTATGTACTGCTTGAGAACAATAATACATAAAGAAAGGCTTATCTGTTTTTGAACTTGCCTTTATAAAACTAACAGCTTTATCAACTAATAATTTGCTAGCGTTAAAAGGGTTCCAATTGCTATCGCCTAAACCTTCTTTTTTATCAAGCTTAAAACCTAAATTTGAAGCATATGCTTTAGTTATAAGAATAATTTCAGAATCTTCCTTAAAAGGTAGCATTTTACCATTTTCATAGGCAGCATAGGGCTCAGCTTGTATACCTGCTGGATACATATAACTGTAATCAAATCCATTTTGTACTGGACCTTTATCTATAACTCTTGTAATATCAACATCCGTTTCATGTGTTTTTCTTGGGCTTATATAGACTTCAGAGGGATTATCTTTTCTACCGAAATCCATTCCAAATCCCCATTTACCAAAAAAAGATGTTTTATAACCAGCATTCTGCATTAGCTTCCCTAAAGTGAGTTGATCTTTTTCAATTGGTGAGGGCTGATATGACCCCCAAACGCCCCAAGGCGCATAACTTCGGTAACAGTGATTACCAGTCATAATTGCATAACGTGTTGGAGCACAAAGAGCTGCAGGAGAATGTGCATCAGTAAATATCATACCTTCTTGGGCTAATTTATCTATGGTAGGCGTTTCAACTATAATATTATTTGAATGTAGTTTACGATAATAAGAAATATCTCCTGTTCCAATATCATCAGCGAGTATCACTATAATATTTGGTTTGCTTTGAGAAACTGTAATGACACTATAAAATAAAAACAAAAGGGTTGATATAATTTTCATAATTGAAACAATTTTAGTCTTTAAGAAGTAACCAATTTAAATTTACAATTTTAGTAGCACCCCATTCCGATTTAAATACTACTACAATATCATGAATCCCCGTAACACTTTCTAAGAGATCAGTTTCAATTGTTTTCCAAGAATTCCAACCACCCGTAAATTCAACAGGAAACTCTGCGATTAATTTACCTTTCGGATTACCTAACCTTACTTCAAAACTCCCAATGCGCTGCCCACAAGAAATACGTGCTTGTATTGTTTTAGCATTTCCTCTACCAAAATCTACACCATTAAAACGTACATTACTCATCATTTTTGTATCACAAATCATCCAGCCTTTTGGTTCATCTCCTCCTACAAAAGCGGTTTTAGCACCAGAAATTTCATTGTACCTGTCAATTTGAATGGTGTCATTAACAGTTGGATTCAAAATACCCCTCAAAGTAGGTTTTACTTTTTTAATACTACCATCTTTTTTAAACTCCATGTAATCTGCTCTCATAGAGCGTAACTTATTATAACCACTTATATCCCACCAATGGTAAAATAAAATCCACTTACCTTTATAATTTACTATAGAATGATGATTGGTACCATTATCAATATTATCCATGATCTTTCCGCTATATGTAAAAGGCCCTATGGGACTCTTACTTGTAGCGTAAGCAATTGTATAGCCTTCATCTGGAAATACATGCGCAAATGTTAAATAATAGGTATCATTATATTTAATAGGAAAAGGTCCTTCCATATACCCTTTTGGAAGTCCTTCTATTTGGATAACCTCACCATCTATCTCTTTCATATTATCTTTTAGTTTCACAACTTGAAGCGTTTTACCGCTGGCTACATACATATAGGCCTTTCCATCCTCATCAATTAAAAGCCCTGGATCAATCCCAGAAACACCATCTATATAGTTTTTTTCCCATTTAAATGGTCCTGTGGGGCTTTTTGAAGTCCCAACACCTATTCTTCTAAATGCTGAACCATCCGAAGGTGCTGCTGGATAATAGTAATAATAAGTATCGCCTTTTTTGATGCAATCTGGGGCCCACATACCGTATGAATTTTTCTTCCCCCATGGCACCTCATTCTGATCTAGAATAACACCATAATCTTTCCAAGTATTTCCATTTTCCAATGAAAACATATGATAATCTGGCATACAAAAACGTGGAGCTTCAACACCTTTTTCAGGTACAATATCATGTGAAGGATACACATATAATTTACCATCAAAAACACGTGCAGTTGGGTCTGCCGTATAAATATGGGTCACTAATGGATTCTGTGAATTAACTTTTAATATAAAGAAGCATGTTAAAATGATTATTAATTTTGCTTTCATTATTGTTGGTATTGGTTGTATTAAAAAAAGCTAATGATTTAGAAAAACGAATTCAATACCATTAGCTTAATATCCATATTTAATTTAGCTTGTGCTACTCCGTTCTAAATTCAAAAATTGGAGATTGTGAATTGTTGCCTTGGCTATCTGTAGTTACTACTCTCCAATAATATACACTATCTGCTGTTAAGGTGATATTGCTAACGCTCGTATCTGTTGTTGTTGCCTGTAGATCTGTTGGTGGTGTAGATGTACTCAAATAAACCTTATAATCTTCTATGTCATTATCTATATCACTACCTGTCCATTCTAAACTTACGGTAGCTGTAGTTGTGCTACCCATTGCTGGACTTACCAAGTTTGCTGGAAATGGTGCATAGTTGCTTACACCCTCTCCTGCATTGTAAAAACGCCAAGTCTCACTACTTGCAGTTGTCGTCGTCTTGTTTGATTTTGATACCACTTGCCATGAATAAGGTACACCTCTCAAAAGTTTTATGCTTGTGATATTAGTTGTACTATTAAACTCCTCTGTACTATTGGTATTCAAATTCTTTAAAACCACGGTATAACTATTGGCGTTGGCGGCCTTACTCCATTCAAATCTAACGTTGCTCTCAGTGGCGCTTACCACATTACCTTGGTTACACTCTTCATTGTTTGCTGGCGATACTAAACTTGAGGCTTCTGGTGGTAGTATCTTATCTCCGCCTCCGCCATCATCGCCCCCAGAACCTCCACAGTTCAAAACAAAGATTGATGATATTAATAGTACTCCGATGTATAATTTATTTCTTAACATAACTGTTTTTTAAATTTTAAATTTTTAATGCTTTTATTTTTTTCGATATCTCCGCAGTTTCAACTGAAATCACATAAATACCTGCTTTTAGAAAACTCGTATCGAGTTCAATTTTATGATTTTTAGGTGTATAATGCTTTTCATAAACCAGTGCACCTAATGTGTTATAAATTCGTAATGATGCTGATTTTTCCAATCCTAAATCAATGGTCAACCCATTAATAAATGGATTTGGGTAACTTACTATTTCATTAAAGAACAAACTTTCTTTAAACTCGCCTTGGCAATCCTTCTCTCCTTTTATTGCTATACTATTATTTCCGGTTTGAAGGTATAACTCAATACTCGAATCGGTGGTTAAAAACTGTTCTCCATTAAAATTAACGGTATAGCTTGAACTGCCAGACATATTGTAGGTAACACTCTTATTATCAGAATTCACCTTACTTGTTACTGATAATCCTTCAGGTTCGGTAATGGTAATATCAAAACATTGTTTATAATTTGCATCTTCCGTTGTAGTGATACAAATTGTATAATCTCCAGCAGCTAAATTTTGAAACGTAGTAGATGAGTTAAAATCTTGTTTTGTTGATGTACCTTCAATTGTTGCACTAAAATCATACTCCGATGTAACGGAAGTAATGGTAACAGAACCATTATCACTCACAGCACATTCCTCACCCTTTATCAATACGCTGAAATTGTTTGCAGGAAGTATAAATATCTCACACCCTTTGGCATTGACAGTTGCCCCCAAAGGCGTATCCGGACATTCATCAAATTCATTCTTCACACCATCAACATCTAAATCATCATCTGGAATAACCAAACAATCTTCCCCAGGAAGGTTGTAACACCCAGAACCTGTAGGTCCAAAAGTAGGGTCCCAAGTGATGCCTGCTACCCAATTATCGCCTCCAAACTCGTATGCACCTACATCAGGATTAGACCCAACAAAACCATCAGTTACACCAGATATTTGTCTGCCCATATCTATTGGACTTGAGCTTTGTTTTAGTGTAAAGTCACCGTTGTCCAAATTATTAAAAACAGTGCCCTCAACTACTAAATTATTTTGTTTATCAGATTGTGGTTCCCAATTATTATCACTTCCCAAATTGTTCCAAACATTTACATTAGAAAATTGAGTACCTGCTAAATGCCATGCTCCCATTACTTCTGAACCATTCCAAAGTGTATTGTTATATATATTGATATCTTCACCATTCCAATTAATCTGAATATTGGTCCATTCTGTATTCCAAACAACATTATGATGTACTAAATAGTTAGATGCATCGTTATCCAAATAGATGCCTGCAGCCTTAGATTTTGTTCCTGGAGAATCTGTATCATGAAACCAATTATGATGTATTTCTGTTACCGTTGCTCTAGGACCAACTGTGTAAAATAATGCGCAATCATCTGCTAAACGGTTACTTTTAGAAACATCATTGAAAGATATTTCATTGGTTTCACCAAAATACTGTATCGCATCTCTACCTCCATTAAAAACCGTATTATTCTTAACTATACTGTTATTGATTCCTCTAACCACTAAAGGTCCATCATAACAAGCTAAGAAATCAAAATCGTGAATATAATTGTCAATAATCGTTTGATTATTCCCTCTAGCATCAATGCCTGCAGCTGAATTAAATGCTATCTCACACCTTTCTATTGTATTGTTAGAACCTTGCAATTTAATTGATGCTTTTCCTGTACGCGAGCCATCTACAACACCCTGTGTATGATTTGCATAAAAAACAGAGACACCGTAAAGTATATTGTTTGTGGTTCTATTATTTCCGTTGGCCTGCCATGTCGAACTGTCTTCCATATTTATGTTTCCGCCATAAACTGCAAGGTTTCTAATCTCAATATATTTTTTATCCTTAAGATTTATTGTTTCTAATCTTCTTCTCATATGCACCTTACCATCTTCAGGAGCTGCACCGCCAGGTAATTGAACATATAATGTTTTAGTTGAATTATCAAAATACCACTCATTTTCATAGTCTAGTGCAGCCTTTACACCTTCAAGATAAAAATCTCCTAAATCAGCAGGTGGATGAAATGTTCTTACCCAGGCATCCGTTGCCGAAAAAGTAAAATTAACACGTCCAGCAGTACTACTTGTTATTGCACGTTTCCATGCAGTCCATCCTGAGCCAGGTCTATCACCATAAAACCATAGTGCGCCTCCAGTCCAATCAATAGCAGGAATAGAAGACTCTGTTAAATATGCACCATTAATAACATCTCCATCACTACCTCCCGTGTTTCTTATAGAATTAAGCACAAAAGGGTTATTAGTTGTTTTATTAGGCCATCTCGCTAGATTTAAAGGTGTTTTATCATTAACTACAAAATTCTCTTGTCCCAAAGAATTAAAAGAAATGGTTGTTTTATATATTGAACCACTATCCTGTATCCATCCAGACAAAGCTTCCATTGCGCTAATAACTACCTTTTCTCCTGGAAAAGATTGAAATATAATTGGACTTCCTGCAGTACCTGAGTTTACTGGTGACAAAATTTCTTCGTAAACCCCTTCTCTTATATATACGATATCTCCAGCTACTGCTTCACTTGCGGCTTTTCCAAGTGTTAGGTAGGGACTTTCCATAGTACCAGGATTAGCGTCGTCTCCATCTTTTGCAACATAAATATCTCTTGCAAAAGCGTTGTAACAAAGTACAAAAGCGAAAAACACAGTAACTTTTTTTAGAATTTTCATAAATTATTTCTTTCTCAGGCTATCAAAATATTGGTATAATTACTTCACATAAAATACCTATTACCGATTTTATTTTGAACAATAGTTTTTTTATGATTTAATCTAATTATCTAGTGTTTTAGAACTAAATATTAGATTAACAAAAATATCTTCAATACATAATAACGTCTTGAACAAATGTTTTTAGTTAGACAACTTATGGTTAAAGAAATACCTTTCTATAAAAACTTGATATGAAATTATTTTAAAACTAACGAAGAGATATTGTTAATTTTTAAGATATAAACACCTGAACTTAAACTTTTAGGAATAACCAATCGAGTCTGTCTTGAAGTTTCGTTATACTCTATTGCCGTAATTTTTATCAAACTACCTTTCATATCTACTAATATAAAGTTGTCAGATGATAATGTATTTGATATGTAAAGAATATTATCAGGTTTTAAGGGATTTGGATATATAAATCTGGTAGTTTCGTCGAAAATCTCTTTTTCTTTTCCAGAAAAATACTCAACTCCAAAATTAAAAGCATCAATTCCTATTTTTTCTCCAATCAATCGTCCTGGAATATCATCTGCAGGTGGATGAATTCCTCCCCAAATTCTAGATAAACTACACTGGTCTGATGCATCTCTATAAGTTGCCCATTGCAATTTCACATCTATACTCGGTCCCTTTTCAAAGACTAAAAATTCGTTTTTTCTAGCAATAAATTCTCCCATACCGCCTGGGAAAAATTCATCTCCAGTTAAAAGTGTCATAACTTCAGCCGCAGCCCTTGAATAGGTGGAGTGACCTGAAACATAACCCGCAAAAGGTGGTGTAACAAAACTAGGACGCTGATAAGGCCACCAATTTTCTGCTAAAATCCAACCTACTCCTGCCATGTCTGCATCCGCATCATTAATATAATCATGCCCTCGCCATGTATATAATTTTATTTTTCCAATATTTCCCCCTTGCCTTCCTTCCAAAGGATCTCCGGCCTCAACAACTTCAACAAAACCTTCTCTTAAAGGTATCCCTGCAACATTATAATTGTCTAGGCTATTATCAGTACTTTGCCCCAATTCGGCCATATATCTTATAGCAGAAATTGGTCGTATATAATCATACCACCCCTTAATACTCCATGCAGAAATTGCTGCGTCATGCATTGCACCACTCATCAAAAAATAAGATTTAACATCCCATTCTAAATTGTCAAGAATTTCTCCTTCACCAGATAATCGTTTTTCTAAAAGTTCATGGTCGTTTACATAATTAAGTAGCGTAAACCAATGCCCTGGTGGTGTTTCGGAATCAGGACCATCTGCCCAAAACTCTGCTAAAACTCTTGCATAATCGCCACGGGGGACTAATTGTTCTTGATATGGTGACTGCGTATGTGGGTTGATATTATGTCCTTCCCCAATATCACCACCTTCTAAAAGTTTATAAAAGTTTGGATGATCGTTATAATTACTTGGAAAGTTAGCAATATCAATATTTCCAATAGAGTTTGGTGATATATCCCATAGCACGCCATCATTAGGATCTAGATGTGCTCCCCAAATTGATACTAAAGAAAACCCCCATTTGTAAGCTTCACTTGAACTATCATTCGAATTAATATTTAAAAAAGGAGGAGTTTGAGGATCATGATACACATTATAAGCATCACCATCCCGATTATATAACATTTTGTCCTTATCTTTCAAAGAAAAAGGAAAGACGTTGCCCCATTCTGGACTTAAAAACTCTGGGGCCGCACCAGGAATCAAATTCCCACTTTGGTCAATAAACTCCCTTAAACTCAAAGGCTGCCAACGATTTGGATCTTCTAATTCTGTATTACCTGATGTTTGAGGAAATAATGGTGTATTTACTGGCAGATAATATGAATTGTTGTAACTAAACTGTTCCCTTGCGCCATCGACAAAGCCATAGTCTATTATAGTTTTAGCAATAAAATTACCAAGTGCAGCAGCATCTCCGTTTGCGTAGTCTATGGTTTCATAATTTATGTCATATCCTAACTGCTGCATTAAATAATTAAAAAGCTCAAGAGATTCGTTAGCGCCTGGTGAAGAGGCAAATCTATGTGATAGCAAACGGTACGCAGCATAACTTATGGTTTTATTTCTAGCTTCGGTTATACTCTCTTCAAAATTAAAATCCTCTAATTCACTATTAAAACCATGTACTGTATTGCCTATTAAATAAGGTTTGGCATTTGTATCGTAAATTGCCCAAGCGTCATACATAGCAACGCTTATATGGAATAAGTTTCTAGCGTGTACCGTAGGTCTAGCAAAGTCTCCTCGAATTGCATTAAGAAGGGCCTCATTCCATAAACGAGCAACAGAATAATTTTCTGATAGTTCAGAAGCTGTTAAATTTACCTCTAACTGAATTTCTTCACTGGAGCAACTATCACTCCTTTCAATTAAAGATATTACACCATTAGTTTTTACACCCCATTTTACAGTAATAGTATTGGTGTTATGTCCTTCAATAATCTCACCTCCTGAAACCGTCCATTCTATATTGCTGTTTTGACTATTAGAATTGTAAGTATATGATTCATCAGATAAAAAAGTTGTTGTTGCATTGCCTACTATTTCTTCTGAAGGCAAATACATACAAGAACCATCATCAATTGTAGCCAATGGATTGTAATTACATGAGGTTGTGTCTGTACATCCTGAAATTTTATTTACTTCAGGAATTAGGTACTCCTGAAAACCATTACCTTCAATAAAAAGAATGGACTGATTAGTTTCAAAATTGTTATAGAATTCTTCTAAACCAGAAGGCCATTTAATATTCACTTGTGTAATTTGAGTGGCATTTGCCAAACCAAAATGTAAAGGTTTTAGGCTCTGAGAAAAATGAGTAATAGCAGCATTATATCTGTATATAGTTCCGTTTAAAGTTGTAACAGAAACTATTGCACCAATTGCATCTCTATTTGAAGTAGTACCTCGTAAAGCTACCTTAAACCAATTCAAATTAGTACTATTATCAATAGTTTTATTTTCGTAAAAATGAGATTCTTTATCGCTGTTAGTAACAAATAAATCTAAATCACCATCGTTATCATAATCAAACGTCACTGGCGTTACACTGGTGGCCTCATCTATAAAACCTTTTGTAATTGATACATCTTGAAAGCTATTTATGTTTTGAGCATATAAACTTTCAAAGTAAAAATTTCGTTGTTGTATGGGTGTGTCTTCTTTAAATCCATTCACAACAAAAAGATCTTCGTCTCCGTCTAAATCAAAATCTGCAAAAACTGTTCCCCAAGCCCAACCTGCGGACTCAACATTATTTTCTTCTGCTCTATTGGTAAAGGTATTGTTACCAGTATTAGTAAATAAAGGATTTGTATTAATACCTGTGGTGTAGATATCAAAGAAACCGTCACTATTGTAGTCCGATATCGCTAACCCCATGTCGTTGCCAACATAGTCTAAACCATATAAAGCAGACTGTTCTATAAACCGCTCACCCTGTTGATTAATGAAAACCTCATTGTGATCTTCAAAATCTTGGGTAAGAAATAAATCCATCCATCCATCATTATTAAAATCGAAAGGAATGCTTGTATATGTACTTTTTGAACTCGTTCCAAAAAAATCTAAACTCCTATTTGTGAAAGTTCCGTTACCATTATTCAAATAAAAGTTATCGCTCTCGCATGTATCCCAGTCTGAAATATAAATATCTAATAACCCATCATTATTTGCATCAAACCAGGTTGCACTGGTATTATTACAATTATTATTCTTAACAATATTTGCAGCATCGGTGACATCAGTAAATGTACCATCTCTATTATTATGAAATAATTGTACTTTAGTTGAGTAGGTGAAAAAAATATCAGGAAATCCATCGTTATCATAATCTCCCCACGATACTCCTTTTTTAAAACCATCGGAATCTGAATCAATTTTAATATCGTCATTCTCAGGCAATAAATCAACCAAATTTGATTCAATTGTTACATCAGTAAATGTACCATCGCTATTGTTTCTAAATAATCTACTTCTAGACAATATGTCAAGATCGTTATCTTTCTTTTTGGCCACAACAAAAATATCTAAATCAAAATCTCCATCATAATCGGCCACCGCAACTCCATTGTTTTGCTCTAAAACATCAAGATTTGTTAATTGCTCTGCTCTACTAAAAGTTTGTGTATGCGATATTTCACAAAATAATAGAAATACAATAGTGAAAATAAATAATAGATTTGTTTTTAAATTCAATTTTAGCCCAAATTAAAGATTACTATTTAAAGAGTTAATTTAACCAAAAACTAAGATAAATTAAAAAGCCTGTTTAAATTTTTAAACAGGCTTTTAAAAAACTTTATAACTAAGGTTATGGTCTATTGTCAGCTTCCATGATACGAATATCATCAAAATATAATACACCTTGACCGTTGTGTCTTACAAAAACTTCATAATCATCTCCGCCAGAAGCATTGTGTCTACCTCCTGGGCTAACTATTGTCCATG
The DNA here is from genome assembly GCA_043557195.1 of Flavobacteriaceae bacterium. GTDB lineage: Bacteria > Bacteroidota > Bacteroidia > Flavobacteriales > Flavobacteriaceae > Jejuia. The sequence continues at coordinate 3,573,702 of CP121314.1, read as the reverse complement.
TTTCATCTGCAGCATTCCGTACAGTATTATTCCAAAATTGCTGTACAGTTTGACTTCCATCTCTAGTAATCCAAGGACCATTCATATTAATAACTGCACCTGGTAATTTGTATATTTTATACTCCATTTGATATACAACACCAGCTTTTAGACTATATTGCTCTATTAAATTTTCAAATCCTGACCAATTGCCACCACCAGCAGAAGAATCTACCTTAAGACTGTATGAACCGCTTGCTGCAACATCAGAGGATACCTCAATAGTTGTAGTTGCTAAATTAGTTGCATGTGCAGTCCAGTTAGGATGAGTTGACTCATCTTCAAAATCAAAAACTACAGCCTCATGTTGAAACATATTAACTGTTTCAGTAAACGGCTCTGGGCTTCTAGTATCAGTAGATTCTAAAGTTCCACTACCATCATAAGAGATTACAATTTCGTCACTTCGATAAATTGTCTCATTAAACATTAAATCTAATATTGTTGCATCGTCTGGATTTATAGATATCTGGAAGTTAGTATTAGGAGTACCATTTAAAGTAACCGTAAAATATTGTTCCTGATCTAAAAATGGTGCGAACTCCCCATTAAAAGGTATTTGGATTAACTGATTTTCAAGCTCAGTTATTTCTCCAAACAGCTGGAATGGTTGCGAAGAGGGTATCACTTTTATTGGTGCACGAATTGCGTATCTTTCTCCATCTGTAGGAATACCATTACCAGCTCTTCTCATCCAAACATGGTTACCACCAAAAGCCCCAAGCTTTTTTAATACTATTGATGGGTTTTGCTCAAAGCTTGTTGAGCCAGCAACATTCCATGTCCAATCGTCTGGTCTTCCTTGAGTAGTCAAATCAAAAAATTCTAAAGAATCACCAGCTTCAACATAAATAGTATCAGTGCTAGTATGATTTACTACTGCTCCTTTTTGTTCCACTCTAATAATTGGTACAATAGTATCATAAACATCTACTACAAAAGTTGTATCAATTACCCATTTATCTCCTACTTGTTTGGCATCTGCTCGATAGCCATCTGGCCCTCTAAAGGTCACTTTTTCAGAAAATACATTGTATAATCTTACATGATTGTATCCTGAATTTCTAAACCAAACAGGTACGGTTTTCTCTGTAGAAGATCCAGATCCAGCAACTTTATCAGAAAAAATAGAATCTTGTCTAGCTATTGGCTTTTTTAAGAAAAAATTCCCTGGTTCAATCTCCCATCTATGTACTAGAGCATTTTGAGATAAATCCGAAAAAGTAATGTAATCGTCTTTATTCGTTAAAAGTGTATCAGGCCAATTGTTATCATATCCAAAATACCATCCGACATCTGAGAAAGAATTCGGAGCCTCATAGTCGTCATCTTTATTACAACCTGTAATGATGGCACCTATTAATAATAGTAGCCCTAATAGGTTTAATTTTATATTATGTTTTTTCATATTTTTAAAATCTTTGAGTTTAAATTTTACCAAAATATTAATTGGTATCATAAATTTTTGGATTCGCAGTTTCCTCACTATTAGGTATTGGCCAATATGCGTGGCTATCTGGCATATAGTTAACGGCTGCTTCTCTGAATTCATACCATTTATCTGTCCATGGTCCTCCATCACGATTCATCCCAACTACTGTTGGTATGTCACTAACAATAGAACTCCATCTTGTTGCAGAATCCCCATCTTCGTTTTCGAATCTAAAATCATCTCGATAATATTCCGTTCTACTTGCTAAATCTTCAAACCTTTGCTTAGTAATGCCCCAACGTCTTAAATCAATAGTTCTAATTGCATGCCCTTCAGCAGAAAGTTCCAATGGCCTTTCAACAAACATAAGATGATCCATTAAGCTTGATGCCGTATACTGTACATCATCATGATCGTTAATTGGATACTCACCTGTTCCTGAAAGCCCAAGTAATATTACCCCAGATCGTCTTCTTACTCTATTAATATATACTAATGCTTCATCCACGCCTCCATTATCGGTACCTCCTTTAATTAAGCTCTCTGCATACATTAAATAAACGTCGGCTAGCCTTATTAATCTTACATTTACACCTGATCTAGGAGCTACGTCTGAAACATCTCTTTCATTCTCTGCAATATCCCAATTGGTGAATTTTCTCCAATAACAATGTTCCCCATTATTATAAAACGTTCCTTGAGCTGAAGTAACTTGATAATAATCAGTATCTAAATCATTTGCAAAGGCAACAGAAGCTGAAGCTCTTAAAGAAAAGATTCTTGGCACGTTTTCGTCCATTACTACCTCTCCATTTTCATCTGTTTGTGGTAAACCATTAGCTTGACGCGCTACCCTTGTTACAAAATTTCTAGGATCTTTTGTGTCTATAGAATCTTTTTGGTATGCCAAATTAAGCCATAATGCAGGATATACACTTCGCCATCCTCCTACTGGACTAAATGAAAAGTTTAATCCGCTTGAGTTTTGCTGCTCACCCCATGGACTCGGTTCATTATTTTTAAACCCTAAAGAGTATCCTATCTCTAGAATAGACTCTTCGTTAAATTCATCTCTAGTTGTAAAATTACTTCCTATGTCTGGAGTTAATGAATATGGATAATCATCAATAATAGTTTTAAAATACTGTGCTGCCATAGTATAATCTCCATCATATAAGTAACTTTTACCTAATAAAGCAATCGCCGCTCCAGAAGTAAGTCTCCCTTCTTGACCAGTTGGATAAGACATTGGTAAGTTTTCCATTGCATACTCTAAATCTGCTCTAAAAAAGTCTTGAACAGTTGCAGATGGCCGAACTGGTTGATAATACTCTTCAGTAGACTGAGGAACAAAATCAAAAATAGGAACAGACCCATTATTAAAACTAGAATGAAGATAGAAATAAAATAATCCTCTTAATCCTCTAGTCTGTGCAATTAGAATATCAGCATCTTCTTTGGTAGCAGTATCAAATTCTGGATATAATTTCTCTGCTGCTTCAAGAACTTGATTGGCTCTAAAAATACCTTTATACAAAGCCGACCATTTAGCATTCGGCGCCGTAGAAGAATTATTAAACGTTTGCAAGTAATATACATTACTTGTATTAGGACGTCCCCAACCTGGGAAAGTCATATCTGATCTGTTTAATTCATCAACAAGTCTAAGATTACTTTCATCTTTAAATCCATTGTACACAGCGTTAAGGCCAACGTTTAAATCATTATACGTTTTCCAAAAGCTACTTGTGGAAAGTTCTACTGGGTTAGTTTCTTCTAAAAAATCTTCGGCACAACCGAAAGTCATAAAAGAAGCTACAAACAACAAACCTATTTTTTTTAGTAAAGTCTTTTTCATAATTGTGAGTGTTCGTTAGTATTATTTTTATTGTTTTTTTTCATAAGATAGAAAATTTATGATTAAAAGTCAAGTTGCACTCCAAATCTAAAACTAGAGCTTATTGGATAATTACCTCTATCTAAACCTCTAGTACTAAACCCGTTATTACCAACTTCTGGGTCAAAACCTGTGTATTTAGTAATAGTGATTGGGTTTTGAGCTGATAGGTAAACTCTAATTCTAGAAATACCGTGCTTATCTATTGCATCTTTTGGAATTGAATACCCCAAGGCTATGTTACGCAACCTTGCAAATGAACCGTCTTCTAACCAAAAATCAGTATATCCTCTAAAGTTTTCATGATCTCTACCTCTATTCGCAGGTATAAGCGACGTTGGGTTTTGCTCAGACCATTGGTAAACTAGATCTTGATGCGTACTATGCTTGTATGCATAAGCTCTACTTCCGTTCATTACGTCACCTCCAATAGCTGCATACCATTGCATAGCAAAATCAAAGTTCTTATATCTTGCACTAAAGTTTAAACCAGCTTCAAAATCTGGTAAACCGTTTCCAGTAAATCTTCTATCATCTAAATTTATTGTGCCGTCACCAGCATCAGGAATACCGTCTCCATCAGTATCAACTGTAAGAGCATCAACATATCTCAAATCACCTAAGTTTGCGGTTCCTCCAACCAAAGGATTGTAAGCGTCAAGTTCTTCTTGAGAGCTAATAATACCATCTGTTTCAATCAAAAAGAACGAAGCTGCTGGAAATCCTTCGGCAACAACAGATACTAAATCCTCATTAGGTACACCTTGTACAACCTCTGAATTATTCAAATAAATAATTTTATTTGAACCACTCATTCGAGTAACTAAATTATCATTTGTCGTAAATGTAGCGCCTAAGTTCCAAGACAATTTACCTTTATGCTTATAATTCAAACTCCACTCCATACCTTCATTTACCATATCTCCAACGTTAACTACAACGGTTGAGTTTCCTCCTGTTCCAACACCAGTTGTAGGTGGAACTATAAGTGGTAATAGCAGGTTCTCTTTATTTTCTTTATAGAAGTCAGCAGAAATATTTAATTTATTTTTAAATAAACCTAATTCAAAACCTGCATTCCTAGAAATAGATGTTTCCCATTGTACATTTGGATTTGCGAAACGCTCTTGAATAGCCCCTAATAATAGGTTATCCACACCTTCTGCTCCAAAAACCGCATCTCTGTCAATTCCAATGGTAGCCTGGTTACTATATGGTTCAAACCCATCATTGCCTACTTGACCATATCCTGCTCTTAACTTAAGTGATGTTGCTACTCGCTTTAAAGGTTGCCAAAAGGATTCGTCAGATACATTCCATCCAATAGATGCAGAAGGGAAAGTACCCCATCTATTAGCATCTCCAAACTGAGATGACCCATCGCGTCTTACAGCGGCACTGAAAAGGTATTTACCTTTGTAGTTATACTGTAATCGCGTCATAAATCCTAATAAAGTAATGGTTCTGTTGTTCCAACGTCCTCCATTATTTCCAACATCTGCTCCTCCAACAGCTCCACCAAGCTCGGTAATCTCATTACTTAATAAATCTCTCCTATCTGCAAATGTACTTTTCGCGAATGATTTTTCCGCAGAAAATAAACCAGTCCAATTAAAATTATGGCTTCCAAAACTCTTCTTATAGTTAAGGATATTTTCCATAGTATGTTTAGTTCTTCTAGTATACAACTCTCTAACTCCTGATAATTGTGTAGGAGGAACTAATTCTCCATCTTCATCAAAAATATTAAACTCAGGATTTATTATTTGTCTTGTACTATTAGAGTAGTTCATACCAAATCTACCAGTATAAGAGAAAGATTCAGTAATGTTATATTTCGCTCTAATGTTAGCATCAAAACTATCAACATTATCTCTATCTGTCTGTAAAAGACGTAGTAAGTTATTTCCAATATTAGTTACTTCATTAGAATTTCCAGAACCTGGGAAGGAAATATCTACATTGCTAGGATCTAATTCTTGATTAGATGGGTTATATCTATACGATTGTAATAATAGCTGCCATGGCTCTCTATCTCTTTCTTCTATTCTAAAGCCCATTCCTGTAGCAATATTCCATTTTCCTTTGTTATACTGAGTATTAGCTCGAATATTAAATCTTTCATATTTAGAATTAATTAACATACCATCCTGTTTAAACATAGATGCATTAATATTGTATGTTAAACCTTCTTTTCCACCGGAAATACTCAAGTTATGATTCTGGATTGGAGCGTTATTATTTTCAACAATCTTAGATTGATTCGTATTATTTGTTAATCTGTGAGTTCCTTGAGTTATTGAAGACCATGTGTTTCCAAAAAATGTCCCATTCAAAGCATTACGTGTTAAATGAAAAGAATAGAGGTAATCTTCTATCTCCATTAAAGGAAGCCCTGATGTAATGGATTGCATACCGTACCAAGTATGTAAATTCATTTTCATAATACCTTCTTTACCCTTTTTGGTAGTAATTAAGATTACACCATTTGCTCCTCTTGTACCATATACGGCAGTAGATGCTGCATCTTTTAGTACGTCAACTGTCTCAATCTCATCAATACTTAGTTTAGGGTCACCATCAAATGGAATACCATCCACAACATATAATGGTGTGTTTACGCCAAATACCGATCCAATACCTCTAATAAGTATATTAGATTCAGCTCCAGGTTGACCACTAGAGGCAGTAACATTAACCCCTGCAATAGACCCTTGAAGCGCAGTACCTAAATCTGCAGTAGCATTTAAAACAAGGTCTTCATTTTTAACCTGACCAACAGCCCCCGTAATTTCTTTACGTTTCTGTGTACCGTAACCTACCACAACCACTTCATCAAGTGCTGCAGCATCTTCTTTCAAGTCTACATTAATTGTTGTTTGACCGTTTACTTTCACATCAGTATCAACATAACCAAGATAGCTAATGCGCAGCGTACTGTTTGCATCGGTTTCAATTTCGAAATTACCGTCAAAGTCGGAAACGGCACCTCTATTAGTACCTACAACAATGATACTAGCTCCGGCCAATGGTTGTCCGTCACCTGTCACATTTCCCTTAACGGTTACATTTTGAGCTTGTACTGTGCTTATTCCAAAAGAACAAAACAATACAATTAAAAAAGCCTTGAGATGCCATTTTTTCAACAGCTTTCTTTCAAGTAGTTTAATTTTCATATTTATTTAGTTAAAGTTCAGATACAAATATTGATAAAAGGCTTGGTTTAAAGGAGAACTAATGTTTTTATCAATGAAACATATGTTCAAACCTTTAACAATAACTTAACACTCAAACATTTTAAATTTCTGACATACAGATGTTTAACGTTTTTGTTTAAGAAATCAAACAATGGATTAGACAGGGTTTTTGATAAATCCCATTTACTATTTCTTAATTATTGAAATCAGTTCTTAACATTTATAGTCTTGATAATGAACCTTATTCAGACGGGTAAAATAAACCAATAATTTATTCTTAAAAGCTACAATAGATAAAAGGTAAGAAATTGATTATTACTAAATTCTTATTCAAAGCATCTCATTACAAAAGATGGATTTAATTTCTTAATTCTGATGGATGTCAATAAGAGGCATAATAATTGCTAAACCGTTAAAAAGGAAGACTATTAATAAATGTTCGAAGGAGAACTTAATTGTAAAATTATGAATATCTAGTGCAATAATTAGATAATTAAGTTTATAAATTGTCATAGATAATAATTTTCCTTTGCAATATTAAACTCATTTTTGTCATGAAAACAATAATTAAATGGATGTTTTTCTGCACCCTTGGCTTAATATCTACTTTAAGTTACTCCCAAAATGATAAAATAGAACTACGGGGTGTTATTTTAGATGAATCAAATAATCCCATACCATTCGTAGCTGTTGGGATAGTAAAGAAATATATTGGTACTTCAAGTACTGAAGACGGAGAATTTTCATTTTTTGTTAGTAAAAATGAATTACAAGATTCCCTTTCAGTCTCAAGTTTAGGTTTTGATCCTTATAATATTAAAGTTGCCGATTATTTAAAGCTTGAAAAGAAAGAAATAATACTAAAGGAAACAATTACTGAACTTGATGTAGTTACCCTATTGAGTCCAAAAGATTATGTAATGAATGCTTTAGATAATTTAAAAGACAACACATTATCGGAGCCGCACAAACTTGAAATGCTATACAGAAGAACCACTACTGAAAGCGAAAAACCAAAATTTCTTGTAGAAAACTATATACTGTTAAGAGATAAAGGTCCTGCATATGGCCCCAATGTAATCCAAGTTGTAGAATCTAGAAAATCTGCTGATTATCGAATCTGGAAGGGCAAGCAATGGCAACATTCCATCAACAGCTTATTTAATATGAATCCCTTAAGACCTCATCAATCTCAGCATAAAAGAAATTTAAAGAAGTTTGATTGGAAAAAAGTTGGCGAGTCTTCTTTTGAAGGCGAAGACGTTTTAATAATTAAAGGTCAAAACCCAGATATTGATTGGGAAAAAATCACTTTATACATTGGTGTAGACACTTACAAAGTGTATCGCATAGAGCGAGGTGCTAGTTTATTTATCTACAAAAAACACAATAGTGGGAAGTTAGTTTTAAGTTACTTCAAAAACGAATGGAGGCTTAAAAAACATATGGTTCCTAAGGAATTTCACAATACAGATGCCGAAACCTCACATTATAAAACTGAGGCATTTGTGTATGGCACAAGTAATGATAAAAAAGAAATTCGAGAAATATATCCCTTTGGCGACGACATGGATATGAGTATTATTGAATTACCATATAATCCTGATTTTTGGAAAAACTTAAGTATGCCACCTGATACTAAGTTTTATAAAAGCATAAAAGAGGGACTTGAAAGCAATTATGGCGTGCCTTTAGAAACTCAGTTTGAATTGGTTAACAAATAACTAAATCTAGTTTAATATAATAGCGTTATAACCTATCTTTATTTTTTTCATAAAAGCTATTATAATACTGCTTTTGCGAAGAAGAAATTTTAGCATTACTTAAAAACCAATAGGCACGTCTTGAAATTAAAAAATCAGCATCAAGCAAAGGCATTACATTATTAACTACATTTTTAGATTTATAGTTTTTAGCTTCTAATAGATTTAAAAAATTAGATATCTCCTGATATGATTTAAGGGTATCGATTTGAGAACTCAATTCATCCAAATAAGTACCTTTAATATCAAAAGAAGTTCTACTTAAAGACTGAATTGCTGCTAATTTTTGCTGCTTTTCTCCATCTTCAATTAATCGTTCCATCGTGTAGAAATAAGTTTCAGAAGGTGTATTATCGAAAAATTCCATGGTCATCCTAATCAAACTTTTATCTAAAAAAACTTTCTGTAGAATTAAATCAATAATAACCTTTGCATATAGGCTACGTCGTTGAAATTCATTTAAAGCAATTTGAAAATATGCGTTGTTTTCATGCAAAGCAAAGCGTTGTAATTCTTCTTCTGAAACTGAAGCTCCTGTCTGCTGTTTTATTTTAGAAACAATATCTCCATTAGCCCAATGCCATAATGTGTAACATGTCAATGCTGCACCCGGAACGGTATCCTTTTCATCTAAAGCCAATGCTGTAGCACCTGATACTGCATCTACTTCATCCTCGTCGATTTCATGTGAAACCGTTAAAATCTCATCAATGTAAACATCCTTAAACGGTGAATTTGGATTAGACATGATATCATGAATCTTAACATAGTCTTGTGGCTCAAACAGGTCTGCTTCATACTTCTCTAAAGTTTTACCTTTTGCCAATTCATACTTTTGGTATTCACCAATGTTATTCCAGAACAAGCGCACTGGAATAACCTTACACACCTGCTCTAAACATATTACGGATTCCACATCAGCATAATAAGAAATTGGCAACCCCACTTGATTTTGTACTTCTGTAAGTATAGTTGGTACCTCAGCTTTTTCTCCTGGATGCTTTACATAAATTTGATGCTCAATTTTATTAAAAGAAGATTGTGATGCTTCAAAATTAAAAAAAAGTGGTAGGCAATATGCGACTATGTAAATCCAAGTTTTCAAATAAAAAGTCTAATATTATTTATTCATAACAACGCACCTCAAACAATTTTACGTTTTCTGCACCATACGTTTCTGTCATCTTTAGTTTGACTGCTGTTAGTCTAGTGGGTTTAAAATGAAACTTAATCAATCGTGTTCTATTTTCATCTAGACTTCCTAAATCAACCCATTGACCGTTTACGCGACCTTGTAAACTTAATGATTTCAACATTTCCTTCGGAATACTATTTCCAAAGAGCTCATCATTTCTACTGTCTTTGAGCATCATAATATTGCGTTTCACATTGGTGTCGCACTTAAGTTCTACTTTAGATATAGAAATAGGGTTTTCCCATTCCAATTGAAGTTCTGCTGGTAAACCATCGGACTGCCAATGATTTGTTTTACCGTAAATATCTCTAGAGGTACCATTTAAAAGGTTTTGAACATCTCCTGAAGATGTTGTAGAAGCAAAAATCAAACTTGATTTTCTTGCCAAATCTGACGGGTCTTTAGCTGGACGTTTCGGGATAAAAACATCATCTCTCATAAGTTGTTCTTGCAATTCTTTGATATGTTTTTGACCAACTTCTCTAGGTAAAATATTCTTTTTATTACATATCGTAGCAGCTGTTCCTACAGCTTGTCCCATTAAAGCACAAGTGGCCATAATTCTTGAAGAGGATAATGCAATATGTGTTTGACTTACATTTCTACCGGCAAACATTAAATTCGAAACATTTTTAGAATACAAACTTCTAAAAGGAAACTCATATACTTCCTTAAAATGATAATGAAAATAACTTGGTGGTTCTGAAATATTCTCAATACCTCCGGGGTTATGTTCGTCTAAAGACCATCCTCCAAAAGCCACGGCATCTTCAAAATGTTTGTGCTCAGTCATATCTCGTTCTGATACAATGTAGTCTCCAATAAAGCGACGCGACTCTCTTCGCCCCGGTATTGAACCTACCCAATCTAAGGCTAAGTTTTCTGCTTCTGGAAAATTTCCTGAGTTTTTAATATAATCCCAAACCCCATGAAGATATCCCATCAGCTTATGTCTATTTTCTTCGGCATCACCAATAATGTCATCATTACTTCCTATTTCTATCCACCAAATTCCATCTTTAAACCATTTGAAATGCCTTCTCGGGTTCGCTTCTTCATGTGTATATTTTATAGCATAAGATGGCGGTTTGTATTTCATAGGACGTCCCATATCTTTAGAAGACATCAATAGCGTTGCCCCCATTTGCCAACCATCTGGTTCATCTGGTGCATAGGTTTCATTAAATTCTGCTTTCCCTTCGCGCCCAGTTCTATATTCGGCTCCTGCCGTTGCAGCTAACAATCCATCACCTGAACAATCAATAAAAATTGGTGCATTAATAGTGAACATTTTTTCGGTAGTTGCTTGCCAACACATTGCAGATTTTATGTTGTTACCATCCATTACTGCTTCTACCGCCTGGGTATTCAGCATTAATGTTAGATTAGGTTCACGAACTACAAAATCGTACATCACATGGTCAAAAACAGGAAAGGATTCCTGCTCATTTTCAAAACGGTTATGCAAAAGGATTTCCTCAATAATTCCTGTTTCTCTTTCTGCTTTTCCTTCTAAATTGTTTACCCCGTTTAAATGCACTCTTATTTCACTTGATGCATTACCGCCCAGAACAGGTCTGTCTTGTACCAAAACAGTTTTAGAACCATTTCTTGCCGCTGCAACTGCAGCACAAATTCCCGCTGCCCCACCTCCAACAACAACAACATCATAATTCTTAGTTATTTTTCTGTTGGGTGTACCCGTTTTTCCTGTTCCCAAATGGTACCATTTATCTTTGGGTTTATCGTAAACAATATCACTAGCACTAGCACAAGATGTAAAAATTAATGGTACAGAGCCTGCCGCAATCGCCGCTGTTGTGCCTTTTTTAAAAAAATCTCTTCTTTTCATACTGTTTATGGTATTTTTTCAATTTAGTTGATACCCATTGGTTTATTCCCTTCCCAACCTTTATTAAATTGAGTCATGAGTTGTTTAACTAATTTGGGGTTTGAATTGGCAATGTTTTTAGTTTCTAATGCATCAGTTTTATGATTGTATAATTCGATGAAAACAGGTTCTGATTTTGGTTTAGTTCTATCCTTCCAAACTATAAACCGATAATCTTTTGTTCTCATGGCATATCCCATTAAATTGTTTTCAAAAAGATCTCTATTCCACTTTTCTTTTTGTTGTTTTATGATACGCTCTTCGACTTCGTTTAGCAAAGGACCAAAATATGTTTCCCGCATTGCAGGCCTAATAGGGAATGCGCCCCATTCTCGCAATGCTGGAGAAGGAAACTGACTAAAAGCTGCCGTTTTCCAATTCAAATTAGGGTTTTCAATCAAAGGTTTAAAACTTGAGCCTTCAATATGATTTGGGATTTCTAAACCAACTAAATCAACCAACGTTGGGTACATATCTACTAATTCCACTAATGCATCAGTTGTTTTTCCACGACTTCCTTTTGGCATATCTGGTGTCCAAATCATCATGGGGACACGTGTAGCGATTTCGTAATTTGTGGCTTTTCCCCAAATACCCATATCGCCTAAATGCCAGCCGTGGTCACTCCAAACTATGATGATTGTATTCTCCCTCACTCCTGCTTCTTCTAGAGCAGAAATCATTCTACCAATTTGTGCATCTACATAACTTACACAAGCTAAATAGGCGTGTTTTAATGTTACAGCAAGTGAATCGTTTATTTTGCCTTGTTTAGGAATATTGCTTCTTACACGCAATTCAAACGATGGATGCAAACCAACTTGAGCTCCATTTTCTGGCCCCGAAGTTTGAGTAGATAGTTTGATTTTTTCTCTATCATACAAATCCCAATATTTTTTTGGTGCTACCCAATTAAGGTGTGGTTTATTAAAACCCAATCCTAAAAAGAACGGTTTGTCCCCTTTAGCAAGCATTTCTTTCATGGTTGCAATAGCTAGTTCGGTATTATAGCCATCTCTGTATGTGTTATCGGGAACATCGGCAGATTCAAAAGCCACCCCGGATGCTAAACCATATTTGGCTACATCTCCATATTTGGCTATCATTGCTTTTCTGGTTCTAGCACGTTCCTCATTATTTTCTTTTAAGGCGAATCCAACAGGTTTTTTAATACCTTTAGAACTCATACTGTCTATTGAAGGTAGTCTACTCCAAGATGTTTCATCATCTAAATCGCCATGATGGAAGATTTTACCCGCATAAACCGTTTCATAGCCATTATTCTTAAAATGCTGAGGAAGAGTAACTACATCAGGATTGGCTTCCCTAAATTTTATATAATTATGAAATACACCACTACTTTCTGGTCGAATACCAGTTAGTAAACTGGCTCTTGAAGGCCCACAAATAGCTTGTTGGCAATATGCATTTTCAAAAAGCAAACCTTGACTTGCTAACTTGTCTAGATTTGGACTCACGGCAATATCTGAGCCGTAACACCCTAATTCTGGACGTAAATCATCAATGCCAATAAATAAGATGTTTGGTTGTTTCGGTTGTACTGTTTTTTTTTCATCACAACCGCATACAGCAATTAAGAAGAGGCTAAATACTAATGCCTTACTATAAAAGATTCTAGATAACACTATTATATCGCTTATTTATTTCTTTTCCCACACTCTAATATAATCTACGAACATTGTTGTTGGCATACCCGCTAGTTGCTTTTTTGCATCAGGATTCACCAAGGGGTCTACAGCACGATTGGCGTTGTTTGAAAACTGTACAAAAGGTCTTCGTAATCCCAAAGAAGCTGTTACATTCATTGGTCTATTCCAAAACGTATTTGGTTTACTTGCTATTTTTACGCCATCAACATACCAAGTGATTTCTGTCTCATTCACCTCACAACCATACACATGATAATTTCTACTAGGGTCATCATCTAAACGGTACTTATTTAATTGGGTATCGATGTGTTGTTTCGGTCTAAACCACACACTTTTTCCATTTACTTTTTTTACTAAATGTAAATTATGATCAGTATCTTTAATATCATCTTGATGGCCTTTAAACCAATCAAACTGCTGTAACTCAACAACATCAATTTCGCAATATACAGTTTCATTATCGGCCGCTTCTCTGTCAAAATCACTGTACAACCAAAATGAAGGACATACACCCCATCCATTTTTTTGCCCTGGAACATTAATTACAGCACCTTTTATTCTTGCCTCAACATAACCTATCTTAAACGTTGCCTTAGATTTTAATATTCCTGATTTAAAATATGTCCCCCCATCAGCAATATTATTTGCATTATGCCTCATGGTCAATTCAGCAATACCATTATTTATATTGGCATTATCTTCATTATTCCATTTCCAACCTGTAGTATTTGGTAAATCAGCAGTTTTATACCATTTTTTCCAATCTACTTCACTTCCATTAAATTCATCCGAAAGGACATTTACTAACTGCCACGTATCATTAGAATTTGATGTTGACAATGGTTGAAATGTTTCATTTTGAACACTTTTCTGAACTTTACAATTCGTTAGTAGCAATATCAAAACAATCCATATTGGTTTCTTCACAGGTTTTCTAATTTAGAAATTATATTTTCAATCTATTTCACCTCTAAAAGTAATACTTCTTCAGATGCTAAATCAAACTCCGTATCTACTGAGTTAGATATCATTAAGTTTTTTATAGTCGCTGGTGCTCCAGATTTTAAAGACAATTTAATTTTGGCTTTGTTATGACCAACATTAAGTAAATTAACTAAATAAGATCCATCGTCTTGCTTGACAACTCTGGAAATAACTGTTTTAAAATTTAATCCGTTATCAGATTCTACTATAACATCAGGCATTTGATCTGCAACCTCTGCTAAAGCCGTCTCTTTAATTTTAGCCATATCTGCCCCATCTAAGTTAATAAGGTTGCCTTTACCAGCAGTTAACTTCTTGTTACGTTTTTTACCATATTCATCCATTGATAAGCTTTCAGATGAATCAATAATAACAATACCACCATTGTTTAAATAGCCTTGTAATGTCGCAAATTCCGTATCCGTCACATACTTAGTTTTGTAAACTACAACAGTATTCCAAGAGTTATTGTCTTGCTTTTCAATGATATTCTTAGTTACAAATCCTAAAGGTAAACCTTCAAAAAATAACGACTTATAAAGTTTACCCGTTTGCGTCATAAAATCAGGCGTATTGATAGCTGATGTTTCTGAATAGAATAAACGTAACGGACGAGGTTGCTCACGAAGTGCCATAATCTCTTCAGAAAAAGAATTCAAATCGAACATTACCTGAGTTACTTCGTTGGTTACATGTGGTTGCATATTGTTAGAACCTGCATAAGCACCACCTAAACCAGGATCGAAAAAGTTTAATTCACCTTCTAATCTATCTTCTGGAGAACCGTCAGGGTCACGAGCCCAAAACCAACCCGTATTAGCATCCATTCCCATTAAGGTAGCTAACCAATAGACATTACGCACATAACTTGTACGTGTATCTAAATCTCTCCACATACCGGAAGATAAGAAGTGAGACTCTGAATTTACATTAATTTTATCTGGAGCAACCGACTCTACAAAATCATGCAAAATAGCCATACCATCCCATTTATAGGCATAGTCTTTATACCAATCGGAATTAATATGTGGTCTGATACTTGGGCTTCCTAATGCTTTTGCATCATGACCAATCATTGTAGTTAACTCCGTTAAAGCCTCAAAATCCATCCCATGAGAGCGAGAATCTTCATAAAATGTACGTGGAAATAATTTAATATGCGTATCTGCTTCAGGATTAACAGCATGTAAATTATCTTGATTAAACTTAAACCAATCCACAGTTCTTTGCATGTTATATCTACACCAGTCAAACCATATAGGTTTTCCTCTTAAGGAGCTATCTATGGGGATTTCAATAGTAACTCCATTAAAGTTTTTAAATGACTTCTCCCAGTTTGAATTAAGTTGTGCAATATTACCGTTGTATTTATTTTTAAGCCAATTTCTAAAATTATTCAATGTATATGAAGAGATGCCATTCATCTCTTTATATCTATATGTCCAATGGTCTTTCTCCGAATACCAGTGTGGCTCATTTGCAAACACATAACCTAGTTCTGTTACCTTCTTGCCTCTAGTAAGTTCACCTGTATGACGGATAATTTTTCCCCATAAATCACGAGCCATTGGATTATCAATATCAAATCCAGTAAATAAAGAACGTCCAACTCGAACTTCTGGTTCTTTCTGCTCCACCCACTCTGGAATACCCATACTCCAATAGTACAAGAAACCAACGTTTGTATCTGGGATACCTGTTAACTCTTTCATTAATTCTTCATCAAAAGTGCCGTCTTCTTTAAGTAAAAAAGAGTTAATAGCACGATCGTGATCTACAGGATACAAGTTTTCTCCACCATGGTAAAGGGCACCTAAATGGTCGTTATAAACTTGTTCATTAGTTAACGGTTGACCAACAGTTTTAGAAAAATAATCGTATGGAAAAATTGGTCTACCATTACTAACAAACATGTTTTCGTCTGCCTTAGTATTTTGCCAATCTACCTTATTAACTGGGCGGCGCTTAATTTCGCCACGAAGTTCTTTTTGCAATTCGCCAATCCCTTTATCGAGTATATCTATTACTTTTCCGCGCTCAAAATCTGGCAATATAGCCGCCATAGAATCTTTTACAGGAGCATAATAACGCTCATAACCAAATAGTTTTTCTACGGCGTCACTATTGTTTTCATCCCAATTGGCAAATTTTAAAAACTCTTTAGAAAACCATAATACGGTCTCTTCTCGAGTAACGTCAATATCCTTTGAACGGGCTTTATCCATAAGCCCTTCTAATGTTTCAATTTTCCCTAAAGCTTCTGCCTCCAATGTTACAGGTTCTTTTTTACATCCTGTTAAAGCGAAAAGTACCGCAACTCCAAAAAGTAAGAAACTTTTTGAAAATGCTGGTATGTGTGTTGATTTACTGATTTTCATTTTGAAATTGTAGTTTAGTTTTGTGTTAGTTTTATTATTTACCTGCATGATAGGTTGTATTTAAATCTTTTATCTTTAAGTCTTGCTGTTCACCATTACTCCAAGTAACTACGGCGTCCTCAACGTTTTTATTTCGTCCTAAACCTATATGTAAATAGGTGTCTAGCCCTTGCGAATACGAAGATGACGTCGCACCTACCACTCGCTTGTAATTTTTACCATTGGACTTTAGAGTGAGTACCGCACCAACAGGTGAGGCTTTTCCTGAAGGAGAGTTTCCAACGTTTACAACCACATAATTATAATTAGATTTTAACTGATTAGTGAATATATGCCAACGTCCGCGCTCGTTACAATAAATAATATCCAAATCTCCATCTTTATCATAATCGAAAGTATCTGCGCCCATTCCTGTTGCGCCTAATTCGGTTCTAACAATACCATGTCCCTCAACCTTTTCAAATGTTTTGCCCTCTTTATTAAGTAGTATAAATTGTTCAATTTTTGAAGCCGAATGCGCGTAGCGAACAACAAAAAGATCAGACCACCCATCATTATTGAAATCAGCAACTGCCGAACTTGTTGTTTGCTCCGTAATATGTATGCCCAATTTATCGCTTACATCTACAAATTTGCCATTTTGGTTTTCTAATAATTTAGCTGGTAATTCTTTTAATTTTATTATTTCAGGCTTTTCAATAACATGATGAATAACTGCAGACGTAGGAGAATTGGTGTGCCCCGCAATACGCCAAATATTATTGCCTAAATAGCCAATATATAATCCTTTTTTAGAAGTATCCTCTGGCCAACCCATAGCCTCTTTTTGAGTTATAGTTAAATCATGGTGCCCGTGTCTATCCGTTTTTCTTTCAAATAGATGCTTTTCTTTTCCTATGTTAACATCGAAATGTGGGTAAGCCATTTGTAAATTTTCTAGAACCAAATTGCCTTCAACTTTAATCTCATGTTCAAAAGCTTTCCTTCTATCAAAAAAAGAATAGGTTTTAGTTGTTTCATTATACTCATTTTCAGAATCGAATGGATGCTTTGAACGAGTTAAAAACAAATCGAAATCGCCATCATTATCAAAGTCTATTTCAGAAACGCTATTCGTTAAATTAGTGTTAGTTAATGCTCCAAGCACCTCTTTTGTAACATCTGTAAAACGAAAACCTTCATTTCCTTGAACAGCGATCACCTTGTTTCCGCCATAAAATAGAAAGTCTTTAATATTATCGTTATTGAAATCAGTTATGGTAGTTCTCATATTAAACCGATCTGCATAAGGCAAAATATCGTTAAGCACAAAATCTTGATTGGTATCTCTGGTATATAAAAAATGAGCTCTGTCTAATTTTTTATTAGGTGGAAATGCCGATAGAATTAAATCTAGCTCACTATCGTTATTTCCATCAAAAAATTTAACGGCACGACCTCTACTGGCTTCAAAATGTTTGAATTCATTTTCTTCGAAAATTGTTCTGTCCCTTCCTATTGAATAAGCTCGGAGTTTTCTTGGATTTTTTCCATCCCCTCCTCCTGGTTGTACCAAAATATCTATAAGACCATCACCATTATAATCTGCTACCGATATGCCGTGCGTATCACCAAAAATGAAAGGTTTACCCAACTCAAACTTACCGTTGTTGTTCCAAAATACTTCTACTCTTCTTGAATGCTCCGTTAATAGCAAATCTAAATATCCATCTTGGTCTAAATCTGCAATAACAGCATTATCAAATTTTCGACGATTGCGTTGTTCTAGCGGAATAATATCCGAATGTTCTGAAAAGGATAATTCTGTCTTTGTATCACTTATTTGAGCTGTAACGCAACCAAATAACACAAAGCATGAGAAAATTGAGAATACTATTTTTGTTTTAAACAAAATACTTAATTTTTTATAGTTATCAAATTGGACGATTTCCTTTCCAACCTTTATTAAATTGAGATATCAATTCTCTAACGACTTCTGGGTTTTCATTCGCTATATTTTTTGTTTCAGTAGGATCATTTTCATGATCGAATAGTTCCACAAAAAGCGGCTCGTTTTCTGGATTTTTATAATCTTTCCAAATGATAATGCGGTATCTGTCTG
The DNA here is from genome assembly GCA_043557195.1 of Flavobacteriaceae bacterium. Classification (GTDB taxonomy): domain Bacteria; phylum Bacteroidota; class Bacteroidia; order Flavobacteriales; family Flavobacteriaceae; genus Jejuia. The sequence goes on along the minus strand of CP121314.1, from coordinate 3,555,155 downwards.
TACGCATTGCGTAACCCATTACGTTGTTTTCAAACAAATCCCTATCCCATTTATCGCCTTGCTGTTTTTTGATTTTTGCTTCAACTTCTTCAATTAAAGATCCAAAGTAGGTTTCTCTCATGCCCTGCGATAATGGGTTTGCAGCCCACTCTCGTAACGCCGGATTTGGAAACTGACTGAATACCGCTGACTTCCATTCTTTATTAGGATTCTCTAATAATGGTGCAAAACTTACACCTTCTAAATGATTTGGTTGCTCTAAGCCTGCCAATTCGCATAAAGTTGGGTACATGTCTACCAACTCTACTAGAGCATCCGTTTTTTTACCTCGGTTTTCTTTTGGCATATCTGGGGTCCAAATCATTAATGGCACTCTAGTAGCAATTTCGTAATTCGTGGCTTTACCCCAAATACCCATATCACCCAAATGCCAACCATGGTCACTCCAAAGTATAATAACTGTATTATCGCGAACCCCAGCTTCTTCTAAAGCATTAATCATCTTTCCTATTTGTGCATCTATGTAACTTACACATGCCAGATATGCATGCTTTAGGGTAATTGCCATCTCGTCATCAATTGGTCCTTTTTTGGGAATACCATAACGAGCACGTAATTCAAATGAATGATGCAAGCCCATTGCAGCGCCATTTTCCGGACCTTCGGTTTGAGCTGCTAACTTAATTTCATCAGGATTGTACATATCCCAATATTTTTTTGGAGCCATCCAATTTAAGTGTGGTTTTTTCATACCCATACCTAAGAAAAAAGGTTTATCAGGATTTTTCTCCAACATGTCTTTCATCGTGGCTATGGCCAATTCTGCATTATACCCATCTTCATAGAATGTATCTGGCACGTCTGCACTTTCGTAAGCCGGCCCTTTTCCTAACCCATTTCTTGGGGCATTTTTACCATACTTTGCAATAACCTCTTCTGTAGCCTTTCTAGAATATTCTTGATTTTCAGGTAGTGCATAACCTCCAGGAGTTTTACTTTTTTCAACCGTCATCTTATCATAAGCTGGATCTCTACTCCATGACTTTTCATTATCAGCCCAAGCTGGTTTATGGAAAATTTTACCTGTATGAACTGATTCATACCCATTGTTTTTAAAGTGTTGTGCAAGGGTTACGATCTCCGGGTTAGCCTCTCTAAAATATGTAAAGTTTTCAATCACATTAATGCTCTCAGGTCTTGCTCCCGTCATTAAACTTGCCCTTGAAGGACTACATATTGGTTCTTGACAATAGGCTCTATTGAATAATAATCCGTTTGAAGCTAAAGCGTCTATATTGGGCGTAATGGCAATTTCTGAACCATAAGCACCTAGTTCTGGACGCAAATCATCAACTGCTAAGAATAAGATATTTAGTTGTTTCTTTTCTTCTTGTGGCTTTTCGGCTTGTTTACATCCAAAACAGATTAGAGTAAAGAGTAATACATATAAGGTTTTCATATCTAAAAATTCTAAATACCATTCATAAAATACAGTCAAACAAAAAAACTAGAATAAATTCATTTTTTTAATATGAAATTTATCCTAGTTCAATACTTTTTTACCCAGTTTATGTTTATTGAAAACTACGCCTTTACCTTCTCTACAATGTTTTTACAAGCATCAAAATAAATACCGACATCTACTGCGTATGAAATATATTTTACCCCTAAATCTATCCATTGTTTAGCCGATTCTGGGCTCTCAACAAATGTTCCAACTACTTTTCCTAGAGGTGCCGCTTTCTCAACAATTTCCTTCATTTGTGAAATGACTTTTGGATGATTTACCTGACCTGGTACGCCACAGGATTGAGACATATCGTAAGGCCCGATAAAAATCACATCAATACCGTCTACAGCTAAAATTTCATCAATATTATTAAAAGCTATATTTCCTTCAATATGAATAATAGTTCCAGTAGTTTTATTGGCATTTCCAAAATAATTCTCTTTTGGCATAGACGCATAATCTGCAGCTCTTACATATCTACAAACACCACGTGCCCCTTCTGGGAAAAACTTTGCAGCTTTTACAACACGTTCTGCATCAGCAGCCGTCTCAATTTGTGGTACTTGTACATAATCTGCACCAATATCTAAGGCTTTAGAAATCATATTCTCATTGATTTCTGGAACTCTAATTACAGATGTAATACCTTTAGCTTGGGCTGCTCGAACATGATTTTGAACTGTTTCAATAGTATTTGGCCCATGCTCTAAATCTATAATTACAAAGTCGAAGCCAGCAAATGCTGCTACTTCTACTAAAGCAGGATCACTTACTTTCATAAAAGGCCCTACTACAAATTTTTTATTTTCGAATAAACTCATCTATGTATTTATACTTAATATTTAGTAAATGTAAAGTTTTACGCTTTACCCTTTGTTAGTTTTTCTTGAATTTCTTCAATGGATAATCCTTTTGTTTCAATCAGATATTTGTAAAGAATTAGCATTCCTATAAATACTGTTGTCGCATAAAACAATAGCGTATTGCTTATACCAAAACTCGCCAATTGTGTTGGAAAGAAAGCTTGTATAAGCCAACTTACCGTACTGGTTATTAAGGTGAAAAACGGAATTGCTATCCCTCTAATTGAATTAGGAAATATTTCTGAAAATAACACCCACATTACTGGGCCTATTGAAAAATGGAATGCTGCGATAAAACTTAGTATACCAATTAAAATCAAAATGGCATTAATGTTAGCTGATTTTTGGATTAATAAACTTGAATGTTCTCTTGCTTCTTCGGCTCCTATAGATTCAATTAAAGCGCTTTTCAATTCAATATCGCTACCATATTCAATATCTATCATACTTTCTAAGCGTCCTTTATCTTCTATTTCAGTGATTTCGCTAATAGCTTCTTCCGTCAAAGTATATGTAGCTGTATTAAAACCATAAAAAGCAATACCTAAGCTAATAACTATCCAAAGCATTCCTCCAATAATCAATGGTCTTCTTCCTAATCGATCAACGAGAACTAAACCTATTGTCGTAAATACCAAGGCCGTCAAACCTGTCCAAATCGCTTGCATAAATGCTGCATCTGTACCTAGTCCAATTTGTTCAAAAACCGTTGGAGCGTAGAATAAAATAGCATTTATACCAGAGGTTTGTTGCGCAATCGCCAAGGTTAGAGCTATTACAAATATGACTCTGTATTTTTTATCAAATATACCTTTAAGTTGAGACCATACTGATCGATCTTCAGTACTTTTCTCCATGCTATCTTTCATATCTTCAAGATATGAATCCACTTCATCTTGAGGTAAAAGTTTTGCCAGTGTTTGTCTTGCTTCTTCCTCTCTCTTTCCGTTAAAATACAACCATGCAGGACTTCTAGGAACTGTAAACAGAAGCCCCAACCATATTAAAGCTGGTAAAATTTCTGAACCTAGCATCCATCTCCAGGTGTACTTATCGAAGCCTAAATCTGATACCCAAGCAGCATCAGAAGTACCTAGTTGTAAAATAAGATAATTTATAAAATAAGCACCCGAAAGTCCAATTACTATATTAATTTGAATCATGGTAACTAACTTTCCACGTAATTTTGGGGGAGCAATTTCACCAATGTACATAGATGCTAAAGAGATAGATGTAAAGGCCAATCCTCCTAAAAATCGAAACGCTAAAAGTGTCCAGTAGCCTCCGGCAAAAGTTGAACCTAATGCAGAAACAACATAAAGTGCCGCAACTATTTGTAATGTTCTTTTTCTGCCATATTCATTACATGCATAGCCAGCGAAGAGTAACGCCAATAAAACGCCTAAAGCAGGTGCCCCAACAACCATTCCCAGCTGAATATCGTTTAATCCAAATTCTTGTGAGATGAATTTGACTGTTCCTGAAATTAAGGCGGCATCCAATCCAAAGACAAAGCCTCCCATGGCTACAATGGTTGAATATTTATAAGCATTCTTTTTGTACGAACTCATATATCTAATTTTAGTTAGTTAGTTTTTTTCCTATAAAATTTGTGGTGTTCAATTTACTGATTTTATATGCAACAGTTTCTCCATTAGACCAAGTTACAGTAACTTTTACAGCTTTACTGTTTTGCCCTAAGCCAAAATGAACTAAATTATTATAACTCAATGAATATTGAGCTCCCGTTGAACCTATACGTTTTTGTTGCGTAGTTTTACCAGATTTGATGGTTACTAAAGCTCCCAAAGCTGTAGCTTTTTTAGAAGGTGAATAACCAACATCTACAGTTACATAATTATTTTTCAATTCTGAAGAGAATGTGTTCTTGAACAGATGCCACTTACCTCGCTCATTACCAATGACTACATCTACTTTTCCATCATTGTTATAGTCAAACGATTCTAGTGCCATACCCATTGCTCCTAATTCTTTTGAAATAATATTATGGTCATCTAATCTTTCAAAAGTTGAATTGCCCTTGTTCAGAAAAATTATGGATTCATTATCAAATACCATTTTCCCTAAAGGTTGTACCAAAATGTCTGAGAAACCATTATTATCAAAATCTGCTATAGTTACTGCACTAGACAAATCCTTAAATAGGATACCTGCTTTTTTTGTAGCGTCTTGAAATTTACTGCCTTTATTTTCTAAAAGAATATCCTCAAATCCCTCATGGTGATTATATTCTGGATAATCTTTAACACCATGAACTACACCTGTAGCTGGTGCCCAAAGAAAACCTGCTAAACGCCATTTTCTATTGCCTACATAACCAATATACCAGCCTTTTTTATCCTTATAGTTGGCATTATCTGGAAAACCTAGAGCATCACTATTTACAAGGCGAATGTCTTTACCTGAATGTGTTTCACCTTCAAATTGATAATCATACGAAGCTTCTCCTATATAATACGTATCATTATTTGGCCATTGTGATTGAAAATTTTCCATTTGCAATACATCGCCTACCTCTAAATCTTCAAACTGAAACTCACCTCGTTTTGTAAAAAATCCGAATGTGTTGGTTGCTTTATTAAAGAAAGTTTCTCCAATTTCAAACTCTTTACCTCTTGCAAAATACAAATCAAAATCGCCATCGTTGTCATAATCGATTTCCGCAACACCCGTTACATTATCAATTGGCTTTGGTAAAAGTTGATTAGTAACATCCTTAAATATAAATCCTTTCCCACCTTGATATAACTTTACATTACCATGACCATACATAACAATATCCAAAGTATTATCACCGTTAAAATCAGTAAGCAATACTTTTTGTCCGTTTATTTTACTGGCAGCTAAGGTATCTTTCAAAACAAGTTGTCCGTTCCCATTGTTTTCATAAATGTAATTCTCACTTGCTCCCTTTTTCTCACTATCTGGAAATGCAAAGTTTAGCAAATCTAAATCACCATCATTATCAATATCAACAAAGTCAACCGTTCTACCCCGCATCAAAGCTAAAGGTTCATCAAAATCTCCCATAGGAATAAATTCCCTACCAATAACTCGATACATTTTCGAGTTTCTGGCATTACTCCCTGAGCCACCTCCACGAGACATAATAACCTCAATATTACCATCTAAATCAAAATCGCCAGCAGAAATACCATGTAAATCTCCCATAATGATATCATAAGGTTTGGCAAACTTCCCTTTATTATTCCAACACACTTGAACGCCTAGGCCATGGTCGTTGATGAGCAAGTCTAAAAAACCATCTTGATCTAAATCAGCAACTACTGGGGCATCCCACTTACGTAAGTTCTTTTCTAGTCTTGGAAAATCTTTGACTGCTTCAGTAAATTGAACCTTTTGACCACTAACTGTAGACGCTGTTATTAGAAGAAATAAATATATTGAAAACTTTAATTTAAGCATTTTTGACTTTTTTATAAAGGATTATCAGGCTCTAAAAACGTGTAGAACAACCCATTTAATTATTCCATATAACTGGCACAAATACTGTCATTTCTGCTTGACCACGATTACTCCATGCAAAATAAGGTACCAACTGCGATTTATGGGTTTTCCATGATGGTTTTGTAACAGCTTGGTACATCTCATCGTTTTTATCTTCTCTTAATAAAAACTCAGTCTCCACAACGGTTACACCTCCTAAAAAGTCATCTTTATGAATTGCGTTTAATGCCGTTCCTCCTTTGTAGTATACATCTAAAATAGAAGTGTTTTTAGGTAAATCTGGTGATTCTACACAATATACTATTGGACCTCGCTTTACTGCGATTTGATTTCTTACTTCTTCTATTCTGTTATGCCCTTCTAATAAAGTCACTTCCATTGGCATATCTAACGCAATGGTGTCTCCAGCTTTCCAAGTGCGGTTAATTGTTGCAAAAGTGCCTGGTACAACAGATATACCAGCGTCTTCTCCATTCACTTTCAAAGTGCTACCAACTGCCCATTTTGGGATTCTTACTTTTATATCAAATGCTGAATCTTTACATTCATCAATAGTAATTTTTACCAAACCTTTCCAGGGGTATTCGGTATCCTGAGATAATTTTAATGGTGAACCATCAAGCATTGTAGTATCTAAATTATTACCGCCAAACAATACCACAGCTACTCCATTTTCCGATAGGTTATATGCCCAACCAGAACTCTTGCAAATAGTTCTTACTAAGTTAGGAGGACAACAAAAGCACTCTAAATAAGGTTGACGCACAGGGCTCTCCGTAACATCATCATGAGCATCATAATTTCTTGAGTTGTTTACCATTCGCAACGGATTAGAGTAAAAATAATCTTTGCCTGATAAACCAATTCCTGATAAACCACTATTATACAATACTAGTTCAATTATATCTGCATATCGTGATTCTTCCTTAATGCCCATCATTCTAGAACTGAACATCGCATTACATAAATTGGCACAGGTTTCATTATATGCTGTCATATTTGGCATCATATAAGCGTCAATAAAGCCTTCCTCAATCATATCTAAATTAGTGGAAGCGCCATAATGGGCTTGCCCAACAGCTCCAGTAACATACATTTTTTTACCAGTAACGTTTTCCCAAAGTTTATCGAGTGCATCAATCAACGCTTTTTCACCTGTTTCGGCGTACACATCAGCTGCACCAGCGTAATAGTATAAGGCTAAAACTGCATGCCCTACGGCTTCTTCAGATTCTCTTAAAGGTGTGCGTTCTTGAACCATGTCTCCAATAGGATATCCTTCGGTAGTAGAATGGTGTTTTATTTCAAAGGTTCCACGTCGGTTAATAAACTTTTCAGCTAGCTTTAAATACTTTTTATCTTTTACAGTTCTGTACAACTCTACTAATCCCATAATCTGCGTTTGATTGAACCCAAAACGCTGATAATGTGTAGTATCTGGCATAAAATAAGCGACCAACAAATCTGCTTGTTTGATGGCAATATCTAAGAAATTACGTTGACCCGTTAGACGAAAATGCACACTTGCAGCAATAAATAAATGCCCATAATTGTACATTTCGTGGTATTTTCTATTCGAAAACCGTTCAGCACCTTCAGTAATTTGTATATGCGTATGAATGTATCCATCTTCTTCTTGTGCCTTACCAATCCACTCAATATATTCATCAAGTTCTTTTAACAATGCTTCGTCTTTGGTCAACGCATATATGTACATTTTGGCTTCCATGAATTTAAAGAAATCACCATCATGCCAATAAAACCCTTTATGCTCTCCCTCTTTTGCTCCAGCTGCTATTTTAAAATTATTTAAACCATGACCAATATCGCCACATAAAACATCTCCCATATAAGGCAGCATTTTATCTTCCGCTATTTTAACTTTTTCTGCCCAAAATCCAGAATTCCATTTACAATCACCAAAATTGATGCTCTTTAATTTCACATAAGGACTTTCAGAAGTGTTTGTTATTGCTTTATTATGAGTGCTCATATATATTGAACTTTATTAAAATTGATTATTGTTTTAATTTTGATTTTTCTTCTTTGATATATTGCTTCATTTCTTCTTTTACCAACTCTGGGCTCCTGTAGCGATCCATTCTATCTATATCATATTTTTCAAAATCTTGCTTTAGCGTCCACAGAGGGCGTTCTAAAGTTAATTCCCATTCGAATAATTTTTTAAACATAGTTTTAACACGCTCAGGATACTCTGATGCCAAATTATTCTGTTCCGTTAGGTCTTTAGACAAATCGTATAATTCAGCTGGTCTATCGGCAAATCGAATTAATTTCCAATCGTTATTTCTGTAAACCGCGCGTACATCTTTTTTCCAGAATAAATCTTCATGTGGCCTCGCGTTGTTTTTACCATTGACAAAAGGTACTAAATCAACGCCATCCACATCATCTAAATCTGCTACATCTCCACCAGCAGCAGCATAAAACGTTGGCAGTAAATCAAAAGTACTTACAGGGTAATCGTAAACAGTTCCCGCTTTTAATTTACGAGGCCATGTCATTAAAAATGGCACACGCAAACCACCTTCTAAATGATTTGATTTTGTACCACTAAGCGGTAAGTTTAATGATGCATTTTTATCTGTCGGTCCACCATTATCATTAGAGAATACAATTATAGTATTATCATCTATACCCAATTCTTTTAACTTGTCCATCACTTTACCACATGCCCTATCAAGAGCCAATGTCATAGCCGCAACCTCTTTTCGTTTTCCTTTTAAATTAGGGAATTGCTTTAAATCTTCTTCAGTAGCCTGCATTGGTGTATGCACCGCATTAAAAGCTAAATAAATGAAGAATGGATTATTTTTATTTCGCTCTATAAAATCTACTGCTTCATCTGCAAAAACATCAGTAGCGTAACCATTGGGTTCTTCAAAATTCTCAAAATTGCGTTCCATTTTATTATCATGATGAACACCGTTGAAGTTTTTATATCCAAAATAACTTCTCGCCCCCCCTCTAAAACCGTAAAACTCATCAAAACCTCGTTTCAAAGGATGAAAACGATCTGCATTACCTAAATGCCATTTTCCGTATACAGCATTTGTGTAGCCTTGTGTTTTCAAATAATCGGCTATTGTTTTTTGATCTAAAGGCAATCCCATATCATCTTCCAAATACTTTGAGCTTTCACTCATATAACCAGGAACATTTATTTCCTGATATCCAAAACGTTGTTGGTATTTCCCAGTAATAAGTCCAGCTCTTGAAGGTCCGCATGTGGCGTCTGTAACATAACCTTGTGTGAATAAAACACCCGCATTTGCCAGTTTGTCTAAATTTGGTGTTTTCATAACCTCACTCCCGTGAAACCCAAAATCGCCATATCCTGCGTCATCGCAAAATAAAAATATGATATTTGGCTTGTCTTGAGCCTTGCAAGACCAATGACAAGAAACTACAAATATCAGCAGTATGATGTGTTTTAATTTTTTCATTTTAAGCTTAATATCAGGTTTAAAAATCGTAGTTAAAGGTAATTACTTTGAATTAACTTAACTATTACAGAAATAACCACTTTTTATCTTTATTTACCTTAACCAATAAAGCTGTGAACAAATGTTCACAGCCTTATAAATTCAAAAAACTAACTAAATATAAAACTATCTTGGTTCTAAAGCTATTACTTGGAAGTTATCAATATAGAATACATTTCTACCTGTAATACCTGGGTTATCTTGATTTCGGAAGTTGAATATAATATTCCCTCCTAAAGTACTACCATTACTAAACTCTCTCTCTATAGTAAACCATTCTCCTGTACCTGGGGCATTAAAGTTTACTAATTGAGTTCTGGGTGTTCCTTGTTGTATTACTTGAAAAATAGCGTTAAAATCTGATCCATCTTCAATAAATACATCAAAGGTTAGTTTATAATCTCCAGCTGGAATTGCCGAGTTTGAAATAATAGTATTAGACATACTTAAGAAACCAGCAGCTAATGGCATTTCTGCGTCAAACTTTAAAGATGCATCACCATCACTAGATCTTTCTGTGCTCCTATTAATTTGCAATGAGCCATCAGAGTTTCTTGCATTATCAAGATTGTTTCCACCTCCAACGAATAGGAAATAACCTTGCGTATTTACTTGCCTATCATTATCCGATGGATTTTCCATACTTGGGTTAGATGCGTTAGTCAATAGATTTTTATTCACAGCATCTACTGGAACATCAGCAAAAGGCAATAATGTTCTCGAGTCGATAGACGTAATCCCTGTTCCATTATATGAAATTGTTACTGTATCAGAATTAAAAATAGGTTGATCTAAAATAAGTTCAATAGCAGTAGTATCATCATTACTTTTTCTAGCTGATGTTACTGTAAAATTTTGATCGAAACCTACATTTTGTACGTTAACTACAAAATCACCTTCAACTCCGCTTACGGCATCAATTTCACCATTTACATTAAATATAATTATATTGGTACCAGCATCATCATCGGCATCATCTATAGCTTTTGCATTACCAGCAATTTCATAAGGCTTAGTGGATGGAATAATTGTAATAATCGCGGGTATAGTTTTGGTTTTTTCCGCAGCAGTTAATGCAGTTCCTCTTCTATCACGAAGTGTAGTAAGTTCTACTAAATATTCTCCAAGTCTGTTATAAGTTACAACTTGTTTTTCTTCGGTACTGGTTTCGGGCGTTCCTCCTTCAAAATTCCACATCCGTTCGTCTGGCCTTCCTATAGTTGTTACATCGGTAAATGTTAAACTTTCGCCCGCTTCAATTGTAATTGTTGCAAAACCGTTTGTATTATCTGAACTTGGATTTTGACTAGAATTAAGTGTTGCTAAAACCTGAGTATCATCAGCATTAGAAACTGTAGCCTCTGTATTTAAATCAGCATACACATCATAAGTAAGTTGTGTAGTAAGCTGCCATAATCCATCAGATTGTTCTACAGCATCAGTACCAAAGAAACTTACTGGTCTGTCAAATGTGTTTCTAAGCGTTACAGTAGTTTCTCCAGGTTCTTGGAAAAGCACATGAACGGTTTCTCTCCAATTTGTTAGTCCTAATTCTGGATCTATAAATGCCTCTAAATTTAGGCTGTCCTTTCTCTCAAAAGTGGGCATTAAATATTTTGCTCCATTTTCAATTGTCCAATTTCTTGAAACAACACCTTGTGACGCATCAATAACTGAACTAAAGTTATTGATATCGATAGGTATTGGTCTAGATATAGAATTTTCATTTATAGTGAAAAGACTAGGTGTAAATATTTCAGCCTTAGCATAATCTGAAAGTACTTTAAAATCATCCTGAGCAGTACAACCAATAATTATTATGGCTAATAAGGATATTATACTAATTTTTTTCATTTGTTTCTTTTTAATGTTTTTATCTGTCTCGCCAACTATAATTAATTTCCAACTTCGTTATTACTTACTTCCTCTTCTGCAGGTATAGGTAAATAACCTCCATTAGCTGGATAGTTCTGTGCTGAAAACATAAATTCATTAAATATGTTTTGTTGCTCTCTCGTGGCTTCATCTGCTGGCACATCTACTGGATCTAATTCAGCGATATCACTTAGTGCTCTTGTAATTCTTGCTAATGGTCCTCTAGCTAATTCTGGAGTAACCTGACGACGACCATCTTTTGGATAAAATGTTCCTTGATAGAATTTCGTACTTAGTGCAGCAAAACGGTCTTGTGCAACACCCCAACGTCTTAAATCTATAATACGTGTAGCGTGTCCTTCAGCAGCAAGTTCTAGTGGTTTTTCTGTGAACATTAAATGCTCCATCAAACTAGTTTCATCATAAGGCACACCATCATTATTTAATTGCGAATTAATATCTAAAGGTATTAGCGCCCATCTGTTTCTAATTTTATTGATTTCAGTTATGGCATCATCTAAACGTCCGTTATAGATGTAACATTCTGCTAAATTCAATAATACTTCTGCTAATCTATTTACTACTACATTCTTACCAGATTTTAGTCTATTTCCATTAAGTGATGATTCCTGAACAACTGCAATATCATGATTTGTATATTTTTTGAATGCTGAAATAGTAAGATTTCTACTAGCCAACCCAGTAAACCTACCTGCGTTAATAGCATTAGGTCCACCATATACAGGCGTATCTAAATCGTCATTTAAAAATATCATATTAGATGCTCTTAATGAAACCCTTCTCAAATCTGGTTCTCCAGCGCCATTAATCACCGTGTTTACAGGATTTGAAGGATCAATAGGTTCTGCTTCATAAGCCATCATCAACCATGTAGCAGGTTGCATAAAGTCTTGCGCTCCAAAATTAAAATGACCAGTTCTTGATGCCAATCGTGTATGTGGGCTTCTTTCATCAAACTCATTTAGTTCTAAACCAAAAGCTGTTGTATAATTAATCTCGAAAATAGATTCGCTATTAAACTCTCCAGCTGTTGTAAACATGTTTGAACCTGTTATTGGATTCACCTCTGTTTCCAAAGCATATCCAAAATCATCTCGTAAACTTTCGTAAAGTGCTTGCGCTTTATTGATAAGCTCCATATTTCTTGTACCGCCCTCAGTGCCTTCATATAAATAAGAGTTTGCTAAAATCATTGTAGCTGCACCTTTACTAATTCGTCCGTTCTCACCAACTTCAGCAGGCATAGGTAAACTTTCAATTGCTTCTTCTAAATCTTTTCTGAAGAACGCAATAACTTCTTGCGATGGAGACACAGACTTATTTCTTTTAGTAACATCTGGTTCGTAAGCATCACGAATTATAATGTTTCCATTATTAAATACTGAATGTAAATAAAAGTGATACGTTCCTCTAAAAAATAAGGCTTGTGCACGTTGACGATTCCACTCCTCTAGCTCAGCGCCTTCTAATCCTGGACGAATTTTATCTAGCGCTGCCAATGCTTGGTTAGCAAAGAAAATGCCGCGGTATAAAGCACCCCAACGCTGATCTATTCTCCTTGTACTTGGCGTAACAGTTTTAAAATAAAAGTCTACGTGCTCGTTTAATCCACCTCCAGTAGGTAGTCTTCTGTTTCTCATAGCGCCAATATCGGCACGATAATTATCTTCTTCTAAACTTAATAGAAAATGATTGAATAACGAGTTATAAACGCCGTTTAGCACTTTATTAGAATCTTCCAAGTTGTTTACAGATTCTAAAAGTTCTGGTGCGTTTGGATTAGGTTCATCCAGGTATTCCTCACAAGAAAATGCAAGAACACCTAATAGTATAATGTATATATATTTTATCTTTTTCATCTTTCTAGAAATTTAATCTTAAACCTAAGTTATAACTTGCTGTGATTGGTATTAAACCACGATCAATACCTTTTATTTGAATATTGTTACCTCCAACCTCTGGATCTAGACCAGTATATTTTGAAATCGTTAATACGTTTTGGGCGTTAGCAAAAATTCTGGCTCTGGCTAATCCGAGTTTTTCTACCACATCATTGGGTAAAGCATAAGACACTACCACATTTCTCAATCTTATAAAAGAACCATCTTCTACAAAGAAATCTGAACTACCATTAAAATTAGCTTCCCCTCTGTTATTATTTCTATAAGCTGGGATTGGCGTATTTTCATTTACTCCTGGTATGTATTGAAACAATAGATCTTTATGACGCCCCTGTCTCATAGCATTTGCGCGTGTAGCATTGTATACTTCGTTTCCGAAGGAACCAAACCAATTTGCTGCAAAAAACCAATTTTTATAAGTTGCCTGAATGTTAAGACCTACTTCATAATCTGGAAGTCCGCTTCCTTTATATACTCTATCGCCTTCACCTCTAAGAGAGCCATCTCCATCACTATCAACATATCGTAAATCTCCTAATTGAGCGTTTTCACCAAATTGTGCGTTGTAGTCTGCCACTTCTTGGTCTGTTCTTAATAAACCATCGGTTTCCCAAAGTAAAAACGATCCTGCTTCGCGGCCTACCTCTAATCCTGACACTAAAGACTCTATATCTCCAAATATAGTTAAGGTGCTAAACATCAGTCGGTCTGTATCTCCATTGATACTTGTTACCCTGTTTTTGTTAGTTGTGAACGTTCCTAAAAGATTCCATCTTACATTTCCTGTTTTTGGGCGATACCTTAAAGATGCCTCGAAACCTTCATTGGTCATGTTTCCAATATTGAATACTCCAAAGTTAGTGCCTTGAAAACGCTCAACAGTTGCAGGTGCTCCAAAACTTGGATTTAGTCGAATGTTTGATAATAAATCTTTTTTATCTGTATTATAATAATCTGCTGTAAACGTTAGCTTATTTTTCCACATATTAATATCCACACCAATGTTACGTTGAGTGGTCACCTCCCATTTAAGTGCTGGGTTACCAAAAGATTGTTGTATAATCCCTGGAGCTTCATTTACAGCACCACCAGAACCAAAATAAGCATTGTACCCAGTAATCACGGGGCTAAAAATGGCATTAGGTGTAAAACGATCGTTACCCGTGGTACCGATACTTCCTCTTATTTTAAAGCTATTGATTGTTCTTTTTAGTGGTCTCCAAAATTTTTCTTCTGAAATATTCCAACCAGCAGACACCGATGGGAAATAAGCATAACGATTATCTTTTGAAAACTGATTTGAAGCATCAATTCTCATACTGGCACTCAATAAATACTTATCATCATAACCATATTGAATACGTCCAATAGTACCAACACGTTTAATTCTATAATCTGGAGCAACATTTATAACACCTCGATTAACACTAATGGTACCATAAGACAGTGTTTCTGCACCTGTTGTTCCTAGAGTTAAATTTACTGGATCAGAAAATGACAACCCTTTATTTACAGCTCCGATAGATGTGAAGTAATCCTGCTCAATATTCATCAAGGCCAAAGCCCCTATATTATGCTTACCAAAATCTTGTTTATAATTAATTCCACCATTCCAATTGATTAAAATAGTTTGCTCACGTCCCTCGAAAACGAAACTATCTTCGTCTGACCTTAAATTATTACCCGTGGAATCAAATAGGTCAATTCTTGGTTGAATTTGCTTTTCTTGCTCGTGCGTAAACACACCTGCAATAAGTGTCGTTAACTCTAAATTATCATTAATTTTATATTTGATGTTTGAGCTCCCTTCAAAACGATACCTTCCAACTTGTCTATCTCTAGTTAAAGCTTCGAGTACTTGTTCGTAAGGGCCCGCACTTTCATCATTTTCATTAACAACATTGAAACTATTTGGGCCTATTTTATCTAAATAAGGAAATGCTCTTTGTCCAAGAATCAAAAGGTTAAAATTAGGACGTTCTCTTTGGTCTATAGTAAAACCAAAACCATTATTAAATGTCCATTTACTCTTTTCCATATTAAGGTTAGCTCTTAAATTGTAACGCTTAAACTTAGAATTGATTACTATACCCTCTTGATTGAAAAGCCCCATTACTACGCTATAATTGGCATCTTCATTACCTCCAGAAATATTAAAATTATATCTATCAATACGTGCAAGATCATTTTCAGTTAAATCTCTTAAATCGTTATCATTTAACAAACTGAATCTGTCGGATCTGGCTGGACTCCCTGTAATTGTTGGATTATTCTGATCAAAAAATATCTGCTCCCTAGTATTCATTAAAGGAGTTTGACGGGTAATTTTTTGAAGCCCGTTAATTACCTCAAATTCAATGGCAGTATTTCCAGGTTTACCCTTTTTAGTGGTAACCAAAATTACACCTCCTGCTGCACGTGTACCATAAATGGCGGCAGACGCTGCATCTTTTAAAACATCAATAGTTTCAATTTCATTAGGGTTTAATCCTGGATCTCCATTTGATTGAGGTACACCATCAACTACCCATAAAGGTGAATTTGATCCTGTTAAGGAAGATACACCTCTAATTAGAATTCCAGAACCTTCACCAGGCTCTCCACTATTAGCGGTAACACTTACCCCAGCAATTTGCCCTTGTAGTGCTTGACCAATGTCACTCGTTACTACATTTTCAATTTCTTCAGCTTTCACTTGTGAAACAGCCCCAGTAACCTCCTTTTTCTTTTGGGTACCAAAACCTACTACAACCACCTCATCAAGTTCGTCGGCTTCAGAATCCATCTGAACATCTAGTTTTGGTCCTGTTACTGGCAGGGTTACAGATTTCATTCCTAGATAACTGAATGAAAGTTTGTCTCCAATGCTTGCTTCAATTTGGTACAAACCATCAAAATCTGTTACAGCTCCACTTGTACTTCCATTTTTTTGTAGCACAACAGCAACTCCAGGAATGGGAGCGCCATCTTCAGAACTGGTTACAACACCCTTAACCGTTATGGCTTGGTTTTGTGCCAACGAAAATCCGTAGAAACATAAACATACAAGTAGCAAGCAAATGTTCCTAAACTTGTTAGCATCATACATCATTTTTAATTTCATGTCTTTAGTATTAGTTTTAATTTATACTTAGTAATTCATGAATGAGTAAATCCAACAAACTACCATAGATTATTTTAGAGTATTTGATTTATAAAAATTTCAAGAATACTCAGTCACAAAATTAAAGGCACTTTACCTATAGGATTTAGCAATATTTAACCTTTACTAATCTAAAATTACCCTAGTTGAAGACAAGAAAAGTTAGTAGTCAGAAATCAGATAATCTAGTACTACTTCGGGGTAATTTTTTACGGTTAACAAGCCAACGTGTTTTATAATTTAGAGGTCTATTAATTCATTAAAAATCAATAAAATAACATTAATTATGAAAAGACTATTACTTATTAAATTTTATTTTGCTGCACTAATGTGCTTTATTGGAACTCATCAAATGCATGCTCAAGCGGATATTGAATACACTTTTGATGGTACTACCTGGGAGGGATGGACTGCTCAATCTGGTACTGGTGCTTTTGTATCTGTTTTTGCAAATAGCAATCCTAATGATGCTTTGAATGTTTCTTGGCCAAATGTTGGAGCCAATACTAGAAACGTGATAATGTATGGGCCCGCAGCCGTTGCAACAATGGATGCTGACACTTACAAATTCTTTCAAATTAAAGTGAGTAACACTTCTAGCGAAATTGGAACACTTCGACTCAGAGCTAGAACTGTTGCAGGAGGATCTTTTTTTAATGTAATAGATGTTCCAATTAATCAAGATACTGCTGGCAGTTTTTCAACTTATGATATTGAGGTTACTAACGCAAGTTACACTGGTGCTTTAGATAGATTCCAAATAGTTTTCAGATCTGCTTCTAATGCTATACTTAGTGCTAATGCCAATACCGATGCCATTTTGGTAGATAATATTTTAGTTTCTGCAAGCAATACATTATCTGCTGATAGATTTAATAAAAATAATCTAGAAGTTTATATATCCTATGGTAAATTAAATGTTCCTAAAGCTTCTGAATATAAAATTTACAACATTATGGGAGCTGTTGCTAAAGAAGGCCAAGGTTCTAGAGCTATTGATGTTTCGGATTTATCATCTGGTATATACATTTACAAAACAGAAGAAGGTTTTGCTAAATTTGTGAAGTAATTCTTTTAATTTAATAATTTAAAATCTCAAGGCTAAAACGTCTTGAGATTTTTTTGTTTGTAAAATTGATTCATCTAGTTATTTATTATTTCAATTTAATGCACTCACATTCAGGTGAATACTATACAATTACACTAAGTCTATCTCCTGAAAAATTTCAACCATATAATAGTTGCTATCAAATTTAAATTCGAAGCCATTAGTACTAGCTTTTATTAATCAAGTACCCTCCAAGAATTTACATAGTTATATTTTCTTCTGAAACCATCGATAAATATGCATTTCAGTTATATTAAAATATTTGCTTTGTTTTATATAACAGGGAGTATTAGATTCTTGAAACCTTGTTTTCTTTCAATTCCTATTGACCTTCTGCTGGCAGATTAGAATTTATTCTTACAAAAGCAACTATATATTGTCTAAGATATTCCTATAAACAACTAATCTATTTTCTATAAAAATATAAAAAAAAGAGGCACTAAATTTAAATTTAGTGCCTCTTATAAAAAGAAGAAATTTTTATACATAGTCTCTTAAATAATTATTGCTATTAATCATTTTTATTTTCTTTTTATTAATACTTAATTATTTTACGAATTTGAGATCCTCCATCTGAACTTACTTTCAATAAATACATTCCAGAAGCTAAATCAGAAATATCAACACTTAGCACTTGATTCTGTTTTGCCTTAAATTTCTTTATTAGTTTTCCAGTTAGACTTAGTAGCTCAATGTCAGTATCATTTATGGTATTGTTTAAGGTTATTTTAATATAGCTCCTTGTTGGATTTGGAAATATTTTCAATCCCAAATCTATTTCATCAGCACTATTAGATGAGAGCGTAATTTGTCCTAAAAATATATTACCACTGTTAGCTCCAACCGTATCATTACTATTCCATAAAAAATAAG
This sequence comes from Flavobacteriaceae bacterium, assembly GCA_043557195.1. GTDB lineage: Bacteria > Bacteroidota > Bacteroidia > Flavobacteriales > Flavobacteriaceae > Jejuia. Next base: position 3,536,867 of record CP121314.1, on the reverse strand, counting down.
CATTAGATTCGTTCAAATTCCAATTTGTATAATCATTAATGCTAGCTCTAATTGTAGCGGCATCACCAGAAGTATTACCTACGTACACGCCAAAATTTTGATCATACGGGTTGTTAACATCTCCTCCAGTAACATCTATATCAAATCCAACCAGAGCTACTGGAAGTTCACAATAAGCATTACCACCACCAACTGCCCAACCTGCATTTTGGATACTTGCATTTTCAACGCCATTAGTATTTAAACCTGTAAGCCAAAGGTTGCTGTTATCACTAGGATGCGTATCTGTATCTCCACTATACATTAAAACGGAATCTCCTACAGGAGATAAATCCCAATCGCCATCTGTACCAAAGGTTTGCACTGTGTTGCCTACCTCTGTCTCTACATTGTTAATTACCGTGGTAACAATTCCACTTCTTTCTAATTTGAATATTGTACCTGCATCATGTGTGCTAGTGGCCGTCCAAGAAAACACATCGTCTATAGCATACGGGCTTCCTCCACCGCCTAAGTTGAAAGACCCATCATCTTTCCAACTTCTATTCGATATAGTAATTGATGTTCCAGGGTTGACGTCTTTTAAAATAACGAATGCTAGTTCAGCAACGTTTCCTGCATCAGCTTTATAACCAACAATTGCCACATCTCCTGTAGTTAAACTAGTTGGCAAAGTAACATCTGAAATATTAATTTGTGCCGGTGTTGTGTTTATAGACCCAAAGGATGTACTCGCCAATTGGATAAGAACTGTTTCCGTGCCTTCAGCTATGCCGTCTTCATTTGCAACTATTGTAATATTTGCGCCATTCGTACCTTCCAAAATTGTTAAAGTGCCAGATAACACTATGTAATCTGAACCATCGGTTGCAGCATCACCACTTACGTTATATGTAATAGTTATATCCGCATCAGCCAATATTCCAGTTGGCAAGCTTACATAAAAACTACCATCGGTTTGCCCTTCTACAGCATCTGTTTCTGCGGTAATACTAATCACCTCCGGATCAGTTATAAGTGGCATTCCAAAAAAACCATCGTAATTAGGTAGCGTTCCGTCATTCCATAAAAAACTATGAGGGTGCCCGCTGCCATCACCATCATTATCGTAAAAACATGGGGTTACATCTTGAAACTCTGAAACCCAAGCTACACCTTCAGTAAGCATATCGTCAATTAAGGTTTCAGCATTAGGTTCCGTTCCTCGTATATCGGTTGTTTCACCTGGATCAGTCATAATATTATATAACTTGAACCCTGCTGTTGTATTGTTGTTTCCTTTCTTAACAATCTTATAATCTCCCTTCATGATGGCTCCGTTTTGAAAACCTAGTTGCGGACGCAAAACATACATATTTTCTCCAGGACGAGCATCTTGGTTTGCTACTACGTTATTCATGACAGACTTTCCTTCAAGCAATTTACCCACAGGTACTGGTGCCCCAGCTAAATCTAAAAACGTTGGATATAAATCTATTGATGATATTAAGTGATCATAAGTTTGACCAGCACTTAGTTGATTAGGCCAATGCAAAAACATTGGTACACGATGCCCTCCTTCATCTACACTACCCTTACCTTGTGTTAGCGGATAGTTTACAGCTCCTGCCTGCCTCAACTTACCACCATTATCACTCATAAAAACAATCAGTGTATTATTTAGAATTCCGTTAGCAGTTAAAGCATCTTTTACTAAGCCAATACCTTCATCCATAATACTCACCATGGTGGCATATATTAAACGATCTTCAACCAATGTTGCTCGATATTCTGCTTCAGTCCCTGTCCAGCTTCCTGGTATATTAGCATTTAAAATATCAGAGCTATTGGCAACAACAGAAGAAAATGTGCTACCTGGAGTACCATCTCCGTTAGCGGCATCAAATGCATCGATTTTAGCTTGTGGTGCTTGTAATGGTGTGTGAGGCGCATTATATGCCAAATACATAAAGAATGGATCTGGATCTGCAGCATTAGCATTAATATAGTTTACCGCTTCTTCAGTAAGAATATCAGTAAGGTATTCGTCATTATCAAATTCCGCTGGAGTAACATAGGCTTGATTTCTCAAGAGTGGCACACGATACTCGTTAGTTACTGTACCTCCACTATTTATCCATTGTGCTTCGTAATCAGACTCAAAGTATTGATGCCCTCCTCCCAACATTCCGAAGAAATAGTCAAACCCTCTATTGTTTGGAATATAGTCGTTACTAACACCAACGTGCCACTTACCAATAGCGGCAGTGTTATAATTATTTTCCTGTAGTACCTTGCTGAAGAATTTTTCATTAGTTGTAACACCATTAAGGTCTTCAACACTGTTTTCTAAATTATACTGTGCACATATTCTGTGAGGATAAACTCCAGTTAATAAAGCTGCCCTACTTGGACCGCAAAATGGATGCGCTACGTGAGCATTTTGGGCTATTACACCATTAGAGGCAAGTGCGTCTAACTCTGGTGTAGGAATCACACCGTATTCTTCTGGAAAATTTGCAGGTCTATTAAAACCCACATCAGTATAACCCAAATCATCAGCGAAAATAAGAATGATATTTGGTTTCGTGTTTTCGGTTTGCGCAAAGGTATTTGCAGTTAAAAAAACAAAAACTACTATTAGTAATTTGCTTAAAGTATAATTTTTCATTTTCTATGATTGTAGCATTTTTTCAAAATTAATCACAGAATTATGCTTTTAGATGCATAAAGTTATCTACTGTTAAGCCTATTTTATCCTAAAGTGTTTTTTTTAGATAGTAACTTTAAGATTAAATGAATTATAGGACTTTAAAGGTTTAAAATCAAACAGCTTCTCTATACTGCTTAGGCGTGCTACCCATTATTTTCTTAAACTGCTTATTAAAATTGGTTATAGAATTGTATCCAACTAAAAAGCAAACATCGTTAACAGGCAAACTTTCTTGAACTAATAAACGTGAAGCATTACGTATACGCACTTCGTTTAAAAAGCCTGTAAAAGATTTATTTGTTTTTTTCTTGAAGAAACGACAAAAAGAATTTGGTGTCATACAAGCTATATCTGAGACGTCTTCTAATGCAATTGATTTTGAGTAGTTATCTGAAATATATCGCAATACTTTATCTATACGGCGAGCGCCTTTTGGGGTATACTGCCTCATATCTGAAGAAGACAACAACTGCTTTTCATTAGTTGTTGATAATTTATATAAAATACCCAATAGTTTAATAAACTGTTCAGTATGCTTAATATTAGTTATAGACAATATTTCCTCTCGTAACTGATTAGAAATATTTCTCCCAAAACTTATACCATACTTAGCATCATTAAGCATTCTATTTATTTCCGAAAATTCTGGAGCATCAAACGTATTATCTCCTATAAAGTTTTTAAAAAATTTAATAACAACAGTTTTTACCATCTTCTCACTATCAGCATCATAGTACGATGCGTCATTCCTCCAGAGGTGGGGTAAATTTGGACCAACTAAGACTAAATCTCCTGGTGTAAAATGTTCTACACTATCGCCAACAAAACGAATACCCGTGCTCTTTGTGATATATAACAATTCATATTCAGGATGGTAATGCCATGCAGAATCTAAGCAAGGCTTCTCTTTCGTTACTATATTTAATCTAGAATTGGAAAAATTATCCGTATTTTTCAGCACTAACTTCATACATCAAATATACACTATTTATTCCTGATATTCACTTTTTTAACATTCATGAGAATACTAAGAATATTTTTTGATGTAAAATTGCATCCGTAAGATTATTTTATCTTGAAAGTTTTATCAAAATGAGGCATACCATCAGCTTTCCAATCATCGCCGGTTTTTTCATCATGCCACCATAATGGCTGAATATTTGTTTTACTCCAGTTTTCAGCTTCAGAAACTAGAGACTTGAGAATTTCTGGATTTTTACTACTTAAATCATTACTTTCTTTTATGTCCTCCTTGATATTAAAAAGCTTCCAGTTTTGTTGGTATACTTTTAAAGCTTTCCAGTCATCTTTTCTAACAGCAACATCGGTAAACCCGTTTCTGTGGCGCATTGCGAAAACACACTCCCTTGGTCTTGCGTTTTTATTCGATAAAAAATCACCCCAAATATCTTTACCATCAAGCTGTTTTGACTCAGGAATTTTTGTTCCAGCCAAATTTGTAAATGTTGGATAAAAATCTAGCGCAGAAACCGGATAGTGATATTTTCTACCACTAGGTACAACATTTGGCCAATGAAAAAACATTGGTACTCGAAAACCGCCTTCATATGTACTTCCTTTTCCTTCTTCAAGTGGATAATTTGTAGCACCAGCTTTTGTTTTTCCTCCGTTATCACTAAAGAAAATAATTAATGTATTATCAAATTGACCTGTTGCCTTTAACTCATCAACTACTTTTTTCACACCTCTATCTACGGCGTAAACCATAGCCGCATAAGTTTTACGTTTTTTATCTTTTATATGCTCAAATAATTTTAAATCTTCTTCTTTAGCCTCTAGAGGGGTATGTGGCGCGTTATACGATAGATATAGAAAGAAAGGATTGTCTTTTTTATCAGCCGCCTCACCTATAAAACGTACAGCCTCTCTAGATAGCCCATCAGTTACATATTCAGTTTCATCAACTTCTACACCGTTATGCTCTAAGGGGTGTAAATAATCCCAAATAATGTCTCTACCATTTTCTTTCTGCTTTTTATAAGCTGCTTTAAATTGCTCTGGGTGGTAATTATGTCCGCCACCTAAAAACCCGTAAAAATCATCAAACCCTCTTTCATTCGGGTGATAGCCTTTATTCGCACCTAAATGCCATTTACCTATTAATCCTGTATAGTAGCCTTCATCTTGAAGCACCTTACTTATAAAGGTTTCATTAGCATCAATTCCTTTTTTAATAGTTTCACCACTATTTGGTGGAAGGTTAAATTGTGCACCAATTTTGTGCGCATACCTTCCAGTCATCAAACTAGCTCTACTAGGGCCACAAAAAGGATGCGCCACATAAGCATCTGTTAAAATAGTGCCGTTATTCGCTAACATATCTAAATTAGGTGTTGGTATATCTTTTGAACCATTAAAACCAACATCAGAATAGCCTAAATCATCACACAAAATCATCAAGATATTGGGTTTGGGTAATTTATTTTGAGTCTCCAATGAAGATAAATTATTTTCATTGGAAGTTTTTTTAGTAGAATTACAGCATAATACTGTTATAGAAAATAATAGTAAAAACAGAGCTATTTTGTTAAAAAGAAATTTCATAATAGTGGTATGATATATTTAAACTAAAATATTGTTTTAGATTCCCGTATGTTAAAAACACACGAGAATTCTTTATCTCAAGCGTAAGATTATTTTAAGTTTTTTAGCTCACCCCTCATTCTTTTTAAGAAAGGTGCTACTTGCTTATAATTTTGTCCAACAAGTTTGGAGAAATAAGAATTAAACTCCCTACTTGCTTCTTTAGTAATTTCCTTTCTTTTTTCTAAAGAAATATCTCCTGCCTTGTAACGCGTTGTGGAGTTAACAAATGCCATTACCATCTTCATTCTATTAGAACGCAAGTCCTCTTTCTGAATCGCAGTTAAATCATATTCTTTTGCAGCTTTTTCAACAAAATAATTATTTTGCTTTTCATGCCATTTACTTTGCCCGTATGCTGTAGAAAATGAGACTACAGTTAATAACAATAAAATGATTTTTTTCATAATTAAAATTTTAATGATTATACTTATTTATTGGTATTAGTTGGTTATTATTTTTTTTGCCAAACTCGGATATATTCTATTTCAAAATCTAAAACACCATCAGCTTTTTTATCTTGAGCACTTTTAGCTTCTAGCTCTTCTTTAGTTTTTGGCATATCATTCCAAGGAAATGCCTCTTGGTCTATCCATAAGCTAATTGGTCTATCAGCTACATAGCCGTTGTAATTTTCTGGTAAGGTTATTTTAGTCCTGTTTTTCTTTGCCCATGCCGTAACTTCTCCAGCAGTGACTTCAGAAAATAGTTTTCCGTCTACATAATATTTCATGCCACTTTCATCCCATTCAATTCCGTAGATATGAAAATTGTCTGCTACCCCAAAACCTAAATCTTTACGCTCTGTGTAAGTAGGTTTTCCAGTTACTGGCTTGTTCCAGTCTCTAATAGACCACCATAATTGACTATCTAAATGTGTTTTATTAGGATTTCCTGTTCCTCCAAATAATTCAAAGAAGTCAATTTCTAAATGATCACCCATAGCCCAAAATGCACTAGAAATGGGACCATCTGCAGCTTTACTCTTTATTTCTATGTAGCCATACTTAAATTCATTTCTTCCTATAAAGCATGCCGTTGTAATATTTTCATAAGGCAAGGCCTCTCCGAATACTGGTTTTCTAATTTCTGGAGAGAAGGGGAAATCTGGCTCCCAACGTGTTTCTAAAATCAATTTACCATCCTCTAGACGATAATTTCTTCCTGAAAACTGAGATGGCGCGCGCCCTTTCCAAACTTTTTTATTTGGTTTATCAGGATGCTTGTAAAATGGTTCTCCATCTTTAAACTTTCCAACGATGTACCATTTTTTTTCGTCAATCTCATTATCACCAAACTCATCACTCACATAAGGGTTTAACTCCCAATTACCCTTGTTTTCTTGATCTGTATATGGTAATAAAATTTCTGAGGTTGAAGCCGTTTTAGTTGCGTTACATCCAGCGCCAATTGTTATAAATACTATAATTATCAAATAAGCAACTCCCCTTTTCAAAATTATTTTCATTTTTTAGGATATATAAAACTCTATTCTTTATTGTTTTTGCCACACTCTAACATATTCAATCTCATAATCTACAGGCAAATCTGCAGCCTCAGGCAAACCTAACCATGGAAAGGTTTCAGAATCAAACCATATGTGATAAGGCGTATCTGTCACCCATCTATTAGGATCTTCACCATTGTTTGTAAGTGATGCTTTTGTAATTGTACCTTGTGGGTGTAACTTTCCATCTACATACACTTTAACATATTCAGAAGTCCATTCAAAACCATATACATGAAAATCGCTAGCCGTTTCGTGCTCAACTTGAATATTATCACTGTACACAGGACCGTTTCCTCCAGGTAAATAATATGGATTACTTGGCTCCCAACTTATTATGTTAAACTTTAAACGTTTACGCCATGAAGCACTTGTTTTATGGCCGCCAAAAGTCTCGAACATGTCTAATTCAGACTTAATTGGTGCAGTTTTCTCATTAGTTGTCCAAAAAGAACTCGTAATTTCTGCATCTGCTGATTTAGATTTAATCTCCATGTAACCATATTTGAATACTTTTTTACTAATTACAGCAGCTGTAGTAATATTTTCAAATGTCTCGCCTGTATTAGGGTTAGTTTTAGGTGAAAAGTTATAATCTGGTTCCCAGCGTGTTTCAATTTTAAGTTTACCATCTTCTAACCTTACATTATCTGTAGAAAACTGAGAAGGAGGTCTCCCCCTAAAATTTGATTGATATTCTCCATTTCTGCCCTGGATGAGCCATTTTGTTTCATTTAACGCTGAAGCTTCAAACTCATCACTCAATTCAGTATTTAAAACCCATTTTCCTTCATTTTCCTGATCGGATAACGGTAAATCTGCATTAATACCAACCTCTTCTTCTGGATTTTCTTCTATGGGCCTGTTTCTTGCATCAATATCTTCTCTAAAACAAGACGTCATAAAAATTCCCATTGATAACAACAATACGCATGCTCTAAGCTTGAATAAAGCATTCTCTTTTTTCATTTTCTTCTTTTTCAAAACAATAAATATAAACGCGACTAAACGTTATAACAATGCTGTAGATACACGCTTTTTCACCAAATAGTCTTCTAATGCTAGGTGAGAACAATCATGACCTATACCACTATTTTTAAATCCGCCATGTGGTAGATAGATAGCGTACTTGACCCCATTAATTTGAATTTCTCCAAACTCTAGTTCTTCAGTAAATCGTTCTATTCTTTTATGGTCATTAGTAAAAATGTATGATGCCAGACCAAATTCTGTATCGTTCGCTAGCTCTAATACTTCATCATCAGTTTCAAACGGCATAACGCCAGCTACAGGTCCAAAGGTTTCTTCACTAAAAACCGTCATGCCTTGATTTACACCAGATAGAATTGTAGGTTCCATCCAGTTTCCTCCCTCTGGTAAGCCTTCAGGGATTTTACCTCCAAATTCTAACTTGGCTCCTTTACTAATAGCGTCCTTAACTATCTCAAACATTCTATCTCTAGCGCCTCTAGAAGCAAGTGGCCCCATAAAAACGTCTTCGTTTTCTTTTATTCCAAAGCCAACTTTAAGCTCTGATGCTCTCTTAACATATTCTTTAATGAATTTGTCGTAGATGTTTTTATGAACAAAAATTCTATTTGCAGCCACACATATTTGGCCCGTATTACCAAATTTTAAACCTATTGCTAAGTTTAACGCTAAATCTAAATCGGCATCCTCAAAGACAATAAATGGTGCATTTCCACCCAATTCCATACCCAACTTCTTAATTGAAGTTGTGCTGTCAGCAATTACCCTTTGTCCTGTTTGCGTAGAACCAATCATAGTAATTACGGCGGGAATTTTACTAGTAGTCATCGGTGTTGCCACATCTCGACTAGAACCTGCTAAAATATTAACGACACCAGCTGGAAAATTAATACCATGCATAATTTCACCTACCATATAAGTTGATAATGGTGATAAGGTTGATGGTTTGATAATCAATGAACAACCTGCAGCTAATGCAGGTCCAATTTTATAACCAACATTAAGTAATGGGAAATTCCATGCTAAATACGCTACAGCAACACCAGCAGGCTGTGATATCATTTTGTGCGTATGCGTGTTATCATGATCTGGAATTTGCTCCTCTCGCAAGTTCTGCATGGCATTAGGATACCACTCCAATGCCTCAGTCAACCTATCAATATCTTCTTGAGACCCAGCATATGTTTTTCCCATTTCGTGAACCATAGCAGTCCTCAAATCGTGCTCATTTTCTAAGATGGCATCTCTTAACTTCAACATCCATTTAGTTCTTTCTGCTAAAGAAAGACGCTTCCAATAGTTAAATCCTTTTTGAGCAGAAAGCAATGCCTTTTCCGCATCGGCTTTTCCAGCTTTTGCAATTTGCGCAATAACCTCTCCAGTAGCAGGACAAACAACGTCTTCCCTTTCCCCGTTTTCGGAATCAATCAATTCGCCATCAATGTATAGCTTCTTGTATCCAAAGTTTTGTGTCTTCATTTTTTCTATTCGCCTTTACTTTACTTTTAAAATCTTTTGAACAATATCTTCTGTTTCTTTAGATGGTTTTGAAGCATATTTATACAATACATCCTCATTTATATCAATACCCAAACCAGGTCTTTGAGGTACTTCAATCATACCATCCTTCATTTTTATGGAAGGGAAACATAATTTATCTCTTAATCCATTTTCTGTTTGATCGTATTCCATTAAAAAATCTGGTTGATACATTCTACCAGGAACAGACTCAATATTTGAGATGAAGTGAAGCGCGACATGCAACCCGATAGCAGTTCCCCATGTATGTGGAATTAAATCTACACCATTAGCACTTGCCAAAGCACCAATTCGCTTAGCTTCGGTTAAACCGCCGCTGGCACAGATATCTGGTTGAATAATATCTACAGATTTACTTCTAATTAAATGCTGAAAGCCGAATCGTAAATACTCGCACTCTCCACCTGAAATAGGTATTGTAGTTTTTTGCCTTAACTCACTATATTGATCATAGAATTCAGGAGATAACGGCTCTTCAAACCAACTGATGTCATATTGCTCTATTTTTCTAGCTAATTCAGTAGCTTCTCGCAATGTATATGCATGGTTTGAATCTACCATTAATTGGATATCCGGACCGATAATTTCACGCATAAACTTGACATTCTTCACATCTTCCTTTATACCTAAACCCACCTTCATCTTCATCGCCTTAAAACCTTGAGAGATATATAACTTTGCTTCCTCCTCAAAAGTTTTTGCAGGGTTTTTATGGTCTGTAAAGTACAATCCTGTAGCATAAGGCCTTATTTTGGTACGATGCGCACCTCCCAACAACGTAGAAATTGGTAAGTTTAAAAGTTTTCCTTTCAAATCCCAAACAGCAATATCAATAGCACTCATAGATGCTACAAGAATTCCTCTTCTTGCAAAATCAAGGGTTTTACGATACATTTTGTTCCAAATCACCTCGTTCTCCAGCACATTTTCACCAATTACAAAAGGTTCTAAAAGTTTTATCCCTGCTTCCAATACAGATGCAGGTCCATAACCCTCTCCCCAGCCATAAGAACCATCTTCAGCTGTTACTTTTACTATGCAAATGCATCTCTCAGAATATTCCCACTGTGAAAAGAAAAAACTTTTTGACAGTTTATCTTTTAAAACGAACGTTTCTATTGATTTTATTTTCATTTTGTCAATGTTAATTAAGAAGTTGAATAATTTTAACCCTAAAAGATACAATAATCGTTTGACACTTAAACCTTTTATAATTTCACAACCCTATTTCAACTTCGAAAATCGGATAAATTTAGAAATCCAAAGTTCGATAATTATGATTCTTTGAAAACAATTGAATTTACCTTGTTTTTGCATTATTTTACCTTTTTGAGGTTATTGCTATTTATGTTAAGAAATATCATGTTGCAAAAAACTGAATGGGGTAGTTTATTTCAAAACGTACAAAAAACAAAACCCCGCATTTTATAGAACTGCGGGGTAATGAATTTATATTGAAATTATTTCTGTGACCACGGCAGGATTCAAACCTGCAACCTCTTGAGCCGTAATCAAGTGCGCTATTCAGTTGCGCCACGTGGCCTTTTTAAGTGGCTGCAAATATACATTTTTTATTAAAACACTACCAAACAATTTCTCTCAATTTCAATAAAATTTTGAATACTAATATTTGACTGAAATAAAATAATCTTTAAGTAACTAAAGTTACAATCTATCACTAAATAATGTACTAGTTTTAAGCTTTAATATTAGAAGAATGAAAAAACTTGTATGCCCTTTTCTCCTGCTTTTTCTTAGTTTTTTTTTAAGTTGTAATAATTCTAATAAGGCAGATTATTCTATCAACAATAAACAGAATAAAGCTGACGAACATCCTGGGAAAAATTTAATGGAAACCAATTGCTATGTTTGTCACAGCCCTACTGCGAACCACGATACCAGAATAGCACCGCCAATGATAGCCATAAAAAAGCACTATATAGATGATACTACTACAAAAGAGCAGTTTATTGAATTAATGCAAGCTTGGATTAAAAACCCAAATGAAGAAAATGCTAAAATGTTCGGCGCTGTAAAAAGGTTTGGCGTAATGCCCAAAACACCTTACCCCGAAGAAACCATTCAACAAATTGCAGACTATATGTTCGACAATGATATTGAACAACCCGATTGGTTTGAAGACCATTTTAACAAGGAAAAAGGAAAGCATCAGGGTAAGGGAATGGGAAAAGGCAAGGGAAACAGTATGAGTAAAAAGCACGTGCAAACAAACTTTGAAGATTTACCATATGCTGAACGAGGTTTAAAATACGCGCTTTCTACAAAAGCAGTACTTGGAAAGAATTTAATGGGAACCATTCAAAAAAAAGGAACATTAGAGGCCATAGCATTTTGTAATGAACGCGCATACCCATTAACAGATAGTATGGCTAAGGTATATAGTGCTACGATAAAACGAGTTTCTGATAAACCAAGAAATGCTAACAATACTGCCAGCACTGATGAGTTAGAATATATTAAAATATTTAATGAAGTAATTTCTAATAACGAGGAACCAAAACCTATTGTTAACGAAATAGAAGATAATATACGTGTTTACTATCCAATAGTTACAAACGCAATGTGTTTACAATGTCATGGTAAACCAAATAAATCTTTAGAAATAGCCACTTTAGATCAACTAAAAAAACTATATCCGAATGACAAAGCAATTGGATATGATATTAATGAAGTTAGAGGAATTTGGAGTATTAGATTTGTAAAGTAGAATTAAGAATGATAATTAATATAAACTTTTATCTAAGTTGTTACAGGCTGACAAATATCATATTTCATAATACTTACTATTAATACTTTTAGCGTAGTTAAAAACGGAAAAATATATAATTTATGATAACTCAAAACATAGTATTGTTCAATTGGAGCAATGGTGTAATAATGATAGCTGTTTTTGCGCTTACTTGTTTATTCCTAATTGGTTTTTTAGTAAAATTTATGATGAGTGGTAATAAGAGTAGCGATGAGACAAAGGAAAGATAGGTAATTGATTATCTATTTTGATTAAACAAAGGAGCACATTAAAAAAAAGGTGCTCCTTTGTTATTTAAATTGTTATTTTGCTAGAATCTATATTGTAAAAAGGCAGAAAAGTTTCGCCCAGGTTCTGTAATTGGTGTTCTTCCAAAATCTTCTTGATTTGTAAAAGAGAAGTTTAAATGCTTGTTATAAGCTTCATCAAAAGCATTAATTAATGCAACTCCCAAAGTGATATTTTTAATAGGTTTTAAACCTAAACGCACATCTAAAGTTTGGTAGCCATCAGTTGTGGTTTCTCCAAAGCTTCTTGAAATATTCTCTTGTTTTGAGACTAGGTTATACTGAATATTTCCCCAAAATTTATCCTTTTCAACACCCAAAGAAAATCGCGTTGTAAACGGAGGTGTTAATGGCAGTGATTCGGCTAAATCTTTGTTTTTAGCATACACATAAGAGCATTCAGTTTTAAAATAATAATCATCCAAAAAGTCAACTTGTGCCATAGCTTCAAAACCAGTTTTATAAGCTTCATCAAGATTCCTAAAAACTTTAGGGTTTCTTGGCTGCGCCATAGGATTAAACTTTCTATTTAATGTTAGGTCTACAACACCAACTATATAGTTTTCAAAAAATGAATAGTAAAAAGAGGTTTCATATTTAAAGCTATTAAAGCCATTTTTAAGAGGTTCTTTTCCTTTTAACCCAATTTCAAACTGATTATTAACTTCGGCTTTCAAATTGGGGTTTCCTATATATTCAAAAGGATCCTGACCAACATTAAAGTGGTTGATAAAACGCTCTATCATATTGGCAGAACGGACACCACGACCATAAGCAGCTTCTAAAGTAAACTTATCTGAGACTATTTTTTTAATTGAAACAGTACCACTCACATTGTGTTCTGCACGCTTTTCTAAGTTGTACATGGCAGCAAAGTCGTCTTCAGGATCTTGTATTTCTGAAACAACATTGTCATAACGTATTCCTGCAGTAAAAATAGTTTTAGGATTTAGATTATATTTTGCTTCAGTAAATACACCTATATCTGTAATGTAAGAGTCTTGCCAAACCTTGTCATTAAAAGTCATAGGTGTTGGTAAAGGGTTGCCGTTCATTATTTTTACCAAACGTGTTCTGCCTCCGTCTCTAGCGATATGCATTGCATCTAAGCCAGAAAATAAGTTTAATTTTTCTGCTGGTCTCCAATTTAGTTCTAGTTTTCCTCCAAGCGTTGTTGCATCAACTACTGATGCTGCTTCCATCATTCTAAAAGAGGGCCTATTGTTGTTGGTCATTAAATGGTCTACATAGCTATAATAGGCTTTTGCGGTTAACGACTTTAAGGTTTTGCCAATATTATCTAACTTATAGTCTAAGGCAAAAATGCTACTGTTATCATACTCTGTATCCATCGGTAAAGCAGCATGAAGCACATCGCGACCAAAAGATTGTCGCCAATGAGTTTGTAAACGTTGGTCTTTAGAAAAATTATAGCCTATTTTAATACCATAATCTGTACTTCTAAAAGATGAAGGGATTTCAATACCATCCCCATCTTTATAGTTTCCAAAATCCCTATAACCAGCATTTGCCACAATATCATAATTGTCTTGAATGTATTGCATTTGTGCTAAGTTTACCAAAGCGTTCCCATTGCTTTCGTAACCACCAGAAACCTTTCCATGTAACCCATAATCTTCATAATCTGGTTTTTGGGTAACTAAATTAACAATACCTCCAAAAGTAGCACCATACCTTACAGTATATGGTCCTTTTATAATTTCAATTTTTGAAATTTCTTCAGGAATAATATGAGTTGTAATGGGGTCCATTCTGTTAGGACACGCATGCATAGTTTTAGTACCTCCATCGTACTGAATATTTAACTGTTCATATTGTGCGGCTCTAAACGAAGGATCTATGGCATAATTCCCTCTTTTTATAACAGAAAACCCATTAATATTATTGAATAAATCGGCAACATTTTTAGGCTGTACAATTTTTTCATCGTATTTATTTGCAACAACCGTTAGCACTGGATCTGTCTTTATATTTCCGTTAACTATTACTTCATTAAGCTTTATTGTTTTTTGTTTCGTAGTATCTTTTTTAGTGCCGTTCTTTTTTTGAGCATACGACACGGTAGCTATTAGCATGCACAGAAGCACACTGTAAAATGTTTTCATTTATAGTAATTTAATTTTTAACTTATGTAATTTGAGCAGTAATTACTACCTCTAAAAAGTCCATTATACTTTTGGAGGATGAAAAAAATCGTATGTATTTATAAATGAATATAAATTTTGATAGGTGTTTAGATTAGCCAGTATATTTGGAATAACTTTAGGAAACAAAAACTCTGAAATACTACTAGTATATAGTACTACCTCCTCAAAATTTATAATACTTTCGGGGGTGTTTTGCTTACTGTCTTGAGATTTGGCTACTTTTTTTAAATGGCACTTACCGTTACATTCAAGTTCCGGTTTGTCTTTATTTTCACATAAGTTTTCAATAAACCCTATTGGGTCTAATTCAAAATAAGCATAGGTTAAAGATGTTTTAACACTATTGATGAGTATCAAAGCGCTTAAAAAAACAAAAACTATGTGGGTGCCTATTTTCATTATGCTGCAAATATAAAATAGCCATAGAGTTCATTTACAAACTTTTGTCATGTTTTCAAATTAATTCAACCTGAAAACCTAATCCTATAATTTGATATCTTTAAAAGGCAGGTTTTTACTCTCCCTTCGTTTTTTATATGTAACATAAGTTACTGACTATCCTCTTCGTATTGTGTAAATTTATGTATGGTTTAAATCTAAATAAGATGAAAAATTTATTTACAACACACATATTTACTATTATAATATTAGCCATAACATTTACATTTTTAAATACCTGTAGCGATAGCAATGAGGATATTAATAATGATGATATAAATAATGAATTCATAAATGAAACAATAGAAGAAACTGACAAAGCTGCTCTACTATTTATGTTGGAAGAAGAAAAATTAGCAAGAGACACATACACTTATTTAAATAATTTATGGTCTATTAATCAATTTGCTAATATTAAAAATAGCGAACAAACCCACATGAATGCCATAGAAAAGCTATTAAAAGAGTATACTATTGAATATGAGGTTTTACCTACTGGCGAATTTGCAAATAAAGAGCTGCAATCGTTATATAATCAATTTATAATCGATGGAGCTGTTAACACCGTTAATGCGCTTAAAATTGGAGCTACAATTGAAGATTTAGACATTGTAGATCTACAAGTATACATCGATGCAAGTTCTAATAATAGGTTAATATCAGTTTTTGAAAGTTTAAAATGTGGCTCTCGAAACCACCTAAGAACTTTTGTTTTCGCTATAGAAAAAAATGGCAGTTCTTATACGCCTCAATTTCTATCACAAGAAGCTTACACTAGTATCATAAAAGAAAATAGGGAAAAATGTAATTGATTTGGTTGGATTGATTTGGTTTGATTAAGAGGCACTCTGTAAAAGGAGTGCCTTTTTTATATATGTGATTGTTTTGGTAAGTAACATAGGTTACAAATTTCCCTGCAAGCTAGATGTATTTTTGCTCTATAAATTTTTAATAAATGAAAAAGAAGATTCATATCCTAATACTGTTTCTGTTTTTTGGACATACATTTTTAAGGGCTCAAGATATAGTAGCTATTACCAAAACAGAGATTTTGTTTAAAGTACTTGAAGGAAACACTAGTATTAAAATTTCTGAAGAAGAATTTAAACAAGCTCGAGCAGATTACAGACAAACAAACGCTGTGTTTTTACCAAACATTACTGCAAGTCATACAGCAATAGCAACTACTAATCCATTAATGGCTTTTGGTTCAAAATTAAATCAGGAAATTTTAACACAGAACGATTTCAATCCTGCTTTGTTAAACGATCCATCTCAAATTGAAAATTTCGCAACTAAGCTAGAAATACAGCAACCACTTATTAATCTAGACGGAATGTTTCAACGAAAAGCCGCCAAATCTAAAATGAAGGCCATGTCTTTAAAAACAGAACGCACGAAAGACTATTTAGCGTTTGAAGTTGATAAAGCATACATGCAATTACAATTAGCATATAAAGCTGTAGATGTTTTAGAAAAAGCACTAGAAGCGGCCAATGCCAACAAAAAACTAGCAGACGATAGTTTTAAACAAGGCTATCTACAACGTGCAGATGTGTTAAATGTAGAAGTACGTGTAACCGAAGTTCAGAACCAGTTACATATGGCAAAAAGTAACGTTCAAAACGCATCCAATTATTTATCTTTTTTAATAAATGATGAAAGTTTCGTTGTTTACGCACCAACCGACGAGTTGACTGTATCTGCTTATACTTTGCAGGATAAAACAGTTTCAGAAAACCGGTCAGATATTAAAGCGATGCAATTTGCATCAAACGCTTTTGAATCCATCAATAAAGCAGATAAAATGGCATTCTTACCAAAATTAAATGCCTTCGGTAGTTATGAGATGTATGACGATCAAATCTTTCAAGCTGATGCCAATGGATATTTATTTGGAGCACAATTAAGTTGGGATATTTTTCAAGGCTCAAAACGTTTTGGAAAAGCGCAAAAGAGCAAAGCAGAATTCGAAAAATCCAAGCTAGAATATGAGCAATATGTATCGCAAAGTCAATTAGAATTGAACAAGGCAAAACGCGCATTTTTAGATGCTGAAAACAAATTAAAACTTACTGAATTAGCATTACAACAATCAGATGAATCTTTACGAATTCGAACAAACAGATTTAAAGAAGGTTTAGAAAAAACATCCGATTTATTAATAGCAGAAACACAATACGCCCAAAAACAATTAGAATATTATCAAACCATTTTTGAATACAATTATACACAAGCGTATTTACAATTTTTAACTAAAGAATAATTTTTAAAATGAAAAAAACATATACAATCCTAACACTTTTGGTAACACTAATATTAGCAAGTTGCGGAAGCGAAGGCAAAAATAACGTTGCTGATAATTCACCAGCAATTACTGTTAAAGTAAACCAAGTGGAAGCAAATGGAAATAGTCCATTTTTATCTACTAGTGGAAAAATACAAGCTAAAAATAGTGCCGATTTAAGCACTAGAATGATGGGATACGTTAATAAAGTACATGTAAATGTTGGAGACCAAGTGCGTAAAGGGCAATTATTAGTTTCCATTAACAATGCCGATTTACAAGCTAAAAAAGCACAAGTCAATGCCGGAATTACCGAGGCTACAGCTGCTTTTAATAATGCACAAAAAGATTATAACCGTTTTAAAAACTTATTTGCAAGCAATAGTGCATCACAAAAAGAAATGGATGATGTCACCGCCAATTTTGAAATGGCTAAAGCACGTTTAGAAGCTGCAAACCATATGAAAAACGAAATTAATGCACAATTTACATATAGCAATATTTCTGCACCTTTTAATGGTATTATAACCAGCAAAAATGTAAAAACTGGTGATATGGCAAATCCTGGAATGCCTTTAATAAGTATAGAAGCTCCAGGTGTTTTTGAAGTGATGGCTATGGTACCTGAAACTGAAATTTCAAGCATTAAAACGGGAATAACCGTTGATGTTTTGGTGAAATCCATCAACAAAACTCTTAAAGGAAAAGTGACAGAAGTAAGTTCATCTGCAAAAAATACAGGAGGGCAATATTTAGTAAAAATAGATTTAGACAGAACAGAAGCCAATATTTTATCAGGCATGTTTGTTACCGTACAATTTCCAGTAGAAAAGAAAGCTAAATGGTCTATGGTTTTAATACCTCAAGACGCTATCGTAAAAAATGGGCAACTATCTGGAGTTTACACCGTAAGCCAAAGTAATACAGCCTTGTTACGTTGGCTGCGTTTAGGCAGGACGTTTGGGAACCAAGTAGAAGTCTTATCTGGATTAAATGCAGATGAAGCTTACATTGTTTCTGCCGAAGGAAAATTGTTTAATGGTGCAAAGATAAGCCCATCCTCAATCCTTCCCAAAGGGAAGGAAGCCAATACGGAATCAAACTTAAAAAAAAGTATTAATTAAAATTTACCCGTTCAATTTTTCCCTTTGGGGAAATTAAAAGGGGCTTATAATTATGAAAGAAGGAATCGCAGGTAAAATTGCCAAAATCTTTATACAATCGAAGTTAACAGTTTTGTTAATGATTGTGTTTATGGTTGTTGGTGTGTATAGTTCGTTTTTAATTCCGCGTGAAGAAGAGCCACAAATTGATGTGCCTATGGCCGACATTTTTGTTGGGTATCCTGGAGCGAGTCCAACAGAGGTAGAATCACGAGTTATTAAGCCTTTAGAACAACTCATTTCGAACATAAAAGGTGTTGAATATGTCTACTCTGCGTCGATGAAAGAGCAAGGTATGGTGATTGTACAGTTTTATGTAGGCGAAGATATTGAGCGCAGTTTCGTGAAATTATATAACGAAATTAACAAGCACATGGATCAAATGCCTGCAGGCGTAACGTTTCCGTTGGTAAAAACACGTGCCATTGATGATGTACCAATGTTAGGATTAACCTTGTGGAGCGAAAATTACGACGATTACCAATTAGGCCAAATGGCACAAGAGCTTGAATCTGAAATTAAAAAGGTAAACGATGTAGCCATGACGCATAAAATTGGCGGGAGAAATCGCCAATTACGTGTGGTTTTAGATAAAGATAAACTGGCAGCAAGTGGACTTGATTTCTTGATGGTTTCTGAAATGATTAAAGTGAACAATAGTCAATTAAACTCCGGAAGTTTTGATAAGAATGATACCGAATTTTTAGTAAATACTGGTAAGTTTTTGGAATCGGTTACCGATGTGGAGAATTTAGTAGTTGGTGTGCAACAAAATCAGCCCATTTATTTAAAGCAAATTGCGACAATTATTGACGGACCAGAAGTACCACAAAACTATGTGAGTTTAGGATTTGGTAAAGGCAGTGCGAAAGCTTCTGAATACCAATCTGAGTATCCTGCTGTAACCATTTCTGTTGCTAAAAGAAAAGGTGCTGATGCCATGAAAATTGCTGAGGTTATTATTGATAAGGTATCACATCTTCGAACAACTTTAATCCCAGATGATGTCCATGTTGAAATTACAAGAAACTATGGTGAAACGGCGTCACACAAAGTATCAGAATTACTCTTGCATCTTATAGGTTCTATTATAGCGGTAACTATTGTGGTTATGTTGGCTATGGGTTGGCGCGGTGGTTTGGTGGTGTTTTTATCCGTTCCAATCACGTTTGCTTTAACGCTTTTGAGTTACTATATGTTGGATTACACGCTAAACAGAATCACATTATTTGCATTGGTATTCGTTACTGGTATTGTGGTAGATGACTCCATTATTATTGCCGAAAACATGCATAGACATTTTAAAATGAAACGTTTGCCTTTTAAACAAGCTGCTTTATATGCTATAAATGAAGTTGGTAACCCTACTATATTGGCAACCTTTACAGTAATAGCGTCTGTTCTACCTATGGCGTTTGTATCTGGATTAATGGGTCCTTATATGGCACCAATGCCAATTGGAGCGTCTATTGCCATGATATTATCCTTATTTGTGGCTTTAACAATAACGCCTTATTTGGGTTATATTTTCTTGAGAGAAAAGGACAAAAAAGTCGCTGCAGATAAACCTGAAAAAGCAATTGAGGATACGGCTATTTATAGAGTTTATAATAAGTTTGAAAGACCCCTATTAGAAAGCAAAACAAAACGTTGGTTGTTTTTAGGTGGAACATTCCTGTTACTTATGGGCACCATGGTTTTGTTTTTTACAAAATCGGTTGCAGTAAAAATGTTGCCTTTTGATAATAAAAATGAATTCCAAGTAGTCATAGATATGCCTGAAGGCACAACGCTAGAAAGAACTGGCGTTGTAGCTCAAGAAATTGCACAATATTTATCTACCCGACCAGAAGTGGTGAATTACCAAAACTACATTGGAACCTCGGCGCCAATTACTTTTAATGGATTGGTGCGTCATTACGATTTACGTGGCGGTAGTAATATGGCCGATATTCAAGTAAATTTATTGGACAAAAAAGAACGCTCTGATCAAAGTCACGATATTGCGAAGTTACTGCGACCAGATATTCAAAACATAGCTTCAAAATATAATGCAAATGTGAAATTAGTTGAAGTCCCACCAGGACCTCCAGTTTTATCAACAATTGTAGCTGAAGTTTATGGACCCGAATATGACAAGCAAATTGAAATAGCCAATAGTATACAAGATATCCTGAAAAACACAGAAGATGTTGTGGATATCGATTGGATGGTAGAAGCAGATCAAACCGAATATCAATTCGAAATTAACAAAGAGAAAGCGATGTTATACGGAGTTGCTCCGCAGCAGATAGTTTATACGATGAATATGGCTTTGTCTAACAGAATTCTAACCAACCTATTTGACGAAGATGCCGTTAATCAAGTTGGATTATTGTTGGCTTTAGATGAAAAAGAAAAATCGACAATTTCTGATATATCACAATTAAAGGTGAAATCTAAACAAGGTAATATGGTGCCTATTGCAGACTTGGTTAATATTACAGAAACTAATACAGCAAAAAGTATTTACCGCAAAAACCAAAAACGAGTAGTCTATGTTATGGCCGATATGGCAGGTGAATTAGAGAGTCCCGCTTATGCAATTTTGGGGATGGAAGAAAAACTGAAAAACATTCCATTACCAACAGGCTACGAGATTAACGAAATGTATTTAGGCCAGCCAGATTTTGAAGATGATTATACCGTAAAATGGGATGGTGAATGGCAAATAACTTTGGAGGTTTTTCGAGATTTAGGCATCGCCTTTTTAGGCGCTATTATTCTCATTTATATTTTAATTGTAGGATGGTTTCAAAATTTTAAAGCACCAATAGTTATGATGGTTGCTATTCCGTTATCCTTAATTGGAATTATTCTAGGACATTGGCTTATGGGCGCATTTTTTACGGCTACCTCATTTATTGGTATGATTGCTTTAGCGGGTATAATGGTGCGAAATTCGGTATTACTCATTGACTTTATCAACTTAAGAACTGCAGAAGGTGTACCTCTAAAACAAGCAGCAATTGAAGCTGGAGCGGTACGTACAACACCCATTCTATTAACGGCAGGAACCGTTGTAATTGGGGCGTTCGTAATACTTTTTGATCCTATTTTTCAAGGGCTAGCTATATCACTAATGGGAGGAACCATCGTGTCAACAGTTTTAACCTTGTTGGTTGTGCCATTAGTGTATTACATGATAGAAAAGAAAAATTATAAATAATAACATTTGGTTGAGTGCAGTAGAGACCTATATGTAGCAAAGTAGTTGAAATGAGTTCTCGACTGCGCTCGAACCTAAAAAATTTAAGACAATGAAATTAGTCATCGTTACAGCAGTAGAACAATTTCAGAAAGATGTTTTGAAATTGTTTGAAAAAGCAAATATTGAAAACTTTAGTAGTTCAGAAATTGATGGATACAAAAATAGGACCTCATTATTAATGGCTTCAAATTGGTTTTCAGGTGAAAAAGGAAGTAATGAATCAAGCCTGTTTTTTTCTTTTACAGAAAACGAAAACATTGATACATTATTCAATTTAATCAAAGAATTTAATACAAACTTAGAAACTAACAATCCCTTAAAAGCGATTGTAGTTCCTATTGAAAAATTTATATAATCTTAAAAATTAAGCAAAATGTTAAATACATATTTTAGAGTTATTGTTGGTTTTATGGTGCTTTTAAGCGTTATACTAACCATATACGTAAATACAAACTGGATGTGGTTTACCGTATTTATTGGCGTGAACTTGATTCAATCAGCATTTACCAAATGGTGTTTATTAGAAACTATATTACAAAAATTAGGAGTGGAAAAATAAGATTTGCGTCCGTACTTCTTTCTAATCTGTAATTAAATATTAGTACATTTTTTATTAAACCCAAATGATAATTTAATACATTTTAAATTGTTATTTTTGAGTATGGATTATAATTTATTGCAACAAAAGTTTTCCCATATTTTTGATGACGAATTAATAGTTGAAATTTCAGAAAAAGGAATATTTAAAAACTTCAAGAAAGATGATATTATAATTGATATTGATCAACCATTAAATTTCATTCCATTATTACTGGTTGGAGATATCAAAATCATTAGAGAAGATGATGATGGTCATGAAATTCTTATATATTTTCTTGAAGCTGGGGAGACTTGCACTATGTCTTTAACATGCTGCCTGGGTATTGCGAAAAGTAAAATTAGAGCTGTAGCCGAAAAAGACTCTAGTTTAATTATGATTCCTGTTCATAATATGCAGAAATGGTTTGATAGTAATGCTAGTTGGAGAAACTTTATTTTACAAAGCTACCAAATTCGCTTTGAAGAAATGCTTGAAGCTATAGATAGTCTTGCATTCATGAAAATGGATGAACGTTTATACAAATATCTAAAAAACATGGCCATGATTGATGAATCTAATACCATTACCATAAAACATCAAGATATTGCCGAAGATTTAAATACTTCTCGTGTAGTTATCTCTAGACTCTTAAAGAAATTAGAGACCGAACGTAAAATTAAATTGGGACGAAATAAAATAGTTATTTTATAAGTTTTTCAACTTTTAAAAGATCTTTTTTCGTCCTTTAAAATTCTGTAAAAAGTTTTTAATACCAATTATCCTGTAAAAAATAAACTTCAATGTAAATTTGCAACAAACATTAGTTATGAATTATATATTAAACCCATGGCCTTGGTATATTTCAGGTCCACTTATAGCCTTAGTTATGGCGCTCCTACTCTACTTTGGTAAAACATTTGGCATGTCTTCAAATCTAAGAACCATGTGTACCATTGCTGGAGCAGGTAAATTTGTCGATTTTTTCAATTTTAGATGGAAAGATCAAATTTGGAATTTAACCGTAGTGTTTGGCGCCATAATTGGTGGCTACATTGCTGTTAATTTCCTATCGAATGATATTGGAACGGATTTAAATCCAACAACAATTGCAGAACTACAAAATATGGGATTTTATAGCCCAGGAGAAACTCTAGTGCCAAATGAAATTTTCGATTTAGACGTTTTAGCATCTCCTAAAACCTTAATAATTCTTGTTATAGGCGGGTTGCTTGTTGGTTTCGGCACACGCTATGCTAGTGGCTGCACATCTGGACATGCTATAACAGGATTGAGTAGTTTCCAAAAGCCATCTTTAATTGCAGTTATTGGCTTTTTTATTGGAGGTCTCATTATGGCTAATTTCATTTTACCCTTAATATTTTAATATATGAAGTTTTTAAAATTTTTATTGATTGGAGTATTTTTTGGTATTGTGTTGGTAAAATCTGAAGCCGTGTCTTGGTACCGTATTTATGAAATGTTTCGTTTTCAATCCTTCCACATGTATGGCATTATTGGTACTGCAATTGCATCAGGTATTTTGTTTCTTCAATTGTCAAAAAAAGGGATTATAAAGAATATAAACGGTTCAAAAATACATGTTCCTAAGAAAGAAGATGGTTTAGTAAGATATATTATTGGTGGAATAATTTTCGGACTTGGTTGGGCACTAGTAGGTGTTTGTCCTGGGCCTATGTACATTCTTTTAGGTACAGGTGTTTGGAGTATGGTTATTGTTATCGTTGCGGCCATTTTTGGTACATTCATTTACGGACTTTTAAAAAATAAGCTACCACATTAAATGGATTCCACTCAAATATTAGGATATATTGGCGCTCTAATTGTTGGTTTAGTCTTAGGCTTAATAGGTGGTGGTGGTTCAATTTTAACCGTTCCCCTGCTTGTTTACCTATTAGGATACAATCCCGTAATTGCAACCGCATATTCTTTATTCGTTGTAGGTACATCCTCTATGGTTGGCACGTATCAAAAACACAAAAAAGGCCTAGTTGATTTTAAAACAGGATTAGCTTTTTCTTTTCCATCATTTGTAGCAGTTTATTTATCTAGGCGTTACTTAGTTCCGGGAATCCCCGAAACACTCTTTAGTATCGGAGATTTTAGTTTAACAAAAGGTATGGGTATCATGATTTTCTTCGCTATTATCATGTTAATTGCCTCCTACTCTATGATAAAAAACAAAAAAGAAAATCTTGAAATTTCTAAAAGTCAACCCTACTACAAAACATTTATACAGGGTTTAGTTATTGGTACTATAACAGGTATTATTGGTGCTGGTGGAGGATTCCTTTATGTTCCAGCATTAGTTTTATGGGCAAATATCCCAATGAAAAAAGCGGTTGGTACGTCCTTAATTATCGTCACTATAAACTCATTAATTGGATTTGTAGGAGATGTACAAACATTGGATATTGAATGGACTTTCCTTTTAATATTTACAGGCATTTCTATTTTGGGGATTATTTTGGGTGTATTTCTATCCAAATTTATTAGTGGCCAAAAATTAAAGAAAAGCTTTGGGTATTTCATTTTAGTCATGGCTACCTACATCATTTACAAAGAGTTAAAATAGTTTTAAAAGTAATATATGTTACAAACAACTTAATAAGGTTTTGTAATTTTATAAAAGAATTAAGAGGTTATTAGATTCCCTACTTTTAGGGAATGACAAAAACAATACTATGAAAATCGAACAAATATATACAGGTTGTTTAGCACAAGGAGCTTACTATGTTGAATCTAATGGGGAAGTTGCAATCATAGATCCTCTTCGTGAAACACAACAATACGTTGACAAAGCCAATAGAGAAAATGCTAATATCAAATATATTTTTGAGACACATTTTCATGCAGATTTTGTTTCCGGGCATGTAGATTTGGCTAAAAAAACAGGGGCAACTATTGTTTTCGGTCCTGGTGCTAAAACAGAATATGATATTCATGAGGCTAAGGATAATGAAGAATTTAAACTTGGAAATATCACCATTAAAGTATTGCACACTCCTGGACATACTTTAGAATCTTCAACCTTTTTACTATTAGACGAAAACGGAAAAGAACATGCTATTTTCTCGGGCGACACCTTATTTCTGGGAGATGTAGGCAGACCTGATTTAGCGATTAAATCAGATTTAACAAAGGAAGATTTGGCTGCTATGTTATACGATTCATTGCGTAACAAAATAATGACACTTCCTGATAGTGTTATTGTCTATCCAGCACACGGAGCAGGTTCGGCCTGTGGCAAAAACTTAAGCAAAGAAACAGTTGGCGTTTTAGGAGACCAGAAGAAAACAAACTATGCGCTGAGAGCCGATATGACTAAGGAGGAGTTTGTGAAGGAAGTTTTAGATGGTATTGCACCTCCACCACAATATTTTGCAAAAAATGCCATGATGAATAAGGTAGGTTATGATGCATTTGAGAGTGTACTCAAAAAAGGAGATACACCTCTTAATCCAGGAGATTTCGAGGCTGTAGCAAATAATGAAGACGCCTTGGTATTAGATGTAAGAACCGAAAAAGAATTTGTCGAAGCACATATTCCTAATTCAATATTTATAGGTTTAAATGGCGGTTTTGCGCCTTGGGTTGGTGCTTTAATTACCGACCTAAAACAACCTATTTTATTAGTTACTCCAGAGGGACGAGAAGAAGAAACTGTTACTAGATTATCTCGCGTTGGTTATGACAATACACTGGGCTATCTTGATGGCGGAATAGACGCTTGGAAAAAAGCAGGAAAAGATATTGAAACCATTTCATCTATTTCGGCAGAAGAATTTGCTAAGCAATTTAAAAGTGATAAAATAAAAGTTCTGGATGTTAGAAAAGACGGCGAATACGCATCTGAACATTTAGAAGGAGATACTGTAACGCATTTTGCTCTTGATTATATAAATGAAAATATGGACAAAATTGATAAACAGCACACGTATCACGTACATTGTGCAGGAGGTTATCGGTCAGTTATTGCAGCCTCAATTTTAAAAGCTCGAGGTTTTGATAATTTAATAGATATCGCTGGAGGTTTTGGAGCTATTAAGAAAACAGATTTACCAACCACAGATTTTGTTTGTCCCTCAACTTTATAAAATGAAAACAACTCTAAAAATACAAAATCTTAAATGTGGCGGGTGTGCCAATACCATACTAAAGAAAATGTCTACCATCAAGAATATCACTGATATAGAAGTGGACAATGAAACCGATACAGTTTCTTTTAATTATGACGATAATAACACCCTAAATAAGGTAACAACATTACTTAACAATATAGGGTACCCCGTATCCGGAGAAAAAAATGCGTTGTCAACAAAAGCTAAATCTTTTGTGAGTTGCGCCGTTGGCAGGATTAAAAGTTAAAAAAGCCTTTAAGATTAAAATCTTAAAGGCTTAATAATTTATGAAATAGATACTCTTTTTACACAATTTCTGCACTTAAGCCAGCTTCTAACAATTTAGAGCATCTAGGTTTTAAGTCGTCATATTCGCCAGTTTTAACTGTACATTTCCCTTTATAATGCACAATTAATGAACATTGTTCTGCTTGTTCAGAAGTATGATCACAAGCATAAATTAAAGTGTCTATTACATGATCGAATGTGTTAACATCATCATTATACAGTACAATTTCGTTTTGTTTTAATACTTCCTCTTCAAGTAGTAATTCTTCTGATACTTTTTCTTTTGAACTCATTTTTTAATCTTTTGGGGAGCAATTTCACTACTAATTTAAAAATTTTAACGATACCCAATTGTTCCGTTCTAATTTTTCTTCAAATTTTAACAGATATTTTTCACATTCGGATTGTATCATAGGAATATCATCTGCATAAAATCCACTTAAAAACAACATCCCATTCTTATTCAAGCATGATATATAAGTTCCCATATCTTGCATTAATATGTTTCTATTGATGTTGGCAATAATAATATCATATTTGTTTTTCCCTAAGACAGATGCATCTCCTTCAATTACGGTGATGTGTTTACAATTATTTCGTTCTACATTTTCAAGACTATTTAGGTAACACCAGTTATCATAATCCACAGCCTCAATAGGTTTTGCTCCTTTAAGTTCTGCCAGAATTGCTAAAACACCAGTACCACAACCCATATCTAGTACCGATTTATTCTCGAAATCGTTTTTTAAAATATGCTGAATCATCATGTGTGTAGTTTCGTGATGTCCAGTACCGAAACTCATTTTCGGTTCAATAATAATATCGTACTGGGTATTGAAAGATTCATGAAATGGTGCACGAACCTCACATATATCGTCTACCACAATTGGATTGAAGTTTTTCTCCCATTCGGCATTCCAATTGGTTTGTTCTATCTCTTCAAACGTAAAAGATATTTCAAACTCATTAGAACTCAAGACTTGAACATCTTCTAGAATATTTTCATACCATTCTTCTTTTTGAATGTATGCTGTAACACCTTCTTCAGTTTCAACAAAACTTTCAAAACCTGCATAACCCAATTCTGCAATTAATATTTCAACTGCTGGTTGTTGTGGTTTTACTTTAAAATAATAGCCTAAATAAACTGTATTTGACATCTTTGATTTTTCAGCTACAAAGATATGCCTAATAGTTACAATAACTGCTTTTCCATAGCTATTTTAATAATACCTACACTATTTTTCGCCCCTAGTTTGCTCATGATATTCATACGGTGGGTTTCAACAGTTTTAGGGCTTATAAAAAGTTTTTCTGAGATTTCCTGTGTAGTCAGTTCTTCAGAAATAGCAACCAAAACATCATGCTCTCGTCTTGTTAGATTCGGCTTTAGCCCATTATCAATAGTTGATTTCGAAGTCTGATTTAATAATTGTTTTTGAATGTCCTTTTGCAAAAATAACTCGCCAGATAATACAGTTTTCATGGCAGTAATTAGTTCCAACTTATCGGTATTCTTTAGTAAATATCCATGAACTCCATTTTTAAGCATGCGTTTTACAAAAGACATATCCTCAAAATTGGTAAGGACTATGATCTTTAAATCTGGATATGCTTTGAGCAATTGTTTACTTAAATCGATGCCGTTTTCGTCAGGAAGATTAATATCCAAGAGCAATACATCGGGACTGTCCTCACCGATACGTTCTAAGGTCTGAGTGGCGTTTTCATAAAGCCCAACAACATCCAGCTCGGGTGTGCTTTCCAACATGGAAGCGATACCCTTAAGGACCATCACATGGTCATCCGTTATGGCTATTTTAGTTGTCATCTAAATGCTCTAAATCAATCTCCATTATATAAGACGTACCCCTTTCATTGGACACAAAATCTACTTCTGCTTTTAAATACTCAATCCTGGATTGAACATTGCTCAAACCGATGCCATTACCATCCTTTTCTTTTTTGTCAAAACCTTTGCCATCATCTTCAACCGTAATTTGAAGGTTGTTGTCTCGATTGCTCAACTGCACATTGATGATTTTTGCATCGGCATGTTTTAAACTGTTTGTTACCAATTCCTGAACAATCCTAAACACGTTTACCTCTGCTTTTTGAGGCAGTTCTACCTCATCCCCAAGGTGTTGAAACACAATTTCTATAGATGGGTTTATAGTGTTTAAATTATTGCAATACGTCTCTATCGCTTCTACTAAATTAAAGTTTTTTAACGAAGGTGGTACCAAATTATGAGAAATGGCGCGTACTTGTTTACAAGACTCGTCTATCATGGCTATAGCTTCTGAAATAATCTTGTTGTTCGTTTCCATGAGTGAAGACAACTTGTATTTTATGGCAGATAGATCACCGTTTACCCCATCATGCAGTTCCTTAGCAATTCTAAAACGTTCGTTTTCTTCTCCCTCAATTAACGCTTCCAGGGTTTTTATTTGGCTTTCGCGACGCAACGTTAATATTTCCTGAGTTTTTCGTTTTTGATATTGTTTATAGATAAATACTAAAGTTACTATCCCAACTATCAAAAATATTAAACCCACAAGCATATAATTGTTTTGGGCCTTCCGCTTTTGGATTTCCAACTGCTGCTTTACAATCTCTTTATCCTTTCTTTCTGTCTGGTATTTTATTTCAATTTCGTTAATGTTATCCTGACTATTTTCGAATAATATACTATCCTTAAACCGAGCATGGTTTTTAAAACTATTTAAAGCGTTTAAGTAGTTGTTCCGTTTTACATAACTGTCGCTAACAGCTAAATAAATCTCAGAAATCAAAGCTTTGTCATCAATCTTAATAGCTAAATCTAAAGCCTTTTTAAAATGACGTTCCGAAAGTGTGTAATTCTTTATGCTTCCATAAACGGTACCCAACATCATTTGGGTTTCTATTAGCTCATCTTCATCCCCAAATTCCTCTCTGATTTCCAATGCCTTTTTTAGATGTTCAATTGCTTGGGGAAGGTTTTCCTTTTTCTCATAGATAAACCCAAGGTTATTGTAATTTCTTGCAATTTCTTTTCTATTTTCATTCTCTAAATTAACAATTAATGATTGATTAAAATACTCTAAAGCTTTATCAAAATCATTTAATTTAGCATAACTACCACCAATGTTGTTCAACAAAGTTCCAACTGCAAAATTTATATTGATGTCTTTACTATTCTTTGCTAAATCCAGTGCCTTAGATTCGTACTCAACGCTTTTAGATATATTTTCAATTTTACTATAGGTATTAGCCAAATTGATGAGTTTTACAAACTTCCCATAGTCATTACTGGTTTCTTCATCATGTTTGATGCCCTTAAAATAAGTTTCAATAGCCTTTTCATAGTTGCCCTCTGTCTTGTGAAGCATACCGAACGAACTGTATATTGCAGATTGGTTGACTTCATTAGCCTGCGCAATTTTTAACGCTTTATTTAAGTAATAATGGGCTGAATCATATTGGTTTGAATGTATAAATGCATTTCCCAAATATAAATTAGCCCTGGCTTTTCCCTTATGACTTTTAATTTGTGAGGCCTTAATAAGCCCTCGTTTGCCATAAACAATACTGCTGTCCAAATTTTGAAATGCGTAGTAGTATGCCAAATCATTTAAGAGTTGTACTTCAGTAGTGTCATCATGCTTTTCGGAAAGTTGAAGTTTTAGGCTGTCAATTGTTTTATTGGCTTGAGCGAATCCACAAACTGTCGAGAGAAAAAAACTAGCAACTAAGATGAATGAATATTTCAATTTCCAAATACTATTTGATTTAAATTTAAGACATTATAGGCGAACATCAATATTTTATTCCTTCACAAATTTCTTCGAAATACTCCCAACATCAGTTTTAAGTTGAAATAGGTACGTTCCTGATGCCAAATGGCTCAAATTCAATGTATAGTCAACGGGGATGTCATCGAAAACTACTTGTCCATTTAAGCTTATAATCTTAAAATCAGTGATTTGTTGATTATCAGTATCTAAAAACATGATGTCCTTTACGGGATTGGGATAAAACCTAAAGTGATTCAATACATAATCATTATCCGATAAGGTCGACAATTGCTCCGAGTGCGTATACAAACTCCACGTACCATCCGTATTTTGAACACGAATGTATAAAATATGGTCACCACTAGAAAGATCTGTGGGCACTTGAACTACCAAATCTTCATCTAGATTATCAGCATCAATTAAATCAATCGCACTAGCATTACCCACGCCAGGGTCAATATCAAAAAAGTATTCTGCTGCAGTTATCAATGCGGAATTTGATAATGTTGGACTGACGTAAAATACATTCTTATCATAAATGCTCCAAGTACCATCATTATTTATTAATCTGACATACAGCTTATGTATGCCTTCCGTAAGCCCCACGGTGGTAACATTCAAATCCTCATCAATCATATTCCCCGAAACAGCAATGGAGGTTCCATTCCCTACTCCTGGATCGGTATCTATAAAATATTCCGAGGAAGCGATACTTGCCAAATTTGAGTTATTCGGATTAACATAGAAAATGTTTTTGTCATACAAACTCCAATTACCATCGCTATTAATCAATCTTACATACAATTTATGAACGCCATCTGAAAGCCCCGTTGTAGGCACATTTAAATCTGTATTAATGGTATTTCCAGAAACGGTTAATGCAGTTCCATTTCCGACACCCGGGTCGGTATCCACAAAATATTCAGCAGATGAAATACTAGAATTGTTAGCATTATTGGGGTTAACATAAAATACATTCTTATCATATATACTGGCTGTTCCATCAGAATTTAACAATCTTACATATAGCTTATGTACCCCACTTGAAAGTCCAGAGGTAGTAATATTTAAATTTTGGTCAATGGTGCTACCTGAAACTGCTAGAGTTGTGCCATTTCCAGCACCAGGGTCGGCATCCACAAAATATTCAGCAGAAGAGATATTAGCTGTATTTGCGTTGCTAGGATTAATATAAAACACATTTTTATCGTATAAACTCCACTGGCCATCCGTATTTAGCATGCGGATATAAAGCTTATGAATGCCATCTGAGAGTCCCGTAGTAGCAATATTAAAATCCTGATCGATACTATTTCCCGAAACCGTCAAAGACGTGCCATTGCCAACACCGGGGTCGGTATCAATAAAATATTCCGCTGATGTGATTTGTGAGTGACAAAGCCCAACAACCATTAACCAAATTAAAATGAACGTTTTCATTTTTCTAAATTTTTGAATTAGTTGGTAATATTGGCATTTGCCTTGATATTGATATTTAAATCTGTCCCAGCACTTAAAATATTATTGAAGATGACAAAGTCTGTCAAATAAGGCAATTCGGTAGGATAACCTCTTGGGCTAAATGGAAAACCTCCATTAAAAACCCCTAAATCGTTTCCGTCAGTGCCTGCGTTTTCCGCAGACGAACCTGCCTGAATATGGTAATCGTTAGACGTTGTATTTAAGGCTGCATTCTGATTAAGATTTACAAATTGCGGATCGGTATCATCAATATTATTAGTCCCCGCCAAATTATCAAAAGTAGTATTGTAACTATAGGTTAGGTTATTTTGAAATGTTAAGGCATTGTTGCCTCCAAGATTCATATTTTCAACATTCGTCCCTGTAAATAAAAATATATTGTTACTTATTTGAGTACCGCTACAATTATTAAATACTTGAACAGAATTACTACCATTTCCGTTTTGGCGGGTTAATACAATATTATTGTTAAAAAGAATTGAGCTATTAAATCTACTAAACGAACTCCATGTAGAACTCGTAAACGGTTGCTCAATTAAATTATTTGAAATGATCCAATTTTGGGAGTTGTAAGTGTCAATAGCATTGAAATTAGGATTCCTAAAATAATTGCCCGAAATAATAACATTATTTGCTCTAGACGTAGTGCTATTGCCAGCAATATAATTTATCCTATTGTTTGTGATAACTACATCATGATTATTATCTGTAGTCAAATCCAAATAGATATTATTAATATACAAGCCAGATATTTTTGACCCAGAAGCATTGCCATTTCTAAAATAAATATTGCTTACGGACGCAACCTGACCTGCATTTAATTCTGGAATGTGCCCAATACCGTAAATATTCAATGGTTTGGTCATATTAATATTGCCATAACTATTTGGTGAAGGCTGTAAATAGATATAATCGCCAGCCGATGCAGCATCAATGGCCGCTTGTGCACTAGTGTATTGTGTTCCAGAACCTTGATTGTTGTCAACAACATAAACAGTTTGAGCTTGCAATGTCATACAGACAATACATATAATTGCCAGTGTTAATAGGGATTTTCTGAGGTTTGCTAATAGCTTCATAATTAAAAAATTTTAGTGATTACTTAATAGTTACAAGGTATTATCCCTTACCATAAAAAAACTCAGGGCATTCCTTGATTTGTTAAAAATCAGGGAATACCCTTAGAGCTTGCGTTCTATTTTTATTTGGGCGTTACCATCAAGGGGTCGGGCTTTCACTACTCGCTCTCTTCGAGGAGCTCAAACATGCCGTTCAATCCCTAACGCGCGCCAGCCGTAAACAGTACTTTAAATGCATGTTAGTATAATTTCCAGTCATCTTTCTAACAAAAAAAACCTG
Source organism: Flavobacteriaceae bacterium (assembly GCA_043557195.1). Lineage (GTDB taxonomy): Bacteria > Bacteroidota > Bacteroidia > Flavobacteriales > Flavobacteriaceae > Jejuia. The sequence goes on along the minus strand of CP121314.1, from coordinate 3,503,545 downwards.
CCAAGTTTTACCTGACAGGTTAAATATTATAAGATGCTGAAACAAGTTCAGCATAACAACAAATTTTATGCTTTAAAATGCATTCACAATAGCAAAGAAATCTTCTGCCTTTAATGAAGCGCCACCTATTAATCCACCATCAACATCTGGCTTTCCAAAAATCTCTTGTGCATTGGCTGGTTTTACACTGCCACCGTAAAGGATAGAAACCTCATCGGCTACACTTGAACCATATTTATCGGCTAACGTTTTTCTAATGAAAGCATGCATATCTTGTGCTTGCTCTGGAGATGCAGTTTCACCAGTGCCAATGGCCCAAACAGGCTCATAAGCCAAAACGATATCTTTAAAAACTGAAGCATCTAAATGAAATAATGCATTTTTAATTTGGTTACCAACTACATTTTCTTCGTTTCCTGCTTTTCTATCGGCTAATTCCTCACCAAAACAAAAAATTACACGCATATCGTTAGCTAATGCAGCATCTACTTTTTTTGCTAATAGTTCGTCTGTTTCATTAAAATACTCTCTACGCTCACTATGCCCTAAAATCACAGTTTTTACACCTACACTTTTTAACATACCAGCACTCACTTCCCCAGTATATGCCCCATCTTCAGCAAAATGCATGTTTTGGGCAATCACTTCTATATCACTCTGTCTTAAGGACTCAAAAGCACTCCATAAATTTGTGAAGGAAGGTGCTATCATTACCTCAGCATCAGAACTTTTTGTTTGGTTTTTTAAATCGGTAATTAATGATTGGGTTTGCGATAAACCATTATTCATTTTCCAATTTCCGGCTACGATATGTTTTCTCATAAGGTTGATTTAAACTTCTCTAAAGAAGATATGTTTTTTTTTATATTTTATTAAGTACAAAAATACTTAATTTTTCAGAGCTGCAATCAACTTTTCGTCATCAGCTTCAATTACATCAAATACAACGATTTCGCCAGCTTTATTTATAACCATGTATCTAGGAATCCAACCAATACTTACAAAATCTCCGAAAGATGATTTTTTTCCTTTGGGTAAAAAATAATGCTCACCAACTACATCATACTTTTTTATACCTCGTTTCCATGGGGCTTCGCCTCTATCTAAAGAAAAAAACAAGTACGCTGCTTCAGGATACGCCTCTTGAAGTGCTTTTACCTTTGGCATACCTTGAATACAATCGCCACACCATGAGGCCCAAATATCGATGACTATAGTTTTACCTTCGTGCTTTTCTAAAATTGATTTTAGTGTCATGGTATTCCCCTCTAAAGTCGTAAACGTGTCATTTAATGCTGCCTCACTAAACTGTGTTGGCGCTTCCGCACAACTAAGAAAACTAAATAGGAATAAGAACAAATAACTTATCTTTTTCATGCTTATCTTTTTATTGTAATTTAACTTTTGGATCTAGCCAAACATAAATTAAGTCGACTAAAATATTAATCATTACAAATAAGGTTGCAATTACTAAAACAGAACCCATAATTACTGGTAAGTCTAAAGTATTAAGTGAGTTTACAATCTCTTTCCCTAGTCCGTTCCAGCCAAAAATAAACTCTACAAATACAGCTCCTGCTAGCATGGACGCAAACCATCCTGAAATTGCCGTTACTACAGGATTTAATGCATTTTTTACAGCATGTCGTTTTATAATTTGAAACTCGCTTAAACCCTTTGCTCTTGCAGTTCTTATATAATCTTGATTAAAAACTTCTAATAATGAGTTTCGCATCAATTGAATAACTACTGCAAGTGGGCGAATACCTAATACAATGGCAGGTAAAATCAAATTTTTCCATTTAATGTGCATGTCTTCTCCAAAATCGTCAAGTTCGTAGAGGCTTCCTGTCATCTCCAAATTGGTGTACTCGTGCAATATGTAACCAAAAAACCATGCAAATAAAATTGCACTGAAAAACGAAGGCAAACTCATACCTAGCGTACTAAAAATTTGAATGGTTTTATCTAACCATCTATCTTTATATAAGGCCGAAACTATTCCAAGTAGTACACCTAAAATCATGGCAATAATAATCGCTGAAACTGCTAATACAAAAGTATTTGGTAAAGTTTCCCCTAAAACTTGAGTCACCTTTTTTCCTTGTTTTGTAAATGATTCTCGTAAATATGGAAACTTTAAAACTGTGGTTGTATTTCCTATTGAAAACAACTTTACCGCACTATACTTGTTTTGCGACAAATAGGTATAATCCTCTTTGTTTTTAGAATGAAATGATATTGGTGATAAATCGTTGATGTAATAGCCATATTGCGTTAAAATAGGTTTATCAAAACCATATTTTGCTTTTACTTTTGCTAATTGCTCACTATCTTCATTTTGCCCCATCATCATTTGTGCGGGATCTCCAGGAAGTACATTAAATAAAAAGAATATCACCGTCACTACTCCAAATAATGTGAGTATGGCGTAAAGGGTTTTATTTAAGAAGTAGTTTATCAGTGGTTAGTTATTTGTTGTCAGAAAGCTAAAAACTCTTTTAGTTTTCCTTTAATTTTACTTGAACAAAGCCTGTATAAGATGTGTTATTTTCAACATTATACTCTTTTAAAGCAATTTCATTTTTATTGACATTAACACTTTCAATCATATTTGAATCTAAAGCTTCTACTAGTTCCTTTGTTGAAGCTTCTCCATCAATAAAGTACGCAATATTTTCATGTTGAAGTTTTTTGGGAGAACTGATTTTAGGTTCAACTTTAGGCAAATCTAAATCCTCTAAATCATTCCAATGCACTTTTTGCTTTACAGTGCCATTATCCAACTCCAAAATTCCAGGGTTAGAACGCACCACTGTTTTTAACGCTTTTTCATCACATAAATACCATTCAAAATCAATATCATAGGCCTCATTTATACGATTTTTTGCTTCTTCGCCTGATGCCGTTAATCCTATTATTTGATAATTATTTTGTCTTGCTCGTTTTTGTAATGCTTTTAACTTTGAAGCACCATCTCGTTCTATCTTTTCAAGGCTATATGATACTACTATAATTAGATTTTCTTGATCTAAATAGTGCGCCGTTAAATCTTCATCTACACTTTCAATAGAAAAATCAACTACTGGCGGTGTATAACCCTCTTGAATAACTTTGGTTTCTACACCAATAAATTCACCTTCAACCGAAGGATAAGCTCCATTTGTAGTAATTATTTGTTCTTCTCCGTTTACTTTAAATTTCCAGCTATATTCCTGTACTGGTTTTGGAGCGTCTTCTGGAATGGTCATACCTTCCTTAATATTTTTCCCAATAGCATACGCTCTAAAATCTATCGTTGGTAAATGCATTAATACGTGGTAACCAAACCATAAACTCACGACAAAACCTAATAAGGCTAATATTGTTGTTGGGAGCTTAGTAAAAACAGGTTTTATATGTTTTACACCGATGAATAGAATTAGTATAAGCACCAACAACGCCAAATCTTTCCAAAATGTTTCCCACGGTTTTAATTTTATAAAATCTCCAAAACAGCCACAGTCTTTTACCTTTTCAAAATAGGCTGCATAAAAAGTTAAAAACGTAAAGAAGATTATCATCAATAATAAACTCCAAACCGTGAATTTGGGTTTATAGCCAATTAATAAAAACACACCTAAAACCACTTCAAACACCACTACAAAAACAGAAATTAATAAGGCATAGGGTTCTAAAAACGGAATGTTTAGCACATCTGGACTGAAGTATTCCTGCAGTTTATATGAAAAACCTATAGGGTCATTTAGTTTTATAAACCCCGAGAATATGAATAATACGCCTACTAAAATTCTTGAAATACTTACAATTGCTTTCATGCTTTGTCTTCATTTAAATGAATCATCGCGAAAACCGCATAATTTATCATATCCTGATAATTAGCATCAATGCCTTCACTTACCAACGTCTTACCTTGATTATCTTCAATTTGCTTCACTCTCAATAACTTCTGCAAAATCAAATCCGTTAAACTACTCACTCTCATATCGCGCCATGCTTCACCGTAATCATGATTTTTATCTTCCATTAACTTTTTGGTGATAGCTACATGCTTTTCATATAATTCAGTCGCTACTTTGGTAGACATGTCTGGTTGTTCCACCACACCCTTTTCCAATTGAATTAATGCCATAATACAATAATTGATAATACCAATAAATTCACTCTCCTGCCCTTCATCAACCTTCTGAACATCATTTTGTTGTAGGCCTCTAATACGCTGCGCTTTAATAAAAATTTGGTCAGTTAAAGAAGGTAATCTTAAAATTCGCCACGCACTACCATAATCGCTCATTTTCTTTACAAATAAACTTTTACAGGTATCTATTACCGCATCATATTGTTTTGAAGTATCTTGCATTGATAAATTGTATTTTGCGTAAATTTCGCATAAATAATTAGAATGTTCAAAGTTTGTGGTTTAAAGTTTTAAACTACATACAAACACTTTAGAAAAACATATTAATGACCATAAATTGCAAAGGCAAACTTGTTGATTTATCTACTCCCAAAGTGATGGGTGTTTTAAATGTTACTCCTGATTCGTTTTATGATGGTGGCAAGTATAAAGATGAAACCTCTATTCTAAAACAAGTAGAACAAATGCTAAATGAGGACGCTACTTTTATAGATGTTGGGGCCTACAGTTCAAGACCAAATGCGGAACATGTAAGTGAGGAAGAAGAGTTAAACCGCATCTTACCTATTGTAGAATTAATTTTAAATGAATTTCCAGAGACTTTAATCTCAATAGACACATTTAGAAGTAAAGTGGCTAAACAATGTATAGAAACTGGTGCTGCATTAATAAATGACATTTCAGCTGGTAAATTAGATGAAAACATGCTGAAAACCATTGCCGCATTGCAGGTGCCTTATATCATGATGCATATGCGAGGAACACCCCAAACCATGCAAAGTTTAACCGAGTATGATGATTTAGTGAAAGATATTTTATTTTATTTTTCTGAAAGAATTACTGCAGCAAGAGATTTAGGTATTGTTAATGTCATCATAGACCCAGGTTTTGGTTTTGCAAAAACCTTAGAACAGAATTTTGAATTGTTGAACAAACTCGAATTATTTAAAATGATTGAAAAACCACTATTAGTTGGTGTCTCTAGAAAATCTATGATTTATAAAACCCTAGATACTTCAGCACAAGATGCACTTAACGGGACTACAGTTTTAAATACTATTGGATTGCAAAAAGGTGCTTCTATTTTGCGCGTACATGATGTTAAAGAAGCTATGGAAGCTGTAAAATTAGTTGAAGCCCTAAAACATTAATATGAGATATATTTTACTTTGTTTAATTATACTTTTTATTTCCTGCGGAAACGAAAAAGAATTACAATTACCACAAATTGATAAAGCAGACATCACTGAATTACAAGATGTTTCGGCGGCGTATTTATTTTATGACGAAACCCAACCTGATAGTGTTTTATTGAATAGAAAAAATTTGATAAGCACCACGAATTGGTTAATAAACGTTGACAAACGCTTGACCTTAAAACAAGCCATTCCGCATATTAAATTTTTGCAAGACAAAAAGAAATCCTCTAGCCATAAAAATGAGAAAGCAAAAAACTATTTCACCTGTCATGATTTGAATATTAATAATTTAGGGTTTTTGGAGTTTACGGATACTGAATTTAGATTTATTAATTCCAGAGAGTTCGAATACCATATTTTATTCCCACCCACAAAAAAAGAACACAAGTATAACGCTAGTTTTGGTGCTCTAACAACATTAGCAATAATGATAAAAGAAGATAGTAATTTTTACTATGAAAATGAGATAATAACCTTAAATCAGTTAGAGAACAAACTTAAGTCATATTTAAAAGAGTACAATTTTATCGGATACAATTTGGAACTTCTATTCAGTAAGAATCTGACTTTCCAAAAATATATCGAATTAAAAGCAGGTTTGATGTCAATTAAAACTGAAAGAATCCATCTAGATGATAAAGAATCCATCTTTAATTAACCACAATTTCTTAAATTTACAAAAACCTATCAGCCATTGAACATCTTTGATGACATTTTAAATCTTCGTTTTATTGATTATCTAGATGTTGTGCTCGTTGCACTCCTGCTCTATTACCTCTACAAACTGGTAAAAGGTACGGTTGCTATCAATATATTTTTGGGTATCATCATCATTTATGGTGCTTGGAAATTAACCGAATTCCTTAACATGGAACTACTAAACGGTATTTTTGGTGGTTTTATGAAAGTGGGGATTATCGCATTAATCGTAGTGTTTCAACCAGAAATTAGGAAGTTTTTGCTAATGGTGGGGTCAACTAATTTTAGCAGACGCCGTAAATTCCTAAAACAGCTTAAATTTTTAAAAACTGAAGGTACGAACGAAAGTGATGTAGAAGCTATCATTTCTGCATGTAGTAAAATGAGTATGTCTAAAACTGGTGCTTTAATTGTTTTTGAGCGCAATAACAATTTAGATTTCCTATCAGAATCTGGCGATGAAATGAATATTAAAGTCACCCAACCAATTATAGAAAGTATCTTTTTTAAAAATAGTCCGCTGCACGATGGTGCCATTATCATAAGTAATAATATTGTAAAAGCTACACGTGTTGTGCTTCCAGTAAATAATGAAAAACATATACCTCAGCGTTTTGGCTTAAGGCATCGTGCTGCAATAGGTGTTACTGAAAAAACAGATGCTTTAGCCTTAGCGGTAAGTGAAGAAACCGGACATATATCTTATTTTAAAGATGGTGAATTTGTAGTGTTTGAGGATACGACAGAACTCACCAAAATGATTAAGAACGATTTAGCCTAATGGAATGTAAAAACTGCGACATCCAAATTCAATCATATCAAAACTATTGCTCTGAATGTGGAGCTAAAGTGATACGTAACAGGTTAACTTTTAAAAATATTTGGTCTGAAATCAATCTTTATTTTTTTAATCTTGATAACAAGTTATTCAAAACACTAATCTACCTCTTCACAAAGCCAGAAGAAGTTATTGTAAGTTATATAGAGGGCACTCGTAAAAAGTATGTTGATGTTATTCAATATTTTGCTATTTCATTAACATTGGTTGGAATTCAAGTATTTTTAATGAATACGTTTTTCAAAGAAGCTATGAACCTAGACGGACTTTATGGTGACTCTTTTAAAGACTTGGCTAATCAAGAGAATAATCCTTTCGCACCTGGAAATATGGACTATAGTGCCATTAATAATTATCAAAGTGTTATATATGTATTAAGTGTTCCTGTTTCTGCTTTTTCAACTTGGATCGCCTATTACATTATTGGAGATAGACGCTACAATTTTACAGAGCATATCGTAATTAACCTCTACTATTCTGCACAAATTATTATTGTTAGTGCAGTATTAAGCATTCTATTTTTGGTCTGTGGTGGAGACTATTTAACTATATCTGTTTTGGTTAGTATTTTTACCTTCGCTTATCTCTTTTATATACTTCATCGCGTATTTAAAACAACCTTATTGGATAGTTTTGCAAGGTTTCTATTAATTGGCTTCATTTACCTTTTAATGTTTTTAGTTATTATCTTTATTGTTGCTATTGGGGGTTTAATTTATGGTTATTTAACAAAGTAAAATGAATTGTAAGAATTGTAATAATACTTTAAGAACAGACTATAGTTACTGTCCCGATTGTGGAGGTAAAGTGGTAAGACAAAGAATGACCAACAAAAGTTTGATTTATGATTTTCTTGAACGCTACTTTAACTTAGACAATACTTTTATTACAACTATAAAACATATGCTTGTAAAACCCGAAACTGTTTGTGGCGGTTATATTGAGGGATTAAGAAAAAAATATTTGAACCCTGTTAGTATGTTGGCTATAACTTTAACACTATCTGGTCTTGTACTTTTTTTAATGAAAAAAATTGCTTGGGATAGTATTGATTTTGGCAGTATTAGTTATGCTCAAACAAGCACTGGAGGAGATGGTACAAAAAAAATAATGAGTTCGACGATGGAATATAGCTCATTAATCTATTTAGCTTATATCCCAATCTTGGCGTTTTCTGGCTATCTGTTTTTTAATAAAAAGAGTTACAATTTTGCTGAACACATGATTATTGCAATCTATGGTCTTACCAGCTTTAGTATAATTTCATCGGTATACTCCATATTGACATTAATGATTAATCCTCAGTTCTATATAGATTATGCTCTCATTTATTCTTTAATAATGATTTTGTTCTGCATTTATATATCTTATAGAAACTCTAAAGACAGCGTTAAATCATTATTTTGGAGAATCCCTATGTATTTAATATTCTTTCTTTTCTGTTACATGGGTATTTCTCTTTTAACAATGGTTGTTTTGTTTTTTACTGGAGAAATATCTATTCAAGATTTTATACCAAAAAAGTAGTTAAACAAGCTCTTTCTCTTTCAAGAACTGAACTTCATATAAGTTCTTATAATACCCATCTTTCTTTTTAAGAAGTTCTTTGTGGGTACCCTGTTCTACAATTTCACCAGCATCCATCACTAAAATTTTATCGGCTTTTTTCACGGTAGCTAATCTGTGGGCAATAACTATAGAAGTGCGCCCTTTGGTGATTTTATCAGTAGCATTTTGAATTAATTGTTCCGAATACGAATCCACAGAAGATGTCGCTTCGTCCAAAACCAAAATACTTGGGTTAGTAACATAAGCACGTAAAAACGAAATTAATTGACGCTGACCAGATGATAACATCACCCCACGTTCTTTTACGTTATAATGATATCCATTTGGCAAAGTGCTAATAAACTCGTGTACGCCAATAGATTTTGCAGCTTCAATAACTTCGGCTTCGGTAACATCAGGGTTATTAAGTGTAATGTTATTCAAAATAGTATCCGCGAATAAAAACACATCTTGTAATACTACAGCAATTTGCGTTCTTAATGAGGCCAAAGTCACGTCTTTAATGTCAATAGCATCAATGGCTATCACACCATCTTTAATCTCATAAAAACGATTCAATAAATTGATAATCGTAGATTTTCCTGCACCCGTTGCACCAACTATAGCAATGGTTTGTCCCGCTTTTACATCAAAAGAAATGCCTTCTAATACAGGTTCATCTTCTACATAATTAAACCATACATTTTTAAAGGCAATATCCCCTTTAAAATGTTCCGCTTTATGTGTGCCATGGTCATCAATTTGCGAAGTAGTATCCAATACTTTAAATACTCTTGTAGCAGCAACCATTCCCATTTGCAAGGTGTTAAACTTATCCGCAATCTGGCGTAATGGTCTAAATAACTTGGGGATAAACATAATAAAAGCCACCAAAACCCCTTGAGAAGCCGTATCGCTTAACGCATTACCTAAACCTCCAAAATACACCACCAAACCTATGGTAATGGACGATGATAATTCCGCAATAGGAAAGAAAATGGAGTTATACCAAATCGTTTTTAACCAACCTTTTTTATGGCGCTCGTTTATTTGTCTAAATTTTTCATTCTCAATGTCTTCACGCGCAAACAGTTGCAATATTTTCATGCCTGTTAATCGCTCCTGTACAAAAGAGTTTAAGTTAGAAACTTCAGTCCGTACTTCCTCAAACGCCTTTTTCATATACTTTTGAAACAAGCGTGTGGCGTATAAAACCACAGGTAACATGGCAAATACAATCAATGTTAGTTTCCAGTTCATGTAAAACATAGCGCCAGAAACCACAATCATCGTCAATAAATCTTTAAATATCTGAAACAACCCTTGTCCAAAAATATCTGCAATACGCTCCATATCGGTTACCGAACGTGTAATTAATACACCAACTGAAGAGTTATCGTAATACTTCATTTTAAAACGCAACAAATGATTGAACAGTTTTACCCGAACATCTTTCACAACATTTTGCCCCAACCAACCCGAATAGTAGATAAATACCAACTGAAACAAAAACTCTAAAAACAACAAGCCTACCATGATGAGTACAAAAAACAAAAAACCTTCAGCAACTTTGTTCGTTAGGTTTTCATCAATGGCATATTTTAACAAATACGGCGTAGCAACACCCAAACCCGCAATAATTATTACAGAAATAAAAACTACGGTAAACGTCACTTTATAAGGCTTTATAAACTTAAATAAGCGCTTAAAAAGTGTTACGTCAAATATTTGTTCTTTCTTTTTCGTCATTTATAATTTTATCGTTTTTGGGTATACCACTTCGGTTAAATACAGCCCATGTGCAGGTACAGAATAACCCGCTTCACTCCTGTTTTTAGATTGAATAATGGTATGCAAATCCTCCACACTCATTTTACCCAAACCTATATTTATCATTGTGCCAACAATGGCACGTACCATATTTCGTAAAAAACGGTCGGCAGCAATGGCAAATTGTATTTCGCCATCCCTAACAAACCATCGGGCTTTCATAATATCACAATAATACGTTTTTACATCGGTATGGGTTTTAGAAAAGCATTGAAAATCTTTATACTCAAATAAAATTTTAGCCGCTGCATTCATTTGCTCAACATCCAGTTCTTGCTTTATGTAGTAGGCATTTCTGTGCGTAAACACATTCTTTTTTAAGCTAATGCGGTACAAATAACTGCGCCTAATCGCGTCAAACCGTGCATGTGCTTCAGGTTTCACCTTAAACACATCGGTAATTGCAATATTAAACGGTAAAAACGAATTGAGTTTATATACCAAATCGCCAGTATCAAACAATCTCTCGGAATCAAAATGCGCAAACATTTGTGTAGCATGCACGCCCGTATCGGTTCTCCCCGCACCCATCACCGAAATTTTATCATTCAGTACCGTAGATAAGGCATCCTCCAAAACCTCCTGAACCGTTATAGCCTTTGGCTGAATTTGCCACCCGTGATAAGCTGTACCATTATAAGATAGTTCTATAAAATATCGCAACGTCTCTGTTATTATTACAAAGATGCAAAGATAGCTAGATTTAAGCACTCAAAGAAAGCGCTAATCTTAATTAAATATTAAAAAAAGTAAAGTCACTTCGAGTGATGCGACACAGGAGCAGTGTATCGAGAAGTTGGGCGTTACCCACAAGGGGTCGGGCTTTCGGCAGTCGCTCCCTCCTGCGTCGGGGAGCTTCAACAAATGCCTCAATCCCTAACGCAGGTGTGTTTGCTAGGTTATGGTTTAACAAAAACAATTGTTTCCTTCCCAGCTGTTAATCCACAACTAACATCCTGAAAAACTTCTATTTTATCCAAATCAACCATTCCCATTTTATCATATAGCGATACTTTTCCATTCTTATCAAGAGTTACTATCACTTCTTCTTTTATTGAAACATCTAATGCCTTTAAATTATGACCTCCTAAATTGGTCCAATGAGTACCATCAAAGCGCTCTAATTGGCCATTACTGATAACAGCAATACAACCTACCCATCCTCCTCCGCAGGCAATATCTTCAGCCTTTTTTTCTAATGATTTCCACAATAAATCGTCATAATAAGATACAGTCCCATTTTCATCGGTAATCCAAATAGTTCCGGTTTGATTAATATCGCAACGTTCTGCTTTCAAACTGGGTAATTTCAACCATTCCTTTCCATCTTTAGTAGTAGTCACTACGCGATCTTCTCCTTCAGGAAAATCAACCCATTGCAAAGGATGAAAAGCATGAAAATTAACACTTCCATCTAAAGCCACATAAACAACCCCTGCTACATTAGCACCAACGTCTTTAGCCTTAACACCAAGTAAAATCTCTTTTCCATCCTTTAACTCAACCAGCTCATTATCTGCTTTAATAGCCCAAATACGTTTATTACTATCCGTACTAACACACTGGTAATTTGATTCAACAATTGTTGATTCTTGTGATTGATACCAATGTATCAATTCATCGCTACGATTAAATAATTCTTGAATAGGCTTATCATCTATATTATTAAAACTCTCTCCTTCAATTTTAAAAATAAGAGCATGTTTATGCTCTACACTATTGGGAATTTCAATATTAAGTCCCTTACTTGTAGATGTCCATGTCACAGTTTTGTCCTCATGACCCAAAATAATAATATTAGAAATCTCTAGTGATGTTCCTTCTTTTGGCACAAAATAAGATACATTGATATTTTCGGCTTCCTCAAACAAACTTAGGTAAACGGTTTTTTCTCCCTTTTTAACAAATCGAACCGATTCTACACCACTTGTTAGCCAAGGTCTTGTACCGTAAATGGATTCTCCATTAATTTTCATCCAAGCCCCAATTTCTTGTAGCAAATCATAGGCCTTTTGGTCCAATTTACCATTACCCATAGGGCTGACATTCAACAGCATATTTCCATTTTTTGAAACAATATCGATTAACTCTTGAATGATTTCTGTTGCAGAACGATATTTACCGTCCTTAACATAAGTCCAATCCCCAATAGATGTATCTGTTTGCCAAGGTTGTTTTCTAATTTGAGGTAATCTAGCGCGTTCTAAATTTAGAGTAGCTATACCATCCCAATAGTAACCCCATTCCCCTTTTGGCGCTCTTTTATACCAATCTTTGATACACATCACTGCCTGATTTTCACCCTTATGGCGTTCCATACTTTGATTGTACAAATAAGAAATCATCTCTAAGCCAGTTTGCCCCTTATCATCTCCTGGAAAAGGAACACCACCATCTACGTAAAAGAAATCAGGGTCATAACTATCGAATAAATCCTTACAACGTGCCAGCCAATTTTTTTTCCAATACTCTGGAGCATTGGATGGTTGTGTAGGTTTGGTATCACCGTTTGGGTCCGGTGGTAAGTAGAGTTCTTCATAGGTTTTATCATTTCCGTCATACGGAATACCTGCATAAGGACCTTCCTTGTCAGCTCCCTTATTCGTTTGAAACCAACACGATGCCCTTTCTACATGACTGGTAATTCCCCAGCGAATACCTTGGTCCTCATATTTACTCACGGCCTTGTAAAACTCACCAATGACATCACGCTTTGGCCCATAATTCACAGAATTCCAAGGATGATGTTTAGAATCCCACAAATCATAATTATCATGATGATTAGCCATCCCCACAATATATTTCGCCCCTACATCCACAAATAAGTCAACCAATTCCTGAGCGTCAAACTCCTCTCCTTTCCAATCTTGAATGATATCCTTATAGCCAAACTCAGACGGATGACCATAGGTTTTTAAATGATGTTTATAATGCGGATGCCCTTCAATATACATGTTACGCGCATACCAGTCACCTACGGCAGTATGTGCATAGGCATTCCAGCATACCCAAATTCCAAACTTAGCTTCATTAAACCACTCTGGGGTTTCATAGGCCTGAAGTGATTTTACTGTTGGTTCATAAAGAAGTTCCTTTTTTTGACAACTAAGTAAACTGCCAATAATTAAGACAGAAATTATAAATGCTTTTTTTCTCATTTGATTAAGATTTATATTTGGTTAAGACTATATTTTAGGAAAAGCCGGAATCATATTTAGCTCTATAAACTGCTTTTTAAACTCGCTTTAAATAAAACGCAACAAACCCTTGTTTTTCAACACTTCAAAGTTCACTAATAAAATATTAAGCAACGAAAAAAGCACTATATTTAAACTATATTTCAAGGTTTAGGAATACAATTTAAACTATATTTCACACCTGATTTATTATCTTGTCAATAGAATAGAAATAATATATGCTTAGAGTGAAGGTTGCTCATATTAAAGCGGTTTTGGTTTTCATTTTTTTATCGAATACTGTGCTTTCTCAAAAGGGAAATGACTCCATTTTTTTTGATATAGATAGTTTTAACCAAGCCCGTTATAAAATGGTTCATAATAATCCTGAACAAGCCTCAAACTATTTTGAAAAAGGCGCCTCATACTACTTAAAAAACAAAGACACCGTTTATCATTTATATAGTATTGTGCATCTCTCTGATATTAAGCACAGGCAAGGAAAATTTAATCAAGCATTTGATTTAATTTGGGATGCATTTCCGCTTGCCGATAATATTAAGAATAAGAGACCCCTTATAGAAATTCACCAAATGCTTGGTATTCTTTATCAGGTTTATGACAAAGACAGTATTGCTTTATATCATTTAAAAGAAGGGCTAAAAATTGCCAAAACTTATGTACAGACCGATAGAACCACTAACTCAAGACTAACATCTTGCTATTTAGATGTAGCTATTCAATATAACGCTATGGAAGACTATAGTCTTGCTATTAAATATTTAGACTCGTGTTACATCAATCATCCAACTAAAGAAAAACTTCATTTTGTAGATGGGGTTTACGGGGAAACTTACATTGCCCTAGGTAAATACAAAAAAGCACAACATTATTTAGATGGTGTTATTCCATTTCTAGAAAAAAAAGGTCACGGTTTCCAAACATCTATTTCTTATCAAATGGGGGAGCTAAAAGAAGGTTTTAATCATCCTGATAGTGCCATATATTACTATAAAAAGTCACTTCATGCCATTGATTCTTTAGAATATAACATCAAATTAAAACCTATAGTTTTAGAGGCATTAGCCCATTTATATGCCAATATAAATCATAGCCAGATGGCTTATAAATATATGCAACAGGCAAAAACTATATCTGATAGCTTATTTCATGCCCAAAGTGCCTTGAATAAAGATTTGTTTGAAATTAAAAACAAATACAAGGAAGAATTGGCGCATAAGGAAGAAGAATTGTTGGCACAAAGCAAATTGTTACTAATTAGTAATAAAGCAAGATTTAGAATGAAACTCCTAATTGGTATTTTAATATTATTAACCATTATAGTTTTGATAGCTGTTAAACAACACAATAAAATGAAACAAATGGCTATAACACGTGAAAAGAATAAAGCCATTTTAGATATAAAAAATAAGGAACTAACGGCAAATGCGCTTCAAATTATAGAAAAAGAAACCACGGTTAAAGAGCTACTAAGAACCATTGAAGAAGCCAACCCAATGCAGTTCAAAGTTTTAAGTAGAAAACACAAACAAGGTAATAAGAAAATCTGGGAGGATTTTCATCTACGCTTTACACAAATAAACAGTAATTTTTATGATCAACTACTTAAACTAAATCCTGATTTAACACCCACCGATTTAAAACACTGTGCTTTGATAAAATTAAATTTTGATAGTAAAGAAATGTCGCATTTACTTGGCATCTCAACCAATAGTGTCCACATGGCGCGGTCTAGAATTCGTAAAAAACTTGCTTTAATGAGAACTGAAAACTTGGGTAATTATTTGGCAACAATATAATCTAAAGTACATCTTAGATTCTATTCCAACTTCTATCCTGATTCTATTTGCTCAAATTTTTGACTCTGATTTTATTCTGTTCAAAGCATATTTGGTAATATGAATAATTAATACTTTTACGTATTGAAACCAGAATTAAGAGATGACCAAAATCCTTCTACTTTCCGACACACACAGCTACATTGATAACGACATATTAAAATATGTAAAACAAGCCGATGAAGTATGGCACGCAGGTGATATTGGCGATTTAAAAGTTACTGATGCCATTAAAGCTTTAAAACCTTTGCGAGGGGTTTATGGAAATATTGATAGTACCGAAATACGTAGCGAATTCCCAGAGCATAATAGGTTTACCTGTGAAGATGTTGATGTTTGGATTACTCATATCGGTGGTTATCCACCAAAGTACAATATGCGTATTGCAGAAACTTTAAAAATAAATCCACCACGATTATTTATTTGTGGGCATTCACATATCTTAAAAGTAATGCCAGATAAAAAGTTAAACCTTATCCATATGAATCCTGGAGCCGCTGGTAAACATGGGTTTCATAAAGTGCGCACTATGCTTCGGTTTACTATCGATGGGAAGAAGATTGATAATTTGGAAGTTATTGAATTCCCAGTTAGACATCCAAAAAACTAAAAAAGCATCCAAATTTGTTCTGATTAGTTGTAAATTTGCAGACTTATTTAAAAATAGAAAATAGTATTAGATATGAGTCAAGTAAAAGAGAATGATACCGTAAGAGTACATTACACAGGAAAATTAAGCAACGGACAGGTTTTTGATAGCTCTTTGGAGCGAGAACCACTAGAGGTTACTTTAGGACAAGGGATGCTTATTCCTGGTTTTGAGAAAGGTATGATTGCTATGAAAGTAAACGAGAAAAAAACGATTAACATTCCTGTTGCTGAGGCTTATGGTGAAGTACAAAAAGAGCTATTTTACGATGTAAAAAAGGAACAGCTTCCACCAGAAATGACACCTGAAGTAGGTATGGGATTAGCTTCTAGAGGTGAAGATGGTAGAGAGGTACAGTTTAGAGTTGCTGAAGTTTTGGAAGACCATATAGTTGTTGATGCTAATCATCCGTTAGCGGGACACGATTTAACTTTTGAGTTGGAACTTGTTGAGATAAAATAGTATAATAGTGTTATATATATTTTAAAAGCCCGAAAGTATATTTCGGGCTTTTTTGTTTTCTTATGCTAAGGATTATTACCTATACAAGAAGGCCAATACCCTGCTTAGGCTATGACATTGGCGGATTAGCGCGTTAGGGATTGCAGCGGCAGCTTTTGGCGAGGCGCGCATCGAGCCAAAACTATTAGCGAAAAGCCCGACCCGATAGGGTAACGCCCATATAAAAGTTTAAAAACATACACTATCCTTTTTTGAACGCTTCCTTCTTTGGAGGAATTAAGGAAGGTTTTTGAGCCCGCTCCTCAGCGGGATTAGTTCAACTTTCAATTATAAATGCGCTTTTAAAGCTTTTTAAAATTGAGTTTCACTAAAAAAGCCCAAGATCTTCACCTTGGGCTTACGCACTAATACTACTAAGATGTTAGGTTTAACGCAATCTGTCTACAGATTTTACAAGATCTTCATCCTTTTTAATGGCTTTATTGGCCAAGGCCAAAAACACGATAGAAATAATAGGAAGAAACATCCCAATACCTTTCTCAGAAACCTCGGTTTCTCCAGATACATTTAGAGATAGATACACGAAAAATCCTAGTAAAAAAAAGTTTAATATGATGTTAAGACGCCCCAAAACAAATTGAAGCTTCCTGTTTTTAAACATAAATATGGTAACCAGAGACAACACTCCTGAAGCTATAAACGCTGCTAAAACTGGTAATTCGTCTTTTGCAAAAACCATAGTGCTTTCGTTTGTAACCCACAAATGAAATACAAAGATTAGCCCCAGCGCATTGGCTGCCGCTAATAGTAAATAAACACTTTGTATACGTTGTAACATGGTAATTATTAATTCTGGAAGGCAAAAATAGTAGTTTCTTTATTAATTTGACAGTTTAAATTAAAATAAAGTTGTATTATTGCATCAACAATTCACAACAATCGCTAGTACAGATTGTTAACTCTTCAGAATAAAAAATCTATTTTTTTTCAGAAAAACTCAAATTTTATATCCAATATAATAGCATTCAACTAAACATTTATGTTTGAAATTTCACAACTCAAAGAAAAGAAACTTACTGATTTACAAGACATTGCAAAACAATTAAGCATTCCCAAATTCCGTTCTATGAAGAAACTGGATTTGGTATATCAAATATTAGACAAGCAAGCTGCCGACCCAAGTGCTGCCAAAGAAATTGCTCCCGTAGGAGGCAAAAAAGAAGAGCAACCTGCTAGAAAACCTAGACAGCGTGTGCAAAAAGATGCAAAACCTGAAGCTAAAAAAGAAGATGCAAAACCATCTGATAATGCTACACAGGAAAAACCAGCTGCTGATAATAAAGACAACAAACCTTCTAACGACAATAACCCAAAGCCTTCTAACAATAATAACCAACAACATAGAGGACAACGCGATAACAAACAACGTAACCAAAACCAACGTCGAGATAACAACCACCAACATAAAAATCAAAAAAACCATGGTAACAATGGTAATAAGGATAATAGAAACCGTTACCGTGAGCCAGATTTTGAATTTGATGCCATTATTGAAAGTGAAGGTGTTTTAGACGTCATGCAAGATGGTTATGGCTTTTTAAGATCATCAGATTACAACTATTTATCATCGCCTGATGATATTTATGTGTCTCAATCGCAAATTAGATTGTTTGGATTGAAAAAAGGAGATACGGTTTTGGGGCATGTACGTCCGCCAAAAGAAGGTGAAAAATATTTTCCATTAATAAAGGTGAGTAAAATTAACGGTCAGGATCCAAATGTGGTGAGAGATCGTGTAGCTTTTGAGCATTTAACACCTTTATTTCCGCAGGAAAAATTTAATATTGCAGAACGACAAAGTACCATTTCTACTAGAATTATGGACTTGTTTGCACCTATTGGTAAAGGACAGCGTGGTATGATTGTATCACAACCTAAAACTGGTAAAACCATGTTACTTAAGGATGTGGCAAATGCTATTGCTGCAAACCACCCTGAAGTGTATCAAATGATTTTATTAATTGATGAGCGCCCTGAAGAGGTTACGGATATGCAACGCAATGTTCGCGGTGAGGTAATTGCTTCTACATTTGATAAAGAAGCTCATGAGCATGTAAAAATTGCTGATATCGTTCTTGAAAAAGCAAAACGTTTAGTGGAATGTGGGCACGATGTGGTGATTCTTTTGGATTCTATTACACGTTTGGCAAGAGCTTACAATACAGTACAGCCTGCTTCTGGTAAAATATTATCTGGTGGTGTAGATGCAAATGCTTTACACAAACCAAAACGTTTCTTTGGTGCAGCACGTAACATTGAAAATGGTGGTTCTTTAACCATAATTGCTACGGCACTTACCGAAACTGGTTCTAAAATGGACGAGGTAATTTTTGAAGAATTTAAGGGAACAGGTAACATGGAGCTTCAGTTGGATAGAAAAATATCTAACCGTAGAATTTTCCCTGCTATCGACCTTACCTCTTCAAGTACACGTCGCGACGATATATTGCTTGATGAAAACACCGTACAACGCATGTGGGTAATGCGCAAATACCTTGCGGACATGAACCCTGTTGAAGCTATGGAATTCATCAACGACCGTTTCAAACAAACTAGAAACAATGAAGAATTTTTAATATCCATGAATGGATAATTGGAAAGCTGACTAACTCAAATTAATTAAAGAAGCCCTAACCTATGTTGGGGCTTTTTTTAGTTTAAAAAGTAAATGTTCTTACCTAAATCTCAATACTTTCTAACACCTAAGTTTTGCAAAATATAAACAAGCATCGCAAATTTATATGAAAAGTCAATAATTACTAATTTCAGGTCTAAAAAGACTATCTGTTTCTTATTTTAAACTCTATATTTGAGGTTTATTTAATTCCTCCATAATGTCAACAGTTATAAAAAAAGGCACCTTTTTCATCATATTAATATCTTCATTATTTTCATTCGGACAATCAGAAAAAACACCAGAAAAAGAAAGCATTAATTTATTTGTTGAATGTAATTGTGATAAGAATTATATCCGTCAGCATGTAAAACATGTTAATCATGTTCGAGATCAAGGGTTAGCCAATGTTAAAGTTTTTATATACGACCTCGCAAACGGAAGTGGTGGTAAAACTTATAAACTTGAGTTTTCCGGGAGTTCTTCGTTTGAAGGTATGACTAATACCCTATCTTTTGATTCCAATGCTAATATGACCCCTGATGATATAAGGAAACGTTTAGCGTGGCGCATAGGCAAGGGATTACTCAAATACATTTTAAAATCAGATCTTGCTGATCGCGTTGTTTATAGAATAAAAGGAAAAGCAGAACCTAAGAATACCAACGAATACGACCCATGGCATAATTGGATATTTGAAGTTTATGGAAATGGTAGCTATAACAAAGAAGCAAGCCGAAAACGCTTTCAATACTCATTAGGTTTCGAAAGCGACCATGTTACAGATAATTGGCGTGTTAGAGGTGATTTTCAACTCAGCCAAAACAACAGTCGTTTTATTAGAAATGATGAAGAATTTACAAGTAGACGCGATAGATACTGGGCTGCTGCCAGCGTGGTAAGAAGTCTTTCAGATCATTGGTCTGCTGGAGTATTTGTAAATCTGAGGCATGATACGTTTACAAATATTGATTTAGCTGGAGGTTTTGCACCAGCCATTGAGTACAATATTTTCCCTTACAGTGAAGTGCTAAAACGCGAAATAACTTTCGCGTACAGAGTGGCGTATCTACATAATGATTATCAAGAAACTACTATTTTTTCTAAAAACCATGAAGTTATTTTTAATCACTCCTTTAATATTGAAGTGCGCTACAGGCAGCCGTGGGGAAATATTTCTTCAAGACTTCGTGCTTCTACATTTTTAGATGATTTTTCTAAAAACCGTTTGCAACTTAATGGTAACGTTTCTATTAGAGTTTTTAAGGGATTTTCAGTGAGGTTTTCGGGAAATATGCAGTTTATTAGAGATCAAATTAATTTACCCGCTGGTGATGCCTCTTTAGAGGATGTACTGCTGCAACAAAAACAGATTGCAACAGATTTCGACTTAAGCCTTTCTGCTGGTGTTAGCTATACCTTTGGTTCTGCCTTTAACAATATAATTAACACGAGACTTTAAAAACCAGCTTTTTTGGCGTTTTAAAAATGAACATTTTATGTTCAATTTTGAAACAATTCATATGAATCAAAATAATTATCTTTGCGCACTACAATTTCGTATTATGATTTACAGGTTTAGAGTTATTTTAGACAACGATACAGAAGAAGATGTTTTTCGTGATTTAGAAATTCGTGAAACGGATTCTTTAGAGGATTTGCATAATATCATTACCCAATCATTCGGTTTTGATGGCACTGAAATGGCATCATTTTACCTTAGCAATGACCAGTGGGATCAAGGTGAAGAAATTTCATTATTTGATTTAAGTGATGATGCATCTGCAAGACTTATGAATGAGACCAAAATTTGTGATGTGGTTCATGAAGCGCAAACTAAGCTAATTTATGTGTATGACTTTTTAAGCATGTGGACATTTTATGTTGAACTCGCTGAAATTGTTGATATAGTTGAAGGCCACGACTACCCAAACCTAATGTTTGTGCAAGGGCAAGTACCTGATACTGCTCCAGATCGTGTTTTTGAAGCTGATACTGATGATGATTTAAACGAGTTTGATGATGGTATTGATATTGAAGATTATGACAATCTCGATTTTGATGAAAACTGGAACTAAATACGCTTTTTCCTTATACTTAATGGGTTTACATTTTCGTAGTTGTGTACCAAAAACTCTAAGGCTTTTTCCAAAATATCTCCCATAGACTTGCACCGTTTAAAATTAACATCGTGGGTGTATTCAAATATTTTAAATTTTAATAAATCGATATGCTCTTTTTTTGAAATATCGTCTTCAACCATACATTCTAAAAGTTCGTTTATGCGCGAATTATAACTTTTTAATCGCTTCACTAATATAGAACGCTCCTCGATTTTATATTGTTCTATGGATAGCTTTTGAAAAGAATCTGAAACAATCTTCACCATTTCTAAATTCTCTTTAAAAAACTGCGGTCTGTATATATTAAATTTCCCTTCGTAAGACTGCTGGTCAAAATCAATGGCTCTTATTTTATAAACTACCTTATCAAAATCATGCGTTGGTACAATAACATAGTTGTATGAACGCATATCGCCTAAAAGCCTAATCATACAACGCTCATTAAACTTCACAAACTCCTTTGCAATTTGTGCTTTTTCTCGTTTTGTACAATTGGGCAGCATATCTTTTATAAAAACATCTCCTGGAATTCCTGCAATATGCTCCTCGATTAATGTGGAATCACTAACTAAAAAATTAAGGTTATATGGAGAAAGCATGTGCTCAAATTCTAAACCATAAATTCTCGACGCATCGGCAGTTTTTACATAAAAATAGGTGTAGTTATCGTTTAAAATATTTCTAACTTTTATTCTAAATGGTTTAGAATTTCCAAACGTACAGTAGTCTATGGCATCTACACTTAAAAATGGAAAAATATCCTCGTTACCATCAGAATGCAAAATAGTATATACTTTTTTTAATGAGGCATCAATCTCTTTCCTATCAAATTCACTATAATATACACGCACCCAAAGGGTATCTTCATCATCCTCATCCAACACTTCTATTGCACCTTGAAACCTTAATAAATCTTCGTAAAAGATAGGAAGCTTTAAGTTTCTGCTATATTCGGAAAGATATTCATCCAATTTTTCTGAAATTGGATAAGATGGTTTTTTTTTCGAAATTTTTAAATCATCCATAAGCTTGTCGTTAGTCAAATTTAAGCTTTTCTTAGCATTATTGTAACAAAAACAGACAACCTTCGTCTTAACAATATAACTAATCAATCGCTGATAATATTTCAGCATAAAATCTTTGCGTTTGGAACCTATTCTAACAATTAACAACCTCACGAAAAAATTTGGCTATTTAACTGCTGTAAAAGACCTATCCTTCACCATTAATAAAGGTAATGTATATGGTATTTTAGGTCCTAATGGTAGCGGAAAATCTACTACTTTAGGTGTTGTGCTAAATGTAGTGAACAAAACTTCAGGCGATTTTAAATGGTTTGACGGTAGTATTACAACCCACGATGCACTAAAGAAAGTTGGTGCCATCATTGAAAGACCAAATTTTTATCCTTATATGACAGCTTCTGAAAATTTAAAGCTAGTATGTAAAATAAAAGGAGTCGATGTTAGCAAAGTTGATGAAAAGCTAGAGGTTGTAGGCTTATTAGAGCGTAAAAACAGTAAGTTTAGAACTTATTCATTAGGGATGAAACAGCGTTTAGCAATTGCTTCTGCCCTTTTAAATGATCCAGAAATATTGATTTTAGATGAACCTACAAACGGTTTAGATCCCCAGGGTATTCATCAAATTCGCCAAATTATAAAGGATATTGCAAACCAAGGGACAACTATTTTATTAGCCTCTCATTTATTGGATGAAGTTGAAAAAGTATGTTCGCATGTTGTGGTTTTGCGTAAAGGTGTAAAATTATATTCAGGACGTGTGGACGAAATGATTTCTAGCCATGGCTTCTTTGAGCTAAAATGTAGCAATCAAAAAGCTCTTCTTGATGTTATTGAGAAAGACCCAGTTTTTGGTAAAGTAAAAACTGAAGACGATTTAGTTACAGCCTTTTTAAATGAACCTTTAAGTTCTGAAGATTTCAACAAGCAGCTTTTTGAAAAAGGTATTGTACTCACCCATTTAGTGCAACGTAAGGAAAGCCTTGAAGAACAATTTTTACAACTAACTGATAATAACTAACCCACGACCAATGTTAAGACTTTTACAACTAGAATTACAAAAGTTACTACTTAATAAAACAAGTAAAGTACTTATTTTTATATCATTTATTTTACCGTTTTTCGTTATTTTATTGTCATCACTAAAAATACCAGTGTTTGGTTTTTTTACTTTAGAATTGGGCGAATTAGGAGTGTTTAACTTTCCTGTAATTTGGCATTTAACCACATTTTTCGCTTCTCAATTTAAATTTTTCTTTGCCATTGTGGTAGTAAGCATGATTGGAAATGAATACAGCAATAAAACTCTAAAACAAAATTTAATTGATGGCTTAAGTAAAAAGGAGTTTATACTTTCTAAATTTTACACTATAATTTTCTTTTCTTTGGTGTCTACAATTCTAATCGGATTGATTTCCTTATGCATAGGTTTATATTATTCTAGCTATAATGAATTTGGAATTATTATTCAAGAAATGAATTACTTGCTGGGATATTTTGTAAAACTGGTAGGATTCTTCAGCCTGTGTTTATTCTTGGGTATGTTGGTAAAACGTTCAGCATTTGCATTGGCCTTTTTATTCGTTTTATATCTTTTTGAATGGTTGGTGTTTTGGGGAGCATACGAGATATTTGGAAGTGCAGATAGCGCCTTTAAAGTAAAAAACTTTATGCCCTTAGAATCTATGTATAAACTTATTGATCAACCGTTTCAGCGTGTTGCAATGACAAAGTTTCCTGAGAAAGCAGAACTGGTTTATGACTATGCAGTACACTGGTACGAAATAGCTATAGTACTGGGTTGGACTGCTCTATTCATCTTTTTGTCGTATAGATTATTAAAAAAGCGAGATTTGTAATATCTTTGATAGCATTTGCTATGTAAAAGATGAAAAACGCCTTATTTATTGTAATCCTGTGGGCTGTCGCCTTTAGCGCCTCTGCTCAGAAACAGGCGGCCAACTGGTATTTTGGAGAAAATGCAGGACTTCAATTCGACTTAGATAATAAAAGGGTTAATGTAGTTAGAGATGGGCAACTAAATACTCGTGAAGGTTGTGCAAGTATTTCAGATGATAGAGGAAATCTCCTGTTTTACACTGACGGTGTTACCATTTGGAATAAAAACCATGATATAATGCCTAATGGTACTGGTTTGCATGGAGATTCATCAAGCGCACAATCAGGAATAATCGTCCCCAACCCTGAAGATCCTAATATTTACTACGTTTTTACAGTAGATAATTTTATCGATCAAGTAAATTTTGGACTCAATTATTCAATAGTAGATATTAGCTTAAATGAGGGCTTAGGCGAGGTTACAACTAAAAACGTAAACTTACTGCGAAATTGTTCTGAAAAAATTACTGCTGTAGTTAGAGATTGTTTAGACGGATCGATTTGGCTTCTAACATTTGCTTCAGCTGATGGCACAATCCCCTTTTATGATACATTTCATGCATTTGAAGTTTCCAGTAGTGGTGTAAACCTTAATTCTGTTAAGTCCTCATTCCCCATTTCAATTGGAGACGCAAGGGGCTATTTAAAACTATCTCCTGATGGTAAAAGATTAGCATGCGCCAATGTTAGTGATGGAATGTATGTTTATGATTTTGACACCTCTACAGGGAGTGTTTCAAATCAAAAATTGATAGCATTGAATGGCTCTAATAATGCTATTTATCCATACGGTATAGAATTTTCGCCAGATAGTAATTTACTTTACATAAATGCTTCCAACGATTATTTCGATCCTGAAAACCCAACAAATGCAAATAATCCACTAAATCATTTTGCTTCGCTTTTTCAATTCGATTTAAGAGAGGACGATTTGCAAATGACAGAAACCGTTTTAGATGAAAGAAACCTGTATAGAGGAGCACTTCAATTGGGTCCAGATGGCAGAATATATAGAGCACTAAGTGAATCCTATATTGGTGGATTAGGGGGCTTAAGTGTTATTGAAAAACCAAACGAAATTGGGCAATTTTGTGAGTATCGCCATGATGTTATTAGTTTATCACCCGCTAAATCTTCTCAAGGATTGCCTCCTTTTATTGCATCTTTCTTTAACGCACAAATAGACATCATTCAAAATGGAAAGAGTCAAACTAATTTAGATATTTGCCAAAATGGGTCCTATACTTTAAAATCTGTAAATGTACCCGGAGCCACATACATCTGGACTCGAGATGGCGTAGCTTTACCTGATAATGATTTTGACTTGGTAGTGACTGAAGCTGGGCACTACGAAATTTTTATTAATCCAAATAACGGTGATTGTGCTATTGAAGGACAAGCTTTTGTTGGGTTTAACGAAAATCCTGTTGGGTTTAATGATACAATTTTTCAGTGCGATGAAGACGATATAAGAGATGGCTTTACGATTTTTAATTTAGAAGAAGCTATTATTGATTTAACTGGAAATACAGATGGCTTATCTGCTAGGTTTTATTCAGATGTAGCAAGAACTAACTTAATTTCAGAACCTGATAATTATTTAAATACAAGCAGTGTACAAACCATTTATGTTGAAGTATTTAATATCAAAACCGAATGTAAGGTAGATGTTGAGTTAGTACTAGATGTAAGTGTTACTGATGCTTTTGATACTGAAATTTCAATATGTGATGAAGATGGTGTTGATGATGGCTTGCATGAATTCAACTTAACAAATGGAAACAATACTATTACCGAAGGTTTGCCCTCTGGTTTGGATGTTTCCTATTATAAAACCTATGAAGATGCGCTATTAGAAAAAAACAATCTTGGTGATACCTACACTAATACCAATCCTTATACGGAAACTATTTATGCCAGAGTAGAAAACAATAATGATTGTTATGGAATAAGCGAAGTTGTATTGACTGTAGATCAACCACCTTTAATTGAAAATGAAGCTTTAGTATATTATTGCACAAACTTTTTTCCAGAGACCATAACTATTGATGCCGGGTTAGAAGGTTCTAATCTTACTGATTTTACATATGAATGGTCTTCTGGGGAAGATACTTATGAAATAAACGTTAATACTGCTGGGACTTATAACGTAACCGTTACCAATATTGCTTCTGGCTGTTCCTCTGAAAGAATCATTACAGTTGACCCTTCTAATATTGCCACTTTTGAATCTTTTGAAGTTATAGATGCTACACAAAATAATAAGATAACTGTAAACGTTTCAGGAGAAGGGGTTTATCAATTTAGTCTCATGAATCAAAATAATGGTATGACAGTACCATATCAAGACAGTAATAATTTTGAAAATGTAAAACCTGGCATATATACAGTAATGGTTAAGGATATTGAGAATAATTGTGGAGTTGTTGAGGATGCTGTTTCCGTTATTGGTTTTCCAAAGTTTTTCACACCAAATAACGACGGTCACAATGATACATGGCAGGTGTATGGTGTTTCTGAGATGTTTCAACCTAACTCTAAAATATTTATTTTTAATAGATACGGTAAACTCATGAAAGAAATCACACCTCTTGGAGAAGGTTGGGATGGACTGGTAAACGGACAAGCATTACCTGCTGATGATTATTGGTTCTCGGTTAAACTTCAAGACGGAAGAGTTTTTAAAGATCACTTCACACTTAAAAATTAGTAGATTGAGGCTTCATAATAAAGTACTTTTCTTCATATTTATTGTTACTCAATATAGTTTTCTGTTTGGTCAGCAACCTACAGATTGTATTGATGCCATCATAGCTTGCGGAAACTCCCAATTAAATTTGGATGTAAATGGTATTGGGCAACAAGAAATTACCTCGAATAATTCTTGTTTCGGTCGAGAAAACAACAGTGTATGGTTAAGAGTGACTGCAGTTAGTGCTGGCACCTTAGGCTTTACAATAAAGCCATCAGTTGCCGATATTAATGAAGATTACGACTTTTTCGTTTTTGGTCCAAATGTATCATGTAGCAATATTGGCACAGCAATTCGTTGTTCCACTACTAATCCAGCACAAGCAGGGTTAACGAGCAATTTTACAGGTATGAATGGTTCGTCCGCAGATATAAGTGAAGGTCCAGGAGCTAATGGAGATAGTTTTGTTAATTGGCTTGATGTGCAAGTTGGAGAAACTTATTATATAGTGATTGATAGACCTATAGGAAGAAGTACTTTCTGGTTAGAATGGACTGGAACTGCGAGGTTTTCTGAACCACCAGTAAATAATACTGATACTTCTGGAACACCTCTTAATATGGAAAGCTGCGATATTACTGCACCTTTTGATGATGGTTTTACAGAATTTGATTTAGAAAGCAATACCAGTGCGATTTTAGGCTCACAAAACGATGTAACGGTTACGTATCATGAAACCGAAAGTGATGCCAATATAGGCATTAATCCAATTACTAGCCCTTACATAAACATTGCTAACCCACAAATAATACACACGCGAATTACGAATAACACAACGGCATGTTTTGATTTAGCACAATTCAATCTAAGAGTAGAACTTGGCCCTAATTTTGCTGAACCATCAGACTTTGTAATTTGTGACGATTTGAACGATGGAGATGATACTAATGGTAGAGCCATATTTACACTTTCTAGTCGAACTAATGAAATATTAAACGGGCAAAATCTATCAGATATAAATATTACTTACCATAGCACCATAACTGGTGCTGAACTTGGCACTGCTGCTACAATACTCCCAGATTCATATTATAACAGCACCGCTTTTAGTGAAGAGATTTATGTACGTATTGAGGATGCTTTGAATCCAGATTGTGTAAATACAACTCCTATGCTATTAGTTGTAAATCCAGCATCTGTAAGAGTAGATCATAGCATACTTCAATGTGATGAAGATGGAGTTTCTGATAGCTTGACCATTTTCAATTTGAATGAAGCTAACCCAACGCTGACCAACAATGTAGATAATCTATCCACCAAATTTTACTTGGATGCAGCTAGGACTAATGAAATTATTAATTATGACAATTATACAAATACTCAAAGCCCACAAATCATTTATGTAGAAATAATAAATGATATTACATCTTGCGTTACTGATGCTGAATTAACATTAGATGTTAGCACTACAGATTCTTTTGACACCAGTCTCATAACTTGTGATGATGATGGTACAGAGGATGGTTTTTACACCTTTAATCTTAATGATGCTAATTTAAATATTGTTGATGGTCTTCCTACGGGGTTAGATATTTCATATTTTGAAAATTATGATGATGCATTGAGAGAACAGAATGCTTTAGGCGACATTTACACTAATATCACTCCAAACTCACAAATAATTTATGCCCGTGTTGAAAACGATAATAATTGCTATGGCATTAGCGAAGTTGAACTCATAGTAAATGAATTACCAGATATAGAGACAGAGGCATTTACCAATTACTGTCTAAATTTTTTCCCTCAGCCAATTACTATAAATGCTGGTTTGAACTCGGGAAACATAACAGATTTCTTATATGATTGGTCTACAGGAGAAAACAATTATACGATACAAATCAATGAAGTAGGCGATTTTATGGTTACTGTTAGCAACAGAACAACTAATTGCAGCAAAGAACGAACAATAGTAGTTGAACCATCAAACGTCGCAACTATAGAGTCGGTAGACATAACAGATGCCTCACAAAATAATATTATAGTTGTTAATACTACTGGTGAAGGCGTTTACGAATATAGTTTAGTGAGTGTTGATGGTACTATTTATGAATTTCAGGAGAGCAATATTTTTGAAAATATTAAACCCGGTATTTATACCGTTTTAGTACAAGATATTGAAAACGATTGCGGCACAACCCAGCAGGATATTTCAGTAATCGGTTTTCCAAAATTCTTTACACCAAATAACGATGGAGAAAATGATACATGGCAGGTTTATGGTATTTCATCAACATTTCAATCGGAAACCAAAATATTAATATATAACAGATATGGTAAACTATTAAAAGAATTATCTCCCCTAGAAAAAGGATGGGATGGATTTTTTAATGGGCAAATATTACCCACAGATGACTATTGGTTCTCAGTAATACTGGAAGATGGTAGGGTTTTTAAAGATCATTTTACATTAAAACGTTAACAGTTAAATTAATTTTATTGCTTTTTATCGGATTTTTTTGCGTTTCATCTAAAATATAATTACTTTCGACCTCGCAAAGCATCTTTAAAAAGTTGTAGTTTTATCCAAATTAAATATATTGAAAAAGCCCCTACATTTCAATTTTATTCTGATTGTGCTTTTTTTAAGCACATATACCCTTGTGGCACAACAAATTAACGTTAATGGCAGTGTTACCGTAAATCAACTTATTGAAGACAATTTAGTTGATGGATGTGTTGAAGTTTCAAATATTACATCTAACGTTAATGGAGATGCTAATGGTTTTAGAAGTTTCGCAGAATTTAGCCGTGGGAGTTCTAATTTTCCTTTTGAAAATGGTATTATGCTGTCTACAGGTAGTGCAGAATCTGGTGGAAATAACCTAATAAGTACGGATCTTAGTGAAGGTGCAACTACATGGGGAACAGATACCGATTTAGAAGCAGCTTTAGGAAACAATAACTTTTTAAATGCTACTTCCATAGAATTTGACTTTGTTTCCATTTCAAATCAAGTACAATTTAATTATCTACTGGCCTCAGAGGAATATTCAGGTATTAATCCCTGTCAGTTTTCTGATGGTTTTGCATTTTTAATTAGAGAAGTAGGTAGCCCTGCGCCTTACCAAAACATTGCAGTAGTTCCAGGTACAAGTACTCCAGTTAGTACAAATACAGTACACGATGAAATTGTTGGTGTTTGTCCTGCACAAAACGAACAGTATTTTGATGGTTATAATATAGGAGATACAAATTATAATGGTAGAACAGAAGTACTTACTGCTACGGCAACCATTACACCTTACGTACAGTACCATATTAAATTAGTAATAGCCGACCAAGCTGATCAAAGATTTGATTCTGCTGTATTTATCGAAGGGGATAGCTTTAGAATACTTGATCTTGGTGAAGATATCACAACTTGTGCCAGTTCAGTTACTTTAGATGCAGATATACAAAACCCTTCATCAACTTATGAATGGTTTTTAAATGGTAGTACAACACCTATTTCAGGAGAAACTAATGCAACTCTTAATGTAACGCAAACTGGGAATTATAGAGTAGAAATCACTACGCCTCTTGGTTCTTCAAGTTGTATTGAAGAAGATGAAATTGTTGTCACTATTGAAAACGAAATCAACCTAAATCCCCTTTCAGATTACCAACTTTGTGATGATTTAAGTGGTGATGGAGTAGAAACGTTTGATCTATCTACAAAAGACACAGAACTAGCAAGTATTATAGCATTTACAAATTATACATTTAGTTATCATCTATCTGATGCTGAGGCAAGATCTGGAAATAATGCTATAACTAGTCCAATTCAAAATTCATCACTTACACAACCTATTTTTGTGAGGATAGATGATTTAGATTCTGGATGTGTAGCTTACTCTACCTTCAATATTGTTGTAAATACCATTCCGAATATTACTAACCCAACAAACTTAGCAATATGTGATAGTGATAACGACCCAAGTGATGGTTTCACAACCATAGACCTGAGTGTTAAGAATGACGAAATAACATCTGGTGACACCAATTTAATAGTTACCTATCATTATAATAATTTAGATGCGAGTAATGGAAACAACCCTGTACCAATACCCTACATAAACACAAATACACCTACTGAGTCTCTATTTGTAAGAGTTGTGAATGCCACAACAGGTTGTTATACAACTAGTACTTTAACAGTGGATATAACTAACAGCCCAATAGTAAATAGAGAGCCTATACCGCTTGATGGTTGTGATGCTGACCATGACGGCACAGATACATTTGATTTGACGCAAGCAATAAGTGATATTCTTCAAGGGTTAACAGGTGTTACTACTACATTTCATGAAAGTTTAGACGATGCTAATGAAAGTATAAATGCTATTGCAAATGAAACCAATTACCAAAATATAACACCAGACGTACAAACTATTTTTGTACGAATTGAAGATAATGCTACAGGATGTGCTTCTGTAGTTCCACTAGAAATTCACACTAATTTATTACTTACTGGAACAGATACTGGAGAATTTGCTTTATGTGATGATGGCTCAAATGATGGTACAGAAGAATTTAATCTATATGTTGTAGAAACATACATAGCCAACGAACTTCCAGGTATTACTGTAACTTTTTATGAAACCCAAACAGATTTTGACAATAATAACCCCTTAGATAAAAACCAAGTTTATAACGCAACAAATCCAACCAATCTCATCATAAGTATTGGTAACGGCAACTGTACTGAAGTTTCGGATATCAATTTATTAGTAAATCCTGTTTTGGTATTTAACCCCTTAGCCCCTATTCCTTATTGCGATGATGATGACGATGGTGTAGTAAGTATAGATTTAGTAAGTTTTGATGATATTATAACTGGTGGAAACACAGATTTTATAGTATCCTATTTTCCTACCCAAGCAGATGCCGACACAAATTTTAATCAATTACCACCATTTTATACCAATTCTTCACCTACTGAAACGATATATGCTAGAATAGAAAATATTGCTACTGGATGTTTCACAGTTGAATCTTTTGATATAGAAGTTAGGCCAGCACCTCCTGTAACCCAGCCAACACCTTGGTTAATATGTGATTCTGATGACGGCTTAACTACTTTAAACCTTGAAGATAAAATTCCTGAAATTGTAACTAGTACCATAGGTTTAAGTATTGGTTTTTTTACAGCTATAGATGATGCTAATGCTAATATAAATCCTGTAACAGACCCAACGAATTTTGAAACAGGTACTCAAACAGTTTATGTTAGAGTTGAAGGAACAGGATCTGGTTGTTATGCCATCGTTAATCTTGAGATTTTAGTTAATACTATTCCTGTATTAACTTCTATTAGCAATTTCCAATTATGTGAAGATGATAATGATGAACGTACTGAATTTTTATTTACAGATTGGGATGCAGAAATTTTGAATGGACAATTAGGTAAAGAAGTTTTCTATTTTGAAGATGCAGCATTAACCTCTCCAATAGATAAAACTACCCCATATACTAATACTTCTAGTCCACAAACTATCTATGTTCGTGTTGAAAATGTAACAGATGCTTCTTGTAATGCAACATCATCGTTCATGATTGAAGTTGGAGCAAACCCAGTTTTTAATGCACCAAGTTCATTTTTAATATGTGATGATGAAAGTAACGATGGTTTCGGGGTATTTGATTTAAATGAAAAAATAGATGAAATTTCTCTAGGTTCAACTACAAATTTAGAGATCAATTTCTTTTTGAGTGAATTTAATGCAATAGAAAACATAGATCCTGTTCCTCTAGCATTTACTAATACATTAAACCCACAACAACTATATGTTAGAATAGATAATCAAGACTCAGATTGTTTTGTTATTGAAGATTTTGGTATTAATGTTGTTGCTGCTCCAGATCTTTCTGAAGCTGAAATATTTGAACTTTGTGATGATGATTATGATGGTTTCACCATATTTAATCTAGACGATGCACAATATGAAAATTTTGATAGAATACAAACAGGAACTGTTGTAAACTATTTTGAAAACATGGATGATGTTGAGAATGATGCCCTTGCTATTCCTAACCCAAATAGTTACAATTCAGATTCAAAAACTGTGTACATTAAAGTTTTAAATACATTAACTACATGTTATACGGTACTACCTTTACAACTTGAAGTAACACCATTGCCTCCAATACAGTTTAGCGGAACTCATCAAATTTGTGATAATGATACAAACACGTTTGATTTATCCATTATGGATGACATGATTGTAGAAGATTTAAATACAGTTGCTATTAGTTATTATAGTAATCCAACTGATGCTCAAAATAATAGTAATGTATTAAGCACCCCATTCAATTATACTGCAAATAGCCACATTATTTACACACGTATGGAAGATTTAGTTACTGGATGTATTGGTTATGGTAATTTCACACTACAAATAAATCAAAATCCGATAGCTAATAGACCTCAAGATTTAGCCTATTGCGATGATGATTTCGATGGTATTTTGGAGTTTAATCTATTTGAATCAGCAAATTCAATTTTAGCAGCACAAAGTTTTACTGATCATGAACTTAGTTATCATATTTCCTTAGACGACGCCATTTCCGATATAAATCCATTAGACTTTTCGTATGAAGTAAACCGTAATGAGACGATTTATGTTAGATTAGAAAATAGAAATACAGGTTGTTATGATACAACCGAGTTTACTACAACTGTACTACCTCTTCCAGTTATCCCTATCGAGGATGTAGTTGCATTATGTACAGATGATATCCCGCTTACTATTAGTGCTGAAACTGGTGTAAATGGCGATACATACTTATGGTCTAATGGAGCCACTACTCCTGAAATAACTCTAGCTGATGAGAGCCAAATAGGAGATTACTGGGTTAGGGTTACTAAAACTACAAATTGTGAGTTTACTAAAAACTTCTCGGTAATTGAATCACAGCAAGCCCCCCTGAATCCCAGTACTACTGTTAATTTTGACGACCCCAATAGCATAACAATTAATATTGACGCTACTGCAACGGGAGATTATAGATTTATATTAGACGGTGGCGAACCCCAAACCTCTAATGTTTTTGATAACGTGCCTATTGGTCGTCATGAAATAACCGTTATTGACTTAAATGGTTGTTCTCCTGCGTTCGATACAGTATTCATTTTTGATATTCCAAAATTTGTAACACCAAATAACGATGGCTATTTTGATACTTGGCACATTACTGGGGCAAATCAATTACCAGGTACTTTAGTTTACATTTACAACAGGCATGGTAAACTTATTAAAATGTTACCTCACACATCTCCTGGTTGGGATGGTACTTTTAATGGCGCACATATGCCCGCAGACGACTATTGGTTCTCTGCAGACATCGTACATGATGGTGAAAGCTTTAATATTAGAGGCCATTTTGCTTTAAAGCGATAATTATATCCTAATTTTTTAACAGTTCGTCTTTTTTCTTAAATATACCCTTAATTGGGTATAGCTTTTTAATAGTTAAAATCCTAAATTTACTTTGCTATTAATAAAAAGTTGGTTTGCCCCTAGCTAACTAGTTAAATCAACTGTATGAAGAATTTTTACTTTCTCTCATTCTTAATATTTCTATTTTTCAATCAAAATATATTTGGACAACAAATCACAACAGACAGTTCAATCCCACTTGAACAATTAATTTTAAACAATTTAGCCCAAGGCTGTGTAGAGATTAGTAATATTTCTTCAAACATAAATGGAAGTGTAAATAACTTAGAAAGTTATGGTTATTTTGAAAAAGGTACTTCAAACTTCCCATTTGAGAACGGAATCATGCTCTCAACGGGTAGTGTAAACTCTGCAGGCAACACTATAATAACTACAAACTTAAATGAAGGAGAAAAAAGTTGGGGTACAGATTCTGATTTAGAGAATGCATTAGGCATTATTAACACCTTCAATGCCACAACTATAGAATTTGATTTTGTCTCATTTTCAAATCAAATTCAATTCAATTATCTTTTAGCATCAGAAGAATACTATTTAACAAATCCGTGCAGCTATAGTGATGGATTTGCATTTCTTATTAAAGAAGCAGAAACTTTAGACCCTTACGAAAATATCGCTTTAATACCTGGAACCAGCACACCAGTAAACACTACAACTATACGAGAAGAAGTAGTTGGATTTTGTCCAGCTCAAAACGAAGACTATTTTCAAGGCAATAATCAAGGAGACACTAACTTTAATGGTAGAACTACTGTTTTAACTGCTAACGCATCAATAGTACCAAATGTAAAATATCATATTAAGCTAGTTATAGCCGACCAAGACGATCAGAATTTTGATTCTGCTGTATTCATTGAGGGTAACAGTTTTAACGCATCTGTTGATTTGGGTGAGGACATTTCTACCTGTGCAAATACTGTTGACTTAAATGCAGATATCAATAATACTTTAGCCACTTATGATTGGTATTTGGATGATACTTTAATTAGCGGAGTAGATACACCTCAATATACTGCTTTAACATCTGGAAACTATAAGGTAGAAATTACAATTGGCTTAAATAACTCTACCTGCGTAATTGATGATGAAATAACCATAACATTGAATGGAGAACAAATTTCTGGTGATATTACAGATTTTGTTTTATGTGATGACAATAGTAATGATGGAATCGAAAACTTTGATTTAAATTTAAAATACTACGAGATTCTGTATTCTGTACCCTCAGGATCATATAATATATCTTATCATTTGTCAGAAGATGATGCTAGAAATAATAATACCCCTGTAACAACAACATTTTCAAATACTAGCAACCCACAGACTATTTATGTGAGAATAGAAGATTTAAATAATGGATGTATCGCCTATCCTACTTTTGATTTAATTGTAAATGAAGCACCTATAATAACCAAACCAGAACCAATTTTAGTTTGTGATGATTTAGATAATGATGGTTTCAAAGAAATCGATTTATCACAGGCAAACAATGAAATTACAGGGGGCGATAATACTAAAATTGTAACATATCACTATTCACAACAAGATGCCGATAGTGGCTTCTTTCCCATTTATTCGTTTTATACAAACACAAACCCTACCGATAATTTATTTGTAAGGGTGTATGATTCCTTCTCAGGCTGTCATGCAACTACAACCATAGATGTTACCGTACAACCAAACCCAGATATAAACATTACAGATAGACATTGGATTAATGCCTGTGAAGAGAATTCTGATGGGTTTGCAGAATTTGATTTAACAACTGCATTAAATAGTATTTTAAATGGTGTAACAAATGCAACTACAACATTTCACTTTACGGAAGCTGATGCTTTAACAGGCATAAATCCAATTACTAATGAAACTGCATTTTCAAACACTTCTGAGTTTTATCAACTATTATATGTTAGAGTATATGATGACACCACTGGATGTTTTTCTATTACAACTTTAGAGTTGCAAACCAACCTTGTTGAATTTGGAATTGATTACAACAGTTATATAGTTTGCGATGATATTTCTAACGATGGTATTGAAGATTTTGATTTAAAGAGTATAGAAGAAGATATAAAAGGTGAATATGGTGATATTGATGTTGTTTTTTATGAAAGTCAAGACGATTTAGATAATCAAACAAATCCTCTAAATGAAAACATCCCAATTACGGTAACATCAAGTCCAAAAACACTTTACACAACTGTAATTGATGACATTTGCAAGGTAAATGTTTTAGTAAATTTAATCATTAACCCAGCACTTGAACTACCTGATATTGATAGTGTTGATTATTGCGATACCGATACTGACGGCTACACCTCAATTATTCTTGATACTTTTAATTCAGATTTAACTGAGGGCATCTCCCCTGTTTCAATAGAATATTATCTAACGGAAATTGATGCTCAAAATGATGAAAACAGGTTGCCGCCAACATTTTATAACTCTTTTAATCCGCAAACTATTTATACCAGAATTTCTAACCCTCAAAGCGGATGTGTTGCTATAAAACCTCTTGAAATTAATATCATTACAGCTCCTGTTGTAAATTATCCACAACCTATTATAGTATGTGATGATGACCAAGATGCATTTTCTATTGTGGATTTAACTGCTGTTGCTCCTGAAATTGTTTCAGATTTATCAGAAGTAGAAATTACTTATTATAATGATTATTGGAGAGCATTTAATGGAGAAGAACCTCTTGTAAACCCTGAAGTTTTTAATGCTACCAATCAATATGTGTATTTTAGAGTAAAAAGTAAAACCACATCCTGCTTTAACGTGTCTTATGTGTATATAAACGTGAATACACTTCCTGTATTTCCTGAAATTTCTATTTTCGAAAACTGCGAATCTGGCACAAATGATATTGCAGACTTTTACTTTTACGAAAAAGACAACGAGATTTTAAATGGCCAGTGGGGTAAACAAGTATTGTATTTTGAAACAGAACAAGATGCTATAGATCGCACTAATGAAATCGATAAATATAATATCTATCAAAATACTTCAAACCCCCAAACTATTTACACAAGAGTTGAAAGTTTTACCGATCCAGATTGTTATGGCACTTCATCCTTCACCCTAGAAGTAGGATCGATTCCATTGTTTAATGAACCAGAAAATATTATCATTTGTGATGATATTTCCAACGATGGTGTTGAACTTTTTGACTTGAATAGCACCATAGACGATATAAAGGAAAGTATTAATGACGATTTAACTGTTACATTACACACAAGCTCTTACGATGCTGAATTTGGCTATAACCCCATAGATCCTTTATTTTCTAATTATGTAAATCCACAACCTATTTATGTTCGTATTTCCAATGGCACCTATTGTCATGGTCTTACAGATTTCACACTTAGTATTGTGCAAGTTCCTGTAACAACAGAGCCTACTCCATTGGTATTATGTGATGTTGATTATGATGGCTTAGTAACTTTTGACATTACAGAATCTGAACTTCAAATTCTAGATGTAAGACAAAACAATTTAGTAATTACATACCATAAAACACAAAGTGGTGTAGATAATCATAATGAAATTATTACAGATCCGGAAAACTATAATAACACCAGTAATCCTGAAACTGTTTATATAAAGATCAACAATACAATTTCAAATTGTTCTGTAAGTTTACCTATTGAACTTAAAGTTGATTTACCTCCAGCTATAGAGGAGTTTGGAACATATGAGATTTGTGATAACCCTTCGCAGTATTTCAATTTGAACGATATCAATCAGGTTATTGTACCAAATGATACCGATGCAATAATAACATATTATAAAAATGAAGTAGATGCTGAAGCTGGAAACACACCTTTAAGTACAGATTATACGTATAATACAACCAATGATACAATTTACATAAGAATAGAATCTGCAACCAGAGGCTGTCATTACGTGTATCCGTTTCAACTTATTGTAAATCCTTTGCCTGTAGCTAATCAACCAACAAACATGGAAACCTGTGATGATGTGAGTGCAGATGGTTTTGAAGTCTTTGATTTATCCTTACAAAAACCATCTATACTTGGTGGGCAAATTGCCGATAATTTCACAATAACCTTTCATGAAACTAGCGAAGATGCTTTGAATGCTAACAATACTTTAGATGAAAATTACGATGCACAAAACGGTCAAGATATCTATGTACGTATTGAAAATAAAATCACAGGTTGTTTTAGCAATACAGAATTTACAACTATAGTGCATGATTATCCCAATCAAGTCCCTTCGATTACGTTATGTGATATAGACTATGATGAAACTTTAGTTTTTGATATTTCGACTAATGAGAACAACCTCTTTAATACCTCATCTAGTAATATCATAATTTCTTATTTTGATGATGAAGCCCTTATTGATGATGATACCGCCGCAATTACAAACCCTGAAAATTACACCAATATTTCAAATCCTCAAACCATTTTTATTAAGGTGTTTAACGTCTCTGCTAATTGCTACAATGTTATAAATCAAGAATTAATCGTTACATCACCTCCAGCTATAGAAGAATTTGAAACATATGAGATTTGTGATAACCCTTCGCAGTATTTCAATTTGAGCGATATCAATCAGGTTATTGTACCAAATGATACCGATGCA
This sequence comes from Flavobacteriaceae bacterium, assembly GCA_043557195.1. GTDB lineage: Bacteria > Bacteroidota > Bacteroidia > Flavobacteriales > Flavobacteriaceae > Jejuia. The sequence goes on along the minus strand of CP121314.1, from coordinate 3,464,621 downwards.
ATAATAACATATTATAACAATGAAGTAGATGCTGAAGCTGGAAACACACCTTTAAGTACAGATTATACGTATAATACAACCAATGATACAATTTACATAAGAATAGAATCTGCAACCAGAGGCTGTCATTACGTGTATCCGTTTCAACTTATTGTAAATCCTTTGCCTGTAGCTAATCAACCAACAAACATGGAAACCTGTGATGATGTGAGTGCAGATGGTTTTGAAGTCTTTGATTTATCCTTACAAAAACCATCTATACTTGGTGGGCAAATTGCCGATAATTTCACAATAACCTTTCATGAAACTAGCGAAGATGCTTTGAATGCTAACAATACTTTAGATGAAAATTACAATGCACAAAACGGTCAAGATATCTATGTACGTATTGAAAATAAAATCACAGGTTGTTTTAGCAATACAGAATTTACAACTATAGTGCATGATTATCCCAATCAAGTCCCTTCGATTACGTTATGTGATATAGACTATGATGAAACTTTAGTTTTTGATATTTCGACTAATGAGAACAACCTCTTTAATACCTCATCTAGTAATATCATAATTTCTTATTTTGATGATGAAGCCCTTATTGATGATGATACCGCCGCAATTACAAACCCTGAAAATTACACCAATATTTCAAATCCTCAAACCATTTTTATTAAGGTGTTTAACGTCTCTGCTAATTGCTACAATGTTATAAATCAAGAATTAATCGTTACATCACCTCCAGCTATAGAAGAATTTGAAACATATGAGATTTGTGAAAACCCTTCACAGTATTTCAATTTGAGCGATATCAATCAGGTTATTGTACCAAATGATACCGATGCAATAATAACATATTATAACAATGAAGTAGATGCTGAAGCTGGAAACACACCTTTAAGTACAGATTATACGTATAATACAACCAATGATACAATTTACATAAGAATAGAATCTGCAACCAGAGGCTGTCATTACGTGTATCCGTTTCAACTTATTGTAAATCCTTTGCCTGTAGCTAATCAACCTTTAGATATTGAAGCTTGTGATACCGATTACGATAACAAATTCATTTTCGACTTATCAAAGAATGATGCTGAAGTTTTAGGAACTCAAAATTCAGCAGAATATACTATAACCTATTATTTTTCAGAAGAAGACGCAAATGCTGATAATAATGCACACGAAAATTTTCATGAAATAGATACAGAAGAAGTATTATTTGCACGTATTGAAAATAACAAAACAGGGTGTTACAGCATTACAAATTTTAATGCCTTTGTGAGAAGGAAACCAATTAACGATATAGAAGATCAAGTTATTTGTTTAGAAAACTTTCCTCTTATGGTTACGGCAGAGACTGGTTTTGTTGAAGACACCTATTTATGGATGCCTTTTGGACAAACAACTACCAATATTGAAATTGAGGAAATTGGGGAATACAGTGTAACCGTTACCACAAAATATGGCTGTTCCACTACCAAAAGATTTAATGTGATTGAATCTGAGCAAGCTAATATAGAATTTACAGAAACTGTAGACTTCTCAGATCCAAATAACATTACCATTACAGTAAGTGGTATTGGAGACTATCTGTATCAGCTTGACGATGGTGAACCACAAACATCTAATTTCTTTCAAAACGTGCCCATTGGTCCAAGATTAATAACTGTAATAGACATTAATGGTTGTTCATCAATATCAAAAGAAGTAGTTGTAATTGATACTCCAAAGTTTTTAACACCAAATAATGATGGGTATTTTGATACATGGCACATCACAGGTGTAAACCAATTAGAGGGAACTATTATTCATATCTATGATCAATATGGGAAATTATTAAAAAGTCTGGCTCATAACTCTCCTGGTTGGGATGGCACGTACAATGGTCATAATATGCCTACAAATGACTATTGGTTTAGTGCACATGTGTTTTACAAAGGTGACGAATTTGATATTAAAGGTCATTTTACTCTTAAGCGGTAAGCAACTTAAATTTTTCGTGCTTTTCATCGAAATAATTCATCGAATACTAGTGATTCAACTTTAAAAATTAAACCTTAAGCGTTTATTTAAGTCTTATAGACTTAAAAGCAATATATTTAGAGTTGTTAAAGAATTATTACCACTAATATTAAATGATTAATAGCCATATTTCAAGAAAGCTACTCGTTTGCTTTATTATACTCTTAAGCCTGAAAGGGTTTTCCCAACTAAGCAAAAAACATTACATCCCGCCGTTAACCAGTGCTGAGTTTGGTAATGCTAACCCAGAAGATCAATATATATATTTATCAACGCCTAATAATGGCAATGTACCATTTACTATAATTCCTGTAGGACAACCTATGGCTAACTATATAACAGGCTCAGTCTCTAATGCTGCACCTGTACAAATTTCTATTGGTAGCGGTAACGGTCAACTTTTTATTCCATCGCCTCAAACAAGTACGGTAGCAAATAATAGAGGTTACATAATTGAAGCAGATGCACCAATTTACGTATCCGTTAGAATGAATGCAGGAGGTGGTGCCCAAGCAGGTGCATTGGTAAGTAAAGGTCTTTCAGCATTAGGCACAACTTTTAGAGTAGGCTGCTATACAAATGAGAATCCGCAAAGTAACTATCTAAACTTTGTTTCTGTAATGGCAACTGAGGACGATACTCAAGTAAATTTTAGTGACTTGCCTGCAGGTTTGATTATAAAAAATTACACAGGTACAACTCCAATAAATATTACTCTAGACGAAGGAGAAAGCTATACTATGGCAACCAATAGTTTTGATGCAGTCATTAACAGAGATGGATTAATAGGCACTTTAGTAACTTCTGATAAGCCAATAGTTGTAAATACTGGTTCAGCAAATGGAAGTTTTGATAACGGAGGAGGAAGAGACTATGGTATAGATCAAATCGCCGGCCTATCGAAAATAGGAAGAGAGTATATATTTGTTAAAGGAGGCGGAAATAATGCTTGGGAAAATGTATTAATTGTGGCGCATACAGACAATACAACCATTAGTATTAACGGAAATACTCCTGTTGCTACTGTTAATGCTGGTGATTACTATTTAATTGAAGGAAATCAATTTAACACTGCTGGTAACATGTACGTAGAGACCTCTGAGGATGTTTTTGCTTATCAAGGTACCGGTTCAAATTCAGAAGCTAATCAAGGTATGTTTTTTGTACCTCCTTTGAGTTGTGAAACAAGAGGGAACATAGATAATATTGCGAATATAGATAATATTGGGGGTACAATTTATAGTGGTGGACTTTCCATTGTAACAAAAGTAGGGGCTACAGTTACCGTTAACAATTTACCGCTTTCTAATTTTTCTGCAATTGGCCCAAGTACTGTGAACGGTAAACCCGATTACGTAACGTATAAAATTACTGGATTAACTAATAATGTATCTGTTCAAGGAGACGATGAGCTTTATGTAGCATACTTTAACGTTAATGGGGCCGCAACTTCTGGAAGCTTTTATTCAGGTTTCCCTTCGGCTCCAGAAATTAATTTTGATTTACAATTTGTAACACTCGGGAATTGTATCCCCAACGTTACTTTAGAAGCCGCAAATGCCCAGAATTTTGATAGTTATGAATGGTTTTATGACGATGGATCTGGTTTTCAATCTTTAGCTTTAAATGTACCTTCTATTACACCTACAATTCCAGCTAGATATAAATTAATAGGTATTATTACTTGTACAGGAGAAACACTAGAATCTGTCGAAGTACCTGTGAGTATTTGTCCCGATGATAGAGACAATGACGGGATAATAGACAATTTAGACATTGATAATGACAACGATGGTATTGTAAATTGTGATGAATCTAGAGGTGATGTTATTTTAGATTTATCTGAAACAAGACCTCCAAGACTTAGATTTCAAGATGGAACAGTTAATAATACAATAGCTACAGATAATACAATACTAAATCGTTCTAGTGCTGGTGTGAATTCAGTGAGATTAACTGGCACAGGAAATATTATAAGTGAAATTCCTGCAGATGCAAATGCAGAAAACGATTATAGCATTGCTTTTACAGAAATGGTAAATATTAAGTTTTCAGAAGACACATCATATACTCATACTTCTGTTGATGGAGAGTTTTTTGTTGTAAGAGTTTCTCCTGCAAATAAAAATATTACTTTGGTGGATCCAGATGACAGGTTATTAATAGATTCGAATTTTGACGGTATTTTCGAAAGTGGCATAACTCAAATATCGGGGTCCGAAATTCATTTCAGATATAATTTAAGTCCTACAGGAAATATACCTTATGAGTTTTTTGCCAACCAAGTTGATGGATTTACGTTTATTCATAAATTAGGTAATATCGTTGACAACTCTATTTTTCAAGCAAATATTTCTTTAACATGCTTTAAAAATGACAACGATAATGACGGTATTAAAGACGAATTTGATTTAGATAGTGACAATGATGGAATTCCAGATTTTGTTGAAAACCAAGGAACTTTAGTAGCACTTTCAGGAATTGATATTGATTTGAATGGTTTAGATGATATTTATGACATAACGTTAATCCCTATTGATACTGACAATGATGGCGTTTTAGATTTTTATGATCTTGATAGTGATAATGATGGGATAACAGACTTAATAGAAACGGGAGAATTAGGGTTACTTTCTGATACAGATTTAAATGGTATAGAAGACGGACCAACTTATGGCGTTAATGGTTGGGCAGATGCTGCAGAAACAACTCCTGACAGCAATGAAATTGGTTACACTTTAAATGATTTAGATGCCGATTTAATATTCACCTATATAGATGCTGATAGCGATGGTGATGGCTGTAGCGATGTTATCGAAGCAGGTTTTTCAGATGTTAATGAGGATGATTATTTAGGAGACAATGCCGTAACTGTCGATGCAAATGGCTTAGTGAATAATGCTTTGGATGGTTATACAATTCCAAATGCCGACTATTTAGATAGTGCGCCAATAATGATAACAACACAACCTATTGATTTAGAAGTTTGTGAAAGCTCAGATAATAATATCTCATTGATATCAACCACTTTTGACACTATTCAATGGGAGATATCGAGTGATGGTGTTAATTGGAATGCTATTTTAGATGATGCCACATATAGTGACTCACAAACGTCAAGCTTGCTCATTACTAATACACCATTAACTTTTAATAGTAATTTTTATAGAGCATTCTTAAATAGAAATGGTAATAGTTGCGGAATCTATTCTGATGAAATACAACTTACTGTTATAGAATTACCAACTGCTAATGTTGCACCAACTATGCGCCTTTGTGATGATGATAATAATGGAACTATGCCTTTTGACCTCGTAAGTCAAAATAATAGTATCAGTACACAATCAAATATATCCATTACCTATCATATCTCACAAATAGACGCTGACAACAACGCAAATGCTATTGCAAGTCCTTATGAAACGGGAAATACTACAATCTATGCTCGCGTTGAAAATAATACAAATACAACTTGTTTCGCCACATCGATTTTTGATGTAGAAGTTTATGAATCTGCGGTTCCAGCTAACCCCATAGACATACCTAGAATTCAAGAATGTGACAATACCTCCGTAGGAACTGATGTTGATGGCTTTATCACTTTTGATATAACACAAAGAGAAACAGAAATCCTAAATGGTCAATCTGTTACAGATTTCAGCATTACTTATTTTACAGATGCAGCCTATACAAACCAAATAGCAACACCTTCTGCTTTTAATAATACTATTGCCAATTTACAAACCATTTATGCAAGGGTAACAAATACTCAATTTACGGATTGTTTTACAGATACTTCTTTTGAAATTGAAGTGTTTAGTTTACCTCAAGTTAATGCACCAAATACTTATGCGCAATGTGATGACGATAGCAATGACGGACAAGCCTTTTTCAATCTTACTTTAGATGATATTAAAACAGAAATCAATCCAAATTATCTTACTGAAAACTTATTGTTTACATATTATGAAACTCAAGCAGATGCTGAAAATGAATTAAATAGTATTGCAGCACCAGAAGCATATCAAGATGCTTTAGGCTTTACACCTGAAACCAAATGGATTCGCGTAGAAAACCCAAATGGTTGTTATCGGGTTACGCCATTGACTATAGAAGTTAATCCAAGTAGTGCAGCATTGGCATCATACGTTCCAACTCCAATATATCAATGTGATGATGGGGCAGATAATAGAGATGGTACTGCTATTTTTGATATGACATCTATTCGAGATGAAATTTCAACTTCGGTGTTTAGTACCATAAATGTTACAGTTCATTTTTATGAAAGTCAAATTGATGCAGAATTAGAAACCAACGAAATTTTAGATATAGCAAATCACGAAAATATTAACTCGCCAAATACCCAAAATATTTGGGTAAGAGTAAAAAGTGATTTAGGTAACGATTGTTTAGGGTTAGAAGAATTTTCAAGTCTATTGAATGTTGAAGCTTTACCTGTGGCTAATTCTGTAGTAATAGAAAGACAGTGTGATATAGATCCAATTGATGCTATACTAAATTATCCATTTAATGTTTCTCAACTTGAGTCTGATATTTTGGATGGTCAAAACCCATCAGATATAACAATCACATATTTTGATGATAATGGTAACCCGTTACTTTATAATGATGGTTCTCCTGTAATTAGTCCAATTCAACCCGTTTTTTTAACTGAAAACCAAACCATAACCGTTAGAGTAACAAATAACAATACACTAGATCCTGATGGTCCATGTTTTGACGAAACTACAGTTAGTTTTGTTGTTGACGTACAACCCATAGCTAATCCTATTCCACTACAAATAGCCTGTGATGGTGACAGTGGAGATATTGATGATGATGGGTTTTATCCATTTGATTCTTCAACATTTACCTCAACCATTATCGGTAACCAAACGGGAATGCTTATATTTTATGATTATATAGATGAAAATGGAAATTTTATTTCGGGGGAACCTTCTCTACCAAATCCATTAATATCCGGAAACCAAAGAATCATAGCAGAAGTTATAAACCCAAATAATCTAATGTGTAAAGCAACTACAACTATAGATTTATTTGTAAACCCATTACCAGAATTCACTGTATTACCTCCGCAAATAGTTTGTACATCTGACCCCACATTCACAATTACTTTAGAACCCTTTGAAGATAATCCAAATGAAGTTTTTGATTACGAATGGTTATGGACGAGTTTGGATGGAGCCACAACAGATCAATTTATCTCAAACGACAGAACCGTTAATGTTTCCAATCCAGGCACCTATACTATTACGCTCACAAAAACTGATGGTACAGGATGCTCTAGATCTAGAGAAATATTCGTCGACGCCTCCGAACAGGCTACTATTACATTAGATGACGTTACAATAGTAGATATATCTGAAAACAACTCAGTAACCATAGACCCTACAAATTTAGGTATGGGTAATTATGATTATGCGCTGGTTGAAGAAAATTCGAATTTTATAAACTATCAAAACGATCCATTTTTTGACAGAGTAAAACCAGGGTTTTACACAATTTATGTTAGAGATCCCATATGCGGTATTACTACTTTGAATATTTCAGTAATAGGATACTCACGGTTTTTTACACCTAACGGGGATGGATCCAACGATACATGGAATATTAAAGGTATTGACCAAAATACTCAAGGCAATAGCACTATTTACATATACGACCGGTATGGGAAACTCATAAAACAATTACTCACCTCATCCGATGGATGGAACGGAACTTATAATGGACAATTAATGCCTACCGATGATTATTGGTTTAAAGTTTATCTTGAGGATGGCAGAACGTTTATGGGGCATTTTACACTAAAAAGATAACCACATATTTTCCGTAATTTTGCTAAATGAAATTCAAAATTGAATCAGAATTTAGTCCTACAGGTGATCAACCTCAAGCTATTCAACAGCTTACTGATGGTTTAACTTCTGGCGAAAAATATCAAACACTTTTAGGTGTTACAGGTTCTGGTAAAACTTTTACGGTGGCTAATGTTGTTCAGGAAGTTCAACGTCCTACTCTAGTTTTAGCACATAATAAAACACTAGCAGCTCAGTTATACTCGGAGTTTAAACAATTTTTTCCTGATAATGCAGTAGAGTATTTTGTGTCCTACTACGATTATTATCAACCTGAAGCTTATATTCCTGTTTCTGGTGTTTATATTGAAAAGGATCTTTCAATTAATGAAGAAATAGAAAAAATGCGTTTAAGTACCACTTCTTCACTTCTATCCGGAAGGCGTGATGTATTAGTGGTAGCCTCTGTTTCTTGCCTATATGGTATTGGTAATCCTATAGAATTTCAAAAGAATGTTATAACTCTTAAGAGAGATCAAGTAATCTCTAGAACACAGTTATTGCATCAGTTAGTTCAAAGTTTGTATTCCAGAACAGAAGCAGATTTTCGCCATGGTAATTTCAGAATAAAAGGTGACACTGTTGATATATTCCCTAGTTATGCTGATGATGCATTTCGTATTCATTTTTTTGGAGATGAAATTGAAGATATAGAATCCTTTGATATCCAAACCAATGAAATTATAGAAAAGTATGATAGATTAAATATCTATCCCGCTAATATGTTTGTAACCTCACCAGAAATTCTTCAAGGTGCCATCAAAGAAATACAAGATGATCTTGTAAAACAACATGACTATTTTAAAGACATTGGTAAACATTTAGAAGCAAAACGTTTAAAAGAACGTACCGAATTCGACTTAGAAATGATACGAGAACTGGGGTATTGTTCTGGTATTGAAAACTACTCTAGATATTTAGACGGACGAGCACCTGGAACTCGACCTTTCTGCCTTCTTGATTATTTCCCAGATGATTATTTAATGGTTGTTGATGAAAGTCATGTAACCATTTCACAAGTTCATGCGATGTATGGTGGAGACAGAAGTAGAAAAGAAAATCTGGTAGAGTATGGTTTTAGATTACCAGCAGCTATGGATAATCGCCCTCTAAAATTTGAGGAGTTTGAAGCACTACAAAATCAGGTAATTTATGTAAGTGCAACACCTGCAGATTACGAATTACAGAAGACTGATGGTATTTATGTAGAACAAGTTATTCGTCCAACTGGATTATTAGACCCAATTATTGAGGTGCGGCCAAGTTTAAATCAGATTGATGATTTAATTGAAGAAATTCAATTACGTGTTGAAAAAGACGAACGGACATTGGTAACTACACTTACTAAAAGAATGGCGGAAGAGTTGACTAAATATTTGGATAGAATTCAAATTAGATGTCGCTATATACATAGTGATGTAGACACTTTAGAGCGTGTTGAAATTATGCAAGATTTAAGAAAAGGGCTTTTCGATGTTCTTGTTGGCGTAAACCTACTGCGTGAAGGCTTGGATTTACCCGAAGTGTCTTTAGTAGCCGTTTTAGATGCAGACAAAGAAGGGTTTTTACGTTCCAATCGGTCATTAACACAAACCGTTGGGAGAGCCGCAAGAAACCTGAATGGTATGGCCATTATGTATGCTGATAAAATTACAAACAGTATGCAAAAAACCATAGATGAGACTAATTACCGTCGTGAAAAACAAATTGCCTATAATACCGAGCATAATATTCAACCAAAGGCTTTGAATAAAAGTTTAGATAATGCATTGGCTAAAAACTCAGTTAGCACTTACAGTTATGAATTAGAAGCTGCTAGGGCTGCAGAACCAGAAAGCGAATATCTAACTAAACCTGAATTGGAAAAGAAAATTCGGGAGAAACGAAAACTCATGGAAGAAGCCGCAAAAGCTTTGGATTTTATAATAGCCGCTCAACTTAGAGATGATATAAAAAATTACCAAGAAAAATTAGAAAAGCTAAAAGTATAATACTTTTAGCTTTTCATAAAAATCAGCCGATTAACGACCTACCTTTGTCAACATTAATTAGTTATACTGGGTTTTAAAAATATCTATTAAAACATCAGGTGGTACTATTTTATTTGGGAAGCTCTCCATTAAATACAATACTTTTGATATTGATTCATGGCTTAAGCCCATTCGTAATCCAAAATTGTAAAGTTTAATTACTCCAGCAGATGCTGTATTACTTCCATGCTCCTGCTCTATATTCATTAGTAATACTAATCTATGAAACTGAACAATACGTTCGCTATGAGATTTTAAATGCGTATAATTTATAGGATGATTAATTAAATAATCAAAGTCTTCACGAGAAATATCCAATTGCTTAGCTACTCCTAGTAAAAAATTATATTCAATATCTTGTATATCCTTATCATATTGCGCAAAAGCAATCATTTCTGATAAAAGGCTTAATTTTTCAACTCTATTAATCATTCTTTGAGGGTAATTTTATTATAGTATAAATTTACACAGAAAGGTTTTGTGCTAATCGTTGATATAGCACATCTTATCGAAAAACTAACCGTTATTTATCGGCTATTTTATCAATTTTGTCAAGATTCATAAATTTTAGTCTAAAAAAAGTGCATGTTACCAACTAAGTATCACTCTATTTTTATCAACTTAAATAAAATATAAATAATTGATTATTAGATAATTAATTCATTTAATGTGATAAAAAAATTAAAGTTTCTAGAGTCAATTTTTAAAGTATCTTTGAAAATGTTATCAAAACGCTAGAAATGCATTCCTTCTATTACAAAATCGATGAAATGCATTAACAACACGCATTTAAAATATAAGCATGACAAATAATGATGTATTAAAAAAATTAAGAGTTGCTTTAAAACTTCGAGATGATGATATTGTAAAAATTCTAGAACTAGTAGATTTTAGAATCTCCAAAAGTGAATTAGGCGCTTTTTTTAGACGAGAAGACCATCCTAAATATATGGAATGCGGTGATCAAATTCTTAGAAATTTTTTGAACGGACTTGTAATTCATTTAAGAGGACCGATGCCTCCAAAACAAAAATCAACTCCAAAAGGAGAACATAGAAAACAAAAAAAGAGCGACAAATAATGGTATCGCTCTTTCTATTTTATATTAAAATATTTCTAAGATAATACAGCTTGAACTTTATCTGCTGCTTCTTGGAATTCAGTAGCACTTAATACATCAAGACCTGAGTTATCAATCAACTCCTTAGCTATATCTGCATTAGTACCTTGTAATCTCACAATAATAGGAACATTAATGTTACCCATATTCTTATAGGCATCAATTACACCTTGAGCTACACGATCACAACGCACAATACCACCAAAAATATTAATCAAAATAGCCTTAACCGCTGGGTCTTTTAGAATAATTTTAAAAGCAGCTTCTACTCTAGCAGCATCTGCAGTTCCGCCAACATCCAAGAAGTTTGCTGGTTCTCCTCCTGCTTGCTTTATCAAGTCCATAGTTGCCATTGCTAAACCAGCACCGTTAACCATACATCCAACATTTCCATCTAAATCAACATAATTTAAACCAACTTCTTTGGCTTCAACCTCTACAGGATTTTCTTCTCTTAAATCTCTTAAATCCACATAATCTTTATGTCTGTATAAAGCGTTATCATCTATAGTAACCTTAGCATCAACAGCCATAATCTTATTATCACTTGTTTTTAACACTGGGTTAATTTCAAATAATGAAGAATCAGATTTCACATACGCAGTATATAAAGCTGAAACGAATTTTGTCATCTCCTTAAACGCAGTACCAGAAAGACCCAAATTAAAAGCTATGCGTCTTGCTTGAAAAGGTAACAAACCAACAGCAGGATCAATTTCTTCATTAAAGATTAAATGCGGCGTTTCTTCAGCCACAGTTTCTATATCCATTCCGCCTTCAGTAGAATACATAATCATATTTCTACCTGTAGCTCTATTTAAAAGAACTGACATGTAAAATTCTTCGGTTTCACTCTCTCCAGGGTAGTACACATCTTGTGCTACCAAAACTTGATGCACCTTCTTTCCTTCTGCAGAAGTTTGAGGAGTTATTAAATTCATTCCTATAATTTGTCCTGCAATTTCTTCTACTTCCTTTAGGTTTTTAGCGAGTTTTACACCTCCACCCTTACCGCGACCACCAGCATGTACTTGAGCTTTAATAACATGCCAACTTGTACCAGTTTCTGACGTTAATTGTTTTGCTGCAGCAACTGCTTCATGCTTATTCTGTGCAACAATACCGCGCTGAATACGCACTCCAAAATTGCTTAAAATTTCTTTTCCTTGATATTCGTGTAAATTCATAATTTTCGCTTTCCTTTTAAGAATAGCAAAAGTAAATAATCACATGTAATTATTCTAATATTTAAAGCAGTATTGAATTGATTTTAAATTTTGAAATCAAACTATTTGTTAAATAATTAACATAATGTTTAATTTGTAATAAATCGGTATTATTTATTTGATATTTAAGGTAAAGAAATATCTTTGTCCGAAATTATCAAATACTAATGGAAAACACCCAATTATTAAAAATTGCCGAAGAGTTTGGAAGCCCTTTGTACGTATACGATGCAGATAAAATTGAATCGCAATACAACAGGTTAACTACCGCTTTTAAATCTGTGAAAAAATTAAAATTGAATTATGCCGTAAAAGCATTATCTAATATATCTGTATTAAAATTATTTAAAAAATTGGGAGCAGGTATAGACACGGTATCTATTCAAGAAGTACAATTAGGGTTAGCTGCAGGTTTTAAGCCAGAACAAATTATATACACGCCTAATGGTGTTTCTTTAGATGAAATTGAGAAAGCTGCTAAACTTGGAGTTAAAATAAATATTGACAACCTATCTATCTTAGAGCAGTTTGGGACTAAACACCCAAATACGCCAGTTTGCATTAGAATAAACCCACATGTTATGGCTGGTGGAAATGCCAATATTTCTGTGGGACATATCGATTCTAAATTCGGGATTTCTATTCATCAAATACCACATTTATTGCGTATTGTAGAAAATACCAAAATGAATATTAATGGTATACACATGCATACCGGTAGTGATATTTTAGATATTGATGTATTCTTATACGCTAGTGAAATTCTGTTTGAAACAGCGAAAAACTTTAAAAGCTTAGAATTTATAGATTTTGGATCAGGCTTTAAAGTTCCATATAAAGTTGGAGATATAGAAACCAATATTGAAGAATTAGGCAAAAAACTATCTTCAAAATTTAATGCGTTTTGTAAAGAATACGGAAAGGATTTAACCTTAGCATTTGAGCCAGGGAAGTTCTTGGTAAGCGAATCTGGTCATTTTTTAACCAAAGTAAATGCTGTTAAACAAACTACTTCTACTGTTTTTGCGCAAGTAGATTCTGGGTTTAATCATTTAATAAGACCTATGTTTTATGGGTCTCATCATGAGATTGACAATATTTCTAACCCTAATGGTCGCGAACGCTTCTACTCTGTCGTAGGCTATATTTGCGAAACGGACACATTTGGCAATAATAGACGCATTAACGAAATTAATGAGGGTGATATTTTGCGATTTAAAAATGCTGGAGCGTACTGCTTTTCCATGGCGAGCAATTACAACTCAAGATACAGGCCAGCAGAAGTATTATGGTATAACAACAAAGCGCATTTGATTAGAAAGCGGGAAACCTTTGAGGATATACTAAATAATCAAGTTGAAGTCAATTTCTCCACAAAAAAAGAAAAAGCTTCAGCTGTTTAAAAACAATAAAAGTGTTACTCAAAATAGTAACACTTTTTTTTATATCTTTAAAATCTCCCTGGGTCTCTTAATCCCAACCGTTAAGACTTATATGATAAAGATTACAGTTACAATTCTAGTGGCATGTTTTATCTTTTGCGCTGGATTCTCTCAGACCAAAAATCTCAATCTCGAAAGTGCAAAACTACAACCTATTGATTCCTGTTTATCTTGGATGCGCAAAAATGCATACACAGGCAAAGATTTAGATAATTTTCATTCTATAGCGCTTCAAACTTTAAATCGCACTTTAAAAACCGATGATTCAAAACTTATTGCTGAAGTCCACGAGGAAATTGCAAACTGGCATGGTTACAACGGTACATTTTCTCCAGATTCCATAGTGCATCATTCTGAAAGAGCTTTGGAAAACTACATCAAAATAGACGATAAAAAGAAAATTGCTGGCACCTACAGAACATTAGCTATAGACTACATGAATGTACGCGAACTGAACAAAGCTCAAGACGTGCTCTTCAAAGCTATTCCTCTTTATGAGGATATGAAAGATGAAGCAGGGTTAGGAAGTTCTTACAGAACGCTTGGTGTGCTTTACGAAGTGATGGAAGAGCCTGAAAAATCCATAGAGTATATTCAAAAAGCTGTTCCTATTTTAGAGAAAACCAAAAACTATGCTTCTGTTGCTATTGCACAATTTAGTCTTATTAAAGCCTATGGCGAACTAGGTGAATTTGAAAAAGCTTACAAAGCTGCAGATTATTGTTTGGAAATTGTACGATCTAAAGCATCCGAAGAAATTTTTATTCCTGTTCGTGCACATTCCTACCGAGGTGAAGTGTATGTAAAAGCGAAAGATTTTGATAACGCTTTAAAAGATTTTATAAAAGCTTGGGAATTATGTACAGCCAATATTGGAGAAGAACGCTGTGCTACTTACAGAACAGAAATCGGACAAGTTTATTTACTTCAAAATGATTACAACAGAGCATTAGAACATCTATCGGCAGGAGTTAAAGCATATGAAACTAAGGGGCAATCAACTATTGTAACTCAATATGAAGATTTGGCTAAATGTTATGAGAAACTAGGCGATTTTAAAAATGCACTTTACTACCAAAACAAAGCACATGCAAACCAAATAAATAATCTTGAAGGTAAAATTGAAAATATTGAAGAAGAAACCATCGTAAAATACGAAACGGAAAAGAAAGATGAAGCTCTGGCATCTCAAGCCTTCTTATTAGAACAAAAAACAAAAACACAAAACCTAATTATCGCCGTAGCTGTTTTATTAGGCTTATTACTCCTATCGTTATTTTACTTTTTTAATAAGAACAAAAAAGCAACAAAAATTATACGTGCTAAAAATGCTGAAAACGAACTACTGCTTAAAGAGATTCACCATCGTGTTAAAAATAATTTAGAAATGGTGAAAAGCCTTATAGCACTTCAATCTGCCAAAATAGAAGATTCCGCAACTAAAGATGCTATGATAGCCAGCCAAAACAGAGTGCAATCTATGGGAATTATTCATCAAAAATTATATCAAGGTGATAATTTGGGAAGTATAGAGATGAAAGATTATTTCTTAAATCTCAGCGAGGGTATTTTAGATACGTTTAATGCAGAAGACAAGGTGAAGATAGAATGCGCTATGGATAACCTCAACCTTGATGTAGACACTGCTGTTCCAATAGGGTTAATAGTAAATGAACTACTAACAAATGCCTTAAAATATGCATTTCCAGAAAATGAAAAGGGTGAAATATCTATTAGTTTAGAAAAGTACGAGGGAAATCATTTAAAACTGAAAGTGTCTGACAATGGCGTTGGAAAACAAAAAGACATTGCGCCAAAAGGTACGGGGTTTGGTTCTCAACTGGTACATCTTTTAACCCAACAACTTAATGGTAAAATGACAGAGACAACAGAAAAAGGCACCTATATAGAATTTGATTTTCTAATTGAAACCGCAGCATAATGAGCAAAAAAACCAAAATATTAATTGTAGAAGACGAAATGGTTATTGCTGCAAACATTTCGCTTCAACTCACTGAATTAGGTTACGAAGTTATTGGAATTGTCCCAAGAGGTGAAGATGCTCTCAAACAAATTGAAACAAACACTCCAGACATTCTACTCTTAGACATTAATTTAAAAGGTGCTTTAGATGGGATAGAAACTGCTCAGGCTATGCAAAAAACGCATAATATCCCCGTTATTTATCTAACGGCAAATATTGATGATGCACATTTTAACAGAGCAAAAACAACACATCCTTATGGTTTCATTGCTAAACCTTTTAAAAAATTAGATTTACAGCGTACTATAGAGTTAACTATAAGCCAAATTACTTCTGAAGAAAAAGAAACTGATAAAATAGAACCCATAAATGGAGAATCGCTAATATTGAGTGACAGCATTTTTGTGAGACACCTCAACTCCATGGTAAAAATCAGTATTAATGATGTGCTTTACATTGAAGCAGAACGAAACTATTGCCGTATTCATTCAAAAAACAGAGAATATCTTTTAGTGATGACGTTAAAAGATATGGATGAAAAACTACCTTCTAAACACTTTCTTCGTGTACATCGGTCGTTTATCATAAACATTTCCAAAATAGACGAAGTTGCAAATAGCCATATCGTCATTGGTAAAAAAGCAATTCCTATCAGCAAATCATTAAAAGAAGAGTTATTAAAGCGTTTACAAACTATATAAAACCGCTTTTTAGTAATTTTTTCCTTTTGATAACCAAATCATACCTTTCGGATAAAGAATAAGCCTATTCGTCCTAATCTAATCTTTTTTATAATTGATAATCACTTACTTGGTTGAAGAATTCAATACCAGAATTCATTTATCATTAACCATTTAAATATTATAATTATGAAAATTTTTAAGACAACCTTATTGGTGGCATCGCTTTTATTAATGCTGCCTTTAACAACACAGGCTCAAGAAGATGACAACTTCATTTTGAACTTAACAGAATTCACAGTTAAGTTTGGTCATAACTCAAATTTCACAGATGGTGTAAAAAAATGGAACAAATGCTACAAAGAAAATGATGGTAAGGATAAGTGGAATGTATGGCATCGTTTACAAGGTAAAGGGAATGTATATGTAATGTCCTCAAGAATGAATAATTGGGCAGAAATGGACGAAAGTGATGCTGCAGGAAAAGCATGTCGCTCAATTGCATTAACGTTTATTACGCCTCACATTGAAAGTACTGAATTTAATACCGCGAGACCTATGCCAAAAGTTAGTAGCAAAGCGCCTTTAGGTGATAATACTATAGTTTGGGTAAATAGCTTTACCGTTAAAAATAGTATGGTCTTTAACGAAATTGTGAAAGAGGTTACAGACGCTATTAAGTCTAAAGAAGGTAGCTTGCGTTCATATTGGTACCGTCAAATGGCTGGAGAAGGTGCTAATTATTTTGTTTCCACTCCATTTAAAGATTTTGCAGATTTGGATAATGATAGAGATGGTGCTTGGCAAATGTATGAAAGTGTTCATGGTAAAGCTAAAACTAAAGAAACTCGTGAAAAATTCTCCAAGATTTTAAAGAGCACATCTAGTTACACATATACTCTGGAAAAAGACTTAAGTATGCAATAAAAAACATAGCTATTAGCAAGCTTAAACTACTCTCAACCAACCAGAAGTTTCGAAAGCACTATGAAGATAATGTACCATTTACAATGCATGCGTTACCGAATTAGTGTTTTTGAAATTTCAAATTTACTTCCTAAGCAGTAATTAAGGCAACACACACCTCAATTCAGTTTTAAAACTTTGCAACATCAAATGTAGAGAGCTATAAAATTATAATGCTCAATTCGTTGTACTTTATTATGCCAACACAGATTACAAATATATCTCGTAAGCGTAGCTTAACATCAAATAGAATACTTCGCTACTTCGCATTTTCTGTGTTGTACATAGCACAAGGGATCCCAGAAGGTATTACTTTTTTCGCAATACCAGCGTGGTTAGCAATGAATGGCAAATCGCCATTAGAAATAGCTTCATTTATTGGCATTATAGGCATTCCATGGAGTTTCAAAATCATATTTGCGCCATTAATGGACAGGTTTACATATTTGCCTATGGGCAGAAAACGACCTTGGGTAATCTTGGGACAATCTGGTCTAATATTAAGTTTTTTAAGCATTGGCTTTATTTCAAACCCAGTAGATAATTTATATGGGCTTTCCGTAGTTGGATTCCTAATTAGTTTTTTTGGAGCATTTCAAGACGTAGCAACTGACGGGATGGCCGTAGATGTTATTCCAGAAAAAGAACAAGCTAGAGCAAATGGTTTAATGTGGGGCTCTAAAACTATTGGCACTTCAGTGTCATTAGTTGTGGGAACAGCCTTAATCAATGCTTTCGGGTTTGCAACAGCCATATCATCACTATCTATTGCTGTGGCTTTGATTATGATAGTTCCTATCTATTTTACCGAACGACCAGGAGAAAAAACGATGCCATGGAATAAAGGTGAAGCCAATATTAGCTCTAAGAAAACACAACTTAGGAGTTGGTCTAAAATTTTAAAGAGCCTCTACCGGGTAGTAAAATTAAAAGCAAGTATGGTTTTTGGTATCGCATCCTTTATAATCGGTCTTATGTACGGACTAATGGACTCTCTTTTTCCAATTTTTTCAGTTCAGGAATTAGGTTGGACTAATACTGCGTTTTCACAAGTATTTTCAATTTCTTCAATAGTTGCTGGTGTTTTAGGGATGATAATTGGCGGTTATTTAGTAGACTTCTTTGGAAAGCTAAAAATGCTGCTAATATACCTCACTATACTGGCAATATTGATAGCTGCATTTGGTTTTGTGAGTGATTTTTGGAGTAACAATCTATTTATTTATGGATTTATTGTCGCCTATTACACGTTATACACTTTTTTATGTATTGCTGTTTTTGCATCTGCAATGCAATTGTGTTGGAAAACAGTTGCAGCTACACAATTTACACTTTACATGGCATTATCTAACATGGGAAGAGCTGCAGGAGCTACGCTACTAGGTGTACTTAAAACATATTTTATTTGGGAACATGTATTCCTATTTATAGCTATACCACCAATAATGATGGCTTTTTTAATGAATTTTATTTGCTTTAAAACCCACAGAAAAAGGGTAGATAGCTTTAGTATTTTAGACCATGTATTGGTTACACCTCAAGTTATTAAAGATTAAAAACAATGGTTATGCAGGCATCACTTTTAAACGACATCAGTAATAGAAATGAATGGTCTTAAAACATAAAGTTTAAAGATATTTGAATTAGTTAATGATAAAACCTATTACTGATATGCCTGCTATTTTAAAAGAGAGCCTAGGTTTTCTAAAGCAATTTTATTGCTTAAAATGATTCTCAAAATACTAAAACTAACGAAGTAATATATGTCGATAATCAAATCAACCAGAATTGAATCCATAGATATCCTTCGTGGACTAGTTATGCTTTTAATGGCTTTAGATCATACAAGAGACTATTTTCATTACGGTTCTTTTTTCATAAACCCTACTGATATAGAAACCACAACGCCTTTTTTGTTTTTCACTAGGTTTATTACACATTACTGTGCCCCTATTTTTATTTTTCTAGCAGGTACTTCAGCGTATTTATACAGTACAAAAAAAACAAAAGCACAGTTATTTAAATTTCTAATTACTAGAGGATTTTGGCTTGTTTTGTTATCCATTATAGTTAATAATTTTATTTGGAGTTTTGATGTGACTTATAGCTTCATCGTACTACAAGTTATTTGGGCTATAGGTTTGTGTATGATACTCTTATCCTTTGCAATTTATTTTCCGTTTAAAGGTGTATTGGCTTTAGGAATCATTTTGGTCGCATGTCATAATTTACTTGATGGTATTGTCCTTCAAGGCTCAAGTTTTAAATCTATTGTTTGGTATATTTTACATCAACGACAATTTATTCCTATTGGCGGGAGATATGTTGCATTCGCTTACCCAATTATACCTTGGTTTGGTCTCATTTCTCTTGGGTATTGTTTTGGAACACTTTACAAAAAGGACTTTAATGCCCAAAAAAGAAAAAAATATTTGATTGGACTCGGTGTATCATCAATAGTGCTATTTTTTGTCATAAGAGGAACTAATGGTTATGGCGATTTAGTGCCATGGTCTATGCAAGACACCACCACAAAAACAGTACTTTCATTTTTTAAAGTGACTAAATACCCTCCTTCATTGGTTTACCTATTAATTACAATGGGGCCTGCCCTATTATTTTTATATGCAATTGAAAACATTAAAAACAAACTCACAGATTTTCTTTTGGTTTTCGGAAGAGTGCCACTATTCTATTATTTCTTGCATGTTATAGTAATCCATTCTTTTGCCATCATAGGCATTTTAATATTTGGTGGTGACTGGGCTAACATGATTCTTACAAAAGATGTATTCATTAATACAAAACTCATAAACTACGGCTACTCGTTATTTGTTGTATATTTAGTTTGGATATTTATAATCGCAATACTTTATTTTCCTAGCAAAAGATATATGACTTATAAAGCTTCAAATAAAGAGAAATGGTGGTTAAGTTATCTTTAGAAATACCACATTTATGAAAAAAATAATCTTATGTATTGCTGTAGTTTTATGCACATTAAAAATTACTGCACAAGAGTTCTCTCCCCGAGTAAAAACCTTTATTAGTGTTGATACTACGCTCGTAGCTATTGAAAATGTAACTGTAATAGACGGCACCGGTAATGCTATAAAAGAAAAACAAACTGTTATTATAAAAGACAAAGTCATTCATGAATTTGGTGATAGCTCAAAAGTAAAAACACCAATAGATGCATTAGTTATTGATGGTACAGGGAAAACTGTTATTCCAGGTTTAGTGATGCTTCACGAACATTTATTCTACACCAAATTCTTTGAAGATTGGTTTAGTGTAGGACAAATGACCTTTTCATTTCCAAGACTTTATTTAGCTGGAGGCGTAACTACTATGCGCACTGCAGGTAGTATTCAACCACAATCTGATTTAAATGTAAAACAATGGATCTCTGAAGGCAAAATGACTGGACCAAAAATGGATGTTACTAGCCCGTTTATAGAACGTGAAGGCCCTCCAATTGCAGAATTAGGTTTCATCAAAGACACTAAAGAAGTCTCTGAAATGGTGGAATATTGGACAAATAGAGGTGTTACCTCTTTTAAATTATACAATAATATTACCAAAGACGATATGCAAGTTTGTATAGAAGAAGCGCATAAAAGAGGCCTTAAAGTTACGGGGCATTTATGCTCCGTAACTTATGAAGAAGCTTCTAATCTTGGTATTGACAATCTAGAACATGGTTTTATGGCTTCAACAGATTTTGATGAAGATAAAGACGAAGATATCTGCGACCCGTTT
This sequence comes from Flavobacteriaceae bacterium, assembly GCA_043557195.1. Classification (GTDB taxonomy): domain Bacteria; phylum Bacteroidota; class Bacteroidia; order Flavobacteriales; family Flavobacteriaceae; genus Jejuia. The sequence goes on along the minus strand of CP121314.1, from coordinate 3,443,519 downwards.
AACGCCAGAACCTCATTAACTACTGAGCCTGTAGACAGTGATAAAGTAAACAGACTAATTGATATTTTAATTAAAAACGGCACCACAATTACAACAACACCCAATGTTTTTGAGCCTTACACTAATAGAGAACTTATTCCAGGTGGAGGGGAAAGTGCGGTAACTCCAGAAGTTTTAAAAGATGTAAAAAATATTTATGACAGAAGTATTGGAAAAGACTCCCTAACTCTGGCAAGATTTGAAAAAAATCTCATTTGGTTAAAACGATTTTACGATAAAGGTGGAAAACTTGTTGCCGGAACAGATCCTACAGGAGCTGGAAGAACTGTTGCGGGATACGCCAACCAACGCACTATTGAAATTTTAGTTGAAGCTGGTTTTCCGTTAGAGGACGTCATAAAAATTTGCACTTTAAATGGCGCTACCTATTTAGAACAACAAAACACTATTGGAACGATTGAAAAAGGAAAACTTGCTGATATAATTTTGATTGATGGAGATTTAAAAACCAATATTAAAAACATCCGAAATATGGAAATTGTTTTTAAGGAAGGTATTGGTTTCGACTCTAAAAGATTGTTTGAATCAGTTAAAGGAAAAGTTGGTTTGAATTAAACTAAAATTCATTCAAAACACGTTTAAAAGTACTTAAAATAGTTGTTTTAGGTTTAAAATAAAACAATAGTATCAAAACTAATTTTTATTCAGAAAAAAGAATTAATTTTAAATGATATAATCTGTAATTGTTAAAAGACTTTCTCCCTCCCAAACGGTAACTTAAAAAGCTTGACCTAAATTAATACTAAAAACTAGTGTTGGAATAGTTTCAACATCTTATATATTAATTTAAACCAACTAAAAATGAAAGTCATTATTAAACTCTTGCTTTTTCCTTTATTATTATGTGCGCTATCTTGCCAAGAATCACAAGTTAAGAAGGACATTGAACTTTACTCTAGCGTTTGGGATAAAATCATCAACGAAGGAAATTTAAACCTAATTAATGATACCAATTTTGATAGTAACATTACGCTGGTATCAAGTCCAGAAAACATTGTAGGTATCGAAAACTTCAAAGCCTATTATTCCAACTTCATTACTGGATTTTCTGAAAGAGAATTTACTGTTGAAAACATATTTGGACAAGGCGACCAATTAGTAAAACATTGGCACTTTAAAGGCATTCACTCTGGAGAATTTTTTGGTATACCTCCAACTGGTAAAACTCTAGATATTAGTGGCGTTACAATAGCGAAAATGAAAAACGGTAAAATTGCTAACGAACATGATTTCATGGATAATTTAGAATTTATGGGGCAACTAGGTATAGACCCCTTTTTAAATCCAGATAATGTTAATACTGTGAGACAGTTGTATAACAATTTCGCAAGTGGAGATATAGAGGCTGTTGGTGCTGCTATGGATGAAAACTTGGTTTGGAACGAAGCTGAAAACTTTCCTTTAGCAGATGGTAATCCATATAAAGGCTTTAAGGCTGTTTTAGATGGTGTTTTTTCCAGAATTATGTCCGAATGGGAATACTGGAAACTAAACGACTTGGTGTTTCATGAAATGACCAACAATAAGGTGTTAGTTACTGGAAGATACAACGCCAAATACAAAAAAAATGCTGCTCTAATGGATTTACAGATGGCACACTTGTGGACTTTTAAAGATGGTAAAGTTGTAGCATTTCAGCAGTTTGCAGACACTAAGGGAATAGCTGATACTATGGCGAAATAAGAGTTATTCACTTTAGTATTCTTTTGTCTGGATTAAAGGGATCAGTTTGCTTTTCTTGATTGAATTTTCGATATATCATATTCTATGGAAATATCAAGGTAAATTAGGTCATAGCAGCTAATCCCTCAACTTTCCAGCAAACACACTTACTTTAGAATTGAACGGATTCCCTGAAGCACGACGCAACATCACCACTTGGCCGCAATGCCATAATGCATCAGCAATTGGGCCGTTTATAATATTCCAAAATGGAAATCTGTTATTATCAAATTTTGATAAGTCGTCGGTTGATTTTAAAATATCAGAAGCTGTTTTATAATTCAAGAGGGTTTGCTTTCGTTTTTGTTCAAACGTCATTGCTTTACCATCCACAGGCTTAAAATCTTTTATAATTGTATTCAAAATAAAATTTGATAACCCATATAAATGCTCAATAGTTTCTCCCGAAGTTCTTCCTGATTCACTTGGTTTGTACGCTAAATCTTCAGGTCTTAAGCCTTCTGTAGCCCAATAATATCTAAAGCCTAAACCATCAATCATTCTTGAAACGACGGTTCCTGCGGTATAGCTTTCAGCAGCTTCTGGTATTTCGTAGTATGGTAATTTTTCTGTGTCTTGTGCCATAATAAAATGAGATAATAAAAGTGCAAATGCTAATGTAATAGTTTTCATTAATGTAAAATTTGAGTTTGATTATTTAGGTTCTAAAGACATGACGTAATCATAGCTTTCATTTAAAAGATTGACGATTTTTTCAGAATCGTTTAACATATGGTCCGGAATTAAAACATAACCTTTCATAACTGCACCATACGATTTGTATAATGAAGATTGAAATTCTTTAATATATTGCTCTTGAACTTCTTTTGAAAAACGAATACCTATTTCGCCAGCTTTATTTAACAAAGCAAACATATATCCGTTAGCGGAAGTATAGATCATAGATTTCCCTTTGCGTTCAAATCTGGGGCATTGCGCTACTAAGGCATCAAAAATCTGTAATTTCTCATCCCAAGTCATATTGAATTTAGTTTTTAATTCGTGTCGGGTTATTGATAGGATTTACACCATACGTATCATAAAGATACACCAAAGCCGTCATGGTTGCTGCTCCTAATTCTAACTCTCTTTTGTTTACGGCATCAAAGGTATCGTTGCTCGCATGGTGATGGTCAAAGTAGCGTTGCGAATCTGGTCGTAATCCTGCCAATACATTCCCAGTACTTTTTAAAGGACCAACATCAGCACCACTGCCACCCTTCTCAAAATAGTGAATTAAATAGGGTTTAAATAAATGTTTCCATCCTAAAATCTGGTTGAAATTCGCGTCATTACAATCAAAAGAAAATCCTCTTGGTGTAAATCCGCCTGCATCACTTTCTAAAGCAAAAATGTGGTTTTCGCCTTTAGCTTTTGCTTCTTCAGCGTATTTATTTCCACCTCGTAATCCGTTTTCCTCATTCATAAATAATACTACTCTAATGGTACGTTTAGGCTTAATATTCATAACTTTCAGCAAACGTAGTACTTCCATAGACTGTACAACTCCTGCCCCATCGTCGTGCGAACCATCACCTAAATCCCAAGAATCTAAATGGCCACCAACTAAGATGTATTCATCTGGGAATTCACTCCCTTTTATTTCCCCAATGACATTATAAGATAGTACATCTTTTAATTGCTTACAATGTTGACGAAAGTAAAACTTAGTATCTGTATCCAGCTTTAGCATACTGCTTAACAACTCCGCATCGTTGGTACTTATGGCTGCGGATGGAATACGTTTATCGTTTGGTAAATCATCATACGTCATGCTCCCCGTGTGTGGTAAATCATCTAAACGTAAATTCATAGAACGCACAATAACACCCGCTGCTCCATATTTTGCAGCCTCTACAGCGCCTTTGTATCGTTGATTGACACAACCACCATAAGCCTGAAAGGTTTGAATTAAATCTGCCTGCATGGGGCGATTGTAAAACACAATCTTACCTTTTATATTCTCCTCCCCAAGGGCTGCCAGCTCATCAAAATTTTGAACTTCTACCACAGATGCCTTGACCCCTAATCCAGGTGTAGCGACAGAACCACCTAAAGCACAAATATTTACGGTAGTGGTTGTACCTTCTGCAGTTTCAATGTACCCATACTCCTTTGAGCCTCTCACCCATTTTGGTACCATAACAGATTGTAGCCATACTTTAGTCAACCCTAGTTTTTCTAATTCTTCTTTGGTGTAATTTACCGCACGCTCTGCATTGTACGACCCTGATAGACGTCCACCGATTTGATTGGATAAATGGTCTAACCATTCGTAACTATTGCCGTTGGTTAAGGATGTTTTGTAAATGTCTTTAATAATAGCTTCATCGGTTTGTGCTTTTAGTTGGACTGAAGTAAAAAATACTATTAAACATAAGGTAAGTATTCGCATGTTATTTTTTGTTTTAAATATAGGGTTTATGAAACTTTGGATACCTAAAATAAATCTTAAAATTTAGGCTAATTTCTGGGGCTTAGTTTAATTTGAATTTGTCAGAAAAAAATGATAAATTCGTTTAACGTTGGATATGAGTCACCTGTACTGAGCGTGTCGAAGTATTAAAACGACGCATATCCGTAAAAACAGTTAGGCAACATTAGCTCACAAAACTAAAATGAAAAAAATGAGAAATTTGACTTTATTACTAATCGTATTAGTGACCTCTATTAATCTAAATGCTCAATCAGATGCTGAAATTAACAACTCAATTCGAATTAATGCCTTGGGCTTATTTACTGGTTTTTATGAATTTCAATATGAAAGAGTGATTAGCGAAAAAGGAGCAATAAAAATTGGTTTCGGAACTGGAACATTAAGAGATGTGTCTGGTAGTAATGCCGATGATGATTTTGAAGATGCCTTTGGAACAAATTCTTTTAACAATAATAATCGACGAGTAGTGGAAGGATTCACACTTAATGCAGAATACAGGTACTTCTTTAGTCATTTAAAGGCACCTAAAGGTTTATATGTGAGTCCAGGTATTCAATATCTGAAATTGAATGAAAAATACACATATACCGATAGTAATAACCAACCTTCAACTTTAGTGGATAATGATTATTCAATTTTTAATATCAGAGGTCTTTTCGGATATCAATTTATAATAGCAAAAAGAATTATTCTAAATCCATATTTAGGTGCAGGAATTGCTTTGGGTAGTGTCGATGAAAACAATAGTAGAGCTGATGCATTCGGAACTGGATTTTCGATAAACGGTGGAATTGATATTGGAATTGGATTTTAAAATAACGTTGCCTAACATTGGCTATAAACAATTGCTATTACAGGCTTATTCTTAAAATTCCTGCGGAATTTACAGCTTGTCGTGTACTTGCAAAGTTAAGTCCAAACCCACGCAACTGTCCATAGCCGTAAGAGTTAAACGAACCTCTCAAAAAAAACATATTTTAATTTTAAAACTGAAGCCAGCAAACAGGTGCGTTAGGGATTGAGGCATTTGTTGAAGCTCCCCGACGGAGGAGGGAGCGACTGCCGAAAGCCCGACCCTTGTGGTAACGCCATAAAAAATCCCACACAAGGCGGGATTTTTAAATTTTATAGATGCTGAGATACTGAGACAAGTTCAGTATGACAAAATGTGCTACACAAACAAAGGTTTGTCCTTCATCATGGCATTTACTCGTGCTTTTACTGATTCTAAAACGGTTTCGTCATCAAAGTTTGTAATCACTTCATCGATTAACTCTACAATGGCAACCATATCGTCTTCTTTACACCCACGCGTAGTGATGGCGGCTGTACCTAAGCGAATTCCAGAGGTTACAAACGGGGATTTATCATCAAAAGGAACCATATTTTTATTGGCTGTAATATCTGCTTTTACCAAAGCGTTTTCAGCATCTTTTCCTGTTATATTCTTATTTCTAAGATCAATCAGCATCATATGATTATCTGTACCACCAGAAATAATATGATAGTCTTTGGCTACTAATGCTTCGGCCATAGCTGACGCATTCTTTTTTACTTGCAATTGGTAGTTTAAAAAATCATCGGTTAAGGCTTCGCCAAATGCAATAGCTTTTGCAGCGATAATGTGCTCTAACGGGCCACCTTGATTTCCCGGGAATACCGCAGAGTCTAACAACGACGACATTTTTCTAAGGTTTCCGTTCTTTAATTTGATTCCGAAAGGGTTTTCGAAATCTTTCCCCATCATAATCATACCGCCTCTTGGTCCTCTTAATGTTTTATGCGTTGTAGTTGTAACCACGTGACAATGCGGAAGCGGATCGTTCAAAATACCTTTAGCAATTAATCCCGCAGGATGCGAAATATCAGCCAATAAAATAGCCCCAACGCTATCAGCGATTTCTCTAAAACGCTTAAAATCTATATCTCTTGAATATGCCGACGCTCCAGCAATAATTAATTTTGGTTGCTCTTTAGTGGCAATCTCTTGAATTTTATCGTAATTCAATACCCCTGTTTCCTTTTCTACACCGTAAAACACTGGTTTATATAAACGTCCTGAAAAGTTTACGGGAGAACCGTGTGTTAAATGACCGCCGTGAGACAAATCAAAACCTAAAATAGTATCGCCTGGTTTTATGCATGCGTGGTATACTGCAGTGTTTGCCTGACTTCCAGAGTGTGGCTGTACGTTTACATACTCAGCATTAAACAATGTTTTTGCTCTGTCTATAGCTATTTGCTCAACCTCGTCTACCACTTCACAACCACCATAATAACGCTTCCCAGGGTAGCCCTCGGCATATTTATTGGTTAGCACTGAGCCTGCAGCTTCCATAACCTGTTCGCTTACAAAATTCTCAGATGCTATAAGTTCTATACCATGTAATTGGCGCTCTTTTTCAGCTTGTATAAGTTCAAAAATTTGTTCGTCGCGTTGCATAAAATTAAATTGTCGTTAAATAATTGCGCAAAAATAACAAATACAAGACTTAAAAACATCAAAATACATATATTTACTTATCAAGTTATACACCGATTTATCAACCTTATAAACAAACTTATATTTTATTGTTTTTTTTCTATTAAAATGAAAAAATTACGTAGGTTTGAGTATCAAATTAAAAAAGAAAAACATGTCTTTGTCTGCAAATAACCCCAATAGAAGTTCTTGGTTGTACGTTAATAAAAATTCAGATTTTCCTATTCAGAATATACCATTTGGTGTATTTCTAACTAAAGATGATATTATCACCATTGGAACACGTATTGGTGATACAGCGATTGATTTAGGAGCCTTACACCAACTTGGGTACTTTGATGGCATACCGTTGACGGATGATATTTTCCTTCAAGACACTCTAAATGATTTTATTGCTGATGGCCGTAAAACATGGCGCTTGGTAAGAAACCGCATTGCAGAAATTTTTGATGCTGAAAACCCTGTTCTTAAAAATAACACGGTACATAAAGAACGTATTTTATTTCGTTTGGATGAAATAGAGATGAAAATGCCGGTTTATGTTGGAGACTATACCGATTTTTATGCAAGTAAAGAACATGCTACCAATGTTGGTACGATGTTTAGAGGTGAGGATAATGCCTTAATGCCAAATTGGTTGCATTTACCTGTTGGGTATCACGGAAGGAGTTCCTCTATCATTACAACCCATATACCAATTCATAGACCTCAAGGACAAACCATGCCAGAAGGCGCCAAAAAACCTGTTTTTGGTCCTAGTAAGATGATTGATTTTGAATTAGAAATGGCGTTTATTACCACAGATGCTAATGATTTAGGTGAACCGATACCTATCGAAGAAGCAGAAGAATACATCTTCGGACTAGTAGTGTTCAACGATTGGTCTGCTCGAGATATTCAAAAATGGGAATATGTACCTTTAGGTCCTTTTCTTGGAAAAAACTTTGCATCGTCAATGTCACCTTGGATTGTAACCTTAGATGCTTTAGAACCATTTAGAGTAGAAAGCCCTAAACAAAATCCTAAGCCATTGTCTTACCTTCAAACCAAAGGCAAGCATAGTTTTGATATACATTTAGAAGCTGGTATTATTCCAAAAGGAGGAAAAGAAACTACAGTTTGTAAAACCAACTTTAAACACATGTACTGGAATATGGCACAGCAATTAGCACACCATACGGTTAATGGCTGCCCTGTAAATTCTGGTGATATGATGGGAAGCGGTACCATTTCTGGTCCAACTGAAGATTCTTATGGCTCAATGTTAGAATTAACTTGGAAAGGCACTAAACCTTTAAAACTTAAAGATAATACGTCGCGTAAGTTTATAAATGATTACGACACGGTTGTAATGCGTGGGTATTGCGAAAATGATGATGTGCGTATTGGTTTTGGTCAGGTTAAAACGCAATTGCTCCCAGTTTTTACTCCCAAAAAGAAATAATAATAAGCAATAAGTTCTATTACAAAAGGCAACGTCTGTAAATTAATTTACAGGCGTTTTTTTGTAGTTAATTTATAAATTTATTCATAAAAAGAAAGAATTAACCTTCAAAATAAAACATAATAATGCATTTCAACCTATTTTATTAGCATTTCATAGTATTATTCAATATTTTGGCACAACTATTGAAAAGTACCTCAAATAACCAAAACATTTTAACCTATGAAGAAAGCACTACTTTTTACAATATTGGTTTTTATACTTGTATCATGTAATACTAGAAAGCAAGTAGAAACTGCAGTGAATTCTGGAAATTACGATCAGGCCATTACTACGGCATTGAACAAACTCAGAAAAAACAAAGATGCAAAACGTAACTACGACTACGTTATGATGCTGCAAGATGCATATTATAAAGTTGTAGAACGCGATTTAAATGACATTGCACATCTAAAAAAAGACAACAATCCAGAAACATTCAAGAGAATTTTTGAAATGTATTCTGATTTAGATGCAAGACAAGAAGCTATTAAACCGTTGTTGCCTTTATATGTTAACGGTAAGAATATCAACTTTGATTTCAATAATTACAGCAACGACATTGTAACGGCAAGAAACACTTTAGCAGATTACCTGTATGAAAAAGGCATTGACCTTTTAGAGAGTGATGATAAACGTGTAATTCGTGAAGCGTATAGTGAATTATCATATTTAGACCGTATTAGTCCAAATTACGAAGACACAAGAGATTTATTGGCTGAAGCTCATGAACGTGGAAAAGATTACATATTGGTATCTATAAATAATACCACAGATCAAGTAATCCCTGTGCGTTTAGAAGAAGAGTTACTAAACTTTGATACCTACGGTTTAAATAAGTTTTGGAGTGAATACCACGCTAATGCACAGCAAAACAGGAAGTACGATTTTGCAATGCAATTAAATTTAAGGCAAATAAACATTTCACCAGAACGTATTAACGAACGTGAGTTTTTAAGAGAACGCGAAATTGCAGATGGTTGGGAATACGAGAAAGACCGAAACGGCAACGTGGTTAAAGACAGTTTAGGTAACGATATTAAGTATGAAAAGTTTATCAACGTGCGTGCACGATTATACGAAACCATACAAACCAAATCGGCACAAGTGGTTGGTGATGTAGTGTATTTAGATAATGATACCAAACAAACCTTAGACACGTTTACGATTGATAGTGGTTTTATATTCGAGCATATTTTTGCAAGGTTTAGAGGTGATAAACGTGCTTTATTACCAGAAGACAGACAGTTATTAAATAATAGACGTCTGCCCTTCCCTAGCAACGAACAAATGGTGTTTGATACTGGCGAAGATTTAAAACTCCGTTTAAAAAATATTATAAATTCGTATTCTGTAAATAGACTTTAGAATAAACAAAAAACTCCCAAGATAATCTTGGGAGTTTTTTTATTTGCACTTTCCGTATTTCTCAAACTCCTTAGTTCTAAATTGTGGAGCATTCCACTTGTCTGGACCTACTCCGCACCTTAGCACTTGTTTGCAAGCAGTGCTGTTAAATAGTCCTAACCTCTGAAATTTATCCCAACCAACCTTCTCTGTCCAAACTACGATACTGAATCGCCTCACTAATATGTGATCCATTCACGTTTTCAGAACCTTCCAAATCAGCAATCGTTCTTGAAACTTTCAAAATCCTATCATAGGCTCTAGCGGATAAATTCAACCGCTCCATAGCTGTTTTTAAAAGCTCTTTTGAAGCATCATCTAGAACACAATATTTTCGAATTTGCTTCACATTCATTTGCGCATTGTAATGCACGGTTTCAGAATCTGAAAAGCGCTTACTTTGAATATCTCTTGCTGCGGTTACTCGTTTTCTAATATCTACTGAGGTTTCTCCTTTTCTATCATCACTCAATTTATCGAACGGCACAGGTGTTACTTCTATATGAATATCGATGCGATCCAATAACGGACCAGAAATCTTTCCTAAATACCGTTGCATTTCAGCTGGACTCGATGTTACTGGTGCATCAGGATCGTTAAAATAACCTCCCGGACTAGGGTTCATACTCGCCACCAACATAAACGACGACGGATAGGTTACTGTAAATTTCGCTCTAGAAATCGTTACTTCCCTATCCTCTAACGGTTGGCGCATCACTTCCAAAACCTCACGTTTAAATTCTGGTAATTCATCTAAAAACAACACGCCATTATGTGATAACGAAATTTCTCCTGGTTGCGGATAACTTCCACCACCAACTAAAGCCACGTTGCTTATAGTATGATGCGGACTTCGAAACGGGCGTTGCGCCATCAATCCTGTATCTTTTACACGCCCCACTACGGAATGTATTTTTGTAGTTTCCAAAGCTTCATGCAACGTCATAGGCGGTAAAATACTTGGTAAGCGTTTCGCTAACATGGTTTTTCCTGCTCCTGGTGGTCCAATCAAAATTATATTATGTCCTCCAGCTGCGGCAATTTCCATACAGCGTTTTATACCTTCTTGCCCTTTTACATCAGAAAAATCAAATTCTGGATAATTCAAGTTTTTTTCAAACTCTTTTCGGGTGTCGATAATTGTTTGCTCTAAAGCTTCGCCTTTGTCAAAATAATTGATAACCTGCTTTATATTATCAACGCCATACACCTCTAAATCATTTACAATAGCTGCTTCTTTTGCATTTGCTGATGGTAGAATAAACCCCTTAAAACCTTCCTCTCTAGCCTTAACAGCAATAGGTAATGCACCTTTTATGGGTTGCAAAGTACCATCGAGAGACAGCTCACCCATAATCAAATAGCGCTCTAAATTTTCGGCTTTTATTTGACTGGAAGACGCCAAAATCCCAATGGCCAAAGTTAAATCATACGCAGATCCTTCTTTGCGTAAATCAGCAGGTGACATATTAATGATGATCTTCTTTCCTGGAATTCTATAGCCGTTATTCTGAAGTGCAGCGGCTATTCTAAAATTACTCTCTTTAATAGCGTTATCTGGCAATCCCACTAAATGATACCCTACGCCTTTATCTACATTTACTTCTACAGTTACGGTAGAAGCTTCTACACCAAATACGGCGCTAGCAAAAACTTTTTTAAGCATATTCTTTCTTTACAGGCTAAATGTAAGAAATGTATTTGAAATTGGAAATAATTTAAAAATCCCCTAGGGCAACTGCATTTGGGGCAACTACCTTCACCGTAAAAGAAGATACAACATCCTTACCTACTTTAGTATGCACATCAAACTGTCCTTTTTTATCGAACTGATATGTTATTTTTAAAAGTCCGTTGTTGTATATGCGCTCAGTCTGCTTTATTTTTTTATTTCGCAAACTATCATTAAAAAGGCTAATATCTTCTAAACAATTCTCTTCCAAAACCTTAAACTGAAATGAGATAGATTCTCCAACTTCAATAGTAGTAATTAATCCGCTTGGGGTTATAGGGATTACACCATGCTTGTAGGTGTTCTGATAAATAATTGGTGCCTTCACAAATTGTTTTAAAGTAGGCTTCTCATCTAAAAGCAACCACTTATCATTTAATGGATAATGGTTTTTAGCAAACAATTCAGGTGATGCTAAAAAATAGCCTTCGGTATAATTTTTAACGAATTCTTGGTCATCTAAATTATAAAAACCACTAGCTTGAGTGGTGTCGGCGAAGTACCATTTATCATTAAGTTTTACAACATTCCATGAGTGATTTGGGAAATCAGCAGTATTTACATTCGTTCTCACAGTACGCGCATACCCATCTACAATTTCACATTCAATATCAGCAAGATTAGTCAATGCTTTCAATATATAGGCATACCCAGAACAAATTGTTTTCTTATCCCTTACCAACCTTTTAAACACTTTAGTTTGTTGTTTGGTATTCCATTTTTCGAGAGCAGAAATATTATCATGTAATTGTCTGCGCTTTTTAAGTGTGGCTTCACTAAAATAATGGTCGCTTTCAATATTAAAACACACCCAAGTATGAATAGCCCGAAATTGCTCTACTTGGGTGTTTAAATTATGCGTAAGATTGTGTACCAATAACGGCATATTGCGTAATGAAGCTTTACTATAAGACTTTGCGATACTATCTGCTTTTGCGAAATCTATATGCTTAAAATCAGATTTTTGAGCATTCACATACAAGCATAAAAGCATGAGTAGTATTGGGAATAATCGCTTCATTATAACAAGTCGTTATTTAGCTTTTCTTAGAGCTATATACTTCATTAACCTCAACTTCACCCATCAAATCGATATCGTCTCCAGTTAATTCAACCTTTAAAAATTTTTGCCCTTTTTTGATGACAAATTTTTGGGTTTCATAACCAATATAACTCACCAAGAGTACATCACCTTCTTTTAATACTCGCGGAAATTTAAACTTACCATCAAAATCAGCCGTTGCTCCAATTCGCGTGCCTTTCAATAAAATATTTGCGCCTGCAAGCGGACCAGATTCATCTGAAACAACACCGCTTAACAAATTATCTTGCACCACTTCTTTCTGTACGCTTTTAGTTGAAGATGCCTCTTGAGCCTGAATAGAGTGTAATGATAATAATGAAAAAATCGCAAGAGCAGCAACTCTTAAAAACGCGAATTTGTTTCGTTTTAATTTTTGAGGTTCCATAGTTCTTTTTAATTGAGATGATGTAAATACACCACAGGTATTTTCTTTTTTTCGCTGTAAATAATCTAGTAATGCTTTATCAGACATTTGCCTGAAATCAATCACTTCTTTTTCACATAAATTACAGAAGCCTCCAGTTGTTGTTTGTTCAAACGTACCGAATTGCTCTGAGCACGGGTTACTAATCGAGATACTAAAATTTGTTTTCATAATACTTAAATTTTATTGTTATCCCGAATCTAAAAATAAGAAATATTGTAGACTATTTAGTTTTATTCTGGTTGACATTTGAATGAGCTAAGTATGCTTTTGGGTTAGTTTAAGTTTTTTGGGAAAAAAGAATCCCGCCAAAAGCGGGATTCATAAATTGGAATATCAAACTAATTAACACTTTGTATTATGAAAATTATTTCCAATTCATTTTCATAACATTATATATTTACTTTGCTGTATTTAAAAATTTAGGCTTAATCACTAACATTGCCCAAGCCCAGTTTTGAGTGTCTTTTACTCCTGGAATATCAGCAACATCACTTGGCTCAAAGAAGTGAGAATAACCACCAACTAATGTGAATTCTTTAAATTTCTTAGCTAATACAATATCAATTTCAGATCCTAAATCGTTACCCATACCGTCAAGGTCAGATTGCTCAGTAAAGTAGTGTCCTGCAACAGTAAGTGCTACACCAGAAATTTTGGTCTTATATGCTAATTGAAAATCATTTAGCCCTCCAGCGTTTCCATGGTTCCCCACGTAAAATCTATCAATTAAGCCGTTGAATGCATGGTTTGTACCATATAATGGGAAGAATGCAGCAGACTCACTATTTCTCCCAGAAATACGTTCTACTGTGGCAATAAGGGAACTTTTATCAGTTAATTTAAAAGCAGCAGCTAAACTAGCTAAGTATGCGCCTTTAACATCAACACCGCCAATTCGCTCTCCTTCTTGAATAAACAAGTTAGACGTTAACGTTACACCTCCTAATTTATAATCTGCGTGTAAACCTGCTGTAATTAAGCTAGATTTATTAGACCCATCTACATTAGAATCTTGAAAGGTATTTACCAAACCTAAAAATGAAATATTAAATTTTTCACCTTTACTATTTGCTCGTACAAATACCATATCTCTATAAGAAAATAACGCTGAAGTATTGTAAACCTCATCTACTGTTGTGTTTAACGCACCACCAATATCTAAGCTCAATTTATTTTTCTTGTATTTGTAAACAGCCGCATCATGCGTACGTGCTTGTTGCGCCCATCCTAGACCACCTAGAATTCTTTGATCGTCATAAGATAACGGCTGACGTCCTAATTTTAAACTAGAAGATGCGCCTAACTTTAAATCTGCCCAAGCCTCTTGTACTCTAAAGTTTCCATTTCCATTTGTTGCAATTTGTGGTCTGTCACCAAAAGCAAACACTTCTTGAAAACTAGTAAACACTGTGTACGTTTCTGATACGTATTTAGCTTTTAATGCTGCTCTTACCGTTGTTCTTAAAAAGCCTTCATCAGCATCTGTAGCTGTTTGTGCAGGAAAAGTGCCTCCTGTAAAATTACCTCCGTTTCCGAAATATTCTGAACGTGGTCTAAATTCCCCTTCTAGGGTAAACTGTGCTTGTGCAAATTGAACCATCAATGCCATCAAGCCTATTAAAACATATTGCTTTCTCATTTTGTACTTGTTTTTAACGTTTAATTTCTGTTTGAGTTTTTAATTAATTGTTTCTGTTTTTTTAGGTTGTACTTTTCCTAGGCTTATGGAATGTGTTAGGTTCCACAAACTTTCGTTGTTTAATAATTAATTTGCTTAGTGTTTACTTTTCTAGTGCTCTAAAAAGTCTATTAGATGTTTTCTATATTTATAATAATCGTCGTGTTCTAACACGGCTTTTCTTGTTCTTGGTCTTTCAAATTCAATATCCAGAACATCACCAATTTTTGCTCTGGGGCCGCTGGTCATCATCACTACACGGTCTGCTAAAAATATCGCTTCATCCACATCGTGGGTAATCATTACCGCCGTAATTTTTTCTTTATTCCAGATCTCTATTAAAATATCCTGTAATTCGCCTCGTGTTAACGAATCTAACATACCAAAAGGCTCATCTAGTAACAACACTTTTGGCTTTATTGCAAATGCTCTAGCGATACCCACACGCTGTTGCATTCCTTGAGATAAATCAGAAGCGCGCTTATTAAATGCATCTTCTAAACCTACCTTTTGCAAGTAGTATTTTGCGATATCATTGCGTTGCCCTTTTGTAGCATGAGGAAATACTTGGTTTACACCCAACATTACATTCTGTAAAGCCGTCATCCAAGGCATTAAACTTGGTGCTTGAAAAATAACACCTCTATCTGGTCCTGGGCCTTTAATATGCTTTCCTAATACGGAGATGTTTCCTCCAGAAATCGGATTCAATCCCGCAATCATAGACAACATAGTGGTTTTTCCACATCCTGAATGCCCAATAATGGTTACGAATTCCTCTTTTCTAATTTGAAGATTCAAGTGCTCCAAAACCACATAGTCTCCTTTTGGCGTTGGGTACACTTTCTTCAAATCCTTTAAATCAAGCATCACTTCATTAGAAGGAAAAATGCCATTATGTGCCGTTGGTTTAGCTGTGTCTGTTATAATAGTACTCATCTCGATGCTTATTTAAATTGGTTAACAAAATCTTTTGGTGCTAAATCCGGAAGTACAAATTCTTCCGAAGCTTGCGACTTACGCTCCTCCCCAATATCCATCAAATACTCAATAATAGCATTTCTGGTTTTTTTATAGTTTGGGTTGTCGTTCATTAAAGTTTTATCACGCGGACGCTCAATATCAATCTTAAACTCAGGCCCCAACGTTGCATTTGGTCCCGGACGTAAAGGAATGATACGATCTGCCATATAAATCCCTTCATCCACATCATTGGTAATCAACAACGCGGTACGCTTATCTTTTCCCCAGATGTTCAAAATTTCATCCTGCAATGTGCCACGTGTTAAAGCATCTAGCGCTCCTAAAGGCTCATCCATAATAATCATCTCTGGCTTCATAGATAAAGCTCTCGCTACAGACACACGCTGGCGCATACCACCCGATAATTCTTTCGGTCTTTTATTAATCGCAGGCGTTAAACCTACCATATCCACATAATCCGCAACAATAGCGTTCAACTCTTTTTTGCTCTTCTTCGGGAAAGCCTCTTTCACCGCCATATACACATTCTGCCCCACAGTTAACCATGGTAATAAGGAGTAATTCTGAAAAATCACCCCGCGTTCATGACTCGTTCCTACAACCGGTTCACCTTTAAACAACACCTCACCTTTTGTAGGCTCCAGCAATCCATTTATCAAGTTTACCAACGTCGTCTTTCCACTTCCTGTAAACCCTACAATCGCAACAAACTCACCCTCTTCTATCTCCAAATTAATGTTAGATAGTACCTCGGTAGCGTTCTCGTCATTTCCGTAGGTTTTGTATATATTTTTTAATTCTAAGTATGCCATAATCTTTTGTTTTATTTGGGCGTTACCACAAGGGTCGGGCTTTCACTAGTCGCTCTCTGCGAGGAGCTCCAACATGCCGTTCAATCCCTAACGCTGAAGACCCTTAGATTCATTTATATCGCATCTGTTTTTTCAAAAGACACCCAGTTTTGTATCGATAACATCAAGCGGTCTAATAAGAAACCTATGATACCAATCACAAACATGGCAACTATAATTTTTGCGTTCGAGTCGTTTGCACCGTTTTGGAATTCCTCCCAAACAAACAATCCTAAACCAGGACTTTGTGCTAAAAGTTCAATAGCAATCAACACCATCCACGCTACAGATAAAGTAATTTTTAAACCCGTAAAAATTAAAGGTAAAGACGATGGTAACACCACTTTAAATACCTTTTGAAAATTCCCAAGTTTCAACACCTTAGCAACGTTGATGTAATCTTTATCTACCGACGACACACCCATGGATGTGTTTACCAATGTGGCCCACATAGAACATAAGCCAACAGCGATAAACGAAATTGAAAATGAGCTATCTTCACTAGAATCTATCAATAATGTTTTTACAATCATAAACACTAATAAGTACCAAACCACTGGCGATACAGGTTTAAAAATTTGAATAAACCAGTTAAACGCACTTTTCAATGTTGGACTTAATCCTATAAAAATACCAAGAGGCACAGCAATTAGTAAGGCTAAAAAGAATCCAGCGAATACTGTTTTTAAACTTCTAAAGATTTGATCCACAAACGATGGTCTACCCGTGTAAACAATGGCGTCCTTACCTTCAGCTATTCGTTTTTCGTTTAAAGCAGCCGTTTTTTCAATAAAAGCAGCTTTATCCGCGCTAATCAAAGCATGATCTTTTAACAACGACTGAAACGATGCCCAAACTTGTGAAGGCGATGGCAATGTATTTGGTTGACAACTAATATCTCCAGAAGCAATACAAGCCGCCATTTCATCAGCAGCAACTTGTCCCTGTTCGTTTAGTGCTTTTTCTATTCTAAATTCGGCTTCAACATTATAAAGCGACTTAGCGCCCAAATGCCATAACCCAATAAATAATAAAACGGAAGCAATAGGTACAATGACTTTTCGTAAAAAGGCTTTAAAATCTTCCTTTTCCAGCTTCCCGGTAAATAGATCTTTAAACGAGCTTAAAAAACCCAACCCTATAAATTTGGTTACTTTTCCTAGTGTTAAACTCTGCTTCATGATTCTTTAATTTAATTATGTGTTTAGTGTGTGTGTTTTGATACTATTGTCAGTTCGAGTGTCACGCCCTAAGCGTGATGTATCGAGAACTTACGTTCTTCCTAAATGTTCTCGTTACGATTTCTCAAGGTTCAAAAACAATCGAACTGACATGATATTTATTTTGTCATGCTGAACTAGTTTCAGTATCTCAACTTCAACTGGATTCTGAAACAAGCTCAGAATGACAGGGTGTTGGTGTTATAGTGTTTTACTGTACAGCCTTCTCTTTGTTACCAATTTTAAAACTGTTGATGTATCCAATAGGGTCTTTTGCATCGTAGGTCGTGCCGTCAATAAAGTCTGCAGTTGCGGGCTTATAACCATCAGTTGCAGGAATATCACTTGCTGGAATATTACCTTCTTCAACCAAAAGTTTAGCAGCTTTTGTCCAAATATCAGGTCTGTAAATATCTTTGATTGTTGATGCGTACCAATCAGCTGGCTTAGACTCAGGAATTTGTCCCCAACGTCTCATTTGTGTTAAGAACCAAATACCATCAGAGTAGAATGGATATGTCGCATTGTACTTATAGAATACGTTAAAGTCTGGCATCTCTCTTTTATCACCTTTTTCAAATTCAAACGTACCCGTCATAGAGTTTGCCAATACAGCCTCATCAGCACCTACGTATTGAGACATAGATAAGATTTTTACAGCTTCAGCTCTATTTCCTGGCTCGTCCAACCATTTACCAGCTCTAATTAATGCTTTAGTTACAGCAATGGCAGTGTTAGGGTTTTCATCCACAAATTTCTTAGTCATTACAAATACTTTCTCTGGGTTGTTTTTCCAGATGTCATAGTTTGTTGTTACAGGCACACCAATACCTTTAAATACTGCTTGTTGGTTCCAAGGCTCGCCCACACAATACCCGTAAATAGTTCCAGCTTCAAGTGTTGCAGGCATTTGTGGTGGAGGCGTTACAGATAATAATACCTCAGCATCAATTTGTCCTTGTACGTTATCGGCAGTGTACATCCCTGGATGGATGCCAGCTGCGGCTAACCAATATCTTATTTCGTAGTTGTGTGTAGATACAGGGAATACCATACCCATTTTAAACGCTTTACCAGAGTTTTTGTACTCATCAATTACAGGCTTTAATGCCTCAGCTTTTATTGGGTGAATTGGCTTACCATCAGCACCTTTTGGTACATTTGGCTTCATTTTGCTCCAAACATCATTTGAAACCGTAATACCGTTACCATTTAAGTCCATTGAAAATGGTGTTACCAATTCTGCTTGACGACCAAAACCTGCACCTGCAGCAATTGGCTGACCCGCTAACATGTGCGACCCGTCTAACTGACCATCAATAACACGGTCTAATACGTTTTTCCAGTTAGATTGTGCTTCAACAGACACAAATAAGCCTTCATCTTCAAAGAAGCCTTTTTCTTTAGCGATTGCTAAAGGTGCCATATCTGTTAATTTGATAAAACCAAAGGTTAACTGTGGCTTTTCAATTTCTAATGTTTTTGTAGTACTTGCTGGAGTAGCTTCAGCTACAACAGTTTCTTTTTTCTTTTCTCCACCACAAGCAAATAGTAGAACTGCTACGGGTAAAATCCAAGATGTGCGTTTTAATAGAGATTTCATGTTACGTGTTTTTTAATTAACTAAGTATAAATACTTATTTTTTTGACAAATATATAAGTAGCTGTAATTACCACCCATGTTAATCCCCATAAACACACCTCTTTTTACACATAAGTAAACCTGATAAAACACAGGTTTTTATTTTATATTATTGATTTTTAGGTTATTAAAATATATTTGAGTGCGGAAATATTTACGTAACATACTACGTATAAACATGCTATTGTTAATAACATTTTACGTATTGTTTTAGTGAAAAAGGGAAATATTGAACAGGGAATGGAGGGTTTTAGGGAAAACTACGTAGTTTTATTAACCAGTAAAATATAATACGAGGCCTTTGATGAATAAAGTTTGAATTTATAGTATGTTTTTTTGGTGATACGCTTATTGGTTTTGGCTTTTGCTTCGTTACTGAATGGTACGCGAGTATCATTCCGTAGTAACCATAAATATAGCAAAAAGACTTGAAATTCCG
The DNA here is from genome assembly GCA_043557195.1 of Flavobacteriaceae bacterium. Lineage (GTDB taxonomy): Bacteria > Bacteroidota > Bacteroidia > Flavobacteriales > Flavobacteriaceae > Jejuia. The sequence goes on along the minus strand of CP121314.1, from coordinate 3,423,871 downwards.
ATTAGGAATTCAGTCGTAATGAACTATAGTCGTTGTTGTATGCCAATTTTTATTTTTCAAGAAAGTTCAAATATTTCTGTTTAACATATCTTAATACAGGTTTTCTAATTGAATCTGCTGAAAATTGATGACTAAATCCGAATATAGTTAATAGAGCCAAAATTGAAAAAGATATAATTTGAGATGTTAATGATATTGATTTAAAAATAAATGAGGCAACACCTATAAATAAACAAGCAAAAATCAATAAGTAGAATATCCATAATACAAAATTTGATATTTTGACACCTAGTTTTTCCGCTCTTCTATCTAGTCTCTCCTGTCTTTCTGATATTGAATTTTCTAATTGTTCTTTCTGCGTTTGCAACGATACATTAATACTTTCTACTTCAATTCTTTTAGTTCTTTCTTCCTCTGTAAGTCTATCTAAAAATTGATTAACAAGTTGAGCGGTAGACTCGCCACTAAACAGTTCAGGATCTCCAAGACTTTTAGTAGATAGCATTTGAATAGCAACGTGATGGGTTCTTAATGTTAAGTATGTTGAGCTATTAAGCCTACCTCTTTCTTTGAGTTTTTTAAGTTCTGTTTCGTACTGTTTAATTAATTCTTCTGATGGGCTTATACCTGCATAGCAATCCGAAAGAATACGCTTTTTGTTTATTTGGTCGGCTAAAACAGGGTTTTGTATCCAAATTAATGTAGACAGGAATATATCCGTAAAGCATGAAGGTATAGCATTGTTTCTTTTATTTAGTCTGTTTTCGAACATTCTACTCGCGAATGCAAGTGCAGAACTGGTTGTTACAAAAATGGCTTTGGAATCTTTGATACTTACTGGAATTTTTCCCTTTCTAAAACGATAGATACCTGATAAAACCTTTACATCCCTTCGTATTGTCCTTTCGACATGGTCAGGTAAAGAGGCTTTTATTTTTTCAATACTTCTTAATTTTTTATCTCCTCTGTTTACCTTTTCGTAAGATTCAATTATTGTGTCAAAAAGTTCTTCTTCATCGATAACAAGGTCATAGTCTTCATAATCTGGAACTTGATTTTCAGAAATCCCTAAACTCTCCATTTTAAAGGTAAAGTCAGCCATAAGTTGCTCTATATCCTCAACTCTAATGTTGTTTTCTATACACATTCGAACAGACAGAGATTGTGATATACCATTCCCCTTTTTTAAAGTGTTTTTACAACTATCAAGATTATTTAAAACCTCATTGATTGTTGTTTGTAGTATATATACATTCGCCTTATCATTTTTTAATTGATTTAGTATTTCTTCGGAAAGTAATGTTCGTTGCTCGCCATTTATGCCCAAAAGACTTAAAATAAATGGTGTATCAAGATAAACATCAAGATTTTCTAATTTCCCTTTAAATGGACTAAATTCATCATAAAGTATTAGAGAACTTAATGCATGACCAATAGAAATGTCTTTTAAGTAATTAACTAGAATAGGGTCAGATTCCCAATTCTCTACAACAAACCAGCAAATCAAGTACCTTAATTTTTCAGGTGCCTCAACTTTTGGCAGAATAGACAGATTTTCTGCACCAAATGAAATGTCTGCATCATGTTTTTTTAAAAAAGCAAGTAACCCTTCGGAAATTTCATCTTCAGTAAAATCTATACCTTCTGGTGCATTTTTTGTAATAAATTTTTGAATTTCTTTAATTACGTAATTATACGCCCTATTAATCTCCGAACGAACTTTTGAATTGTCGTCTATATTTATTTTGTCTTGATTAACATGGTAAATTCCATTTTCTACTTTGAAATAGTCTCTTTTTTTTGCTCTGTTTAAAATAGTTATCAATGCGGAACTAGGTATCTCTAGTCCATATTCTTTCAATATGTTAGCTTTAAAGACAGAAACATCTTTAATGTCAATGGTTTTAGTATTTTTAGCAATTATTGTACTAATTAATATAGGTAGAAAACAGTCTATGTAATCGACTCCTTTTGACCAATTGACTTTTAATAATGCTAAACTTAATATTGTCCTATTCATGTTCTTTTTTAAATGGCATACAACGGTTAGATATGGTTCCGTTTTTAATGAACTATATCGTTCGATAAGCAAAGTTCGACTTTTCCTACGATAAAATCAATACGTACTTGTAAGTAGTTTTCAACAAAAATGGCATTACAAAAAGTGAAGTACGAGTTACAACGTAATCTTGGGTAATGAAAGAGAAATGCTAGATTGCCGCGTGTTAAACTCCTCGCAATGATGCTGGCAAGTACACCCGCGTTAGGGATTGAGGCATTTGTTGAAGCTCCCTGACGCAGGAAGGAGCGACTGCCGAAAGCCCGACCCCTTGTGGGTAACGCCCAAATAATTAAAACGCTAGTCTTCTAAGGTCTTCAACCACTCTTCTTGAGATAGGGCGATGTACTTTTTATTGGTACCGTAAGGGTCTTCGCCACCATCGAAATAGGCTTGTATGGCGTGCATAGGTATGGTATCGCTCATTTTTTCGGGTACCTCGTATCTGTGGTTACCATGGAAATCGTGACATTGTATGCAGGTAAACCACTCTTCTTTGGCGATTAATACATCGTGAGGGATATCTACGGGATCGTTTTCTACTACCAAATCCTGATGGCAGTTCATACAGTAATTGATACTCGCCACCGAAACACGTTCTTCCTCATGCTCGGTATGGCAGGTGATACAGGTGGTGGCATCAATGTTTTTTACGGCGTCTTTAAATCGGGGCTCTGAAAAACGATAGACAGGATGCCTATCGTTTGGGCGGTCGTGACATTGCAGGCAATTGTCTACCGTGACGTCTTGCGTACCGAAGTCTACCCCATTTTCGCGCGCACCTACTGCATGGGAAAAATTAGATTGTACTTGCTGCAATAAATTGCCCTTAGCATCGGCATGACATGCAAAACAGTTTAAATCTTCGTGCCCAGTATTCATAGGACCAATGGATACGTAATCTTCAGTAGCATCGAGCGTGAAAATATAGAACAAGGACACCCCGAGCACTACACCAATAATACCTCCTATAACTTGTCTTTTTCGTAACGGACTTACCTTGAACATAATTTAATTTATATTTCGATGACTACTTTTTCGCTTACGGGATAGGTGACACAGGTGAGAATGCCACCGCTTTCTACCTCGTTTTCTGGAAGGATATGACCTTCCGTCATTTGTACTTCGCCTTCTACACATGTGCCTTTACAGGTAGAACACATGCCCGATCTGCAGGAATAGGGAATGACGATATTCTCGGACATGGCTTGGTTTAAAATGGATTTATCACCTCTTACCTTAAAGTTATATTCTTCGCCATTATGCTTTAACGTAACATCGGCTAGCAGGTTTTTACCCGTAACTTTAACCACCGGACTTTTAAAGACTTCAATTTTTATTTTTTCACGGGTGATGCCATTATCACCTAACACTTCTTTTATTTTTTCCATGTAACCGAATGGTCCGCAAATCATATAGACGTGGTTGTCTTCATAAGTGATATCGTGTTTAATCATGACACGGTCTATCAATGTTTTTGTTGCTAACCCAGGATGATAATTAGCTTTATAGGTTTTATTCCCAGAGATAATGTGTTCTATCTTAAAGGTGTCTGGATAAGCTTCTGACAGTGCTTTTATCTCTTCATGGAATATGATAGATTCCATAGTTTGGTTGGCGTAAATGAGTAACACACTGGAGCTAGGTTCTTCTGTTAAAACCGATTTTGCAATAGAAAACATAGGCGTAACACCACTACCGCCTGCAAATAATACATATTGTTTTTTGTTGTTCTTTTGTGGCTCTACATAAAACGACCCTGCAGGATCGTCGACTTCTAATTTATCGCCTACTTTTAAATGGTCGTGCACATAATTAGAAACCAATCCCTTTTCAACACGTTTTATGGTGATTTTAAGGTCTTTATCTGTATACGGATTGCTACTAAAGGAATAGGCGCGTTTTTGAACCACCCCATCAATAGGCACGTTAATGGTTAAAAATTGCCCTGGTCTGTATTTAAACTTTTTGAAAAGGTTACCATTTTTAAGACAGATAGTCATGGCATCTTCGGTTTCTTTTATGATGTCTTTTACGAGTAGCTTCATGTTAACCTCTATTTATAATAAAATACCATTGAAATATGAAATAGCATCATGATGGACACTACTAGCGATAATGCCACATGAGTTATCATCCATCCTTTAAATAATGCGTCGCTATTATTCTTTAATACATCTAAATTGAAATACCCTAATAACGTATTTGCAAAAAAGATATAGGACAACAATAGCAAGTAGCCATAGCCCATGCCTATACTATGTATGTAAAAGAAAATAGGGCTTAAAGCCCCCACCCACTTATGGATGACTTGCATTTTCATTGCGTGCTTTTTCCATTTTTTTACGGTTCTAGTTAACGACAATACCCATTGAAATAAAATGAAAATTGCTAAGAACAACCCAGACCAGCGCTTATACATTTCGCCTTCCTGTAAATTGTGTAACCAACCCCATTCTAGCTTTAAGAAGAACTGGATAAGAAAGGCAAAAAGCAATACCAAACCTACAATGGTGGATTTATTTTTACTGAGAACCATAGAAAAAGAATTAATTAAAGTAATTGCAATCCGCTTAGGATTTTAGGAAGCCTAAGCAAGATTGCAATTCTTAACACTAAACAAATCTTATTTGGCTGCCACCAAGTGTTTCATAGTTTCATAAGAAGACAGTTTACGTACACTGTCTAAGAACACTTCTGGTGTTGGAAGGTAGTTTCCTTCTGCTGGCCATTTATTACCAATTTCTGGTTTTTCGCTTTCTTTAAAAGCTTCTATTTCATCTAAATATTCCATATAAATATCTACAGTTCCTTTTGCATAAGAGTTTAAAACCGCAACGGTTTCTTTATAGGTTAAAGAATCCTTTGGATATTGCCATGTTGTAGCACCCATAACGTCTCCTAATTTCCAATCTGTTTTAGAGGTTTGTGGATGGTCGTTATGACAAGATACACAGGCACCCGCACTTGCTAAATCTGCAAACATAGCCGTGTGCAACTTTTGATCTTCATCGTAGAAAAATTGAGGTTTTTGATCTTCTTTAATTTGAGTGAATAACTCTGCTTGCTTACCTTCAAACTTGTTAGCAGCATTTACTGGAAAATCAGAACCAAGGTACAACCCAAGTGGTACTGGACTTTTTCTAATGCTTGTGGCCACACCTCTAAGGAATAATGCTGGTAGTGGTCCTGCTTCTACATCATCTTTTCTCCAATCTTCGTCAAACTTCATACCTTGTTTTTTACCTCCACCAACAATAGCTTTGGTATATAATGTTCTGGTAACGTCATTTTCTTTAGCTACCATTTCTAGTACTTCTTCAACAGCAAATACCTTTTCTTCGCCAGCTACTGCAGTTTTTTCTTCTGGCACACCGCCACAAGAGTTTAACACCAACACAAAAGCCGAGGCCCATAATAGTTTAATAATAGATTTCATAATTTGAGTTTTTAAATTGTTAGTAAGATGCTTCAATCATTACGCTAGACATTACACCATAAACATCTGCCCAAGCGGTTTTAACTTCTGGCGTGAATTCATCTCCTAATCCAGCCTCTAGCGTTCCCAATAAGGCTGCACCTACGGTATTGTAATGTGAAGGTTCTACTTTATATTCTACATGACGCTGTCCTAATCCTTTTAACACTGGTATTAAAGCATCTAAATTGCTTAATCCAGCAACGGCTGCTGCAAGCATGGTCATTAATTTATTGCCTTGCTCTACCATAGCTCCTTCTTTATCCGTTGGAAACAATGGCTTAAGATTTGGATCTAGCTCAAACAGTTTAGCATAAAAAATCTCTGCCGCTTGTGGGGCGATAGGTTTTACTTTTTCAAATGATTCTTGTACAAGAGTTACTGTTGTTGCTTCCATAATTATTAAGTTTTAGTCTGTTCTTCTAAAAAATTAAGTATTAATACTTACTGGAGACAAATTTAGAATCTATACAGCTAACTAATTATGAAATAGGACAGTTGAAAATGGTCTTTTTCGACACATTAGAACCTGATAAAACGCAGGAAATCGTTAAATCGGTTGTATTTACAGTAAAAAACTAAGTATGATTAACTATCTAAGAAATAATTGTGGTCGTTAATTTCTTTTTTAAGTGATTGAATATTGTTGATGCCAATCTTCTTTCCCTGGGCAGAAATCAGTTTTTCCTTTTTTAAAGCTGAAAACACACGAATGACTTGTTCCTCCGTTGTACCAGCATAATCTGCATATTCTCTTCTACTTAAAGGAAGATTAAGAAACCCATTTAAGTCACCAAACTTTCTGTGTATATATAATAAGGAATCGATGACACGTTCTCGAACCGTCATTTGAGAAATAGATTTCACTTTGTTTTCGCTACGGTTAAGTTCGTTAGCATAAAACAACATCATATCAAAGGCAAACTTGGGATTGTCTAGCAACGTTTCTTGCAAGTTTTCCTTAGAAAAATAGCACAACACAGTATCTTGAAGCGCTATAGCACCAATGGAATAATACTCTTCTGTACCGAAACCGCGGTGCCCGATAATTTCGCCTTCTTTGGCGAAACGCACGATTTGTTCACGTCCGTTAATTCCAGTGCGAATCACCTTAACCGTACCCTTTAGAATAAAGAAGAGTCCGTTTACTGGAGCACCCTCCATAATAAACTGTTGCCCTTTTTTACAACGCAACGTGCTTTTGTTTTCTACTAAAGTAGAATTTTCTAGAATGGGAAGGTTTCTATTTACTATACAATTTGAGTTATCGCATGACGCACACGACGTATCTTGTAAGGAACGAAATCTTGTATTTGTAGACATGGCGACTGCGGGCATGTGTTCAGTGTTATAATTCAAAAATAAGTAATAATACTTAGTTTTTATCGTTTTTACGTATTTTTATGAGGTTGATAAAATCTATGATGTATAAATTTGAATATCTGAATTTTTTAATCTCAATATTTTTGTTTTCATATTAATTTATAAAATATCGCAGTTTCATTTCTGCCAAAAATCATGAAATCGTTATATTTGTTTGGATATAACGAAAATTTCAAATGATTTCCATTTCTGAAGCTATTTCTAATGTAAAACAAAACGGTAAACCGTTACTACAATCGACTATTAAAAAGGTTGAAAAAGCTGGAGGATATGAACTGTTTGAGGATATTTTATCGCCGATAAACATGCCTCCTTTTAGACAATCAGCTATGGACGGGTATGCTTTAAATTTAAATGACAACCTATCTTATAAACTAATTGGAGAAGTTAAAGCTGGTGATGGACATGAACCTCAACTAAATAAAGGAGAAGCTGTTAGAATATTTACAGGCGCACCTGTTCCTGAATCGGCAAATGCCATTATGATGCAAGAAAAAGTGGCTGTTGATGGTGAAACCATTACTATTTCTGAACAGATTCCATTAGAGCATAATATTCGCCCTTTAGGTGAACAGGTAAAAGCTGGAGCTATTGCTTTAAAAAAAGGTACTAAGTTGACTCCTGCTGCCATTGGGTACTTAATTTCTCTAGGTATCACTGAGGTTTCTGTGTTTAAAAAGCCAAATATCGCGATTGTTACCACAGGAAATGAATTGATAGAAGCTGGACAAGAATTGCCTTATGGGAAAATCTATGAAAGCAATTCGAAAATGCTATTGAGTGCATTATACAATCTAAAGTTTTACGATGTCACTCTTTATAAAGTTGAAGACGATTATAGTAAAACTATTGAGACGCTTAGCGATGCTTTAGACAATAATGATTTGGTGTTAATTACGGGTGGTATTTCTGTAGGAGACTATGATTTTGTTGGTAAAGCTTTAAGAGAATTACAAGTTGAAGAACTCTTTTATAAAGTAAAGCAAAAACCTGGAAAACCTTTATTCTATGGCAAAAAAGAACACACACAGGTATTTGCGCTTCCCGGGAATCCTGCCGCAGCTTTATCTTGCTTTTATGTGTATGTGTACATCGCTTTGCAACAAATGATGAATCGTAAAGATTTAGAATTACCAAGAATAAAAGCTAAAGCTATAAATGGCTTTATAAAGAAAGGTGATAGACCTCAATTTTTAAAAGGTATTTATGAAGATGGTGAAGTTGAAATCTTGGATGGACAAAACTCATCAATGTTACAAACTTTTGCGCTATCGAACGTTTTAGTTTTTGCACCTGAAGATTTAAGCACTATTAATATTGGTGATACATTAGAAGTGATAGTATTGCCACAATAATTAAGAGTTATGGGTTATAAAATTAAAAGTCGCATTTGGATTGAATCGGAAGACAATGTGCTTCTAGGAGAAGGCCGTGTGCATTTGCTTAAAGCTATTGACGACACTGGATCGCTTTCTAAAGCTGCGAAATCACTAAATATCTCGTATAAAAAAGCGTGGCAACTTTTAGATTCTGTTAACAAATCGGCTAAAAAACCAGTAACCATAAACAGTATTGGAGGGAAAGGTGGAGGTGGCGCAGAACTAACAGACTATGGAAAATCTTTAGTTAAAGTCTTTGATGAAATTAATAAGAATTGTTGGGCGTTTTTGGATGAAGAATTAGCGAAAATTGAACGCTTATAAACACTATTGTCCCCTCGAGCGCAGTCGAGAGGTTTAAGAAAACGCAATACTAATGGAGGTCTCGACTGCGCTCGACCAGACACTTATAACTTTAAATACTTTAGGCACTCTAAGTACTTTTAACTTTTATGCTACAAACCGAAAACATATATCTTTTTTTAATCATTCTACCTGTAGTATCATTTTTATACTCAAGCGTAGGACACGGAGGTGCAAGCGGGTATTTAGCTTTAATGGCTTTGTTTTCATTTGCTCCAGAAAGTATGAAGCCTACGGCGTTATTACTCAATATCTTTGTTGCTGGAATTTCGTTCTACTACTATTTTAAAGCAGGGCATTTCAATAAAAAACTATTTATCTCATTCGCCATAGCTTCTATTCCGTTGGCTTATTTAGGGGGCACAATTGAAGTTGATGCTTCTATTTATAAAAAGATTTTAGCCGTTTTATTAATCTTCGCTATTCTTAAAATGCTAAATGTGTTTGGAAAAGAAAATGATAATACAAAACAAGTTAAACTGTGGCAAGGATTAATTGTTGGTGGCATCATTGGTTTCTTTTCAGGACTTATTGGTATTGGTGGCGGTATAATTTTAACACCAGTAATCCTGCTACTACATTGGGGTAAGATGAAAGAAGCGGCAGCGGTTTCTGCGTTGTTTATTTGGGTGAATTCAGCAGCAGCTTTAGTTGGGCAATTGAGTAGTGGCGTATCTATTGAAAAAGGCGCTTTTGTGCTAGTAGCTATTGCACTTATTGGTGGTGTTCTAGGTGGCTATTATGGCAGTAAAAAAATCAATAATCAGCGTCTTAGATACATATTGGCTTTTGTATTAATTATAGCTTGTGCTAAATTATTTTTCACCTAAATGATAGATAAAACCGACATAACAGGCATTATTTTAGCTGGAGGAAAAAGTTCCAGAATGGGTTCTGACAAAGGGTTATTAATGTTGAATGACAAGACATTTATTCAATATAGTATTGATGCTTTAAAACCTTTAGTTTCTGAAATCATTATTGTTTCAGATACCCCAGAATATGATGCTTTCGGATTAAAACGTATAACAGATATTACCAAAGACGCAGGTCCTGTTTCTGGTATTTATTCAGGATTAGAAGCTTCAAAAACTGAACTTAATTTGGTTTTAAGTTGCGATATTCCACTGATAACTTCTGAAGTACTACAATTATTAACGAATGCTATCGAAGATACTTCTGATATTATCCAAGTTGAAAGTAATGGTAAATCTATGCCTCTAATTGCGCTTTACAAAAAGACTGTTAAAGATACATTCAAAAGCTTTTTAGAACAGGGCGAACGGCGATTGAGAGTAGCAATAAAAGGTTGTAACTATAAAAATGTTGTTTTAGATGAAGCCTTTCAAAATGCAACATTAAATGTGAATACAAAAGAAGAATTTAAACAAATTGAAGATGCTTATTACGATTAAATATTTCGGACAAATAGCAGAAGTGACTCAAAAAGAAGAGGAACAATTAGAAGTTTCTAAAGGCAAGGTTTCAATGCTTTTAAGTTTTCTGAATACTAAATATTCAGATTTAAAAAACAAAGATTTTCAAATAGCGCAAAATCAAGAGTTAGTGGATTTAGACTCGGAATTAACTGGAGCGGAAATCGCTTTATTGCCACCATTTGCCGGAGGATAAAACAAATGAATAGATACAACAGACATATTATACTATCAGAAATTGGTCAAGAAGGTCAAGACAAGATTTCTAATGCCAGAATTTTGGTTATTGGTGCTGGTGGTTTAGGATGCCCTGTGTTGCAATACCTTACCGCTGCTGGCATTGGAACCATCGGCATCATCGATTTTGATGTGGTTGAACTTTCAAATTTACAACGTCAGGTACTTTTTGGGACGTCGTCGCTTGGCCAAAATAAAGCCCTTGCAGCAAAAGAACGCTTACAAGATTTAAATAGTGATATTTCAATAATTGCTTACCAAGAACCGCTTACCTATCAAAACGCAATTACCCTCTTTAGGCAATACGATATCATAGTTGATGGTTCAGATAATTTTGAAACACGGTATTTGGTAAATGATGCCTGCGTAATCACAAACAAACCGCTAGTCTTTGGGGCCATTTATAAATTTGAAGGTCAGGTTTCGGTTTTCAATTATAAAAATGGACCGAGTTACCGATGCCTCTTCCCTAACCCGCCACAAAAAGACGCTGTTCCGAATTGCTCTGATATTGGTGTTTTAGGAGTGCTTCCAGGAATAATTGGTAGTATGCAAGCTAATGAAGTTTTAAAACTCATTTTAGGTATTGGTAATGTGCTTTCAGGGAAATTGCTTTGCTATAATGCTTTGACATCCCAAACCTCAACTTTAAAAATAAACAGAAACGAAACTAGTTTTCAAGCTGTTTTAGATGAGCAAGATAGTTTTGAGAATAAACAAATCAATATAGGCTGTGAAATCGAAGTCATAGAAGTTTCAATATCCGAGATGATTTCAGAAAAAAACGTTCAGTTTATTGATGTTAGAGAATTACACGAACAACCTAAAGTAGACAATTTAGACGTTACCTATATTCCATTAAGTGAATTAGAAACTAGTTTACATAAAATTGATTTATCAAAAAAGAAAGCTCTTTTTTGTAAATCTGGAATGCGCAGTAAACATGCCGTAAAAGTATTGCAAGGATTAAATATTAATAATTGTTTTAGTATACCTCAAGGTGCTTCAGAAATAAACAATTATTTAAAAGAACATAATAAAATACTATCTAATGAAAGATAAAAAACCAATGAAAAGCGTTTTCAAAGAAGGAGCGATAACTTCAGAATTTATAGGGAATTCTATTTACAAACATCAAACCAAGACTAGTATCGGCGCGCACAATATTTTCCTCGGACAAGTACGTGCAGATGAGATTGATGGTAAAACGGTTTCCGCTATTGAATATACTGCTTATGAAGATATGGCAAATCAAAAATTCCATGAGATACGAGAATCAGCTTTTGAAAAATTCGACTTAACATGCATGCATATTTATCATAGCTTAGGCACCGTAAAAGCAGGTGAAATTTGTCTTTTTGTGTTTGTGTCCTCACCAAGACGAAAAGTAGTTTTTGAAGCTTTAGAGTTTATAGTTGAAGCTATAAAGGTTGATGTTCCTGTTTTTGGAAAGGAAATTTTTGAAGATGAAAGTCATCAATGGAAAGTAAATAGTTAGAAAAATGGTAGACATTACAAATAAGAGTACCACATTACGAACAGCAGTAGCCCAAGCAGTCGTAAAGGTCAGTAAACAAGAAACGATTACTGCCATTGAAAACGATACCGTCCCTAAAGGCAATGTATTCGCTATGAGTAAAGCGGCAGGGTTATTAGGTGTAAAACGCACGCCAGATATTTTGCCAGATTGCCACCCTTTACCTATTGAATTTACAGGGATTGAATATAAAGTTGATGGTTTAGAAATTACGGTTTTATTTACAGTAAAAACCATTTACAAAACAGGGGTTGAAGTTGAAGCGATGCATGGTGCTAGTGTTGTAGCTTTAAATATGTATGATATGCTCAAACCTATTGATAAAGGCATAGAAATACACGCCATTAAACTTTTGAATAAGAAAGGTGGAAAATCTGATTTCAATGATACCTTCAGAAAAGACTTAACAGCTGCTGTTGTAGTGTGTAGCGATACTATTTCTGCTGGTCATAAAGAAGACAAAGCTGGAAAAGCTATAATTAGCAAACTTGAAAGTTGTAATGTAAAAATCTCTGAATATGTTATAATTCCTGATGAAGTTGAAGATATTCAGCAAAAAGCAAGAACTTACCAGCAACAAGGTATTGATATGGTCATTTTTACTGGTGGCACAGGATTATCAGTAAGAGATGTTACTCCAGAAGCGCTTCTTCCCATTTTAGACAGACGCATACCAGGCATTGAGGAAGCCATTAGAAGCTACGGACAAGAACGTATGCCTTTTGCGATGCTTTCAAGAAGTATTGCTGGTACTATTGAAAACACTTTAGTTTTAGCCTTACCAGGTTCAACGAATGGCGCAAAGGAATCTATGGACGCTATATTTCCAGCAGCATTACACAGTTTTAGAATTTTAAAAGGTGCTAGACACGATTAATGAATAAACAACAAAACATATTACAAGATTCTCATGGTAGAGATCACGCCTATTTAAGGATTTCCTTGATAGAGCGCTGTAATTTACGTTGCACATATTGCATGCCTGAAGAAGGCGTAAAGTTGTCCCCTAAAAGTCATTTAATGACTTATGAGGAAATTTATGAAATCGCTAAAACTTTTGTAGATCATGGAGTTACCAAAATCAGGTTAACGGGTGGAGAGCCTTTAATTAGAAAAGATATCCCCGTAATTTTAGAGAAGCTCGCTACGCTTCCTGTGGAATTATCTATCACTTCAAACGCTGTTATTATTGATAAGTTTATCGATATTTTAAAAGCAAACGGCGTCAATAAAATAAATGTGAGTTTAGATTCATTGGATGCTTCAAAATTTAAACACATTACGCGCCGTCATGAATTTCAAAAAGTTTATGATAACATTTTATTACTTGTTAAAGAAGGGTTTACGGTTAAAGTGAATGCCGTTTTAATAAAAGGCTTTAATGATAATGAAATCATAGATTTTATAAACTTTACTCGAGACTTACCAATTTCAGTTCGCTTTATTGAATTCATGCCTTTTGATGGTAATAAATGGGATATGAGTAAAATGGTGTCTTATGCAGAAGTCATGAAATATGTAAACGAAACCTTTTCAGAAGGAGAAATAGAACGTCTACAAGATGCTCCGAATGACACCTCTAAAAATTACAAGATAAAAGGTTATAAAGGTTCTTTTGCTATTATTAGTTCGGTTACAAATCCGTTTTGTGATTCCTGCAACAGACTACGTTTAACTGCTAACGGCCAATTAAAAAACTGTTTGTTTTCTTCGACTGAATCAGACTTATTAACCACACTCCGCTCAGGAAAACCTATTGAACCTATAATTGAAAAAGCAGTACAAGCAAAATTTAAAATTCGTGGTGGGATGGACACTTTGAAAAAACTTCAGGAACCTAAACTTCACAACAATAATAGAAGTATGATAACTATTGGAGGATAACGCTAAACTATTTATTTAGTAAATTTGTGTATGACCCTTGATGTTTTCAAATATTTTAAAAACGATCCAAAAAACAATAAATTAATTGGTGACGACTATTTATTTGTGGAGTATAAATGTCCTATTGAAGTAGAAAAATTCAAATTATGGACGGACACACCGTTTATGACGTATGTTATTAGTGGTAAAAAAGATTGGACTTCCGTTAATAGAACTTATCCATTGCATTCTGGAGATGCCCTTTTTATTAGAAAAGGTATATACAACACAAAACAGTATTTTGAAGAGGACTATTGCACAATTCTCTTTTTCATAACTGAAGATTTTATAAGACGTTTTATAACTAACAATACCTCAGTTATAAAATCTACAAGCCCAAAAAAACACTACGATCAAATATTTCCTATACACGTTACTAATTCATTAAATTCTCTCTTTCTATCCGTTTTTAACTATTTTGATATGGGTGGTGAAATTCCACGAGAATTAGTTGAAATAAAATTTAACGAACTACTCTTTAACGTCGCACTCGATCCTGCAAATCAAAACTTAGTTAGCTTCTTTAATACGCTAAGACAAGTTGAAAAAACTAACATACAGGATATAATGATGAAAAACTTTCATTATGATTTGCAATTGGAAGAATACGCGCGTCTTTGTGGAAGAAGTCTATCTACCTTTAAAAGAGATTTTAAAGCACACTTTAATGAAACACCTGGTAAATGGTTAACTAATATGCGCTTAGATTATGCGAAAACTTTATTACAAAATTCAGAATTAAATATCAATGAAGTGTGTTACGAAAGTGGTTTTAAAAACACATCTCATTTTAATAGTAGTTTTAAACAAAAGTTTAACTACCCTCCTAATCAGTACAGAAATCTCAATTTAGCAACATAAATTCACATTTTTTTATTTGAACTTTTAAGAAAGAAAGTTGAACTTTTAAGAAAATTCTAAGCTCTCGTTTCAGAATACTTTTGGCATATCATTTAAAATCAATATGTCATGAAAAAAGTATTAATGTTTTCTTATTCAATTGCGGCTTACCTTATTGGGTTTGCATCTTTATTATTATGGATAATATCCGTAAGTGATTTGGTGCCTGAGATATCTATAGACCAAACCGCTACCCTCCCATTTTATTTAGCCCTACTCAAAAACTCTGGTTTAGTTGCTCTTTTTGGCGTGCAACACAGCATAATGGCGAGGCAATCTTTTAAAACCGTATTTGCAAAATATTTTCCAAAACCTATTGAACGTAGCACATTCGTATTAGTTTCTGGATTGCT
Source organism: Flavobacteriaceae bacterium (assembly GCA_043557195.1). Lineage (GTDB taxonomy): Bacteria > Bacteroidota > Bacteroidia > Flavobacteriales > Flavobacteriaceae > Jejuia. The sequence continues at coordinate 3,408,823 of CP121314.1, read as the reverse complement.
ACTAGTTCTTTTAGTGTTAGAATGGGCACCTATGGGCGGACAGATATGGAAAATACAATCGGGAAGTGTTTTATATTATCTGATATATGTTTTATTCTTTTCAGGTTGGGCAGTTCTATTAATTAGCACATTTTTAATAAACCATTTCGATTTATTCGGGTTACGCCAAACGTATTTAGAACTGAATAACAAACCTTATACAAATCTAAATTTTAAGGTAGTTTCGTTTTACAAATATGTACGCCACCCTTTATATTTTGGTGGTATAGTAGGCCTGTGGGCAACTCCAAATATGACAGTAACACACTTTGTTTTTGCTATTAGTTTAACAGCATATTTTATTATAGGAACGCTCTTTGAAGAGCGAGATTTAAAAAAGGAATTTGGTAAAACTTACAGAGATTATCAATCCAAAACTCGAATGTTTATTCCTATTCCCAAAAAAAATAAAGCATCATGAAAAAAGACATCAAAATAAGAAAAGATCTACCCTTTTTTCCTTTAGGATTTGGCTGGTATAAGGGTTCAAAACCTTATAAAATCGAAATAAAAAAACAAACAACCTTTTAATAATTATATTATGAAAACAATATTGCTAACTTCAATTTTGATATTGGCATACTTCAATATCAACGCACAACAAAGTCACCTTGCTTTTTTACATCCAAATGATGTTGAAAACACTCTTGTTATTAAAAGCAAAACAACAAATAACATTAACACCTATTTTAAAAATGTCGCTTCTAATAGCACTTCAAAAATTGTTAAAGCATTACAAAATGAGATTTTAAATTTTGATTTAAGAACCAATAGCATATATGCTAAATCTGAAAAATCAACATACTTCGTTATGTTTGAAAAAAATCAATGCAAAGCAATTGTAGTTTATAATGATAATGCTATTATAGTTTCTTCAAAAGAAACTTATAAAAACATAAAAATGCCTTATGTCATAAGAGCGCTTGTTATAAAAAAATACTCGGGATGGTCTATAGATAGTAATAAGCTTATTATTGAATACACTAAGAATAAAGGGGTGAAAAAAGAATACTCAATCAACATAAAAAAAGGAAATCTAAAAAAAACTATAAAGTTTTAATAAGAAGAATAAATATAAAGGCAGACAAATTATGATCTGCCTTTTTCCTTTACTAAAACCTTCTTCTTAAAACTACTTTTGGGCGCTTCACATAGTGAGCATTCGTAGGTATCAGGAAGCTTCTCAAAAGATGTATTAGGAGCAATGTTTTGAGTAATATCTCCATAAGCTTCACTATAAACTGTCATACATTCGGAACATTGATAGACTTCCTCTTCTGTAGTTTCTTTCCTTGAAGATTTCTTCTCCTCTTCTTCTTTTTCAGACCCTAATTGCTCAAAATACAACTGACTTAATTCCATAAGCAATCCTGGAAGTTCAACTTTATCAACATCCTGAACATGCATGATATACTCTCGCGTATTCGGATCGAAATTCTTTGCATATAATAGATTATAAGTATCTCTTATTTTGAAATCGCCTTTAATTTCTGGCTGTCTGTTTTTTTCAATAACTATGGAGGTGAAATTATAGGTATCACTATCAAAACTAGTAATACCAAATGTTAAACCATATGTACTAATATCATTTTGGTCAAAATTAGTAACCAAATATTTTTTCAGATTTAAAGCCTCTTGATCATTTACGGGTAGATGCCAATTCATTTCTAACATGGAATGCCGCACATTAATTCCAAACTTACCAAGAAACTTCTCCCATTGAAGTTTAGCACTTTGTGGAATCCCTTTAATTATAAAAGATTTCCAAGGTGTGATTGATATCTTACCTATCTTATTTTCAGAACACATATCGCACATAGCTTTTAAAAATGGTAGGTCGTAACGATTATTTCTCCAATACAATCCCAACCAATACCGGTCGGTACCAATTCTATTCATACCCTCATAATACGGAAATGGGTAAAACGGAACTTCGAGAGGTTTATCAACAGTTCTATTATCTGTATCTACGGCATCATTAACGAGCTCAAAAACGGTTTCGATTGTTTCTGGTTCCTCAATTAGAATATTTTCAATAGCCAATTCTATTTTATCCATATCCCAACTGTAGATTAGAGCAGGATACATTTCGGTTGTAGCCCAACCTGGAAGCCTCAAATATAAGTACCAATAATCATCATGTTCTGAAGCTATAAAATTCACATTGCCAGTAAATAGTGGCACTAAACGTTGTTTAGGATCTATAACGTTTATCCTTAATTTAGGTTTATGTTTAAACTGTTCTAAAACATATAAATAACGGTCGCTTGTTAACCATGACGTATTTGATAAAATTTCGGCCGAAACATATGATGAAGCAATATTTTCTACACCATCTCGCTTGGGTTTTACAAATTGAATTTTATCAAACTGGCTAAACTTGCTTTCATCTATTTTCTCAGGAAAAATAATGTCTTGTCGTGAGCCAAAGGAAATAGCATCTAAACCTAATCCTTCAGCAGCCTCACAAATGTATTTTAACTCTCCTGGTGATAATACACCGCCGTTTATCATTAATCTATAGCGTTCTTCCATTACACTAAAACTTTAGAATTCATAAGTATTTCACGCACTTCACTTTTACAACTACCGCACCCTAAACCAGCACCAGTTTTACTGCATAACTCTGTAAAATCTGTACAACCTTTTGCTATAGTGTCTTCAATATTACCTGCTCCAACTTGACTACACGAACACACTAATTTTCCAAGAACAGGCTCGTCATTAGATGAACCTCTCAATAAGGTTTCTCGCTTATCAGCCATTTCAATTTTACTCTCTATCATGGTTTTAAATTCGGCAAATTCATTTTTGTCACCCATTAAAACCGCACCAACCAACAAATCATCTTTCACTATACATTTTTTGTAATAGCGTTTCTTTATGTCGGTAAATATAATTTCTTCAAAACTATCATCGTTTTCAGGTACATTGATTTCTCCGATACTACATAGATTCAAATCGTTGAATTTCAATATATTCATTAATACTGAGCCATTATAGGCATCACTTATATCTCCAGCAATAAAATTAGCCAGAATTGTTGCTTGCTCTTCAGCAGCAGAGGTTATTCCAAACAATTGATTATTAAATTCTGCTATTTCACCTATAGCAAAAATATCAGGATGAGACGATTGTAAATGCTGATTTACAATAACACCTCTTCTACATTTAATACCATTTTCTCTAGCAATTTCAATATTAGGGATAGTTCCAATAGCATAAACAATAGCATTTGCAGTGATAAACTTTCCACTTTTTAAAGTAATATTCAACTCACCGGTATCTTCATCATCAAATACGGTACTTACTTCATTATCAAAATAAATTTGAATACCTCGTTCTTGTACATCAATGGCCAAAAGTTTACTAGATACTTTATCTAGCTGACGCTCCATTAAACGAGATCCCCTTTGCACTATGGTGATTTTAGCATTCTTGTGTTTCATGGCAGCTGCCAGCTCTAGCCCAAGCAATCCCCCACCAACAATAACCACATGTTGTTCTTCTGGAGGTAATCCTGTTGCTTCTAAATGTGCTTTAAATTGATCTGCATCAATTTTATTTCGCATAGTAAAACGCCCAGGTAAATTAATTTGAACGTCTTTTGGGACAAACGCGCGACTTCCGGTTGCCAAAATTAATTTGTCAAACTTATGAGTTTCGCCATTGCTATCTTTTACTAATTTTTCATCCTTGTCAATTTGAGAAATTGTGGTCTCAGGATGTAAATAAATATTAAGTTTATTAAGCTCTAGTTTTTTAATTTTTAGAAGTTGCTCCCAAGTTAATTCCTCCGTAACATATTCTGGCAGCAATACCCTATTATAGAATAGGTTTGGTTCTTTTGAAAACACATGAATTTCGTCTTCTTCATTTTGTTCCCTATAGTTTTGAACAAACCTAAAGGCTGCAGCTCCAGCACCTGCAATTATAATTTTTTCAACAGGTTTTTTATATTTAGAAACAGCTACTCTTGTAAATTTAAAATCTGGTTCTTTTGAAACAGGATCCACATGAGTATTTGTCAAATTATTAGCCCTATTTAAATCACTTTGCAACTGCTTCCCCCAGTGCATCGGTAAAAACACTACTCCTTTTTTAATGGTTTCAGTCACTTTGGCCCGTACCCGTACCTCGCCGTTTTCACCTTTTATTTGGGTGATGTCTCCATCTTTAATATTGTACAAATATGCGTCAACAGGATGAATTTCTAAGACTGGTTTTGGGTAGTGTGTTTTTAAACGGGACACCTTTCCTGTCTTGGTCATGGTGTGCCATTGGTCTCTTACTCGCCCAGTAGTCAAAATCAATGGAAACTTATTATTGGTAGGTACTGACGTATTTTGAATTGAACTTGGTAAATTAAACTGTGCCTTTGTAGATGGCGTATAGAATTTTTTATCCTCGAAAAGCCTTGGTGTTCCCTGATGCCTATGTTCTGGTACTGGCCACTGGAAGGTGCCTTCGTTTTTTAATCTGTCATAGTTTAAATAGGATACGTCAATATTTGTACCCTTTGTCATAGAAGCATACTCATCATAAATCTCGCTGGCGCTATTAAAATTAAAGCCTCTAAAGCCCATACGTTGTGCAAAATCACAGAATATTTCAACATCAGGTCTTGCTTCACCTGGTGGGTCTATTTGTTTTGGTAAGTAAGAAATGCGCCTTTCGGAATTTGTCATCGTTCCTTCTTTCTCCAACCAAGCAGCTGCTGGCAATACCAAATCACCAAAGGCGACAGTATCTGATTTATGAGAAATCTCCTGAACCACTACAAATTTTGCGTTTTTCATGGCTTTCTCAATACGATTCAAATTTGGCAAACTCACTAGTGGATTTGTGCAGGCAATCCAAACTGCCTTCATTTTTCCACTTTCTAAAGCGTCAAACATTTCGGTGGCTGTTAATCCAGGTTTTGGATTAATTTGATCTACACCCCAAAACTGAGCTACTTCACGACGATGCTCTTCATTCATTAAATCCTTATGAACCGCTAAAAGATTAGCCATACCTCCTACTTCACGCCCTCCCATTGCATTTGGCTGACCGGTTAAAGAAAATGGACCTGATCCTGGTTTTCCAACCTGACCAGTAATCAGTGATAAATTTAAAAGTGATACATTTTTATCTGTACCAACAACACTTTGATTTAAGCCCATTGCCCACATACTGATAAAACCTTTTGAAAGCCCTATTAAATCAGCAGCTTTCTGAATTTCCTTTTCTGGAACACCACATAATTTTGATGCTTGTTTCAATGAGGTTTTTAAAATCAATTCTTTATAGTCTTGATAACCTTCCGTATAGTTTTTAATAAAATTTTCATCAATCAAACCACGCTTATACAAGCATCTACCGATAGCATTGTATAATATTACATCTGTCCCTGGAAGTAATTGTAAGTGTACATCTGCAAAATTTGCAGTGTCAGTTTTTCTAGGATCGACTACAATAATTTTTACATCTGGATTTTCCTCCTTGTGTTTTTCTAATCTCCTAAATAAAATAGGGTGGCACCAAGCAGGGTTTGCTCCTGTAATTAAAAAAGTGTCTGCTAATTCAATATCAGCATAAGAAATTGGCACACTATCTTCTCCAAAAGTTTTCTTATAACCAACAACCGCAGAACTCATGCATAAACGCGAGTTTGTATCGATATTATTGGTGCCTAAAAACCCTTTAGTGAGCTTGTTTGCAATGTAATATTCTTCTGTTAAACTTTGTCCTGAGACGTAAAATCCAACGCTATCTGGTCCATGTTTTTTAATAATAGATTTAAAAACGCTTACAGCTCTATCTAAGGCATCATCCCAACTTACACGTTCTCTTGGGTGAGATCTACTCCAACGCATTTCTGGATATAAAATCCTATCGGAAATATCATTAGCCACGTAATGCAGGTTCATACCTTTGGAACACAGCATACCTTTATTTACAGGATGATCTTTATCGCCTTGGACAAATACTTTATTGTTATTATCTTTTTTAACAATAATGCCACAACCAACACCGCAATAGGAACAGGTAGTTTTTACTTCGCTTTGTATCATTTATAAGCGTTTTTAATTATGATTAGATGCGTATTGAAGTGATTCAAACAGGCTTCTAATATATCAAAACTACGTATTTATACTTAATTTAGATGTTAAAAATTAAGTAATTTAAAATTTATGTGAAGTTTTTAATTTGAGAAAGTGGATTTTGAGGATATGTCAAAATATGACCGCTTGAGTTTGTATTAAATACTAATACTATACATATACCATTTAATTAAGTGTAAAAAATTCAAATAAGAAATCAATCTGTTCTTATTTATTTTCTAAATCAAATTATAAGATTTTGCTTTTTCAGTGAGCTCTTTGAGATTTGAAACCTCCAATTTCTTCATCAAATTAAATCGATGCACTTCTGCAGTACGCTTGCTAATTTTTAGTTCATCAGCAATATCTTTATTATTCTTAAGCTCAAGAACTAAACCTAAAATTTGTTTTTCGCGTTTTGTTAATCTGAAAGGATCTTCTTTAATTTCTGTGTTTGATGTAACAGCAGAATTTGTATTACCGCTTACAAAATTATTCATGATAATTGCAGAGACATCACCTGTAAAATACTTACCTCCTGATGCAACTTTCTCTAAGGCCTTTAAAAACTCCTCTTTACTCGCTCCCTTAAGCAAATAACCATCCGCCCCAGCTTGGATAGCTTGCACTACGTATTCCTCAGAGTCATGCATAGATAAAACCAATGTTTTTACGTCATGGTGTGACTTCTTAACTTCACCAACCACTTGAATACCATTCATTTCAGGCATTCTGATATCTACAATTAACACATGAGGTTTATTTTTACCTATAACTTCCAAAGCTTCCACGCCATTAGATGCTTCATCAATTACTTCAATACCAGATTGATCCTCTAAAAGCGCCTTGATACCATCCCGTACTAAAACATGATCATCGGCGAGTACAACATTGATTTTGTCCATAAATTAAATAGAATAAGTACAAAAGTAAGAAATTAAGTAATACTACGTATTTTAACTTTTGAGGGCGGTTACCTGAATTTCAATTTTCATTTTATCGTCTGCAAGTCCAGCAGAAAACATAGTTGCGGCAGGTTTTATCTCACCTAAGTACTTTTTAAGAACTGGCCAACAGTCTTCAAAATCACTTGTATTAGGCAAAATGTAAGTAACTCGAACAATATCGGATAAATTGGCATCAGCTTGTTCTAAAGTATTTTTTATATTGATAAGGCATTGTTCCGTTTGTACAGCTATGTCATCACTAATTGTCATAGTTTTATAATCATACCCCGTAGTTCCCGACACAAAAATCCAATCGCCTTGAACTACTGCTCTGGAATAACCAATTTTTTCTTCGAAGGTGGAACCGGAACTAATTAGTCTTCTTTTCATGGTTTGTTTTAGATGTTGTCAGGTCGAGCGCAGTCGAGACCTACAAGTTAAAAACCTCTCGACTGCGCTCGAGGGGACAACGCTTTTACTATAACGGCACATTCAAAGTAACTCTAGTACCTTTACCTTCTTCAGAAGTTACAAATAAGCGTCCGTCAATATATTTAATACGTTCTTTCATAAACGTCATTCCCATACCGCCATCTCCAGTTTTTACACGTTTTATTTCATCGGGATTAAACCCTTTACCATTATCATCTACAACAATACTAAGCATTTTAGCACTATGTGATAGCGACACAATTATATGCGAAGATTCTGCATATTTAATGGCGTTATTAACCGCTTCTTGTACAATACGGTATACATTTATTTCAGCAAGCGATTCCATTCGCTGATTAAAATCGGTTTTATTAAAAAGCACAATTTCCTTACCAGTTAATCGTGCCAGCTCTTGTGTTAACTTTGTTAGAGCCGGAACAATACCATGATCTGTTAACTCTGGAGGCGTTAAATTAAATGTTGCAGTACGAACGCCCTTAATGATATTAGAAGTCAGCTCTTTTAAATGCTCAATTTTAGTTGTTGCTTTTTCAACATCTTTAGTGTCGATACTTTCCAGATTATATTTTAAACCCGTTAACATTTGCCCTATACCGTCATGTACATCTTTAGCAATTCGGTTTTGTTCTTTCTCTTGGTTTTCAATAATCTTGCTAGAGATTATTTTTTGCTGACTCATCTTCTCCTCAAAACTCTTTTCCGTCAATCTATCAATTTCTAATTGGGCCACTTTGCGCTCGGTAATTTCAGAAGCTATTATTAGTAGCTCTGACCTTTCATCTGTTGTGCTAAAAGGGATTACCGCCATTTCTAACCAAATATAATCTCCCTTTTTAGTGGTCGCTTTAACTTCTCCTTGCCACCCTGTTTTTTTGTGCTTACTAATTATATTTTCAATAGTTTCTTGTTCATTCTCATCAGTCGATAATACATTCCAAAATAATGCTGAATCGTTAAACTTAGAAAAACTAAAGAGGTGAGAAAACTTATTCCCCATATGCACCAAAGCCCCATTTGGTGAGATTCTAGCAAATAGAAGCGTATCATCCATTGCTCTTGTGAGTGCACTCAGTTCTTGAATAGATTTCTCCTTTTCTTTACTTAGCTCATCCGCATCAAAAGCCATTTTTTTAGCTTTACCTTCCGCAGACAATAACTCCTTTAAAGTATATCTTACTGATTTTGCTGCCGGCCAAAAAATGTATATAAACTCACCCAACAATATCAGCAAGGTCAGTGCCATTAACCACAGCTCGAGTTTACCTAACCATGCCACTTTTTCCTCGGCTTCTTTGTCATATTGGTTAACAATAGCATCCATCTGCACCAAAAAATCACCTTCATAATTTCTGACCTTTTCAATATCTGAAACATAACTATCTAAAGGTAATGGCGGTACATTTTCAATTTTAGTAATTATAGATTTTGAAGCATCTTTGATAGAATCAAAAATAGGATTGAGCACCTTAAATTTAGCTATAACTTCTTTTGAATTTTGTTTTGGCAAACCCAAACTATCATTACCATTTTGAAGTGCATCATGTGAAAGTTCCCAAAGCTTTATCGTCTTTTTTAAATCCTCTTTGATGATGAAACCATCTTCACGACGCTTTAAAGTTAAAAGAGATACAGCATCTTTTGCCAATTTCTGACTCAACATCCTCTGTCTTCCAGCAATATTTATAACTCCAGAATCGCTTTCTTGACGACTTAAATGTGTTCGGATCAAAATCTGACTCACAATTACCGAGAGTGCAATAGTACTAAAACCAATAATATACAAACGGCGAAGTTTATCAAAAGTCCGTTGGTCTAATGAATTGCCGTTTTTTGTCATAATTCAAGGAGATTTATGAAATAGCCTGTTTTACTAAAGCCAAAGATTTATCAGAAAAGTTAAGTTTTAAAGCTTCTTGCTGACCTTCTTCACTCATTTTTACCCATGTTTTTTGTAGAATATCAATCACCTTTTCATCTGGATGTTTTTCAGCAAATTCTTCAAAATAATAATCTAAAAACACTAAGCAAATGGTGTCCTCTAAAGCCTGAGACTCTTCATTTTTCTTAATGAGTTTTTTAAGAATAATTTTTCTAATTCTATCATCAAACTGTTCATCGTAGCCAACTTTCTTTAAGATTTCCGACGTTAAATCAGCATGCATTTTTTTCAAAGTTTCACGCCATTTTAAATACCCCACGCGATCCATTGGATATTCATCTCTTGGAATTTTCCATCTGCAAATGTGTTGTGCACGTGCGGCAATTTGTAACGCTTTAGATGCATCAGGCTTAAATTGCAATAACTTTCGCGTCATACGTTGCGAGTATAATAACTCTTTAGGGTATTGTATTCCAGCAACTTCGTAAGTGTTTATATCTTCAGAATTTGCCTTATCAATAAGTGCAATAGCCGTTTCAAAACGTGTGGGCTTCATAATTTATTTTGAGTTGAATTCTATGATAGCCAAGATACATAATTACTTTTTTTAATTAAATGCTGTATCAGGAATTTTTCTAAACGATTTCTAACTAAATATTCTCGTCTTAACTACTAAAAATCACCAAAGCATTTGCGATAAAATGCAGAACATTTGGGATTTTGTCTAAGTAATTTAATAACCTCTTAACCCAAAGTCCTTTACATATTACCGCACGCTTTGGCAAATACTATCTTAATCAATAAACCCAACATAAACATAACCTTCTTCAATCTTTACAGGGTAGGTTGCTATTGGGTTTAAATCACCGTTTAAATTTTCTCCACTCTCTAATGAGAAGGTTTTTTTATGTAACGGACAAGCCACTTTTGGTATACCTTTATCATCACCAATCATACCTCTACTTAATACCATTTCCATTTTATGCGGACAAAGGTTTTGGCACGCATACCACTTACCTAACCTTGAAAAGTTAAAAACAGCTATTTGCTTATCCTTATATTTCACACAAGCGCCTCCATCAACTGGAAAATCTTCAGTTAAAGCTGCTTTAAACCAAACAGTAACATCTTCAATCTTTGTGGCTGTATATTTCTCTAAAATGTCTTCCATTTTGATGTATTTTGATAAACTGAAATCAGTTTAATTTATTAGTTTTTATAATTTGGGCGTTCCCCTATCGGGTCGGGCTTTACGCTACAAGTCCTCGCTCCGTACCTCCGCTGTGGGCTTTCCACTGCAATCCCTAACGCGGGCATACCTGCTAGCAACAAACTCACCCCTTATTTTTTGCCTTTTACTTTTAGTCTTAAAAAAAAATAGTCAATCCTCTAAATACTAACTACTATTTACTAAGTACTATTTAGATACTACACCCAAGGCTCAGGCATTTTTTGATCCCGCATCGGAACAAAAACTAGATTATCATCTTCTTCTTCACTATTCACAAAATGATTGAAACGTTTCATCATTTCAGGATCGTTCACAGCTTGCGTCCATTCACATTCAAACTTATTAACAAGAGTTTGCATTTCTTTTTCTAAGTCTTCTGCAATACCTAGTTTGTCTTCAATAATCACTTCTTTTAAATACTCTAATCCACCTTCAAGTTTTTCTTGCCATGCGGCAGTACGTTGTAATGGTTTAGCGGTACGCATGTAAAACATTAAGTATCTGTCTAGATATTTAATTACCGTTTCGTTATCTATTTGTTCAGCAAATAATTCGGCATGTCGTGGGTTTGCACCACCATTTCCGCCAACGTATAAATTCCAACCACCCTCAACAGCAATTAAACCAAAGTCTTTCCCTCTTGCTTCTGCACATTCGCGAATACAACCAGAAACTCCACCTTTAATTTTGTGAGGAGCACGTATGCCTCGGTATCGATTTTCTAATTCAATTCCAAAACTTACACTTTCATCCATACCATATCTACACCAAGTAGATCCAACGCAGGTTTTTACAGTTCTTAAAGATTTACCATAAGCGTGGCCACTTTCAAAACCGTGACTGATTAATTCTTTCCAAATTAAAGGTAATTGGTTAAGCGTAGCACCAAATAAATCTATACGAACACCTCCTGTAACTTTGGTGTATAAATCGTATTTCTTTGCTATTTCTCCAAGCGCGATTAACTTATCTGGAGTAATTTCTCCACCTGGAACTCTTGGAACAACAGAATATGTTCCGTTGCGTTGAATATTTGCTAAAAACCTATCGTTTGAATCTTGTATGGCGTATTCCTTATTCGCTGTGTCAGCATGAATAGTTGCCATTAAAGAAGCAACTAACGGCTTACATAATTCACAACCATGACCGCCATTACCATGATTATCTAGTACTTCATTAAACTTTTGGTATCCCTTTACTTCGATGATTTTATATAAATCTTGTCTGTTGTAGTCAAAATGTTCGCAAATTGAATCCTTAACCTCAATACCTAAAGATTTTAATGTCGCATTGGTTAAATCTGCCACCATTGGCTTACAACCACCACAACCCGTTCCAGCTTTTGTGCAACTTACCACATCCCCTAAATCTTTAGCGTCTCCACTTTCAATAACACCACATATTTGACCCTTAGTAACACTTTCACAAGAACATATTTGTGCCTCATCTGGCAAATCCATAACATCACCAAGTAATGCGCCACCTTCACTTGTAGGCAATATCAATTGCGCAGGGTCTTCAGGAATAGCCATTCCATTCAGATATACTTGATGCAACATACTATAATCTGCTGCATCACCCACTAGAATGCCACCTAGTAGTTTTTTACCATCATGACTAACGTTAATTCGTTTATATAAATGCTGTGTTTTATTTTCAAAGATGATAGAATGTCCTTTTGTTGCAGGCATAAATGGCTCTCCAAAACTTGCCACATCTACACCAATTAATTTTAATTTGGTAGACATATCAATATCTGAAGGCATAACTTTATCTACATTCCCTAATATCTGCTGCACAGCAATGTCTGCCATATCATAACCAGGAGCTACTAAACCATAAATCATTTGATTATATAAGGCTATTTCACCGATAGCATAAATCGCATCATCTGAAGTTTTCATTGTATTATCTACAACAACACCACCACGAACACCAACTTCCAAACCACATGCTCTAGCTAGCTCATCTCTTGGTCTTATTCCTGCCGAAACAACAAGCATATCAACATCTAGCATGTCGTCTTCTCCAAATTCCATACCCGTAATACAACCATTCCCTAAAATCTGATTGGTTGCCTTACTTAGATGAATATTTAGACCGATGGACTCTAATTTCAATTGTAATACTTGAGAACTTCGAGAATCTAATTGCCTTGGCATTAGCTTGGGTGCAAACTCAACTATATGAGGTTCTAAGCCCATGTCCATTACTGCTTTACCAGCTTCTAAACCTAGTAATCCACCACCTAATACTGCTGCTTTAGCATTAGGTTTTTGAGCCTTCAGTTTAGCAGCATAAGCAAGCATACCTTCTAAATCTTCAATGGTTCTATATACAAATACCCCTTCTTTCTCAACACCTTTAATTGGAGGCACAAAAGGAGAAGATCCTGTAGCAAGGACTAAATAATCGTATGAGAACTCGCGATCTTTTGCTGTAGTGATGGTTTTTGAACTTCTATTGATATCCGCAACACGTTCTCCTGTAATTAAGTCTATATTATTGTCCGCATACCATTCAGCTGGAGCCATCTCTAAGGCTTTAGCATTCTGACTTTCAAAGAATTCACTCAAGTGAACTCTATCATAAGCTGGTCTTGGTTCTTCACCAAATACTGTGATTTTAAACGCTTTGCTTTCATCTTGAGCTACAAATTTTTCACAAAACTTATAACCCACCATGCCGTTTCCAACTACAATTATATGCTGCATAATTACGTATTTTAAAACAAAACTAAGTATTTATACTTATTTTTTGAATTGATTTACTAAGAAATTTACGTAGAAACGCGATTATTGCATATTTCTTAAATTGAAATGGCGATAATTATTTATATACCAAATTTTGAATTATAGAATTGGAAAAATTTAATAATTTTAATATTCTTCTTATATTAAAATCATTCTTAGAAAACTAATACTGGTATAAAATATTATTTTCAACTATTTTATGAAAAAGCCATTGATTCGATTTGGGTTTATATTACTACTCTTCATTGGGTTATTTATATATGGAAAAAGTATATCTAATAAAAATTATAATTATCTAAATGAAATAAACTTAAAATTATCTGGAAGAGTTACAGAGCTTACTAAACTTAAACAAGGACATGATTACGGCATAATAACGGTTGATATTAAGAATTCTTCACTTGACTACTATGATGAAAGAAGACATAAAAAAGTATATTTTGGAGTCATAAAAAATAGCAAAGCAGAAATAATTGTAACTAATATTTCGTTATTTCAAGAAAGAGACAGTATCCATATTGACGGGACAAATTATAGAATTACAAGAAATAATGATATTATAAAAGAAGGTATATGGGATTTACCCTTTGATATAGTAAATAACCCCTATTTAGAAATCTCACGCAAAATAAAACTATAACTTTACAACTGTTATCCTAACACTCTTTGAGGCAGGTGTTTTGGCTGTATGCGCAAAACTATCTAACGGTACCAAGACATTAGTTTCTGGAAAATACGTAGCACAACAGTTTTTAGGAATATCATACCCTACAACTTTAAAGTTATCGACTTCACGAATCACACCGTTATATTCTGATTTTAGATGTACAACTTCATGTTCCTCTAAACTACGTAGTTTCATATCTTCACGATTCATAAAAATAATACGTCTTTCATTAAAAACACCACGATAACGATCATCTAGACCATAAATAGTAGTATTGAACTGATCATGACTACGTATGGTCATCATTACCAATTCACCTTCTTTTAATTTCCAATCTGGCAATTTATTAATGCTGAAGTTTGCTTTCCCTGTTTTGGTTTTAAAATCTCGCACACGAGCGCCATTAGGCAAGTAAAATCCTGAAGGCTGCTTTATTTTAGTATTAAAGTTTTCAAATCCTGAAACGACTTCAGCAATATCATCACGCACTAAATTATAATCGTCTTTATATTTTAACCATTCAATTTTAGAACGCTCTTTTAGTGTTGCATGGGCAATTCCACAAACAACTGCAACTTCACTCATCAAACTATCAGAACATGGTTCTAAAATACCTTTTGTGGACGACACTACACCCATAGAGTTTTCAACGCTTTGAGTTTGAATGCCTGTTTTTTGATAGTCTTTTTCAGCACGCCCTAAACACGGTAAAATCAAGGCTTCTTTTCCTGTTACCAAATGAGAACGATTCAATTTTGTACTTACATGAACGGTTAAATTACAATTAGCCATAGCTCGTGCTGAATAAGCCGTATCGGGAACCGCAGAAATGAAATTACCTCCTAAACCAAAAAAGACCTTTGCTTTCTTCTCATACATTGCTTTTATAGCCTCAATTACACTGTAACCATGCTTTGTGGATGGTTTAAAACCATATTTATTTTCAATTTTATCAAGAAACGCTTGAGGTGCTGACTCCCAAATACCAACGGTTCTATCTCCTTGCACGTTAGAATGTCCTCGAACGGGACATGTACCAGCGCCTTCCTTTCCAATACTGCCCTTCAATAATAAAAGATTCACCAGTTCACGAATATTATCAACGGCATTTTCATGTTGTGTTAAGCCCATAGCCCAACAAATGATAATCTTGTTATTATTCAGAATTAAATCAAAAACTTCGTCAAATGTTTCTCTAGATACTCCTGAGGCTTGCAAGCATTCATCAAAATTATAGGTTTTTAAATCTGAAATAAAATCCTCTAAACCGTTTGTATACTCCGCAATGAATTCTCTGTCAAATACATTTCCAGTGTCTTCCTCTTTTTCTAAAAGCTTTAATAGTAGTGCTTTAAAAAATGCCACATCACCATTAATCGTTATCGGCACAAAAACATCTGATAGTTTTGTACCACCAGTCAGCATTTTAATGGGGTTTTGCGGATCAGTAAACTTCATCAAACCTACCTCTGGTAAAGGGTTAATCGCTATAATTTTACCACCATTTTTCTTTGTTTTTTCCAAAGCCGATAACATTCTAGGATGGTTAGTAGCAGGGTTTTGCCCCACCACCATTACCAATTCTGCTTTGTACAAATCATCTAAAGTCACTGAGCCTTTTCCGATACCAAGCGTTTCTGACAAGGCACTTCCACTAGCTTCATGGCACATATTAGAACAATCGGGTAAATTTGCTGTCCCAAATTCTCTAACAAATAACTGATATAAAAATGCCGCTTCATTTGTGGTTCTTCCAGAAGTATAAAACACAGCTTCATCTGGATGATGTAGCGCATTTAAGTGCGCTCCAACTTTGTTAAAAGCTTCATCCCAAGAAATTGGTTGGTAATGTGTTGCGCCCTCTGGCAAAAACATAGGTTCGGCTAAACGCCCTGATTTTCCAATTTCAAAATCAGATAAACTAGCCAACTCATCAACTGAATGTTGTGCAAAAAATTCTCGAGCAATAAGCTTATTTTGCATTTCTTCAGCCATAGCCTTTAATCCATTTTCACAATACTCGCCCAAAGAAGAACGGTCGTCATCAGGATCTGGCCATGCGCAACCAGGGCAATCAAAACCACCTTTTTGATTAAGGTTTTTAGATATTTTAAGGATATTACTTGGTTTAATATATTTTATGGCGTGAGTTGTTGCAGCCTTTAATCCTCCTAATCCCGCACTATTTGATGGCGGGGTTTTGGTTTTTAAACTCTCGAACTTCTCAGGTGTTAATGCTTTATCAATTGACGACTTACTCATAATTCTAAATATAGCAATTAAAGTTTGAAGGTCACAAAAATACTTGAGAACGATATGGAAGGTTTATTCAATTTTGACTAATCTGTAAACTAAATGGTTAAAAATGTATTACAAATTACCCATGTATAAATTAAAATATAGGTTTTACTATATATTTGATTACCAGACAAAATCTCATGAAATATAATGACTGGAGATTATTGCACAAAAAACGCAGAATGATGAAATACAAAATTTTAATATTAAAAACATATTGGCTTAAAAAAGATAGACTGAGTAATCATATTTTTAAGCTGCTATTTACATTTATATTGATTTTACCTAGTATTACCGCAGCACAAGCACTGGGCTACAACACTAATAGAATTGCATGCAGTGCAGATGGCAATGCGCAACCAGATTTAGAACATACTGGAAAGTATAACTACGCTGACCCTGATGACTGCGGTGCAACACCTGCTTCTCTAGCTATATTGGCAAAACTGAAACTTCAAGACAAGTTGGTTCATTTTTCATATAATAATTTTATGCCGTCGCCTGCGCATACAACTGTGCGAAATTACATGAAAGAGGGCGTTGACGGTTCTATTGAAAGATGGAACTTTAATGAAGATGTATTCTTTGATGTCGGAACCCATAAAAAAGAGGCTATCAAACATTTAAAAGTAGAAATAGAAAAATCTAATAAAGAGAATCCCTTATATTTCATAAATATGGGCCCTTCAGAATTTTTATACCAAGCTGTAAAATTGGTCGTAGATGAAGGAAAATTAGAAACATTGTCTCATGTTTACATAATTTCTCATAGTAACTATAACGACAACCACTTAAGGCGACCAGATCATCATACCATTGATGATGTTTTAAAGCTAAGTGATAACAAAATGAAATTCAAAAGGATTAAGGATCAGAATAATAAAAACAACCCCAATGAAGGCTGGAGTTCATTACACGATTGGAGTGTTTGGGATTGGTTAAAAAACCACAAAAATCCTGATATTGCTTGGATTTGGACCTGCATGAAAAAACATAAGGAATTTAGAGCTGACATCTCTGATGCTGGTATGGTGTATTATTTACTGACTGGTGATGAAGACGGAAATCCTTCAAAATTTCAAAAATTTTTGGGTGATAAAATTTAAACAATCCACTCAAAATAGTTAAAAATACAATACTCAGATTTTTTTTAAACGGTTGTAATCTGATGTAGTATCGATATCATAATTTTCAAAATTTGGTATAATTGTCTCTAATTGCCCACTATACTTTTTTAGTACTGATTTTGCGCCGTCATCACCTGTGATTTCAGATAATTCCTTAAAATATGACTTATCAAATAGAACAGGCACCCCTTTTTGTTTTGGGTTGTAGGCTGTAGCTATAATACCATTTTCATGATTAGAAAACTGCTGTATCATTTTATCCAAATATTCGGTTGTAACAAAAGGTTGATCTGCAAGCGTAATCAAAAGGCCATCACTTTTATCTTCTGAATTCTTCATAAAATCAGAAACACAAGCAATAGACTTACCTAAACCCTGCTGCCATTCATTATTAATAAGAGTTGAAACGGCTGTATCTTTAATTTCTGAAGTTATAACCTCAGCATTGGCACCTAAAACGACAATAACATTGTTTGCTGTAGTTTGTTTTGCAGTGTGAATTGCATGCTGAAGTAACGTTTTGTCCTTCCATTTTAAAAGCTGCTTAGGACTTCCCATTCTAGTTGATGCGCCTGCAGCTAAAATGGCTATGGTGATATTTGAATATTTAGACAAAGGTTAACGTTTCGAATGAATACTTCCCGTTTTTTTACTAAGTGATATGGGATTGCGTTTTCTGGTGAAAGATAAAATCTCTGAAACAATGGAAATAGCAATTTCCTGTGGGGTCTCTGAACCAATATTCAAACCTGCAGGACCATGGATGACATCCAAAAATTCATTTGAAATCTCCGGGCAATATTCTATAAATTGAGAGAGTAAATCTTCTCGTCGTTTCGTTGGTCCAAGAAGCCCTATATAACTGGGGTTCGACTCTTTTAAGGCCACTAAATGACGTAAATCATAAGCAAAATTATGTGTCATTAAAACGATAGCTGTCTGATTATCAACAGACGAAATATCTAAATTTTCAGGTGTAGTTGGAATTAAAACTTTTGCTCCAGGAAAGTTATCTATGGACTTTAATTCTGAAACTCCTGCAACAATTGTTACTTCCCAACCAGTTAACGCAGCGTATTGACACAATTGTACGGCATCATGTTCTGCGCCAATAATCATCAACTTATAACATGGTGGCATCGCTTGACGAAAAATCAAGCTGTCTTCTTTTTTTGAATATCTTTCAGAAATATAAAAAATATCCTTCCCTATTTTTACTTCAGAACCTGTACCTTCAAAAACACCTTCTTTCTTTTCATAATACGAAATGACATCAAATGGTTTTCTATCATTCAAACGTTTAAAAAAAGAAGATTCAAAATTTGGTTCTAAACTAACTTGCTCTAACAAAATATAAAGTACACCTTCACATCCTAAACGGTATCTACCATCATAAGTCATCATTTTAGATTGTCCCGTTTTGAAAACAGACTGCGCCTGTAACAACACTTCTTTTTCCACACAGCCACCGCTTACGGCGCCTACCATCGTATCATCTTCCAAAATCAACATACGCACTCCTGGTCTTCTATATGAAGAACCATCCAAATCCACTACCGATGCCAAAACAGATTTTACACCTTTATTTTTAGCACGAATAGCTTCTTCTATAATATGTTTGAATTCGTGAGTCATCAGAGATTTTAACCAACAACTTCTTTTACCGTTTCCATATTATTTATATATGGTTGTTTAGTTAAGCGTTTGCCAGTAGCTTTATAAATTGCGTTTGCTACGGCTGCTCCTACTGGAGGTAACGTTGGCTCTCCCAAACCTGTTGGATCAATATCACTCTCCACAAAATGCACATCAACTTTTGGCGTTTGCGTCATTCTTATCAATTGGTAAGCATTGAAATTATTAGATTTTGGTACACCCTTATCAAATCCAAAATCAGCATACATAGTGTGGCCAATGCCATCGATTACACCTCCCTTTGCTTGATTCATAGCGCCTAATGGATTGACTAAAATACCACAATCAATGGCGCAGGTTACTTTTTTAACAATAGGTACACCACTTTCCATCGTAACATCAGCAATCTCAGCTACATGCGTATTATGACAATAATAAACTGAAAGCCCTTGATAAACACCATTCTCAGTTTTCCCCCAATTAGATTTTTCAACTGCTAATTTTAAAACACCTTGTAAACGTTCTGGACTATATTCAATTTTCGGGTCTGGGTTGTTTTTTACGTTTTCTAGCAAATCCATATGTAATTGTACACGGTCTACACCCAATTCTTCCGCAAGTTCATCAAAAAAACTTTGCTCTGCACTTGCTAAGAAATTGGTGTATGGCGCTCTCCAAGCCCCTGTTGTGATATTGCTTTTATAATTTGCAGAATCTACTTGGTAATTTTCTAATGCCCCGGCTGGGAAGAAATTAGGAATTAAGCCATACATATTAATGTTGACTGCCGCCTCCTTAAGGTGATAACCAGTAAGCTTCCCGTCTTTTATAGATGCAGCTATTTTATATTTTATTGCTGGACGATATACACCCGTTGTCATATCATCTTCTCTGGAAGACACCATTTTTATTGGCTTGCCAACTGCAGCCGAAATTTCAGCAGCTTCATATACAAAATCACCATACAAACGTCTTCCAAAACCACCTCCCATTCTAGTCATTTCAACCGAAATATCCTTTAAGTCTCTACCTAACATTTCAGAAACAACTTTTGCTGCAGGTTCTGGTGTTTGAACAGGACCTACTAAACGCACTTTTTCTGTTGTTACACTTGCAAAGAAGTTCATTGGCTCCATAGTGTTATGTGGTAAAAACGGAGATTCATAAACACGTTCAATCACTTTATCAGCCTTAGCAAAAGCTTTTTTCACATCGCCATCTTTTCTTCTAGTATCAAACTTTTTACCATTCAATAAATCCATCAAAATTCTATCATGTGCTTCGGTACTCTCCAATTCTGAGTCATTTTTCCAAACCGCTTTTATTGCTTTTTTTCCTTTGAAGGCATCCCAAGTTGATTTTGCAAGTACCACAACCTTATCGCTTGGACTTAATTGAGCGGTCCAATTTGGATTTTTCAATATTTCACGTGCTTTTTCACCAATTGTAATAACATCCACAACACCAGGAAGAGATTTTGCAGCAGTAGCGTCATAAGATTCCAAAACCTGACCAAATGCTGGCGGTCTCAACACAGATGCGTAAAGCATACCTTCCTCCTTATAATCTAATCCAAACAACGGTTTTCCAGTGATAATCTTATCAATATCTACATTACCCTTTCCTTTTCCGATAATGGTAAAATCTTTAGGGTCTTTTAATTTAACTTCTTCGGGTACTTCTAAAGTTGCAGCGTCTTTAACCACATCGCCATACCCTAGAGTTTCCCCTTTGGCATTTGAAATGACTCCTTCTTTAACCGTGCATTCTGATGCATCAACACCCCATTTTGCGGCTGCAGCATTAACTAGCATTTGCTTTGCAGTTGCTCCTGTTTGGCGAAGTGCCGTCCAACCGTGACGAATAGACTGACTTCCTCCTGCCAATTGCCGTGTGAAATTTTTTGTATCTAAGGGTGCCTGTTCTACGAAAACGTTATCCCAGTCGACTTCTAATTCTTCTGCAATAATCATTGGCATAGACGTTTTTACACCTTGACCAATTTCAGGATTAGGTGAAAATATCGTGACTATGCCTTCATCTGAAATTTTAATAAATGCATTAAAATCATTGAAATTTAATTTGCTAATATCTAATGGTACTTTAGCCTCTGGTTTGCATGCATTAAACAAGTTGAACCCAATCAACATACCTCCACTAGCCAAAGCTGATGTTTTTAAAAATGATCGTCTACTAAATGCTATTTGTTTTGAAGATGCCATGTTTTTTCTTTTGTTGATTAACTTAGTTTTTTTGATGCTACTTTTACTGCTTCCTCAATACTATTGTATGAGGCACATCTACAAATATTACCATTCATAGCATTACGAATATCTTCATTTGAAGGATTAGGGTTTTCATTAAGAAAAGCAGAAGCTGTCATAATTTGACCTGCTTGACAATACCCACATTGCGGCACATCAATATCCTTCCAAGCCTGTTGCACGGGATGATCTCCATATTCTGAAAGGCCTTCAATAGTGGTGATTTCCTTATCCTCAGCTTGAGATACTTGCAATAAACAACTTCTCATTGCACTCCCATCAATATGAACTGTACAAGCGCCACATTGCCCTATACCACAACCAAATTTGGTACCTACTAAGTCTATTTTTTCCCGTAAAACCCAAAGTAAGGGTGTATCGCTATCTGCCTCAACAGTGTGCTTTTTATCGTTTATTTTTAAAGTGAATGTCGGCATAGTATTAATTTTGCTATCAAGGTATAAAAAATAATAATTATTAAAGCTCTAACTTATTAATTTAACACTGGCTTAAGTAGTATAAAATTGCCATGAGGGATACTTATTTTACCTAATACATCTTTTAGCATATTATTTTTATTTATTCAAGCTGAAAAAATAAACTTATTTTTATGAGTGGAATTCTCTTAAAGACACTATATGATAAATTCAAAGCGTATTGGATTACTACTTGGACCAATTTTATTTATTGTAATTCGATTGTTTTTTCACCCTGAGGGATTATCCGATCAAGCCAATGGTGTTTTAGCATCAACCGTTTGGATAGCAATTTGGTGGATTACCGAGGCAATACCAATTGCCGCTACTGCCCTCTTACCTATTGTGCTTTTTCCGCTTTCTGGAAGTTTAGATATTGGCTCAACTACCGCTTCGTTTGGACATAAGTTCGTCTTTTTATATTTAGGCGGTTTCATCATTGCTATAGCTATTGAAAAATGGAATCTGCATAAGCGCATCGCTCTAAACATCATTAAAATTATTGGTTCAGATGTTAAACAAATCATTTTAGGTTTTATGATCGCCACGGCATTTTTATCTATGTGGATTTCAAATACAGCTACTTCAGTAATGATGTTGCCTATAGGTATTGCAATTATCAAGCAATTAAAAGATAACCCAAAAACTGATATCAACGAGAATTCAATCTTTGGAAAAGCACTTATGTTGGCTATTGCCTATAGTGCATCTATTGGTGGTATTGCCACTTTAATTGGCACACCTCCAAATTTAGTTTTGGCAGGGGTAGTTTCGGAGACCTATGGTTATGAAATCACTTTTTCACAATGGTTTATTTTTGGATTTCCTATTTCTGTGATTCTTTTGGTCATATGTTGGAAATATTTAACTTCTATTGCTTTCTCCTTTAATCAAAAGGAATTCCCAGGCGGAAAACAAGAAATAGTTCGATTATTAAAATCGCTAGGGAAAATGACTTACGAGGAAAAAAATGTTGCTATTGTATTTGCATTAACTGCATTTTGCTGGATAACGCGCTCCTTTTTGCTTAAAAAAATACTTCCACAAATAGATGATACCATTATCGCTATTTTGTTCGCTTTAGTGCTGTTTTTAATTCCATCAAAAACTAAGCGCAAAAGCATTATTACATGGAAAGACACCAAAGATTTACCTTGGGGTATCATACTTTTATTTGGCGGTGGTATGGCTTTGGCTAAAGGTTTTGAAACTAGTGGACTTGCGTTATGGATAGGAAATCAAATGACAACCCTAGTTGGCATAAGTACCATTGTTTTAATTTTCCTTCTGATAGCTGCAGTTAATTTTCTAACAGAAATCACATCTAATTTAGCAACTACTGCAATGCTATTACCTGTTTTGGCTCCAATGGCGCTTACTATCGATATGCATCCATTTATTTTGATGGTTGGTACAGCTGTTGCTGCATCTTGTGCGTTTATGCTTCCTGTAGCAACACCTCCAAATGCTGTTGTTTTTGGGTCTGGTTATTTACGAATTCCTGATATGGTTAGCAAGGGTATTGTAATGAATATTATATCAATAATACTTCTAACACTTTTTGTGTATTTTATGCTTCCTGAACTATGGCTTATTACTATTGCAGGATTTCCGGAAAGTCTAAAGCGCTAATTCAATTCTTTAACAAACCGCAATGCGCGCTTTTCATTATAGTACACATTTTTTCTATCAATAAAACCAGCATGTCCACCACAATTAGGCATTTCTAAATATAAACTGGGATTGCTTTTAGCGTCTTTTACTGGGTAACATTCAGGAGATAAAAATGAATCATTTAGTGCGTTAATAATTAATGATGGCACTTTAATTTGAGGTAAAAATTGCAAACTGCTACATTTTTCATAATAGTCTAAAGCGTCTTTAAAGCCATGCGCTTTTGATGTGTAGAGATCATCAAACTCTTTTAAGGTTTTAACTCTTTTTATGTCTTCAAGACTTAATTCAGAAGGAAAAAGCTGTTGCTTCTCTTTTAAATGTTTTACTAGATCATTTAAAAACCTATCATGGAAGGGTTTGTTTTTAAGCTTATGCAATTCCCTACAAGAGCCGTACAAATCAACAGGTACAGAAACAGCGATGGACGCTTTCACCTCTTCGGGAATGTTCTTATGTTCACCTAAATATTTCAATATAATATTGGCACCTAAACTAATACCTTTTAAATAAATTTCAGAATAGTTTTTTGACGCTATGGCATACTGAATAACGGTATGCAAATCATCTGTAAACCCTGAATGGTAGCTATAATATTTTAAGTTATTCTCACCACTGCAACCTCTAAAATTCATGCAAATCGCATCCACACCATTAGCATTAAAATGTTTAGCAGTGCCAGTCATATATGGACGTTGTCCATGTCCTTCTAACCCATGCAAAAGAATAACGAGTTTATTTGATTTTTCTTCAGAAAAACTCCAGTCCAAATCTAAAAAATCACCATCGCTTAAAGTAATTCTTTCTCTCTCTTGTTCTAGATTTACTGTTCTAAATAGCCCCGAATAAACAGTTGCTATAAATCCGTTTTTGAAAAAATATGGAGGCTTATACTTAGATTCTATTATTGGCATAAATTAATTAACTTCTAAACTTGTAAATTCAAATTTTGAACCGTTAAACAATCCTTTATCACTTAATTTTAATGATGGAATTACTAGAAGTGCCATAAACGAAAGCGTCATATAGGGTGCGTATAGTTTACTGCCTAATTGTTTTGCAAATTTATCAAGTTCTGCATAGGCTTTTCCGATGGTTTCACCATCCTCGTCACTCATAATGCCGGCTACAGGCAAAGGAACAACGCTTTTTTCAGAAATGGAAATCGCGGAAATTCCTCCTTTATTTTTAATGATTAAGTTCACGGCGTTACAGATTGCTTCATCTGAAACACCAACGGCAATAATATTGTGGGAGTCGTGACCAACGGAAGATGCTATTGCGCCCTCTTTCAATCCGAAATTTTTTATAAACGCTATTGCTGGTTTTTGATTTTTATAACGGTTGACTACGGTTATTTTTAGTATGTCATTTTTAGTATTTGAAACCAGGTTATCCGCTTCAACTGTAGCTTCTGCAATTAATTCATTAGTAACTAGCTGTCCCTCTAAAGCTTCAATGACTCTTATGTTTTTTGAAGATGATTCGAGTTTGAAATCTGAAACCACTTTCATTCTGCAATTGAAGTTATTTAAATTTTTAAATGGTACCGATTTGATTAAAGATGTCCCATTCTTAAAAACTAATTCTCCATCTATGTATGTTTGAAGTGTTTTGAAATTTACCAAATCTTCAACCACAATGAAATCTGCCGTATCTCCTTCTTTCAATAAACCAGCATCAAGATTATAGTGTTTCACAGGGTTTACGCAAGCAGCTTGTAATACTTTAAAAACATCTATATCTTTTGAAATAGCCCTAGCACAAAACTGATTAATATGACCGACAATTAAGTCATCTGGGTGTTTATCGTCACTACAGAACATCATCTGCTCAAAATGTTCTGGTAACAAGTCGATTAAGGCATCAAAGTTTTTGGCAGCACTACCCTCTCTAATTAGAATTTTCATGCCTTTTTGAAGTTTCTCTAAAGCCTCTTCATAAGTAAAACACTCGTGGTCTGTAGAAATTCCAGCATTGATATATTTTGAAATATCTTCCCCTCTTACTCCTGGTGCGTGTCCATCAATAGGTTTATCAAAATGTTTTGCCCATTCTATTTTCTTTAAAACTTCATCATCATTAAATAAAACACCTGGGTAATTCATCATTTCCGCCAAGTATTTGATGTCTGGATTTTCTAGTAGTTTTTTAATTCCTTCAGAATTTATAACGGCTCCGGCAGATTCAAAGTTAGTTGCAGGTACACAAGACGGTGCTCCAAAATTAAATTTAAAAGGGACTTGCTTTCCGTTTTCAATCATAAACTCTACACCTGCTGTACCTAAAACATTAGCGATTTCATGCGGATCTGAAACCGTTGCAACTGTACCATGTTTTACTGCTATTTTAGCAAATTCTGATGGCACTAACATGGAACTTTCTATATGAATATGGGCATCTACAAATCCAGGAAGAATATAATGTTGCACATCATGATTTTTTTCTTCAATAGATACAATCTTGCCATTTTCAAAAGTGATTTCACCTTTGTAAATGCTTTTGTTTTGTATGTCTACTATTTGACCTTGGATTTTCATATTTAGATGGTCTTGTTGACGAAACACCTCGACCGCGCTCGGTGTAACACTAATCTTTCAATTCTATTTTCAAAATTTGCTTAGTCTTTTCAGTAACTTTAAACCTATCATCAGGTCTTCTATTTACTACCCAAACAATGTCTTCTCCCGAACATAATAACCAGGTATTCTCTTTATCCAAAAGTGAAAATTTTTCATCTTTAAAATACTTACTCAACTTCTTTTTTCCTTGCATTCCCATAGGATAAAACATATCGCCTTCTTTTCGTTTCCTTAATTGGAGCGGAAATTTCAATTTATCTTTATCTACATAAATTGTATTTGGCTTATGCTCAGAAATTGCGTCTGCTTCATCAAAAAGTAAAACTCCCAAAGCTGTTTCCTTTTTCGCCTCATTTTCAGAAATTGAAATTGTTTGGTTTTCTTCAAAGGAAATTGTACTCAACAGTAAATGATCGCGATTTTTAATAAGACGGTGCGTATTGGATAGTACTTGCTTACCCGTTTCAGCATCCAGCAAATCAACCATATCGTTCCATTCTGAAAAACCAAAACTTTTAAAAACTTCAAACAAATAAGCCTTTGGGTTATTTACTTTTTTGAATTCTGAAATTTTAAAAGCTATATGATGTTCGTCCATGCTTGTTATGGCACGCTTTAAAACAGCATTAGTACTTTCCTCAACAATGTCTGCAATATCATTCAAATTCTCTAAAGTAGATTGAAAACTTAGTAATAAACTTGGATTGATTTCCTTTAGAATCGGCACCACTTCATGCCGTAATTTATTTCGTAAATATTTAACCGATTTGTTACTGCTATCGTCTCGCCATTTGATGTTATTCTCTCTAGCAAACACTTTAATTTGTTGGCTTGAAAACGGTAATAACGGACGGACAAATTTACCATTCACTTCAGGAATTCCTGTTAAACCTTCTAGCCCTGTTCCTCTAGTAAAATTGATTAAAAATGTTTCTAAATTATCGTCAGCGTGGTGTGCCGTTAAAATATAATCGAATTGTAATTGTTCTGCTAATTCGCTAAACCAATTATAGCGCAACTCTCGAGCCGCCATCTGGATGGAACGTTTGTTATCCTCTGCATATTTCTCGGTATCAAAACGTTGCGCAAAAACCTCTAAATCCAGGTTTTCCGCTAGTTCTACAACAAAATCTTCATCAGCATCACTTTCATCTCCTCTTAGATTGAAATTGCAATGCGCTAGAGCTATTTTCAAATCTGATCTATGGCACAAATGGGTTAACACTACACTATCAATACCTCCAGAAATAGCAATTAGAAGTTTACTTTCTTTTAGGAAAGAGAATTTTTTATCAATATGTATTTTGAAATCTTGTTGCACACATCAAAGTTATTGAAATTAAGATGTACGCAATAATTTATAAGACATTAAATACAACAATACATTATTGAACTCTAAAAAAATAATGTCCATCTGTTCCATTTCTGGTAAAGGTAATGTCACAACTTTTAAATTTTATTTGATTTTCTAACGTATTGTAAATATCAAATATATCTGCATTGTTTTGATTCTCAGTGTTAAACGTATTATTTCTTGCATTAACAATACAATAATCACCTGGCGTGTTAATTGAGATACCTAATCTATACTCATAAAAAAGATTATCGTTCGTGAGTTCCGGAAGGTAATCAATAGCTTCGGAACATACATTAAAACTGAAGGGTTCTCCAATATCGTAGCTTATCGTTGCATCTGTAAATACTTCTGCGTTGAATTCTGTTTGATTAACAAGTTTTAAGACGAATAATCCATCTAAAAATACTTGAGTATCTGTTATGAGTTCTGGCGTAGTAGCTTCAGTGCAATAATCCACGAGCATTGATGATATTTGCGCATTAAGCCAAATGGTCTCATCTACAGCATAGGTTTCAACTATGTTTTCTACATTTATTTCATAAACTTCAGGGTCTTCT
This sequence comes from Flavobacteriaceae bacterium, assembly GCA_043557195.1. Classification (GTDB taxonomy): domain Bacteria; phylum Bacteroidota; class Bacteroidia; order Flavobacteriales; family Flavobacteriaceae; genus Jejuia. The sequence continues at coordinate 3,380,798 of CP121314.1, read as the reverse complement.
AAACCACATTCGTCTATAGCGTCTTCACATAAAACAGCCATAAAAAGTGGCGCCAATACAATAAACTTTAAGTGTTTTTTCATAAGTGCTTTTATATTATGATGCATTTCTTTGTAAAGGTTGCGTAAAACAAACGAATTAAGTTTTATTTTATTCTTGTATAGTAGTAAAGACGTAAACTTTTTAGGGTTGTACCCTTCATTAGGTTTCTACTGCGCTAAACCTGAAAGTAGTTAAAGCAAACCAGCATAAATCTAGTTTTTGAAAACTAAGCTTGCAGATAGGTGCGCAAGGGATTGCAGCGGCAGCTTTTGGCGAGGCGTGCATCGAGCCAAAACTATTAGCGGAAAGCACGACCCTTTAGGGTTGCGCCATAAAGTATATAAGCATCATAAATCAATTTTTGTATGACAAAAATCATATGTCCATTTTGGGATTTTCGTAACTTTAATGAAGTAACTTTTAAACAATTAAGCCATGTGTACTTTAGATAAATTAACGGATAAGCGCACCCGAAACGCGTTTGATAAAAAAGTGGTTTCTGCTACGCAACACTTGCAAGCTTATGTAAAGCACCGTCTGTATATTGCTGAATCGACGAAGATTATCCCGAAAAACATGTACAAATCGAACGATATTATTGATGAAGGTATCGCTAAATTTTACGAACAGGGTTATAATATTGATGCAGATGCCAATACTATTAAAATTGAGCTTTTTAAAATTGTGGATGCAGATTTAGATGAACTTTTTAGAAAAGAGGCTTTTCATCAAAACACGATGAGCACGCATTCTATTTTAACAGATGAATTGGATGGTTTGGATGAGAAGTTTACGGTAGATGAGGATTTTGATTTTATTATGAATGAGGAATTGAGTGATATTTCATACCATCAAGATCAAGAAAAGAAGCATGTTTTTGTGTATGAAGACAATAACTCGTCTTTAGAAAATGTATTTGAAATAGCTAATATTTCTACCAAACGTAACAAATATTTGCTGGGTAAATTCTATACGTGGTTACCACTTAGAGTTTCGGATGTTGTGGATTTGTTCATTTTTGGGAAATTAAGTTTTGAAGATATTGCTGTTATAAAAAACATTGAAGTGAAGCGTGTTGAACGTATTTTGGAATTGGTAATGGAAGATTTTAAGGAGCATCTGGATTAGCTTTCCAACACCTCGCGCATTGCTTTTGCTTTAACTAAACATTCTTCGTATTCTTTTAGTGGGTCGCTTTTGGCTGTAATAGCACCACCCACAGAATATGAGATATATTGGGCTGTTTCGTTATACAAAATACTACGAATAACAACATTGAAATCGAAATCGCCCTTTGGTGTAAAATAACCAACACTTCCTGAATACACACCACGTTTAGTTTCTTCGAGGTTTTCAATGATGTTCATTGCCGAAATTTTTGGTGCGCCCGTCATACTTCCCATTGGGAATGTGCTTTTTATAATATCTACGGGATGTGTGGTTTTGTCTACTTTTGAGGTAACTGTAGAAATCATTTGATGTACTTGGTCGAAGGTATAAATCTTGCATAGCTCCGCTACATTTACACTACCTTTCAAAGCTGTTTTGGACAAATCGTTGCGCACTAAATCTACAATCATAATATTTTCACTGCGCTCTTTTTCGTCGTTTTCTAAATGACGTTTTAGTTGTAAATCCTCTTCTGGGTTTTCTGAACGTTTTGCAGTTCCTTTTATGGGTTGTGAAATAATGGTCTCCTCCTCTTTTTTTATGTAACGTTCTGGTGAGGCACACAACACATATTTATCATACAGTTTTACAAAAGATGCAAATGGTGGATTGGAAATATTGTTAAGATTCTGATAGGTTTCCAAAGGATGAATGCAGGTGTTTTCTGCATAAAATTCTTGACAAAAATTGGTTTCGTATATATCTCCGCGATGGATATGCTCAAGTATTTTATTGACTTTACTGAAGTATTCATCTTTGTGGATACGAAGTTTAATTTTAACCTCTCCACATGCACTTCGATTACGCTCAGTTCTACATTCCCTATTCTCTAAAAGGCATTTCAAGTCTCCTTCAAGTTCATCATCAACACAATTTAAATATTGAATTTCAAGGTGATTCTCTTTTAACAAAAACAACTTTTTAGGTTGAAAAAAATATAAACCTGGGAAAGCTAAACCATCGTGGTTTTCAGATGTTAAAGCTTCTATATCATTCTTTAAGTCGTAGGTGAGATAACCAAATATCCAATCTTTTGTAGTGCTTTGATATTCTTTAAGTTTCTCAAAACTATCTTTGTAATCTGTTTGAATACTTGTAAAAGCATCTACCGCTAAAACTGCGTCGTAACTCGTGAATTTTTGTTCGTAGTTGTTAGAATCCAACCACACTACATCATCATACTGTTGCGCCCAAATCAGTAGTTGATTTTTAAATGTTTTAGGGTTTTGTAATGTATGATGTTGTGTTGTCCTCAAGCAAAATTATTGTGGCGCAAAGTTACTTAGAATACTTAAATTTTTATGATTTTTGCAATAGTTAAATCTTCAAGCTATGTATCATCTTCAAAACGACAAGTTAAAAATTTCAGTTCAAGCAAATGGGGCAGAGCTTTGTGAGATTTCATCTGTAAAACACAATACCCAATTTATGTGGGATGCAAACCCTGAAATCTGGGGCAGTTTTGCACCTAATTTGTTTCCTATTATTGGCGGATTAAAAAACAATAGTTTTATATATAATGACAAGCATTACAAGCTACCTAAGCATGGTTTAGTTAGAAATAGTGATGCTATTAAACTCACCAAACAGACTGAAAATAGTTTAACATTTACATTCAAATACAATGAAAAACTGTTAGAACAGTATCCGTTTAAATTTGAGTTCGATTTAATCTTTACACTAACCGACAATACAATTGAAGTCTCGCATAACGTTAAAAATGTAGACACTAAACCCCTATATTTTTCGGTTGGAGGCCACCCTGCTTTTAAGTGCCCTGTTTTTGAAAATGAAGATTATGAGGATTATACTTTAGAGTTTGAAACTATAGAAAATTCAGTAAGACATCTGCTAAATCCTGATAATGGATTAGTTTCAAAAAATACAAAACCTATATTTGAAGATACAAATATTTTACCTCTTGAACACAACTTGTTTAATGAAGACGCCCTTATCTTTAAAGATTTAAAATCAAGAAAAGTCACTCTTAAAAGCAAACAAAACGGAGATATACTCACAGTAAACTATCCTGATTTTGAGTATTTAGGCATTTGGGCAAAACCTAATGGTAATTTTGTTTGTATAGAACCTTGGCTAGGTATAGCAGATACTGAAGGCACAAATCAAATTTTACAACAAAAAGAAGGCATTCTAAACCTTGATGCTGGAAAAACCTTCACAGCTACATACACTATAGAAATACATAATGCACATCTTTAAACGCCTAAAATAAGCGTAACTTTGTTGCAAATTTAGAATAGCCATGACGTTTCAAGACCTGAATTTAAACACACCACTTTACAACGCCTTAGACGATTTAGGTTTTACAACGCCTACGCCTATTCAAGCAGAAGCTTTTGGTGTGGTAGCATCTGGAAGAGATGTAGTGGGTATTGCTCAAACAGGTACGGGAAAAACGTTTGCCTACATGTTGCCTATTTTGCGGAATTTAAAATTCTCCCAGCAAGATAATCCGCGTGTTTTGGTTTTAGTACCTACGCGTGAACTGGTAGTGCAAGTTGTTGAGGAGATTGAAAAGCTATCTAAATACATTAATAATCGTGTTTTGGGAGTTTATGGTGGCACAAATATCAACACCCAAAAACAAGCTGTATCGCAAGGATTAGATATTATTGTAGCAACCCCAGGGCGTCTGTACGATTTAGCGGTAAGCAGAACTTTACAGTTAAAATCCATTCAAAAATTAGTGATTGATGAAGTAGATGTGATGCTCGATTTAGGGTTTAGACATCAACTCATCAACATATTCGATATTTTACCAGAACGTCGACAAAACATCATGTTTTCGGCAACCATGACGCAGGATGTAGATGATTTAATTACCGATTTCTTTAGAAACCCTATTCGCATTTCTATTGCAGTTTCGGGTACACCTTTAGATAACATTTCCCAACATCGGTATAATGTACCTAACTTTTATACCAAAGTAAATTTATTAGTGCATTTGCTAAAGGATAGTGAGCGTTTTAATAAAGTTTTGATTTTTGTAGCCTATAAGCGAATGGCAGACCGCTTGTTTGATAAGCTAGACGAGTATTTTAAAGAAGAACTCTGTGTTATCCACTCCAATAAAACGCAGAATTATCGTTTACGCAGTATAGAACAATTTCGTGAAGGCCATAACCGTATTTTAATTGCTACCGATGTTATGGCACGTGGTTTGGATATTGATAATGTTAGCCATGTCATCAATTTTGACACACCAGATTACCCAGAAAACTACATGCATCGAATTGGTAGAACAGGTCGTGCAGAGCGTGAAGGAGAAGCGTTGGTGTTTTCAACAGAAAAAGAACAGGAAGCTATCGAGAATATTGAAACGCTAATGCAGATGAAGATTCCTGTTTTAGAACTGCCTGATGATGTTGAAATTTCTACGGAATTAATAGAAGAAGAACGTCCGCAAATTAGAGAGCGCAACAACCCAACCAAACGCAAAGATGAAGATGCGCCAGGACCAGCATTCCATGAAAAGAAAGAAAAAAACCTTAAGGAGAATCTAGGAGGTTCTTACCGCAGAGAAATAGCCAAAAAGTATAAAAAGCCTAAAACCAGAGGCGATAAAAATTATAATAAACGGAATAAGCGGAAGTAGTTTTTAGGGGTTAACCATAAGGGATTTGACTTTCACTACCTGATCCCTCCTTCAAACAAATGAAAAAGGGATTTTTTAATATTATAAGTTGATTGGTTAATCGATTGATGAAGAACCGTAAGTTTTACTAACTTTTCTGCAATCCTTTTAAAATAATAATCCCGATTCTTGGAAGAATAAAGGTAATAGCCCCAAAAACAGTAGTTAGGAATGATACTTTAAGGCCTCCCGCCATCATACCAGAGCTTATATCTCCCATAGACTCAATGGCATCAAAAGCACCAATCATACCTATAATTGATCCTAAAAAACCGAATACCAAACCAAGAATACTTACTTCAGAGGCTAAAACAGTCATCTTTTTGGATTTAACTATATCTTTTTTAAGATTAATAATGCCCATAACAATAAAGGCTATGGCAAGTAATAAACATATTAAAATTAAAGACATAAAAAATGGACCGCCTTCCATAAAGCGATCTGCAAAAACATTCAGAGAAAAAACTGATAAAAAATTCATAAGTAATAGTTTTAATTAAACATGCTACAAACATATCCTCTTAATCTATGCCCCAGATTAAAATGCGACGAATGACGAATTTAGCAATTAAAACAACACTATGTCAAAACCATTACTAAATTGGTTATTCGTCTACAAAACCAAAAACCACAATAAATTTGTGCTATTATTGTAGTGTTGTTTACAAAGCGCTTCATATTAAAAAAGATAGTACAAATTCTATTACACGTTGTATTTTGGTATGGCGTGCTCTTATTTTACACCTATTTTTTTGGTGTTGACAGTAGTGATTTTAGTTACGTTAGAAATTTTTCACTTTTCTTAATGCCCATAACCATTGCTACAACCTATGTATTTATTTATAAACTGATACCTGACTATTTAATTACCAAAAGGTATACGCTTTTCATCCTCTACGGTGTTTACGCCTTTATAATTTCAGCATATCTTATTGTAATATCTGTATTTTACGGGCTTGTTTACCTTTCTAATTTCGAACATTCAAACATGGCGCCTATTAGTAAAAGTTTACTTTTTGTTGCTATTGCCGTTTATTTAGTGGTTATAATTGTAAGTGCATTTAAGCTTTTAAAATTAAACCTTAAACACGCAGAGGACACCAAAAAACTTGAGACAAAAATTTTAGAAGCGCAACTAAAATTAAAAGAGCAAGAGTTGAATTATTTGAAAATGCAAATTCATCCTCACTTTCTGTTTAATACCTTAAACACCATGTATGGTTTTGCTTTAAAGAAAGCTGATGAAACTCCAGAAATGATTTTAAAGCTTTCAAACTTACTAGATTATTTACTCTATCAAGTAGACAAACCGTTTGTGGCTTTACAAAATGAAATCAATCATATTAATGATTACATCGCATTGGAAAAAATGCGTTTTAATGCATCACTTCATATTAATTTTGAATGCAAAAATATTTTAGCAGACTCTAAAATTGCACCTATGCTCCTACTGCCTTTTGTTGAAAATAGTTTTAAGCATGGGCATTTAAAGCAAGGTGTATTAAAGGTGAATATTCAATTATACTGTGAAGGCGACCGCATCATTTTCAACATAGATAACACCAATAATAACAACGAAGCTTCAAAACATGGTATTGGTTTAGATAATATTAAGAAACGTTTAGATTTGCTATATACAGATGCATATAAGTTGAAAATTGATGATACACAAGATTTTTTTAAAGTGCATTTAGAGCTAGATACCACGATATAAATGCAGGACACAAAAAACATAGCGTGCCTTATTATTGATGACGAATCTATAGCTAGAGAAGTTATAGCAACCCATCTATCTAAAATTCCAAATACAACTATTGTTGCCAGTTGTAGTAACGCTATTGAAGCGTTTAATATCTTAAGACACCATCAAATCGATTTGATTTTTCTAGATATTAATATGCCCGAAGTTTCCGGAATTTCTTTTGCAAAGTCTATAAACAAAGATGTGAAAATAATTTTTACAACGGCGTATCGCGATTTTGCAGTTGAGGGTTTTGAATTACAAGCTGTGGATTATTTGATGAAGCCCATTTCGTTTGAAAGGCTATTAAAAGCGGTACATACCTATGATGATATTTACGCATCAAACGAACCCACCGAAACTGCGAAAACTGCCCCAAATGATTTTATGTTTGTACGTGCAGACAGACGCATGATTAAAATTGATTTTGAATCTATCGTTTACATTGAAAGTTATAGTGATTATATAAAAATTCATTTAGCCAATGAAACTATCGTGACTAGAGAGACCATAAGTGCCATTGAAGCTAAACTACCAAATAAGCGTTTTTTACGTATTCATCGTTCTTATATAATTGCTTTAAAGCATATCTCCTCTTTTACTAACGAGGAAATAACTATTGATAATACAGCTTTAACAATAAGTAGAAGTTATAAAAAGGATGTTTTGAAAGTTTTAGAACAGTTTCAATAGATAATTTTCACCAAACTTTAATTAAAAACACCACTCTTTTTCTCAATAATTTTGGGAGCCCAAATCTTGATATCATCAAATTTACCAGTATCATCAAAAGAGCCAAAACCGATATACCCAGATTCAAAATGGCTATCAGTTGCTTCTATGATAGGGGTGTTCATATCATCAAAATAAATTTGAATAAGACCTTCTTCAACTTTTCTAACAACTCTTGCGGTGTGCCAAGAATCAATTGTACCCCAATTTGTCCCCTCGGTTCTTTTAGAGGCAATACTTTTTCTTGGTTCATCATTTACAATAAAAATAGAATTGGCATACTGATCGGACTTTGTAGCTATATGTGTGTAATAAAAATTAGACGCGTTATTTATACCGAACATCAAACATAAATCACGATGATCATACTCCCTTCCGTTTTGATTCAATCTTATTTCAAAAATAAAATCTCCAACTATTACCTCTTTGATTAACGCAATATTGAAAGGAGACCTAACATTAGGTTGATAGGTACTCTGATCAAAAAGCTCAATACAATTTCCATTATCGCCTTTTGATATTCTCCATACGCCATTATCTGTCATTTCAAAATCGATAATAGCCTCAGGTGATTCAAAATCCTGAGTGTAGACTAATTTATAATTATCTGGAATAGTTGCTTGAGCACATAATTTTATACTGAAAGCTAAACATGCAAAAAGAAGAAAAGAAGTTTTCATTTAGTAAGTATTTATTGTTCTCTAAATTATAACTTTATGTTTTAATAATAAAAAAATCCCTTTTCAAATTAATGAAAAGGGATGATAAGATGTAGAGAGCATTTCGGCATACAGAAAAGTAACCAACCAAATTTTAACCCTAACTTAAAGTTAATCCTGTATACTTACTTGACTCTCTACAATATCTTTGATAGGTACTATAATTTTACCTGTTTTAGTTTTTATAGTAACAGAAATACTATTGATGGCTTCTACCTCACCTCGTATATCATTAAATTCTATAACTTGCCCTACCTCATATATTTTTCTGGCGTAGAATGTGTTTAATACTTTTTCAATGGCATTGCGAGCTCCTAAACCAAAAGCCAAGGCAAATGCCAGAAGAAATGCTGCCAATATCATTGTTATATTGCTTGTAATGATTTCAGTATTCACACCTGCTTGATTAAGTGCGGTAATTGAAACAAATACTAATATCATAAAAAATACGACCTGACTGATAATTTTGGCTCCTGATAAATCCATGGACTCAAAAAACGATTTCAGTCCTTTTTTTATAAGGTTTGCAAACAATAATCCAACAGTAAAAATTATTAGAGCAGTGAATAACTGTGGTAAATACCCTAACAACTCGCTTATTTTTTGAGAAATCATGGTAAGGTTCATGATATCTAATGCCATAATAATTAGCATGATATACATCACCCACTTTACAAAGTTTGAAACGATCTTTACAGTATCAAACTTTAATTTTTTCCCTTCAACTATTTCGATGTCATTTAAAGCATCATCCAGCTTATTGGCTTTAGCTAACTTTAATGCCTTCTTAATAATCTTAACTACTAGCTTAGTCAATAACCAGCCAAAAAATAATACTAAAAGTGTTCCTATAATATTGGGAAATATTGCTGATATTTCAGACCATATTGCAGTTAACGATTCCATGGCCATATTTTTCCATTGTTCTGCTTTTTCCATGATTAATTAAAATTTGTGTTAGGGTTATTTGGTTTACTTCTTTTCTCTTTTACTAATTACCGTTTCAATAACATGACCCATGTTATACGAAAACAACGCTGCCAACTCCATAATAAGCTTCGCCATGGCGATATCGCTCATCACCTTCGACTTCAACTCTGGCGGAACTTCCTTAAGCGGCGTATTTATTTGTTTAAACGGATTTTCCATTGGTTATTAGTTATCTGAATACACTTGTATCAGTTTATCTTTTGCTCTTTTAATTCGCATTTTAACTGCGCTCTCTCCTATCCCTAAAACTGACTCTATTTCTTTAATGGTTAAAAAGTCTTGATATTTTAGTAACAGTATCATTTTCTCATCTGGTGAAATTAATTCCATAGCCTTTTTTAGCTTATCCACACGCATATTGAGAAATTCTTTATCCTCTATTTCAGCATCAGAAACGTTCTCTATGTCTTTATAATCGACAGACTGTTTCTCTATTTTTTTAGCTGTATTTCTAGTAACATAATTTACACAATGATTATATGTAAACGCATATAACCATGTTGAAAATTTAGATTTACCTTTAAAACTAGCTAATTTTACAAAAAGCTTCAAAAACACATCTTGTGTTAAATCTTTAGCTTCATCTTCGTCTCTAGAAAAACCATAACATTTGTTATACACTAAGGTAGCGTATCTGTCGTATATGACCTCAAAAAGCAATGTATCGTTTGTCTCTACGATTGCTTTTACCAGATCTTCATCCGATTTGCTGTTAATGTCTTCTAGGGTTTTCAAATGTAGCTTTTTAGCTAATTGATAATAGTTGATGTTTTTAAGACACGTGATTATTTAACAAGTCACGCATTTCACAAAAGAAAGTAAAAAAAATGTAATATTGTAAAAAAAGCCTTCCAAATTAGTACGCATCAGCTACGTATTTATAAATAAAGTGGTATTTACTTTCTGTGTAGTTTTACATAACCAGATTATAACCTAAAATGAAGTGTTTTTACTTATTGAAAAACGTAAGTAACCTCTATTACTTGAACCAACCTAAAATACCCAAAAGCATAGTTATCAGGATTTGTAGGGTTTACAACATTTCCCTTTAGAGTGGCAGGTACTGTTCCAAATGGGTTTTCGGCGTTTTCATATTGGTCTATCAATAAATCGATATAATTAAAATATTGTTTAGAAATACCATGAAATTTAATATGTGCTATATCTCCCGGCTTAAATTCTTCTTGACCAATATCTTCATCCTCCTCTTTTTCAAAAAACACTTTCATTCTATTACCATCGGTAAACTCGTCAGGTATAGCCAGTAATTCAGGTAACAAATCACCTTCTTCTTCAAATCTGAATAAATAAAAATTCTCCTCATTTGGTGGATCATTAAAATAAATATCTACCTCTAAAGCTTCATCATCAAAACCTCCAACTCTGGCTTGACTAATCTCGTCAATATCTACAACTGGCGTCATGGTTTCTTCAGCTATATAAGTTTCGCCTTGATAGTTTATTTCTAAAGTATAAGATTGATTTAATATTGGTACAAAACTAGAGGTTGCATAAATGCCTTCTCCTTGATCTGAAAACACAAACTCTTCATTCGTAGTATTATCAGTAATTTTTACTGAAGCTCCCGAAACAGAGGTGTTACTTAAATTTTCAAAAAATGGGGTAGACATGGTTAACTTGATAAACTGCTCATTGCCTTGGGTACTTTTTTCCCAGTCAATTGAAGCCTCTACAACCAGTCTTGGTGCTGCTTCAGGCACATCAACATCAACAACATCGGTACATGAAGTAAAAAGCACCAGAATAAAAACGACTATTTTATAAATATGAAACTTCATGGTTTAAAATTTAAAATTATAAGATACTGATGGTACAATTCCAAAAATTGCTGTTCGTGTTGCTTCGTTAGCACCTGTTTCTCTATTCTGACCAAAGGAGATTGAAGCAGCGTTTCTTCTATTATAAATATTGTAAATACCAAAAACCCACTCTCCTTTCCAACGTTTTTCGGGTTTTCTATTAGGTACATAGGCAGCCGAAATATCAATACGATGGTAATCGGTTAGTCTACTTGCATTTCTATCTGAAAAACTAGCAATGTTTAAATCTTCGTAAGAATACTGACCATCGGGATACGTTACCGGACGCCCTGTTTGATAAATTAAATTTGCTCCAAAATCCCATTTACTATTCAACTTATAGCTTGTTGTTAAAGACACATCATGTGTTCTATCTTGTGGCGCATAATACCAGTTACCATTATTTATTCCTGGGCCACCAGCAGCACCTCCAGGAGTTCGCTGTTCTGCTTTAGAAATGGTGTAAGCCAACCACCCTTTAAAATCACCTTTTGTTTTTCTGAATAAAAATTCTAATCCATAAGCCCTCATTTCACCATTTAATATTTCGGTTTCAATTGTGTTTTGACCAATTAAATCTGAACCATCTACATAATCAATTCTATTGGCAACGGTTTTGTAATACGCTTCTACTTCTAAAGAATAGCGTTGATCATTAAAATTTCTGAAATACCCTATAGCATATTGATCGGATAACTGTGGTTTGATAAACTTACCACTGGGCGTCCAAACATCTAATGGTGTAACGGATAATGTATTAGATAATAAATGTATGTACTGTGCCGTACGGCTATAGCCCGCTTTAAACGAGGAATCCTCATTTAATTGGTATGCTAAAGCCAAACGTGGCTCTAAATTACCAAAGCTTTTTATAGTTTCATTTTTAGCATATGCTGTTTCTCCTATGGCATTTCCTTCCTCATAAACTCCAAGAGTTTCGTTGTATACAATTGGCAATCCGTTTTCATAATCTGTAAGTGCTTGCCCACCTCTTCTCACAAAATAACTATATCGCAAACCTGCAGTAACAGTTAAGTCATCTGATACTTTATATTCTGCACTGGCATACAATCCATTTTCAAAGGCACGCTTTTGGTCTAAAAGCAATGGATTAATAGATGATGTACTTGTGGTTGGATTTATTTCTCCTGGATTGAAATCATAATAAATCGCATTTAGACCAAAATCTAATTGCAACTTATTACTTTGGAAATAACTTAAATCGTATTTAATATTATAATTAGTGATTTCTGAAATCCAATCAAATTCGAACGATTTAAAATCCAAAATATAGTCGTAATCACTATAAATAAATGATAGATTTGAAAACACACGGTCACTAAAAATATGATTCCATCTTAGATTTCCCGAGGCATTACCATAACCACTATTAAAATTTGCCCCAAAATTAAACTCATCTCTTCCGAAATAACCAGATAAATACAACTTATTGGTTTTGTTGATATTGTAATTGGTTTTTAAATTTAAATCATAAAAATTAGCTGAATTTTCTTCTCCAGCAGCTTTTAAAAAGAGATGGATGTATGAGCCGCGACCAGCAACTAAAAAAGATCCTTTATCATTAAAGATTGGTCCTTCTGCAGAAAGTCTGCTAGATATTAAACCAATACCTCCATTTAATTCAAAGTTTTTACTGTTTCCATCTTTCTGACGGACATCTAGTACAGAAGACACCCTGCCTCCAAAACGCGCTGGTATACCTCCTTTGTAGAGTTTCACATCTTTAATAGCATCTGCATTAAAAACTGAAAACGCACCAAATAGGTGTGAAATATTATAGATAATGGCTTCATCTAGAAGTACCAGATTTTGATCTTGCGAACCACCTCTAACATTAAAACCGCCGGAAACTTCATCTCCGCTTGTTACACCAGGTAATAGCTGAATGGATTTGATAACATCTACCTCTCCTAAAACTACTGGCATTTTCTTAATCGTTTCTACTTTTAATTTAGAAACACTCATTTGTGGTGTTTTGATATTGAGACGTTCTGACTCTTCGGCAACAATAACCACTTCTTCTAATTCTGTTGAAGCTTCAGACAATTCAAAATTTATTTTTTGGTTCGTGTTTAAAGTAATGCTTTGAGAGGAAGTTGCATACCCAACATAAGACACCTTTAAGTTATACTCACCTTCGGAAGCTGTAATAGAATAAAAACCATATTCGTTTGTAACTGCCCCAATGGTAGTATTTTCAAGGAAAACCGACGCCCCAAAAACAGTTTCGCCATTTGATGCATCTGTTACAGTACCACTAATAGTATATTTTTCTTGAGCTAAAACAAGCACTGAAAACAAAAGAAACAGTGACAGACATAATAGTTTTGGGTACTTCATAAAAGCAATTTATAAACAGCAAAATTAAGCAATTTGATTTATTTTGTTTAAATAAAATGTTAATTTATTAAACATAAAAAAGACGAACTTAATATTAAGTTCGCCTTTTAATTAATAATTTTGATCTTTAAATATGTAAAGCCCTATCCTCAGTAGCTGCTAAAGCTGCTTCTTTAATAGCTTCAGTAAATGTTGGATGCGCATGAGACATACGCGATACATCCTCAGCACTTGCACGATATTCCATCGCCACAACAGCCTCAGCAATCATATCCGCAGCACGCGCACCAATCATATGTACACCTAGAATTTCATCAGTTGTTTTATCTGCTAAAATCTTAACGAAACCGTCTAAATCCATACTTGCTCTACTTCTACCTAAGGCACGCATTGGGAAAGACCCTGTTTTGTATGCAATTCCAGCTTCTTTTAATTGCTCTTCAGTTTTACCAACTGCAGCAACTTCTGGCCATGTGTATACTACTCCAGGAATTAAGTTATAGTCGATATGTGGTTTTTGTCCTGCAATTGTTTCGGCCACAAAAACACCTTCTTCTTCAGCTTTATGAGCTAACATTGCGCCTTTTACCACATCGCCAATAGCATAAATATTTGATGCTGATGTTTGTAAGTGGTTGTTAACTTCCACTCTACCTCTTTCATCTAATTTTACACCTGCAGCATCAGCATTTAATCCATTTGTATAAGGACTACGGCCTACAGAAACCAAACAGTAATCCCCTTTAAATTCTACTTCTTCTCCTTTTTTGTTATCTGCTTTTACAATAACTTCATCACCTTTGCGCTCTACAGATTTCACTTTATGCGACACTTGCATAGAGAATTTAGCCTTCTTGAACACCTTATTCAACTCCTTAGATAAACCAGCATCCATGGTTGGAATAATTCTATCCATGTATTCTACAACAGTAACCTCTGCACCAAGACGTCTATATACTTGTCCTAATTCTAAACCAATAACACCTCCACCAATAATGATTAAGTGTTTAGGAATTTCTTTAAGTTTTAAAGCTTCTGTGGATGTGATAATACGCTCTTTATCAATAGTTATGAATGGTAAACTTGAAGGTTTACTTCCCGTAGCTATAATGGTGTTTTTTGCTTCAATATCAGTAGTTTCTTCTCCATCAATTTTGATGTGTGTAGCATCTTTAAAACTACCTAAACCATGGTACACATCAATCTCATTTTTCTTCATTAAGAAATCGATACCGCCTGTAGTTTGGTCTACAACTGCTTGCTTGCGCGCTATCATTTTTTCTAAATTCACCTTTACATCTCCTGGAATTTCAATACCATGCTCTTCAAAATGTTTAACGGCATCATCATAGTGATGTGAAGAATCTAAAAGCGCCTTACTAGGAATACAGCCCACATTTAAGCAGGTACCACCAAGGGTATTATATTTTTCAATTATTGCAGTTTTCATGCCTAATTGTGCACAACGGATTGCGGCAACATATCCTCCAGGACCAGAACCGATAACGGCTACATCGTATGATTTCATAGTGTGATTTTGAATTTAAAAAAATGAAAGTCAAAAATACGAATGTTTTGCGGGAAGACCATAAAAAAATACACCATAAAATTGGTTAGTAATAGCTTTGGCTGACTTACCCGCGTTAAGGATTGAACGGCATGTTTGAAATCCCCGACGAAGGAGGGATTGAGCAGTGAAAGCCTGACCCGAAAGGGTAACGCCCAAATACTTTTAATTGGAGTTGTTATTATTCTGATGAATATCGTTTAAAATCCATTCTAGTTCTGGATCATTATTTGATTTTACATCTTCAATAGTTGGGGTGATTTCAACATCTGGCTTAACACCAAAACCATCTGGCTCTTGCTTATAAGGGGTTTCTATTTGCATCAAACCAATTCTGGTAACTAATTTTGAATTGGGTAATTGGTACAACTTATAAAAGCCCGCGACGGTGCCATTGTATGCGCCCCCAGTTTCCTCTCCAACAAAAGTGGCGCGCTTGGTAGCCTGCAAATTTGTTGATATTATGGACGATGCCGAAAAGGAATTGCCATTGATAAGTACATATACCTTGCCCTTAAAATTTAATGGATTTGGTGGCTCTGGTTTCGCATATTTAAACTTATAATAAAGCTTGCCATCATTCTTTTTTACCTTTAATAAATTTTGAACTATCAGTATTGGAGACAAAACGCCCGATAGTATTTTTAACCCAGTTGGCGTAGTGTTACTCATAATGGATTTAAGTATTGGAAGTCTGCTATTCACTTCGCTTTCAGTGATAAACTGAAACTCTTTATCGGTTAAATAGGAATATAGTTTTTCAATTTCTGCGATACGCCCTCCACCGTTATTCCTTAAATCGAGCACAAAATATTTGGCTTTAGCAGAGTCTATTTTCTTGAAACTTTGTTCGTAGAACTTTTTATAGTTTCCGTTTGAAAAACCTCTTATTTTCATGTAGGCTACGGCACTATCCTTACCAATAAAACTAAAATTACGCGTGTACTCTTTAGTTCTTGCTATAAAACCGTGTTTTTTATTATACTTTTTTCGCTTTTTTGAAACTGCCTTTAGGCTATCTTTTTGCTGCTTAGTGAGTTTTTTAGGCTTCTCTTTTTTAATTGTGTCGTTTTTAACTTTTGCGGAATCTATCTTCTTTTTTTCTTTTTTAGGAATCCTTTTAAATAGCTTAGAAAATGTGGAATCTTTTGTTCTAAAAGTAACTTCTAAACTATCTAGAAAGCCTTTATCTCTAACGTAAAAAGATTTAAACCCTTTGCTAACGAATCTGTCGTAAAGCGTTAAGTTGTAGCCATCTGAAGCAAAACGGGTTTTGTAGGTTTCTGCCAATTTTGATGCTGGCTCACCGGCAATACTTACTACTTCTGCGCCTACGAAAGAGGAATCTTTTCCAATGGTGCGTTTTACCAATAGTTTATCATCAAGGTACTCGAAATCTAAATCGTAAAACTCAAATTTTTTCTTGTTTAATGCTTTTCTTTCCTTTCTTTCAAAACGTTTACCTAACGGACGAATAGACACATGCCCTTGCCTTACACTCGTTAAAACTGGTGCTACCTTTTTATAGAAACTGCGAGAATTCATTGGTGTTTTTATCGACTGTTTTAAACTGTCGAATTTAAACTCCATAACCTCCTGAGGTGTATACTGATAAAGTTTTGGGTGGTGCTTCTTTAGTTGATGGTAAAGTTTATCTACATCTTCTCTAAGTTCTTCAATTGAATGTAATTTGGTAATATTCTCATTGTGCTTTTTTACACTACCGCATGATATCAAAACTAGTGTAGCCAATATACCTAAGAAAAGTTGCTTCATAAACATAGAAAATTTCGAAAGCTAAAATAACTGTATTTCATATATCTAAAAACCTATTGCATATTATTTAACGTTTTAAAGGCTTTCGCCATCCATTAATCATAAAATTACGTAGTTTTGCACCCATGCAAAAAACCATTAACATACAGAATAAGAAGGCGCGCTTTCAATATGAAATATTGGATAAGTATACTGCTGGCATTGTGTTAACTGGTACTGAAATAAAATCTATTAGAAATAGTAAGGCTTCTATCGCAGAGAGCTTTTGTGAGTTTAATGATAACGGAGAATTGTTTGTGGTAAATATGACGATTGAAGAATATCTTTATGGTAATTACTACAACCACAAACCTAAAGCAACTCGTAAATTACTACTTAATAAAAAAGAGCTTAAAAAGCTGAACAAGGAAGTCCAAAATACAGGATTAACAATCATTCCGCTGCGTTTATACATTAATGATAAAGGCTACGCAAAACTAGATATTGCTTTAGGGAAAGGTAAGAAACTGTACGATAAGCGTGAAACTATTAAAGACCGAGATAACAAGCGTAATCTCGATAGAATAAAGAAAATCTACAAATAATTTATGATGATATTAACCGTTTAAAGGTTAGTATTTCATTATTTTGCAGCGTATTTTACATCAATTAAAAAATGAAAAAATCAGTATTTCTAGGGCTATTGTGCTTCATTACAATTTCAATTCAAGCCCAAAAAGCATCTAAAAAAGAGGGCAATTCAGAAAAGAAAGAATTTGTTATTGATAGCTCTAAAGTTTTAACTTTAGATAAAACCATTAAAACACTTTACAAAGTGATTTCTGCTGAAAAAGGAGAAGACCGTAATTGGAAACAATTTAAGTTTTTATTCTATCCAGATGCCAAATTAATTCCTTCAGGTTTAAATCAGGATTATGTCTACAAAGCAAAATACATAACCCCAAATGAATACATTAAAAACTCTGAAAAGTGGTTAAAAATGAATGGATTTATTGAAAAGGAAATCCACAGAAAAGTAAATACTTTTGGCAATATTGCCCATGTATTTAGCACCTATGAAAGTTACCATAGTAAAGAAGATGAAAAACCATTTATGAGAGGTATTAACAGTATTCAATTAATTAATGATGAAGACAGATGGTGGATTGTAAACATTTTTTGGGCACAAGAAACTGAAGAACAACCTATACCAAAAGCATACTTACCAAGAAAATAACCATGGCAAAATTTTTCACAGAAATCTCACCAGAGCTGCAAACATTTATCGAAGCACAAAAGATATTTTTTGTAGCTACGGCAGCTGCAGAGGGTAGAATAAATCTATCACCAAAAGGGTTAGCAGATACGTTTAGAATAGTTGACAAAAACAGAGTGTTATGGTTGAATTTAACAGGCAGCGGCAATGAAACCGCGGCTCATGTCTTACAAAATGACAGAATGACCATTATGTTTTGCTCTTTTGAAGGCAAACCTTTGATATTGAGGCTTTACGGAAACGCTAAAGTCTACCATGAAAGAGATACTGAGTTTCAAGACAACAAGTATTTGTTCCCTGAAATTCCTGGAACGCGACAAATTGTTGAGATGAAAATTGAAAGCGTACAAACGTCTTGCGGGTATGCCGTACCCTTTATGGATTTTAAGGAAGAGCGCCAACAACTTAATTCTTGGGCAGAAAAGCAAGGTAAGGAACGTATTGAAAATTATTGGAAGGAGAAGAATACAAAGAGTATTGATGGATTAGAGACTAAGATTTTTGAAGATTAAATGTCCAATACCCAAAATTACTGGAGCCAACGCTACCAAGAAAATAACACAGGCTGGGATATTGGGGCACCTTCCACTCCGCTTAAAGCCTATATAGATCAATTAGAAAATAAAGATTTAAAAATTCTAATTCCGGGAGCTGGTAATTCCTATGAGGCTGAATATTTGTATAACCAAGGCTTCAACAATATTTATGTTTTAGATATCGCTAAAGAGCCTTTAGAAGCATTTCAAAAACGAGTACCTGATTTTCCTTCAGAACACATCATTCAAGATGATTTTTTTGAGCTAAAAGGATCTTTCGACTTAATTTTAGAGCAAACCTTCTTCTGTTCTTTTCCACCACTTCCTGAAACCCGAAAACAGTATGCATTAAAAGTGCATGAATTACTAAAACAAAATGGTAAGCTGGTAGGATTATGGTTTAATTTTCCATTAACTGGGGACATTGAAAAACGTCCGTTTGGAGGTTCAAAAGAAGAATATCTTAATTATTTTGAGCCTTATTTCAATATTAAAACTTTTGAAAATTGTTATAATTCTATTCCATCTAGAATGGGCAATGAGTTGTTTGGGGTTTTGCAGAGAAACTAACAGTAATGTTTATTAATTTAGACTAAAATTTGAATATCCTAGATTAAACTATCTTGACTATTTTCAATTTCACTAATTATTTTTCTGACTTTTTCTAAATCTGAATTGCTTACTTGAAGTTCAATCTCAAATGTGGGAATGTAGTTCATCAATTGTGTTGTAAACTCGTTCTTCAAAAAGCACTTAATTCCTTCAGATTCCAAACGACTTTTTAGAACAATTAAGTCTGACTCAAGACGAGCTTTTTTGATAGTAACAAAATCCATTATCTCTTATTAAGTTTATATATTTAAAAGTTTAAAATACAAAATATTCCCTAATTATAATTTAAGAAGTTATTTGATACTGCAAAATAATTTCCCAATTCAATGTCAATAAATCCTAATTCTTATCCTCCAAAAGCGGCACAAAACGAAATTCTCCCAACTCATGTTGTTCAAACTCTTTCTGTCCTTTTCTAATAAATAATGTCATAACCTGTACATCATCACCAACAGGAATCACCAAGCGTCCACCATCTGTTTTTAACTGACTTAATAAAGGTTTAGGTACAAAAGGTGCTCCGGCAGTTACAATAATACTATCAAAAGGCGCTTCTTCTGGTAAGCCAATATAGCCATCCCCAAAAATTAATTTCTTAGCTCTATAGCCCAATTTTGGTAAAAACTTACTCGTTTTTTTAAATAATTCTTGTTGGCGCTCAATACTATACACTTTAGCTCCTAGCTCACACAGTACTGCAGTTTGGTAACCGCTTCCTGTGCCAATTTCTAACACTTTATCACCTGGAGATACTTGCATTAATTCTGTTTGAAATGCTACGGTATATGGTTGAGAAATGGTTTGGTCTGCAGCAATAGGAAACGCTTTATCTTGATAGGCATGGTCTAAAAATCCTGAATCCATAAACAAATGTCTCGGTATCTTACCAATGGCATTCAATACTTTTTCATCTTGTATACCTTTAGCTTTTACTACGTTAACCAATTGTTGGCGCAAGCCTTGATGCTTAAATGTATCTTTCAATTTTTTGGAGGTTAGTTTTGCTAAAATTAAGCAAACATTTTTAAGGGGAAAACAATTTTCACAGAATTTAAATTTAGTATCTTTAAGCTGTGAAATTATGGCTGTTTTTATTGAAATTTACACCACATTTCTCAATTATAATTTACTAATAATTACTACGTTGAAACTATAAAATTATGCTAAAAGCTGGGGTTCTTGGTGCTGGACACTTAGGGAAAATTCATTTACGTCTTTTAAATCAATCTGAAAAGTATGAGCTTGTAGGCTTTTACGATGCAGATACTGAAACTGCCCAAAAAGTAGCCGATGAGTTTAATTATAAATTGTTTGATTCTATAGATGAACTTATTGATGCTGTAGATGTTGTAGATATTGTAACTCCAACATTGTCGCATCATCAGTGTGCCATAAAAGCCATCACTAAAGGCAAACATATTTTTGTTGAAAAACCTATTACGAACACCGTTGCTGAGGCAGAAGATATTAGAGCTTTGGTGGCTCTTCATAAAGTAAAAGGACAGGTGGGGCACGTGGAACGTTTTAATCCCGCGTTTTTAGCAGTAAAAGAAGATATTAAATCGCCTATGTTTATTGAAACACATCGTTTGGCAGAGTTTAACCCTCGCGGAACAGATGTACCTGTGGTTTTGGATTTAATGATTCATGATATAGACATTATTCTAAGTATCGTAAAATCTGAAGTAAAACATATTTCAGCTAGTGGTGTTGCCGTGATTAGTGATACTCCAGATATTGCTAACGCAAGAATTGAATTTAAAAATGGTTGTGTAGCAAATTTAACAGCAAGTAGAATTTCGTTGAAGAAAATGCGAAAAGGACGTTTCTTTCAAAAAGACGCTTACATTTCAGTAGACTTTCTAGAGAAAAAATGTGAAGTGGTAAAAATGAAAGATGCTCCAGAAAACCCTGGAGATTTTGATATGATTTTGCAAAATGCTGAAGGTATCAAAAAACAAATTTATTTCGATAACCCTAAAATTCCAGATGTAAACTCAATCTTGATGGAATTAGAAACTTTTGCTGATGCTATTACTAATGATACTACCCCTGTAGTTACTTTGCATGATGGAACAGAAGCATTACGTGTGGCGAATATGATTATTAATCAGTTTTAGAAAAGCAAAAGCCAACACTTCACCCACTAAATTAGACTTATGAAAAATATAGCTGTAATTGGAGCAGGCACCATGGGAAACGGTATTGCCCATGTTTTTGCTCAAAATGGATTTAAAGTTCAATTAATTGATGTTAATAAAGAAGCTTTAGAAAAAGGTCTAAAAACCATTGCTAACAATTTAGACCGCATGTTAGCAAAAGATAAGATTACCGTTGAAGATAAAAACAGCACACTTGATAATATCATACTACACACCAATATTAAAGAAGGCGTGGATGATACTGCATTAGTTGTTGAAGCTGCTACCGAAAATCTAGATTTAAAACTGAAAATTTTCAAAGAATTAGATGAAGCTTGCTCAGATTCAGCAATTTTAGCAACAAACACCTCCTCTATTTCCATTACGCAAATAGCAGCAGTAACTTCTAATCCGGAACGTGTTATCGGGATGCATTTTATGAATCCTGTCCCCATTATGAAATTGGTTGAAATCATTCGCGGTTATAATACAAGCGATGCCATTACCAAAACTATTATGGAGCTATCCAAAAAACTTGGTAAAGTTCCTGTAGAAGTAAACGACTATCCTGGTTTTGTGGCAAACCGCATTTTAATGCCTATGCTTAACGAATCCATCGAAACATTGTATAACGGTGTTGCAGGCGTTGAAGAGATTGATACTGTTATGAAATTAGGAATGGCACACCCTATGGGGCCATTACAATTAGCCGATTTTATAGGTTTAGATGTATGCCTCTCCATTTTGAATGTAATGTATGATGGTTTTAAAAACCCAAAATACGCGCCTTGTCCTTTATTAGTAAATATGGTGAATGCAGGAAAACTAGGTGTAAAGTCTGGAGAAGGGTTTTACGATTATTCTGAAAGTAAAAAGGCTGAAAACGTTTCTAGACAGTTTTTGAAATAGTTCAACTATCATTTCATAATAATTAGTTGTAAATAGATTTTTGCTAGCGTAATTTTGCACTATGAGTATAAAAAACAATCTTCAAGATATATTAAATTCAATCCCAAGTCATGTTACTCTAGTAGCTGTTTCAAAAACAAAACCTGTGAGTGATATTATGCAAGCTTATGATGCAGGTCATCGTGTTTTTGGTGAAAATAAAGTCCAAGATATGGTGGAGAAGTATGAGGAAATGCCAAAGGATATTGAATGGCATATGATAGGACACCTACAGCGTAACAAAGTAAAATATATGGCAAACTTTGTAAGTTTAATTCACGGTGTAGATAATCTTAAATTGCTGAAAGAAATTGATAAGCAAGCTAAAAAACACTATCGTGTGATAGATTGTTTATTTCAAATAAAAATTGCAGAGGAAGATTCAAAATTCGGAATGTCAGCCAAAGATGCTTCAAAAATATTGTCCTCTAAAGAATTTTCAGAATTAAAAAACATCAACGTTACTGGTGTTATGGGGATGGCAACTTTTACTGATGATGAATCTCAAATTAAACATGAATTTAACAACTTAAAAAATGCTTTTGATAGCTTAAAATCGCTTGAAACGTTTAACTTTAAGCCCGAAACTATTAGCATGGGCATGAGTGGCGATTATAAATTAGCTATAAATTGTGGTAGTACCATGATTCGTGTTGGTAGCAGTATTTTTGGAGCTAGAAATTATACAAATTAAAACCTATTTACGCAGTATTAGACATAGAAACTACGGGTGGCAAGTACAATGAAGAGGGTATTACCGAAATAGCTATCTACAAATTTGACGGTCATGAAATTGTTGACCAGTTTATAAGTCTTGTAAATCCAGAACGCGAAATACAACCCTTTGTCGTTAACCTTACTGGTATTAATAGTAATATGCTTCGTAACGCACCAAAGTTTTATGAAGTTGCTAAACGTATTGTCGAAATTACTGATAGTTGCATTCTTGTAGCTCATAATGCTCAATTTGACTACCGCATCTTACGCACAGAATTTAACAGATTAGGTTTTGAATATGAACGTGAATCACTATGTACGGTTGAACTATCAAAATATTTAATCCCAGGGCAACCTTCATATAGTTTAGGAAAGTTAGTACGCTCTCTCGGTATTCCTGTGGCTGATAGACATCGCGCCTCAGGAGATGCTCAGGCCACCGTAAAACTATTCAAAATGTTATTGGATAAGGATACTGAAAAGAACATTATAAAAGATGCCGTACGTTTAAATCCGAAGCATCAGTTAGAGCCTAGACATTTAGACATTATTGCAGAACTACCTTCTATTACTGGCGTATATTACATTCATAATGCCGACGGCGACATCATCTACATCGGTAAAAGCAATAATATAAAAAAGCGAATCAATCAGCATTTTACAAATACAAGTCCAAAATCAAAAAAAATACAAACGCTTGTTGCTGCCGTAACCTATGAAGCAACAGGTAGCGAACTTGTTGCGCTTCTCAAGGAAAGTGAAGAAATAAAACGCAATAAGCCTATTTTTAATCGCGCTTTAAAACGTAATAGTTTCTCTCATGCACTTTATAGTTTTATTGACGATAAAAATTACATAAACTTAAGTGTTGAAAAAATTGATGGCAGAAAAAAACCAATCACTACATTCAGCAATTTACAAAGTGGCAAAAGTTTTATCTCTAAAGCCATTACTGATTATGGTTTATGCCAAAAACTTACTGGCGAATATAAAACCAAAACTAGTTGCTTTAATTATGAAATTAAGGAATGTAATGGTGCCTGTTTAGGAGAAGAATTACCTGAGGAATATAACAAGCGAGTTACAGCTTTAATAGATAAAAATAGTTACGCTAATAAAGATATGGTGATTGTAGATAAGGGGCGTGACATTGATGAGCGAAGTGCTATTCTTATTAAAAACGGCGTTTTTCAAGGCCTAGGTTTTTTCAACCTCAACTACCAAATAAATAATCTTGACGTATTGGAATCCATTATTACTTCAATGGAAAACAATAGAGATACCCAACATATTATCCAAAGTTATTTAAGACGCAACAAAAAAGTAAAACAATTAATTATTGACAATTGATGAGATTAATCACCTTTTCCCTTTTCTTAGTTTTAAGCTTCTATTCATTTTCACAATCTGAATTTTACTCAGAATCTTACCGTGTTGTATTGGCCGATATTGAAACTAATACGTTTGAAAAAGACACTACAGCAAATGCGTTAGTTATATATGAACAAGGAAATAGTTATGTAGACCGAGGAGATTATGACTTAAGAACTGAGATAAAGCACAAAATTAAGATACTTAACCAGGAAGGGTTTAATCAAGCCAATGTAACGATACCTCTATATAAAAAAGATGGTAACTCATATGAGAGTGTAGATAAAATTATTGCCACTACTTATAATATGATTGATGGTAAAGTTGTAAAAACCAAACTGAATGAAAAAGACATTTTTGAAGAGGAATATTCTGAAAACATCACTTTAGTAAAATTTACACTTCCTAATATCAAATCTGGTTCCGTTATAACCTATAGTTACACCATTAGATCGCCTTTTATGTTTAAATATAAAGGATGGGAGTTTCAAGGAGAAATCCCCAAATTGTACAGCGAATATAAAACCAGTATACCGGGTAATTGGTTGTATCATATAAAACTTGTTGGTTATAAAAAGTTAGATGTTGAAACTTCAGATATTAAAAAAGGATGTTTGGAATATTCTAGAGGTGCTTCAGCAGATTGTGCAATCAGTACTTATGGCATGAAAGATATCCCAGCCTTTATCGAAGAAGATCATATGACAACTGAAAGTAATTATTTAGCCCGAATTGAGTATGAATTGAAAACTTTTAGAGGTTTTGATGGTGTAAATAAAGACTACACTAAGGAATGGAAAGATGTTGATAAAGAATTAAAAACAGAACCAAGCATAGGTAAACAACTTTCTAAAAAAGTAAAACCTGAAGACCTACTAAATTCTGATATTATTGCCGAAACAGATCCATTAAAAAAAGCTGAAGCTATCTTTAATTATGTTCAAGACAGTTTTACTTGGAATGAAGAATTCAGCATTTTCAAAAAGAACACTATTAAAGATCTTTTAGATAGTAGGTCTGGTAATGTTTCTTCTATAAATATTTTATTGTGCAACCTACTAAACAGTTGTGATATCTCAGCAAATGCGGTATTAGTATCAACTAGACAAAATGGCTTTCCTACTAAGATTTTCCCGGTAATTTCAGATTTTAATTATGTGATTGTTCAAGCAAATATCAACAACAAGAGGTATTTGCTTGATGCTACTGATCCATATTTAAGTTTCGGGCAAATACCCTTTAGATGTTTAAACCAAGAAGGGCGATTACTAGATTTTGATAATGGGAGTTCATGGGTAAATATTTCTAGTAAAAAACCAACCACGTATTACATTAAAACTAGTTTAACAATCAATAGTGAAGGTGAAGCTAAAGGTACATTTAGTTCTAAAGCTACAGGATATCATGGACTAAATTTGAAAAAGAAATATTTTAGTAGTCCAACAAATTACCTCGAGAGTTTACAAAACGACCATCCAAATTTGATTATTGAAAACCTTGAAAGCAAAACAGAAAGAAGAACCGAAAAAAGTTTTGACTATGCTTTCGACTTTACTTTAGAAGATTTTGAAGATGCTGACAATCTTTATATTAATCCTTTTTTATTTCCTTTTTTCAAAGAAAACCCTTTTAAATTACAAGAGCGCACCTACCCAGTAGATTTTGGTTATAAAGATAGCTACATATACACTTTCAGGCTCAATTTAGATACAGCATACGAAGTAGTTAGCTGCCCTAAACAAGAACTTTTAAAGCTGCCAAATAACACTGGGGTTATTAATTTTTCTAGCAATGTATTTAATGATGCCGTAAATATCACATTCAGAATTGATTTTAAAGAAGCATTATATTCAGCCGATTTTTACCCTTATCTAAAGGAATTCATGAACAAAGCGGTTAACATCCAAACCAACTCTCTAATAGTCCTTAAAAAGAAGTAATAAATCTTTTATTACATTTGGGAGTATGAATACTAAAAAAGAGAGATACTGGCGCACCAAAGTTCATGATATAATTTATGAAGCAGACACTCGTGCGGGTAAACTTTTTGATGTTATCCTATTCATTGCCATTATCGCAAGTATCATTCTAGTAATGCTGGAAAGCATTAAAAGCTTTGACGATAAGTACCACGATTTTTTAAATATCTCAGAATGGGTCATCACTATTCTATTCAGTTTTGAATATATTGCGCGCATCATTACAGTAAAAAAACCGTTTAAATACATTTTTAGTTTTTATGGCATTATCGATTTGCTATCCACCATTCCAAAATACATTTCATTACTCTTTGGAGGCATTCATGCGCTCGCAGCACTTCGTGCATTAAGGCTACTTCGTATTTTCAGAATATTAAAACTGGCCAGATATCTTGGCGCCTCAAACGTATTAGTCTCAGCTTTAAAAGCAAGTCGTGCTAAAATCTCAGTTTTTCTATTTGCAGTACTCATACTGTGTGTCATTTTTGGTACCCTAATGTATTTAGTCGAAGGTGAAGCAAGTGGCTTCAAAAGTATCCCAGTTAGCGTATATTGGTGCATTGTTACCCTCACCACTGTTGGGTTTGGCGATATTGCACCCGTTACGCCTCTCGGTCAATTTATTGCGGCACTCATTATGATTTTAGGTTATGGTATTATTGCGGTACCAACTGGAATTGTTTCCGCAGAATACACTGCACAAGGCAAAAAAGAGCCTGTAAAACCAGAAGATAGAGTACGCCTCAATTCCCAATCTTGCGAAAACTGTCTCGCAGAAGACCATAGAGACAAAGCTGATTTTTGCTATAACTGTGGTGAGAAATTGCATCTTTAATTTTGGGCGTTACCCCTCCTGCCGTCAGGGTCAGGCTTTCGGGAGTCGCTCCTCCTGCGTCGGGAGCTTCAACAAATCCCTCAATCCTTAACGCAACTATCAGCCAAGGTCATTTCTCCAGTTAAACCTTTGGTCTAATTTGTTTTTCATAGTACCTTTACCTCTTATAAAAAACTTCTATCCATAGAAACTTCTGACAAATATCTTATCTCCATAGTTGGCCCAACAGCAATTGGAAAAACAGCGCTAAGCATCAAGTTAGCACAACATTTTGATACCGAAATTATTTCTGCAGATTCCCGCCAATTTTTTAAGGAAATGCAAATTGGTACTGCAGCACCAACACAAGAAGAATTAGAATCAGCGCAACATCATTTTATTCACCATAAATCAATAAAAGATAACTACAGTGTAGGCACTTTTGAAAAAGATGCGATTGCAAAATTAGAGACTTTATTTAAAAAGCATAATGTCGTAATTATGGTAGGAGGTTCTGGCTTATATGTAGATGCCATTACAAAAGGATTGGATGATTTTCCAGATATAGATGCAGCCATCAGAGAAAATCTCAATAAAGCATTAGAAGAAAAAGGGCTAGAGCACCTGCAACAACAGCTTCAAAATTTAGATATAGTAAGTTATAACAATCTTGCCATTGACAACCCACACCGTGTAATTAGAGCGTTAGAAATTTGCATCGGAACTGGAAAACCCTACTCCTCTTTTTTAAATAAACCGAAAGCTAAACGACATTTTAAAACTATAAGTATTGGCTTAAAAGCAGAACGAGAAATTATTTACGAACGCATCAATCAACGTGTCGACATCATGATAAAAGAAGGCTTGCTTGAAGAAGTAAAGTCTCTACTACCGCATAAAAATTTAAACGCCTTAAATACTGTTGGCTATAAAGAATTATTTAACTATTTAAATGGCGAATGGACACTAGATTTTGCTGTTTTAGAAATAAAAAAGAACACAAGGCGATTTGCAAAACGACAATTAACTTGGTTTAGAAAAAATGAAACTATTGATTGGTTTGATTATCAAGAAGATGTTTCAAAAATAATTAAAGTTATAGAACATAAAATTACATGACAACAGAGGGCATACTTTCAAAATTAGTAGCATTTCCTGTATTAGGTGGAGAAAGTAATCTATCTATTATTCATTGGATTAAAAATTATATTGAAGATTTTGGAATTGCCTGTACTTTGGTTCCAAATGAAGAAGGTACAAAAGCATCTTTACATTGTCGTGTCGGACCTTCGATTGATGGTGGGATTATACTTTCTGGTCATACCGATGTGGTTCCCGTAAAAGGTCAAGATTGGGAAACAGACCCTTTTACACTCACCGATAAAGGTGATGGGAAACTTTACGGACGTGGTGCTTGTGATATGAAAGGTTTTTTGGCTTGCTGTTTAAATATGCTGCCTGACTTGGTAAAAGCCAATCTCAAAAAACCAATTTACTTTGCATTTTCCTATGATGAAGAAATTGGATGTTTATCTGCTCCAGAATTAGTAGAACATTTAAAACAATATTATCCCGAAAACCCCAAATATGCCATTATTGGTGAACCTTCATTATTACAGCCCATTATAGGACATAAAGGGATTTGTTTATACACTACACATGTAAATGGTTCTGCAGGCCACAGCAGTAGAATTAGGCAAGAGGTAAGTGCAGTCCACGAAGCAGCAAGATTAGTTTTATGGTTAGAAGATAAAATGAATAAACTCGTGGTTTCAGGAAATACAGATAAACGTTTTACACCGCCACATTCCTCCTTACATACTGGTATTATTCACGGAGGCATTGCACCAAATGTTATAGCAGATAAGGTTTATTTTTCTTGGGACGCAAGAATGATTCCTGGAGACAATTTAGATGATGTCGTTAATGAGTTTAAGCAACATTGTGAAAAACGGATGAGTGAATTAAAATCGATATTTCCAGATTTTAAAATAGAAACTATAGAAATACATCCACCAGTAATTCCTTTTGACAGTAAAGCAGATAGTGATATTGTAAAGCTAATTTCTAAAATAAACCAAAATACTAATATCGGAACAGTTGCTTATGCTTCAGAAGCGGGACAATATAATGAAGCGGGATTACAAAGTATTATTTGCGGTCCAGGATCTATAGAACAAGCGCATAGAGCCAATGAATTTATAGCTAAAACTGAATTAACAAAGTATACTTCATTTTTAAATGACTTAATTCAATTATTTTCTTCAGAAGAAATTGCAAATCAATTTTAATCCTTAAACTTTATTTCTGCTAAGACAGGTTCATGATCAGAAAGATTGATATCAAAATTTTGATGATTGATTACCTCAAAAGATTCTTCAACTAAAATATGATCTATTTTGAAAGGATAGTTAAACAATTCATAAGTACCTCCAAAGCCTTTACCCGCTTCAACAAATGTATCCTTTTTGGAATCTTTCAAAACTTGATAAGCAGGAGCATATTGTGTGCAATTAAAATCTCCTAAAACAATAACATTGCCTTTATAACTTTTTATATGTTTTTGAACTATTTTAGCTTGAGTTACTCTTACTTTATCGGCCTGAAAAACTCTCTGAAATAAAGGCTTAAAAATTCTTGGGCTATCAATGTTATGCATTAATGTTGTTCGATAAGACTCTAAATGTACATTGTAAACCCTTATAGGCTTTCCTTTTATTATAACATCTACAAACATCGAATTATTCATTGTATTGTCAAAATCAATGTAACCTTTGTTAATTATGGGATATTTTGATAAAACAGCTTGCATAGACTTGGACACATCATCTCTGTACCCAAGGAAATAAAAAGGGTACATTTTTAAATTATCTAGTTCTAAATAAGAAAACTCCTGAAAAATTAGTATATCTGGTTTAATTCTCTTGATTACATCAATAATTCCATTATTCATAACTGAATCATGTCTGAAACTATTGGTATTATAACTCATTAAAGAAAATGTACCCTTAGGCTTTTTCGTTTTTTTCAAATTAAATTGATAAAATGAATCAAAACAAGAGAAAAACAGCAACACTACTACTAAATTATAGATAGCTTTCTTTTTTCTATTTATCAACAGAAATATAAATTGAAAAGTGTTTAGAAGGACTAATAGAGGTAGTAGAATAGAAAAAACAAATGAGGTATGACTTTCTCCAAAAAGTATAGATACAACTCCTAACAGTAATAGAAAAGGAAAAACAAAAGTTATTAAGTGCTTTGATTTTTTGAAGACTCTAGCGAACTGCATCTAAAACAAAGTAATCTGTCCTTCGTCATCAATCTCTCCATTAGTATCATCATTAGATTTTTCTTGTTTCGACTCGTCGTCAGAAGAAATTTCCTTTTCATCCACAACCTCTAACTCATCTGCATGCACTTCTTCTGGAGCTTCATATGGTAAAGGGTCTAATAGATTTATTTGATTTACTTTATCCTTTGTTAGCTGATTACCTTGTGCATTTATACCTTTAATGTCTATAAACTCTTCAAGGTTAACTTCAAGGTTGTCCTTTCTATCTTTTCCACGTTCTTTAGCAAAAACTACTTCTGCCATTGGTTTCCAATCGGTCGATACAATTTCTAATTGCGAGTTTTGATGGTCAGAAATAAAGGATTCTTCTCTTCCTTCTTGCTCTATTAAAAAGCGTTTTACGTAATACAATTCTTTTTCTCCGTTAAAATAAATAGCAGAAATCGGCTTTTTAGGCACCCATTTTTCTAGTACAATCATGTCATCATCAAAATGCATGGTTACTTCAGGGGTTACCGTTTTAACTATACCAGATTGGTTAATTATTAAGAGTTTATCTTCTCCTCTAAATTCTCCTATCAACTCGCCTCTTCCATCAACATTCAAACGTTGAACTGTATCATCAAACCAAATTTTACGTGGTTTTAAGGTTGAAACTCCTTTTTCTTTAAGTTCAACACGTTTTACAGGATATTTAGTAACCAAATTTCCTTTAGAGGTTCGGGCTTTTATTAAAATATCTGCAAAATCAATATCCCATTTAAGCTTTTTGATACTTCCTGCCTGACGTAAATTAATTGTAACAACCTCAGCTTCCCCATTAGGATTTGCTGAAAAATATAACATTACCGAGCCTTTGTTTCCATTGGTTAAATCATATTCCCTATCACGAGTCATACTAGTTACTGCAAATCGTTTAATATATGAAGGTCCTTTTTTGCCATCACGATATATCATATTGTAAATGGTACGCTTATCCTTCTTTTTAAACACAGCTACATGAATAATATCCTTGCCAACAAAAGTTTTAGAGTCAACTTTTGTAACCATCATTTTACCTTCTTTGGTAAACACGATGATATCATCTATATCGCTACAATCGCAAACATACTCGTCTCTTCGCAATGATGTACCCACAAAACCTTCTTCACGGTTTACATAAAGTTTTGTATTTCTAATAACAACTTTAGTTGCATCTACATCATCAAAAGTTCTAATCTCTGTTTTACGCTCGCGTCCTTCTCCATACTCTTTCTTAAGTCTGGTAAAATAAGCTATAGCGTAATCAATAAGATGTTCTAAATGATGTTTTACTTCCGCAATTTGTTCTTCAAGAGCATCAATTTTTTGTTGTGCCTTATCAATATCAAACTTAGAGATACGTTTAATTCTTATTTCTGTTAAACGCACAATATCATCTTCGGTAACCGCCCGCTTTAAATGCTTAATATGAGGCTGTAATCCTTTATCAATGGCAGAAATAACACCTTCCCAAGTCTCTTCTTCTTCTATATCTCGATAGATTCTATTTTCAATAAAAATACGTTCTAACGATGCAAAATGCCACTGTTCTTCAAGTTCACTAAGTTTTATTTCTAATTCTTGCTTTAAGAGCTGAACCGTATTATCGGTTGAACGACGCAACATTTCAGATACTCCAATAAACAAAGGTTTGTTGTCTTCAATAACACATCCTAAAGGTGAAATAGACGATTCGCAACTTGTAAAAGCATACAGTGCATCAATAGTTTTATCTGGTGATAATCCAGAAGGTAAATGCACTAAAATTTCAACCTCTGCTGCGGTATTATCCTCAATTTTTTTGACTTTGATTTTACCCTTATCGTTAGCCTTCAAAATAGAATCAATTAGAGACCCAGTAGTTGTACCAAAAGGCAATTCTGTTATAACAAGTGTATTTTTGTCTAGCTGAGATATTTTTGCACGAACACGCACTTTACCACCACGATTTCCATCATTATAGTTGGAAAAGTCTGCAATTCCTGCCGTTGGAAAATCTGGTAAAATGGTAAAGCGCTTGCCTTGTAAGTGCTTTATCGAAGCATCAATTAATTCAATAAAATTATGTGGTAGAATCTTGGTAGATAGACCAACTGCAATACCTTCTCCTCCTTGAGCAAGAAGCAACGGAAACATTACTGGCAAGTTAATAGGCTCCTTTCTACGGCCATCATAACTGGCTTGCCATTCCGTGATTTTAGGATTGTATACTACATCTAACCCAAACTTGGAAATTCTAGCCTCAATGTAACGTGAAGCGGCGGCGCTATCACCTGTTAATATATTCCCCCAGTTTCCTTGGGTATCTATCAATAAATCTTTCTGACCGATTTGCACCATGGCATCTGCAATACTTGCATCACCATGAGGGTGATACTGCATGGTATGCCCAACAATGTTTGCTACTTTATTGTAGCGCCCATCATCCAAATCTTTCATAGAGTGCATGATACGACGCTGCACGGGCTTAAAACCATCCTCAATCGCTGGTACAGCACGCTCTAGAATTACATAAGAAGCATAGTCTAAAAACCAATCTTTGTACATACCCGTAACTCGGGTAATGGTTTCTTGGGGCTCGTCGTTATGTTCGTTGGTTAAATCGTCGTTTTCCTCAGTCATTAATTAGCTTTAATTTTTAGGCTTTCCATTAAGCATCACTCTACCTTTCTTTTGCAATCTATGCACTTGCTCACTGCTTGTATGAATATGTAAATAGCTGTAGGAGCGTTTTTTCTTTTTGTCTTTCTTATTTTTATTATATAACATCTTTATAGTTTATTGGTTGTTTTTTATAATTTCAAATTCACCATTAAATTTAAAAATCTTATGTGGTTCAAACAAATACAAACGGGTTTAAATTAGTATTATTCGATAACATCCAATTCAACCTTTAAATTATCAATAATAAACTCCTGTCGGGTTGGGGTATTTTTGCCCATGTAAAAAGATAATAGTTCTTCAATAGACATATTATCATCCAACATCACAGGATCTAATCGAATATCATCTCCAATAAAATGTTTGAATTCATCCGGAGAAATCTCACCGAGCCCTTTAAATCGAGTTATTTCTGGTTTTGGTTTTAACTTTTCAATAGCATCAATACGTTCTTGTTCTGAATAGCAATAAATCGTTTCCTTTTTATTTCGAACTCTGAATAGCGGCGTTTGTAAAATATACAAATGCCCTTCTTTAATTACTTCAGGAAAAAATTGTAAAAAGAATGTAATTAATAATAATCTAATATGCATTCCATCTACATCGGCATCGGTAGCTATCACAACGTTGTTATATCGTAAATCCTCTAAAGACTCTTCAATATTTAAGGCGGCTTGAAGTAAATTAAATTCTTCGTTTTCGTAAACTATTTTTTTACTTAAGCCATAAGAGTTTAATGGTTTACCTTTCAGACTGAATACCGCTTGGGTGTTTACATCACGAGATTTTGTAATACTTCCCGAAGCAGAATCACCCTCTGTTATAAACAAGGTAGTCTCTAAATTTCGTTCGTTTTTTGTATCTCCAAAATGTACGCGACAGTCTCTTAATTTTTTATTGTGAAGGCTTGCCTTTTTTGCGCGATCTCTAGCTAGTTTTCTAATACCTGATAACTCTTTACGCTCACGTTCTGCTTGAAGAATTTTTCGCTGAATTTTTTCAGCTGTATCTGTATTTTTATGTAGATAATTATCAAGATTTTTCTTAACGAAATCATTGATATAGGTTCTTACTGTTGGATAATCTCCACCCATATCGGTAGACCCTAGCTTTGTTTTTGTTTGACTTTCAAAAACTGGCTCCATCACTTTAATTGCAATGGCGCTT
This sequence comes from Flavobacteriaceae bacterium, assembly GCA_043557195.1. Lineage (GTDB taxonomy): Bacteria > Bacteroidota > Bacteroidia > Flavobacteriales > Flavobacteriaceae > Jejuia. The sequence continues at coordinate 3,346,708 of CP121314.1, read as the reverse complement.
ACTACGGATTTACGAACATCAGAAGCGTCATAGTTTTTACCATAAAACTCACGAATGGTTTTTACAAGTGCTTCTCTAAATGCATTTAAATGTGTTCCGCCTTGGGTTGTATTTTGTCCGTTTACGAAACTGTTATATTCTTCACTATACTGCGTTTTACTGTGCGTAAGTGCAATTTCAATATCATCACCTCTCAAGTGAATTATTGGATACAATAAATCGGTTTCAGCAATTTTTTCAGCCAATAAATCTTTTAATCCGTTTTCGCTATAATATTTTTCACCATTGTACACTATAGTCAACCCTGGATTAAGATATACATAGTTCTTCAACATCTTCACTACATACTCACTTCGGTATTTGTAGTTTTTAAAGATGGTTTCGTCTGGTACAAAGGATACTTTAGTTCCTTTTCTTCGGGTGGTATCATCAAGTAATTCCTGATTAACCAAGTTTCCTTGCTCAAATTCAGCCGCGGCAGATTTTCCATCTCTATTAGACTCCACTCTAAAGTAATTTGAAAGCGCGTTGACTGCTTTTGTACCTACACCATTAAGTCCAACAGATTTTTTAAAAGCTTTAGAATCATACTTTCCACCAGTATTCATTTTAGAAACTACATCTACAACTTTTCCTAGAGGAATACCACGACCATAATCACGAACTATCACTTTAGTACCTTGAATAGAAATCTCAATGGTTTTACCAGCCCCCATTACAAACTCGTCAATAGAGTTGTCTAAGACTTCTTTAAGTAGAATGTAAATACCGTCATCTGGAGAAGACCCATCACCGAGCTTTCCAATATACATCCCTGGACGCATGCGGATGTGCTCTTTCCAGTCTAACGAACGTATATTATCTTCGGTATATTTGGTTTGTTCAGCCATAAATAAGGGTAAATTTTGTGATAGCACGCTAATATAGCACATCAAACCAAAATATGAAACAGCTGCCTAACAAAGTAATTAACAATAAACTTTGAATATTGTTGAGAACGTCAACCTAAGCCCCAGTTGACTTTTTTAAGGATATGAATACAATACCAACTATAACTACCAAAGCCCCAATTAGTTGAATAAATGTTAGCCGTTCTTCTAAGAAAATAGCAGCTAAAACTATCGTAGAAATTGGTCCTACGCCTGCAATTATGGCAAAGTTTGAGGAGCTAATCATTTTAATTGATGCTGAAACCAAAAATGATGGTATCACGGTGGCAAAGACAGCTATCAAAAACCCTAAAACATATACTTCCCAAGAAAAACTAAATATATCTACCTCATTTATAATACTGTAATGCACAAATACGCATACACACGAGACTATCATCGCATAGGCCGTAAATTGCATAACACCAAATTTAGGAATGAGCCAACCGCTACCAACAAGATAAGACGCATAGGTTAAAGCACTTAATAGAATAAAAACACCTCCTAAAATAGCACCTTCTCCTGAAATATTAACCTCATCCCAAAAAGCGATTACTATACCTAAATACGTTAAAGCAATTGCTATTAATTGCGGCTTTGTAATTGGCTGTTTCAAAAACACCCTATTCAATACTAAAACGATAGTAGGATATAAAAATAGAATGATACGCTCTAAACTCGCTTTGATATAGGTTAGCCCTACAAAATCAAAATAACTTGCTAAATAGTATCCCACAAAACCGAAAAAGAAAAGCCATAACCAATCTTTAGAAGTTTTGTTATTCTTGGACTTATTTCTATAGATGTATGCAATTACCAAATAAAATGGAAAAGAAAATACCATTCTTAATAGTAAGATACTTATAGCATCTACATCGTAGCGGTATGCTAATTTTACCATAACTGCTTTTGATGAAAAAAGCACTATTCCTAAAATTCCTATGGCTATTCCGTACCAAAATCGCTTTGTATCTTGCATAAAGCGAAATTAATCGGTCCAACTTATGTTTTTGATTAAAAACTTTTGGAAATACGACGTTCACTTACTTAAAAAAAGCAAATGCTACGTCTAAAGCATAACCGCTGTTTGCTTTTGATTCTTAATCTTTTCAATGTTCAGTTTTTCTGCCTGAATTTTTAAAAAATGGTTTCGCTTTTTTAAAAGTTTGGTCATATAACGCTTTAAGAACAAAGCATTGGCCATTTTTCCAACTATACCGTAAGGAGATTCAAAATAAAACCTATCAATCATTAAGGTTTTATCTTTAATTTCATGAAAAATATGTTCATGTTTAAACGACTTGAATGCACCATATACCATTTCATCTACAAAATAATGGGGCGCATCAAATTCTGTAATTTTTGAAGTTAGATGCTGCACAAAACCAAAATGTTTCGCTTCCCAACTTACCCACTCTCCTTTTTCAATTAGGCCTGTGGTTTTTCCTGCAATTGGTATTTCGTCTGTATGTTTTAATGATTCTTTATGAAAATCTATACTTCTTGATAAATCGAAACAGGTTTGTAAATCCGAGTTAATTTCGGTTTGAATTTCTATTAAAGGCATGCGTTAGTTTGGTGATTTGTGGTTTTTGGTTAGGGCCTTTAGGATTTTAAGACACTAAAAGTTAAAAGTGGTCACAAAAAACATATTCATTTACACATTAAACAAGAAGTGCATTACATCACCATCCTTAACAATATAATTTTTCCCCTCAACCCGCATTTTACCAGCTTCTTTTACTTTAGCTTCACTACCGTAAGACACGTAATCGTTGTAAGCAATAACCTCTGCACGGATAAATCCTTTTTCAAAATCTGTATGAATTACACCGGCAGCTTGTGGCGCAGTTGCTCCAATATCTATAGTCCACGCACGGACTTCTTTAACCCCTGCGGTAAAATAGGTTTGTTGGTTTAATAACTTATATGCGCCTCTAATTAATTTTGCAGAACCTGGCTCGTCTAAACCAATGTCTTGCAGAAACATTTGGCGCTCTTCGTAATCGTCCAATTCATTAATATCTGCTTCTGTACCAACAGCTAAAACTAAAACCTCAGCATTTTCATCTTTTACCACTTCTTTAACTTGTTCTACATATGCATTTCCTGAAACGGCAGAACTTTCATCTACATTGCAAACATACATAACAGGCTTATCTGTTATGAATTGCAAAGGCTTTACGTAATCAACATAGTCCTCATCGCTAAACTCTATGGCTCTAACGGATATTCCAGACTCTAAACTCTCTTTAATTTTTAATAGTACAGCTTCTTCGGCTTGCGCCTCTTTATTTCCAGTTTTTGCAGCACGCTTTACTTTATCCAGCTTTTTTTCAGCAGTTTCTAAATCTTTCAACTGCAATTCCATATCAATAGTTTCTTTATCACGAATAGGGTCTACACTACCATCTACATGAACAATATTTTCGTTGTCGAAACAGCGTAGTACATGTAAAATTGCATCTGTTTCCCGAATATTCCCTAAAAACTGGTTTCCTAAACCTTCGCCCTTACTTGCACCTTTTACCAATCCTGCAATATCCACTATTTCAACTGTAGCAGGAATCACTTTTTCTGGACTTACTAAGCTTTCTAACTTCTCTAACCTTGGATCTGGAACGTTTACCACACCAATATTTGGCTCTATAGTACAAAACGGGAAGTTTGCACTTTGTGCCTTTGCATTTGATAAACAGTTAAACAAGGTTGATTTTCCAACATTCGGTAAACCTACGATTCCAGCTTTCATAGTAATAATGATTTTTGCGAGTGCAAATGTAGCAAAAAATGAAGTTTAAAACGCTTTAAATGTATTGTTGTTCGCAAACAAATATTGAGCTGATGTTAGGATTATTTTTAGCGGACTGGGTTGCGTTAGGGATTGAACGGCATGTTTGAAATCCCCGACGCAGGAGGGATTGAGTAGTGAAAGCCCGACCCCTTGTGGGTAACGCCCAAATAAAAACATTAAAAATTAAGATTACTTTGGCAAAAACCGATAAATAAACGTTAAACCCCGTTTGCGTTGTGTTTTCAGACTGTAACATTATTTAACTTGCCTCGTTGAATATAGAAAACCATCAATCATCAAAAAAAAATGAAATTAAAAATTACGCTTTTATTGCTTTTAGTAAGTTTCTCTGTAATATCTCAAAATATTACGGCTAAACTTATCGATAAAAAAACTAAGGAACCTATACCCTATGCCAATATAAAAACGGGGGAATATTCGGGTGTTATTTCTAACGACGAGGGCTTTTTTACGATTTCTTACACAAATGATGCAAAAACCATTACCATTTCTTGTATGGGCTACGAGAATAAAATTCTTAGTATTAGAGATATAAAATCGCTTAATTTGGTTATTACATTAAATGAAGCTATGAATCAGCTTGATGAAGTTTACATTAGTACAAGTGCGCCTAATGCTGATTCTATAATTGCTAAGGTGAAAGCAAAACTTGCAGATAACTACAACAATGATTTAAACCAATACAATATTTTTCAGCGTACTACAGACCATGTTGATTTTAAAAGTTTAGAGTTTGAAATTGATAAGGCATCTAACGTTAAAAAGAAACAACTAGAAGATGTAAATAGCAGTTTGACTAATCTAGTAAACCAAGTTAAAAACAGTAATATGGTACAGTTTACTGATTTTAAAGGGAAGGTTTATACACTAAATAAAGATAGCATTAAACTTGAGGTTGAAAAGGCTACGGAATTATTGGATTATAAAAATGATTTCTCTATCGATAATATTCAGGAGAAAATGCAAAAGATTATTCTAACCTATTTGGATACCACAAAAACCTATAAGTTAAAAACTGGGTTATTTAAAATTGAAGATTCGTTATCGTTAAATGATGACGATTTTAAGGAAGAAAATGATAAAAATGAGTTTACAGTATCTTACCTAAACAATGAAACGAAATCTATTTTACGACGTTCTCAGTTTTATAAAAATTCATTTTTAAACAGAATTTTAAATACGGATTATTATGAGTACACATTTGAAGATGTAGGTTATAATAATGGTGAACTCACGTATGTTATTGCTTTTACACCAAGAAAAGGAAAAGCTAAATACACAGGGAAACTTTATGTTTCAGATGATACTTATGCCATCACTAGAGCAGATTACGGGTATTATAAAAAACGCCATGGTGAAAAATTTAATCTGCGTTTACTTTTAGGCGTAAAATATATTGAAAACGTTAGCGAAGGCACTATTATTTTTGAAAAGGACAGCATCAATCTGTATCACCCAAAATATATAAAACGCACTAATGGAAGCTATTTTTACGTGAGCAGACCCTTAAAGTTTATTGAAAATAGCAGTAAACGCAATAAAGTAGCTTTTGATTTTAAACTTGAAGGCGATAACGCTACCAAAGAAGAACTATTAATTACAGGTCATAATACGCTTACCTTTTTAGATTTTCAAGCTGAACGACAAGCTGAAAAAACACCTTTTATTAAATTAGGGAAATTTGAAAAAACCATTTGGGATGATGAGGGTATTTTAGAACCTTCTCTGGAGATGAAGGCATTTTCTAGTGAGGAGTAGTTTTGGAGGGAGAATTTACGTTTTCTTATAAAAATCAATTATTTTAAACAAAGAAACCCCAAGCTTTCGCTCAGGGTTTTTTTGTGTTTTACTATCGATTAATCGACTATCCCTCAGGGTGCATAAAGCGTTGTTTTGCCAATAATTCCTCTTCGGTTTCAACAACATCCTCATCTGGCACACAACAATCTACCGGACATACCGCAGCACATTGTGGCTCATCATGAAACCCTTTACATTCCGTACATTTATCTGGCACAATGTAGTATAGCTCGTCGCTTACTGGCTCTTGCGCTTCATCAGCATCAACTTCTCTACCATCTGTAAGCACTACCTTGCCTTCTAAACTAGTTCCATCTTTATAGCGCCAGTCGTCGGCACCTTCATATATTGCTGTATTTGGGCACTCAGGTTCGCAAGCACCGCAGTTTATACATTCGTCTGTTATTATAATTGCCATAGCGTTTTTTTCTTTCTAACTTTGCAGTCGCAAAAATAGAGCCAAAACCATTCATAACCAAATTCAGGATGCAATTACAAGAAAGAATTAACGCTTTTGTAAAATTAGGAGATTTTATAAGGCAATTTTCTAAAGAAGTTATCCAAAAAGATGATAAAGTTGAACACAACGCTATATTCTTCGATGGTTTTAAACATCAGTTAAAATTAGCCGAAGAACATAATGGATGGTTTACTAAAGAGAACATTGTATTTGCTCTAAATTCTTGGTCTGAATCACTTGCTTTTGAAACTATTTCGAAATGGCTTAAACCATATGATTTTGATAAAGTGAACCCCAAACTTGTGGCTGTTATTATGGCGGGAAATATTCCGCTAGTGGGCTTTCATGATTTTTTGTCTGTGCTTATCTCTGGTCATCAAATTTTGGTAAAACAATCTTCAAACGATAAACAATTGTTACCCTTCTTATCAAAATACTTAGAGTATGTAGAGCCTGAATTCAAAGGAAAAGTACATTTTACAGAAGAAAAAGTAGAGGGTTTTGATGCTGTAATAGCCACGGGGAGCAATAATACCGCGCGCTATTTTGAGTATTATTTTAAAGGAAAGCCATCCATCATCAGAAACAATAGAAATTCGGTAGCGGTTTTAACTGGTAATGAATCTGAAGCCGATTTGAAAAACCTTTCTGAAGATATTTTTAGATACTATGGATTGGGATGTAGAAACGTCTCTAAACTTTTTGTCCCAAAGGGTTATGATTTCACTCCCTTTTTCGAAGCTATTTATCACTGGAGCCCTATTATAGATAAAGCAAAATATGCCAATAATTACGATTATAATAAAGCGGTATATTTAATGAGTGAATTTGATATTTTAGAAAATGGCTTTTTCATGATAAAAGAGGACGAAAGTTACGCTTCGCCTATTGCGACAGCATTTTATGAATATTATGAAGATACCAACACATTAAAAGAAAAATTAACGGCAGATAATAATCAAATCCAATGCATAGTTTCTAATGGATTTATTGAAAATGAAATCAACTTTGGACAGACCCAAAAGCCGCAACTTTGGGATTATGCGGATAGTGTAGATTCTGTTAAATTTTTATTATCAATTTGACGAAAAAATTATTGAATTCTTAATATAATTTAGGTTAGAAATTAGCAACTTTGCATCTTAAAATTTCACTACAAAAAATGAAGAAACATAACTTTAGTGCAGGACCAAGTATTTTACCCCCAGAAGTATTACTAAAAGCGTCTCAGGGCGTTGTTGATTTAGATGGCAGCGGCTTATCCGTTCTAGAAATATCTCACAGAAGTAAAGCTTTTGTTGATATTATGGAAAATGCTAGAGCTTTGGCTTTAGAACTACTAGGTCTTGAAGGAAAAGGCTATAAAGCACTATTTCTTCAAGGTGGAGCTAGTACGCAATTCTTAATGGTAGCGCTTAATTTATTAGAAAAAAGAGCGGGTTATTTAAACTCTGGTTCATGGGCCGCTAAAGCTATTAAAGAAGCTAAAATTTACGATGATATTTATGAAGTTGGATCATCTAAAAATGCAAACTATAATTACATCCCAAAAGGTTATGAAATTCCTGAGGATTATGATTATTTCCATTGTACTTCAAACAATACGATTTATGGTACACAAATGAAATCGTTCCCAAATTCGCCAGTACCAATGGTTTGCGATATGAGTAGTGATATTTTTTCTCGCTCTTTAGATTTTTCTCAGTTCGGAATTATATATGCTGGAGCTCAAAAAAACATGGGGCCTGCAGGTACTACACTTGTTGTGGTTAAAGAAGATATTTTAGGAAAGGTATCTCGTAAAATACCTTCAATGATGGATTATAAAATTCATATTGATAAAGGTAGTATGTTTAATACGCCTCCTGTTTTTGCAGTTTATACGTCGATGTTAACCTTAGAGTGGTTAAAAGCACAAGGTGGTGTCGCTGCTATTGAAAAAGAGAATGAAAAGAAAGCACGTTTGATGTATTCTGAAATAGATTTAAACCCATTATTTAAAGGTTTTGCAGCTAAAGAAGACCGTTCTTTAATGAATGCAACATTCACTTTAGAGAACGAAAACTTAAAAGAAACATTTGAGACCATGTTGAAAGAAGCTGGAATAAGTGCTGTAAATGGACATAGAAGTGTCGGTGGATACAGAGCATCTATGTATAATGCTCTACCTATTGATAGTGTAAAAGCACTTGTGGAAGTAATGAGTGAATTAGAGAGTAAAGCGTAGTTCAGTAGGCAGTATCAGTTTCCAGTGCTTACCCAAACGCAAAATAGAAACTAAATAAAAATAGATTCCTGCCTTTGCGGGAATGACAAAATAAATAAAATGAAAGTATTAGCAAACGATGGTATCTCACAAAGTGGTATCGATGCATTAGAAAAAGCCGGTTACGAAGTAAGCACAACTACCGTAGCTCAAGAACAACTGGTTAATTACATCAATGAAAATAACATTGTAGTATTACTAGTAAGAAGCGCAACAACAGTTCGTAAAGATTTAATCGATGCTTGTCCTAGTCTAAAGATCATTGGTCGTGGTGGTGTTGGTATGGATAATATCGATGTTGATTACGCTCGTGATAAAGGTTTACATGTAATTAATACACCTGCAGCATCATCTCACTCTGTTGCAGAACTAGTATTTGGTCATTTATATGGATTAGCACGTTTTCTTCATAATTCAAATAGAGAAATGCCTTTGGAAGGTGATAGCAACTTTAAAGGTCTAAAGAAAGCTTACGCTAAAGGCACAGAATTAAAAGGGAAAACTTTAGGTGTCTTAGGTTTTGGACGTATTGGTCAAGCTACAGCAAAAGTAGCTCTCGGAGCAGGAATGAAAGTTGTTGCTTTTGATCCTTTCTTAGAGAAAGCAAATTTAGAATTAGATTTTTTTGATGGACAGAAAGTAAACTTTGACATTGAAACAATTTCTAAAGAAGACGTTTTAAAGCAATCTGATTTTATCACATTACATGTTCCGGCTCAAAAAGACTACGTAATTGATGAAGCTGAATTTAATATGATGAAGGATGGTGTAATTTTAGCCAACGCTGCAAGAGGTGGAGTTGTTAATGAAGTTGCATTAGTGAAAGCCATTGAAAGCGGAAAAGTAGCAAGAGCTGCTCTTGATGTTTTTGAAAAAGAGCCTAAACCGGAGATTCAGTTATTAATGAATTCTGCTCTATCATTAACACCACATACAGGCGCTGCAACAAATGAAGCACAAGATAGAATTGGTACAGAATTAGCGTCACAGATTATAAGTATTCTTGGATAGTATCTAATTAATTGTGACTTAATTATAATATTCGAGTCCTAACCATAAAGGTTGGGACTTTTTTTGTACATTAAGCTTCCAAATTTTAACTCTTATTAATTAAAAAAACATAATTATCATGTCAGGAATTTTAGATTTATTAAGTAGCGACTTAGGGAAAACAATTATAAGTGGTGTTTCTGGATCCACAGGAACAGATCAAAATAAAACAAGTAGCGTACTTACTATGGCGTTACCAGTGCTTATGAAAGCTATGGAGCGTAATGCGGCTTCACCTCAAGGAGCAGAAGGATTATTGGGGGCATTAAAAAGCAAACACGATGGTAGTATTTTAGATAACCTTGGTGGTTTGTTTGGTGGCGGTGTTAATGAAGAAGTTAAAACTGATGGTGATAAAATTCTTGGTCATGTACTTGGACAAAGAAGACAAGGTGTAGAGCAAGTTATTGGGCAAAAATCTGGTTTAGATGCTGGATCAGTTGCAAATATCTTAAAAGTTGCCGCGCCAATTTTAATGGGAGTATTAGGGAAACAAGCACGCCAAAACAATGTAAGTTCTCAAAACGACCTTGGTGGTCTACTAGGAGGCTTACTTGGTGGAAGTTCGGCTAAAAAAGAGCAAAGTTTCTTAGAAGCTATTTTAGATGCAGATGGAGACGGTAGTGTTGTTGATGATGTAGCAGGAATGGTTTTAGGCGGAAGTAAAAAGAAAGGTGGTCTAGGAGGTTTACTTGGTGGACTATTCGGGAAATAAGTCTTTCCACAAATAATATATATTTAAATGCCAAATCAGTTGATTTGGCATTTTTTGTTAAAAACAGATAAATACAAATTCTTGCGGAATGATTTTTGTATTTTTAAGAGTGGTGCAAAAAAGAAATAATACACTAACTGAAATAGGGCGTTTACTCATTCTAACTTTTATGTGTTGCAAATTGAATATACTTTTAAAGCATCATTAAAATATTAAACTATGAAAAATTGTATTTACATATTATCCCTACTTCTAAGCATTTTTCTTTTTAATTGCAATACATCAAAGACTCCTGCTTCAAAAAAGAATGAAAAAGAAATTGCAATGACACAAAACGACACTGTAAGAATTGCAAATGACGAGATAGAATACGAAATTATTATTATCGATCCTGGATTTAATTATTGGTTAATGGCAACTGCAAGACCAAGAGACTTTTACTCTCAACAATATATGGAGAATCGAAATCAAATTTATGTTATAGAATGGAACCAACGGGTTAGGGAGCCACAGCGTTTTAATCCTCAACTATACGAATTACAAATTGATTACGATCCAAATATTGACTATGGATATGAGGTAAATTACATGTTATATAACTACTTTATTTACTTTCAATTAAAATACAAACAAAGATTAGGACCGTTCGTTCCTCGAATTTAATTTTATATTAATATTTTTGCATTTAAATTGCACATGTGAAAAAGTTAAAAGAACGTTGGGGCATTGAATCTAACTTACAGATTGTATTAATACTTATTGTATTTGCGGTAACTGGTTCTACAGCATCGTATATTGGAAAACCAATTCTTTCATATTTTGGTATTACACCAGAATCTTTTAGTACATTTGGCTATTGGGTGATTAGAATTCTCATCCTTTTTGTAATGTACCAATTTCTCTTAGTGTTTTTCGGATGGGTTTTTGGGCAATTTAAGTTCTTTTGGAACTTTGAAAAGAAAATGCTAACCCGATTAGGTCTTGGTAGATTTGTAGAATAATGCAACGAATACAACAACATATCGCTTTTAGGTTGTTTGCGCTTTTATTAGTTGCATCACTTTTTACACCTGCAGCTGTAAAATTTGCCCATATTTTTGAGCATCATAAACATGTTGTTTGTTCAGGAGACGATTCTACCCACATTCACCAAGTTGATTTAGAATGTGAGTTTTATAAATTTCAATTAAATACCCATTTTTTATTACCAGATGATAATGATAATTGGTTATACACTTCACACCATTATCAAACCCCTATTGTAACATATAAATTTCTTAATAATCATCGGCAATTATCTTTCTCTTTAAGAGGTCCTCCTGTTTTAGTTTAAAATCCCAATTTTAAACTAAAACGCAATTCGATGAAATATTATCTATTGATTATGTTGTTATGTTTATTAAACATAACTCATGCTCAAAACTGCACATATACTTTTTTTGGTGAAGTTAAAGACTTCCATGATGGTACGCCAATGTCTGGTGCCACCGTTTATATTGAAACGCTTAACAAATACCTAGCAGCAGATATTAATGGTAAATTCTCTATTAAAAATATTTGCAATGGCTCACTGGTATTGGTAATATCACACGTAGGATGTGATACCAAACGCGTTGAAGTAGAGATAAACGGAGACACATACAAAGAGATCAATATGGAGCATCACATTGAAGAACTTCATGAAGTAAAAGTTTCAGGAGAAGCTCCTAAAAAACTCACAAAAACCGCTCAAGAAACTCAAATAAGTACTGAGACAGTTGAGCGTTTTAGTGCTCGTAATCTTGGTGATGCACTAAAACAAGTAAGTGGTGTTTCATCTATTAACACAGGAAACTCTATTGTAAAACCTGTGATTAATGGGTTGCATAGCAGTAGAATTTCTGTTATTACAAATGGTGTGTTACTCCAAGACCAGGAATGGGGCATTGAACATGCGCCTAACATCGATTTAAATTCAGCAGGAACGATAAATGTGATAAAAGGAGCCAATGCTCTAGCATACAGTGGAGATGCTATTGGTGGTGTGGTTATATTGAAACCTGAAAACATTAGTTTGAAAGATTCACTATATGGTAAAACTATTTTTGGTGCACAAACAAATGGTAGAGGTTATAATGTGGCGTCATCACTTACCAAAACTTGGGAAAAAGGATGGTTTATTAATGGGCAGGCTTCATTGAAACGCTTGGGTGATTTTGAAGCTCCAAATTACAATTTAACAAATACTGGTGTAAACACTAAAGGATTCAACATAAATACTGGTTTCAAAACTTTTGAAAAAGGCTTCAATATTAATTACAGTTATTTAAATAATGAGATTGGTATTTTAAGAGCTGCTCATATTGGGAGTATTAACGATTTAGTGGATGCCATAAATAATGGTGAGCCTATCATTAATGAGGATTTTAGTTATAATATCAATGCGCCTCGTCAAGATGTTACGCATCAAACTTTAAAAGCTGAATTTTATAAACGTTTTAAAAGATTTGGTCGTTTTCAAATACAATATGATTTTCAGGATAATCAACGGTATGAGTATGATATCAGAAGAAATGACGATAGTAAACCTGCTATCGACTTGAATTTAAAAACACATTCAATTAAAGCAGATTTGAAACTTGATGCTAATACCAATTCTGTATATAATTTTGGAATTCATAGTAGATATCAAAATAATTTTGCTAATCCTGATACAGGTATACGACGCTTAATTCCTGATTATGACAGATATGATATTGGTGTTTTTGCAATTTCAAACTTAAAATGGGGTGAAAAAACGAATGTTAATGTTGGAATTCGATATGATTTCAATAGAATAGATGCACAGAAATTCTACCTAACATCTAGGTGGTTAGAGAGAAACTACGATAACGAGTTCAATGATATTATCACAGGCTCTGTATTTGGTAAAGACATTCAAAATGGTGTGATAGATTTTAATGCCTCACAATTATTAACGAATCCTGTTTATAATTTTCACAATGTTTCAGTTTCAACAGGAATATCCCATAAAATAAGTGAAGAGCAATCTATTCTTTTTAATTATGGATTATCACAAAGATCGCCAAATCCGTCAGAATTATTTAGTGATGGCTTACATCATTCGGCTGCTCGAATTGAATTGGGAGATTTAAGAATTGAACAAGAATTATCAAATAGATTTGGTGGAACGTATCAACTAAATTCATCAAAATTAGATCTAAACCTAGAAGGTTTTGTAAATCATATAAAAGATTTTATTCAACTAGTACCTTTCGGAACAGAACAAACCATTAGAGGGGCATTTCCTGTTTGGAATTATATACAAACTGACGCCCTATTATTCGGGGTTGATCTTTCCGCTACATATAATATTAATGAAAGCTGGAGTTTCAACAATAAATCATCTTTTATTAAAGGTAGAGACACGAAAGCTAAAATAGCTTTAATAGACATGCCTTCTTTTAGAACTACAAACATTTTGGGATATGCCAATAAAAAATGGTTGGATTTTAACGCGAGTTTAGAGAGCGAATGGGTGCTTAGACAAAATGATTTCCCTGATTTTAATTTTGAAACCTTGAACCCTACAACACAACAAATGGTATTGGTGGATATAAGTACGCCACCACCAGCGTATCATTTACTTCATTTTAGAAGTGATATTACAGTACCAATATCAGAACAAACAAAATTGAATATTGGGCTTACCGTGCTCAATGTATTAGACACTTCTTATAGAGAATACTTAAATAGACTAAGATATTTTGCCGATGACTTAGGAAGAAATTTTATGTTACAAATAAAGTTGAACTATTAAAAAATTTAAAACAATGAAAACCTTAAAAAGAATTTTAACCTTATCAATGTTAGTTGGATCATTTATCGCATGTGATAATGATGATGACACCCCAATAGTAGTTGTTGAAGAAGAAGTAATTACAACAATGACAATTACTTTAACACCTGACGGTGGAGGAACTCCGGTAATTATGCAAACAAGAGATATTGACGGTGATGGACCTAACCCACCAGTGGTTACGAATCCTGTAAATTTAGCCGCAAATACTACCTACAATGCAAGTATTGTGTTATTAAACGAGTTAGAATCTCCTGCTGAAGACATTACAGAAGAAGTTGAAGAAAAAGATGATGAACACCAGTTCTTTTTCCAAGCTACCAATTCTATAGCAACATTTGCGTATAGTGACATGGATGGTGATGGCAACCCAATTGGTTTAAGTTTTACGCTAACCACCTCAGCTGCAAGTACAGGAACTGTTACAGTTACTTTAATTCATGAACCGATGAAAGATGGAAGTGGTGTTAGTAGTGGCGATATTACTAATGCTGGTGGTGAAGAAGATTTAACAGAAACATTTAATGTAGTAGTACAATAATTTATATGACCTCTAAAAAAATCCCTTTCAAATTATTGAAAGGGATTTTTTTTAAATTTCTATTATCGTCTCTTTACTCTTAAAAACGTAGCTATAAAGCCACATTAGAGTAAATGTTGGTATTACATCAAGCCCAGGCATTGCTTCTTCAATAAAAGCAATGGCGGCTGCAATTTTTCCTTCTTTTCCTTTGTAAAGTTTTGTCATTAAATAAGCTGAGGCTGGAGCCCAAACTATATCGGTAAACTCTCCAATGCCAGGTATAATAAAAGAAATGTATCCCATGGCATCAAATAGAATACTCAACGCTAATTTTTTGTATTTATTCATTCAATAATTAATTTAACCTATAAGTACAATAAGCATACCAAATGTTACACTTACCTATATGACAATTAGTTACTTGCCTATCAATTTTAAAAACTCGTTTCGGGTTTCAATCTTTTCAAACTGTCCTCTAAACCCTGAAGTAGTTGTAACAGAATTCTGTTTTTGCACACCACGCATCATCATACACATATGAGACGCTTCAATAACCACTGCAACACCTTGAGGCTTTAAGGTATCATTTATACAATCTAAAATTTGTTCGGTTAAACGCTCTTGCACTTGTAAACGTCTCGCAAAAACATCAACAATACGGGGTAATTTACTCAAACCAACAATGTATCCGTTGGGTATATATGCAATATGAACCTTTCCAAAAAAGGGTAGAATATGATGCTCGCAAAGCGAATACAACTCAATATCCTTTACAATTACCATTTCATTGTAAGATTCTTTAAACATAGCACCAGTTAAAATCTCAACTGGGTCTTGCTCATAACCTTGGGTTAGAAATTGCATTGCTTTTGCCGCTCTTTCAGGGGTTTTAAGCAACCCATCACGCTTGGTATCTTCACCTAAATCTTCAATAATACTCTTGTAGCGTTCCTTTATATCTTTTGTTACTTCAGTACTATATTCTTCTAAATTCTTATAAGGCATAATCTTCAATATTCTTAAGTTATAAAGTTAATTAAATTTTGATGGCCTCACTTTGTTCATTACAAATTTGTACTGATTTTTTAACTTTTTGTTGGGATTTAAAACCCTTAAGCACATTTATTTTTGCAAAACATTAGTGAACTCAAGGTAAATCTGATAATTTCTAAAAGGACTAAACAGAAATAATTACAGAATGAAGTACTACATAATATTATTTATTTCATGTTTTATCCTAAATATTACTGCACAAAAAAAAGAATATCAAATATCACGAGCCGAAAAGCCTCCCGTAATTGATGGTGTCTTAAATGACGAAGTTTGGGAAAATACGCAAATAGCAACGGGATTCATTCAATACAGACCTGATATTGGTAATACGCTTCCAAATAATGAGCGTACTGAAGTTAAAATGTGTTATGATAATAAAGCGATTTACATCGCTGCATATCTTTATGATGACCCAAAACTCATTATGCGTCAATTTAATACTAGAGATAATTTTGGACAAGCCGATTTTTTTGAAGTAGTACTTAATCCTAATAATGACGGTATAAATGACACAAAATTCTTTGTTTTTAGCTCTGGAAATCAGGCAGATGCTTTAACAAGTTCTGGTGATAATGATTTTAGCTGGAATGCAGTTTGGGATAGCGCAGTAAAAATTAAGGATGACGGTTGGGTTGTTGAAATGAGAATACCATATAGAACATTACGCTTTTCTAATAAAGATGAAGAAACCTGGGGGTTACAATTTCAAAGGCAATTTAGAAGATACCGTTCTATGTATTCATGGAACCCTATTGATGTTACTGTGGGGAATTCTAGTTTATATCATGGGGAACTTCAGGGATTAAAAGGTATTAAACCTCCAACCAGACTTATATTTTATCCTTTTACCTCAGGAATAATAAATTCTTTTGATAATAAAACAGATACTGATTTTACTATTGGTTTAGATGTAAAATATGGTATTACTGAAAATTTTACTTTGGATGCAACTTTAATTCCCGATTTTAGTCAAGCAGGGTTTGATAATTTAGAACTCAACTTAGGCCCATTTGAACTTGCTTTTTCTGAACAGCGGCAATTTTTCACAGAAGGTGTAGATCTTTTCAATAAAGGCAACTTGTTTTTCTCTCGACGCGTAGGGAGTGCTCCTTCTGGCGAAGCTTCTCCAAACATAGATGAAATTGTTGTTAACGAACCCAATATTGTAAAAGTTTTAAATGCAGTAAAAGTTTCTGGAAGAACAAAAAAAGGTTTGGGTATTGGTGTATTTAATGCCTTTACGGAACGTACAACCGCAAGTTTAAGAGATACATTAACTGGAGAGCTTAGGGAAGAAGTTGTTGAGCCTTTTTCAAACTATAACATTGTTGTTGTAGACAAGCAGTTTAACCAAAATTCCTCAGTGAGTTTTATTAATACTAATGTATCTAGGTCTGGCAATTTTAGAGATGCCAATGTAACTGGATTGTTAGCCGATATCACTAACAAAAGAAACACCTACAATGTTGAAGGCCAAGTAAAAATGAGTCATCTTACAAATACAAATGGCACCACCACAACAGGATATAGTACCAATGCTAGCGTTGAAAAAACTCATGGTAATTTTAGATATGGCATTCAGCATCGCTATACAGATGCCAATTATGATATTAACGATTTGGGGCTGCTTTTAAGGAATAATTTTAACAACTTAGACATTGACGTCTCGTACAGAACCTTTGAGCCAACCAAAAAATTAAATAATTACCGTATAAACTCTTGGTTTAATATTAGAAGGTTAGCTAGCCCTAATGTATACACAGGAGGCAGTACAGGATTAAGATACAGGGCCACAAATAAAAACCTGCATAGTTTTGGAGCTAGTGCAAATTATGATTTCGGAAAGCAATATGATTATTTTGAAGCAAGAGATGAAGGTCGCTTTTTTATTTTTGAAAACAGATTGAGAGGCGACATTTTTATATCTTCAAACTACAATAATGTTTTTGCTATAGATGCTAATGTAAGAGGTAGAACCTTCTTTGAAAGTGGCAGAGATTCAAGAGACTTTGGTTTCAGAATCTCGCCAAGAGTAAGATTTACAGATAAGTTTTTACTCACCTACTCTTTTGATAGAGAAAAAAGAAAAAATGATAGAGGTTATGCTACAAGCTTTAACGACGAAAGTATTTTTGGTGAACGCGATAGAATCATAATTATTAATAGAATTACTGGAAGTTATAACTTTAACCCTCTAAATGCCTTAACACTTACGTTTAGACATTATTGGTCTAATGTAAAATATGATGAGCCCTTGTACACCTTGCAAGACAATGGCAGGCTAACCCAAGAACGTGGCATCTTAATATCAGATTTGGATAATGATCCAAACATTAATTTCAGTACGTGGAATTTAGATTTAAACTATTCATGGCAGTTCGCCCCTGGAAGCTTTTTAACAGCGCTTTATAGGAATCAACTGTTTAATTCAGATGATGCATCTAACCTTGGGTTCTATGATACTTTAGATACTTTATTTGCCCAACCTATTCAACATACATTCTCTTTGAGAATTCAATATTTTATCGATTACAACAACCTTAAGAAAACCGTAAAACAAGTAATTTAAGGTTAACCAAATCATTAATAATTGCGCATTAGTTCTTAAAACAGTAAATTTCCGTTTTCTTAGGAGTTCAATATGATTAAAGCAAAAAATATACACAAATATTACGACGAGCTACACGTATTAAAAGGTGTAAATATTGAAGTAAAAAAAGGAGAAGTGGTTTCTATTGTTGGTGCTTCGGGGGCGGGAAAAACAACGTTGTTACAGATATTAGGAACTTTAGATAAAGCTTCTAAAAATGAAGATTACAGTCTTCTGATAAACAATTCTGAAATAAAATCTTTAAGTGATAAGGCGTTAGCTAAATTTAGAAATGAGCATATTGGGTTTATATTTCAATTCCATCAATTGCTTCCAGAATTTACTGCTTTAGAAAATGTATGTCTTCCTGCTTTTATAAAAGGTACCAAAAAAGCTGATGCCGAAATACGCGGAAAAGAACTATTAGATTTTTTAGGATTATCACATCGTTACGACCATAAACCAAACGAACTTTCTGGTGGGGAGCAGCAACGTGTGGCAGTAGCCAGAGCCCTGGTTAATAAACCTGATTTAATTTTTGCAGATGAACCTTCTGGAAACCTGGACAGTGAATCTGCCGAAAATCTTCATAATTTATTCTTCAAATTACGCGATGAATTTGGGCAAACCTTTGTTATCGTAACCCACAATGAGGAATTGGCTAATATGGCGGATAGAAAACTAGTTATGGTAGATGGTAATATTACTAACTAGTTAGTTTTAGTTCTATAAAGTTGAAACAATCCTAGTAGAGGACCTATTACCAAAATTAAAAACAAATATTTCGTATCTAAAGTATGCTGTACTGTATTCAAAATTTGAATGCTCAAAATTGTTATAGCAAAACCAATACAATTCACAATAGTTAAAGCAGTTCCTTTTGAAGTATTCGGTACATTTTGAGCTACTAAAGTTGAAAATAATGGAGAATCTGCAATTACTACCATACCCCAAAACGTCATAAAACTTACGAACAAAATCTGAGAATCAATTATGAAAATTAAGGGAGATAATAAGCAGCACACACAAGATAATGTCAATGCGGTAGTTGCAACTCTTTTTGGTGTATAACTTTGAGATAAATATCCTGAAACAATACAGCTTAAAGCACCACTAGCAATTATGATAAAACTGAACAAAGGGACATCAAATGTAATAGTCGCATGAAAATCTATATAACCTTTTAAAACAATAGGTAAAAATGCCCAAAAGGCATATAGTTCCCACATATGTCCAAAATAACCAAAAGCGGCAGTTCTAAATTTTTTAATTTTAAAAATGCTATAAAACAAAGAAATATCAAATTTCTGAAGCTTTGTTTTATAAGGGCCTTCTGGCACGAGCAACACCAAAACTAATCCGCCAAATAAAGCCAAACCTGACGTAATGTACACCATAGTTACCCATGATAATACATCTTGAAATACTTTTAAAACATGCGGAAATGCGGTACCCAACACCAAAGCACCAACTAAAAACCCCAAAGATTTACC
Source organism: Flavobacteriaceae bacterium (assembly GCA_043557195.1). GTDB lineage: Bacteria > Bacteroidota > Bacteroidia > Flavobacteriales > Flavobacteriaceae > Jejuia. The sequence continues at coordinate 3,327,176 of CP121314.1, read as the reverse complement.
AAGTCCTTTCTTAAAATAGTCTGAAGCAATTTTCATCCCTACTGGATAAATACCTGCCAAGAAAAACCCTGTTCCAAACCTCATAAGAAATAAAGTTTTTATAGAATTAGTGTCAACTATCATAAAAAGGTTTAACGCTGCTGCAATTACTGCACAGGTAAAAAATACTTTTGATGGCGAAAACCTATCCGAAATTGTTAAAACAGCAAACAAAAACGTTCCTGCTATAAAACCGAATTGCACTGCAGAAGTTAAGTGAGCCAATGCCGATGGTTCTAAATGAAAGTTTTTAATTAAATCTGATATAATGGCATTACCAGCAAACCATAAAGAGGTACAACAAAACTGAGCAAGAACAATAATGGGTAAAATATACGTCCTAATTGGCATTAAGGTTTTTGTGTGTGGTTAGTATATAAAAACCTTAAGTCTCGGTTTTATTAAGCTAATTACATTTATTTTTGTTGAAGCACAAAATAAATATGAAAAAACTCCCAAAAGCTGAATTAAAAGCCTTTTTAGACGCTAAAGTTATTCAATACAATAATCCTAAATTTATTGAGAGTGACCCTATTCAATTACCTCATCAATTTTCTAAAAAAGAAGATATTGAAATTTCAGGTTTTTTAACAGCAACTATAGCTTGGGGCAACCGTAAGAGCATTATAAACAATGCCAATAGGTTGATGCAGTTGTTGGATAATTCACCATATGACTTTGTGATGCATCATGAAGATAGCGATTTAGAAAAGCTATACCCTTTTGTGCATAGAACATTTAATGGAGACGATTGTATTCAGTTTATAAAATCGCTACAACATATCTATAAACATCATGGCGGATTGGAAACTTTGTTTTCCAAACATGCTGAAAAAGGGTCAGTCCAAAATTCAATTTCGAAATTTAAATCCACGTTTTTTGAAATTGAGCATTTACAGCGCACAGAAAAACATGTGAGTGATCCTTTAAAAAATTCAGCAGCAAAACGTATAAATATGTATTTACGTTGGATGGTGCGTGAGGACAATGCTGGCGTAGATTTTGGCATTTGGAAACACCTCTCTCCTAGCCAATTATCTTGTCCACTAGACGTGCACTCAGGAAACGTTGCTAGAAAATTAGGACTATTAAAACGAAAACAAAATGATGGTAAAGCCTTAGCTGAATTAGATAAAAGCCTGAGAAAACTAGATGCTAGTGACCCTGTAAAATATGATTTTGCACTTTTTGGTCTTGGTGTTTTTGAGGGATTTTAATGTTTGTTTTCGCTATCTTTAAACAAAAATAATACACTTATGAAAAACCTAGTAGTTCCGTTTTTATTGAGCTTATTTACAATAATTTCAATTGCTCAAAATAGAAAAATTCCAGTTGACACTATAGTTACTACAAACCACTCCGTAACTATAAATGGTCAACAAGTTTCTTATAAAGCTAATACTGGCACACAGCCTGTGTGGAATAAAAATGGAGAACCCATTGCTACTTTATTTTACACATATTACGAGCGCAATAATGTAAAAAACAGAGCAGAGAGACCTTTAGTTATTTCCTTTAATGGAGGTCCTGGTTCTGCTTCGGTATGGATGCATATTGCCTATACAGGTCCTAAAGTGTTGAAAATTGATGATGAAGGGTATCCCGTTCAGCCTTATGGTGTGAAGGATAACCCAAACTCTATTTTAGATGTTGCTGATATTGTTTATGTAAATCCTGTAAATACAGGCTACTCTAGAATGATAGAAAATAAGGAAGGAAAACTACCAGAGCGCAAAACCTTTTTTGGGATTAACGCAGATATAAAATATTTAGCAGAATGGATTAACACCTTTGTAACCCGAAAAAACCGTTGGGAATCGCCAAAATATATTATTGGTGAAAGTTACGGCGGTACGCGTGTAATGGGTTTAGCTAAAGAACTACAAGATAACCAGTGGATGTATTTAAACGGCGTGATTATGGTAAGTCCTGCGGATTATAAGTTGTACAGTACCAATCAACCGGTATATTCTTCATTGAACCTCCCCTATTTTACCGCTGCTGCGTGGTACCAAAAAGCGCTACCAAAAACTTTACAACAAAAGGATTTACTAGATATTTTACCAGAAGCTGAAGATTTTGCCATAAATACCTTGATGCCAACTTTAGCAAAAGGTGGTTTTGTTTCTGAAAATGAAAAGCAAGAAGTTGCCGAAAAAATGGCATACTATTCGGGGTTGAGCAAAAAGTCCATTTTACAAAACAATCTAGATGTACCTACAAGTTTTTTCTGGAAAGAATTATTACGTGACAAGACAGGACAAACCATTGGACGCTTAGATTCTAGATATTTAGGTATTGACAAAAAAGAGACTGGTAGCAGACCAGATTACAGTGCAGAATTAACCTCATGGCTACATTCATTTACACCTGCCATTAACTATTACTTGAGAGAACACCTAAACTTTAAAACAGATGTAAAATATAGCATGTTTGGAGATGTACATCCTTGGGACAGAAGAAACGACAATGTTCGTGAAGGATTGCGACAAGCTATGGCACAAAACCCGTATTTAAAAGTTTTGATACAATCTGGATATTATGATGGGGCCACCACCTATTTTGGGGCAAAATATACCATGTGGCAAGTAGACCCTAGCGGAAAGATGAAAGACCGTTTTACATTTAAAGGCTACCGAAGCGGCCACATGATGTATCTACGAAATGAAGATTTAATTAAAGCTAATAATGATTTACGCGAGTTTATTAAGAAGTCTTTAGCTAATGGGAAGGCGGCTAAGTATTGATTTAAGAATTAACCCTAGCAAATATACCCGCGTTAAGGATTGAAGTGGAAAGCCCACAGCGAAAGCGCCTAAGCGCTTTTGCGAGGACTTGTAACGGAAAGCCTGACCCCGCTTTTTGGAGCGGGGTAACGCCCAAATAAAAAATAAAATTATTAATTGCTCATTTTGAATTATTAGCTATATTTGCAGCCAATTTCGGGTTAACCTCTGGCGAGAATCGTGAATGTTGTTTCGAATCAACTATTTTTAATTATAAGAAATGGAATCTTTAGTAAAATTTGTTCAAGACGAATTTGTAACAAAAAAGGACTTACCAGAGTTTAGTGCTGGTGATACAATTACAGTTTACTACGAAATTAAAGAGGGTAGTAAAACGCGTACTCAGTTTTTTAGAGGTGTAGTAATACAAAGAAGAGGCTCTGGCGCTTCTGAGACATTTACTATTAGAAAAATGTCTGGATCGATTGGTGTTGAACGTATTTTCCCTGTAAACTTACCTGCTTTACAAAAAATTGAAGTGAACAAGCGTGGTAAAGTACGTCGCGCACGTATTTACTACTTTAGAGGGCTTACTGGTAAGAAAGCTAGAATTAAAGAAGAAAGACGCTAGTTTATACCCTAGCAAACAGTTTATAAAAGCCTTGGATATATGCCAAGGCTTTTTTTATTAACAAAAGTTAATAACTGTGGTTTATAACCGGTTGATATCTAATTTGTTATAAAATTTGGAGCATCGCGAGTTTTAGCTTATCTTAGTAGAAGAATAAAAACGAAGGTAGTAATACTGGAGTGACATTCTGTTAAAGTAACGTTCTTTACATATTGTTGTTTTTCTAGGTTTTGAAGTTTAAAATGCTTGCATTGAAAATAAAAAACCATGATGTTGCGAATTGTTCGAACCAGTGTAAATTGCTAGAATGAACGAGCAACTGAAAGCTTATAATAGAAGTGTAAAACACTTTGAAAAAAGCAATGTTTGGTCGAGGCAAATCCACTTTGTGTATTAGATAGCTAAACATAAAGAGAAACAACCCACTGAAGCATTGAGTGATAAGTCAATACATTTTGAAAATCACAAAATTATGTTTCATTGAAATAACTAGGACTTGAATTGAAAAGATTTAAGGTAAAACTTAAGTTGATTTTAGCTGAAATGTTAAATTAGGTCACGTAAAGTTATTTCAAAAAAGCCATGTCAGAATAGATTAAGTTCTTTAGTGATATGGCTTTTGTTTTTTTAATACTTTCCTATCCTATTGCTTAATAAATTCTTATCTGCTAAAGGTTTTATTAAAATTATCCTAATTGTATAGAAATTCAGTACTTTTCATTCATATATGCTTCTTTTATAAATACCAATTTTTGTATATTCGCAGTCGCTAAAAACGAATCATCTTTTCATACCGCTTTTTAGTGCTACAACAATTAAAAACTACGACGCACATGTCTAAAATTATTTATACTAAAACCGATGAGGCTCCGGCTCTAGCTACTCGTTCGTTATTGCCGATTGTGAAAACTTTTGTGAAGTCTTCTGGAATTGATGTTGAAACCAAGGATATTTCGTTAGCTGCTAGAATCTTAGCTGTGTTTCCTGATTTTTTAAATGAAGACCAACGTGTTTCGGATGATTTGGCACTACTTGGTGAAATGGCAAAACAGCCTGATACCAATATTGTAAAACTACCGAATATTAGTGCATCTATCCCACAGTTAAAAGATGCCATAAAAGAATTGCAAGCAAAGGGTTTTGGTATTCCTGATTATCCAAACAATCCAACAAATGCGGAAGAGGAAGACGTTAAAGCGCGTTATGATAAAATTAAAGGTAGTGCGGTAAACCCAGTATTACGAGAAGGGAATAGTGATAGACGTGCGCCAAAAGCCGTAAAAAATTACGCAAAAAATAATCCGCATTCCATGGGCGAATGGACTAGTGATTCTAAAACGCATGTGGCAACCATGAGTCATGGTGATTTTGCTCATAATGAAAAATCAGTAACCATCGCTGATGCTACTTCAATAAGTATTGAGCATACTGATGCCAATGGAAATACCACAGTTTTAAAAAATAGTTTCCCTTTATTAAAGGGTGAAATTATTGATGCTACCGTGATGAGCAAAAAAGCATTAGTTGCCTTTTTTGAAAAAGAGGTTGCAGATGCGAGAGAAAAAGGCATCTTGTTTTCCTTACATATGAAAGGGACCATGATGAAGGTAAGTGACCCTATTATTTTTGGTCATGCTGTGAAGATTTATTTTAAAGATGTATTTGAAAAACATGGTGCTACATTTGATGAACTTGGTATAAATGTAAACTCTGGTTTAGGTAACCTTTTAGAGCGTATTCAAGAATTACCAGAAGATAAACGTAAAGCAATTGAGGCAGATATTGAGGCTACTTACGCTAAAGGCCCTGGTATTGCTATGGTGAATTCTGATAAAGGTATTACCAATTTACATGTACCTAGTGATGTTATTATTGATGCTTCTATGCCAGCAATGATCCGTACATCTGGTAGAATGTGGAATGCCAAAGGTGAATTACAAGATACTAAAGCGGTTATTCCTGATAGTAGTTATTCAGGAGTTTATGCGGCTACTATCGATTTTTGTAAAAAACATGGTGCTTTTGACCCGACAACAATGGGAACGGTACCCAATATTGGATTAATGGCCCAAAAAGCTGAAGAATACGGTTCCCATGACAAAACTTTTGAAATTCCATCGAATGGTGTTGTTAAAGTAATTGATGCCTCAGGAAATGTTTTATTACAACATAATGTTGAAGAAGGTGATATATGGAGAATGTGTCAAACTAAAGATGCGCCTATTCAAGATTGGGTTAAACTAGCAGTTACTAGAGCGAGAGCTTCAGAAACACCAGCAGTGTTTTGGTTAGATGAAAATAGAGCACATGATGCTGAATTAATCAAAAAAGTAAATACGTATTTAAAAGATCATGATACAACTGGCTTGGATTTAAGAATTCTTGCTCCTATTGAAGCGACGTTATTTACATGTGAGCGCTTAAAAGCTGGAAAAGATACTATTTCTGTTTCTGGTAATGTATTACGTGATTATTTAACAGACCTCTTCCCTATTCTTGAAGTTGGAACTAGCGCAAAAATGCTATCCATTGTGCCATTAATGAATGGTGGTGGCTTATTTGAAACTGGTGCTGGAGGATCTGCTCCAAAACACGTACAACAATTAATAGAGGAAAACCACTTACGATGGGATTCGTTAGGTGAATTCCTTGCATTGGCAGTGTCATTGGAACATTTTAGTAATGTAAACAACAATCCAAAAGCTAAGGTTTTAGGTGAAGCTTTGGACGATGCTACTGATAAATTGTTAGAAAACAGAAAAGGCCCTTCTAGAAAAGCGGGAGAATTAGATAACAGAGGAAGTCATTTCTATTTAGCTATGTATTGGGCGCAAGAGTTAGCAAATCAGAATAAAGACGCTGACCTTAAAGCGGAATTTGCTCCTATTGCCAAAGCTCTAGAAGAAAATGAAAATCAAATTTTAAAAGAATTAATAGATATACAAGGTGTACCAACTGATATAGGTGGGTATTACGAACCAGATGAAGACTTGATAAATCAAGTAATGCGTCCAAGTAAGACCTTTAATTCTATTTTAGATTAAAAATAAAAAGCTCCTTCTCAGGAGCTTTTTTTATAATTATGTACTTTTGAAGCATGAGTTTCATTAAAACAACCGAGCAAGATTCTAACCACAACCATCTAGAAAAGATGAGTGTTTCTGAACTTCTCAAAAACATTAATAAGGAAGACAAAACAGTACCCTTTGCTGTTGAAAAAGCGTTGCCGCAAATTGAGGCCTTAGTAGAGCAAATTGTGGCGAAACTTAAGGAAGGCGGACGCTTATTTTATATGGGTGCTGGCACAAGCGGGAGACTTGGTATTGTTGATGCCTCAGAATGCCCTCCTACGTTTGGTGTGTCTCACGATTTGGTAATCGGATTAATCGCCGGAGGAGACTCCGCTATTAGAAAAGCAGTAGAATTTGCTGAAGATTCCAAAACTCAAGGTTGGCAAGATTTACAAGAATACAATATCAGTTCAAAAGATGTCGTAGTTGGTATAGCGGCTTCAGGCACTACACCGTACGTCATTTCAGCTTTAGAAAAATGTAACGAAAATAATATCATTACGGGTTGTATTACATGTAATCACAATAGTCCATTATCGCAAGCTTCAAAATATCCTATTGAAGTGGTAGTAGGACCAGAATTCGTCACCGGTAGCTCAAGAATGAAAGCCGGAACTGCTCAAAAATTAGTATTGAATATGATTACCACCTCTACAATGATTCAACTCGGTCATGTAAAAGGCAACAAAATGGTAGATATGCAACTAAGCAACAACAAGTTAGTTGATAGAGGAACCAAAATGATAATGAAGGAAATAAACGTTTCGGAAAGTGAAGCTTTAGAATTATTAAACCAACACAAAAGCGTTCGTAACGCTGTAAAACATTATAATGATGGAAGAAAATAGAACAGACAAACAAGTACTATTCAAAGGCATAAAAACACTTGTTTTTGCATTGCTTAGTTTATTTATGGGGCCAATATTACTAAGTTTTGCATTTAGTAAACCTGATGATAAATTATATTACCCGCTTCTTATAGTAGGTTGTGCAATTTCTGCTTTGGCTGTTGTAATGTTATTTAAAGGTATAAGAACTATTATGAACAGCATGTTCAAAAAGAAATAACTAAAACACTTTAGCAACATGTCAGTTCGAGTGATTTTGAGGTACGAAAAATTGTATCGAGAACCTTTAACTTTCAAAAATATCACTCCGCAGAAACCTCTTTTGGCGTAGTTGGATTATACCCAAACTCATCATCATTAATCACAATACCCAAACTATCAAAAATGTAATTGATAATCGCATAGTGGTGAATCGTATGGCTGTTTGCCTGCGCTAACAACGATCCATAAGTGTATGGAATCTCCGTTTTACCCAATCCCAAATCATCAGTAACCAAAACAGTATCGTTAATATCAAAAGTTGCGGAATTCAACTTTCCAACGATAGCAGACAGATAATCTTGCGCACATCCACAATCACATTCTACTGCCTTATTTCTACTCCTTGCAGTTAAATCCACTTTACCATTCGCATCAACATTAAAAATACAATCGTAAAAATCTAGTATATGTCTAATATGACAGCCAATACTCGAATAATAAGGCGATACCGAAGCATCACATAATTGTGCGTTGGATAAATGATCTAATAATACTTGAGATTTCTGAAGTGTTTTAAGTGTAGATTGGATGATTAAATTCATGGACACTAATTTAGCTAAATATTTTGAATTTCATAAACGATTCATCTTTAGTCCAAACTCAAACAAATCCTTACAAAAAATCCTTCTGTCATTCTGAGAAGCGCCAAAGCGCGACGTGAGACTCTTTCTGTCATTCAGAGTGCCACACTTAGTCTTATCGAAATCAAAATATATTTTTTATTGATGGTTCCAAGCACAACTTAACTAGATGTTTCAAAAATTACTATGTCAGGTTGAGCGCAGTCGAAACCTAAAAATATGACCGAACAGGGTTTTCAAATTTAGCAGCAATAACTATCCTAAGTGCTATTTAGAATTAGACAACTCATCAACCACCAACCGTAATTCCCCATAACTATACTTATCATCCACTTGATGTTTCAAATCCGATAAATTCTCAAAAGTCGTCTTCGGAATTAAAACCTTCAACTCCTCATAATGCGCTTCAGAAATCAAATCCGTAATCTTCACTTCCCCAGAATCCATAAAACTCGCCAAATGCCCAATAATCGTATTGGTATTCAACTCACGAAAATCTGCAATCTCCTGCACCGATTTCCCCGATTGAAACAAGGCTAACGATTCCTTTTTAGTATCACCCTTTTGCCGTTTCGGTTGTTTAGGCGCATCAAAAATCTCTACTTCGTCAGCTGTTTCAATATCATGGTCCTCACAATACCCGCGAATCACCTTCAAAATAGCAGAACCATACTTTTCAACACGTCTTTTCCCCATACCATTTACATTCAGCAATTCCGCTTTATTGGTAGGCAACGTTTCACACATTTCATAAAGCGCTTTTTGAGTAAAAATCTGATAATGAATTAAATCCTTCTCCTCCGCAATGTCATTCCGTAACAAACGCAGCTTTTCAAAAAGTTCCACATTGCTCGTCCCTTCAACAACAGTCTTTCGCGACTTTTTAGGCGCTTCCTTTCCAGAAAATACCGCTTTTGCCCGCAACTCTAAAAATTTACGCGCTTCAAATCCAGTTGCTAACCCTTTAAAATACAACAGCTTCACCGTCAATAAATCCTCAAACCCATCCAAATGTTTGGTAATCTCACCACCTACCGCTTGGTTATCCGTAGTAAAGGTAAAAGTTTTTAAAGGCGCCAAAATCTTGGTGTCGGTCTCCGTTTTAAAGTAAGTAACACCCTTTTTAAAACGCTCTTGTATCTGGGCACTCTCTTCAGGCAAACCACCATCCAGAGCAAGTTGTTTCAACTGAGCATTAAACCCATTAGCCACTTTCAAAAAGTTAGTAATACAATCTTTTATAGGAACAAAAGTGGCTTCCACCTTCCCTTCTACCACCGTCCTATTCTTATAATACACATCCAAAATCCTGTTCAACGGATACAAAAATCCATAAAAATCAAAAATCTCAGCAATCAAATCCAACTGAAACTGTTTCTGCGAATCCGCTAAAACGTTCTCATCAGGCGCATTCTCTTCTGCAGCTTCATTAAAACTCGTTACATTACCATCGCTAATAATCTGGCTAGAATGTATCTTACTTTTCAACACCAAACCCTCTAACGATTTACACCTGCTCAACGCCACATAGGTTTGCCCATGGGCAAAAGCACCAGCCGCATCAATAATGGCTTTTTCAAAAGTTAAACCCTGACTTTTATGTATGGTAATACTCCACGCCAAACGCAACGGCATTTGGGTGTACGAGCCTATTTTCTCCTCAGTAATGGCCTTCGTTTCTGCATCTACCGAATAGTTAATATTCTCCCAAGTTTCAGGCGTCACGTTAATATTAAAATCATCCTCAGGGCAATGCACTACCACTTCATCGCGATCTAACAAAATCACTTTTCCAATCTTACCGTTAAAATAGCGTTTCGCAGGGTCGCTATCATTCTTAACAAACATCACCTGCGCACCAACCTTCAATTCCAAATCCACAGCATTCGGGTAGGCATACTCTGGGAATTTACCATCCACTTCCGCCCTATAGGTAAACGGTTTCGTCGTTAATTTCGCCAGCTCACTCCTATTGGTCGCCTCCGCTTTATTGTTATGCGTCGTTAAACTTATGTAGCCCGCATCAGGCTCAGGCGTAAAATCAGGCACAAACCGCTTATTCAATTCATCAGCAGCCCTTTGGCTCAAGGCATTGTTGCGTATCTCATTAAGAATTTCAATAAATTTCGGATTCTCCTGCCGGTAAATATGCTGCAACTCAATGGTAATCGCATTACAATCTCTAAACGCCTTACTACTAAAAAAGAAACCGTTAGCATACACATGCTTCAACAACTCCCACTCCTGTTCCTTAATCACGGGGCTTAGTTGTTGCAAATCGCCAATCATCAATACCTGCACACCACCAAACACCTTGTTGCGATTTCTAAAACGGCGCAAGGTGCGATCAATCCCATCCAGCAAATCGGCGCGCACCATACTAATCTCGTCAATCACCAAGAGGTCCATACTCTTAATAATATTAATCTTCGTCTTGCTAAACTTGCGGCTAAACCCCTTGCTGGCATTCAAATCCGTATCCGGTAAAATGGGGCCAAAAGGCATCTGAAAAAACGAATGTATCGTCACACCCTTCGCATTAATCGCCGCCACACCCGTAGGCGCCACCACCACCAAACGCTTTAAACTATGCATCTTCAAACGGTGCAAAAACGTAGTTTTACCAGTCCCCGCCTTACCCGTCAAAAAAATCGATCGGTGTGTGTGGTTCACAAATTGCCACGCCAATTCCAACTCCCTATTCTCTGCCATTAATACGCTAAAAATTTAAAAAATGAAGATACTAATATTGACTATTTTTCTGGGCGGGTTTTTATAAAAAAATAAAAACCGCGCTATCCGTTACTAGTTTTGGCTCGATGCGCGCCTCGCCAAAAGCTAACCACTACTATCGCTCCCGCACGTGTCTGCTAAAGTCAGTTTTAAACCAAAATAAATTTCTATTTGCAAAGGTTAATTCCTTCATATAAAAATTTAAAAAAGTACTATTATTCTGATAAAGATTTATATTTTTATAGTACACAAATACTATAGAGCACTTTTATGTCATTATACCAAACTTCTGTACTAAAACAACATTTAAAATTACAAGACCAGCAAGTTTTAGAAAGTGCCTATAAAAAATATGCAAAGTATTTTTTAAACCCTACCATACAAGATAATATACGCAGTTCTAAAGAAGAGGAATATCAAGGCATTTTTTTAACAGAATTATTCGTAAATATTTTAGGCTACACCTTAAAACCTAAAGCCGATTTTAATCTGGTTGCAGAATATAAAAACCAAAATAATGCACGAAAAGCAGATGGTGCTATTTTAAAAAACGATATTGCTGTTGGTGTTATAGAATTAAAAGGAACAAACACTAAGGATTTAGAAAGTATACGAAAACAAGCCTTCGATTATAAAGCAAACCAAAAAGGATGCGTATATGTCATTACATCCAATTTCGAAAAACTACGCTTCTATATAAACGACGCCACAGAGTTTGAAGAATTCAATTTATTTGAATTAACAAAAGGCCGTTTTGAATTATTCTACCTATGCTTACAAAAAGAGAACGTTTTAAACAATGTACCTTTAAGTCTAAAGGAAGCATCGGTTGTAGAAGAAGAAAAAATTACCAAACAGTTTTATAAAGACTATTCAATTTTTAAAAGAGAACTCTACAGAGATTTAGTAAAACGAAATGCAAAACGTCTCAAAAATTCCAATGTCACTTCGAGCGCAGTCGAGAAGTCTCAAGAAGAACTCGAAGCTATAAAACAACTTGAAAAAAACGTTAAACTCACACTCTTTAAAAAGTCTCAAAAGCTCATAGATCGCTTCTTGTTTATTTTCTTCGCAGAGGACAGAGGTTTGCTACCACCAAACAGCACACTTCAAATTATAGACAAATGGAAAGCAGATATAGATTTCGGAGACGAAAGACCACTATACAACCTATTTAAACAATACTTTAAATTTTTAGACCAAGGACGACAAGGCACAAGCAGTAGAGCTGAAATCTATGATTACAATGGTGGTTTATTTAAAGAAGATGCATTATTAGATAGTTTAGAGTTAAATGATGAGCTATTGTCTAAACATACGTACAAGTTAGCATCCTATGATTTTGAAAGTCAAGTAGATGTTAACATCTTAGGGCACATTTTTGAAAATTCATTAAATGAGATAGAAAGTGTAAATGCCGAAATTGAAGGTGCAGATTTTGACAAGCAAAAATCTAAACGTAAAAAAGATGGTGTATTCTATACACCCAAGTATATTACTAAATACATAGTAGAAAATACAGTTGGTAAATTATGTAATGAAAAGAAAGCTGACTTAGGCTTTAAAGAAGAAGAATATTTTAAGGGCAGAAAGAACCGCAATAAGAGTACCATTACAAAATTAGTAGCTGTTTTAGATGAGTATAGAGAATGGCTTTTACAACTCACCATTTGCGACCCAGCTTGTGGCTCTGGAGCATTTTTAAATCAGGCATTAGACTTTTTGATTAAGGAGCATAACTACATAGACGAGTTAAAAACTAAAGTGTTAGGTGGTGGCTTTCAATTCCCAGACATAGAAAATACCATTTTAGAAAATAATATCTATGGTGTAGACCTTAACGAAGAGTCTGTAGAAATAGCAAAACTTTCCCTTTGGTTACGTACAGCCCAACCACGACGTAAACTAAACGATTTAAGTTCTAATATTAAATGTGGTAATAGTTTAATAGATAGCAAAACAGTTGCAGGCGATAAAGCCTTTCATTGGGAAACCGCTTTCGCGAAAGTGTTTGAAAAAGGAGGTTTTGATGTGATTATTGGGAATCCACCTTATGTTAGAGTACAATTTCTTGAGCATACCCAAATTGATTGGTTTAAAATGAATAAAAAAGTTGCACATAAAAGGATAGATATTTCTCTTATGTTTTTTGAACTCGCAAGTGAGATTTTGAAAGAAAACGGATTGGTGTCATTCATAACATCTAATCAATTTTTAACAACGGAATATGGTAGAAAATGCAGAAAATTATTGTTAAAAGAATTTAAAATCGAGAGTTTAATAGATTTTGCTGATTTACCTGTTTTTGAGGGAGCTTTGACCTACGTGAGCATTTTTACATTGCGGAATAGCAAACCAACAAATTTTGATTTATTTAATGTTGAATCTTTACAAAAAGCACAAGAATTAGATTTTGGGGAAGCTATAAACATTCAAATAAAGAATTTGACTGATGATAATTGGACTTTAAAAGATTCAAGAGAAACTGAAATTATCGAAAAAATAAAACTTTTTCCTAATCTGAAAAATATAGGTAATTGTAATTACGGTATTGTTTCGGGTAATGATTCAGTATTTATAGTTGACGTGAATGATTTAGCATTACATAGTATTGAAGATGGAATTTTATTGCCTTTATTAAGAGCTGAAAATTGCGGTAGATATAAAAAAGTTGAAGCCTATAAAAAAATTATTTATCCTTATAAAAATTTAGACGGCGATACTATTTTGTTTTCTGAAGAAGAACTAATGCATAATTTTCCAAATGCCTATGCTTATTTAAATACTCACAAAAAAGCATTAGAAGAAAGAAAGGATTCTCGCAAAACTCTTAAAGGAGCCAAAGATTGGTATAAGTTAACAAGATTTGGCACAATTGAGATGTTTAATAAGACTAAAATTGTTTACCCAGGAGAAACCAAGAATAATAAATTTGGTATTGATTATAATAAATCTGGTTACAGTGGCGCAAGGGTTTTTTCAATTACTCTAAATTCAACAACTAATTATGAGGATAACCTATTGGCATTGTTAGCCCTTTTAAATTCTAAATTGGTTGAATTTTACTTGCATTCAGCATCCCCATTAAAACAAGGAGGTTATTACTCATATTCATCTACTATTCTGAATACTATTCCTATTCCAGAAAAATACGAGACAACGAGCCTCAAAGAAAAATCTTTAAAAATTATTGAACAATACAGTTCGTATGATAATATTATATCAAAGTTCACCACTTATTTACTACACCAATACAGTCAATTAGTATTAACCCGCAAATTGGAAAACTGGCACGAGTTAGACTTTGCAGACTTTATCAAAGAGCTAAACAAGGCTATAAAAACCAATAATAAACTACGTGTTAAAGATGGATTGGAAGCAATACCAACACTCACTAAAAAAGATGAGTTTGAGTGGTTAGAACTCTTTGAAGAGAACAAACAAAAAGCCCAAGCACTACAAAACCAAATTAACCAAACAGAAAAAGAAATAGACCAAATGGTTTATGAGTTGTATGGGTTAACTGAGGAGGAAATTAAAATCGTTGAAAACTCTTAAATAATGTAAAAAGTGAATAACACTTATGAAAAAGTGGACTGAAATTCCAGATATTGAACTGTACTCGGATGGTGGAGCAGAACCAAATCCAGGAAAAGGCGGTTTTGGAGTTATATTGTCGTACAAAGGAAAAAGAAAAGAATTTTTTAAAGGGTATAAACTAACTACAAATAACCGAATGGAATTGATGGGTGTTATTTTTGGACTTGAACAATTAAAAACAAAATCTAATGTTCAAGTCTTTACAGATTCAAAATATGTGGTTGATGGAATAACGAAAGGTTGGGCTGAAAAGTGGAAAAAAAACGGTTGGAAAAGAAAAAAGAATATAACAGCCATAAATAGTGATTTATGGGAAAGATTATTAAATGTAATATCTGAGCATAATGTTGAATTTAATTGGGTTAAAGGTCATGCAGGACATACAGAAAATGAACGATGTGATGCTCTCGCCAATAATGGTATAAACTCAGAAGAGCTTATTGAAGATATTGGTTATGAACCCAAAGAAATGGATAGTATCCAAAGTGCTAATGACACTAATACATTTATCAAGAAAAGCAGGGTTAAAATTAAAAATGTTGGAGACGAGTGTAGAAAGTGTAATGAGAGAGTAATAAAAAAATCACCAAAAAAGAAAAAAATTAAAGCAAACCAATCGTATTACTATGAATACTATTTGTTTTGTCCCTCATGTAAAACAATGTATATGACGGAAGATGGAAAGAAAGAAATCAATAAAGGAAACAATTTATTTGATTAAAATAATTGAGGATAATACCGAATGCCGTTAAATCTATTTGTTGCAAAATGAAAGAACCAATCAAAAAATGAAATTTTTCAATTGAAATGAAAACTATACCTACGCGAACAAACTTAAATGCCTTAAACGACCAACAACTGAAAGCCGTTTTATCAAACGAAAAACGTATTCTTGTTCTTGCAGGAGCTGGCTCTGGAAAAACGAAAACACTTCTTAATAAAATTAATTATTTAATAAATGATGAGCAAGCCGATTCAAACAGTATCCTAGCCATAACGTTTACCAAAAATGCCGCTAATGAGATGATAGACCGTATGATTTTATCGGCGGATAAAACTGGCTTTTATGCAAAAGTGATGGAAACCAAAGGGATTACACAAAGAGAATTGGATATAGAGCGTAAAAAGATGCTTCAAAAATACGCTTGGTTAAATCAAATTACTATTAAAACATTTCACAGTTTGTGTTACCAAATTATGCGTGATGAAGGTGTAAATGTCTTTGATAATCAATTTAAACTCATATCAAAATCTAAAGATAATTCATCAGAATTTAAAGGAATAAGTGCAAAAGAAACTGAATCAGAAATCATACAAAAAGTTGCTATTAAGCTATCTGAAGACAGAAATTTTTTAATTGATTTAAAGCGATTTATTATAGATTATTATGTAGATAATATACGAGAGGATGAGGGAGGTTCTGAATTTCGACCAGAAGGTAAATTATTTACAACCCTAAAAGGAGAACGAGTCCGTTCTAAATCAGAACAATACATTGCAGATTGGTTTTTTAGAAACAATATAGATTATAAATATGAGCGTAAAGAACGAATTTCGAAAACTGCTTTTCATCCAGATTTTTTTATTCCATCAGCAAACATATATCTAGAGCATGTTAGTAATTTAAGCCATCCTACCTTTTGGAAAGAAATGGAACTTAAAAAAGGAGGCATTACTTGCGTAAAGACTTTTGATAAAGCAACTCAAAATTCAGCTGTATTTAATCAAGTATTAGATAAAGTGATTAAAGGTCGATTAACTGAAAATCTTGATTCTGCTACTGTATTACACTATCATGAAGAATTTGCTGGTTTTAAAAAGGAACTTAAAAAGTTTTTTAGGTCTGTATTAGATGTTAAAAGTACTATCACAACGACAAATAAAAGTCTTGAAACCATTGAGCAAACGGCGAATAAAAGTGAACATGAACGCGTACGCCTTTTTTATAAAGTTGCATTGCCCATTATAAAAGCGTACTCAGAATATTGTACAAACCGATCATACTTAGATTTTGATGGACTTATCGAATATTCATTAAAATTATTTAAAGAATACCCAAAAACAAGAGATAGATATCAAAAACAGTATAAATATATAATGGTTGATGAGTTTCAAGATGTTAATAATCAACAAGTAGAGTTTTTAAAATATCTAATTAATGACGATTCTCAACTATTTTGTGTAGGAGACGATTGGCAAAGTATTTATGGTTTTAGAGGTTCGGTAATTGAATATATTGTCAATTTTAAAGAACACTTTAAACAACCTGAAATTATAAAGCTAAACTTAAACTATAGAAGTACCGATCATATTGTAAAAGCTTCTAACGAAATTATAAAAAAGAATAAGTTTCAAATTGCTAAAGATATTTCTGCCGTAAAAAAAGGAGGAGCAAAAATTGAAGTTAATTATGCAGAGGTAGAAGGTGAAACTGAAAATTTTATCTATAGAAAAATTCAGCAACACATAGAAGAAGGTATTAGTCCAGAAAACATTTTAGTACTTTATAGACGTAGTGCGATGAAAACTAGTGTTGAGGAGAGTCTGAAAAACAGTGGTATTAAAGTACAGTTTAAGACAATTCATGGTGCAAAAGGATTAGAAGCAGAAGTAGTTTTTATTCTAGGTTTAAACTCCGCTCCTGGTGGGTTTCCAGACCCTTGGATGCAAGACAAAATATACCATGTAATCAAAAAAACAGAATACAATACACTATTAGAAGAAGAGCGAAGGTTGTTTTATGTAGCACTAACTCGAGCTAAAAAATATCTTTACTTAATGTCACTAAAAGGAAATGTTTCAGACTTTGTAAAAGACATTCCCAAAGAATTGACCCTAATTAATGAAAATGAACTAGCAACTATAGAATTTGAATTAAAAATTTGCAATAAATGTAATTCAAAAATTGAAGAGCACTATAAATTCTGTCCCGAATGTGGTAACCTAATAAGCAATCCTGAAATAGGTGATTTTGAAAGTACAAAAGAAAAAAACATTAATGGCTATTGTATTCGAACTGGTATTGAAATACCATTCAATCCAAAACAACCTATGTGTTTATCTGCGTGGAAAACTTGGAATAGATTTGGAGACCCTTATTATTCTGAAACTTATTGTCATAAAACAGGCAAATTATCTGATGGCAGAACTTCAATGGCACGCCCGATATTATACGATAGATAATATAATTTAGAATTCAACCAACACCTTCCTAATAATCTTTTGAATATCACTATTATCCTGTTGCCGTATTAAAAAGGTTTCCAAATCTTCGGTGCTGTTAATCTGTTCGGTTTTATCAATAAAACCATAACCCAAATAGGTGCCTTTTTCAATCATAATAAAGGCATCTTCATAGTCGTAGCGTCCTTTCTGTTTTAAAACCACATCTTTTTTATTGGTTTTAAGGCTATCTATCGCTTGTAACACCCGTCGGTTATAGCTTTCAATAACCTCTTGGTCTTTACAAACCCCTTTACAGGTATGTATTTTAAAATGGTTGCAAGTACCAACGTTTTCCTGTAAATGGCAATACTTTGGGCAGAGTTCAAATTGGCTACATAGCTGTTCTATCTCTTGGCGGCATTCGGTTATAGAATGTAAAACCAATATCGGGTTTGGTGTGGCTTTAAGGGTGTTATACGCTAAATGTAAAATCCCTTTTCTATCAGTATAACTAAAAATGGCATGCATTTTAGGCGCACGTTTCGCCACTTGGTTGTATTCTGGGTAATGCTGTTTTATAGCAGCATCTTCCATAAGTAAGGCAATCAATTCGCTACCAGAGAGTGCAAAATCAATATCGGCAGTCTCACGGCACATCTCCAAAGATTTCTTCGTTTTACTATAAAAATGACTTAGCACACGCTTCTTAATGTCTTTAGCTTTCCCCACATAAATGATTTTCCCTTTTTTGTTTTTAAAATAATACACACCAGGTGTGTTGGGTAAATTATTAAACACTATAGTTGGTAAATGCGAAGGCAATGTCGCTTCCTTAGACGATTTTTTTAAGAACTCACTAAACACCGTTTCCGCATGCTCTTGAGCCAGCAAAAGTTCAAATAAAATAACCGTAGCTTCTGCATCACCTCTTGCCCGATGACGATCTGCGATATGAATATGCAAGGCATTGCACAATTTTCCTAAACTATAAGATCGATAACCAGGAATTAGTTTTCGCGCCAACCGAATAGTACACAACTTTTTTCTGTTAAAGTCAATGCCAATAGCCTTAAACTCATTCCGAATCGCGTTATAATCAAAATTCACATTATGCGCTACAAAAATACAATCATTGGTAAAGTCAAAAATAGCCTGTGCAATCTCTGAAAACGTTGGTGCATCAGCTACCATCCCATTATCAATACCCGTAAGTGCGGTAATATAATCTGGAATAAGCATCTGCGGATTAATCAAAGACGTAAACTCATCAATAACCTGCGTCCCATCATATTTAAAAATAGATATTTCGGTAAGCTTATTGCTTTTACCAGTAGTTTCAACATCTATAATGGTGTATATCATATTTAGGACTAAATATCGTGCTTATGTTTAAAGGAGATTAAAGATATAAATAATACCCTATAATTATAGCATTTGAAGTTAAACCCATAAGTTATTCTGGTGTAATAAATAGCTTAGATGTCAGTTCGAGTGATTTTTTTAAGAAAAAATCGTATCGAGAACCATTGTATAGACAAAATTCTCATTCTCGATACTCCTAAAGTTTAAAGCAAAAAAAATCCCTTCACTATTTCTAATGAAGGGATTCAAAAAAGGCGGCGACCTACTCTTCCACAAGTGTAGTACCATCGGCGCTAACGGGCTTAACTTCTCTGTTCGGAATGGTAAGAGGTGAGCCCCGTCGCTATAACCACCTTAAATCGTTTCCCCGCCGCAGGCGGGGATCTCTTTTAACTCATAAAACACCATCTCTGGGATTATGAGATCCATGCTTTCGCGAGGATAAAATATCTTAACATATTGAAAAAGTTTACATGACTAATATTAATTGTATCGCACTATACTATAAAAAAACAACGCACCCCTCATTACTCTTGCGAGTAAGTGTCCTCCCCGATTGGGGGAGTTAGAGGGGGCTTTACAATAAGCCTATGGGTTATTAGTACTACTCGGCTATGACGTTACCGCCTTTACACCTGTAGCCTATCAACGTGGTCATC
>CP121314.1:2900000-3305000 GCA_043557195.1 Flavobacteriaceae bacterium | reverse complement strand
CTAGGCATTCCCCATACGCTCTTTTGTAGCTTATTGTACTTTTGTCTTTTTAATGAGTTTACTATCGGCTTTTAGCTATTCGCTATTAGCCTCTAGTGTTATTATTGCTCGTTACAATAATTAATTTTATTAAATATTTCTATCTAATTTTCATGTATCTTTTTTCAATATGTCAATGAACGTGTGGCACGTCGCCACTGACAAACATTTATCAGTTTTGATTTGCCGCAATACGCTTGAAATAAGTAATACTTATCTCTAGGCATTGCCTAGTGGAGAATATCGGAGTCGAACCGATGACCTCTTGCGTGCAAGGCAAGCGCTCTAGCCAGCTGAGCTAATCCCCCGTATTTCTAGTTGGCAGTCCACAGTCTCAGTCTGCAGTCGTTAGCCGACTAATGGGGTGTTAACCACTTCTAGAATTTCCTTTATTTTAATGAACTTAATCTAAAATTGATTTTTTTTAATTAAATCAACCTTAGGTTGTAGTCTCAGGCAGACTCGAACTGCCGACCTCTACATTATCAGTGTAGCGCTCTAACCAGCTGAGCTATGAGACTATTTATAGTCTTCAGTTTTCAGTCTTCAGTAATATGTTACTGACCACCGTTTTCTGGTGACTTATTATTTTAAATTAACAGCAATGAGAATAAACTATTTATCGTAATAGTTTTGATACTTAACCAGTCGTCTTTCTCTAAAAAGGAGGTGTTCCAGCCGCACCTTCCGGTACGGCTACCTTGTTACGACTTAGCCCCAGTTACCAATTTTACCCTAGGCAGCTCCTTGCGGTTACTGACTTCAGGTACCCTCGGCTTCCATGGCTTGACGGGCGGTGTGTACAAGGCCCGGGAACGTATTCACCGGATCGTGGCTGATATCCGATTACTAGCGATTCCAGCTTCACGAAGTCGAGTTGCAGACTTCGATCCGAACTGAGATAGGGTTTTAGGATTAGCTCCCTGTCACCAGGTGGCTGCCCTCTGTCCCTACCATTGTAGCACGTGTGTAGCCCTGGACGTAAGGGCCGTGATGACCTGACGTCGTCCCCACCTTCCTCACCGTTTGCACGGGCAGTTTCTCTAGAGTCCCCGACATTACTCGCTGGCAACTAGAAATAGGGGTTGCGCTCGTTATGGGACTTAACCCGACACCTCACAGCACGAGCTGACGACGGCCATGCAGCACCTTGTGATCTGCCCGAAGGAGGCTCTATCTCTAAAGCTGTCAGACCACATTTAAGCCCTGGTAAGGTTCCTCGCGTATCATCGAATTAAACCACATGCTCCACCGCTTGTGCGGGCCCCCGTCAATTCCTTTGAGTTTCATTCTTGCGAACGTACTCCCCAGGTGGGATACTTATCACTTTCGCTTAGCCACGCAACCGAAGTCGCACAGCTAGTATCCATCGTTTAGGGCATGGACTACCGGGGTATCTAATCCCGTTCGCTACCCATGCTTTCGTCCATCAGTGTCAATACATTATTAGTGATCTGCCTTCGCAATTGGTATTCTATGTAATATCTATGCATTTCACCGCTACACTACATATTCTAACCACTTCATAATGATTCAAGACTAGCAGTATCAAAGGCAGTTCTACAGTTAAGCTGCAGGATTTCACCTCTGACTGACCAGTCCACCTACGGACCCTTTAAACCCAATAAATCCGGACAACGCTTGGATCCTCCGTATTACCGCGGCTGCTGGCACGGAGTTAGCCGATCCTTATTCTTTAGGTACCGTCAGCCCCGGACACGTCCGGGGGTTTCTTCCCTAATAAAAGCAGTTTACAACCCATAGGGCAGTCATCCTGCACGCGGCATGGCTGGTTCAGAGTTGCCTCCATTGACCAATATTCCTCACTGCTGCCTCCCGTAGGAGTCTGGTCCGTGTCTCAGTACCAGTGTGGGGGATAACCCTCTCAGGCCCCCTACCCATCGGAGTCTTGGTAGGCCATTACCCTACCAACTAACTAATGGGACGCATGCTCATCTCGTACCGTAGCCTTTAATGTAAAAGTGATGCCACCCTTACATACCATGGGGCCTTAATCCAAATTTCTCTGGGCTATTCCCCAGTACGAGGCAGATTCTATACGCGTTGCGCACCCGTGCGCCGGTCGCCGGCGGATAAGCAAGCTTATCCCCGCTGCCCCTCGACTTGCATGTGTTAGGCCTGCCGCTAGCGTTCATCCTGAGCCAGGATCAAACTCTTCATCGTTGGACTTATTTGCTTAACAACTAATTTAGAATCTCTAGTACTCAAAATGGTCTATTCTCTTTGTTGATTAAATCCGTTTCCAAATCTAATCTTACGCTGTCAATTCAATATGTTTATGAACTTTTTTATACTTTACTTCGAGACTTTCCTCCCAAAGCGGGTGCAAATATAAAACCCTTTTTTATCACTCACAATACTTTTTAATTTTTTTTTTAGAAAAATATTTTATCCCTAAAAAATCAATTACTAAATACCTAATGCAAATGAACTTCTGCTCAAACAAGATTCCCCGTTTTTGCGGGTGCAAACATACCACCTATTTTTATTTACACAATGACTTTTTTAATCTTTTTTTTATTTCTTTTTAAACCCGCTTTTAACAACATTATTTACAGATATTTACACACCCAATTTTTTTTTTAACAACACTAATAATGGTTATACTTTTATATTAATAGAGAAGGAAACATAAAATTTTTGAATCGGAATAACACTCACTCCTCTACTCTACTGTATTATTATATATGTGTTGCTTGTGGCTTGAAAAGGTGTTAAGACACAAATGGGAAACGTCTAATATAAGATTGTGCTAATTTGTTATTATTAATTTTCTTTAAGGGTTTTATGTTGTTACACTATTTAGCTAATAGGCTTGTTTGCTCTTGGATATTGCACTTCTGCTGGCGGATGGTGATGCGTTAGGGATTGCAGCGGCATCCTTTTTTGAGGCACGAGAAAAAGATATAGCGGAAAGCCCGACCCGACAGGGTAACGCCCATAAAAATGAATTTATAAAATTAAAAAGAGGGTGATTTTAATAAAAATCACCCTTAATATTCAATACCTTATTTACACTAAAACCTAACGATTTCCGCCTTAACTTTACCATTAATAGCCGTTAAGTAAAAAGAAAACTTATACGCACCAGGTGTATTTAAAAACTCATCATGTGCTTGCGCACGATGCGACCAAGTATTATCGCCACCAACACCTTGTTGAGATAGATCTACGTTTACGGTATATACATCGCGCTCTATGAGTTCGTTTAGGAAATTTGCTTCTTGCAAATTGTCGATACTATATTCTTGAACACTAAAACTTAAGGACTGCTCGCCTTTTACTAAAACACCTTTGCTTGCCGTGTTAGTTATCTTAAACCACTGAGTTTCGGTGTGATTTCCGTATTCTTCTGGATATACGTACTTATAATTAATGTTTTCAGGTTTACCAGAATATAACCCCATATGCGAGCCATAATTTCTGTCGGAATAATTAGCTTGTGGCCCTTTACCAAAATAAGTAAGGTTACCGTAAGTTTTAGCAATATCAAATCGCATACCTATACGCGGTGCGTTTGGTGCATTTTTATCAATATTTGCTAAATAATCAACCTTTAGTTCTCCACTTCCCAAAATGGTATACACTAATTTTATTTCTGTTTTAGGATTGGTAATATTTCCATTTACTCTTATTACTACTTTACCTTTTTCGGCAGTATTGGTTTCAATATTATTCGCTTTAAATCGCTCTCCAGCACCCATCCAATCTAATTCTGATTGCAATTTCATTGCTTTACGGTAGGCTTCATCATTTTCAGTTTCAGCCCTCCAGAAGTTTAGTTGTAATGGTGATTTTAAAACACTAACACCTTTTGATTTATAAGTTGAGATGTATCCAGTATTTTTATTGATTTCTAATTGAATAGCTTTATTGCTTATACTAATGGTATTATCATTTTCATGGACTGATAATGCGCTAGTACTGCTTAAAGTTTTAGGAGTTTTTACGTCGTAATTTAACTGAAATTGCTCTTCAAAAACCAAATGACCAGCATTTGCCCACAAGGTGTTTTCTTTTAATGCGCCTTCAATATTTATGTAATATAGGCTACCAGGTTTTAGTTTTGGCGTTTTAAAAGGAATACTAAAAGCGCTAGAAGCATAAGGTTTTGTGTTTAATGTAGGAAGTGTACCTTTTTGAATCACTTTTCCATTTTCGGTAACATTCCAAGATACTATATAATGCGATAAATCTGCATCATGATGACGATTTAGAATTTCAAACGTACCACTTTTTGCATCCTTCGAGCTAATAACAACCGGTTGATTTACTTTTTTACATTCGTAAATTTCTGGTTTAGGCGTTCTATCTGATGCTATAATACCATTGATACAAAAACTACCATCATTAGGAGTATCACCATATGAACCACCGTAAGCATAGAATGCTTTACCATTTTCGTCTTTCCTTAAAATACCTTGGTCGATCCAATCCCAAATAAAACCACCTAAAGCACGATCGTTACTGTAAATTACATCCCAATAGGTCTTCATATTTCCGACAGAATTACCCATAGCATGAGCGTACTCGCACATAAGCACTGGAACGTTTTGAAAGTCGGCTGTATCATCGATTAGGTCTTGCAATTCCTGAGGTTCAGGATACATTCTACTTATCATATCAACCCAAGGTGCATCAGAGGGGTTGCCTTTACCGTGTTGAAAGAAATTCTTTTTGTACTCAGGGTGGGAAGGAATACCTTGTGCGCCTTCATAATGTATATATCGCGTTGGGTCAAACTCTTTTATCCAACCAGCCATAGCTGCATGGTTTGGTCCAGTACCAGATTCGTTACCTAAACTCCACATGATAATGCTAGGGTGATTTTTATCGCGTTCTACCATACGAACAGCACGCTCTAAATAAGCATTGCTCCACTCTGGTACATTCGACAACTGTCCACGAAGACCATGAGTTTCTAAATTTGCTTCGTCCATAACATATAGACCATAGTTATCACATAAATCATAGAAATATGGGTCGTTTGGATAATGCGATGTTCTTACGGCATTAAAATTGAATTGTTTTAAGAGTTTTACGTCCTCTAACATATCTTCTCTGGTAACTGTTTTTCCATTGACATGGTCATGATCATGACGATTTACACCAATCATTTTTACTGGATTTCCATTGACAAGAAAACGACCACGTTCGTCAATTTTTACTTCTCTAAATCCAACTTTGGTAGAAGTATGTTGTATTTCTGTGCCTTTACTATCTTTTACAGTGAATAAAAGTGTATACAAATAAGGATGATCTGCTGACCATTTTTTTGGTGATTTTATTTCTGTTTCAATCAAACCAAAATATACATTGTCTCTTTGTGGATAGTATTCACCAAAAATTTTAGAAAATTTAGTCGTTGTTGCTTTCCCCACAGTATTACCATCAGCATCAATAAGTTCTGTGATTAATTCCCAATCATCTACCGTAGTTTTAAGATTTGTACTTCCAAATTCTCCAATTTTAGCCACATATTTATTTTCGATATTAGCGACTAATTCTGGTCTGATTTGTAAAAGTGCATTGTTGTAATCGTTATCTAAATCTGTTCTTACCGCAAAATCAGACAGTCTTACTTTTGGATTGGCTTGCAGGTATACTTCACGTTCAATACCACTCATACGCCAGTGATCTTGAGCTTCTAAATAGCTGCCATCGCACCAACGGTATACTTTTACAGCAATTGTGTTTTCGCCTTTTTTTAAATGCTTGGTAATATCAAATTCTGAAGGTAATCTGGTATCCTCACTATATCCTATAAATTCACCATTTACCCAAACATAAAAAGCTGAAGATACACCGCCAAAGTGTAAAATAACATCTTGGTTATACCAGCCTTCATCAACAGTAAAAGATTTAATATAATGGCCTACCGGATTATCATGGTGATTAATAAATGGAAAATCATTAAAAAACGGATAGGTAGAGTTTGTATAAATAGGTGTACCATAACCTCGCATTTCCCAGTTTGAAGGAACATCAATTTTATCCCATTTTGAAGAGTCAAAACTGTTTTCATGGAAGTTTGTTAGCGCTTCAGATGGTTTAGCTACCCAGTTAAAATGCCAATCTCCATTTAAAGATTTGTAAGAGCTAGATTGTTCTCTATTTCCAGATATGGCTTGTGCTTTACTATCAAAATTGTAAAAAGTGGCCTTTGCAGGTAATCGATTTATTTGATTCACATTAGGATTTTCCCAATCGTTTTGTTGAGCAAAAGTTGATGCTGAAATAGTGAGAAAAAAGAATAGAATTGATTTAAGATACTTCATTTTTTAGTTTAGTGTTTACAATAAAGTTGTGTACTGAATATGTTTTTACAGATGTCTCACAAATGTATTTAATAAATGTATTTTATTGTGCAACGTTTGTTCAGCTTTTAGATAACAAATGCGCAAATAATGATGTATTTAAAATTTATTTGCGAATTCTTGATAGGTAAGGTACATTTAACCTGTCATTCTCTAAAAAAGATATATGAAAAAGATAGTGCTTATTGGATTTGCAGTTGTTTTGTTTAGCTGTAATTCTTCAAATAAAGATAAAACTAAAGAAACAAAACCTGAGGTTATGGTCAACAAAGATATTAGTAAAGAAATTCCAAAATTGGATTTAAAGCAAGCCAATAAGTTAGCCGATTTGCCTTTACACTGTATAAATACCGAATATCCAAACCGCTTATCGCAAACCTTAGGGGGAGATGAAGATTTGAAATCGCCAACTGATTTGCATCCTGCATTTTATGGTTGTTTTGATTGGCACTCCTCGGTGCATGGACATTGGAGTTTGGTGAGTTTACTAAAATCGTTTCCAAATTTGGATAATGCAGACGAAATAGAACAACGTTTGCTTAGCAATATTTCAAAAAAAAATATTGAGGCTGAAGTGGCTTATTTTCATGGAAAACATAACACATCTTATGAGCGCACCTATGGTTGGGCTTGGTTACTAAAACTTGCAGAAGAACTGCATACTTGGAATGATGAAACAGCTAGAATTTTAGAGGCTAATTTACAACCGTTAACAAATTTAATTGTTGGAAAATATATAGAGTTTTTACCAAAATTAAACTATCCGCAGCGTGTAGGAACCCACACCAATACTGCGTTTGGATTATCTTTTGCTTATGATTATGCGGAAGCTTTAAATGATGAGGCTTTAAAGAAAGCTATTAAAGAAAGAGCATTGTTTTTTTATAATAATGACGAGAATTGTCCAATTACTTGGGAACCAAGTGGGAGTGATTTTCTGTCGCCGTGTCTAGAAGAAGCTGCCTTAATGAAGCGTTTGTTGCCTTTAGAAGATTATAAAATTTGGTTAGATAGTTTTCTACCGCAATTAAAACATGCTAACTTTAATATTGAAGTTGGTGTAGTGTCTGATAGAACTGATGGACACTTGGTGCATTTAGATGGAGTAAATTTTTCTAGGGCTTGGAATTTGTATAAAATATCAGAGGGTCTTCCAGAGTACAGTCATTTAAAAAACGTAGCAAATCAACATATCAATTATTCATTACCGAGTATTTTTGGTGATGACTACATGGGCGGACATTGGTTAGGTAGTTTTGCTATTTATGCTTTAAATAGTTCTAAATTGTAATAATTTTTTGTTAAACAATTTTAATCTGCTATTAATTTAGCAAGTGAAGTTTTATTTTTATAGCGCTAATTCAAAATAACCTATAAAAATGAAATTAAACTCCACGCTTTTAGTATTTTCAATTTTTACATTTGTAAGTTCGAGCTTTTCTCAAAAGCCATTAATTAATTTTCCAGCAGTCAGTCCAGATGGACAAACAATTGCCTTTAATTATCAGGGTGATATTTGGACGACAACTATCAATGGGCAAAATCCAAGGCGCTTAACCGTTCATGAAGCCTATGACACCAAACCTGTTTGGAGTACGGATGGAAACTCGATAGCTTTTATTAGTGAACGTTTTGGAAATAACGATGTATATGTAATGCCAGCTTCAGGCGGTACACCAAAACGAATAACGTACCATTCAACTTCAGATATTGTTACAGATTATACTGCAAATGGTGATATTCTTTTTTCAACGCGTAGAAATTTTGTTCAGGTAGAGCGTGAATACGAAACTCATATTGTAAGTGAAGATGGCGGAACACCCAAGCGCTTTATGGATGCTACAGGCTTTGATGCTGCATTGTCTCCCAATGGTAAATTTGTGGTTTTTGTAAAAGGTAGTTGTAGACTAGAAAGAGAAGCTTACAGAGGACCTGCAAACAGAGATGTTTGGTTATATGATATTAAAAATGATAATTATACAAAGTTAACTGATTATGATGGTAATGATTTTTATCCACAATGGGGAGACAATAATACCATTTTCTTTCAGTCATCTAGAAGCGGTAAATACAACGTTCATAAATTGAATATAAGTGATACTGGAGTTAAACAAGGTGTTGTATCGCAAATCACTAATTTTTCTGATATGGGTATTTTTTCATTTCAAATTAGTAGAAATGGAACCGATATTGTGGCTACCAAAGGCAATCAAGTATTAGTCGTTAATGCGGGGACAAAAGCGCAAAAAGAACTAAATATCAATATTGCTTCAGATTACAGATTCGACCCTGTGGTACACAAAACCTACAGTAGCGATGTTGATGATATCGCCATTTCTCCTAATGGGAATTATGCAGCGATAAATATTAGGGGAGAAATATTTCTTAGAGAAACGTCTAAGGATAAAAAACGAACGGTAAATCTAACGCGTTCTTCTTTTAGAGATACTGATGCCACTTGGTTGAATGACAGTACGCTACTTTTTATTTCTGACAGAGATGGGCAAAAAGATGTGTATTTGGTGAAATCAGATAATGAAAATGAATCAGATTTATTTAAAACACTAAAGCATAAGATTGAACGATTGACTAAAACTGGAGCGGATGAAAATAACTTGGTATTATCTCCTGACGGAACATCTATTACCTATAATTTGGGTAGAGGACAATTGGTAGTTGCTAATATTGATAGCAAAGGCAAATTATCTAACAAAAAGACAATTCTAGATGGTTGGGCAACTGCAGGAGGTGTATCATGGTCACCTGATTCTAGATGGCTAGCGTATAGTTTGAGTGATTTAGATTTTAATTCTGAAATATATATCCACAAGGCTGATAATAGCATGAAACCTATAAATATTTCAATGCATCCAAAGCAAGATAGAGGGCCAGTTTGGAGTCCAGATGGTAAAAAACTCATGTTTTCTTCAAACAGAAATAATAGTGATTATGATGTTTGGTTTACATGGTTGACAAAGGCAGATTGGGAAAAAACAACACAAGATTGGGAAGAAGATTCAGATGATGATAAAAACAAAAAAGGTGATAAGAAAGATGATAAAGACAAAAAAGACAAATCGCCTAAAGTAAAAGATGTGGTTATAGATTTTGATGATATTCATGAGCGTCAAGTTCAAGTAACCTCCTTCGTTGGTGGTGAGTTTGGTCAGTTATTCTCAAAAGATTCCAAAACTATTTATTATACAACGGGTAATGGAAGTCGCGGTGATGCTGATACAGAGTCTGATTTATTCAAAATAAAGTGGGATGGTAAGGATAAAAAAGCATTAACCACCAAAAACACGAGACCTTCAGATATAGTAGCTGACAAAAAGTTATCAAAAATTTATTTAACGAAAAGAGGTAGTTTATCCAGCCTAAATATGTCTGATGATAAAATGGAATCTCTATCATTTTCTGCGAATTTAGATATTGATTACAATGCAGAATCTCAACAAATGTTTAATGAAGCTTGGAAAGCTATTAATGATGGATTTTATGATCCTAATTTCCATGGGCAAAACTGGGAAAACTTAAGAAAAATATACGAACCATTAGCTTTAAATGCATCAACAAGAACCGATTTTCAAACGATGTTTAATTGGATGCTTGGGCAAATTAATGCAAGCCACATGGGCATGTATCGTGTAGAAACCCGTGAAGATTTACAGAGAGAAAGCACTGGGTTATTAGGTATTGAGGTGAAACCAACTTCTAATGGCGATTTAAAGGTTGTATCGGTTGTACCTACAATGCCAGGAGATAGAACAGTGAGTCAACTCTTTGTTGGAGATGTTATTACATCTGTAAACGGAAATGATTTAGGTAAATCTGTGAATTTTTATCAATTTTTAGAAGGAACAGCAAACGAAAAAATATATCTTGAGATTACTCGTGGAGGTAATTCAAAAGAAATTGTAATTCGTCCAAAATCGAGTAATCGCGCCGAGAATTATAATGCATGGGTGAAAGAGCGTAAGCGTTTGACTGATAAATATTCAAATGGAAAATTAGGTTACATTCATATTCAGGGAATGAATTGGACAAGTTTTGAGCGTTTTGAACGCGAGTTAACTGCTGCTGGACTGGGTAAAGAAGGTATTGTAATTGATGTGAGATTTAACGGCGGTGGTTGGACAACGGATTACTTAATGGCTGTTTTAAATGTAAAACAACATGCTTATACTGTTCCAAGGGGCGCTGCTAAAAATTTAGAAGCTGAACATACTAAGTTTATCAATCATTACCCGTTTAGTGAGCGTTTACCATTAGCTTCTTGGACAAAACCATCAATTGCGCTTTGTAACCAAAACAGTTATTCTAATGCAGAAATATTTTCACATGCTTATAAAGCATTAGATCTAGGAACTTTAGTTGGTGTACCAACGTTTGGCGCTGTAATTTCTACTGGAGGTACAGGTTTAATAGATGGTTCTTATGTAAGAATGCCATTTAGAGGTTGGTATGTTAAGGAAACAAAATCTAATATGGAATTAGGTCCAGCAGTTCCGGATATTATTGTTTATAACAATCCAGATGATAAGGCGAAAAATAAAGACACACAACTTAAAAAGGCAGTTGATGAATTACTAAGTCAGTTAAAATAGTATATTTAAGAAACTATTTTAATTTGAGAAATTTTCTTAAAAATATTGGACCTGGGCCATTGGTAGCAGCAGCTTTCATTGGCCCAGGAACAGTTACAGTATGTACGCTTTCTGGGGTACAGTTTGGTTTTGCGTTATTGTGGGCTATGGTCTTATCAGTAATTGCAACTATAGTGCTTCAAGAAATGACTGCAAGATTAGGTTTGGTTACCCAAAAAGGTCTATCTGAACTTATTAGACAAGAAATTAAAACACCTTTTTTAAAATATGCTTCAATTGGTTTAGTGCTTTCTGCCATAGTAATTGGTAATGCTGCTTACGAAGGCGGTAACATTAGTGGTGGTGTTTTAGGTCTAGAGACGTTATTTGGTGAGTCGCTTGTAAGTGTTTTTGGCTTACAATTAAATAGTTTTAGCTTTCTTATTGGAGTTATTGCGTTTCTTTTGCTCTACATTGGTAATTATAAAGTTTTAGAGCGTGTACTGATTACTTTAGTGATAGTAATGAGTTTAGCTTTTTTAATCACAGCATTCTTAACTAAACCTGATATTTCTGAACTCTTCAAAGGTGCATTTATACCACAATTTCCTGAAGGAAGTGCACTATTGATTATAGCTTTGATAGGTACAACTGTAGTGCCTTATAATCTTTTTTTACATGCCTCATTGGTAAAGGAAAAATGGAAAAGTATTGAAGATTTAGGGTATGCAAGAAAAGACACATTCATAGCTATTATTCTTGGTGGTTTGGTGTCTATGAGCGTTATTGTATCTGCAACATCAATCTCCAATGGTGAAATTAATAATGTAGCAGATTTAGCTTTAGGTTTAGAGCCTTTATTTGGAAGTTTTTCTAAGTACTTTTTGGCTATTGGTTTGTTCGCTGCAGGAATCACAAGTGCTATTACTGCACCTTTAGCAGCTGCTTATGTAGCTACTGGATGTTTCGGTTGGAATTCCAATCTTAAATCAATGCGATTCAGGTTGGTTTGGATCTTTATTTTGGTTTTAGGAGTTTGTATATCGGCATCAGGTTTAAAACCTATAGAAATTATTAAATTCGCTCAAATAGCAAATGGAATATTACTTCCAATAATAACAGGGTTTCTTTTATGGGTAATGAATAGAACCGAATTATTAGGTAACTATAAAAACAGCAATTTGAATAATAGTTTTGGCGGACTTATTTTTGTAATAAGCATTCTTTTAGCAATAACAGCTATTAATAAGGTGTTTGATTTGAATTTAGTGTAATGCAACAATTTTCCATAGACATTAATGCAGATTTAGGAGAAGGTATGGGTAATGAGGCACAATTGATGCCTCTAATATCGTCTTGTAATATTGCATGCGGCGGGCATGCTGGAGATGAAGAAACTATGCGAAATGCGGTGCAATTAGCTAAACATCATAGCGTAAAAATTGGCGCACATCCATCTTTTCCAGATACAGAAAATTTTGGAAGACTTCCTATGGATATGCCTTGTGCAGCGTTGTTTAAAACAATTGAAGATCAAATAAATAGTCTTAAAGAAATCATAGAAGAGGAGAATGCTAGTTTACATCATGTGAAACCGCATGGTGCACTATACAATATGGCGATAAAAGATAAAAATACTGCAACCGTAATTGTTGAAGTCATGAAGAGTATGCATTTACCAGTTTACTTGTATGTGCCCTATAAATCAGTGATTGCAGATATTGCTCTTAAAAACAGAATACCTATTATCTACGAAGCTTTTGCAGATAGAAATTATAATGACGATTTAACTTTGGTTTCTAGACAAAAAGAAAATGCCGTTTTACATGATGAAAACGAAGTTTTTGAGCATGTGTTTAGAATGATTTCTCAAGGCAATGTAAAAACGGTTACTGGTAAAGAAGTTCTTATTGAAGCGCATACATTTTGTATTCATGGTGATAATCCAAAAGCCATAGGCTTAGTAAATCGTTTAAAGAATAATTTAGAATCTAAAGGCATTCTCATCCACTAATTGATAGCGTTTGAATTGACATATAAACAGTTTGGAGCGTCTTCAGTTCTTATGGAGTGGCCGCAGCGTATCGATACCTCTATCTTAAACGATATTCTAGCATTTAAATCAAAATTAGAAAACAGCAATTTGTCATATACTAAAAGTGTAAATCATGCTTATGCGTCACTTTTAATTACTTATAATGTTTCAAACTTTGATGTTTCTTCAGAAATAGATAAATTAAAAAATCTTTATAAAGCCCCAAATACCCTTAACAAACAAAAACATAGGTTGTGGAAAATCCCTGTATGTTATGATGAGAGTTTTGGGATTGATTTGCAGACGCTTTCAAAAGAAAAGCAAATTACTATAGATGACATTGTTCAACTTCATTCTATACCAATATATACTATCTTTTTTATCGGATTCTTACCTGGGTTTTTATATCTCGGAGGATTAAATGAACAACTATTTACTCCAAGAAAAGCAACGCCAAGATTAAAAATTGAAAAAGGCGCCGTAGCGATTGGAGGCAAACAAACGGGTGTTTATCCTAGTGAAAGTCCTGGTGGATGGAATATTATTGGGAATTCTCCAATCCATTTTTTTGATTCTTTAAAAGAAGAACCATGTTTTGCAAAAGCAGGAGATCGTCTTCAATTTCACCCAATAACTTTAAAAACACATAATGATATTAAAACCCTAGTTGATGCTGGTGTTTATCAAATAGAAAGTGAGGTGCTTGATGGTTAGAGTATTAAACGCCGGTTTTTTTTCTAGCATTCAAGATTCTGGACGAATTGCTTATCAGCATTACGCTGTACCTGTCTCAGGTGTCATGGATTCAAGAGCAGCAGCAATAGCAAATGCTTTGATTGGAAACAATCAGGATGCTGCGGTTTTAGAAATTACAATGAGCGGCCCAAGATTAGAGTTTGAAACTGATACTGCTATAGTGATCACAGGAGCAAATATGAACGCTTCGGTAAATAAAAAAAAGGTTGAATACAATCGTATGATTGCTATTAAGACCGGTGATGTTTTGAGTTTTGGAACCCTAGTTTCTGGGTTTAGAAGCTATCTGGCAATTTCTGGCGGTTTTCAAACCAAAGAAGTTTTAAGCAGTAGAAGCATGTATCAGGGTATAACTGAATACAGAAGTATCAGAAAAGGAGATGTATTGAATGCAAATCAAGAGCTTACTATAACAACAAAACAATTCGCAGGACTAAAAATTGATGATTCATATATAGAAAAATCAGAACTAAAAGTTTTTGAAGGACCAGAGTTTGATAGATTAAGTGAAACTCAAAAAAAACAATTATTTGAAAAGGCATTCACAATTTCAAAAGAAAATAATCGTATGGCATATCAGCTTGATGAGCCGTTAAACAATAATCTAGAACCAATCCTTACATCACCTGTATTACCCGGAACGGTGCAATTAACACCCTCAGGAAAACTTATCATATTAATGCGAGATTGCCAGACTACAGGTGGATATCCAAGAGTATTGCAACTGTCTGAAATGGCAATTAATACTTTGTCACAAAAATTTACTGGGAGTACTGTTAGTTTTAAGTTTGAAAATTAAAACTTCACTTTAATATCTTTTAAAACCTCAAGTGATACTTCACTTTTTTGCGATGTCTCCATATAACGTCTATAGATTTTAGAATTTCGTTTTTGAAGTGTATCTTTTTCAGGTTTAAGTACTGAAGATGTACCAATTCTATCTGCTCCAGATTCTAAATATTTTACTGCGGATTCAAAATCTGAAACCCCTCCTGATGCTTTGATTTTAGCATTGTCTTTTACTGTTTTTTTCATGATTTTCACAGCAGTAAAAGTTGCGCCTCCAGAAGCAAAACCTGTTGAGGTTTTTACAAAATCGGCATTCGCATCTACGGCTATTTCGCAAGCCTTAACTATTTCATTTTTATTAAGTTCAGATATCTCTATAATTACCTTTAAAGTAACATCTCCAACTGCTCTTTTTACATCAGATATATCTCTTAAAACAGACACATAGTTTCTACTTTTAAGATAACCTAAATTGATAACCATATCAATTTCATCAGCACCATCAGCAATAGCATTTGTAGCTTCAGCAATTTTACTTTCTGTAGACATCGCGCCTAACGGAAATCCTACAACTGTACATACTTTTACATCAGTATCCTTCAATAATTCTTTAGCCAATTTCACATAGCAGCCATTAATACATACTGAAAAATACTTGTTTGCTTTCGCAATTTTACACACATTTATAATATCTCTTTCTGTGGCAATTGGCTTTAAAAATGTGTAATCTATATAATTAGATAAATTCATAAATAAAAGTAGGTTTTCCTTTTAAACATTATTACTCTTTTCTGTGTTCTTATTGGGGCGATAAGATCTGTTTGTGAAATTAAAAATTTAAGACAGAATGGAGAGCTACCTTATTACATTTTTATCAACAG
This sequence comes from Flavobacteriaceae bacterium, assembly GCA_043557195.1. Taxonomy (GTDB): domain Bacteria; phylum Bacteroidota; class Bacteroidia; order Flavobacteriales; family Flavobacteriaceae; genus Jejuia. The sequence continues at coordinate 3,289,576 of CP121314.1, read as the reverse complement.
ATTAATAAACATTTAAAAGTAATCATTATTATACATCGAGACCGTTTTTTAAGACATTATTCGATGAACGGAATCACTATTTGGTTTTAATGTTTGAAAAGGAAATTTATACATAATTGTGCTAAAACAGCACTTTTTAACTGTTTTATGAATGAATTTTAGCTGTTTTATAGTGATTTAAGCGCTTTTCGAAAGTGTTTTCATTAATTGGATTGTGTACTTCTTCGAAAATACTCATAAATTTTTCAGAATGTTTTTCTCGTTTTTGTTCTAAAAGGTTAAAATGCACAAACTTGCACCAAATAATAGACTTTAAATGCAATTTATCTTCATTATACATACGCATTTCTACTGTTAGTTCACTTTCGTTAAAATGGATGAGTTGCGATTCTAGGGTAACCGTTTCCATCAAAAAGGCAGGTTTTAAGTAAGCGATTTGATTGCTACTTGATACCCAGCTTTTCCCTGTTGTTTTCGCTATCTTGTAAATATCTAGATTATAGTGTTTTATCAACATGTCTTCTCTGTGATTCATAAAGTAATCTATATAGCTACCATTATTTAAATGGTTGAAAGGATCGCAATGTTGAAATCGGATTTTTGTTTTGTTTTGTAATACTTTTGGTAATTGCATCATAAGAATTGAAATTAATATACCGATTGGTATAATTTTATATAAATTTTTTTAAATTTTTAGCTCGTTATGAATTATTTGATCTAGATAGTTCATGGCATCTTTCATGTAAAATTCATCATTCATAGTGTATGTCATAAATATGGCACCTTGAATAATGGTATCAATGCGTTTAGCATATGTCATCGCATTAATTTCTGATGAAATTTCATTGGCTTCTATACCATTTTCTATGATAGTGCACAAATTGTCTTGTATACGCTGAATTACCTCTCTAACTTTTTCAAGTAATTCTGAATTACTGTTATTAGCGTCTACACCAATATTTAAAACAGGACATCCTCCTAATTGTCTGCTAAAAGGGTAATAGTTTCTATAAAAATCTGTTATTAAGAATAATTTTTGAATAGGTGATTCACTTAGTTTAAGGTGATCAGACAATGGTTTCATTAAGTATTTTACCATATATTTAAAACAGGCATAAGCTAAATCTTCCTTATTTTTAAAGTTACCATAAATAGCACCTTTAGTTAATCCTGTAGCATTTGTGATGTCTGACAAAGAGGTTGCTGCATATCCATTTTGATTGAAAATGGGTGCAGATACTTCTATTATATGCTGTTTTGTAAGATCAGATTTTGTAATCATTAGTACAAATATAACAAAATATACCAATTGGTATATTTTGTTATAAAAAAAAGCAACGTTTGTCTTTAAAAGACGCCCGTTGCTTTTCAAACTAACCAACCAAACTAAACTAAATTTTATATGTTTTCCACTAAGTCGCTTTGATTTCTAAAAACTAACTTATCGTTAAAGGCATCAAGTAGAATAATACTATCTGTCGTTACTTTTCCTGCTAAAATCTCTTTACTTAAAGCGTTTAATACTTCTTTTTGAATCACTCGTTTTACAGGTCTAGCACCATATTCTGGGTTATAACCTTTTTCAGCTAAATAAGTAACTGCTTCATTAGTTGCATCAAATGTGATGTTTTGTTGTGCTAACATTTTAGTAACATTTTTTAGCTGAAGCCCAACAATTTCAGTAATGTTTTCCTTTGTTAGTGGCGTAAACATTACCGTATCGTCTATTCTGTTTAAAAACTCTGGCCTTACTGTTTGCTTCAATAATGCCAAAACATCAACCTTTGCAGCTTCAATAGCAGAATCTATATCTTTTGTAGCCTCAAAACGCTCCTGTATAATCTGACTTCCCATATTGGATGTCATTATAATTATAGTGTTTTTAAAATCCGCTACACGCCCTTTATTATCTGTTAAATGCCCTTCATCTAGTACTTGTAATAAGATGTTGAACGTATCAGGATGCGCTTTCTCAATTTCATCTAATAATACTACCGAGTATGGTTTTCTTCTAACAGCTTCTGTTAATTGTCCGCCTTCATCATAACCCACGTATCCTGGAGGCGCTCCTATTAACCTACTTACTGCATGACGTTCTTGATATTCACTCATATCTATTCTGGTCATTGCATTTTCATCATCAAACAAATATTCAGCTAAAGCCTTAGCTAATTCGGTTTTACCAACACCAGTTGTTCCTAAGAACAAGAACGTTCCAATAGGTTTTTGTGGATTTTGTAAACCTGCACGACTTCTACGAACCGCATCACTAACAGCCTCAATGGCTTCTTCTTGCCCAACTACACGTTTGTGCAATTCATCTTCCAACTTCAATAACTTTTCACGCTCACTTTGTAGCATTTTAGTAACAGGAATACCTGTCCATTTCGCTACAACTTCAGCAATATCATCATAGGTTACTTCCTCTTTTATCAAAGAGTTCTCAGATTGTTCTTGTAATTGCTTTTGTAAGTTTTCAAGTTGCTCTTGGGCTTCTTTTATCTTGCCATAGCGTAACTCTGCTACTTTCCCGTAATCCCCTTCGCGTTCTGCTTTTTCGGCTTCAAGTTTGAAGTTTTCAATATCAGATTTTGTATTCTGAATATTATCTACCACTTCTTTTTCACTTTTCCATTTGGCGAAAATCTCATTGCGTTGTTCTTTAAGGTTTGCCAAATCAGAACGCAAGGACTTTAACTTGGTTTCATCTTTCTCACGTTTTATAGCTTCAATTTCAATTTCCAATTGCATGATTTTTCTATCTAAAACATCTAGTTCCTCTGGTTTAGAATTGATTTCCATACGCATTTTAGATGCTGCTTCATCCATTAAATCGATAGCCTTATCTGGTAAAAAACGGTTTGTAATATAGCGTTGAGACAATTCCACAGCACCAATGATAGCATCGTCTTTTATACGTACTTTATGATGTGTTTCGTACTTTTCCTTAATTCCTCTTAAAATTGAAATAGCACTTTCAGTATCTGGCTCATCTACCATTACTTTTTGAAAACGACGCTCTAGGGCCTTATCTTTTTCAAAGTATTTTTGATATTCATCTAATGTAGTTGCACCTATGGCTCTCAATTCACCACGGGCTAATGCTGGCTTTAAAATGTTAGCCGCATCCATCGCACCTTGGCCGCCACCTGCACCTACAAGTGTGTGTATTTCGTCTATAAATAGTACGATATCGCCATCGCTAGTTGTAACTTCTTTGATGACTGCTTTTAAACGCTCTTCAAATTCCCCTTTATATTTTGCTCCAGCGATAAGCGCTCCCATATCTAAAGCAAAAATTTGTTTTTCCTTTAGATTTTCAGGGATGTCGCCATCAATAATTCTATGTGCTAAACCTTCAGCAATTGCGGTTTTACCAGTTCCTGGTTCTCCAACCAAAATTGGATTGTTTTTCGTACGACGTGATAATATTTGAAGAATTCTACGAATCTCTTCATCGCGACCAATAACAGGGTCTAATTTTCCGTCTTTTGCAAGCTGGTTTAGGTTTTTTGCATATTTATTTAAAGCGTTGTACGTTTCCTCTTGACTTTGAGATGTAACGTTTTCACCTTTGCGCAGTTCCTCAATAGCTGCTTTTAGGCCTTTTTCGGTTACCCCTTGGTCTTTTAGCATTTGTGCAATTTTACTATTTGATTTAAAAACTGCTAAAATTAAATGCTCGATAGACACAAAATCATCTTTCATCTTTTTTGCGATGATAGCCGCTTCGTTTAAAGATTTTCCAGCGTCTCGTGACAACATAATGTCTGCCCCAGAAACTTTAGGAAAACTTTCCAGTTGTTTATCTAGAGCTTGCTCTAGAATGGCAACGTTTACATTCAATTTTTTTAATATGAATGGTAATACGTTTTCATCAACTTCGAAAATGCCTTTAAAAATATGCTCATTTTCTATTTGTTGATGCCCAGAGCCTTGAGCAATTTGTTGCGCTTGCTGTATGGCTTCTTGTGATTTTATGGTATAATTGTTAAAGTTCATCGTTTATATTTTATTGTATGTTTTTCTAATTCTATTTTTGCCTTGTATAAGTCAATTACCTTACCAATTTAAAAAGTATATTTATTTGCGACAAATTGTCTTGAATTCCTCTAAGAACAATGACTTTTAGTCAGTTGCAAGATTTAAATTGATAAGCGACTTAAGGTTTGAGTAAGCACATAACAGTGGCGCGTTAGGGATTGCAGTGGAAAGCCCACAGGGAGGTACGACCGAGGACTTGGAACGTAAAGCCCGACCCTTTGGGTAACGCCCAAAATAGTGAACACTAAATGTGCAGACTTTACGTTTGAATATTATAAAGTACAATTAATAGCAATTTATGGGATTATTGAATAAATTATTTGGAGGAGAAAAAGTAGCGAAAGCGGAGAAGGTGTTGCCGTGGATTCCTTTAAACGATTTGAAGCAGATTGACTACATTAAGCAAAAATCTAGCATAAAAACTCAGGTGATTTTTAAACATTCTACGCGATGTGGCATAAGTAGTATGGTGCAACGACAGTTTATTGAGGACTACAATTTTAGCGAAAAAGAGCTGGATTTGTATTACTTAGATATTTTGAATTACCGCCAAATTTCGGATGAAGTGGGTTATGTATTTCAGCTGATACATGAATCGCCACAATTATTGGTGATTAAAAATGGAGAGTTAGTGGCGCATGCATCTCATGGGCAGGTTAATCAGGTGGATTTGAATAGGTTTGTTTAGTAGATTCTTTGAGTTCAGCTTATCTTTTTGTTTACGGCACATTGCAACAGGCATCGGATAATGATATGTCACGATTTCTTTCTGAGAATTCAGAACTAGTTGGGAAAGGTCATATTTTAGGAATACTCTACAGGATTTCTTGGTTTCCAGGTGTTGTTTTAAGTGATAACTCTTCCGATAAGGTTTTTGGGACTATTTTTAAGCTGAAAAATTCTGATAACGTTTTTAGTGTTCTTGATGATTATGAAGGGTTTTATGAGGATAATCTAAAAGAAAGTCTTTTTACAAGAGTACAAACTACTGTTTTTTTGGAAAATGGCGATCCCTTAATTTCATGGGTGTATCTTTACAACCAAAATATTGAGAATAGCCAACGGATTATTTCTGGTGATTTTTTAAAAGATGCAGCACCCTAATTTTACAGATACATTTTTCCATAAGTTTACTTTTGAAGTTGATATTGACTTACCAAAACAATTCACTTACCCCTTTTATTATCAACCTCACGAATTAAGTGTACTGGCAGCAGAAGATTTGCAGCACTATTTGAAAACTCAAACCGATTTTGAACATAATTTTGGATTGTATCCTGATGCTCAAGGCTTAGTTATAGGGAAGATGTTTGGGGTAATGGTAGTACAACATCAAAATGGTGATTTAGGATATTTAGCAGCATTTTCTGGTAAGTTGGCTGAAAGTAATTATCATAAAGGTTTTGTGCCAACTGTTTATAATACTTTAGATGAAACTGGATTTTATAAAAAAGGAGAAGCAGAATTAAATGTTTTGAATGCTGAAATTGAAACGTTAGAAAATGCATCAGAACTTAAACAAGCAAGGTTGACTTTAGATGAGTTTCAAAAACTTTATAATAAAGAACTTGCAGCGTTTAAAGCTGATATAAAAACTAAAAAGAAAACGCGAAATCTAAAGCGTGAATCTGCTAAAACTACCTTGTCTTCTGAAGCGTTTGAAGTGTTACTTGAAGATTTAAAAAGCGAAAGTATTTACTATCATTTTCGTTTAAAGGATTTAAAAAAGGATTGGGAAGCCAAAATTGAAGCTACAAAGCATCATTTAGATAGCTTGCTAAAACCTATTGAAGCTTTAAAAGAAAAGCGCGCTACGCTCTCAGCATCCTTACAGAAACGTTTGCATGAGCAATACAGATTTTTGAATGCTGAAGGAAACACTAAAGATTTACTAGATATTTTTAAGGATGCTATGGTACCACCGCCTGCTGGCTCTGGTGAATGTGCTGCACCAAAGTTGTTTCAATATGCATATGAAAACAATTTAAAACCGATTGCTATGGCAGAGTTTTGGTGGGGTGCATCGCCAAAATCTGAAGTTAGAAAACACAAACAATTTTACCCATCGTGTCGCAGTAAATGCGAGCCTATTTTAGGTCATATGATGCAAGGTTTGGATGTGGAGGACAATCCTATTCAAACAGTATCAGAATACAATGCTCCATTAGACATTGTTTATGAAGACGACTATCTGTTGTTAGTGAATAAACCACATGAGTTTTTATCAGTGCCTGGGAAACATATTCAAGAATCGGTATTGACGAGAATGAAACGCTATTTACCAAAAGCCAAGGGGCCATTGTTAGTGCATCGTTTGGATATGTCTACTTCTGGGTTGTTATTAGTAGCCAAAAATGAAAAGACACATAAAAATCTTCAAAAACAGTTTATAGAACGTACTATTAAAAAACGCTACGTTGCATTGCTTGATGGTGAGCTTTCAACTAATGAAGGTATTATCGATTTGCCACTACGGGTAGATTTAGATAACCGTCCACAACAATTAGTATGTTACCAACATGGTAAACCTGCCAAAACCAAATACGAGGTTGTTAGTGTTGAAAACGGAAAAACACGCATCTATTTTTATCCAATTACGGGGCGCACTCATCAATTACGGGTGCATGCGGCACATATTAATGGATTAAATACACCAATTTTAGGTGATGATCTTTATGGAAAAAGGCGGGAACGGTTGCATTTACATGCAGAGCAACTAACATTTACCCATCCGGTAACGTTGGAAGTTATAGATATACATTGTAAGTCGCCTTTTTAATAGCTATGAAATTTTGTTAAATTGCTTAAACTATTAAAATATCAACATATATGAATTACAGTAAAATTTTATGTTTCATTTTTTTGATAATCTTATCCTGCGTTAAGGGTAACCCTGAAAGTGCTTCTAAATCAAAGGAAAACTATAATTGGAACCAATTAATTGATGCAGAATTATCTAAATGGGATGTCTTTTTAAGTTATCAGCACCAACCAGGTTATGATGGCTCTCAACCAAAAGATGAGAACGGTGAATTAATTCCTCCTATTGGTTTAAATAAATCAGGATATGATGTCTTTACCACATTTCAAGAGGGTAATGATATCATCATTCGTAACACAGGTGAGTATTACGGTTGTTTAATTACTAAAACCGAGTTTAAAAATTATCACTTCCAATTAAAATACAAATGGGGAGATAAAACTTGGGCTTACAGGAAAAACTTGCTAAAAGATTCGGGTATTCTATATCACTCTGTAGGGCCAATGGGAGTTGAATATTGGAGGTCGTGGATGCTGTCTCAAGAATTTCAAATTATGGAAGGACATACCGGTGATTTTTGGAGTCAAAAAAATTCAGCTATAGATATTAGAGCTTACAAGCCAGAATCTGTTTTAGATCCATTAGCGCATGAATCTCAAGACTTTTTGCCTATAGGTTTTAATAGCCCTTATAGAAACTATTGTAGAAGAAAGGGTAATTACGAAAAACCACATGATGAATGGAATACCCTTGATTTATATTGTTATGAAGGTAAGAGTCTGCACGTTGTAAATGGAGAAGTTGTTATGATTCTTAAAAACTCTAGATATGTTGATGAAGATGGTAATGATGTACCTTTAATAAAAGGTAAAATTCAATTGCAAAGTGAAGCAGCTGAAGTCTTTTTTAAAGACATAAAAATCAGAGAAATAGATTCTCTAACCCAAACGCAGAAAGCACTTTTTTAATTTGAATTTTTAAAGAATAAAAAACTCTTGAGAAATTCTCGAGAGTTTTTTTTATTTGTACCATCCACATTATTGAATGTGAAACGCTTGTATTAATCCCAAGCAGAAAGTCCAATAATTTCACCATTTGGCCCTACAAAAAAGGTGTATTTGTCTCTAACATAGTTCTCATTTTCCAATTCATATCCTTCTTCTTTTAATTTATCACCTATTGGGCCAATGTTATTAACTTTAAGCATAAAGTGGTTATGATTGGTGTTTCCAACTGGTCCTATTGTATTTTGAAATTCGGGAGCGGTTAAAGAAAGATTAATCTCTAAGTCATCTGCTTTTAATTTCATAACTAGCATACCTTCAAGTCCCGGACCTTGGAGCACCTCTGCATCCGCCATTTTAAAACCTAGAATCTCACGATACAGCTTTAGGGTTTTTTCGAGTTGAAGTACATGCACGCAGATGTATTTTAGACCAGTTACTCTTGCTTGTTCATTTGGAACTGGAGCATCTGAATTTTGACCATAACTATAGCTTGTACTTGCTAGCATTAACATTGCAACGATACAGAATTTCCAGATAGAAAAAGGTAAAGTTCTTACTTCTTTTTTTCTATCGTTAATATTTGTTTTCATAATAAAATAGTTTAACACGTTGTATAAAGTAGTTAGTTGAATAGCCTGCAACTTATAAAAAAAATAGAAATAAAGAGTTGCTCTCTTAAATTATTACAGCTAAATAAGTTTTGATTGACTAGATGAAAGCTCAATATAGGTCTCTTTACTTATAGACATGAATAAATAATCTTAGTCTGACTCCATATTGGATAAGCAATTGAATAATTCATCAAAAAAGGAAACAACGTAAATTACCCAAACAATTGGATTGACATTATATATTACCTATTATATTGTGTGGATTTGTTTATACTATTATCTTTGCAGCCTATTTTTAATTTGATTTGATGATACAGATTACTTTGCCCGATGGCAGTGTGAAAGCTTTTGAAAAGGGCGCTACACCAATGGATGTTGCGAAAAGCATTAGCGAAGGTTTGGCTAGAAATGTGATTTCGGCTAGTTTTAATGGTACAACTGTTGAAACCGTGACGCCTTTAAGCACTGATGGCTCGTTGGTTTTGTACACTTGGAGAGACGATGAGGGCAAACAGGCGTTTTGGCATTCTTCGGCACACGTGTTGGCACAGGCGATTGAGGAGTTATATCCTGGGGCTAAATTGACTATTGGTCCTGCTATTGAAAATGGATTTTACTACGATGTAGATTTTGGTGAGCATACAGTTTCTGAAAAGGACTTTAAGAGTATTGAGGACAAAATGTTGGATATTGCTCGTGGAAAGCATGATTTTAAAATGCGATCTGTTTCTAAGTCCGAGGCTTTAGACCTATATAAGGACAACGAATTTAAAACTGAACTGATTGAAAACCTTGAGGATGGTACAATTACCTTTTGCGATCATAGTACGTTTACGGATTTGTGTCGTGGTGGCCACATCCCGAACACTGGAATTATAAAGGCAGTAAAAGTAATGAGTGCTGCGGGTGCGTATTGGCGTGGTGATGAGAACAAACCTCAACTAACTCGTATTTATGGGGTTTCGTTCCCTAAACAAAAAGAGCTTACCGAATATTTACATTTATTAGAAGAAGCTAAAAAACGTGACCATAGAAAGCTTGGGAAAGAACTTGAGCTTTTTACATTCTCACAAAAGGTAGGACAAGGTTTACCATTATGGTTACCTAAAGGTGCTGCGTTACGTGAGCGTTTAGAAAATTTCTTAAAAGCCGCTCAAAAGAAAGCGGGTTATGAAATGGTAGTTTCGCCTCATATCGGTCAGAAAGAATTGTATGTTACTTCTGGACATTATGCTAAGTATGGTGAAGATAGTTTTCAGCCGATTACTACGCCAAAAGATGATGAGGAGTTTTTATTAAAACCGATGAATTGTCCGCACCACTGTGAAATATATAAAAGTGCGCAATGGAGTTATAAGGATTTGCCAAAACGTTACGCTGAATTTGGCACTGTATATAGATACGAGCAAAGTGGTGAATTGCATGGTTTAACTCGCGTTAGAGGATTTACTCAAGATGATGCGCATTTGTTTTGTATGCCTGATCAGTTGGATGAAGAATTTAAGAATGTGATTGATTTGGTTCTATATGTATTTGGTTCTTTAGGTTTTGAAAACTTTACCGCTCAAGTTTCTGTAAGGGATCCTGAAAATCCAGACAAATATATAGGTGATGTAGAAAATTGGGAAAAAGCAGAACAAGCTATTATTAATGCCGCTGAAGATAAAGGCTTAGATTATGTAATTGAAACTGGTGAGGCTGCATTTTATGGACCAAAGTTAGACTTTATGGTAAAGGATGCTTTGGGGAGACGTTGGCAACTTGGAACAATTCAAGTAGATTATAATTTACCTGAACGTTTTGAATTGACTTATAAAGGCAGTGATAATGAGCTACACCGCCCTGTAATGATACACCGTGCACCTTTTGGAAGTATGGAGCGTTTTGTGGCATTATTATTGGAACATACAGGTGGAAACTTCCCGATTTGGTTGATGCCAGTTCAAGCTAAAATATTGTCACTTAGTGAGAAATATGAAAAATATTCTGAAAAAGTTTTAAATTTGCTTGAAAATCACGAAATTCGCGCCCTTGTTGACCACAGAAATGAGACTATAGGGAAGAAAATTCGTGAGGCCGAAATGCAAAAGCATCCGTATATGCTTATTATAGGTGAGCAAGAGGAAAAAGAAGATAAAATTACTGTGCGCAAGCATGGTGGCGAAGACTTAGGAATGATTTCTATAGATGCATTCGCCGAAATAATAAAAGAGGATATAAGTAAAACGTTAAAATCGTTCTAGAATAAAAAGTTTAATTAAAAAAAGATTTAGCCATAGCAATTAGAAGAAGAAGACAGCCCCAAAGAAGGGTGATTCAAGAAGACAAACACAAAATTAACTCGAAAATTACAGCGCAAAAATTGCGTTTAGTTGGAGATAACGTTGAAGTAGGTATTTATACCAAAGGTGATGCCCTTAGGCTTGCTGATGAATTAGGTTTAGACCTAGTTGAGATTTCACCAAAAGCCGATCCACCTGTTTGTAAAGTTATGGATTATAAAAAGTTTCTTTACGAACAAAAGAAACGAGAAAAAGCTTTAAAAGCGAAAGCTTCTAAAGTTGTAGTCAAGGAAATTAGATTTGGACCACAAACTGATGACCACGATTACGAATTTAAAAAGAAACATGCTGAGAAGTTCTTAAAAGATGGTGCAAAGCTTAAAGCTTTTGTGTTTTTTAAAGGACGATCGATAGTATTTAAAGAGCAAGGACAAATTTTATTGTTACGTCTGGCTCAAGACCTTGAAGAGTTTGGTAAAGTAGAACAAATGCCAAGGCTGGAAGGAAAAAGAATGACCATGTTTATTGCTCCAAAGAAGTAATAACTGAAGATAATTAAGCGCAATAATTAAAACCTAGGAAAAGAAATGCCTAAAATGAAAACAAAATCTAGTGCCAAAAAACGTTTTAAGTTGACGGGTACTGGTAAGATTAAAAGAAAGCACGCTTTTAAGAGTCACATCTTAACAAAGAAATCTAAAAAGCGTAAGCTTGCGTTAACCCATGACACATTAGTGGATAAGGCTGACGAAAATAATATTAAAACTATGTTACGTTTAAAGTAACACCAGTTTTATATTGGTTAAAACAATTTATAAACCCTGGAGTTAGGCTCAATTAAAGTGTTAGTTACTAACCGCCTACTACAAAAACAATTAAAATTATGCCAAGATCAGTAAATTCTGTAGCAAAAAGAGCCAGAAGAAAAAAGGTTCTAAAACAAGCAAAAGGTTACTTTGGAAGACGTAAAAACGTTTGGACAGTAGCTAAAAATGCGGTTGATAAAGCGATGCAATACTCGTATAGAGACCGTAGAAACAAAAAAAGAACATTCCGCGCACTTTGGATTACGCGTATTAACGCAGGAGCTAGAGAACACGGTTTATCTTACTCTCAATTTATGGGGAAACTTAAAGCTAACAATATCGAATTGAACCGTAAAGTTCTTGCAGATTTAGCGATGAATAACCCAGAGGCTTTTAAAGCAGTTGTAGATAAAGTAAAATAAGGCGCTTAGCCTATTGTAAAACATATTATTCGCTTAATAAAAAATCCGATTCGTTTGAATCGGATTTTTTTATTTTTTATTTAGGCGTTACCCTCCTAAGGTCTGTTCGGGCTATCTGTTAAAGTTTTGGCTCGATGAGCACCTCGCCAAAAGCTACCACTACTATCCCTTACACAACTATCTGTCAAATTAATTATTCGTAGGTCTTAGTACTTCGTAAATTTCAAGTTTTTCTTTTTTTCCTCTTAGTTCAATTTCACCTAAAAGATTAGCTTTATACTTTAGAGTGATTAAAGATCTCTCTAAGAAGGGTTTCGATACCAAAAATTCAGCATTGTACTTATTGCACAACCCTTGAATGCGTGAAGCAGTATTTATTACATCACCGTGGAATGCTAATTCTTTTTTTATAGTACCAACCTCAGCAATCATTAGTTTTCCTGAATGTAACCCTGCTTTAAATTCCGGTATTATATTATATTTCTGCAAATAAAGTTCTTGTCTTTTTTTAAGTTTATCCTTAAATGCAAAAAATAAATTTACACAACTATTCTCTCTAAATCCTTTTTTGGTTGTCCAACTTAAAACTGCTTCATCTCCAACATATTGATATACATCAGCATCAAACTTTCTAAGTACACTATTCAAATCAGAAAAACAATCTTGGATAAATTTACTATACCTTTCATGCCCTAATTGTTCAGCAATTTTTGTTGAATCTTTTAAATCTATAAACATCAAAATCCGCTCTTCTTCTCTAGGTTTTCTATATTTCCCCAAAAGCATATTAAAGAATACCCCTGGACCGAATTTATCGTTTGCAATCTTCAATAAAGAAAAAATAATAGATGCTATAATGAAATATACTATTGTAGTCCAAAAGAAAGGGTCTCGATGCCACCAACCTTGTTCATTTGGTAAATCTATATCTATTTGTTCTTCAATAAACACGGAAAATATACTGAGCAGAACTATTATTAGTACAAAGTATATTATAGATTTAACCACGATATTAATACCTAGCACTAACTTTTTACTTAGGTAGGCATCAAAGAAAAACTCAATGATTCCATAAAACACACCAATTATAATACCCAATAACAATCCGAATTGATAAAATTCAGGAATTGGAAGATGAAGTATATCGTCGGTATAAATTCTAAGTTCCTCCTCTATTCCATTGTATTTTATGAAAATGAAAACGAAAAAAGCTAGCATCCAAAATACTATTGATTGGAATACCGATGCTAAAAATTTTTTTATGCGCATTACATAATTTATTTAGATGCCAAAGGCAGTAATAACTAGTTTTCTACTACCTCCATGATTTCTGTGTTCGCATAAATACACCCCTTGCCACGTACCTAAATTTAATCTACCATTGGTTATTGGAATTTGAACTGATGCTCCTAAAAGTGATGATTTAATATGTGCTGGCATATCATCAGAACCTTCATAAATATGCTGATAATACTCAGCGTTTTCTGGTATCATTTTATTGAAGTGACTTTCAAAATCAGTTCTTACAGTATAATCTGCGTTTTCGTTAATCGTCAAACTTGCAGACGTATGTTTTATAAATATTTGTAATTGACCTGTATTGATTTCCTTTATTTCTGGTATTGTATATAAAACCTCATCAGTAATTAAGTGAAACCCTCTTGAATAAGGTTTTAGTTGTATTTCTTTTTGAAAACATTTCATGTTTGAAACGAAAAATTAATCAACATCTTTTGCCATTTCAGCAACCGCAGTTTTAAATTCTTTCCAATCTATTTTGCCGTCGCCATCTTTATCGTAGCCTTCAATTAATTTTGAACCTACCAAACCACGGATAAAGCCATTAATTTCAGCTTCTTTCAAAAGTTTTACAACTTCCTTTTTAGATAGTTTGCCATCTCCACTTTTGTCGAAGAAATTAAAAGCGTCTTGTGGAGATTCAAAGTGTTTTGTTAATACAATTTGAATTTTCTTGATAATCGTTTTTTTGGATGCCATGTATTTAGTTTTAGATTGTTCGTTTCAATTTAAGAAAAAGAAATGAATCTAAAATTGACAACCCTACAAAAAATACCTAATCATGCACAGGGTCTTGCGTACAAGGACAGTTACTAATACCTTGTAAAAAGTTAAGCCCGATAGTTATCACATGAGTTCCAGAATTATAAGCTGCTAACTCGTTTGTTGTAATTTGATATGCATATCCGAAGTAAAAAATATTTTTTTGAAAACCAATCATAGGACCAATATTCAGAGGTTTTAAAAGTTGGTCATTTAAGAAACGGTATGAAATTCCGCCCCAATAATAATCACCGTATCTATTAAACTTTCTGAATTTAAAATTTAAGTCGGTTGCAGACCTGTTATCACTTCCAAACCATTGAAAGAATATTGAAGGTTCATACTCTAAACCACTCTTCTTAGGCCCTCTAAACGTGTATCCAGAATATACTTGATAATTAAGTAATAAATTAGGCTCTTTCCTTCTAATAAACTCATCAAAGTTTTTAGGTAAAATATTGTTTGCATTAAAACTTAACCAATACCCCCCAAAACGATACAAAGCTCCAATATCGAAGTTATTATTTGAGGTTCTTCTATCGTCAGTTACAAACGGATCAATAGTTGGGTTTTCGTAAGTAGTATTAAAATTATTGATATCAATTCTAAAGTTATTGATGTTATATGAAATTCCGAAAGATAAATATTGCCTTGAATAATAATCAAGAATTAAATGGTGTGCAAACGAAAATTTAGCACCTGTTTGAATAGTGTTACCATTCCTATCATTATACAAGGATAGACCAACACCTGTACGGTCTGCTATACGAACATCACCATAAATAGATTGGTTATCTGGAGCGCCTTTAATACCAACCCATTGTGTTAATCCGTTTGCCCTAATTTTTAAGTTATCGCCAATACCTGCATAAGTAGGAGACACCACAAAATTATTATCAGCCAAATATTGCGTGAATACAGGTAAATTCAATTCTTGTCCGTAACTTTTAACTATAACTAATAGTAAAAAAGCTATTGCTATCTTTCGCATCTTATTATATGTTATATCCTTCTTCATTATCTCCTTCATTTTATCTATAGAGGGTAAAATGCCCTACGAATTCTTTATCATTTCTAGTGTCATTCAATTTCACTACATACCAATAATCTCCAGTTGGTAATTCCTTTCCGTTATATTTTCCATCCCACTTTTCATTCACATTTAGCGTTGCTATTTTACGTCCGTATCTATCGAAAATATCAAAGGTTAAATCGTCATACTGTGTAGCACAACCAATACCCCAACTATCTAAAGTTCCATCATCATTTGGTGTAAAATAGTTTTGAATACATATATCAATAAACTCCATTGGGATTGAAGCTTCAACCTGACACCCATTATTATCGATTACAGTAACCGTATAAGTGCCTGATGCATAAATATTGAATGTGTTTTCGCTTCCGTAAGATTCTCCATTAAGGAAATATTCATAATTTCCAGTACCTCCCGTTGTGGTTGCTTCTATTTCGTTAAGACCACTTTCTGTAAGTATTATAGCCAATGGCTGATAGTCATCAATATCGAAATATGCACCACGCTGCACACATCCGTTGGTATGCCTCACATCTACATAATGATCTAAACCTGCATAAACATTTGTGAATACGTTTTCTGGTTGATA
Source organism: Flavobacteriaceae bacterium (assembly GCA_043557195.1). Lineage (GTDB taxonomy): Bacteria > Bacteroidota > Bacteroidia > Flavobacteriales > Flavobacteriaceae > Jejuia. The sequence continues at coordinate 3,273,960 of CP121314.1, read as the reverse complement.
AGGACCACCGTCTAATGCATATTCTAAATCTGCTGGATCTATATTATCTGGCTCTAGTGTTACAGTAACAGAATTAGTTGATGTATTATTCACACAACCATAGTCTATAGCCAATTGCGGATTTATAAGAATTGATTCTGGAAAATCAATTTCAAACTCAACCTCACAACCTTCAGCATCTCTTATATAAACCACATGGTTTCCTCCTGCTAAAGCGGTGAAATCGAAAACTGTTTGTGTATCAGTTCCAGTAGTATAAGGACCATCATAATCATCTAAACTTACACTGTAAGGCAAACTTCCTCCTGAAATATCAACACTAAATGCACCATTCAGTTCTCCCGAACATAATTCAGGAATCGTTGAATTAGGAACTACAGTTAAGAATACTGGTGTTGGTTCGTTAATACTGAAATCGATAATAACAAAACATCCTAGTTCATCTTGAACTACTGCTTGATACGTACCAGGTGCTAAATCTTCAAAAATTGGCTCATCAAAAAATTGGTTTAATTGTGGAGAAATAGCGTACTTGATTGTTCCTGTTCCTCCTGTTGCTAGAATTTCAATAGAACCATTATTTTCTCCAGTACACGTTACATCTGTTGTGTTAAATGTAACTTCTAAAGGTAATGTAGGTTCTGTAATTGGAATAGTTGCTGATGTTGTTAAACAATCCCCACTATCAACTCTTACTTGATAATTTCCTGCAGGAAGCTCCGTAAATACACCAGGGCTATTTTGTGTTGCTGGAATTGCATTTCCAGAAGTATCTTGAAGCGTATAAACATAGCTCCCTAATCCTCCTTCAGCTTCAGCAATAATTACACCAGTGGTATCTCCAGTACAATTAATAGTTGCATTCATAGCATCTAGCGTAATTGTTAAAGCTGGCAGTGGATCAATAGTAATCTGATTAGATATCTCTGTAATACAACCATTTGCATCTCTAACATAATACTGATAATTTCCTGCTGGAACTGAGAATGTTGTAGACGTTGCAAACGTACCGATTACAGTAGCAAAATTACTATCTGTACTGTAGTCATAAGGTCCATTTCCTCCTGAAGCGCTTAACGTCAATGTAGATTCGGTCAAACAAGTTTGAGATGTTGCTTTTACCAAAGTTGTTTGTAATTCCGTAGGTTCGTCAATTACAATACTTGGTGTATTAAATTCACAATTATAACCATCAGTAACTGTTACATTGTAAGTTCCGGCACCTAAATTATCAAAAACAGTAGCTGATTGAGGACCTGAACTTGACGACGTTGGTAAAATTTGATTTAAAGTATAGGTATAATTTGAACCTTGTCCGCCAGTTGTATTTGTAACCGTGATTGTTGCGTTAGTATCTCCAAAACAAGACAACAATGTTGTACTTACTGAAATGGTAGCATCTATTGGATTTGGAATGATAAGCGTAACATCATCGGAAGCAATACAACCTCCTGCATCACGAACATTAACTGTGTAAACTCCTGCTTCTAAATTCGTAAATGTACCATTAGGTGAATATGCCACAGTTGCAGCTCCTGTTAATTCATATTCATATGTACCATAACCACCACTGGCTACAGCAGTTATCGTTCCTTTATCATTATCACACGTAACATTTGATGTTTCTGTCGCAATAACCGATAATGGATCTGGTGGAGATTGAATAACTACATCAGATGTTGTAGTACAAAATGGACTTGCCGTTTGTGTAACTACTACACTATAAGTTCCAGCTGCCATTCCTGAAACTATTTGTGGGTTTGTAGATGTATTTGCGTTAATAACACCAGTAACCGATGCTGAAGCACTATCAAAAACTTCATATGTATATGGTCCTGTATATCCAGTAACACTAATTTCAATACTACCTGTATTATCACCAAAACAAGTTACTGCAGAAGGTGTTGTAGTAACCGTTGGCGGTATTGCTTCTGGTAATACAACCTCAACATCCGCAAAACATGTATTAGCATCAGTAATTGTTACGGTATATGTTCCAGATGGCACCCCAGAAAACACGTTTCCGCTTAAAGTAATACCTGCAAGGTTTGGACTAATAGTATAAGTATATACTCCTGTACCTCCTACCCCTGTTATTGTAATTTCTCCATCATCGTTATTACAGGTTGGTAATGCGGTGATACTAGGCGTTACATCTACAGGTGGTGCTATATCCACTGTAACTAAATTTCCACAACCATTGGCATCTTGAATCTCTACAGTGTGACTTCCAGATGCTAAATTTGAAATACTAAATGGTGCCGTTCTAGTTTGAAATGTACCGCCATCAATGCTATAGCTGTAAGGTGGAATACCAGCAGTTGTTAATGTAACATCAATTACAAAGTTACCTTCAGTAACTGTACACTGATTATTTACTGTTGCCGAAATTACTGGTTCAGGGTCTTGAGGTAAAACTAGAGCTGTTGTTGTTTTTATACAATCATATGCATCTTTGGCATGCACATAATATGTATTGGCATCAACATTAAATGTATTTGCTGAAGACCAAGAGGGGTCTGTTGCTAATGGTGCCGTTGCTGATGTTGTAATTTGATAAGCGTATGGTGGTGTACCATCTCTCGCTATTGCACTGATTAATCCAGAATTTGGATTACAGTTTGCATTTCTATCAACAGTTGCAGTAATACTTAAATCAATTGCAGATTCATTAATATTGAATGGTACAGTAACCACACCACAGCCAGCATTTGGCCCGCTAGTTTCAGATATTGAAACAAAATATGTTCCGAAAGGCAATGACCCTAAATTAGTAATTGGTAAACTACCTCCAGCTGGGACAACTCCCGATCCTGTTACTCCAGTAGATACTAATGATAAAGAATTGAATATCTCATAATCAACATTTGTTGCAATACTATAAACACTATTTACTGTGAATGAGACATTACCATCTGCACTTCCAACACAGGTAATGTTATTTGAAGTTAAAGCCGTTGCTGTTAATGTTGAATTTGTAGGGATTGAAGCCGTTGCTGTTTCATAATAACTACATCCAGTAGAAACATCAAATACAATAAAGGTATAAGTTACTCCTGGAATCAAACCAGTGAATGTTGTTCTTGGACTAGTAACAACAGGTGCATCCTGTAAAACCCAAGTCCCTCCTGGTGGAGGCGGTGGTATTACCCCTCTGTAAATATCAAAATAGAAAGGTCCACTACTTGCTAAAGTTGTACTTACACTTACTGTAACTTCTCCTCCAGTAAGACAATTTACAGCAGTATCTACAGCTATATCTAAATCATTTGGTGGCGATGCTACAAGAACATCTTGCACCAAAACAGAACAACCATTGGCATCGACAACATTGATTTGGTATAGACCAAAGTCTACCACATCAAACGTAGTAGATGTAGTACCAGAGGCATTCAATTCTGTAGCAGAATACCCATTCGTTCCTGTTACATAATAATTATAAGGTGCAGTTCCACCAGTGACATTTTGTACAATTACTGACCCTTGTGAAATACCTCCACTTGCAATATCACAAGTAATTGGTAAAGATGTATGTAAAACGTTTATCGGTGTTGGTTCTCCAATAGTTATGGTTGCAGTATCTGTACATGAATTTGCATCTGTTAAAGTAATAGTATAATTACCGGCTGGTAATCCTGAGGTTTGTGTGCCATAATTTGTTGCTGTTGTATCATTATTCACATTGATGACAAATGGTGGGGTGCCAACTGCATTATTAATAGTAATATCTATAGCACCTGTTGCCTCACCACTACATAAAATATCTTGAGTTTGAACTACTGAAAGGATTTCAGGTAACGAAATTGCATTTATAGTTTGCACACTAGACTCTGCTGTACAGTTATTAGCATCAGTAATCTGGAATTGGTAATTACCATCCGTTGGAACATTGTATGTAAATGTTGTACCTGTAGCTCCTAGACTTGTATATGCTCCACCGTTAATCGAAACTGCATATGTAAATGGTGCTGCACCTCCTGAGATTGTGCCTTCAATTGTGCCATCAGGTGAAGCAGTACAATCTAAATTTTTAGTGATAATCGCTCCAACAGTTAATGGTGGTAACGGATTAATAGTATATGTTTCAGCGTAAGTACAGTCATTAGCATCTCGAACTTGAAACGTGTATGTTCCTGGAGTTAATCCTGTAAATATGTTTGATGGTTGATATGCTGTTGCAGAACCAGAAGGTGCTGTAATTTGATATTCCAAAGGACTTAACCCTCCAGTTGCTGTTAAGGTAATATCTGAAGTGTTACTAGGACACGTTATTGGTGTTCCACTGAAATCTAAATCCGTTGGAGGATTTAAAGTTGCGACAGTTATAGGTGCAGCAACAAATGTACATACATTGGCATCTCTTACCGTAACGGTATAAGTTCCATCTGTTAATCCTGTAAATGTTGTTCCTGGTTGAAAGTTCACCCCATCAATACTATATTGATAAGGAGATGTTCCTCCTGTTACTCCTGACACAGTAATAACACCATCACTTATACACGTATAAGGAGAAGTTAGAGCCACTGTACCATTAATTGCTGTAGCTGTTGTTATTGTAATAGTTTGTGGTGTCGTAGTACAAACATCAGTACCTAATGTGTACTCTACAACAATATCATAATCCCCAGCTGTTACATTTGTAAAATTTGGTGAATTTTGATATGTAGTACCATTATCAATACTGTAACGCAATGTATTTCCGTTTGCATTAGAAACATTTATAGTAATTGATCCGCTATCAGGTGCATCTGCACACAAAATATTGGTTTGTACTACTGTAAAATCTGGACCAGGAATTGCATTTACATCAATTGTAGTTTCAGCTTCACAATTATTAAAATCTACTACTCTAATCGTATATGTTCCAGCTGTTGGAACATCAATTATTGGTGTACTTTGAAAGGTAGTCGATCCATTAACAAAATAATAGTAAGGTGCCGTTCCTCCTACTGGATACACAGTTATTTCACCATTTGTACACGTTAAAGGTTTTGTTAATGCTGAAGTAACCTCTAATAACGGTGGCTGAATGATTTCAATATCACCTGTGAACGTACAGCCATCTTCGGTAGAAACATTTACTGTGTATGTTCCAGGGTTTAAGTTTTCAAACGTATAATTATCATCTACAATAGGGCCTACACTATTAACTAATGTTGCTCCATCATAAATAGAAAAGAAATATTGTGGTCGTGCATCATTTGCTGCCAAAACCACATTACCCAATTCTCCATAACATAATGGCTGTGTTACTGTGGTTTGTACCGTAAAGTCTCTTTCTCTAATTTGAACGTCAGGTACTGTAAAAATACAAGGGTTTGGTGTTACACCAACTTGTCTAATATACACTGAATAAATACCAGCAGTATTTACTGAAAATGTATTACTAGCTTGGTAGTTCGTACCATCAATACTGTATTCATATCCACTTGGTACGCCACCTACTACAATTTCGCCAGGTGTTGTACAAATAATATCTTGTGAAGTTACTGTTGGCACTAATAGGTTTTCATATACATTGAAATAAAACTGATTAAAACAACCGCCATCATAATTCAACGTTAATCTATATTGTCCTGCCGTATCAGCAGTATAGTTTGGTCCTGTTGCAACTTGATTCCAAGTACAAGTGTCACTCTCGTTTGCACAATCTTCATTTAAAACAGCAGTACAACTAGATTCATCTAAAACCTCCCATATCATTGAAGACGTATCGGTAATATTCGTTTGAATAAATCTTGAATCATTAGCACCACATAAGAAAATATTTGGCAATTCTTTTCCATCATTAGGACAAATCACTACCTCATCAGCAAAAGGAATTACAGGGTTTGTAACATTAGACCCAAAAAGCGTAACATTAAATACCTGTGTGATGGATTGACAAGGTGCTGTTGCCTCATTAAACACATAATATGTTCCTGTTGCAGTTGCTGTAAACGATTGCCCAGTGCCAATAGCTGCCCCACCAGGAGTAGTTGACCATGTATAAGCATCATATCCATTTCCTGCTGTTAGTGTTGTAGAATCTCCACAAAGCACCACATTTTCATCAAACGTACAATTTAAATCTGCTAAAAAATTTGTAGCTCTTGGTGTAATTAAACACCCTGTATTACTGTTGAAACTTGGGTCATCAGAAATTGTGAAATCTGGATTTATTGTTCCTTGATATGTCGCATAGGCCTGATTATCAATAATATTAGAACATGCATCGGTAAGCAAACTACAATCAGACACTACTGTTACTCTAAAACGTATAGATTGAACAGGATCGTTTTCCTCAACAATTGAACGGTCTACACTAAATACAATTTCTCTGGTTGTCGCATCATAACTCTGTACCGTTACACCTGTAGGTAAAGAGACAATATCAGCAGGATAATTAAACACAATATTTGTTGGTAGAATATCACGAATGGTAAGGTTTGTAGCATCATCGTTACCTGTGTTCTCAAAACCAATAACGTAATTTAACTCATCACCTAAATCTACTTCTTGACCTTCAATATTTGTCCCAAACTCATCTTCAACAATTTTAGTAAGTACAATATTTGGAGCAATGATTTCAATGGCAAATGCACTAAAATAATAGTAATAAATATCTAAATTACTACCTAGACTTATTTGTGCCGTAGTATCACCATTTCCAATAATAGTATTACCTGCATTGGGAATATTTATAATTCCTGCATCAAAACCTAAGGTATTTGTACCTGCGGGATTTCTATCAAAAAATAATTCGGGCGTATTAGTCGCAGGATCTATTATAGATACTGTACTATTAAAAAAGTTATTCCCAGGGCGTATTACGGTTCCAGAATTGTCGGTAGCATTAATTACATTTCCATTCAATTCTAAATAGTCTCCTGTATAACGTCTATCACCCTCTATGGTACTAAATGCAAATTTAGCACGAACAGGTCCTACAGGAATCGTCTCAAAACCTGAAACATCAAATGTCTCGTTTATTGTACTCGTAATTTTTGTAAAACCATCAAAAGAAGTGATGTATTTACTAGGCAATAAAGGGTCTTCATAAATTACAAAAAGCGACCATCCTGCAGACAATCCTTCTGAATTTGGTTTTGGCCCCACTAAAGAAGATATATTAGCAACACCGTATGTCCCTTCTGGATTAGGTAAAGCTGTAAGTATATCGGTTACATCATGGTAATATACATAAGTATTTGAATTGTTATTATTCGCCGCATTTTGAAAATAGATCTGTGTACCTGTTATATCCTGATAAGGATTTCCAGGAGTTCTAAATTTTATATCTGATATTGGCTCACTGCCATTAACCACTGCACTCCAATACAAACCTGCATAAACAATTTGATAACAATTTGTATCGCTGGGTACATCTAAATCTGCAGTACTGGAATTAAACGTTGTAGGATCACCGTCTATATCAACATAAACAGCAGCATCTACTCTATCATTGGTATCGCTTCCATTGTATGGATTGGTAACATGTAACCCAACATTACTGTTTCCTATTAAAAGTATATCACCTTTAATAGCCTCATCATACCTTGGAGCAAATGGAACTAAATTTTGCGCAAATAACTGCATACTCATTAAGAGTATTAGTGCTATAACACAGTTATTAACATAAGTAGGTGTTTTCATAGTTGTTAGTTTTTCTATTTCAATTCATTTGGGCTTGAGAGAGAAATAGCAATCAGTTTATTTAATTTTCTAGTTATCTATTTTTACAAGTGACATTTTACCATTATACGGTTTACTTCCTTTTTGATCTAAAGCATTTTTTGCTTGACTTATAGAATCGAATTTTTCATAGTAAATGAAATATTTATTCGTTTTTACATCAAAGAAGAAGTTTACATTCTGTTCTCCTGATGCCACTACATTCGTTAGAAACTCATCTCGCTTTTCAACACTATTATGCACCGCAATAACCATGTAATAACCAGGCTCTTCATTCATTACATTTTTAATAATTTGAATGTTTTTGGTTTGTTCTTCACCAAAATCAAAGTCTTCTTCTTGTAATTCATCAGTACTTTCATCGGTGAACTTTTTAATTCTTTCCAAAGCAGCTTTGTCTTTATTGTACCTATCTTGCTGATTATCATAAGCTGCACGACGAATTCTTCTTTTTCTTTCGAAATCAGTGTCTTCATTTATTTGTTCTAAGTTAGACACCAAACGTTCTTTAGTATTTTTGATTCTAAGTTGATCTGCCTTTACTCCTTCTAATGCATTGAAATAAAAATCATTAATTCCTTCAGTATCCTTTTTAAATTTTCTTTTTCGTTTGATAAGAAGCGCTTCAAGCTCAATCATTTTTATTTCTTGCTCTTTCTCGATTTTTCCAATTTTATCTTTTAAAGCTGCTATTTCTGCATTTTCAGCCGATGAACTTTTAAATGGCTTTGGTGCCAAATAAATACCCTGCTCACTTAAATCATTTTCTTCTTTTAGATCGTTTAAGTCTTTTTGCTTGTTATCTATCTTATTAGACAACCTTTCTATTAATTCATCTTGAGCCTTTCTAATACTTTTTGAAGCGTCTAACAACGCATTCATAGCTTTAGCAGTTTCATCATCAACTTCAGGTAAAGCTTCATCATCATTGGTTTTAGCCTCAATTTTAGAAGTTTCATTAGCTTCTATTTCAGTTGCTACTTTGTCCTTTAATTTTTCCGCTTCTAGTTTGGCATTCGCTTCCGCCTCTATTCTTTTTCGCTCTTCTTCGGCTTTCAAGTCAGCTTCACGTTTTAATCTTGCTTCTTCATCTGCCTTGACTTTAGCCTCTGCTTCTGCTTTTTCTTGGGCTTGTAATCTAGCCTGCTCTTCTATTCGCTTTTGTTCTTCCTCTTGTTTTATGCGAGCTTCCTCTTCAGCTTTCAATTTAACGGCTTCAGCGGCAGCTTTTTCTCTAGCTTCTTTTGCTCTTTGTCCAGCCTCTATCTTTAATCTTTTTTCTTCTTCGGCTTTTGCTTTAGCCTCTGCTTCTATCTTAGCTTTTCTTGCTTCGGCTTCACGTTGTAATTGAAGTTCTTTTTCGGCTTTTTGCTTTTCAGCTTCTATTTTTTTCTGTGCTACCTCTTGTCTTAAACGTTCCTCTTCTTCAACTCTTTTTCTTTCATTTTCCGCTTTTAACTGTTGCTCTTGCGCTTTCTTAAGTTTTGCAGCTTCCTCCAATTTCAACCTAGCTTCCTCTGCTTTAGCAGTATCTTCAATGTCATTATCATTCGGTGTAGATTCTATTTCAGTAGCTTTGGTTTCATTTTGAGAAATATTATTTTGCGCATTAGTATCAGCTATTTCAGCTTTTGCCTTTTCTGCTACAGCTTCTGCTTTTCTTTTAGCTGCAATTTCCGCTCTTCTTTGCGCTATTCTATCCCTATCTTCATCTGTTAAATTATTAGGCTTAACTCGTCTTTTATTAGTATTAAATACAGATTGTTCTTCCTCTTCATCACCATAATTATATCTGTATTTATTATTGAAACGATATGCTAAAGTAATTTCATGAGAGCTTCCAAATTCTGAAAGATTTCCCATGGATTGCTCATAATTGTACTCTACAGCGATATTATTGGTAACATTAAGCCCTATACCAGCGGAAGCTCCATATAATGTATTATAACCAACTTGTGCCCAAACTCCTTTAGGCACGTTTAACATTGCAATCCCTGAAATAACGGTTTGATCTTTTTTGAATTCACTTCTAACTAAAGTTGAGAATCTACTTTCATCAAAAAAACCACGTGTATTCATATAGCCAGTATACATGATATGTGCTTGAAGTCCTTGCTCAGGATTGTCTTCAATTATTTTAGAATCATTTATATTATAGGATACCAAATTATTGATTGCCACTCCAAAATCTAGAAAATCGGTACCGTAGTTGATACCTGGATTTACTGTTAATAAGAAGTTAGAAGGCACATTTTGTAATGATGGATCAGGTGTGTTTACGATAACTCTACCTTGATTTAAACTGCTTTGGTAAGCACCAATGTTTAAACCAAACGTAAGATTACTTTCTCTACTTAAACTCGCATTGTAAGCAAAGTTAAGTATCCCGCCAAAGGTTGTTAAAACCCCAAAATCTTGCTGAAATAAACCAACTCCTGCACCTATGTTTTCAGAAAAACGTCCTGCATAACTAAATAAATAGGAGTTTGGTGCATCATTAAACTGCGCCCATTGTCTTTTATTGGTAAAGCTTATGTATTTATTTTGCTCTCTTACAAAACTAAATGTTGGGTTAATGGCATATCTATTAAACTTTAAAGAGTTTCTAACAGGTAATGCCAAAGCAACAACACCATTGCTCTCTTGAGAATGGAATTGCTGAATGGTACATAACACTAGAAACATATATAATAGATATTTGTTCATTTTATCTTAGAACCGTAATTGATCCTTTTTTTATCTTTTGATTTGGTGTTTTTATAATGTAATAGTAAACTGGATTTACGTCTTTAAAATTCAATTCTTTTTCTGGCCAATTATTTTGATAATCTGTAGTATCAAAAACAACTTTACCCTGTGAGCTTATTAGCAGAACTTGAGTATTTGTGCCACTTACAAACTCTTGTGGAATTACCCAAGTATCATTAATACCATCGCCGTTAGGCGTTATCACATTTGGAATATTTGCTACATCTGGAAATGGCTCATTAACTCTAAAATTTAGTTCTTGAAAGGCATTACAACCTTCGGTTTGTTGTACCTTAACTTTATAACTACCTTGTTCAGTTACTTCATAATTAGACTCAGTTGCATCAGTAATTAATGTATCATTATAATACCATTTGAATGTTGGATTAACAGCAGTTGTAGTAACATTAACCATTAAGGTTTCTCCTGATGGTAACATATTAGTTTCATCTACATCAATTTCGCTAGTAAAATCCGTATTTACTAAAGTGATAGAAGCTGAAGCTGTACAGTTTTCCAAATCCACTCTTACATCATATTTACCCGCTTCATTTGTTTCATACATTTGATTTGTAGCACCTTGAATTTCCTCACCATCTTTAAACCATTGGTAAGAATTTCCGTTGATTGCACTTAAAGTGGTCGGTCCATTTGTTAAACAATAAGGATTACCTAAACTAGAACTAATAGCAGATGTTGTAGTTCCAGAAGATGCTTCGCTAACTGTAACTCTATTTGAAAAAGAATCTGAAGTACATGTACCGTAGTTAGTTTCTACAAAATAAGTCCCCTCCGTATTCACTTCTAAACTCTCACCTAATGCAACAAAAACGGATGTTGTTGGGCTTGTTTCTTTATACCAATTAAAAGTCAATTCTGGATATTGTAAAGGTGAATCATTTTGAGCATCACCGGGATTGTCTATGGTTAGTAAATAGCTTCCTCCTGAACAAAACACACCAGTTTCAATTAAATTATTTATTGAAAAAGGGCTATCCTGAATTTTATAGTAAGCTGCAAATGCATTAGACGAACTACTCGTAGCAGCAGGTGCTGTACTTTTTACTCTTATTTTATACTCTTCACCAGCGGTTTCTGTTGGGATTGAAAAGTTAATTGTAACAGGAGAACTTATAATGCTTCCTGCATTTGAAGTATAAACAGTTGTAGCATTTGAAAAACTACCACTTTCATCAGACAGTTCTACAATAAACTTGTTGGAGGCTTCTAAATTTCCTTCTGGTGAAAATGAAAATTTAATCTCAAAAGAATTAAAGTCTTCCCTAGCACAAGCTGCTGAGAATTCAAAACTAGGTTTAGTTATAGATATCTGCGCCAAAAGCGTTGAAGGTATCAACGCTATCGTAATAAAAAGAATGTTAACAATAGTAAAATTCCTCATGCAGTTCTATTATTTTTAAACCTCTAGGAATTGGTTATCTAATATTAATTAGAATAAATTTCGCCAATTAAATTGGGAATCAAATCGAAAAAAACACCTAGAGTTCTATCATTGTTAATACTTAATTTTAACTATTAATCATCTAAGGCATCCCTATCAATATTCGATGCAATAATTTTATTTATTCTCAATCTGTAATCTGGTCTCTTATAATTATCTGAAGCAATAAATGTTTCATTATTACTACTTTTAGAGTACACATTAAAAAAGGAGCGATTACCGTAATAATTTTCTAAATCATCATTGTTAGAATTGTTTTCAACAAAAATGTTTCCATTACAATTATTAAAGTACATCTCTTTGAAGCTAATCTTATCCAAGTTTTCTTGGTTTACTTGTATATTTTCGTCAAGTATTACGGCTGGATTAAAACCTGATATTACTGTTTTAGAAATATTTAACTCAGTATTATCACCAACAAAAATCGCTTCATGTACTAGATTCATTTTAATTGCAGATTCTAAATCATCACTTGAATTTAGAAATGTTAAGTTGCTTGCTTCTAAAGAAGTTTTACTTTTAGCAAAGTCCATTTCTTCTTTGTCATTATAAGATAACACCTCTAAGCATTTATCTCCGCTACCATTTGAAGCATAAGGAGATCTTACTGCTAGAGAGTTAAAAATAAGTGATGCAGTACCATGATTGAATTTAAAATCCGTTCCTTTAGAGCGATAAGACACTAAGTTGTTTAAAGAAACATTGCCTCCCCAAACTTCAAAACCATCTTCTCCACAATTGCTTACCATAATGTGATCTAGTACAGTACTTGCACCAACACTAGCTAATAATAGTCCGTTGAAATAAGTATCTTGAGAAATGCGTTTACCAGCATATTCTATTCTAACATATCGTAATTCTCCTGAAAAGCCAGAGATCTTTTCCCCACCATAATTAGTATTTGCATAATCAATGGGCTTAAGATTTGGATGGTAAGATGCTACAGATCCTGATCCGTATCTATTAATTGGTGCATTTCCCAATATAATTATTCCTCCCCAATCTCCGGGTTTTCTAACACTTCTATTTGAAGTAAAAATAATAGGGTCGGTCGGATTTCCTTTGGCCAAAATATGAGCGTCGCGGGCAATAGTTAAAGATCCGTCAGTTTTATAGTCGCCAAAAACTACCGTGCCAGGTTCTATAGTTAAAGTTACACCGGGTGTTACAAAAACACTACCTAAAAGCAGGTACACTTCGCCTTTGCTTAAGGTTGTATCTTCAGTTATATTTCCTGTTAGGATTTGAGTTGGCTCTCCATAATCTATTTGGCTTGTTTTAAATTCGGTCCAATTATTTAACCAATTCATTTCTCCAACAATACCTTTTTCTTGTTGTGCAAGACAACTAAAAGCGAGAAAAAACGTAAAAATAATTTGAGTAATTTTTTTCATCATTCTTATATTTTCTATTTAGGGATAAATACCTCTAATTCAACATAATCAAAAATAATAGAATATTCCATGAAATACCAATTATTTCTATGAAATACATTATTAATCATTAATTTCGATACAAAATTTCGATGAAATACACTTTATTAAAGATTTAAATAATTTTTGAAAGAATTAACTTTCTTTATTAAAAAATTAATATTTCGGGTAATATCACAATTAGTGCAAACAGAAAAACCCAACTAAATTGGGTTTGAAATTTATAATGTAAGTTGTTAATTATTTTCTAATGAAACTCACTATACTCATGAAGCGCCTTTAAGGTCTCTTCATAAAAAATAATAGCAGAAACCAAATTGTTAGTATCAGAATAAGGCAAAATGCGCTTCTGAAATTCTGATGTACTTTCAAGAAATTCGTCTGTAGCATCGAATTGATCGTCTAAGGCTTTTCTATTATCACTGTCATTTGGGATACCTAATGTAGACATGGTAACCCCAGGTTTTGTAGCAAAGGCTATATATGGCATTAATTTTACTAAGCTTTCTATTCTTTCAACATAAAGCACTAATAATTCTCCTTTCGCCATTCTGTCTAACTCTGCTTTACTATGGTATTTTTTAATAGCAACACCATCACTAATAATACTTTTTGGTTGTTTCTTTTTTTGCGCAAAGCCAATACCAGAAATAAATATAAAGCAAAAACTAAGAAAGATTAATTTTGTTTTCATGGATTACGATTTGGGTTTAGGCTGCTAATTTATGTAATTTATCGTAAAAAACAAGCGTTTTATCGATTTTTTTGATGATTTGTGAATCACTTATTGATTTCTAGTCTTCAAATCTGCCAAAAAATAAACAATCTACAATCTATTATAAATCATATAAACCCATAGAACCTAAATATTAAAGTACTTTTGTTATACAAATTATAAAGCATGAATTTATCTGAAGTTAAACTTGTAGTAACAGATATGGATGGTACGTTATTAAATTCCTATCATAATATAAGTCCATTATTCTTCAAACTTTTTAAAAAACTCATCAAGCATAAGGTTATTTTTGTTGCTGCTAGTGGCAGACCATATTATGGTATGATAGATAAACTAGAATCAATAAAAGATAATATCATCATTGTTGCTGAAAATGGTGGTTTAGGCATACATGACAATAATGTCTTTCTTTCTAACCCTATAAAAAGAAAGAATTTTAATAGAATAATAGACAAAATAAGTAACATCAATAGTGCGCACCCTGTTTTTTGTACGCGACACAAGGCCTATGTAATGAGCAAATCAGAGAAGTTATTAAATTTATTATCTGAATATTATAGCAATTATCAAATTATTAGCTCTCCCGCAGCTATTGAAGAAGAGGTTTATAAAATTGCACTTTTTCATGAAGAAAGTTCTGAAAAATACATCTACCCCTATATTAGAGAATTAGAGTCTGAATTTAAAGTAAAATTATCGGCAACACATTGGGTTGATATTTCTGAAAGTATTGCAAACAAAGGTACCGCAATCGCACGAATTCAAGATAAATATAAAATTAGTTCTAACGAAACTATGGTATTTGGGGATTATAACAACGATTTAGAAATGTTGGAAAAAGCTTATTTTAGTTTTGCCATGGAAAACGCGCACCCATTAGTTAAATCTGCGGCTAGATTTGAGACTAAAAGCAATAACGATTTAGGGGTTGAAACTGTGCTCGAGAAGCTTTTACTTGAAAAAGAAAAATTAGTTTTTAAACTATAAGTTTTTATTTTTTTTACGCAACCTTTGCCTATTTTTGACATCTAAGTAATAAAAACCTATTTTTTTATCATGAAAGTCAAGTTCTTAGTTCCAATCATAGCTTTATTCCTATTATTTAATTGTAGTGTTAATGATGACAACAATACAGATCAACAGGAACCTCAAGAAATACAAATATACCAATGGCATTTAACTAATGTTTCTGGAGGTATTGAAGGTGTTGATTTAGATTTTGAAATGGACACAGTTATATGGGTTTTTACTGTTGATTTTGTTGGAAGCGGAACATTACAGGTACAAAACAATAATAATGATACAACCTTAGAGGATGGTTTAGAAACTGGAATTTTTTCTGTCTCTATTCCAGTATATGATTCGCAATCTATACTATTTATTGATGGTGATGAATTTGGCGGAGTACTTACTCCAACTGAAGAAGATTTAGTAATCAATCAGAATATCACATCAAACGGAGCAGGTTCTGATGGTTTTATCTATACCTTTAAGCGTAAAATTATTACGCAAAGTAATTAAGTTTTTTGTTTTTTCTTCTTTGCTGCTGGAAATAAAACATTATTTAGAATTAAACGATACCCAGGTGACGTAGGATGCAAATCCAATTCAGTTTTGGCATCTCCTACTCTATGCTGATAATCCTCTGGATCATGTCCTCCATAAAACGTAAAAAAGCCTTTGCCTTTT
This sequence comes from Flavobacteriaceae bacterium, assembly GCA_043557195.1. Taxonomy (GTDB): domain Bacteria; phylum Bacteroidota; class Bacteroidia; order Flavobacteriales; family Flavobacteriaceae; genus Jejuia. The sequence goes on along the minus strand of CP121314.1, from coordinate 3,258,218 downwards.
ATTCCATGGATATATTTGGCTTCTCCATTAGTTTTATTTTCACCTAACACCAATACATTAGATTTGATTTCATCTCTCGTAAAAGCGGTAGTTTGCCCCATAAAACCTTTCACCAAAGCCGTATGATTTTGACACAACATTGTTGGAATAGGATCCCATTTCGCTGAAAACTCCATTAGGGAAAAGTAATCTGTAGTTTTTGAAATTGCTCGTTTACGTGTAGTATCTATTGATGAAAATTCATAAACTTTCGGACTCCGTTCTAATAAAAAATTTCTAAAAGCAAAGGTTCTATTAAAGTCAATTTTATTTTGATACGCGGCATCGCTACCATCACCATCAAACATAGGCTCACAAATATCTATTCCTTCAGCAGCTAAGGCAATATCAAAGCTATCTGTTGCGCTGCACATGGCAAACATAAAACCACCACCTAAAACATAATCTCGAATTTTTAAGGCAACATCTAATTTTGCTTCAGATACCTTAGCATAACCAAGTTTTGTAGCTAAGGCTTCAGCTTCTTTTTTTTCTTCTATATACCAAGATGAAGAACGATACATCCCGTAAAACTTACCATATTGCCCCGTAAAATCTTCATGATGCAGGTGTAACCAATCAAAAAGTAAAAGTCCATCGTTTAAAACTTCTTCATCATATACGGTTTCATAGGGGATTTCAGCATATTTCAACACCATCGTTACAGCATCATCCCAAGGCAACTTACCTTTTGGTGTATATACTGCAATTTTAGGCGCTTTCTCTAAAACAACAGCTTCCATATTTTGGCTTGGACTAGCAATTTCTTCAAGAATACCTTCAGCTTTTGCATTAGAAATCACCTCAAAAGAAACTCCCCGTATTTGACATTCTTGTTGAATAGTCGCAGTATCTGGCAATAAAAAAGAACCGCCTCTATAGTTGAGTAACCACTTTACTTTAAGTTGTTTTTCTAAAGTCCAAAATGTAATACCATAGGCTTTTAAATGGTTTTTTTGACTTTCTGCATCCATTGGAATAAGGATATAGGAAGCATAGGTTTGCATACTACAAAATAGTAATAAGATAAGTATTAGGGACTTTTTCATTGTGTGAAAGATAAAGAAAAAATCAGGCTAATTAATTAATCAAATGTTAAAAAGGGACATCGTTATCATCGTCCTCATTAAACGAACTACCAAATGCTTGATCTGGACTTGCTGTAAAATTATCAGCTTTAAACGTGTCGTCATTGGCCGCAGCGTTCATTTTACTATGAAATTCAAACGGAGAATCAAAGTCATCCAAATTATCAAACTTACCTAAGTGTCCGATGAATTTTAAACGGATATTTTCTAATCCACCATTTCTGTGTTTTGCAATAATAAATTCAGCCTGCCCTTCAGTTGGCGAACGCTCTTCGTCATCCCATTCATCAATTTTGTAGTATTCCGGTCTATAAATAAAGCTTACAATATCGGCATCTTGCTCAATAGCTCCAGATTCACGTAAATCTGATAGCAACGGACGTTTACTTCCTCCACGTGTTTCAACCGCACGTGACAACTGTGATAATGCAATTACTGGTACATTCAGTTCTTTAGCTAAAGCTTTTAAGTTTCTAGAAATCATAGAGATTTCCTGTTCGCGGTTTCCTGCATGACTACTTCCTCCAGTCATTAACTGCAAGTAATCAATCATTATTAATTTTATACCATGTTGTGAAGATAAACGGCGCGCTTTTGCTCTTAAATCAAAAATAGAAAGCGATGGTGTATCATCAATAAACAAAGGTGCTTTTTCTAAATCTTTAACTTTTACATTAAGTTGCTCCCATTCGTGCTTTTCAAGTTTTCCTGTTCTCAACTTTTCCGAAGATAATCCAGTTTCACTTGAAATTAAACGGGTAATTAATTGTACAGAGGCCATCTCTAAAGAAAAGAATGCCACCGGAATATTTTGATCTACAGCAATATTTCTGGCCATTGAGAGTGTTAAGGCCGTTTTACCCATACCAGGTCTCGCTGCCACAATAATTAAATCGGATGGCTGCCAACCTGAAGTTAATTTGTCTAGTTTATGAAAACCAGTAGGAATACCACTTAAACCTTCTTTATTAGAAATCTCCTCAATTTTCTTTTTTGCCTGTATCACTAACTCTTGGGCGGTTTCACTAGATTTTTTAATGTTACCTTGAGTAACTTCGTAAAGTTTTGATTCTGCTTTATCTAATAAATCAAAAACATCTTTGGTTTCATCGTAAGAATCCTCAATAATTTCATTTGAAATCTTAATTAAACTACGTTGAATAAACTTTTGAAGTATAATACGTGCATGAAACTCAATATGAGCGGAAGAAGAAACTTTTTGAGTCAAAGAAATTAGGTAAAAATCTCCACCAACCATTTCTAATTTTGCATTTTTCTTCAACTGAGTAGAAACGGTTAATAAGTCAACTGGCTCACTACCTTCAAACAACTGAAAAATAGCTTCAAAGATGAGTTGGTGCGCCTCTTTATAAAATGCATCAGGGCTCAAAATATCTATTACTTCATCGACCCCCTTTTTGTCAATCATCATCGCACCAAGCACAACTTCCTCTAAATCAACAGCTTGAGGAGGTATTTTTCCCTTCTCAAGGCTGATTAATGTACTCTTATCTACTTTGTACCCCGTTATTTGGTTTGGTTGTTTCATAGCTACGAAAATATACAAATAAAGTCTGGCATTTTAAAAAATAACATTTTGGTTGTAAACGCTTCTTTAACAAAAGAACTGTTAATAACTTAATTTTGTTGTGAATAACCACAAAAAAAATCTGAAGTAAAAACTTCAGATTTTTTATCTTTTGGTTTTAAAGGAGTTACCCTTTGTAAACTCCCATATTGGCATATTTTTCCATGCGTTGGCTTACCAAATCTTCTGGTGATAAGTTTTTCAATTCACCATAATTCTTTGTAATTGTATTAGCCACACTTTTGAATGTTTTTTCACGGTCTCTGTGTGCACCACCTAGAGGTTCTTTTATAATACCATCAATTAACTTTAACTTTTTCATATCAGTTGCGGTTAATTTAAGTGCTTCAGCAGCGGTTTCCTTATGTTCCCAACTGCGCCATAGAATAGATGAACATGATTCTGGTGAAATTACCGAATACCATGTGTTTTCTAACATTAATACTCTATCACCCACACCAATACCTAAAGCTCCACCAGAAGCCCCTTCTCCAATTACAACTGTAATTACAGGTACTTTAAGGCGTGTCATTTCCAAAATATTTCGTGCAATGGCTTCTCCTTGTCCGCGCTCTTCGGCCTCCAAACCAGGATATGCTCCAGGTGTATCTAATAATGTTACTACTGGAATACCAAACTTTTCGGCAGACTTCATTAAGCGCAATGCTTTTCTATAGCCTTCAGGATTTGCCATACCAAAATTTCTGTATTGTCGTGTTTTGGTATTGTATCCTTTTTGTTGACCAATAAACATGTAGCTTTGGTCTCCTATTTTACCTAATCCACCTATCATTGCTTTATCATCTTTAAAGCTTCTGTCTCCGTGCAACTCTAAAAATGTATCGCCGCAAATTGCTTTAATATAATCTAAGGTATAAGGTCTGTTAGGATGTCTAGATAACTGAACACGTTGCCACGGGGTAAGGTTTTTGTAAATATCTGTGGTAGCCTTTTTTAACTTCTTCTCTATTTGCTCGCAAGTTTCAGTAACGTCAACTTCACTTTCCTCTCCAATTATCTTACATTTTTGAAGTTGGTCTTCAAGCTCTTTAATAGGTAATTCAAATTCTAAATATTCCATAAGAATTTAATTCAGTTTTTTGTTAGCACACAAAATTAAGGAATTTATTTTGTTTCAATTTTAGAAATCAAGGTATTTGTTTTCTTTTAAACGCTCTCTTGTTTTTTAAAATGCCATTTAATAAAACAGTTGAAATGATTATTGCTGCGCCGTAATAAAAATATGTGCTCATTTTTTCACTCTCTGGATATAATAACAAAGCGATTAAAATACCATAAACAGGCTCTAGATTATAGGTGAGCACTACTGTATACGGACTAATAAGCTTCATAACATAAACCGAAGCAATAAAAGCATAGGCAGTACATACTGAAGCCAAAATAAATAAAAACCAAAAATCTCTAGCACTAAGATTAAAAAATTCGACAGAAAAGCCACCTTTAAAAAAAAGAATAAATAGTGAAATGAATAAAACCCCACTAATAAACTCATAAAAAGAAATAACTGTAGCCGAATGTTGTTTCAAAAAAACACCATTTAAAACTGCAAATAACGATGAAAAAAATGCTGATGATATGCCTAGCAATATCCCCGTTAAATACTTTATTTCACCCTGTGTAATAATAAACACACCAATGATTACAAGTAACCCGAAGATTATTTCATACCCTATAATTTTTCTTTTATAAAAAATAGGTTCTATTATTGATGCAAAAAAAGCACCTGTTGAAAACATGGCTAATGCTATAGAAATATTAGCTGCATCTATCGCCGCAAAAAAGGTAATCCAATGTAGAGCAATGATAATGCCTGCTAAAGATAGCCTTATTATAGATTTAACATCTACCTTCAATTTTATACGTCTCATTTTTATAAAAAGAAACATTAAAACTGCAGCCATAGACATACGAAACCACACCAAAGGAATTGCGGTAATAGAAATTTCTTTACCTAAAATAGCTGTAAAACCTGCAATAAAAACTAAAAGATGTAAATGAAGGTAATTTTTAACCCTAGCGTTTGGCATTATATAATAGATATATAGCTAAAATACCAAAAATGAAATTAGGAAACCATACTGCAATTACAGGTGGGAAATTGGATTGTTGGGCCATAACACCAAAAATCTTATCAAAAAACACGAAGACCATGGCGATACATATTCCGAGTGCTAAATTAACGCCCATACCACCTCTTCGCTTTATAGATGATACTGCCACAGCAATTATGGTCAATATAAAAATAGAAACTGGTAAACTCCATTTTCTGTAAAGCACCAATTTATAACGCCCAATGTTTGAAGAACCTCTTGCTTCTTCTTTTTTTATAAACTTTATCAATTCTGGATACGATAAGGTTTCAGCTATATAGATAACAGGTGTTAAATCTTCAGCTTCAAAAGAAAACAAAGTATCCTTTCTCCTTTCTATTTCTAAGGTATCTCCTAGCGGACCTACTTTGCGCTTCACATAATCAATAAGTCTATAAGTAGTGTCTTTGTCAATATATCTAATACTTTTAGAACTAATTTTATAGATAAGCTTGTTATCCTCAAGATGTTCTAAAGTAAAATTCTGTCCTACTTTATTCTTAGAATCGTAGCTACTCACATAAATAAAATCATTATCATTTATTTGTCGGTACACATTTTTATCTTCCACCGCTTTTTTCCCTCTTTTGAAGTACTTATAATCAAACTCATTGAAGCCTTTACTAGCTTCTGGTGCTAAAAACATACCCAAAACAAGTGCAAAAAGCGCTATAATTGTTGCACCATATATATAAGGTTTGAGAAATCTGGAAAAAGAAACCCCTGAACTCAAGAAAGCTACAATTTCAGTATTATTGGCTAATTTAGAAGTAAACCATATTACTGAGAGGAATAGAAATAAAGGAAAAAGAAGATTAGCAAAATAAATTGTGAAATCTAAATAGAATAAAGCTACCTCGTTAAAAGGCACATCATTATCTAAAATCTTACCTATTTTTTCGGCTAAATTCACTGTAATTCCGATAGGAATAAACAGCAAAAGCATCATCAAAAATGTGAATAAATAGCGCTTTAATATGTACCAATCTAATATCTTCAATACTTCTAATCGTTATAACCTTTTATCCATTTGTTTCACCATTTTACTTTTCCATTCGGCAAAATCTCCTGCTAAAATATGCTTTCTAGCTTCACGAACCAACCATAAATAAAAGCCTAAGTTATGAATTGTTGCAATTTGTTTACCCAACAATTCATTAACAGAAAATAGGTGTTTTAAATAGGCCTTGCTATATTCAGTATCTACAAAGGTTATAGCCATGTCATCAATAGGCGAAAAATCATCTTCCCACTTTTTATTTTTAATATTTATACTACCATGAGCCGTAAAAAGCATACCATTTCTTGCATTACGTGTTGGCATTACACAATCAAACATATCAATACCTAACGCAATATTTTCTAAAATATTGATTGGTGTACCAACTCCCATTAAATATCTTGGTTTATCTTCTGGCAACACATTGCAAACCACTTCGGTCATCGCATACATTTCTTCGGCAGGTTCGCCTACTGAAAGTCCTCCAATAGCGTTACCTACAGCACCCGCATTCGCAATATATTCAGCTGACTGAATTCTCAAATCCTTGTAAGTACTCCCTTGAACAATTGGGAAAAATGCTTGGTTATAGTAATACTTTAAAGGTGTTTTTTCTAAATGATTTATACATCTATCCAACCAACGATGTGTCATGTGCATGGAGCGTTTGGCATAGTTATAGTCGCATGGATAAGGCGTGCACTCATCAAAAGCCATAATTATATCAGCTCCTATACTGCGTTGAATTTCCATTACATTTTCAGGAGTAAAGGTATGGTAGCTACCGTCTATATGAGATTTGAATTTTACACCCTCTTCTTTAATTTTTCTGTTAGCTGAAAGAGAATACACTTGATACCCCCCAGAATCGGTTAAAATATTCCTATCCCAATTCATGAATTTATGTAATCCACCTGCCTTCTCAATGATATCAGTTTGCGGACGTAAGTACAGATGATAGGTGTTTCCTAGAATGATATCTGGGTTAATATCATTTTTAAGTTCGCGTTGATGCACACCTTTCACCGTTGCAACGGTGCCAACAGGCATAAATATTGGTGTTTCAATAACACCATGATCTGTTGTGAGCTTTCCTGCACGTGCCTTAGATAAGAGATCTTTTTTCTTTAATTCAAATTTCATAAACCATAAAACCAGACAGCAAACCTACATATTTTAAACCAAAAAAAATAGACTTATTAAATCTACTTAAACCTTTAGTAAATTTATTCAAAATAGCCCTTTATTTAATTTGTAAAACTATCTTAATCCCCTATTTTTGTGGCGCAAAAAATCAATAAAACATGCCAAACATTAAACACTTAGAAGATATTTGTACGCAAGTACGAAGAGATATCTTAAGACAGGTGCATAAAGTTAATTCTGGTCACCCAGGAGGTTCTTTAGGATGTACTGAATTTTTCGTTGCACTGTACAACGAAATTATGGATAGAAAAGATGAATTCGATATGGATGGAATTGGAGAAGATTTGTTTTTCCTTTCTAATGGACATATTTCACCTGTATGTTATAGTGTTTTGGCTAGAGCTGGATATTTTCCAGTTGAAGAATTAAATACATTTAGACTAATAGATTCTCGTCTTCAAGGACATCCAACTACACATGAAGGTCTTCCTGGAATACGTATTGCCTCAGGTTCTTTAGGTCAAGGTATGTCAGTTGCAATCGGAGCTGCTCAAGCAAAAAAACTGAATAATGATGATAAAATTGTGTACTCGCTTCATGGTGATGGCGAATTGCAAGAAGGTCAGAATTGGGAGGCTATAATGTATGCTGCGGCTAAAAAAGTAGATAATTTAATTTCTACAGTTGATTTAAACGGACAGCAAATTGACGGTTCTACTGATGATGTCTTACCAATGGGCAGTATTAAAGGTAAGTTTGAAGCCTTTGGATGGATTGTTTTAGAAATTGAAGAAGGTAATAACCTTGAAGCCATTTTAGATGGTATGGCAAAGGGTAAAGCTGAAACTGGCAAAGGAAAACCTGTTTGTGTGTTACTAAAAACCATTATGGGTAATGGTGTTGATTTTATGATGCACACACACGCATGGCATGGTAAAGCGCCAAATGACGAGCAATTAGCTATTGGATTAGAACAAAACCCTGAAACTTTAGGCGATTATTAACCACTTACTTTATAATAATGAAAACATATACATACACAGAAAAAAAAGATACAAGAAGTGGTTTTGGTGCTGGTTTAGCAGAACTTGGTAGAACCAACCCTAATGTAGTAGCACTTTGTGCAGATTTGATTGGTTCTTTAAAAATGAACGAGTTTATTAAGGAAAACCCTGAACGCTTTTTTCAAATAGGAATTGCTGAAGCTAACATGATGGGAATTGCTGCGGGTTTAACTATTGGAGGAAAAATTCCGTTTACTGGTACTTTTGCAAACTTCTCAACTGGTCGTGTTTATGACCAAATTCGTCAATCTATTGCGTATTCTGGTAAGAATGTAAAAATTTGTGCATCGCACGCTGGTTTAACTTTAGGTGAAGACGGGGCTACACACCAAATTCTTGAAGATATTGGTATGATGAAAATGCTACCAGGTATGACGGTAATTAATCCCTGTGATTTTAATCAAACAAAAGCTGCTACTATTGCAATAGCTGAGCATGATGGACCTGTATATTTACGCTTTGGAAGACCATCGGTTCCAATTTTCACTCCTGCTGATCAAAAATTTGAAATAGGTAAAGCAATCAAGTTTACCGAAGGTAAAGATGTTACTATAGTTGCAACAGGGCATTTAGTTTGGGAAGCTTTGGAAGCCTCTAAAGTTTTAAATGACGCTGGTATTTCTGCTGAGGTTATTAATATTCACACCATTAAACCGTTGGACGAAGCTGCCATTTTAGAGTCTGTCTCAAAAACAGGCTGTGTGGTTACCGCTGAAGAACATAATATTTTAGGTGGTTTAGGTGAAAGTGTTGCTAGAGTATTAGCTACCAACAATCCTGCACCACAAGAATTTGTGGGCACAAATGACACCTTTGGTGAGTCTGGAACTCCAGCACAATTAATGGAAAAATACGGTTTAAATAGTACTTCCATAGTTGAAAAAGCTAAAAGGGTAATAGCTAGAAAATAATTGCACTAGTATTACATTATATTGGTGAATATAAAACTGGTTTTGCAAATTAATTTTGTAAAACCAGTTTTTTTATTCTGATGTTTGTTAAAATATTTAACGTTTGGCAACGTTTTTGATATTAGACTTGACATCAAATCTTAAAACGAATAATTATGAAAAGTACAAATGAATTGCAAAAGGAACTTAAAGAACAATTTTCTACAATTAAGGTTATTTTATTTATAGTAGCCTTGGTACTACTTTCCTTATCTAGTTTTGCTCAAACACAAACAGGTTTTGGTCTAAAAGGAGGATTAAACTATAATGGCAATGGCGATTATATTGAATCGATAGGTTCTAATGCTGAAAATCCCGATAGAAATATTGGCTATCACGTTGGTGTGTTTGGGAAAATTGGTAAAAAAGTATATTTAAGACCTGAGTTGGTATATACTAGAACAAAAAGCGATTATAGAAGCGACAGTTTTGAAATGAGTAAACTAGATGCACCAGTATTAGTTGGCATTAAAGTATTAGGGCCAATTAGTGTATTTGGAGGGCCTTCGTTTCAATATATCTTAGATTCTGAGTTTGATAATATTTCTATTAATGATATTGAAAACGATTTCTCAGTTGGTTTAAACTTTGGAATAGGATTAAATCTGAAAAAGTTAGGAATAGATTTAAGGTACGAACGCGGTTTTAACAATAACGAGGCAAATTTTATAAATACTAATATTGGCAGTTCAGAAAGTAGAATAGATACAAGACCAGATCAATTAATTTTGAGTTTATCGTTATTGCTCTAAACCTATCAGAAAAAAGATTATAAAAAAAACTCACCAAATGGTGAGTTTTTTGTTTTATGGTTTAGATTCAACATCTAAGGGATCTAGATAATTTGGGATACCATTCTCATTTGTATCATCATTAGTAGGATCTCCATCCCCGTCTATATCTTCATTAATAGTGAAAATGCCGTCACCGTCATCATCTTGATCAATATAATCAGGCGAACCATCATTATCAGTATCATCGTCACCTTCTTTTTCTGGGTCATCTGGATCTATAGAAAACTCTCCATCCCCGTCAATATCTTCTTTCCACGTTGGTACACCATCATTATCATGGTCATTTTCAAAACTCTGTAATAGTTCAAACTTAAAAATTAAAGGAGCATATGCAGGTATATCAGTTGAAGGTGAATTGGCAAAATAGGCTAATCCAGATGGCAAAAACATCACACCTGTGCCATGATTATTATAAGTCACTGTTCCGTCACCATTATCAACAAAAGACTCCGCAACATTAAATAAAGGAAATACTTTTCTCCAACCAGCAATAGTGCCAAAAGTTGTTATTCTATCTCCAATTAAATCCAAATCAACTGGAGTAACTGCACTATCAAAAACGGAATTATCCTCAACAAGACTTCCTTCATATATTACCCTAACCTTATCAGAAAATTTAGGAGCGGTACCATTTTCAGGCCCTTTATTTAGCTCAAGTACGTAATATCTATATTCAGTTTCAGCAAAAGTGATGTCATACGCCTTCAATTTGCCATCAGGATTAGTAGTAGGGTTATACAATTCATCAATAAGTTTAACCTTTCCTGTTGGATCCGTATCAAATACTAAATTCGCTATTTTTGGTGTTACCACACCCTCAAAATCGCTAGCGTTGTAATAATAATTATTTAAATACTTCTCTATTGAATCATTATCAGCCATTTGTTGTTCGGCTCTATCCCTAATAATAATTTCAGGTATTTCAGTACTATCATCGTCATTATTACAAGAAACAAAACCAAGTGTAGTACACAATATTAAAAAAGCGATTTTCCTTAAACTCATTATTGCTTATTTTTGAGGCGCAAGATACAATTTTAATACAATCTTGCGCAAGAACATTAACGTAAGTTTGTATAAAAAAGGTATGCGTGTAGATAAATATTTATGGTGTGTGAGATACTATAAAACAAGAACTTTGGCAACAACTGCTTGCAAAAAGGGTCATATAAAAGTAAATGGAGATACGGTTAAACCAAGTCGTGAAGTTTACGCTACGGATAAAATTGAATTGCGTAAAAATCAAATTAACTACCAGCTTACCGTTAATGATATTCCTCAAAATAGGGTTTCAGCAAAACTTGTTGATATTTATAGAACTGATACAACACCAAAAACAGAGTTTGAAGCTCAAGAATTATTAAAATATTCTAAAGATTATTATCGAAAAAAGGGCACTGGCAGACCTACTAAAAAAGATAGGCGAGATATTGATGATTTTAAAACTGAAATTGATTAATTTTAAGCTTTCATTTTAATGGCAACTTCATGAAACTAAAAGACAATGTTATTTTAAATCATAAAGAAATTCAGCATAAAATAAAACGTATTGCGTTTCAGATTTATGAAAGTAATGTGGATGAAAGTGAAGTTGTTATTGCTGGTATTGGTAACAACGGCTTTATTTTTGCAAAAAAATTAAAATCTACTCTTGAAGGTATATCACAAATTAACCCCATACTTTGTAAAGTTATTATCGACAAAAAGAATCCGCTTTCTGAAATTTCCACCTCTTTAAAACCTGAAGACTACACCAATAAATCCATTGTATTAGTTGACGATGTTTTAAACTCTGGCACTACTCTAATTTATGGTGTAAAGCATTTTTTAAACGTACCGTTAAAACAATTTAAAACAGCAGTTCTAGTAAATAGAAACCACAAAAAATATCCTGTGAAAGCAGATTTTAAAGGTATTTCTCTGTCTACATCACTACATGAACATGTACAGGTAGACTTAAAAGGAAAAACTCACCAAGTTGTTTTAGAATAACTCTAGAATAATATCTTCTACAATTTCTATTTTTTCTTTATTGTCGGTTACTATTTGTTTTTCAGCTTTGTTGTAGAAATAAGAGCGTTCAAACAGATGTTTTCCAATAAATTCCATCATTAATTCTTCGCTTTCAATATGAGCAATTAATGGCCGTTTTGCTTTCTTTTTAAACAGTTTTTTAGACAAAAACGGCAAAGAACCTTTAAGGTAAATTGATATAGCATTATCTGATTCTAATATTGCTTCCATATTACCTGCAAAGCAAGGTGTACCGCCACCCAGAGCTAAAACTGTATTTTCTTTAAGTTGCAGCAATTCTTTAAGATATTCCGTTTCCTTTTTTCTGAAGTAAATCTCACCTTTGGTTTTAAATATCTCCTTTACGGTTGCATTTTCTTTTTCTTCTATATAATCATCTAAATCTATCAAATTATAGTTTAGTTTCTCAGCCAAAATTCGTCCAACTGAAGACTTTCCAGATCCCATATATCCAAGTAAAACTATGATCATATTATTGCTTGTAATTGATTATTAAAAAGATAGATATTTGCGCTGCAAAAAAACGAAAATTTATATTAAAAAAGTATTGTTTTATTAATTAAACATTATATATTTGCACCCGCTAACGGCAAGTTAGCCTTTATTTTTAAGACCGGGTAGCTCAGTTGGTAGAGCATCTCCCTTTTAAGGAGAGGGTCCTGGGTTCGAGCCCCAGCCCGGTCACAAAAAGTTAAGCAACATTGCTTAACTTTTTTTATTTTAGCATACTTCTAAAAAAGCACACGTGGCGGAATTGGTAGACGCGCTGGCTTGAGGGGCCAGTATCCGTTTAGGATGTGGAAGTTCGAATCTTCTCGTGTGCACAATATCTGTACTCCAATCTAGCTTTATCTAATCTAATTTGCTGAGTTTAATTGATTATACATGATGCGATACTGCTGATTATTTGGATATAATTGCACTAATTGTTGGACTATATTTCTTGCTTTATTAAGTTCTCCTTGTTTTTGATAAACATATGCCAGCACATATAACAAACTATCATTTTGTGGTGCCAACTTCAACCCCTTTACAGCAATCGCTTCTGCATTCTTTAAATCATTCACTTTATCATATAATAAGCTTAAATTATAATAAAACCTTATGTTGTCAGGCATGTGTTTTATAGCCAATTTCATTTGTACAATGGCTTCTTTCACCCTATTTAACTCGGCAAGCAATAACCCATAAGAATAATAGGTTTGTGCATAATCCGGCTCCTGTTCAATAATTGTCTTAAAGGCCTTTTCGGCTTCTTCATACCTATTATTACGATAGTACAGATTCGCCAAATTGGTTCGTATCATATTATTCTGGTCATCGATCTCGAGTGCTTTTTCATACCACTTAATCGCATTAGTAATATCTCCTTTTTTCAAATAAAATAGTGCCTTTTTTGCCCTACCACCCGAAAAATCTGAGGTAACATCCAAATGCGCAAAAAACTCTTTTTCAACCTTATCATAAAACATCTTGTAGTCATCCTGAATTTGAAATTCATTTAAGGCAGCAATTGCCAAAAAAGCCTTTATCCTAACGGTACGCTTTTCATCTTTTAAAAGTGGTAAAAAATAATTAGCATATTCACCAGAATTCACATCGTTTAATGCATCTATAGTTGCGCCTCTTACTAAAGGTGATTCATCATCCAAAAAAGAAAGCATTTCATTTATTGTATTGGCATCAGCATAATTCCCCATAGCTAAAACGCCAGACGCTCTTGCTATTTCTGGATAAATAGTGTCTTTAGCCAATTCCCTTAGCATTTCAAAACCGTGTGGATCTCCAGTAAGTGCTGGGGACAGTAAATCAGAAAAATGTTTGTTTTTAGGAGTTCCATGCGTTTTCTGATAGTTTTCCCAAGCCCAAGAATCATCTTTATCAGTATGGCATTGAGTACAAGCATTGGGTGTACCATATTTTAAACTTAAATCTGGACGCGGAATTCTGAAACTATGATCTCTTCGGTAATCATTTCCCATATAAATTTTCCCTGTCATATGACAATTTATACATTGCGACCCTTCTGAATTAGCCTCATGAAAATGATGTGATGGTGTATCATAATCCTTTGTATCATGGCACTGAGCACAAAGCATATTTCCTTCAAAACGTAATTTTAAAGAATGAGGATTATGACAATTGGTACAAGTAACATTGTTTTGATACATTTTACTTTGAAGAAAAGAACCATAAACGTATACCTCATCCAAAATTTGACCATCTGGATGATATAAATTATTAGCAATCAACTGCGGGTAATAATGGTCCAAAAATGTTCCTTCAAAATTGTAAAATTCAGAATACTGTTCTCTTCTAACGTGACACCTAGCACATTGGTCAACTAAATCTTTTGGAGCAGTTCCCAAAGTCATTTTTAAATCACCGTCAGATTTGTAATTATTTCCAAGACTGTTCGCTTTTTCAACATGGGTTTTTCCAGGACCGTGACACGCTTCACAATTCACATTAATTAAAGCATATTTGGTATCATAACTGTGCGTTTCTGAATCATAATTTTTTCTAACATTGGTAGAATGACAATCAGCACACATATTATTCCAATTTAGGCCACCACGCGACCAATGCAACCATTCTGAATGCACTACCTTAAAGTCTGGATATAAATCAAACCACTTATTTTTTTCAGTATCCCAAGCGGTTCTCAAACATTGGTAATGCCCATCGGGAAACTTTACAATGTATTGCTGAAGTGGGGCAACTCCAAAGGTGTATTCAATTTTAAAATCGTGGTTTTTGCCATCTCTTCCTTCAGTATTCACATAATATGACCCGTTATTTGTAAAAAATTTAGACACAACGCCTTGACTTTTAAAAACTGAATTATTGAAATTTCCCAAAATAGTTGAATCACTAGCAACTTGCATCGCTTTATCATGATGGGAGCCTTTCCAATCTTTGAATTGTTCTTGATGACAATTCACACAGGCCTGATCTCCTAAAAAATGATTATCAGGAATTTTTGCTGTAGAAGCAAAAATGTTTTCTTTAACACCTTGAATACCAACATATTCTTTCTTCTTTTTTTCACATGACGTCATTGTGATAAAACAAAGAAATAAAATTAAAATTCGCATAAAATAAGAAGTCTTAATATCTGAGAAAATGATATACAGATAATCAAAAATAGGTAATTATAGCACTCAAACAAAGCTAATTCTCCTCTATAAAAAAGGAGATTGAAATGATCTAAAAATCAAACACTTAATTGTTTTTAAGGCAAAAAATAAACCAATAACGTTATAAAATGTTAAATTTTTAAATATAAATTACATAAACTATGGTTTATTGATTACTAATTCGTAATTTTGTTTAACGAAAATCATTTTTTAATGAACAATATACAGGTTAATTTTAGCATAAAAGATTTAGAAAATCTTACTGGTATCAAGGCTCATACCATTAGGATATGGGAAAAGCGCTATAATTTACTTAGCCCTAACCGAAGCGATACAAACATTAGAAGCTACAGTTTAGCAAGTCTACAAAAACTGCTTAATATATCTTTTTTAAACAACAACGGTTACAAAATTTCTAAGATAGCAGATTTAACAGAAGAGGAAATCCCTATTAAAGTTAGAGAAATTGCATCCAGAGCTAAAGTAGAAGACCATGCTATCAATGCTTTTAAGCTGTCGATGCTAAACTTCGATCAGGTTTTGTTCTATAACACCTATAATAATTTAATAGAAAACAGATCTTTTAATGATATTTTCTATGACATCTTTTTACCTCTACTAAACGAAATTGGTTTATTATGGCAAACTGATACTATAACGCCTGCTCATGAACATTTTTTAACGTCTCATATCAAGCAAAAAATATTGCTAAACATAGAGCGTTTACAAATATTAGAGCCTAAACCCGTTTCTAAAACATTTATTCTGTTTCTACCAGATAACGAGGTGCACGATATAGGTTTGTTATTTGTTAATTACCAATTACGAAGTAAAGGTTACCATACTATCTTCCTAGGAGAGAGTGTGCCAATGTCAAGTTTAGTTAGTGTTTTAGAATTTTTTGACGAAATAACTTTTATTTCCTACTTTACTGTCAATCCTGAGTTAGACGAAATCCCTAAGTATATTAATGATTTCGACGAACTGCTTTTGAATAATGATAAGACTGATTTAATCTTATTAGGCCCGAAATTAATGGGATTAGAGGAAAATGTTCAACTTCCAGAAGGTGTCAAAAAGTATGACTCCATTGAAAATTTAGTTAAAGATTTATAAATCGTTTTATTTTTGTTTAACTTTTGTCTATATTTGTTAAACAATGAAAAAAACAATCGCCATAATAGGTTCAGGATTCTCAGCATTATCTGCTAGTTGTTATCTTAAACAGTACGGTTTTGAGGTATCTGTATTTGAAAAAAACGACACAGTAGGCGGACGCGCGAGACAACTCAAGAAAGAAGGATTCACTTTTGATATAGGACCAAGTTGGTACTGGATGCCAGATATCTTTGAGAAATTTTTCAACGATTTCAATAAATCGGTTTCTGACTTTTACGAATTAGACAAGCTAAGTCCTGCTTATAAGATTTTCTTTAAAGACGAAATAATTACCATAGGAGACACTATGGACAAAATATGTGCTGAATTTGAACGTATAGAACCTGGTAGTTCTAAACCTTTAAGACAATTTATAAACAAGGCAGCTACAAATTATGATATCGCTATAAATAAAGTAGTGTTAAAACCTGGTATTTCGCCATTTGAATTAGTTACTCCTGAAACTGCTACCAGAGTAGATCAATTTTTTAAAACCATTAGTGGTGATGTTCGAAAAAAATTTAAAAACCCAAAATTAATTTCCACGCTTGAATTTCCAGTATTGTTTCTTGGTGCTAAACCCAGCAATACGCCATCGTTTTATAGCTTCATGAATTATGCCGATTTTGGTTTAGGCACATGGCATCCTAAAGGTGGTATGTACGAAGTTATAAAAGCCATGAAATCCTTAGCAGAAAGTTTAGGTGCGAAAATTTACACGAATAGTGGTGTAGAAAAAATTGTAGTTGAAGATAAAAGAGCAAAATCAATTAAGGTAAATGGTGAAATCAAATCGTTCGACATTATATTAAGTGGTGCGGACTACCACCATTCTGAGACGTTACTAGATAAAAATCATAGACAATATTCAGAATCGTATTGGTCTAAAAAAACCTTTGCGCCTTCTTCCCTATTATTTTATGTTGGTTTTGATAAAAAACTTAAAAATATAGAACATCACAATTTATTTTTTGACACAAGTTTTGAAACACATGCTGAAGAGATTTATGATAATCCACAATGGCCTAAAGACCCTTTGTTTTATGCTAACTTCCCTTCTGTGACAGATAATTCTATGGCTCCTAAAGATTGTGAAACTGGTTTCTTCCTTATACCAATAGCACCGGGAATTGAAGATACCGATGAAATTCGATCTCAATATTTTGACATCATTATGTCTCGCTTTGAAAAATTAACTGGACAAGATGTTCTAAATAATATTATATTTAAAGAATCCTTCTGTGTTAAGGATTTTATTAAAGAGTATAATTCTTATAAAGGAAATGCCTATGGTATGGCAAATACCCTTTCGCAAACAGCCTTTTTAAGACCCAAATTAAAAAGCAAAAAGGTAGACAACCTTTATTTTACTGGACAGCTAACAGTTCCGGGACCCGGTGTTCCTCCATCATTAATATCTGGGAAATTAGTAGCTCAACTCATTAATAAATATCATAATTAATAATAATGAAAGCATTATTCGATACTGTATCATACAATTGTAGCAAAGTGGTAACAAAAAGTTACAGCACTTCGTTCTCTTTAGCAACCAAAATGCTATCAAATTCTATAAGAATGCATATTTACAATATCTACGGATTTGTAAGGTTTGCCGATGAAATTGTAGATTCTTTCCATGATTATAACAAAGAGGAGTTGTTTGAGCGTTTTTCTGAAGATTTAGAAAATGCCTTGAAAGATAAAATTAGTCTAAACCCAATTTTAAATGCATTTCAACACACCTATCATAAATATAATATTGACAAAAGCATGGTTGATGCATTTATGAAAAGTATGAGATTAGATTTATCTAAGAATGATTATTTATCAGACGAGGAATACAAAGCATACATTTACGGTTCAGCAGATGTTGTAGGCTTAATGTGCCTAAAAGTATTTGTTAAAGGTGATGAAGAAAAATTTAATGAACTTAAAGATACAGCAATGTCCTTGGGCTCAGCATTTCAAAAGGTAAATTTCCTAAGAGATTTAAAAGCTGATTTTAATGAGCTAAACAGAAGTTATTTTCCAAATGTAGATTTAGATAATTTAGATGAAAACTCTAAACAGCAAATCATTGACGATATTGAAAGTGATTTTGAAAAAGGTCTGAGTGGTATCAAAAAACTACCTATGGAAGCTAAATTTGGTGTTTTTATGGCTTATCGTTATTACAGTCAACTTTTAAAGAAGTTAAAAAAAACACCAGCATTACAAATAAAAGATACTCGCATAAGAGTTTCAAACCCAAAAAAAATTGAGCTCTTAATGCGTAGTTATGTAAAATATCAATTAAATTTGATGTAAATATTATGGATACATTACTTTGGATATTAGTTTTTTTAGGCGCCTTTTGCATTATGGAATTTATGGCTTGGTTTACACATAAATATGTAATGCATGGTTTTTTATGGAGTTTACATAAAGACCATCATCATAAGGAACATGACAGTTGGTTTGAGCGTAATGATACATTTTTTATCTTTTATGCAGTTGTAAGCATTAGTTTTATACTACTTTGGAAATACACAAGTTTCTGGTTAGGGCTTCCTATTGGTATAGGTATCTTCGCCTACGGCTTATGTTATTTTCTAGTCCATGATATTTTCATACACCAACGCTTTAAAATATTTAGAAATGCAAACAACTGGTATGCGCGAGGCGTTCGTAGAGCGCACAAAATACATCACAAACATTTAGGTAAAAGAGATTCAGAATGTTTCGGGATGTTGTTTGTTCCTTTTAAATACTTCAAAAAGAATTAATACGAAATGGCTAATAGCTCCCATTTCGACTATATCATTATTGGAAGTGGTTTAGCAGGTTTGCAATTGGCTCTTAAAATGTCTTCTGATGATTTTTTTAAGAAAAAAATAATCGCCTTAATAGACCCTTCTGCTAAAAACACCAACGACAAAACATGGAGTTTTTGGGAAACTGGTTCCTCAAATTGGAGTGATTTACCTTTTAGAACCTGGCAAAAAGCCAAAATATTTTCCAAGAAAAAAACTATAGATTTAAATCTCAGCCCTTATAATTATAGAACAATCAGAGCCATTGACTTTTATAATTATACGAAATCAGAATTAAAAAAACATAATAACTTTCATTTCATAATTGATAGTGTAGCGTCGGTTTCTGAAATTCCTGAATTACACGTCAAAACCAAAAACGGCACTTTTACTTGTAATCATATTTTTGATAGTAGAATTCCTTCTGAATTTTACAATGACAAGACAAGCATAAAAATTAATCAACATTTTAAAGGTATTGTTATTAAAACTGAAATTGATGTTTTTGATAAAGATACAGTTACAATGATGGATTACCGGTTAAAGGATGGTGAACAAACTACATTTATGTATGTATTACCTTTTTCGAAAACTGAAGCTTTAGTTGAGTTTACTTATTTTACAGAAAACATAGTTGATGAATTGGTTTATGACATGTTTATCAAAACTTATATTAATGAGTATCTGAAGATTGACAAATATGACATTATAGAATCTGAGCAAGGAAACATCCCTATGACAACATTTTCTTTTGATAAATTTAATACTGAAAACATTACAAAAATTGGAACTGGAGGCGGATGGGTTAAACCTTCAACAGGGTATTCTTTTAAACATACAGAAAAAAAAGTCGGAAAGATTATTAAAAATATTAAATCAGGTAATATACCATCTACTAATTTATTTCAAAAGAAATACAAGTTCTACGATAAGGTGTTTTTAAAGGTTTTAAAAGATGAAAACCATAAAGGTGAATGGGTTTTTAAGCAATTTTACGACAAGAATAGTACTGAAACTATGTTTCGTTTTTTAGATGAAGATTCTAGTTTTTCAGAGGAATTGAAAATTATGTGGTCTTTATTCTCTTGGAGTTTTATAAGAGCGTTTTTCAAAACCTTATAGAAGCAATTTATCTATTGTTTCTCTAACGGAATCACTGTTCCAATTAGCCGCACCTGTTTTATCTATTACAATATTACCTTTAGAATCTATTAAAAAAGTTCTTGGAATACCGCTTATATCAAAAGCTTCAGGATATTGTGTAGTTGGCTTATATACGCTAAAACTATAACCGTTTTTAGTTAAAAATTGAGAAACAACATCTTGCTTTTCATCAGAAACAAAAACGAATTCAACTTTATCATTATAGTCATTATAAAGCTTTTGCATACTTGGCATTTCTGCAATACATGGCGGACACCAGGTCGCCCAAAAATTAATAAAAACCACCTTGCCTTTAGTGTCTTTAAAATTTAAAGTTTCTCCATTGGTAGTAATTAACACCCAATCTTCAGCATCAATTTTCTCTTGCTTTGATGATTCAATTATTGAAGGACCAAATAATGCTAATCCTTTATTTACAAAAATCTGTATAGGTTTTCGGGTTTGTGGAATAATAAACAATGCAGCTATTCCTAGAAAAAAGAGGTTTTTTAAATGCGTTTTGGAAAATTTCATGTGCTATAATTGTTTCGCTTCTTCCCTTTTTAGTATTTGAAAATCAAAGATTTTCTAATTACTATTATGGTAATTGCTTCGCTTCTTCCCAAAATACATCCATTTCCGCTAGCGTCATTTCAGCTAATGGTTTATGTAATGCTTTTGCTTTTTCTTCTAAGTATTGAAAACGCTTTGAGAATTTTTTATTAGTACGTTCCAAAGCATTTTCTGGGTTTATATTTAAAAACCGTGCGTAATTCACCATAGAAAACATCACGTCTCCAAATTCACTTTCTATCCTATCAGGGTTTGCTGTTTTAATTTCATCGTTAAGTTCATTTAACTCTTCCTGAACCTTCTCCCAAACCTGTTCTGGTTTCTCCCAATCAAAACCTACACCTGCCACTTTTTCTTGAATTCTATTGGCTTTTACTAGTGCTGGAAGACTTCTAGGAACACCTTCCAAAACACTCTTCTTCCCTTCTTTTAATTTTAAGTTTTCCCAATTACGCTTTACGTCATCTTCATTTTCAACTTTTATATCACCGTAAATATGAGGATGTCTAGAAATTAGTTTTTCACAAATACCATTGCATACATCAGCGATATCAAAATCTTGGGTTTCACTACCAATTTTAGAATAGAAAACTATATGCAATAATACATCTCCTAATTCCTTTTTAACTTCCTCTAAATCCTTATCTAAAATAGCATCTCCAAGTTCGTAGGTTTCTTCTATAGTAAGGTGACGCAAGGTTTCCATAGTTTGTTTTTTATCCCAAGGACATTGCTCTCGTAGTTCGTCCATTATCGTTAACAATCTATCAAAAGCTTTAAGTTGATCTTGTCTGGTATTCATAAATTAGGTATTAGTTTTCGGTCTTAACGAAACAATGCACTTAGAAAACAGTTTTAGGATTATCCCAAAAATATTTCTCTGGATAAAAATACAATTTTGATAGTTCTCAATACAGATTTGAAGCTTTAAATCTAGATTATGATATCACTTTACATAATGAGTAAAATTCAATCCAATAATCTTAAATCTAATGTCATAACATCAAAACATCGTTGAAGTGTTACCTCTCACAGAAAAAAAATATATTTTGACGAATTTATTATTTTGTTTAATTTTTTTTTATTAATATTAAACAAAAATTTGCATTTAAAGAAAAGCCAAATATTAAGTAAGCCTATTGACCCTACAGGTATAATCTTAGGGTCTTCTATTATTATAGCATGGTTTTTTTGCTTGTACTATCTTCTACAATGGCAAGTTGACTACTACAATTTGGTAACTTATTTTGCCATTTATTTACAAACACATCTATATACAGGATTATTTATAACATCGCATGATGCTATGCATGGCACAGTATCTAAAAACAAAAAAATAAATGCATTTTTTGGCCGCTTAACAGCTCTTCTATTTGCCTTTAATTTTTATAACTTCTTGTTAGATAAGCACCATAAACATCATAGGCATGTTGCCTCACATGATGATCCTGACTATCATGAATCTGGTAACTTTTGGATATGGTATTGGAGTTTTATAAAAAGTTATATTACCATAAAACAATTAATACTAATAACAATTAGTCTTCAATTGCTAAAATTGGTATTCCCTTTAGAGAATCTATTACTATTTTGGGTTTTACCCAGTATTTTATCCACATTTCAACTATTCTATTTCGGAACTTATCTTCCTCACAAAGACGGCAATCACAGTGACAATGAACATAAATCTGGTACGCTAAATAAAAATCATTTGTGGGCATTTTTAAGTTGTTATTTTTTTGGTTATCACTACGAACATCATGATGCACCAGGAGTGCCTTGGTGGCGCTTATGGCAGACTAAATAAGCAATAGAGCAATTCATTAAAGTAAAGTTTAAAACATAAACTTACCTCTATTTGCTAAATCAACACTTTCCCTAATACTCTGGCACTGAATTTGTTTGTAACAAAAAGTAAGTTTTTACTACTTATAAGTAAAACGAGTTTAATAATTAAAATAAAAACAAATGATTAATAAAGGTGCAATAGTTCTAGGCGTGCTAATTGGTGCGGGAATAGGTGTATTGCTTGCTCCAGAAAAAGGAAAAGTTACTAGAGATAAACTTAAAAAAGAAGGTAAAGCAATAAAAGACCAAATAACAGAAGATTTTACAGAAGTTAAGGGTGATTTATCCCAAGCTGCCCAATCTGGGAAAGCTAAATTTAAAGAAGAGACAAAAGGTTTTGCTTCTAAAGCAAGTTATAAAACTGAGCAAGCCATTACGTTTTTAGAGAAACAATTGGCTATTCTTAAAGAAAAGAATAAAACGCTACAGCAAACGAGTTAAATATTCCTTATTTAATGAAATGCTAAAAAAGCTCGCATTCCTTGTTTCTTCAAGTTTGTTTCGTGGATACGCGCGAATGACTTCACGATTACCGCAACTACTCCAAGATGACGTGGTTCCATTGCTGCGTGCTCACTAGAAGACCCTTCTCCATAGTTATGGTCTCCCACAACAATAGTTTTAATACCTGCTTTTTTATACTCGCGTTGTACATCTGGTACACCACCATACTCTCCCGTTAATTGGTTTTTAACGAAGTTGGTTTTTTGGTTGAATGCGTTTACTGCGCCTATTAAAGTATTGTTCGCAATATTATCTAAGTGGCCTCTAAAACGTAACCAAGGTCCAGCCATAGAGATATGGTCGGTAGTACATTTTCCAAAAGCTTTGATTAATAATTTAGCACCTGTAATTGACGCTCCAAGAGGTGTAAAAGGCGTTAATAGTTGTAAACGTTCTGAACTTTCATTAACCACTACATTTACATGGCTTCCGTCTGCTTCAGGAGCTAAGTATCCGTTATCCTTTACATCAAAACCTTTAGGTGGTAATTCCCATCCTGTTGGTTCGTCTAGCATTACTTCTTCTCCATTTTCGTTAATTAGCTTATCCGTTAATGGATTAAAATCTAAACGACCTGCAATTGCAATTGCCGCCGTCAATTCTGGAGATGCTACAAAAGCATGTGTATTTGGATTTCCATCAGCACGTTTTGCAAAGTTTCTATTAAATGAATGTACTATACTGTTTTTTGGTGCATTCTTAGGATCTGAATATCTCGCCCATTGCCCAATACAAGGCCCACATGCATTTGTGAATATTTTAGCGTCTAATTTTTCGAAAACTTGAAGAATACCATCACGTTCTGCAGTGTAACGCACTTGCTCAGAACCTGGGTTGATACCAAACTCTGCCTTAGTTTTCAAACCTTTATCTAAAGCTTGTTGTGCAATAGATGAAGCACGAGATAAATCTTCGTAAGAAGAGTTAGTACAAGATCCGATTAATCCCCATTCCACTTTTATTGGCCAATCATTAGCTTTTGCCTTTTCGGTCATTTCAGCACCTACAGTTGTAGATAAGTCTGGAGTAAATGGTCCGTTTAATAATGGACCTAATTCTGATAAGTTAATTTCAATAACTTGATCAAAATATTGCTCAGGGCTTGCATACACTTCTGGATCTGCAGTTAAATGTGCCTTCACCTCATTTGCAGCATCTGCAACATCTTCTCTATCAGTAGCACGTAAATAACGCTCCATTGAATCATCATAACCAAACGTAGACGTTGTAGCACCAATTTCAGCACCCATGTTACAAATAGTCCCTTTTCCAGTACACGACATTGATAAGGCACCAGGACCAAAATATTCTACAATTGCCCCAGTTCCACCTTTTACAGTAAGAATTTCAGCAACTTTTAAAATTACATCTTTAGGCGCAGTCCAACCTGATAATTTACCAGTTAACTTTACACCTATTAACTTAGGAAACTTTAATTCCCAAGCCATACCTGCCATTACATCAACAGCATCAGCGCCACCAACACCAATGGCCACCATGCCTAATCCGCCAGCATTCACCGTATGTGAATCAGTACCGATCATCATTCCACCAGGGAATGCGTAGTTTTCTAATACTACTTGGTGAATAATTCCAGCACCAGGTTTCCAAAACCCAATACCGTATTTGTTAGATACAGATTCTAAGAAATCAAATACCTCGCTACTTACATTATTAGCATGTTTTAAATCGGTAGCAGCACCTTCCTTAGCTTGAATTAAGTGGTCGCAATGTACCGTTGTTGGCACAGCAACTTTACTTTTACCGGCTTGCATAAACTGCAACAATGCCATTTGAGCAGTAGCATCTTGACATGCAATTCTATCAGGAGCAAAATCAACATAATCCTTTCCTCTTACAAATGCCTTGGTTGGTTTCCCGTCCCATAAGTGATTATATAATATTTTTTCAGAAAGCGTTAATGGCTTTCCAACAACCTCACGCGCTTTATCAACGTTAGCGGCCATTTTGGAGTAAACTCCTTTTATCATTTCAATGTCAAATGCCATATAAAATATTTTAAGGTTTTTAGTAATTTTTTACAGTCTTGCAAATTACGAAATTAATGCAAAGATTTAAAAATAAACGCGACATTAAAACCAGCTACTCATTCGTAATTATTATAGTATCATTATTAAAACGAATGATTGTATTTTTTTTAGCCGTTTCCATTTATTTCTAATGAATTAATAATTCTGGATTTACGATTTATCAATACCTTTGAGACAACCGAAACAAAATTAAATGCTTTTAATTCTTTTAAGCTGGATTTACATTGCGCTTACATGTTTCAATTTTGGATATATCTTTCGAAAACTCTTCAAAATTGATGATTGTCATTTTGCAATACATCAAATATTAGGTTTGTTTCTTTATACTTTGCTCACTAGTGTTTCTGCCTTTTTCATAAGAATTAATATTGAATACTATATATGTATTTTGATTTTGAATATCATACTGATTTTTGCTTATAGAAAAGTTGCAGCAAAATATATAAATAGTTTGCGTGCAACATTGAAAGCATTCAAAATTCAATATAAACTATTATTTGCTTTACTTTTTATTTTGGTTTTGGCGCAAAGTGCTACTAAGCCTTATTTAATTGATAATGAATCCTATTATATACAGACCATAAAATGGATTAATGAGTACGGCTATGTAAAAGGGCTAGCCAATTTGCATTTGTTTTTTGGACAGAATTCTTCATGGCACACACTACAAGCAGGTTTTAATTTTCCTTTTATTTCAAATATTTTCAATGATATTAATGGATTTATATTTATTATTCTGGGACTCTTATTCATTGAAAAACTAAATAACGCATCCCACAAACAAGATTATTTTTTAGGGTTGGTGCTGATATTCTCTTTGTTTTTCATGCAATTTGTAAATGCGCCTTCTCCGGACTTAATCATTTTTTTACTAGCACCTTATGTTGTTTATGAGTATGTTTTGAATCACTCAAATATCTCAACCTCTAAATTCAATATTCTTTTTAGCATTGTCCTTTTTTTATGTTTTGTAAAAGTGACAATGGTAGTACTCTCTATTTTGATTTTGATGCTTTTTTTGAAAAATTTTAAAACATTAAAAGTAGATATTCTTCAGTATGGTGTACTCGCCATTCTAGTACTTGGTTTATTCTTACTGAAAAATTATACTATTTCAGGATATTTGCTATACCCTACATCTTCTTTTGATATTTTGAATGTAGATTGGAAATTACCACCAGAACTATTACAACTCTATAAAACAGGCACCTATCAATCTGGTATGAATAATATTGATGTGTCTCAATTTTCCTTTTTTGAAAAATTGAAATACTGGTTACAAATCCCGAAACTTCATGGATTATTTAATAAATTGTTTCTGCTATTATTGATTGCGTTTCCATTTTTCATTCTTAAAAGTAAAAACAAACAACCACTACTTATTATTTACTTATTAGCTATTTTACAGTTCCTATTAGTATGGTGGAACTCACCACAGTACCGCTTCTTTTTTATTTTCATTGTGATACTTTCGCTTCAAATATTTATAAGTGTATTTAAGTCGCAGAAATTAGGGTTAATTCTTGTTTATACATCTTTGACATTAAGTGCTATTCCTATTTTTATTCCCATAGATTTAAACACATTTACCTCTAACAATTTTGCAATGTCTTTAAGTAATTTTAAATTTAAAAGCGTTCTGATTCCAGAAGAAAACACGAAAACCATAACTACATTCTCAAAAGAAACTGTAAATGGTTTTGAGTATAATTCTCCAGATAAAGATGTGTTTTTTTGGGGAACCGGGGATGGTGATTTACCCTGTGTAAACAAGCAACAGTTTGAATACATCAAGAAATACTATCACTTTGTACCTCAGCTAAGAAAAGATGATTTAAAAGATGGATTTATTTCTTTAAAGGTAAATGAATAAGTTGTTTCAAGGTTTCCTATAAACTTGAAACAATTTTATAATTGCCCAAATAATTGCTATTAATTTAAGTCCTGAACTTATTGATAAAAGTATATTCCCAGTAAGAAAACCTATTTCAAAATGAATTATTTTAAATAGAGCTCCAATAATTGATAATCCTATTCCTAATAAAAAACAAATGATTGGTGGAATAAATGGTTTTAGTTTCACTAGAATAAACTCTTAATCACCTGCTTTTCAGAAATACCTTCAGCCTCGGCTTTGTAGTTTTTAATAATACGGTGTCTCAATACACTTGTTGCCACGGCTTGGACATCTTCATTATCTGGTGAAAATTTACCATTGATAACCGCGTGAGTTTTAGCGGCTAAAATTAAGTTTTGTGAAGCTCTGGGTCCTGCCCCCCAATCAATATATTGTTTTACGATATCAGGAGCTGCTGTTCCATCAGGTCGCGTTTTACCTACCATAGATACTGCATATTCAATAACATTATCGGCAACAGGCACTCTTCTGATAACGTGCTGATATTCTAAAATTTCTTCAGCAGAAAATAAAGGATTTACCGTTACTTTTTCATCATTAGTCGTTGCCTTCACTACTTTTACCTCTTCTTCAAAAGATGGATATTCCAGATTTATCGCAAACATAAAACGATCGACCTGAGCTTCGGGTAACGGATAGGTTCCTTCTTGCTCAATCGGGTTTTGCGTTGCCAATACGAAGTATGGTAAATCTAATTTGTAGTGATGCCCCGCTACAGTAACTGCACGTTCTTGCATTGCTTCTAGTAATGCTGCTTGTGTTTTTGGTGGCGTTCTATTTATTTCGTCTGCTAAAATAATGTTAGCGAAAATTGGCCCCTTTACGAATTTAAAATGACGGTCTTCATCCAAAATCTCACTTCCTAGAATGTCACTAGGCATTAAATCTGGTGTGAATTGTATACGCTTAAAATCTAACCCTAAGGCTTGAGCAATAGTGTTTACCATTAAGGTTTTTGCTAAACCCGGAACACCGATAAGTAAGGAATGGCCTCCAGAGAAAACAGAAATTAAAATTTGATTTACAACATCATCTTGCCCAACGATTACTTTGGCAATTTCTTGTTTTAAATTTTTATATTTTTTTACAAACTGTTCAACTGCAGCTACATCAGACATAAACTATTATTTTTTTAGCCAATTACTTGAAAACTCACAATCTCTCATACTTCCAGTAATCTTAATATATGTATCATCAATTTTTTCAGTCTGCCAATCTTCTATAGCCTTAATCTTCTTTTCGTTTAGTGCTAGTTCTTTTATCTTTAAAAAATCAGTGGCGTAATCCGCATCATGGTCTTCTATTCTATCAGATACTGTTAATATTTTAAACTTCAGTTTATTTGATCTATCAGTCTCCCCAACAACAGGACTTACCTCTCCTTCTTTTAAATCCTGAATTTGTGAATACAATTCTGGATCCATTCTCGTCAGTTCGAAATTATAGTCTTGTGTTTCTGGATTTATTAATTTACCACCATCAAATTTGGTAACTTCATCATCACTTATATTCTTTGCAGCTTCTTCAAATGTAATCTCTCCATCAACAATTTGTTGTCTTACTTTTTCTAATTTTTCTTTAGCTTCCAACTTAGCTTTATCTGATACTTGAGGAATTAAAAGCACATGACTAACATCGTATTCCTGACCTCTAATTTTTTCGCAATACACAATATGGAATCCAAAATCAGTCTGAAAAGGTTCTGAAACTTCACCTTCTTGTAACGAAAATGCCGCCTCCCTAAACTCTTTAACCATTCTAGGTTTCTTTCTATTTAGTGTGTATTTATAACCTGACTCTTTTATACCAGGATCTTGACCGTATAAAATAACTTTAGATCTAAAGCTGGCACCGTTCTCCTCAACATCAGCTTTAAATTGATTTAACTGATTTATTATTCTCTCTTTTTCCTCTTTAGAAACTTTAGGTTCAACTACAATCTGTGCAACTTTCAATTCAGTACCAAAGCTTGGTCTTTCTTCTTTTGGGATTTTATTAAAAAATTGTCGCACTTCCTCTGGCGTAATTTCAACTTCTTCAATCACCTTAGCTTGCATGCGTTGTGACAACATCATGTCCTTGTTGGTTTTAAACATTTCATCTCTAAGGCTTTCCTCACTTTCTTTATTGTATATGCGCAATAGGCGATCCATATCACCATTTACTTGACCTAAGAATTGCTGAAGTTGATAATCCACATTATTTCTAACCTCAGCATCCGACACCAAAATACTATCTTGAATTGCATGGTGTGCATACAATTTATTCTCTAAAAGCTTACCAAACAACTGGCATCTCGTGATATTTTTAATATCAACTCCAGAAGCTTGTAACTGCAAAAATTCTTTGTCAATATCAGAATTTAACACAATATAATCGCCAACAACACCTGCCACACCATCAACTTTTATTGGTTTGAATGTACTTGTTGAATCAATATCCTTATCAGCTTGTTGTTCAGCAGCCGTTTCAGTTGGCTCATCTTCAATTATTTCCTGCGCCTTAATAGAACACACTGTGAATAAGAGGAATAGTATGACTAAGCTAGTTGTATATTTCAAATTCCTTGTTTTTAATAGCATCTTTAGTAATATCTTTTTCTAATTTTTTAATGAGTTCTAACTTACGTTTATTAATAACAATTTGATTAATCGTTGGTTTTACGTACTCTAATGGTGCTGTATCATTACGCACTAAAACATCATTAACTTGCATCAAATATACTCCTAATGAATCTTTGAGTTGCACAAAATTAGATTTTTTTAACAGTTGATTTTTATTTTCAGAATTCACTCCAGGTATTTTGGATATCACCTGACTCATTTTAACCCAAATTGAATCGTTTAACGAGTAGGATTTAAATTGAATTGCTATAGAATCTAGGGCTTTTTTATCGCTTTCTTCAAACCTTTTTAAACGTTCTTTTATCTTGGAGAAATCAATAATATTCTCATCTACATGAATGTATCTGAATTTTAAAAGCTCTTCATTTAGTTTGAAAACATCTTTATTAGCCTCATAATATACTTGAGCCTCTTCATTACTTACAGCAGTATCTAAATTCTTTTTTACAAGTGCCTCTAAATATGCTTTACTGAATAAATCACTTTTATATTGTTCAACCAGCCTATTAAAATTTTGTTGCTTTTCTTCACCCAAATTCAACTGTGCACCATCTACCAAAAGCTGCTCGGTAGCCCATTCCTTTATAAAGTTTTGAACAATAAGCACACTATCTTGTCCAGTAACACCTTCTGAAACTACACCGGCTAAGTCGTCCTGATACAAAAACTTATCATTTACTCTAGCAACGGGTTTTCTTTCTTCGTCTTTTTTAAATATATCACAGGATATTAAAAAAACAACTAAAACACATAATATGGTGAGGGATTTTATTTGCACGATTAGTCTTTAATTTCAGCTTTAACGGTTTTTAAGGCATCGTCATTTATAACCACTTTATACTTTGCCCGAAGTTCTTCTAACCATAAATTTTCTTTTTGAGTTTGATAATCACTCATAACTAAGCCCTTAACCTCATCATAAGGCTTTTGTTTCTTTGGCAAAACTTCGTTAACCTTAGCGACTATAAAACCACTATTGTGCTTGTAAACTTTTGAAATACCTTTCTCAAAAGCAAAATTTTTTGGTAATGCTTGGTGGTTCACATCCATTGTATCAATGGTGAATATTACATTTACATCACCATTGGTATTTACTAAGGTTTTAATATCCTCAGCTGCCATGTTTTCGTTTAGTAGTTTAGCCACTTTTTTAATCACTTTTTTATTCGCTGATGAGGCAACTTCTGCATAAATACGCTTTGGCCAAAAGTAATTTGCTTTATTACTCTCATAAAAAGCCTTAACTTCTACAGAATCTGTTTTAGCAGCTTGCCAAATGGTATTTTCCATTAAATCAAATAGCAATAAGCCATCTCTATACTCACCTAAAATATGGGCGAAATCTTCATTTTCATTCTCTAAATTTTCTTCTTGATATTGTTTTAAGTTTGAATTCAAAAATGAGTTATAGGCATCTTCAACTAGTTTATTAAAACTCTGTTTTCCTCTTGTGCGTTTCTGCTGTGAAATTAAAAAGTCTCCAAAATCGGCATTCGTTAATTCCTTATTTCCAATTTTTATAAGAGTTTCATCTTTTTTGAAGTCTTCCGGCAATTTCCACGTACGTTTGAAAAAATCCTCGTTTAAGATAGACACAAAATAACTTAAACCTGAATTTTCATCTGAAATATTATATTTTTCTTTAAGCTTAGAAATTAGAGCTTCTTCAATTAATTTAGAACGTGTATCTCGCTTTACTTTATTTTCTAACTCAGGCTTCAGTTCTTCAAAAGCTCCAATGGGTTTTGCATTCTCTAATTTTATTATATGCCAACCAAAATTAGTTTTTATAGGCTCAGACATATCACCCTTGTTTTGCAATGCAAAAGCAGCTTCTTCAAATTCAGGCACGCTTAATTGTCCGCTAGAAAATGGTTTTAACAAACCGCCACTTGGTGCAGAATTTTTATCATCTGAGAATTCTTTTGCTAAGGCTTCAAACGCTTCACCCTGTTGAATCTTTTTATAAATATCTCTAATTCTAGCTTCAGCATCCGAAAGCGTATCACCTTTTTTCGTACTTATCATAATATGCTTTACCGTGCGCTCTCCCCTAGCTTTTCTTTTATCTAAAACCTTAACTATATGATAGCCAAAACGGGTTCTAAATGGCTGAGATATTTCTCGCACAGGTGTATTATAGGCTACTTTTTCAAACTTATAAACCATTCTAAAGCCAGAAAACCAACCCAACTCTTCTCCAAAAAGTGTTTTACCATTATGTACTTCTTTTCTAACAACTTCAAAACCCTCCTTAATTGCGCGCTCCCGTAAATCTTTAATTTGATTGTAGGCGGTTAAGGTATCTTGAGGACTTGCATCTTCTGCAACGCGTACTAAAATATGATTTGCCTTTACATCGTTTGAAATATGATTATACGCTTCTTCAACTAATGCATCATTAATTTTAGAATCGGTCATATAATTTTTTGCTAGCTGCTTTTTATAGGTATCTAATTCTCTTTTGTATGAAGGCTTTTCATGTAAACCCTGCGCTTTTGCCTCTTTAAGTTTTAATTTATAGTTGGTAAACAACTTTAAATACTCATCTACATCTTTTTGAGATTCGTCTTGCACCAAATTCAGGTTCTTATTATAAACCCTCAAAAATTCTGAAACATAAACAGGTTCATCTGCAACGGTAAAGAGTACTTCTTTTTTTGATGTTTGCGCAATTGCAGAAACAGTAAAAAACAATGAAAAAACTAAATAGCAATACTTCAATTTCATAATAGAACTTTATTTTTCAACGGATACAAAAATACTAATATATGTCTTTAAAACAAGTTGTGCATACAAACGCAAATAAAGGGGTTTTATTTTAATTTTTTGAGGCTATTAACACTATTTTTTAGACCTTTGAAAAGAAACAAAAAGCTATGCGAAAACTAAAGTTAATTTGGGATTTCCGTGGGCCCGATGCCACAAAAATTGCTGAACATCATGTGGTTCATTTAAAACAATATATAAAAGTTGAACAACTACAATTAGATATTGCAGGTGTTGAAGTAATTAATGACATGCACACCATCGCCTTCATGGTAGTTACTGAAGCGCAAATGAAAACAGTTAGAGATACTTTAAAGCCTCATCGTGGGCAGGTATATACGGGATAAGTTGTAAGTACTTCTATTTTTAGGGAAAATCCACCAATTACTACCACTAACTTGTCACATATATTTATTACTTTCGAAATTACTAATTGCTGTGAATGGATATAGACCAACTTGTTGAAAGGTTTCAAAAAAAAGATGTAAAAGCTTTTGAAAAATTGTATGCGATGTATAGTGATAGTATGCATGGTGTAATATTCAACATTGTTAGGAATCATGATATTGCCGAAGAAGTTATGCAAGATGTATTTATAAAAGTATGGCATAAGTCTGATAGTTATTCTAAACAAAAAGGACGTTTTTTTACTTGGATTCTTAATATAGCTAGAAACGCTGCAATTGATAAAACACGCTCTAAAGCTTTTAAAAAAGGCAAACAAAACCTCAACGCTGATTTTTTCGTAGATATTATCCAGACCCATGATAGTTTGGATGATAAAACTGATGCTATTGGTGTGAAAGCTTTTGTAAATAAGCTCGCTAAAAAGTGTAAAGAAGTTATTGAGCTGCTATACTTTAAAGGTTATACACAAAGTGAAGCATCAGAGGCTTTAGATATGCCCATAGGTACAATTAAAACAAGAAATAGAAACTGTATTAAGGAATTACGACATATGGTTTTAAATTAATATATGGATATTAACGCATACATAGCATCTGGAGTTTTAGAGCTTTACGTAGCTGGAGCGCTTTCTGAAGAAGAAAATGCAGAAGTGTATGCGCATATGCAAAAACATCCTGAAATTTTACAAGAAGTTTTGGAGATTGAAGCCGCAGTTGTAAAACTTACAGCATCTGCCTCACAAAAGGAAAATGCACATATTTTAGAAGTTGTAAAACAAGAATTAAACCTTGACAATAAGGACTCTAAAGTTGTGCCATTAACAAAACCAAAATACAACTGGGTAACCTACACAGGTTGGGCAGCTTCTATTTTGCTAGCAGCAGGATTCTTTTGGGCTGTAAACCAAAACAAGCAATTACAAAGCGATATTCAAGTAGCGAAAACACAACAATCTTTATTAGAAACTCAAATTGAAAATTCTAAAAGTAGTTTAGCAGAAGCCAATACTTTAATTTCTGTATTACGGGATGATAATATTTCTAAAGTTCCACTAGCTGGTCAAGGTAATTTTGCGAATACTTATGCTAAGGTGTATTGGGATAAAGATTCTAATCGTATTTTCTTAGATGCTGAAGGGTTACCAGATCCACCGGAAGGAAAAGTGTATCAAGTATGGTCTTTAACATTAAATCCGCTTACGCCAACAAGTTTAGGAACTATCGATAATTTTACAACTGACACTAACAAAATCTTCGAAATTAAAAACGCCAATACTAGTGAGGCCTTTGGTATCACTTTAGAACCTGCAGGCGGAAGTACTACACCTACTATGGAGCAGTTGTATACTTTGGGGATTGTGTCTAGTTAATACTAACCAAAAACTCCCAATCACATTTCTGCAACATTTGTTAGAAATTTTTCAATGAGATATAAAACTTTTCAATATCTAGAAATGATTATCTAATAATGTTTACTTTTATTTTAAATTCAATCAATTCCAATTCATTCAAAACCAACTCAAATTATAGGATAAATATGACAGAAAAAATAATTCAATATTTAGATAAAATCGAAAAGGAAAAAGAGATAAAAATCCTTTTGGCTTGTGAAACAGGATCAAGAGCTTGGGGATTTCCCTCACCTGATAGTGATTTTGATATTAGAATTATCTACGTTCATAAAAAAGATTGGTACTTATCACTTTCCGAGAAAAAGGATAGTATTGAACTAATGTTTGAAAACAACGACATTGACATAACAGGTTGGGATTTACGTAAATCCTTGAGACTTTTACAAAAATCAAATCCGCCTTTATTGGAAAGAATTCAATCACCAATTCTATACAAATCAAATAATGATTTTTTAGTTGAAATAAATGAATTAGCAAATTCTCAATATTCGAGAATTGCAACAATTCATCATTACTTAAGTATGGCTAAAAAGTTCACTGAAGAACTAAAAGAAAAGGAAGACTATAAATTAAAAAAGTTCTTTTATGCTTTACGTTCAGCAACTGCCTGTAAATGGATTTTAGAGAGAGAAGAAATTCCACCAATCGAATTTCAAAAAATGATTGATGGATTGAATATTGAAAGTAATTTATTAAATCGTATCAACCAACTAATAGAACTTAAAGCTACAATAAGCGAAAGTTATTTACATAAAGGAGAAAATGAACTTATAAGCTTTATCGAAAATTGTATATTTTCTGCTGATGAGCAAAGGAATTCATTGTCTTCTTCAAAAGGAGACGTGAAAGAGTTAAATAGATTTTTCCTAAAAATGCTTTCCTAAAATGACTATTGAATATTTAAAAGAAAATGGTCTAATAATTCTTGAATGTATTAGCGGAAGCAAAGCCTATGGACTTGACACACCAAGTTCTGACACAGATATTAAAGGCGTTTTCTTGCTACCAAAAAAAGATTTTTATGGACTTAAATACACAACTCAAGTTAGTAATCCAACGAATGACATTGTTTACTATGAATTAGGTCGTTATATGGAGTTACTTTCTCTAAACAACCCAAACATCCTAGAACTTCTTAACACACCAGAATCAGCAATCATTTATAAGCATCCATATTTAGATAAAATCAATTCAAAAATGATTTTGTCTAAACAATGTAAAAACACATTTGGAAAATTTGCTTTATCCCAAATTAAGAAAGCAAAAGGTTTAAAAAAGAAAATTGTAAACCCAGTTGGAAAAGAACGAAAAAGTGTTTTGTCGTTTTGCTATGTAAATTATGGACAAGGTTCAATAGCGCTTTCAAAATTTCTAGAACTTAAAAATTGGAAACAAGAAAACTGCGGACTAATCAACATAGCGCATATGAAAGATGTTTTTGGACTATTTCATAATGAACAAATCAATTATAACGGAATTATCAAAAACGATTTATCAAACGATATTTGTCTAAGTTCAATACCCAAAGAAGAAAAACAAGAAGCGCTACTCTACTTCAATAAAGATGGTTATTCTAAATATTGTAAAGAATATAAAGAATACTGGGATTGGGTAGAAAATCGGAATGAAGTACGTTATGAAAACACTCAAAGTCACGGAAAGAATTATGATGCAAAAAATATGATGCATACTTTCAGACTTTTAGAAATGGCAATTGAAATTGGTAAAAAGAAAGAAATTAATGTTAAGCGACCAAACAGAGAATTTTTGCTTAATATTAAAAGTGGAAAATATGAATACGAAAAACTTTTAGAAATGGCCAAAAAACTACAAAATGAAATGGATTTGGTCTTTGAAAATTCTGACTTGCCAGAAAAACCAAATATTGAATTTATCAACAAACTTACTTTTAATTTAAGAGACATGTTTTATGAAGAAAAATAAAAACTCCCAATCACATTTCTGCAACTGGGAGCTTTCTTTCAAACAAAAAACCTAAAAACCAAACAATGTTGGAGGTTTCATCAAACAGCAACTAATTCCCTCAAATTATAATATTGCTCTCTTTTTATATATTTTTTATGCTCTCCGTTAATAATGGCCCGAGTTCAAAACTACTTTCCAAAAGTTCTTCTTTTAAAGCTTTAGCAGTAGCTGTTTTTCCATTCGCTTTGTAAATTTCAGCCATATGATATAGTACTTCTGGCTCGAAAGTTTTTTCTGCAACATGAGTTTCAATAACCTCTAAGGCATCCGAAATATCACCTTGATTATAATAGGTCCACGCTAATAAATCATAAGATTGCGCTGTAGGCCTATTATTAATTTCTTTATTAGCTATAGCTAAAGCATTTGTAGTCTTATTTTCATTTTCAGCAAAAAGCAATACATTGTATTTGTTATACATATCTCCATATAAATTGTTTTGTACAGCTAATTTATACGATTCAATTTCCCTTTCCTTTAAAGCTTCGTCTTCTATAAATTCAGCGATTTCAGCTTTTAACAAATGGTAATCTGGCGCATAATAGTTACTTGTTGTTGCATTTAAAATACGTAAGGCTTCATCTGCATTTTTTTCATGTGAATAAACTATCCAAGCTATTCCTTTTTTCGCATAAGCATCATGAGGATCCAATTCTAAAGCTTTCAAGTAATGGTTGTATGATTTTTGTATTTGTCCTGCATGCCCATAGTAATCGGCTAAATTTGTGTATGCCCACTGCATTAACCCTTTATTCTTTGTGGATTCTACCATTTCGGTAGCCTTTTCTAAATAAAGAATGGCATTATCTAAATCGCCTTCATGATCGCTCCATTTAGATTTTCTGATTAAAAAATCGAAATCCTTAAAGTTTTCAATCTTACTTAAATAAGTTTTCGCTTCAGTGATATTGCCCAATTCTAAATGTACATCAAATAACATTTTTTGGGTAGATTTTAGTCTATCGCCATTAACTTCGGCTTTCTTCAAAAGCGCCAAAGCCTCTTTAAATTTATGTTGAGAAATATAGTTTCTTGCTAAAGCCCTTAGGTAACCAGAAGTGTTATAATTAGTGGCTTCATTGGCTGCAATTAACTTTTTTTCAGCATGAATTAAATGTTCAATTTTACCCGTTTTATTGAATAGAAGAGATTGAGATGCTGCGGCTTTTACCAAATAAGGAAACTGATTTGGCTCTTTTTCTAGCTTTTTTTCCCAAAATATATAATCTTGTTTTGCAGCATCTAAAATCTCATCTTGTTCAACTTGTAAATAAAGGTTATAGTCTTTAACATTTGAGACTATATTTGATGTATTTGTATTGGTTTTACAGCCAAAGGCAAATAATATAAATGTGAAAAATATTAGATTTAAAGGTTTCATTGTATTGTGTTTTTTGTGTTTGAAATAAAAATTTCCCGAGTATGTTTCTAGAACACACCCGGAAATATATATTACCAAGGAGAGGCTAAGTAAGGGAATGAGCTCAAAAAGGGTTTATCATTAGCATCTACGTTATCATTCGATAATGTTGGATTTTCCATAAAATCTTCCCCGCCAAAAATTAATAATAGCTCTACAGTGATTACATCATCAGCTAAGGCACGACCAGTAAGCACATTTGTACCATCAAAAAAAGTGGTAGTACCGTCTAAGGATACGTTTAAAACATCAGTGGCTAAAAGCCCTGTAAAAGCTGCTGCATCTTGACCAAGCGCATTGGTGCCACCATTAGCATAAGCAGGACTTAATGCCAATAAATTAGTTTCAAACATACTCTGAAATGCAGCATTTTGTTGAGATGGTATTGTTGTGTTGAACATATCTTTGTTTGCAGAAGAAACAAATACTGTATTCACTGCTGGTCTTCCCATTTGATCTGCTTGAGTGTAAGTTCCAGAAAAATCTGGCCCAGGAATAATAGTTACATCGTCATCATTGTTTGAACAACTAAATGCAAAAAATGAAAATAGTGTTACTAACGTATATATTTTTAAAGTTTTCATAATTTCAATCTTAATTAAGGTTACTGATTATTTTGTTTTGGTTTCTACCCAAGTATTTATAGTTCCTGTACCACCAATCATAGATTTTGGCACCTCCACTACTATAGACATTACATTGCTACCTGCAAAAGTATCTGCTCCTGGATCGTTAAACCCTGTGGCGTTACCTGCAATAATTTCAGAATATTGTGCAAAGTCCATAAAGAAAGGATCGTCTCTTGGGCCAGCAAAAAAGCTCATCCCAGAGTTTGTTCCTATAACAGGATTTTCGCCATATTGGGTTATAGCTACAACACCATTTGCCGTTGCATTACTTTGAATAACACTTGCTAAACCCGTTTGAGAAGGCACTGTTGGACCAAAAAAGTACATTTTACCATCTCTTGGAATAGCTTGTATTACTAAATCTTCGACATTGTCTCCTGTATTGTCAATATTAATTTCAACTAATACACCTTCATCAAAAGTGGCATTAGCCGTATTTGCAGGACTTATTAATCCTTGAACGTTTGCTACAAATACTAAGTTGCTAGTGTTTTCACCTTGAAAGGCGTAAAAATCGGTGATATCACTAGTACCACCACTAACTGCAGGAGCATCGATGTGATCTGCTGCAATTGCGAAGAAACCAGCAACCGCTAAAACTCCTACGCCTAAAATTGTTTTTAAATTTTTCATGATTTTGAGATTTTTGTTATTATTAATTTTTGACTCTCATGAATACCTACGGAAAAATGGTTTTAGCGGTTTTGTTAAAATTTTGTTAAAGAATAATTAATCTTTATTTTCGAGTAAAAGCTTATTTTTACAGCACTCTAATTAAAATTATGAACCCATCAGCATTAGGTTGGATAAAAAAACTTGAAAGCGAGATTGTTACAAACAGTCTGTTTTTACGCTATAATGCAGATGAGTTTTATTATATTTTAAGAGCATGTGGATTTATTTATGGAAGCAATCAAGACATAGTTGCCCAAATAGTTCCTAAAGGTGATCTTTCTGAAGAGGAAATATGCAAAACTAACCTTTGTTTAGCGCTATATTACACACATCACAATTCTAATTGTAATGTCCCTTTTGTTGATAGTGTTATTGATTTTTATTCTGAAATAAGTGATATAAAAACTTCATTTTTTAAAGACTTATTGGGAGGTAAAAAATCATATGAACAACTTGAAAAGATTATTCATAAGCGTATTCAAATAGACGCGAATGTTCTCACTAAAAACTTCAACTATTTTATTATAAATGCACTCTTGTATGTAGATGTGCTTGCGTATAAAAAATATGTAACACAGCATGCGTTCTCTGTAAATTACATTAAAAAACTTGAAGCTTCTATTGTTACTATTTCTTTAGATGTTTTAAATTCTAAAGAAGAAAAGAATGATTATGACGAGAGTTTGATAAAACTGTTTCAATCCTCATTACGCTTCAACGCAAATAAAAACCTGAACTATAAAAAAGCAATCACAAACCTATCAACTGCCGAAGAACGCTACTATATTTTAGATTTAGCCTGTATGGCTACTTGGAGCGACCAAACCATTGATATAGAAGAACAGTATTTTTTAGAAAAACTTGGTGGCGATTTGCAATTAAACATATCAATAATAAATCAAGCCATAAAAACAGTAAACCAGTTTTACACAAAACATAAAGACAATATTGCACTTTTAAGTACTAAAAACATGGTGCAGAGTTTTTATAATAACTCTAGTAAAATGGTAAAAAAACTTATAACCAGAAATAGTAAACGCCTTTACCAAGAGCTTAAAGACAGTAAAGAGCTTATGGTGCTTTTAACGCAATCTACAGTTAGAGATTTAGATAAAGAAGAACAACAAAAAGTACAAGAGCAATTACTAGATATCTTTAAATCCATACCCAGTTTGGCTATTTTTATGTTACCTGGTGGTGCATTATTATTGCCACTTGTAGTGAAGTTTATTCCAAAATTATTACCATCTGCTTTTGATGAGAATAGGATTGAAAAGTGATTCTTGAAGACTTTAAAAATCATAAAGTGATAACGGATTAACTATGAAGCTTTAAACTTAATGGAAACTAAAAGCAATAACATCAACACCTTAAGGATTCTATATTTAGTTAAAGCCATACTGACTTTGTGCTTTTCACTTTTCTTTATTGTTTATGCTTTTTTAGGAGTTCTTTTTATGGAATCTATTCAAGTTAGTGATTCTACTGATGGTATGCCGTTTGCACTCGATTATTTATTCTTTAGTTCATTTGGGATTATAATTTTTATTGTCGCTTGTATTGGTTTATGCTAACTATAAGCCTCGGTATTCTAAATTTGTTAGCTTCAAAATATATTAAAGAAACAAAAAACTACAATTTTATTTTCGCTGTAGCTGTTGTGAATTGCTTAACCGGTATTCTTGGAATTTTACTAGGTGTTTTTACATTGATAGAACTTACAAAGCCTGAAATAAAACCGTTATTTAATAAAAGCTCATCTGGCGAATAACTTAAAACCAATAAAATTCAGGCATCTATATTTCTACAAATAAACTTTTGATGCTTTTTCTAATAGAAACTAATTCTCTCTTAACACTTTATAATATTTGAACCTTAAACAATTACAATTTACACCCATCTCTACATTAAGCAATTACGGTTGTGCCTCTATTTAAAATAATTGGTTATATTTAGAAAGACTAATCAAAAATCCCTCATTTAATGGAATTACAAATTAAAGATTTGAGTAAAACATACTCAAATGGTGTACATGCTTTAAAAAACGTTTCACTCAACATACCTCAAGGTATGTTTGGTCTTTTAGGACCAAATGGTGCTGGAAAATCTTCGCTAATGAGAACATTAGCAACATTACAACAAGCCGATTCTGGCAGTGTAATGCTAGATGATATAGATGTTCTAAAAGACAAAACCAAAGTAAGAGAAATATTGGGTTACCTACCTCAAGAGTTTGGAGTGTATCCCAAAATAAGCTCGTACAATATGCTTAACCATATAGCTACTTTAAAAGGTATTTCTAATAAAGGTGAACGAAAAGATTTGGTAGAATCTTTATTAAATAAAACCAATCTTTGGCATGTAAGAAACAAAAGCTTAGGTACTTATTCCGGAGGTATGAAACAACGCTTTGGAATTGCGCAAGCCCTAATTGGAGAACCAAAATTAATAGTAGTAGACGAGCCAACTGCGGGCTTAGACCCTGCAGAACGTGTTCGTTTTCATAATTTATTAAGTGAAATTGGAGAGAATACTATTGTTATTCTATCTACACATATTGTTGATGACATATCTAACCTGTGCAACAACATGGCTATAATTTGTTTAGGCGAAGTAGTTGCTCAAGGAAAACCAAGTACTTTAATTGAAGGGGTTAAAGGTAAAGTTTGGAAAAAAATAATAGACAAATCAGAAATCGAGCAATACAAACAAGACATGCAAGTAATATCCACACATCTTAAAAGTGGAAATACTGTAATACATGTACTTAGTGACAGCCAACCAGATAAGTCATTCGAGGCTAGTGAAGCCAATTTAGAGGATGTATATTTTGCTGAAATTACATCTCGTATGGATGCTATAGTAGCATAATTGTTAAACCTTCAACTTAAAAATTTACAATTATGTTTAAAGAAATTTTTCTATTCGAATTAAAATATAGATTTAAAAGACCTGCTACTTGGGCATATTTCTCAATCCTTTTAATCTTTGGTCTTATTGTAGCCATTAGTGGAGATGTGCCTGCTTCTGAAAAAGCATATGTAAACGCACCTTCTACAATAGCAAGAATGCTTGGTATTCTCAGTATTTTTGGAATTATGCTGGCTAGCGCTATAATGGGCGTTCCGGTATACCGAGATATTGAACATAAAACCGAAAACTATTATTTCTCTTATCCCATAAATGAAAAAGGCTATATTCTTGGACGCTTTTTAGGTTCCTTAAGCACTCTTTTTCTTGTTACTTTAGGATTTCATGTGGGATTAATAATAGGGTTTGCTATAGGGCCACATGCAGGTTTTACTGAAGCAGAGCGTTTTACAACACTTAATCTTTGGCACTACATCCAACCAACTCTTGTTTTATATTGGACTAACTTTTTCTTTGTTGGCTGTATTTTCTTCACATTAGTATCAATGACTAAAAGAATAATGCTGGCATATGCAGGCGGCGCTATTTTATTTATTGGCTATTTAATCATCTTAACACTAACAAGAGATATTGAAAACAAAGATTTAGTAAGTTTACTAGACCCTTTTGCTCTCGAAACATTCTCCAA
The DNA here is from genome assembly GCA_043557195.1 of Flavobacteriaceae bacterium. Taxonomy (GTDB): domain Bacteria; phylum Bacteroidota; class Bacteroidia; order Flavobacteriales; family Flavobacteriaceae; genus Jejuia. The sequence goes on along the minus strand of CP121314.1, from coordinate 3,215,796 downwards.
CATTACAAGATATTGGACACCAGTTGAACAAAACAAACTAACATTACCGCTAACAAAATTATTAATATGGAATAGAATTATTTGGGTAGGTATTGGTTTATTGGCGTTCTTATTCACTTTTTTTAGATTTGACTTCATTAAATTTTTAAACAGAAACTTTAAATCAAAAAAGAAAAACATAAGCGAAGCATCTTCAAATCCAACTGCAGCTTTAACAAAATTACCTAAGGTATCTCAGGTATTCCCAAGTGGCTTAAGTATTAAATTATTATTTGATTTAGCTAAGATGGAGTTTAAGAATATAGTTAGAGATAACTTTTTCAGAGCGATACTCATCGCTGCTTTAGGCTTTTTACTGTTTGATGCTTTCTATGGTTTCAACATCTATGGCACCCCCTCTTTTCCTCTAACCTATTACATGTTAGAAGTTAAAAATTTCAACTACAGCATTCTCATCTTTGTACTTATAGTCTTTATGACTGGTGAAGTACTCCATAGAGAGAGGGGGGTAAATTATGATCAAATTTTTGGATCATTACCACTAAAAAATAGAACGGTATATGCCTCTAAATTTTTAGCTCTGGTTATGATTAGTTTTATGTTGGTAAACCTAGTTTTAATTAGCGGTGTTCTTGCCCAAGCACTTCAAGGTTATTTTAATTTTGAATTTGATATGTATTTTACCGATCTATATCTTATAGAGTTTCCCAAATACATTACGTTTGTTTTACTAGCATTTTTTGTGCATTCCTTAGTAACTAAAAAATTTATGGGGCATGTGATTGCCATAGCTATTTGGGCACTACTTTTTGGTATTAATGCCTTTGTAAAAGTTGATAACAACCTATATTTATATGGATATACTCCAGGATATACCATTTCAGACATGAATGGTTTTGGCCATTTTGGAAAAGCACTATTTTGGTTTAAAACCTATTGGTTGGCATGTGGAGGTTTTCTATTAGTAATTGGTTACCTATTTTGGAAACGTGGCACAGATTCTGGCAGAAAAGCAAGGTGGCAGTTGGCCAAAGAACGTCTTAATATTAGAACTATAGGAACGGGTCTCTTATTGCTAATTGTTTTTATTGGGTGCGGTGCTTTTATCAATTACAACACAAAAACCATTAATAAATATCGAACCTCTGAAGAAGGAGAAATTGCCCAAGCTACATACGAAAAAACCTTAAGTAAGTATGATAGAATTGCTCAACCAAAGGTTGTAGATGTAAAAGTAAATGCAGACTTAATACCAGAAGAAAGGTCGGCAAAAATAAAGACAACATATGTGATGGTTAATAAAACCGATGAAACTATAGATTCTTTACACATAAACTGGGGCGCGGAAGGTTTATTGAAAAAAGAAGTTAATACGTTTACAATTGAGGGAAAATCACCAAAATCAGGGAACAGTTATGATGATTTTGGATATGAAATATATGCTTTTAATCAACCATTAAAACCTAATGATACAGTAACAATGGTGTTGGAGGTAACTGGATCTTACAAAGGTTTTCCTAATGAAGGTTCTGGCTCTGCAATTGTGTATAATGGTACTTTTTTAAACGACAACTTTTTCCCTTCTTTTGGATACAATGCTAACTCTGAAATGACGAGTGATTTGGATAGAAAAAAATATGGATTACCCATAAAAGAGTATCAATTACCAAAGCAGGATGACCCATGGGGCACCAGTAACCTCCTATTTAATGATGATGCTGATTATATTACTTTTGAGGGCACAGTAAGTACGGCTCCAGATCAAATAGCTGTTATGCCTGGGTATTTACAAAAAGAGTGGGAAGAAAATGGAAGAAGATATTTTACCTATAAAATGGAAGGAGAATTAGATTTCTTCTATAATATTTCTTCAGCGAGATATAATATTCATAAAGATGTTTGGACTGGAAGGAATGGTGAAAAGGTAAATATTGAAATCTTTCATCACCCAACTCATACCTATAACATAGATAGATTTGTTAAAGGCGTAAAACACTCTATGGATTATTTTTCTGAAAATTATGGGCCTTACCAATATAGACAAATGAGGATTCTTGAATTTCCAAGATACTCAACATTCGCACAATCCTTCCCAAATACAGTACCCTTTGCAGAAAGTTTTGGTTGGGTAGGTGATTTTAGTGATCCTGAAGACCTAGATTATGTTTACACCGTAACTTCTCATGAAGTAGCACACCAATGGTGGGGACATCAAATTACACCATCTGCTACTCGGGGAGCAAACCAAGTTTCAGAATCCATGGCGGAGTATTCTTCATTAATGGTAATGAAAAAGGAATATGGTATCGATGCTATGCAAGATTTTCTTAAACGAGAACTGGATAATTATTTAAGGGGTAGGGCTAACGAAAGTAAGTTTGAAAAAACACTTCTTGATAATGACACACAATCCTACGTATGGTACAGAAAAGGAGGTTTAATTCTATATGCTTTGCAAGATTTAATCGGTGAAGACAATCTAAACAGTGGATTTAAAGCGTATACCGAAGCGGCTAAATACAGACAAAGTGCACCATTTACAACTACTAAAGAATGGTATCACTACATCGATTCGGTTACCCCAGATTCATTAAAATACTATATTCAAGATAGTTTTGAAAAAATAACACTCTACTCCAATAAAACATCTAAAGCTACTTATAAAAAACTAGCAGATGATAAGTATGAGGTTACCATAACTGTTGATAGTAAAAAGGAGTATTTTGATGGTTTAGGCAATTTACTTGAAACTTCAGAAAAACCAAACCTCTTAGATATTGGAATCTTTGAGGAGGATGGAAAAAACAGTAATGGCATGACAATTAAGTCTCCACTCATTATTAAAAAACTGTGGGTAAAACCGGGAGAATCTACATTTACATTCACTACAGAAAAATTGCCTTTAAAGGCTGGTATCGATCCATACAATAAAATGATTGACAGAATTCCGGATGATAATCTAATAAGTATAGAAGAAGAAACGGATTAAAAATTTATAAAGTGGAATGCACTTAAATTTGAGCAGCAATTTACTTTTAGGTAAAAGTTATAATTTTTATACGGTTTGATATCCGTTGCAATTTTTTACCTAAAAGTAATTATCTTTAAACTAAAAAGCAGCGTTTAATGAACAACGATTACAATAATCCTGCCTTTAAAAAGTTACTTCAAAAACTTCAGGAAGAAAGTTGGCAACTTGAATTATTAATTTCTGGATTTGCGATTTTTGGTTTATTCACAGCCTACGAGCCACTATCAATAAGTGCTCAAGAAGCAAAAAACGCGCAACAAATTTATAAGTTTATTATAAACATAGTGGCGCTAATTTCGTGTGCCATACTTATATTCAACCTTTTACTACATGTGCTATTAAGAGGCTTATGGATTGGAGCTTTGGGCCTGCGCTATGTATCAGGTGATATTGATTATGAAACACTTAATTACAGCAATAAATTCACAAAATATCTTAAGAAAAAAGTTGGGTCTTTTGATAAGTATATTGCAACCTTAGAAAACTACTGCAGCATTATATTTGCTATTTCTTTTTTACTGATTTTTTATGTACTTGCACTAACATTTACAATAATAGCTATAGCTGTAATTGCCAATTTTATTATTGATAATGATAACTTGCCAAAATGGATTTCTCATGGTTTAGGAATTCCACTGATGATCTTTATCGCAGTTGGAGCTTTTATAACTTTTATCGACTTTGTTACACTAGGATTTTTAAAAAAAAAGAAGTGGGTTTCAAAAATATACTTTCCCATTTATTGGGTATTTAGTTTTATAACGCTATCCTTTTTATATCGCCCAATAGTTTATAATTTTCTAGATAATAAGTTTGGTAGACGACTAAGTATGATGCTCACACCACTGTTTTTATTATTATTCGTTGGCATGAGTTTTCAGTATAATACATCAAACTATTTTAATGATGATTTACATTCTACAAGCTATTTTATTAGTAATAATAATTATGAAGACTTGCTTGATGACAAAGTAGAAGAAATAGACAATTTAATGATTCAATCTAAAGTAATTATCGATCCATTTATTAAGGTATTTATCCCTTTTGATTCAAATATAGAAGATAGGATGTTCTATTATAATCCTGGGCTAAAACCCAAAGAAGATATTCGCGGTGTTAGTTCAAATATTGTTACTTCAAACGATGATTGGGTCAACATATTTGATAAGGATAGTTTAAGACAAGAATATGTAAAGACTTTCAATAAAATCTATTTTGTTCATATAGATTCTACAGATTTTAAAAATCAATTTTTAGTAGGCAAAACTAAAAAAGGCACTTTAGGTTTTGAAACTTACCTTAGTACTTCTGGATTAAAAGAAGGTAAGCATCTTCTAGATTTAAGACGTTATAGAATTAAAGATAAGGATACCACTATTTTAAGGTTAGCGCGAGTTCCGTTTTGGTATTTTTCAACAAGGAATCACAAATAACACATGCAAATTCCTTTAAATGATCGTTTACATTTTCTAAAGAAAGTATTTAGCAAGCACCTAGGTTTGCTTGTTGTGTCCTCAGTATTTATTATACTTGGGTTTGTTCTAATTACAATTGGTTATTACAAGGCAGAATCCAATTTTCTTATTGGCTTTGGCATTACATTTATCACCGTTACAGGTTCTATTTTACTTTACACTATGCCTTCAAGTTATAAATATTATTATGAACAGGAAGTGACAAAGAAATATGGCAGTTATGCCTACGCGATTGTGATTGATAAAAAAACTCATGATTATTCACATACCTCTAACTCCTTTGAAGGAGGAAAGCTGAAACACTATGAAGAATATTTATACGCTGTAGAGTTTCAGTACACATACAACAATGAAACTTATTCTAGTGAGTGCTTTTTTGAAGAAAAATCAACCTTTGATTTGATTTATGTTAACGCAAAACTACCAATACAGTTTCTAAAACATAACCCAAGCAAAGTAAAAGTGAGGAGACGTAAACTTTCAAATGAGTTAGGAATTCCTGAGAAATTGTGTCATTAAATAATTTAACCTATTTAGAAATATAATATTATGTACAGGGAAATTCAAGATATTATTAACCTTCTAGAATTAGAACCTCACCCTGAAGGCGGTTACTTTAAGGAGACTTATAGAGATAGAGGTATAATTCCACAAATACATCTGGGTTCTGAATTTATTGGAGACAGAAATTATGCAAGCGCTATTTACTTTTTATTGACTTCAGAAACTTTTTCAGCATTTCATCGCATCAACCAAGATGAAATATGGCATTTTCACCAAGGTTCTACTATAAAACTTCATATGATTTCAAATGAAAGTAATTATTCAAATGTTATAATTGGGAATAATTTAAACGAAGGAGAAGTCCCTCAGTTTGTAGTTCCAGCAAAATTTTGGTTTGCAGCAGAAGTTGTTAACCAGAGCAGTTATGCATTAGTTAGCTGCACTGTATCTCCAGGTTTTGACTTTAGAGATTTTGTAATGCCTACTCGAGAAGAACTAATAGCGACATTCCCTAAACATTCTAAAGTTATAACCCAATTCACAAGATGATACGCTAAGTCCCTAGGCGTTTATCAAAATAATGCTTCAGTAGTGGTACCTGTACACAAACCATAAAAGCAAAAAGAATAATAGTATAAGTGGCCGATTTTGATAAATGAAAATCAGAAAACAAATTACTTAGACTAAACGTTGGAAACCAGCTAGAATTACCTATAAAATGATTTTTGAAAAGGTATCCTAGCCAAAAAGTTAAAGTGCATAAAATAATTAACCAAACTACTTTGGGTATTAGTGGTTTATAAACTAGTGTTTTTTTAGAAGTTACCTCAATTTGATTCATCACTTGAGAGGTAAAGTCAAAAGATGTTTCTTCTTTACTAGCTTCAATCAAAATTTTTTTAGATAACCTATCTAGATTATTCTGTTCTTTATTTTCCATAATAATTAATCATTTCAGGTTCTAATTTTTGTTTCATAACTATTGCCAATCGCTTTCTGGCTCGATGTAACTTCACTTTTACATTGTTAGCTTTTAACACCGTAATTTTGGCAATTTCATCTAAAGATAATTCTTCAAAATAATATAATGTTAAAATAAAACTATCCTCACTTGCCAATGCTTCAATACATGATTTAACCGCTTTTTGTCTATCGGCATCGGCTAGCTTTTCAAAAGCGTCGTCAATAACTTCAATATCATAAGTATCATATTTATCAATGTTTACTTCAATATGCTTTCGCTTATGCCTTTTAATAGCATCTAAGCATGTATTATATGTGACCTTATAAATCCAAGTCGACAATTTAGAATCTCCTTTAAACTTATGCAACGACTTAAATACTTTAATAAATACATCTTGAGACACCTCTTCTGCTTCTTCTCTTTGCTTCAACATTCTAATAGCTAACGTAAACACTAAATCCTTATATCTATCTACTAAAATAGAAAAGGCTTTTGTATCTCCTTCAATTACTTGATTGATGATGTATTGGTCGTTGTTAATGGTCATTTGCTTTATAGACGATGATTTAGCAACCGAGGTTACAGGTAGATTGAAAAAATATTTTAGTGAAAGTGTAACCATTTTCAAAAAGGTGTCGTCATAGCATATGAACACATTAAAATTAATCAATTAAAAACAAACAGTTATGGGATCAGAATTAATTATTATACCAGTAATTTTCGCAGCAATTTTCGGGGTTTTCTATTTGTATTTTTCAACTAGAAATAAAGAAAGACTAGCGCTTATTGAAAAAGGCGCAGATGCAAGTATTTTTGTAAAAGGTAAAACACAAACTGCTCCAATTTGGAAAGTACTTATTTTAAACCTTGCACTTTTATTAATGGGTGTAGGTATTGGTGTTTTTATTGCAAGTTTATTAGATAACTACACAACTTTAGACGAAGATGCTGTATATCCAGCAACAATATTCTTTATGGCAGGGGTTGGATTATTTGTTGGATTCAATATGACAAAAAATTTAGATAAAGAATAACTGGATTTTACTAAACTAAGCTGTAATTAAAACTGTTTTCAAAATATTGAAAGCAGTTTTTTTTATTCAATCGGAAAATCAAAATAAGTATTAGGATAAGGTTCATTTCTTAAAGTGAAATGCCACCATTCTCTTGGGTAATTTCTAAATCCATGCTTCAGCATCACCTCTTGTAGTAGTTTTCTATTGGCTTTTTGTACATCAGATATATCATTATAATCTACCCAAGATTGTTTCCCGAAAAAGTCATATAAACTCCCCATATCCAATTCTTCCTTGGTATTTAAATCTATGATGGTAATATCTACAGTACTTCCCTTTGTATGGCCAGATCGGGAGGCAATATACTCTTCCTTAAATAAGTCTGATTTCTTTACATCGGGATAAAACCTAGCTTTATTTATAGTATCATTCAAATTTTTTGCCCACCTCATAAAATGATTTACTGCCCGTTGTGGGCGATAGCCATCATAAACCTTAAGTCCATAATTTTTTTCTTTTAATTCGTTTTGAACTTTGTATAAAGCGTGAACAGTTTCTTTGGTTAAAATTAAGCAGTTGTTATTGTAACCATCAATAGTGTCTCCTACAAAGTTATTAATGCCGTAATAACGTAATTCAACTTCTAAATCTGGAATATAGTTTTTTGCATAAACGAACTTATCAGGCAATTGACAATACCCAAAACAAATAATAAAAAAACATAAAAAAGTAAACCGAAACTTCATTAAAAAAATGATTTATGCTAATTTAGAAAATAAAAACCATGCCGATATTAGATGCAGAAAATTTAAATTTAAAAGATGCAGATGTAAAATACTATCCACGCTTTTTTAGTAAAACTGAAGCCGATAAATACTTTAAAAATCTACACAAAGAAATTCCATGGCAACAGGACGAGATAAAAGTGTTTGAAAAAACCTATAATCAACCCAGATTAACTGCTTTTTTTGGTATAAATAACGAGCCGTACTCTTATAGTAACATTACTATGTTTCCCAAACCATTTGAAGGTGATTTGCTAGATATAAAAACAGCAATTGAAACAGAGTTAAACATCTGTTTTACAAGCTGTTTAGCGAACCTTTATCGTGATGGAAAAGATAGTAACGGTTGGCATGCTGATGATGAAAAAGAATTAGGTGAAAAACCAATAATTGCATCCTTAACTTTTGGAGAGGAGCGCGTGTTTCATTTTAAACATAAACACGATAAAAATTTAAAGAAAAAAATAATATTAAAACACGGAAGTCTCTTATTAATGCAGGGGTTGACACAAAAACACTGGTTGCACCAAATTCCAAAAACAGCTAGAGAAATAGGTCCAAGAATTAACTTAACATTTCGCATTATTCCACAAAAAAACCGAGTTCCCTCAAACTCGGTTCTTTCTTAATTTGCTTTTATATTATGTGCTAGATTTGGGGTCTCCACATCAACAACATAATGCAAATATTAATTAATTAATCCATTGAACTAAAAAGTATGTTATTTAGTACGAGTCAAATATAAAAACCGAATTAAAACACAACGACTAAAAACATAATTAATCGATGAAATACACTTTTCTTTAACACAGTTCGTCGATGTAATGCAAATCATCGACGAAATACATATATTTTAATTCAAATTAATAAAAAAAGCATCCTAAAATTAGGATGCTTTTTTACTAACTAACCAACCAAAATATGAAATTACAATTCTAAAGTTTAAAGTAACCACTCAATAAACTATTATTTGAAGTGTAACCGTTTTGTATAAAACAACTACTATGCCAAAGTTTAAATTTTGCTCTTTATATTTTATTTATCTTAGAAATTTATAAAACTATTTTCATGGATAATCAACCAGTATTTACCAATGATACTATTGTTTTTGGTTTATTAATGCTAATGCTAGCATTAGTTTTTTATACCTCTTCAAAAAAAAAGGGGTTTTGGTCTAAATTCTACAACATTATTCCCGCACTATTAATGTGTTATTTACTGCCGGCAATATTAAATTCGATTGGTTTAATATCCCCCGAAACCTCCAAAGTTTATAGTATATCAAAAAACTATCTATTGCCTGCCGCTATTGTTTTAATGACTTTAAGCTTAGACCTAAAGTCGGTCTTCAATTTAGGACCTAAAGCTCTAATTATGTTTTTTACTGGTACAATAGGTGTTGTTATTGGCGGACCCATTGCTATTCTTATTGTATCCATTTTTAGTCCTGAAACTGTTGGAGGTGCAGATTTCGATGCAGTATGGAGAGGACTGTCTACTTTAGCTGGGAGTTGGATTGGTGGTGGTGCAAATCAGACTGCCATGTATGAGATTTTTGAATACAACCCGAAAAAATATGGTGCAATGGTGTTAGTAGATATTGTCGTTGCTCAATTATGGATGGCTATATTATTATTTGGTATTGGTAAAAAGGAAAAAATTGATAAATGGCTTAAAGCTGATAATTCTGCTATCGAAGCGCTAAAGGAAAAAGTAATTAGTTATGAAAAGAGTGTATTAAGAAACCCAAATTTAACAGATTATATGATAATGTTGGGAATTGCATTTACAGCTGTTGGTATATCTCATTTAGGATCTACGCGAATCGCAACGTTTTTAACCGATAACTTTGAAGTTTTTAATGATAAAACCTCTGCACTCGCTTCTTTTGCTTCTACATTCTTTTGGATGATTACTATTGCAACAATTATTGGGATAATTCTATCGTTTACAAAAATGAAAAAATATGAAGGTACCGGTTCTAGTAAAATAGGGAGTATTTTTATTTACATTTTAGTAGCCAGTATAGGTATGAAGATGGATTTAGGATCTGTACTAGAAAACCCTGGATTATTGCTCGTTGGACTTATTTGGATGGCAATTCATGTAACATTGCTTATTGTTGTTGCAAAACTTATTAGAGCTCCTTATTTCTTTTTGGCTGTTGGTAGTAAAGCAAATGTAGGAGGTGCAGCTTCGGCCCCTGTTGTGGCGGCAGCATTTCATCCATCTTTGGCTACAGTTGGTGTTTTACTAGCCGTTGTGGGTTATGCTATTGGTACATTTGCAGCGTTACTTTGCGCGCACCTAATGGAATTAGTTTCTATAGGGTAACTTTAAAAATTATTTAGCATATTTGCGCTCTTAAACACTTATTCTATAATGAAAAAACTATATATACTTTTTTTAGTCGGTATGATGGTGGCATGCTCGAACAATCCAAAAGATTTAGTAGTAAAAACCAATATTAAAGGCCTAAAAAAAGGAACTGTTTATCTTAAACGTGCACTAGATACAGTTATTATAACAGTAGACTCTGTAATTGTAAATGGTAATTCTGAATTTGAATTATATGCCGACTTAGAAGAGCCTGATTTATTCTTTTTAGATCTTGACAAAAACTCTAAGGAAGAAGATAGAATTAGTTTTTTTACAGATAAAGGTATCGTCGAAATAAATACTACGTTGAAAAATTTTGTTGTTGACGCCGACATCAAAGGTTCAAAACAACAAAAAGTATTAGAAGAGTATCGGAAATTAATGTCCCGTTTAAATAACAGAAATCTAGATTTGATAAAGGAACGTTTTGAAGCTGGACAAGACACTGCACTATTAAAATCTTTACAAAAGAAAGAGACTAGTCTTATCAAAAACAAATATTTACAAACAGTGAATTTTGCATTAAACCATAAGGATAGTGAGGTTGCCCCTTATTTAGCACTTTCAGAAATTTATAATGCTAACTTAACTTTGCTAGACACGATACATAAATCCCTTACTCCAAAAATTAAGGATTCTAAGTATGGGAAGGAACTTCAAAAATTTATAAAAGAACGCAAACAAGAAGAATAAGAATAAAAAAACCTCAAAACTAAGTTTTGAGGTTTTTTTTGCACTTGTAAAATTTAATAGAGCCGATAGAGGGACTCGAACCCACGACCTGCTGATTACAAATCAGCTGCTCTAGCCAGCTGAGCTATATCGGCGTTTGCGGTGGCAAATATAATTTGTAAAATAATATTTGCAACAAATTAATTGAAAAAAATTATCCTAGTTTGTTAATTTTTTCAATTAATGCTCGTCCTTTATTCTCCAACTCCTCATTAATTGCTTTAAAGTGGGCTTTCTTGTTTTCAACACTTCTATCATTCACCTTTGCAATTAACTCATCAAATGTCTCAATAGCTTCGTCTATAATAGCCTCACTCTTTTTTGTATCCTTATCTGTATTTTGGTATTCCCAAACATACACTGCTTCAATAATATCTCCTAAAACGTAATTTATATCTTTTTTAAGATCTCTAACACTTGCCATAATTTTTATATATTATTTATTCGTTGTAAAATTAAACATAAACTTCCAATAGCGTAGCACTTTCGGAAGTAATATTATATGATTTAATTGCTGCTGGAAGTAATAACGTCTCCCCTTTTTTTATAGTTTCCGAAACACCATTGGCTGTGATTTTGGCTTCTCCATCAACACACATGTAAATGAAAAAAGAATCTTTATCATTTACTCGTTCTAAAGTTGTATTTACTTTTAAGTAACTGGTATTAAAGTATGGGCAACTCACCATTTCATTTGATTGATTTTCTTCTTTTGAATATGTTACCCTAAAATTATCCGGCATATCAAAATCAATGGCATCAATAGCCAAATCGTTATGCAACTCCCTTTCATTGCCTTCATCGTCTACTCTATCCCAATCATATACTCTATAAGTAATATCACTTGTCTGTTGAATTTCAGCTACCATAACACCTGCTCCAATAGCATGAACTCTACCTACTTCAATAAAATAAGTATCACCTGTTTTTACTTTATCGAAATTTAAAATTTCGGTTAAAGTTTTATTTTCTAAGTGTTCTAAATATTTTTCAGGTGTTACAGGTTGATTAAATCCTACAATTAAGTTAGAATCTTCATCTGCCTGAAAAACGTACCACATTTCGGTTTTTCCAAAAGAGTTATGACGCTTTGCCGCTAAATCATCATTAGGGTGTAATTGAATGGATAAATCTTCTTTGGCATCAATAAATTTTATTAACAAAGGAAACTTATCTCCAAATACCTCATAGTTTTTGTTTCCAAGCAAATCACTTTTATACGCTTCTAATAAGTGTTTTAATGATTTTCCTTTTAAACTTCCGTTTGAAACTATTGATGTATCACCTTCAACATCACTAATTTCCCAACTTTCACCAATGTTAGGTAAGTCAGATTGCTTATTCAGTAAAGTTTTTAATTTTTGTCCTCCCCATATTTTATCTTTTAAAATTGGAGTGAATTTTATTGGGTATAAATTTTTATTCATATCTATTTTCCTGAATATGTTACGAAATTTCGAGGAGTTTCATAGAGGGTAATTTCTAGGTCTAAATCACTACTTAATTTAGATTTCATTTTATTATAAATTACAACCGAAATGTTTTCAGCTGTAGGGTTTAATTCTTTAAATTCTGGTACTTCAATATTTAAATTTTTATGATCAAAAGCGTCTTCAACTTCACTTTTAATGATATCTTTTAAAATTTTCATATCAATAACGTATCCTGTTTTTTTATCAATCTCTCCAGTAACGCTAACGATTAATTCATAATTATGACCATGAAAATTAGGATTATTGCATTTACCGAAAACTTCATCATTTTTTTCAAAACTCCAATCTTTTCTATACAACCTATGCGCTGCATTAAAATGTGCTTTTCTACTAACTGTTACTTTCATTATTTAATATTTATATGTTGGTAGAATTTATCGAAAATCACTTTAAACCACGCCGTATAATGTTCAGGACGTAAAGATATATCAACCTTTACTTCTTCTAAGGGCATCCATTTCCAATCAGCAACTTCATATTTATTAATTTTTGGATCACCATTGTAGTTTCCTAATAAAACATGATCGTATTCATGTTCTGTTAATCCATTATCAAAAGGTGCTTTATAAATAAACGAAATAGACTCTTTTAAATCTACAACAAAGCCCATTTCTTCTTGTAGCCTTCGTTTTCCTGCTTCAATATTTGTTTCCCCATCTCTCTGATGACTACAACAAGTATTCGTCCAAAGTCCTGGAGAATGGTATTTATCAAGAGCCCTTTGTTGCAACATTAATTCGTTATCATCATTAAAAATAAATACTGAAAACGCACGGTGCAATAGGGCCTTTTTATGAGCTTCCATCTTGGGCATTAAGCCAATTTGCTCATCTTGCTCATTAACAAGAATTACTTTTTCTTCTATCATCTCTCAATTTTTTTTAACGAAGTTAGATGTAATTTGCAAACAAACAATTGGCAAAATATATACTAACAACTCTAGCTCATTTCATAGTTTAGCAAAAATACGAACAAAATATTACTTGTTTTATTGCTATTTGATTAAATAAAAAAAAGCACCTAAATAAATCTAGATGCTTTTTAAGTTGATGGTTAGTATTATTAGTTTTCTACAACAATAAATTCACTTCTACGATTAGCTTGATGTTCTTCTTTAGAACACTTAACACCATTGGAACAGCGGTTTGTTAATCGCGTTTCTCCATAGCCATTGCCCGATATTCTATCCGCTGAAATACCGCCTTTATTAATGATATACTCTTTCGTAGATTTATTTCGACGTTCTGATAATGCCAAATTATAAGCATCCCGTCCTCTAGAATCTGTATGTGAGCGAACGTCGATTTTAACACTTGGATATTCTTGCATATATTTTATAACCTTAGCTAACTCGATTTCTGCATCTGGACGGATAAATGATTTATCATAATCAAAATAAATAGGATTCAAATTTAATAACAACGCCAAATCGGTTCCTATCCCTGCTGCACTAGGCTCAAGGGCCAATTTTAATTTTGAATTTTTCGCTTTAGTATCTACTGTGAAGTCAGTAAAATCATCTTCGTATTTTTCTTTTTGCGCCTCAACTATATAGGTTTGTTCTTTACAACTTAGATTAAACTGAAACGCACCTTTATCATCACTTTTGATAGATTCTAATACATTATTATTTTCGTCTTTTAAAGTAACTTCTGTATTCGCCAAAATTTCGTTGGTACGCTTGTCAACAACAGTTCCTTCTATAATATATTCACAATCTGGTATTTCGAAACTGTAAATATCATCATCGCCTTTGCCTCCATCTCTGTTTGAAGAAATATAGCCTTTACGAGAAGATTCATTTATGATAAGCGCAAAATCGTCTTTTGAGCTATTAATTGGTTTTCCAACATTCTTTAAAATATCATCCGAAATATTGTCTGCTTTTATTTTAAAAACATCCAAACCTCCAAGTCCTAAATGACCATCAGATGAAAAATACAAAATACCTTTGTCGCTTACATATGGAAAATTCTCTCTTCCCTCTGTATTAATCTTAGACCCCAAGTTTAGAGGTGTTCCATAAGTGCCATCTTCGTTTATATCCACAACAAAAATATCAGACATTCCTTTTGTTCCTGGCATATCTGAAGCAAAATATAGCTTTTTCTCATCTACACTTAAAGTAGGATGTGCAACACTATATTCATCATTATTAAATGGCATTGATAGTATATTAGTCCATTTCCCATCAACTAAAGTGGCTTTGTAAATTTTTAAAGCATGTGTATTCTCACTATTCTTTTTAAACCTTCCGTTATAGTAGTTGTTTCTAGTGAAATAAACCGTTGTACCATCCTTTGTAAAGGCAGTTGAAGACTCGTGATACTTCGTATTAATATCTCCTGCTACTTCTTGAACATTACCTTCGCTATCTAATTCAAATAAGTCCAAAAATGGTTGTGCATTCCAACTATAAATTTTCTCATCTTCATCTCTAGAGGACGCAAAAATAAGGTTGTCCTTATATAAAGAAGCTCCGAAATCAGAAAATGCGGTATTGATATCTAGATTTTCTAACATATAATCTTGAGACACTGTTTCAATTACTTCAAGATAATCAGTATTGTTTAAAAACTTAATACCCCTGGAATCGTCTGGTCTTAGAGTTGCAAAAGTTCTAAGTGCTTCATCTGCTTCTTTATAGTTATTTTTAGCTTTTAGCGCTTGTGCATATCTAAAATAGTTTTCAGGATTGGTTTGTGGATTTGAATTAACCAATTTTTCATACCACTTTGCGGCATCATCCATTTCACTATTAAAATAGAAGGTATTCGCTAATTTTTCAATTACTTCAGGAGAAGCATCTTCCCTATTTGCCAATTCCAAAAGGTCATTTCTAGACGCTACATAAGATAGCTTTTCATACTTTTTTACAGCGCTTGATATTTTTCCTTTTTGAGCAAGTGAAATTCCAGATGTAAAAACAGTTATTATGGCAAGTATATATATTCTTTTTTTCATGTCTCTTGTCTTTTAGAAGAATCTTGGTGATAAGATTTTACCTATTTGTTGTAACTCAAACCTTAACATAATTTCATGTGTTCCACTGTTATAGTTGTTTAATGCAGTGGTTGTTGCATCATAAGCATAACCTGCAAATAAACCTGGTGTAATTTGAAAACCTACTAGACCACTTACAGAATCATCCCATCGATAAGCCAAACCTAAGGTGAACTTATCATTAAACAAGGCATTAACAGATAAATCAGCAATCAGTGGTGCTCCAGATACACCTTTTACTAAAAAGGCTGGTTTTAACTTTGTGTTTTCGCTTAAATCAAAAACATAACCACCTATTAAAAAGTAATGTAAACGCTCTGTAGCTATCGATTCCTGAAAATCATCATAATGCTCTGTTGTAAACATATTTGGTGCAGACAGACCTAAATACCATCTATCAGAATGTAAATATAACGCAGCTCCTAAAGTTGGAGATATCAAATTAATATTCTCGTTAAATAACCTATCTGGGTTTTGAAATAAACCTTTACTCCAATCGGTATCTAAAATATGTAAACCTCCCTTTAAACCAAAAGATAGTTCTAAATCACCTGAATCATTAACAGGAATTGAATAAGAGAAATTTAAATCTATACTAGTTTCTTCCGCTGGACCTAGTTGATCACTAACAATATTTAATCCTAAACCTAATCTCTCATTTTTTAATGGTGAATGAATGCCAAAAGTTACTGTTTTGGGTGCGCCATCTATACCAACCCATTGCGTTCTATACAATGCTGTTGCACTTAAAACGTCTCTTTGACCAGCATAAGCAGCATTTACACTCATAGTGTTATACATATACTGCGTATACTGCGGATCTTGTTGTGCTTGAGTTTCTAAACTTAATAGTGCAGTAAACACTACTAAAATTAAACTTTTTATGAATGATGTTTTCTGTATCATCTTTTTAATTCTTTAGCTGTTTACTTATTATCTATTTATGTATAACCATCCTACTTTTGGTTTAGAGCCATCTCCAAAATCCAAGACATAATAATACGTACCTGGTGGTAATTTTTCATCTGCATTTACAGTTGCACGTCCATTAGATGTTCCATCCCAATCATTATTATAGCTGCGTTTCACGTAAACTAAATTACCCCACCTATTATAAACTTCTAACTTGTTATTAGGGAAGTTTGAAATACAGTTGATAATTAAAGTATCATTAACACCATCACCATTAGGTGAGAACTCATTAAATATGAGTAAACAACCAAGCTCTGTAAATGTTGGATCATCCGATGAATTACCATCTAAATCGTCACCATCGTCGCTAGTATCAGATACAGCTCCTGAACGCGGATTTGCACCTGAAGCTACAACACTGTTACTTACTCCACCAGCATTAATAGCTGCTTGAGTTATAGTGAAACTTGCATTATATGTAGCCACCTCACCTACAAGCAATGTGCCTTCAGGACTACCTAAGCTTGCACTTACAAATGTTGGCTCTTCTGTTAGTGAAATCGAATTACCATTAGCATCTGTAAACGTATCTACAAGTGAAATTCCTGTCAAGTCAAAATCACCTGTATTCTCCACCTCAATAGTGTAATCTATTCGATCCCCTAGAGAAGTTCCTCGAACATCGGCTACCTTAGTAACTGTTATTGATGCTTCACACCCAGTTATAATTGGATCGCATGGGTCGTTCGGATCAGAAGTTCCTGTAGGTACTGTTGTAGTCCCTGGATCATCGATTCCTGTGGTTTCTTCACAATCTGTTAACCCATCACCGTCTGAATCTGTTGTATTAATGCCGATTGGATCACAAGCATCGTTTGGATCACTTGTTGGTCCTCCTGGGAACGTTGTTGGATCATCTGGTGTACTCGGATCATCTATTCCTGTGGTTTCTTCACAATCTGTTAACCCATCACCGTCTGAATCTGTTGTATTAATGCCGATTGGATCACAAGCATCGTTTGGATCACTTGTTGGTCCACCTGGGAATGTTGTTGGATCATCTGGTGTACTTGGATCATCGATTCCTGTGGTTTCTTCACAATCTGTTAACCCATCACCGTCTGAATCTGTTGTATTAATGCCGATTGGATCACAAGCATCGTTTGGATCACTTGTTGGTCCTCCTGGGAACGTTGTTGGATCATCTGGCGTACTTGGATCGTCTATTCCTGTCGTCTCCTCACAATCTGTAAGTCCATCGCCATCACTATCTGTTGTATTGATGCCTATCGGATCACAAGCATCGTTTGGATCACTTGTTGGTCCGCCTGGGAACGTTGTTGGATCATCTGGTGTACTTGGATCATCTATTCCTGTCGTCTCCTCACAATCTGTAAGTCCATCACCATCTGAATCTGTTGTATTAATGCCGATTGGATCACAAGCATCGTTTGGATCACTTGTTGGTCCGCCTGGGAACGTTGTTGGATCATCTGGTGTACTTGAATCGTCTATTCCTGTCGTCTCTTCACAATCTGTTAATCCATCGCCATCTGAATCTGTTGTATTGATGCCGATTGGATCACAAGCATCGTTTGGATCACTTGTTGGTCCGCCTGGGAACGTTGTTGGATCATCTGGTGTACTTGGATCATCGATTCCTGTGGTTTCTTCACAATCCGTAAGTCCATCACCGTCTGAATCTGTTGTATTAATGCCGATTGGATCACAAGCATCATTTGGATCACTTGTTGGTCCGCCCGGGAACGTTGTTGGATCATCTGGTGTACTTGGATCATCGATTCCTGTGGTTTCCTCACAATCTGTTAATCCATCACCGTCTGAATCTGTTGTATTAATGCCGATTGGATCACAAGCATCGTTTGGATCACTTGTTGGTCCGCCCGGGAACGTTGTTGGATCATCTGGTGTACTTGGATCGTCTATTCCTGTCGTCTCTTCACAATCTGTAAGTCCATCACCGTCTGAATCTGTTGTATTGATGCCGATTGGATCACATGGATCGTTTGGATCACTTGTTGGTCCGCCTGGGAACGTTGTTGGATCATCTGGTGTACTTGGATCGTCTATTCCTGTCGTCTCTTCACAATCTGTAAGTCCATCACCGTCTGAATCTGTTGTATTAATGCCGATTGGATCACAAGCATCGTTTGGATCACTTGTTGGTCCACCTGGGAATGTTGTTGGATCGTCTGGTGTACTTGGATCATCGATTCCTGTGGTTTCTTCACAATCTGTAAGTCCATCGCCGTCTGAATCTGTTGTATTAATGCCGATTGGATCACAAGCATCGCTTGGATCACTTGTTGGTCCACCTGGGAATGTTGTTGGATCATCTGGTGTACTTGGATCGTCTATTCCTGTCGTCTCTTCACAATCTGTAAGTCCATCACCGTCTGAATCTGTTGTATTAATGCCGATTGGGTCACAAGCATCATTTGGATCACTTGTTGGTCCGCCTGGGAATGTTGTTGGATCGTCTGGTGTGCTTGGATCATCGATTCCTGTGGTTTCCTCACAATCTGTAAGTCCATCGCCGTCTGAATCTGTTGTATTAATTCCGATTGGATCACAAGCATCATTTGGATCACTTGTTGGTCCGCCTGGGAATGTTGTTGGATCGTCTGGTGTGCTTGGATCATCGATCCCTGTGGTTTCCTCACAATCTGTTAATCCATCGCCGTCTGAATCTGTTGTATTAATGCCGATTGGATCACAAGCATCATTTGGATCACTTGTTGGTCCTCCTGGGAACGTTGTTGGATCATCTGGTGTACTTGGATCATCGATTCCTGTAAGTTCTTCACAATCTGTTAATCCATCGCCATCAGTATCAGCTAAAGAAGTACATAAAGGAACTACAACAGTGATTGTTGCTTCATTCGAAGTATTACCTTCATCATCATCAACAGTATAAGTTATTGTAGTTGTCCCATTTGTATAACCTATTTCAGGAGTAAATGTTACGGTTCCATCGCCATTATCAGTAAATACGCCTTCTCCTGGCACTGTAAATGTCCCTTGTTGTCCTGGTGTTGACGGATCTAAATCTAATGTCGAATCTTCTACTATTCCGTTAGGGTCAGTATCATTTACTGTTATATCAATAATTATTGCTATTCCTGGATCAGTTGTTCCTCCATCATTATTAGCTATTGGTGGGCAATTTGATGAATCTGGATCACATGGATCTGTTGGATTACTAGGTCCTGTAGGGATACCAGGAGTTCCTGGATCATCGATTCCTGTGGTTTCCTCACAATCTGTTAATCCATCACCATCACTATCTGTTGTATTGATGCCTATCGGATCACAAGCATCATTTGGATCACTTGTTGGTCCGCCTGGGAACGTTGTTGGATCATCTGGTGTACTTGGATCATCTATTCCTGTCGTCTCCTCACAATCCGTAAGTCCATCACCATCTGAATCTGTTGTATTAATGCCGATTGGATCACAAGCATCGTTTGGATCACTTGTTGGTACGCCTGGGAACGTTGTTGGATCGTCTGGTGTACTTGGATCATCTATTCCTGTCGTCTCCTCACAATCCGTAAGTCCATCACCATCTGAATCTGTTGTATTGATACCGATTGGGTCACAAGCATCATTTGGATCACTTGTTGGTCCGCCTGGGAACGTTGTTGGATCATCTGGTGTACTTGGATCATCGATTCCTGTGGTTTCTTCACAATCTGTAAGTCCATCGCCATCTGAATCTGTTGTATTAATGCCTATCGGATCACAAGCATCATTTGGATCACTTGTTGGTCCTCCTGGGAATGTTGTTGGATCGTCTGGTGTACTCGGATCATCTATTCCTGTGGTTTCTTCACAATCTGTTAATCCATCACCATCTGAATCTGTTGTATTGATGCCGATTGGATCACAAGCATCGTTTGGATCACTTGTTGGTCCACCAGGGAATGTTGTTGGATCGTCTGGTGTACTCGGATCATCTATTCCTGTGGTTTCTTCACAATCTGTTAATCCATCACCGTCTGAATCTGTAGTGTCTATTCCTATCGGATCACAAGCATCGTTTGGATCGCTCGTTGGTCCGCCTGGGAATGTTGTTGGATCATCTGGTGTACTTGGATCATCTATTCCTGTCGTCTCCTCACAATCCGTAAGTCCATCACCATCTGAATCTGTTGTATTGATGCCTATTGGATCACAAGCATCGTTTGGATCACTTGTTGGTCCGCCCGGGAACGTTGTTGGATCATCTGGTGTACTTGGATCATCTATTCCTGTCGTCTCTTCACAATCCGTAAGTCCATCACCATCTGAATCTGTTGTATTGATGCCGATTGGATCACAAGCATCGTTTGGATCACTTGTTGGTCCGCCTGGGAACGTTGTTGGATCATCTGGTGTACTTGGATCATCGATTCCTGTGGTTTCTTCACAATCTGTAAGTCCATCGCCATCACTGTCTAAAGAACTTGGACAGGCTGGTATCGTTACAGATATAGTTGCCTCATTAGATATATTACCATCATTATCGTTTACCGTATATGTAATTGTAGTAGTCCCATTATTATATCCAGGTACAGGATCAAAAGTAACAGTTCCATCTCCATTATCAGTAAATGTACCTTCGCCTGGTACTGTAAAGGTACTTTGCTGTCCTGGAGTCGATGGATCTAAATCTACAGTTGCATCATCTATAGTACCATCTGCATCAGTATCATTTCCTGTAACATTAACAATCACATCAACATCTTCATTAGTTGATCCAGCATCATTGTTTGCGATAGGACTATCATCTACTGAATTTACTGTAACGTCTATTACTGCTGGATCACAATCACCGTCTGCATCACATATCTCATAGGTGATTTGGTCTGGACCGTTATAGTCGGCATTTGGTGTGTAATCTATCGTATCATCCGTTGGATCATTTGGTGTACCGCCATCATTTACTGTCGCTGTTCCATTAGTTGGTGGCGTTGTGATACTTATGGTACCTGTACTTGGGCCATCACCTCCAAAATTATCGTCGTCTAATACTACGATGTTTACCGTATCGTCTTCATCTACACTGGCAGTATCATCTACTGCGGTTGGGGTGTCATCTACTGGATCTACCGTGATATCAACTACTGCTGTTACACAATCGCCATCGGCATCACATATCTCATAGGTGATTTGGTCTGGACCGTTATAGTCGGCATTTGGTGTGTAATCTATCGTATCATCCGTTGGATCATTTGGTGTACCGCCATCATTTACTGTCGCTGTTCCATTAGTTGGTGGCGTTGTGATACTTATGGTACCTGTACTTGGGCCATCACCTCCAAAATTATCGTCGTCTAATACTACGATGTTTACCGTATCGTCTTCATCTACACTGGCAGTATCATCTACTGCGGTTGGAGTGTCATCTACTGGATCTACCGTGATATCAACTACTGCTGTTACACAATCGCCATCGGCATCACATATCTCATAGGTGATTTGGTCTGGACCGTTATAGTCGGCATTTGGTGTGTAATCTATCGTATCATCCGTTGGATCATTTGGTGTACCGCCATCATTTACTGTCGCTGTTCCATTAGTTGGTGGCGTTGTGATACTTATGGTACCTGTACTTGGGCCATCACCTCCAAAATTATCGTCGTCTAATACTACGATGTTTACCGTATCGTCTTCATCTACACTGGCAGTATCATCTACTGCGGTTGGAGTGTCATCTACTGGATCTACCGTGATATCAACTACTGCTGTTACACAATCGCCATCGGCATCACATATCTCATAGGTGATTTGGTCTGGACCGTTATAGTCGGCATTTGGTGTGTAATCTATCGTATCATCCGTTGGATCATTTGGTGTACCGCCATCATTTACTGTCGCTGTTCCATTAGTTGGTGGCGTTGTGATACTTATGGTACCTGTACTTGGGCCATCACCTCCAAAATTATCGTCGTCTAATACTACGATGTTTACCGTATCGTCTTCATCTACACTGGCAGTATCATCTACTGCGGTTGGAGTGTCATCTACTGGATCTACCGTGATATCAACTACTGCTGTTACACAATCGCCATCGGCATCACATATCTCATAGGTGATTTGGTCTGGACCGTTATAGTCGGCATTTGGTGTGTAATCTATCGTATCATCCGTTGGATCATTTGGTGTACCGCCATCATTTACTGTCGCTGTTCCGTTGGTGGGTGGCGTTGTGATACTTATGGTACCTGTACTTGGGCCATCACCTCCAAAATTATCGTCGTCTAATACTACGATGTTTACCGTATCGTCTTCATCTACACTGGCAGTATCATCTACTGCGGTTGGAGTGTCATCTACTGGATCTACCGTGATATCAACTACTGCTGTTACACAATCGCCATCGGCATCACATATCTCATAGGTGATTTGGTCTGGACCGTTATAGTCGGCATTTGGTGTGTAATCTATCGTATCATCCGTTGGATCATTTGGTGTACCGCCATCATTTACTGTCGCTGTTCCATTAGTTGGTGGCGTTGTGATACTTATGGTACCTGTACTTGGGCCATCACCTCCAAAATTATCGTCGTCTAATACTACGATGTTTACCGTATCGTCTTCATCTACACTGGCAGTATCATCTACTGCGGTTGGAGTGTCATCTACTGGATCTACCGTGATATCAACTACTGCTGTTACACAATCGCCATCGGCATCACATATCTCATAGGTGATTTGGTCTGGACCGTTATAGTCGGCATTTGGTGTGTAATCTATCGTATCATCCGTTGGATCATTTGGTGTACCGCCATCATTTACTGTCGCTGTTCCGTTGGTGGGTGGCGTTGTGATACTTATGGTACCTGTACTTGGGCCATCACCTCCAAAATTATCGTCGTCTAATACTACGATGTTTACCGTATCGTCTTCATCTACACTGGCAGTATCATCTACTGCGGTTGGGGTGTCATCTACTGGATCTACCGTGATATCAACTACTGCTGTTACACAATCGCCATCGGCATCACATATCTCATAGGTGATTTGGTCTGGACCGTTATAGTCGGCATTTGGTGTGTAATCTATCGTATCATCCGTTGGATCATTTGGTGTACCGCCATCATTTACTGTCGCTGTTCCATTAGTTGGTGGCGTTGTGATACTTATGGTACCTGTACTTGGGCCATCACCTCCAAAATTATCGTCGTCTAATACTACGATGTTTACCGTATCGTCTTCATCTACACTGGCAGTATCATCTACTGCGGTTGGAGTGTCATCTACTGGATCTACCGTGATATCAACTACTGCTGTTACACAATCGCCATCGGCATCACATATCTCATAGGTGATTTGGTCTGGACCGTTATAGTCGGCATTTGGTGTGTAATCTATCGTATCATCCGTTGGATCATTTGGTGTACCGCCATCATTTACTGTCGCTGTTCCATTAGTTGGTGGCGTTGTGATACTTATGGTACCTGTACTTGGGCCATCACCTCCAAAATTATCGTCGTCTAATACTACGATGTTTACCGTATCGTCTTCATCTACACTGGCAGTATCATCTACTGCGGTTGGAGTGTCATCTACTGGATCTACCGTGATATCAACTACTGCTGTTACACAATCGCCATCGGCATCACATATCTCATAGGTGATTTGGTCTGGACCGTTATAGTCGGCATTTGGTGTGTAATCTATCGTATCATCCGTTGGATCATTTGGTGTACCGCCATCATTTACTGTCGCTGTTCCATTAGTTGGTGGCGTTGTGATACTTATGGTACCTGTACTTGGGCCATCACCTCCAAAATTATCGTCGTCTAATACTACGATGTTTACCGTATCGTCTTCATCTACACTGGCAGTATCATCTACTGCGGTTGGAGTGTCATCTACTGGATCTACCGTGATATCAACTACTGCTGTTACACAATCGCCATCGGCATCACATATCTCATAGGTGATTTGGTCTGGACCGTTATAGTCGGCATTTGGTGTGTAATCTATCGTATCATCCGTTGGATCATTTGGTGTACCGCCATCATTTACTGTCGCTGTTCCATTAGTTGGTGGCGTTGTGATACTTATGGTACCTGTACTTGGGCCATCACCTCCAAAATTATCGTCGTCTAATACTACGATGTTTACCGTATCGTCTTCATCTACACTGGCAGTATCATCTACTGCGGTTGGAGTGTCATCTACTGGATCTACCGTGATATCAACTACTGCTGTTACACAATCGCCATCGGCATCACATATCTCATAGGTGATTTGGTCTGGACCGTTATAGTCGGCATTTGGTGTGTAATCTATCGTATCATCCGTTGGATCATTTGGTGTACCGCCATCATTTACTGTCGCTGTTCCGTTGGTGGGTGGCGTTGTGATACTTATGGTACCTGTACTTGGGCCATCACCTCCAAAATTATCGTCGTCTAATACTACGATGTTTACCGTATCGTCTTCATCTACACTGGCAGTATCATCTACTGCGGTTGGAGTGTCATCTACTGGATCTACCGTGATATCAACTACTGCTGTTACACAATCGCCATCGGCATCACATATCTCATAGGTGATTTGGTCTGGACCGTTATAGTCGGCATTTGGTGTGTAATCTATCGTATCATCCGTTGGATCATTTGGTGTACCGCCATCATTTACTGTCGCTGTTCCATTAGTTGGTGGCGTTGTGATACTTATGGTACCTGTACTTGGGCCATCACCTCCAAAATTATCGTCGTCTAATACTACGATGTTTACCGTATCGTCTTCATCTACACTGGCAGTATCATCTACTGCGGTTGGAGTGTCATCTACTGGATCTACCGTGATATCAACTACTGCTGTTACACAATCGCCATCGGCATCACATATCTCATAGGTGATTTGGTCTGGACCGTTATAGTCGGCATTTGGTGTGTAATCTATCGTATCATCCGTTGGATCATTTGGTGTACCGCCATCATTTACTGTCGCTGTTCCGTTGGTGGGTGGCGTTGTGATACTTATGGTACCTGTACTTGGGCCATCACCTCCAAAATTATCGTCGTCTAATACTACGATGTTTACCGTATCGTCTTCATCTACACTGGCAGTATCATCTACTGCGGTTGGAGTGTCATCTACTGGATCTACCGTGATATCAACTACTGCTGTTACACAATCGCCATCGGCATCACATATCTCATAGGTGATTTGGTCTGGACCGTTATAGTCGGCATTTGGTGTGTAATCTATCGTATCATCCGTTGGATCATTTGGTGTACCGCCATCATTTACTGTCGCTGTTCCATTAGTTGGTGGCGTTGTGATACTTATGGTACCTGTACTTGGGCCATCACCTCCAAAATTATCGTCGTCTAATACTACGATGTTTACCGTATCGTCTTCATCTACACTGGCAGTATCATCTACTGCGGTTGGTTCGCAAGCAGATATACTTGCATTAGTTGAACTTCCAGCTCCTTGACCACTTCCGCCATTTGCAGCATTTGGAACACCATTTGAACTTACAGGTCCAGGTATTCTATCATTGCCATCTAATTGAGAAGACAAAATAGATAATGAGCCTTCAACTGCATCAGGACACCCATCATCATCACTATCCGTATCTAAATGATCCGCAATCCCATCTCCATCAGTATCAACTGTTGTTGTGCTTGAAGGGTTTGAGAAATTTGAAGCACAATCGAATTCAACATTATGCTGTCGTCCACCAGCTGATGCCCCAGCTACCCTTGCTATAACACCCAAACGAATTGTGTAAGAGGATTTACCTGAATGTTGAGTTGCATAATTTACTTGAGGGAAAGTATTAGTTACTCCAGGATATTCATTAACACCTGAGGTACCAACAACAAAATTATCAACTGTGTTTATTGTTAACTCTGTAGGATCATCAACAAAATATCCAACAGGTAATTGCGACCAGTTTTGTTCTCCATAGTTACTATTTCCATCAACATCATTAAAATTCACAAAGAATTCTGGAATAATAACATCATTAACTCCCACAGTTCCTCCTGTTGATACAAAATCGAATCTAAACTCAGTATATGCTTGATCTCCTATATTAGTTAAATTGAAGGCTGATTGTGGTTGAAAAGAATTAGGATTAGAGCCATTATCATCTAAAGTTGGTAAAGTTGTTCCATTTAATGTTACTATGGTTACTAAGGCATCAATACCTGCAGCAACACTAGGAAATCTAAATGTTTCTCCCTGTAAAAAAGTGGTATTATTACCATCTCCACCTGGCTCCTCGGTAAAAGCATTATTAAAGTTTAATACAGTTTGAGATCCACACGCAGGTGCAGAGCTATTTGTTGTTGAAAATCCTTCATTAATGTCTAGAATCCCATCATTATCATCATCGTCATCACAAATATCACTTAAACCATCCAAATCGCTATCTGGATTTCCTGATGCCAGAGGATCACAAGGGTCTGCAGAAACACAAAAGCTAATATCCTTAATAGAGGAACCGTGCACCGTACCCGCTGTACATGCCGTACATTCATCCCAAACCAACGTTATTGAATTAATACCGTTAGAGCTTGAAAAATTAACACCAACTTCATCGTTGTCCCCAGCAGTACTGTTATTGTTTGAATCAACAAAACCTGAAGTATTGGTTGTATAAGATGGTGTTGCTGATTCTGTAAAAGTTGGAAAAAGTGTTCCACCTCCTACTTCAGAAGCAGTAATGGTATAACTATCTCCATTTGGACCTTGTCCATTTACATGCCCCAAATCAAAACCAACTGCATTTACTGGTTGTGAAAATGTAATAGTAATTGTTATGCCAGTTGCATTAAATCCAGTTGTAAAAAACTGTAATGCTTCTGTTCCGTTATCAAAATCAACCTCTGGAGTATCTCCTCCTCCAAAATTCCATCCGGATAATGTTCCCGTATCTCCTGAAAAAGAAATAGTGGCATTAACACCACTACCAGAAATATTATTAAATGTATTAGTAAGTGCACCATCTGGCGTCCAATCGAATTCACTTGAATTTGTTGGGGCTGTCTCCCAGATTAGCGTTCCTGAAGCGACAGAATTATTGCAAGAAACAGTAGAATGTAACTGTGCAAACGAATACTGCGAAAAAGTCAAGAGAAAAAATAGAATACTAAAAACTGTTCTATTTCTAATTTGATTTTTAAAAACCTTATAAACACTATGTTCAAGTTGAGTGTTATTTTTCATATTTAGCGGATGAATTATTATCGAAAACCAATTAATAACAAAGTGCGCATATAAATCGCTTTAGCCAATTTATACAGAGTATAGGTTATAAATGTTTTCATTATTAAAGAGAGAATAACAAGAGAGATTAAATAGCAATACACAAAATTAACATTTGTTAATAATTATGCAAATTTATTTACAATCATAAATCTGATATAAATGTCAAAATTATTTATGACAAAATATTAAATTAAGCTTTAGTGACGTTTTATAGTGACTACGCAATATATACGCAAAAACCTTAATTAAACATATTCTATCAATTTAGCTCAGTTAGTAATAAGACACTAGATAAAAAGATAAGTCACCTATATTATTTATAATCACTATTTAAAATTATATTTGCCGAAATTTAATATTCATGTCTTTCATAAAAGAAATTCAACGCAGACGTACTTTTGGGATTATTTCTCACCCAGATGCTGGTAAAACAACTTTAACGGAAAAGTTATTACTTTTTGGAGGCGCCATTCAAGAAGCTGGTGCGGTAAAAAGTAACAAGATAAAAAAAGGAGCTACCAGTGACTTTATGGAGATTGAACGCCAGCGTGGTATTTCGGTAGCAACCTCAGTTTTAGCGTTTGAATATGACGGAATAAAAATCAATATTCTAGATACACCTGGACATAAGGATTTTGCTGAAGACACCTTCAGAACATTAACAGCTGTAGATAGTGTAATTGTTGTAATTGATGTTGCCAAAGGTGTTGAGGAGCAAACCGAAAAACTTGTTGAAGTTTGTCGTATGCGTAACATTCCCATGATTGTTTTCATAAATAAGTTGGATAGAGAGGGAAAAGATGCATTTGATTTATTAGATGAAGTTGAGCAAAAGTTAGGACTAAAAGTTACGCCATTAAGTTTTCCTATCGGAATGGGATATGAATTTAAAGGTATTTATAACCTATGGGAGAAAAACGTTAACCTCTTTAGCGGGGATAGTAGAAAGGATATTGAAGAAACTGTTGAAATTTCAGATTTGTCTTCCCCTGAATTAGACAAACTAGTTGGAGAAACTGCTGCAGATACTTTACGAGAGGAAATAGAACTAGTAGAAGGTATATATCCAAAATTTGATAAAGATGCTTATTTAGAAGGAAATCTTCAACCTGTATTTTTTGGTTCGGCACTTAATAACTTTGGCGTTAGAGAATTACTGGACTGCTTTGTGGAAATAGCGCCTAAACCTAGACCAAAAAATAGCGAAGAACGCCTCGTAAAACCTGATGAGAAAAAGTTTACTGGTTTTGTTTTTAAGATTCACGCTAATATGGATCCTAACCATAGAAACCGTTTAGCTTTTGTTAAAATTGTTTCAGGTGAATTTAAACGAAATACACCTTATCTTCATGTTAGGCATAATAAAAAAGTGAAGTTTTCAAGCCCTAATGCTTTTTTTGCCGAAAAAAAGGAAATAGTTGATATCTCCTACCCTGGTGATATTGTAGGGTTACAAGATACTGGCACATTTAAGATTGGAGACACTTTAACTGAAGGCGAAGTACTCAATTACAAAGGTGTTCCTAGTTTTTCTCCCGAGCATTTTAGATATATTAATAATGCTGATCCTATGAAAGCTAAACAGCTATTTAAAGGTATTGATCAGCTTATGGATGAGGGTGTTGCTCAATTATTTACTTTAGAATTGAACGGAAGGAAAGTAATTGGTACTGTTGGTGCACTGCAATATGAAGTTATTCAATATCGGTTAGAACATGAATACGGGGCGAAATGTACATATGAGAATTTAAATGTACATAAAGCGTGTTGGGTAGAACCTGAAGATCCTAAGAATGAGGAATACAAAGAGTTTTTAAGAGTGAAGCAGCGTTTTTTAGCAAAAGACAAACAAAATCAATTGGTGTTTTTAGCAGATTCTGCCTTTTCCTTACAGATGACACAACAGAAATATCCAAGTATTAAATTTCATTTTACTTCTGAATATGAATAATTTAGAAGTGTATTTCACCGAAAATTACACTTTAATCATTTGTTTTAAGTGATTTAACGATTTTATTAAACCTTAAAAATTAGCATTTATAAATTGAGACTATAAATCAACCCCAAATTGATGAAACCATGAAAATAGAATCTAAAGAATTTAGTAACAAAGATATTACCGTAACTTACGATCCTTGTATTTGTAAACTATCAGGTAAATGTGCCAGAGAATTGTCAAATGTATTTAGTGATACTATAATCCCTTGGATAAATCTGGACGATGGCAATACAGAAGATATTATCAAACAAATAAAAAAGTGCCCTTCTGGTGCTTTACAGTTTCATAGAAAACATGAAAAGCAAGCTGTTTAATTCAGTATATCGAATAAAATAAAAAATCCTTCGAATCAAGTTCGAAGGATTTTTTATTTAAGCTTGCCCTGTCGGTCCAAAATTCAATGGAATTGGTGGTTGCTCGTAATCTTTAATTTCACCATGTGCACTTTCAAATCTAGAGACATTATCCCCTAAAGCTTTTAATAAGCGTTTAGCATGTTGTGGTGTTAAGATAATTCTAGACTTGACTTTATTCTTAGGAACACCAGGCATAATATTTACAAAATCTACTACAAATTCAGAAACTGAATGGTTAATAATTGCTAAGTTTGAATACGTCCCTTCTGCAACTTTTTCATCCAATTCTATATTGATTTGCCCTTGTTGTTGTTTGTTTTTCTCGTCTGCCATTAGTTATTAATTTTTTATTAAAAAAGCCTTCAGGTGAATTCACTTGAAGGCTTTTGTTTTATTAGATTCCTGCCTTCGCAGGAATGACAAATTATTAATTAAAATTCATCTCTTGCTTTACCTGCATCATTTCGTCAAACTCTTCTTTAGAACCTACTATGATATCAGTATAATTTCTCATACCTGTACCTGCTGGAATTCTATGACCAACAATTACATTTTCTTTCAATCCTTCTAAAGTATCAACTTTCCCTGCAACCGCTGCTTCATTCAACACTTTTGTCGTTTCCTGGAACGATGCTGCAGAAATAAATGATTTTGTTTGAAGCGAAGCTCTAGTAATACCTTGTAATATAGGTGTTGCTGTTGCTGGTTTCGCATCTCTTGCTTCAACAAGTTTCTTGTCTTCTCTTCGCAAAATAGAATTTTCGTCTCTTAATTCACGAGGCGAAACTATCTGACCTGCTTTTAAATTTGTAGATTCTCCAGCATCTTCAATAACTTTCATTCCAAAAATTTCATCATTCTCTTTAATGAAATCATCTTTATGAGCTAATTGATCTTCTAAGAAAATTGTATCACCAGAATCAATAATTCTAACTTTACGCATCATTTGCCTTACTACAACTTCAAAGTGCTTATCATTAATTTTCACACCTTGTAAACGGTATACTTCCTGCACTTCATTTACTAGATATTGCTGAACCGCAGAAGGCCCTTTAATATTTAGAATGTCGTTAGGCGTTATAGAACCATCAGATAATGGCATACCAGCTTTTACATAATCATTTTCTTGTACAAGAATTTGATTAGATAGTTTCACTAAGTATTTCTTAATCTCACCTAATTTAGACTCTACGATAATTTCACGGTTACCACGCTTGATTTTTCCGAAAGACACCACACCATCAATCTCACTTACAACAGCAGGATTAGATGGGTTACGTGCTTCGAATAACTCAGTTACACGAGGAAGACCACCAGTAATATCACCAGCTTTAGCCGATTTACGAGGTATTTTTACTAAAATTTTACCAACTTTAATCTTTTCACCATCATCAATCATTAAGTGAGCACCAACTGGTAAGTTGTACGAACGAATAGTTTCTCCTTTACCATCTTCAATATGAAGTGTTGGGATTAACTTTTTATTTCTAGATTCAGAAATTACTTTTTCTTGGAATCCAGTTTGCTCATCTATCTCTACTTGATAAGTTACACCTTGTTCGATGTTTTCATACTTCACTTTACCAGCAAATTCTGAAATAATTACACCATTATATGGATCCCATTGACAAACCACATCTCCTTTCTTTAATTCTTGACCATTCTCAATGAAAATAGTAGAACCGTAAGGAATATTATTTGTGCTTAAAGTGATTCCTGTTTTCTTATCAACTAACTTAATTTCTGATGTACGAGAAATTACGATATCTGCGATATTACCTTCAGAATCTTCACCTTTTACAGTTTTCAAATCTTCAATTTCAGCAATACCATCAAACTTAACTGCTAACTTATTCTCTTCTGAAATGTTACCTGCAATACCACCTACGTGGAATGTACGTAATGTTAACTGTGTTCCTGGCTCACCGATAGACTGTGCTGCAATTACACCAACAGCTTCACCTCTTTGAACCATTTTACCTGTAGCAAGGTTACGTCCGTAACACTTAGCACAGATACCTTTAGTAGCCTCACAACTTAATGGAGAACGTACTTCTAAAGATTCAATTGGAGATTCTTCAATAGCCTTAGCAATTTTATCATCTATTAAATCGCCAGCTGCAACTAATAGTTCATCAGTTTGAGGGTTGTATGTGTCATTTAATGCCACACGACCTACAATTCTATCTTCTAAAGTTTCAACAACTTCATCATTCTTCTTCAATGGTTCAACTTCAACACCTCTTAATGTACCACAGTCTACACTGTTAATAATAACATCTTGAGATACATCTACTAAACGACGTGTTAAGTAACCCGCATCCGCCGTTTTAAGGGCCGTATCCGCAAGACCTTTCCGCGCACCGTGAGTAGAGATAAAGTATTCAAGAACGGATAATCCTTCTTTAAAGTTAGATATAATCGGGTTCTCGATAATTTCACCACCTCCGGCATTAGATTTTTTAGGTTTCGCCATTAATCCACGCATACCTGTAAGCTGACGAATCTGCTCTTTAGATCCACGAGCTCCAGAATCAAGCATCATAAACACCGAGTTAAACCCTTGTTGATCTTCACGAATACGCTTCATTGACAACTCTGTAAGTTCAGCATTTGTAGACGTCCAAATATCAATTACCTGATTATAACGTTCGTTATTAGTGATAAGTCCCATGTTATAGTTTCCGGTAATACCATCAACTAATCCATTAGCTTTATCAATCATACCTTGCTTTTCTGGTGGAATGATAATATCACCTAAACTGAATGATAGACCACCTTGGAAGGCAAATTTGAAACCTAATGTTCTAATAGCATCAAGGAAATCAGCCGTTTCAGGTACTGAAGTTACTTTAAGAATACCATGAATAATATCTCTTAAAGATTTCTTGGTTAATACCTGATTAATATATCCTGCCGCCTGTGGTACGTGTTGGTTAAATAATACACGACCTACAGTAGTTTCAACAATCATTCTATCTAACTTACCGTCTTCATTAATATCAATAGTTCTCACTTTGATACCAGCATTTAAGTCAACTCTTTTCTCATTGAAAGCTATTTCTACTTCCTCAGGAGAATAAAAAGTTAAACCTTCACCTTTTATTGGTAATTCTGGTGTAGACTTACGCTCTTTAGTCATATAATAAAGACCAAGAACCATATCTTGAGAAGGTACCGTTACTGGTGAACCATTTGCTGGGTTCAAGATATTATGAGATGCCAACATTAACAACTGACACTCTAAAATAGCCTCAGGTCCTAATGGTAAATGCACCGCCATCTGGTCACCATCAAAATCCGCATTAAATGCAGTACACACTAATGGGTGTAACTGGATTGCTTTTCCTTCGATTAATTTCGGTTGGAAAGCTTGGATACCTAGACGGTGTAACGTAGGCGCACGGTTTAGCAATACTGGATGTCCTTTAAGAACGTTTTCCAAGATATCCCAAACCACTGGCTCTCTCTTATCTATAATTTTCTTTGCAGATTTTACTGTTTTTACAATACCTCTTTCAATTAGTTTTCTAATAACGAAAGGTTTGTACAATTCAGCTGCCATATTTTTTGGCAATCCACATTCGTATAATTTTAATTCTGGACCAACAACAATTACAGAACGTGCAGAATAATCAACACGCTTACCTAGTAAGTTTTGACGGAAACGTCCTTGCTTACCTTTAAGAGAATCTGATAATGATTTTAATGGCCTGTTAGAATCTGTTTTTACAGCTGATGATTTACGTGTGTTATCGAATAATGAATCTACAGATTCTTGTAACATACGTTTCTCGTTACGCAAAATCACCTCTGGTGCTTTGATCTCGGTCATTTAAATCAGATGTAGCAAAACGACCACCATCCAATGGAACTAACGGACGCAATTCTGGTGGAATGATTGGCACAACTTTCATAATCATCCACTCAGGACGATTTTCTCTGTTGTTGTTAGATTCACGTAAAGCCTCAACAACTTGAAGACGCTTTAACGCTTCTGTTTTACGTTGCTTAGATGTTTCAGTATTTGCCTTATGACGTAATTCATACGACAATGCTTCTAAATCAATACGTGCTAATAAATCAATTAAACACTCAGCACCCATTTTAGCGATAAACTTATTAGGGTCCGAATCTTCTAAATATTGATTTTCTTGAGGTAACTCTTCAAGAATATTTAAGTATTCCTCTTCAGTAAGGAAATCCATTTTTTGTAATGGCTCTCCTTCTTCGTTTTTAGCATCACCAGGTTGTATTACTACGTAACGTTCGTAGTAAATAATCATATCTAATTTCTTAGACGGTAAACCTAATAAATACCCAATCTTGTTTGGTAACGAACGGAAGTACCAAATGTGAGCCACAGGAACAACTAAATTGATATGCCCTACGCGATCACGACGTACTTTCTTTTCCGTTACTTCAACTCCACAACGGTCACATACAATACCTTTGTAGCGAATTCTTTTATACTTTCCACAAGCACACTCGTAATCCTTTACAGGACCAAAAATACGCTCACAAAACAAACCATCACGTTCTGGTTTGTGTGTACGATAATTGATAGTTTCTGGTTTTAAAACTTCACCTCTAGACTCTGCTAAAATAGACTCTGGTGATGCTAAACCAATTGAGATTTTATTAAACCTCTTAACTGCATTTTTATCTTGTTTTCTTGCCATAATATATGGTTGAAATGAATTTAATTAATTAACTACTCCTCTAATCTGATGTCTAAACCTAAACCTTTCAATTCGTGCATTAATACG
The DNA here is from genome assembly GCA_043557195.1 of Flavobacteriaceae bacterium. GTDB lineage: Bacteria > Bacteroidota > Bacteroidia > Flavobacteriales > Flavobacteriaceae > Jejuia. The sequence continues at coordinate 3,181,131 of CP121314.1, read as the reverse complement.
TTGAAAGATTCTGGTAAACCTGGATCTGGCATTGGCTCACCCTTCACTATACTTTCGTAAGTTTTGGCTCTACCAATAACATCATCAGATTTTACAGTTAAGATCTCACGTAAGGTACTTGATGCTCCATAAGCCTCAAGTGCCCAAACTTCCATCTCACCAAAACGCTGACCACCAAATTGTGCTTTACCACCAAGAGGTTGTTGCGTAATTAATGAGTAAGGTCCGATAGAACGTGCGTGCATTTTATCGTCAACCATATGTCCTAATTTCAGCATGTAAATCACACCAACGGTAGCTGGTTGATCAAAACGATCTCCAGTTCCTCCATCATATAAATAAGTGTGTCCATATCTTGGAATACCAGCTTCATCAGTTAAGGCATTAATTTGATCAATATTTGCACCATCAAAGATTGGAGTTGCATATTTTTGACCCAACTTTTGTCCAGCCCATCCTAATACAGTTTCATATATCTGTCCGATGTTCATACGAGACGGTACACCAAGAGGATTCAACACGATATCAACTGGAGTTCCATCTTCAAGGAATGGCATATCTTCTTGACGAACGATACGAGCAACAATACCTTTGTTACCGTGACGTCCTGCCATTTTATCACCCACTTTTAGTTTACGTTTTTTAGCTACATAAACTTTAGCTAACTTGATGATACCTGCTGGTAACTCATCACCTACAGAAATGGTAAACTTCTCGCGACGTAACGCCCCTTGTAAATCGTTTTCCTTAATCTTATAGTTATGAATTAACTCAGAAACCAATTGGTTAGTATGGTCATCCGTTGTCCATTTTCCAGATACTAAATGAGCATAATCATCAACAGCATTCAACATCTTTAATGTGAATTTTTTACCTTTTGGTAATACTTCTTCACCTAAATCATTAAAAATCCCTTGTGCAGTTTTTCCATTTACGATAGCAAAAAGTTTTTCAACTAAAACTTCTTTTAATTCATCAAACTTTCTGTCGTATTGTGCTTCAAGAGCTAAAATATCATCTTTATCCTGTGCTCTCTTGCGCTTGTCTTTTACAGCTCTTGCGAATAACTTCTTGTCTATTACAACACCATTTAATGATGGTGAAGCTTTTAAAGAGGCATCTTTCACATCTCCCGCCTTATCTCCAAAGATTGCACGAAGCAATTTCTCTTCTGGTGAAGGATCCGTTTCTCCTTTTGGTGTAATCTTACCAATTAAAATATCACCGGGCTTCACTTCAGCACCAACACGAATCATACCATGTTCATCCAAATCTTTAGTAGCCTCTTCTGAAACGTTAGGAATGTCATTTGTTAACTCTTCGTTACCTAGTTTTGTATCTCTTACTTCAAGAGAGTATTCATCAATGTGAATCGATGTGAAAATATCTTCACGTACAACCTTTTCAGAAATTACGATCGCATCCTCAAAGTTATAACCTTTCCATGGCATAAAGGCTACTTTCATATTTCTACCAAGTGCTAACTCCCCTTTTTGGGTAGCATAACCTTCACATAAAACTTGTCCTTTAGCTACTTTATCACCTTTTACAACAATTGGTTTAAGGTTGATAGAAGTACCCTGGTTCGTTTTTCTAAATTTCACTAACGGATAAGATTTAATATCACTATCAAAACTTACTTTAGCTTCATCTTCAGTACGATCGTATCTGATTTTGATTTCGTTGGCATCAACATAAAGTACTTCTCCATTACCTTCAGCATTAATCAATACTCTAGAATCTGACGCTACCTGACGCTCTAAACCTGTTCCAACAATTGGAGAATCTACTCTTAATAGTGGTACTGCTTGACGCATCATGTTAGATCCCATCAATGCACGGTTTGCATCATCATGCTCCAAGAATGGAATTAATGACGCCGAAATTGATGAAATTTGGTTTGGTGCAACATCCGTGTAATGCAACTCATTAGGGTCAATTACTGGGAAATCACCTTCCATACGTGCAATTACCTTATCGTGTAAAATTTTACCTTTATCATCAACTTCGATAGGTGGATTCGTTTGATCCATGAACTGAGAAAGCTGGTTCGTTCCAAAGAATGAGTTGATTACAGAAGAAAGTGTCTTCGCGTTAATCAAGTCAATCGGTGTAAATACCTCGTTGTCACGAACGTTCATACGCTCACGAATTGTTCTTGCCATACGTGCACAGCTTCAAGAATCTCTTCAATATTTTCTTTATCAAGAATAGTATCACGATCAAGCACAATCTCGTTACGCTCGATAGATACTACTTCACCTGTATCTTCATCAACAAAATCCTCGTGCCATGTGTTTAATACACGTGCAGCTAATTTTCGCCCTAAGTATTTTTTAAGTCCTGTTTTAGAAACTTTAGCCTCTTCAGCTAAATCAAAAATTTCTAAAATATCTTTATCACGCTCAAATCCAATCGCACGGAATAAAGTTGTAACAGGTAATTTTTTCTTTCTATCAATGTAGGCATACATTACCTGATTGATATCTGTAGCAAATTCTATCCAAGATCCCTTGAAAGGAATTACTCTTGCTGAATATAATTTTGTACCATTCGCATGGAAAGACTGACCAAAGAACACCCCTGGTGAACGGTGTAACTGAGACACCACAACACGTTCTGCACCATTGATAACAAAAGTACCACTTGGCGTCATGTAAGGTATAGTTCCTAAGTATACATCTTGAACGATAGTTTCGAAATCTTCGTGTTCAGGATCTGTACAATATAACTTTAACCTAGCTTTTAGCGGAACGCTATACGTTAATCCTCTTTCGATACACTCTTCAATGGCATATCTTGGTGGATCAACAAAGTAATCTAAAAACTCTAATACGAATTGATTACGAGAATCTGTAATTGGAAAGTTTTCCATGAAGGTATTGTATAATCCTTCATCACCTCTTTCTTCAGATTTTGTTTCTAATTGGAAAAAATCCTGGAAGGATTTAATCTGAATATCCAAGAAATCTGGATATTCCGTTCTATTTACAATAGAGGAGAAATTTAATCTTTCAGCTTGTGTTGACAACATCAATGGACGGAATTTTGATTAAAAAATATTTTGATAGTGCTTTTAAACACTAGAGAAACAGCCATATTTTAAACCTACTAAACAGACTGTTTTTGCAATTTATTTGAGTATATGGTTATATACGCAAAATGGTCTAGGCGATATCCCGCCTTCGCGGGATAAACCTAAACCTTTGTAATTACTTAAGCTCAACTTCTGCTCCTGCCTCTTCTAATGAAGTTTTCAATGATTCAGCTTCGTCTTTAGAAACACCTTCTTTGATTGCTGAAGGAGCCTCGTCTACAAGACCTTTAGCTTCTTTTAATCCTAAACCAGTTAATTCCTTAACCAATTTAACTACTGCTAATTTAGATCCACCTGCAGCTTTCAAGATAACATCAAATTCTGATTTTTCCTCAGCAGCCTCACCACCATCAGCAGCACCGCCACCAGCAGCAACAGCAACTGCAGCAGCTGCAGGCTCTATACCATACTCATCTTTTAATATATTAGCCAACTCATTTACTTCTTTTACTGTAAGGTTAACCAATTGTTCTGCGAAATCTTTTAAATCTGCCATTTTTCTATCGTTTTAAAAATGTTTTAATAATAATATAATTGTAAAAAGTGCGTACTTGTTTGTTTATCCTTCTTTTTCGGATAAAGTTTTAATGATACCTGCTAATGTTCCTCCACCTGATTTAAGTGCAGAAATAACATTTTTAGCAGGAGATTGTAATAATGTAACAATCTCTCCTATCAATTCTTCTTTAGACTTGATATCTACTAACATATCTAACTGGTCATCACCAATGTAAATAGCTTCCTCAATAAAAGCTCCTTTTAATAAAGGCTTCTCTGATTTTTTTCTAAAAGCTTTAATTACTTTAGCTGGTGCATTACCAGTTTCAGAATACATTACCGAAGTGTTACCTTTTAAAACCGTTGGAAGCTCTCCAAATTCTTTATCTGAAGCTTCCATTGCTTTTTCAAGTAATGTGTTCTTAACCACTGCCATTTGCACGTTTGCTTTAAACGCTGCGCGACGTAAATCTGAAGTAGATCCTGCATTTAATCCAGAAATATCTGTTAAATAGATATTAGCATTATCGGTTAATTGTGCAGTTAAGTCTTGAATTACTTGCGATTTTTCTTCTCTTGTCATAATAAAAGTTATTTAACTAATTAACCAATTTTAGGATCTATTGCAACACTAGGACTCATTGTAGAAGACATAAAAATACTCTTCACATAAACTCCTTTTGCAGTAGTTGGTTTTAATTTAATTAATGTTTGTAATAATTCATTTGCGTTACCCGCAATTTTATCAGCACTAAATGATGCTTTACCTATAGCAGCGTGTACAATACCTGTTTTATCAACTTTAAAGTCGATTTTACCAGCTTTTACTTCAGTTACTGCCTTAGCGACGTCCATTGTTACTGTACCAGTTTTTGGGTTCGGCATCAAACCACGTGGACCTAAAATACGTCCAAAAGGACCTACTTTACCCATTACACTAGGCATCGTAATAATAACATCGATATCGGTCCATCCACCTTTAATTTTGTCAAGGTATTCATCTAAACCTACGTAATCAGCTCCAGCTTCTTTCGCTTCAGCTTCTTTATCTGGTGTTACTAATGCTAATACTTTCATGTCTTTACCAGTACCATGAGGAAGTGATACAACACCTCTCACCATTTGATTTGCTTTTCTAGGATCAACTCCTAAACGCACTGCTAAATCTACAGACGCATCAAATTTAGTATTGGTAATTTCTTTGATTAATGCAGACGCTTCATCAACAGAATACAGTTTACCTTTTTCTATTTTCGCTAAAGCCTCTTTTTGCTTTTTTGTTAATCTTGCCATTTTCTAATGTCTTTAATAGATTAAGAAGGGAATTTCCCTGTTACAGTGATTCCCATTGATCTTGCAGTTCCAGCCACCATTTTCATAGCAGACTCAACAGTAAATGCATTTAAATCTTGCATTTTGTCTTCCGCAATGGTTTTAACTTGGTCCCAAGACACTTTAGCTACTTTTTTTCGGTTTGGTTCACCTGAACCCTTTTTCACCTTGGCCGCTTCTAATAATTGTACTGCAGCTGGTGGCGTCTTGATTACGAAATCGAAAGACTTGTCCTTGTAAACACTAATCACAACTGGTAATACTTTACCAGCTTTATCTTGAGTTCTAGCATTAAATTGCTTACAAAACTCCATAATGTTTACTCCAGCAGCACCTAGAGCGGGTCCAACCGGTGGCGATGGATTCGCTGCACCTCCCCTAACTTGTAGCTTAACTACTTTACCTAACTCTTTTGCCATTTTTTAAAATTTAAATTTGATAAGATTAGTTTGGAAGCTCTAAACTTATCTGGATATGTAACAATTATTAAATTTTTTCTACTTGCATGTAACTTAACTCTAATGGTGTTTTTCTTCCGAAAATTTTAACCATTACTTCAAGCTTACGTTTTTCTTCATTTATGTTTTCGATAGTACCATCAAATCCATTGAATGGTCCATCAATTACTTTAACAGTTTCTCCTTTAGTGAATGGAATTGCTACATGCACATTATCATCAACAGCTAATTCATCTACCTTACCTAACATTCTGTTAACTTCAGATTGTCTTAACGGCACAGGATCTCCACCTTTAGTTTCACCTAAAAAACCAATTACATTGGTTATTCCTTTAATAATGTGTGGTACTTCACCAGTTAAATTCGCTTGAATCATAATATATCCAGGGAAAAACACTTTTTCCTTTTGGATTTTCTTTCCGTTACGAATTTGAATTACTTTTTCAGTAGGTACTAGAACTTGATCAACATAATCTTGTAAACCTAATCGAGCAATTTCATTCTCAATATACGTTTTGATTTTGTTTTCCTGACCACTTACAGCCCTAACAACGTACCACTTTTTCTCGCTTACTTCAGACATAAAACTTTTTATTTAATTAAATCAAAGTAAGCGGTTATCACTTTGCTGAAAACCGTATCTACTCCCCAAATTGCTAGAGAGAAGATAATTGAAAACACAGCTACTAAAACTGTTAAACTTTGTGCTTCTGCCCATGAAGGCCACGACACATTATTCTTTAGTTCGTCGAACGATTCTTTTACGTATGTTACAATTCCAGCCATTTAATTTCTTTTTTTCAAGGATTTTGAATCCTATTTAAACTATTGAGTATTTCTACCCGATTTTATTAGCACGGGTTGAGAGACTCGAACTCCCGACACCTGGTTTTGGAGACCAGTGCTCTACCAACTGAGCTAAACCCGTAAATATAAGTCAAAAGGCATCACGCTTTTAAACGTGATACCTTGTGAGTCTATATTATATTAAACTAGTGTTTAGTCTAAAATTTCAGTAACCTGACCTGCACCTACAGTTCTACCACCTTCACGGATAGCGAAACGTAGACCAATATTCATTGCAATTGGTTGAATTAACTCAACAGTGATAGTTAAGTTATCTCCAGGCATTACCATTTCAACTCCATCAGGAAGCGCAATGTTTCCAGTTACGTCTGTCGTTCTGAAGTAGAACTGTGGACGGTATTTGTTAAAGAATGGAGTGTGACGTCCACCTTCTTCTTTGCTTAGGATATAGACCTCAGCTTTGAATTCAGTGTGCGGAGTAACAGAACCTGGCTTAGTAATAACCATACCTCTTGAGATTTGAGTTTTCTCAATACCTCTTAATAAGATACCAGCGTTATCTCCAGCTTCTCCTCTATCTAATATTTGACGGAACATTTCAATACCTGTAATAGTAGAAGTTAATTTCTCAGCTCCCATACCAATAATCTCTACAGGATCTCCAGTGTTAGCAACACCAGTTTCAATTCTACCAGTTGCAACAGTACCACGACCAGTTATAGAGAATACATCTTCAATAGGCATTAAGAAAGGCTTATCCATATCACGTACTGGCTCTTCAATCCACTCATCACAAGCAGTCATCAATTCCATTACAGTATCAACCCACTTTTGCTCACCATTAAGTGCTCCTAAAGCAGAACCAGAAATTACAGGTCCGTTATCTCCATCATATTCGTAGAAGTTTAATAAATCTCTTACTTCCATTTCAACAAGCTCTAGAAGCTCTTCATCATCAACCATGTCAACTTTGTTCAAGAAAACAACGATTCTTGGAATACCAACCTGACGACCTAACAGGATGTGCTCACGAGTCTGCGGCATAGGACCGTCAGTCGCAGCAACAACCAGGATAGCGCCGTCCATCTGAGCAGCACCTGTAACCATGTTCTTTACGTAATCCGCGTGACCTGGACAATCTACGTGAGCATAGTGTCGGTTTGCAGTAGAATATTCTACGTGTGAAGTGTTAATTGTAATACCTCTTTCTTTTTCTTCAGGAGCGTTATCGATTTGATCGAAATCTTTTGCTTCTGATAAACCTGCATCAGCTAATACTTTAGTAATAGCAGCAGTTAAAGTTGTTTTACCGTGATCTACGTGTCCAATAGTACCAATATTTAAGTGTGGTTTTGAACGATCGAAAGTTGCCTTTGCCATGTTTTAAATAATTTAAATCTTAGTTATATAATAATATTAGTGTACTCTTATTTTACTTTTTTGAGCCAACGACGGGATTTGAACCCGTGGCCTCTTCCTTACCAAGGAAACGCTCTACCCCTGAGCTACGTCGGCAAGTCATTTACGATTGCCGATTTTTGATTTACGATTTGCACTCGTACATCGTAACTCGTAAATGGTTTAGAGCGGGAGACCAGGTTCGAACTGACGACATTCAGCTTGGGAAGCTGACGTTCTACCAACTGAGCTATACCCGCGTTTTGCAAACTTTAGTTTGCTTGGTTTTATTTTAGGATTATCTCGCTATGCTCGATGATCCTGTTCGGGGTACCCCGAACATAAAATTTTATAAAAAAGCCTTACAAAAGCGAACTTTTGACGACTTTCTGATAAAATCTTAAGTGGGAAGAGCAGGATTCGAACCTGCGAAGGTGTACACCAACAGATTTACAGTCTGTCCTCGTTGGCCGCTTGAGTATCTTCCCAATTAATTTTTTTCAATATTTTAAAGAACCAAATCTTAAAATCTCTTGTCTTTTAAGATTCCTGTTTTCACAGGGTTTAAAGAGCCGATAGAGGGACTCGAACCCACGACCTGCTGATTACAAATCAGCTGCTCTAGCCAGCTGAGCTACATCGGCTTTTGTTACTTTTTTCGTCAAAAAAAAGTCCGCTATTTCTAACGGACTGCAAATGTAGATATTTATTTATTTAATCAAAACATTTTTTTCAAAAAATTTATCAAGAATGCGCTCTAAGTTTTTCTTTACGCTTTTTTAATTGTCTTTCCAACGATGCTACCGCGATATCAGCGCCCTCTTCAAATGTTTTACATTGTTTTTTTACAATAAAACTATCTCCAGGAACACTAACTCTAGCCTCAAAAATCTTATTTTCCTTGTCGCTAGTATTTTCAACCTTCAAATATACATCAGATTTGATGACCTTGTCGTAAAACATATCTAATTTGTCCATGCGCTTTTGAATAAAGGCAATTAACTTACTATCTGCATTAAAGTTAATGGATTGCGTGTTTACTTTCATATGGTTTTAGGTTTTTAAAATAGAAATATAATTTTGACTTGAATGGTTATTCTCAAAGAGGTATATTTTCATTCAAAGTTAGTGTCATAAATATCACTATTTTTGGTTAGACAAAAATTTAAAAGCATCATTTTTTACTTCTGGGGTGTGCTTTTAAATGTACTTTTTTAAGTTCGGCTATACTATTATGTGTATAAACCTGTGTAGCTGCCAAACTTGTATGACCAAGAAGCTCTTTTACAGAATTTAAATCCGCACCCTTATTTAGCAAATGTGTGGCAAAGGTATGTCTTAAAATATGCGGACTCTTTTTTACCTTTGAAGAAGCCTGACTAAAATAATCATTTATAATTCTGTAAACAAGTGTTTCGTATATTTTTACGCCTTTTTTCGTTAAAAGGAGGTGACCTGTATCTTCAATTGCTAGTAACCTATTACGTTCTTCTAAATAGTTTTTTAAAGTTTCCTTTACTGAATTTAATAACGGCACTATGCGCTCCTTATTTCTTTTTCCGAGAACTTTAACAGTTTTATTATGAATATCAATACTTGATATTTTTAGCTCTACAAGTTCAATGCGACGTATACCTGTAGAATAAAATAACTCAATAATAAGTTTGTCACGTAAACCTTCAAAAGAATCATCAAAATTAAGATCGTCCAAAACCATTTTAATTTCTTGTTCTGAGAATGGAATTTGAACTTTTTTACTTGTTTTTAAGGCCTTATGTTTTGCTAATGGGTTTTGTTTAATGTCTCCAACTTTTAAGAGAAACTTATAATAGGTATTTAAAGAAGAAATTTTTCGGTTGATGCTTCTGTTAGTTATATCTGCTTCTACTAGACTAACAATCCAACTTCGTATTTGAGAATAGTTAATCTTCTTAATTGCTTTTGAATGATATTCTGTTGCTATAAAATTTTGAAACGATTCTAAATCTGCCTGATAAGCTTTCACCGTAAGCTTGGAATAATTCTTCTCTAAGAGAAGATAATCTGTAAACGCGTTGAATGACAATTGCTTTTTTAGACTTTTAGAAAAGTTAGACTATTAGATTTGTAGATAAATTTACAACCTTTTTATTTAATGATGAAGCAAAAAAAATCCCGCAAATAGCGGGATTCTTTTTATTGTATCTCTGAAAAATTAAAGATTCTCAGCATCTCTAAGTTTTTGGATGTATTGCGCTTTTTGAACTTGAGCTCTGCGTGCTACAGAAGGCTTTGTAAACTGCTTTCTAGTTTGTAACGCGCGTTTTCTTCCTGTTCTATCAAACTTTCTTTTGTAACGCTTTAAAGCTCTATCTATATTTTCTCCTTCTTTTATTGGAACTATTAACATAGGTCTTAACCTCCTCTCTTTTAGAATTTTCGGATGCAAATATAAAAAGTAATTTATATTTTACAATAGCTAAAAATAAAATTTATTGGTTAGTCCTTAGAAGATATACATTTGAATTTCTTAGAGAAAATAGCGAACTTCGTTTGATATTGAATATAAGTTACTAAAACGACACATATACTTAAAAAGATTGGCATTCAATTATGAAAAATCCCCAAACATATTTACTTATCCTAATTTTTCTCATATTTGGATGTTCTCGTAAAGAGAAAACCGAATTGAATGGAGTTTGGTACAATTTGGATTCAACCGAAAAAGAAAGATATTACGAAGCCCATATAACTGATACAGGATTCGTGGTTGTTTATCAAAGCGGATTGAGTTATTTATCGTCTTACGAGTTCAAATCTGACACACTGATTCAATATTTGAGAGATCCATTCTCTAACCGAAAAATTATTGATACTCTGAAATTTGAAGTGAAAAGAAATGAAAACTCATTTAGAATGGTAAATAAAATAATCGAAAAGTCTAATTCGGAATGGACAAAAATTCCGAATGTTGAACCATTTGAATTCTATGAAAACCAATCTATGGATACATTTGCTTTAGAATTTAGAGAAAGATATTTTATAAACTATGTTTCGAAATACGTTCCTGAAAACTATGTGAATTCGACGATGGAATATTTTGATTTAGATTGGAGTTTGAAAAAAGAATAAAAAACGAAATGCCAACAACGTATAAATGTAATTAATTCTTTGTACTTAAATAAAGGGAGTTGCTTATTTGCTACATCTGAATTTCCTTCAAAAATTCTTCCCAGGCAAACACGCAAGTATTATTACACAAAACTGTTAAACGAATATTTCCAAAAAAACAAAACCCATATACCTCAATACTAAAACTAGCAAAAGATCCCGCGTTAGGGATTGAGCGATTGTTGGAGCTCCTCGCAGAGAGCGACTCGTGAAAGCCCGACCCCTTGCGGGTAACGCCCAATTACTTCTAGATACAATTTCCATTAAAAAAATAGAAATCATTCAGTGACAACAGCTTGCAAAAACTACTTGGTAGCTGGCCTGTACTCTTTCTTATCAATTATGATTTTAGCGATAATTTCACGTAAAATTTCTGAAGTTCCACCACCAATAGGTCCTAATCTGCTATCTCTAAATAATCGTGCCATTGGGTATTCTTCCATATAACCATAACCTCCTAAAAATTGTAAGCATTGATAAATGACCTCATCCGCCATTTTGGTGGATTTTAATTTAGAAATTGTTGCTTCTTTTACCACATATTCGCCTTTATTTAATGCGTTGGCTACAGCGTAATTATAGGTTTTATTTACTTCTAAATCTGCATGTAAATCACAAAATGTATGCCTTAGTGCTTGAAACTTATCAATGGTTTTACCAAATGCAGTGCGCTCACTCATGTATTGCAATGCGTACTCCAAAGCATATTCTGCACGAGCATGAGCATTTATACCCATAATTAGACGCTCTAAAGCAAAGTGTTGCATAATATACGCGAAACCTTTGTTTTCCTCTCCCATTAAGTTACTGGCAGGAATTGTAACCTCATCAAACGCAATTTCTCCTGTATCGGAGGCACGCCATCCTAACTTATCTAATTTTGTAGCTGAAACTCCTGGTGTATCTCTGTCTATTATAAAAATACTAATGCCTTTATTACCTAATTCTGGGGCTGTTTTTGCAGCAATTATCAAATAGTCGCTGCTTACACCATTTGTGATAAATGTTTTAGATCCATTTATAACGTACGTATCTCCCTTTTTTACAGCCGTGGTGCGCATTCCTGCAACATCACTCCCACCAAAAGGTTCTGTAATACACAAACAGCCTATTTTTTCTCCTGTAATACTTGGCGCAAGATACTTTTGTTTTATGGCTTCGTCGCCCTCAGCATTTAAATGCGTCATTGCCAGATACACATGCGCCCAAACGGCAGCAGCGAATCCGCCAGAATTTATTTTTTGAAGTTCTTCTAGTAAAATTACGGTGTAGAATAAATCTAAATCTAATCCGCCGTAAACTTCTGGATAATTAATACCGAAGAAGCCCATTTCACCAAACTTTAACCAAACAGCTTTATCTATTTCTCCAGATTTTTCCCAATCATCAATGTGTGGGACTACTTCTTTTTTAAGAAAATCTTGTAAACTTTTTCTAAAGAGATGGTGCTCTTCAGTAAAATACATACTCGTCATACATGCAATTTTTTGATAAACATTAAAACTCTGCTTGGTTTGCTAGAATAGGAAATTTTAATGTGCTCATTTATTGAATGTGCAAAGATAATTTAATTATCTCTAATTTGTTTGTGGGAAAGTCTTTTACTTTTAATAATTCATCTAAAGTTTTAAATCCTTCATGGAGTTTGCGATATTCTATAATGTTATGCGCTATTTCATAATCTATATGTTGAATGGTGACTAAATCGTCTGCCAAAGCAGTATTCAAATTAATTTTTAAAACTGTTCTGGGTGTTTTTACTGTGAATTGTTCAGTTATTTTTGCAACCACTTCAGGCGATAATCCATAAACGTCTTGTAACTGAACATCTGCAACAAAACCACCATTTCTATCACGATATTTCACAATACGCTCTGATAGTGTTTTACCAATACCATTTACACTTTGCAATTCTATTGCTGTTGCTTTATTTAAATCCTTTTTTTGAGCAAAGGTTTTGGGTTGATTGTTATTTGAGTTTGTATATACTGATTTGGGCTTAGGGTTTGTTACCCATTCTGGAAATTTAAAATATGGTGAGATTTCAGCAAGTAAGCTATCTGATATTCCTGTAACTTCCTGAAATTGTTTCGTAGAATTAATCCATTTATTTTGCTTTCGGAATGCCAGTAATCTATCAATTTCTTCAGTACTCATACCTAAAGTTGAACCTTTATAATCAGTAATGTAATTTGGATTGAAAGGATAAATTTTAGGTTTATTTTCTTCGATTTTGGCTTGCCGTAGTGAATCAATTTCAGCTTCATATATTTTTAGTTCTTTTTCATTAACTACAATATCATCAGAAGAAAAATCCACAAAGAAATATATACATTGTAGCACGACAATAATTAGTAATAACAAAAAAATCCCATTTCGTTGTTCTTTAGTGAATACAAAATGGGATTTAAAATTACTCATGGTAATTTATGCTTTAAGGCTTTTTATAGCCTCCATATATTTTTTGAGTTCTTGTTTAACTTTTGGAGCTAGCAAGATGAGACCGACCATATTGGGCACCATCATTGCAAATACCATAGCATCAGAGAAACCAATTACAGAGCCTAAACTTGCTGCTGCACCGATAATTACGAAAATACAGAAGATTACTTTGTAGGTATACTCTGTTTTCTTTGATCTTCCAAATAAATACGTCCATCCTTGAAACCCATAGTAAGACCATGAAATCATCGAACTAAAAGCAAATAACACTACTGCTACTGTTAATACGTAAGGGAACCAAGAAATTGATGATTCAAATGCACTTGAAGTTAACAATATAGCTTGCGCATCATTTGCTGGAGGATTCATAGGGTCAACAAAACCTGTAATAATTAACACCACAGCCGTCATTGTACATACTACAACCGTATCAATAAATGGTTCTAAAAGTGCCACCATACCTTCACTAGCCGCATATTTTGTTTTTACTGCTGAATGCGCAATAGATGCTGAACCTATACCTGCTTCATTAGAAAATGCTGCACGTCTAAACCCTTGTATTAGTACACCAACAGCACCACCTGCAATACCTTCAGGACTAAAAGCACCATTCCAAATTGCAGCAAAAGCAGAACCTATCATACTAAAGTTTGAGAAAATTACATATAACGCAGCTGCCACGTAAATAGCTACCATAAATGGTACAATTTTATCAGTTACTTTGGCGATTTTTTTAATACCTCCAATTATTACGATACCAACTAAAACAGCCATAACTAAACCAAATGCCCATCCATATCCATGTAAGAAGGACTGTTCTCCTCCTGTTATATTTTCTACTAGTTGAAATGCTTGATTTACCTGAAACATGTTTCCACCACCAAAAGACCCTCCTATAACAAAAATGGCGAATAGTACAGCTAAAACCTTACCTAAACCACCCATTCCCTTTGATTTCAAACCTTTGGTTAAATAGTACATTGGTCCTCCATAAACAGTACCGTCTTCAGCAATATCTCTATATTTTACACCTAATGTACATTCAACAAATTTTGAAGCCATACCGAGAAAACCTGCAACAATCATCCAAAATGTTGCACCTGCACCTCCAATGGACACTGCAATTGCTACACCTGCAATATTACCTAAACCAACTGTAGCAGATAATGCTGCTGTTAATGCTTGGAAATGCGATACCTCTCCATCATGCCCCTCTACTCTAATAGTATCTGGGTTATCTTCTTCGTCTGTGAATGGAAGCTTAGACATTTCAACCTTGTGATTTTCTCGTCCTTCAAGGTCATCATACTTACCACGTACAATATTTATTGACGTTAAAAATCCACTAAAATTGATAAAATTGAAATATATGGTGAAGTATATCGCCCCTATAATCAATGGAAACAACACCCAATACACACTAATTGTATCTGTAAAAGGTATTTGATAAAACACAGCCTCAACAAACCACCCTGTAGCATTTCCGAATTTTTCATCTATCACTTGATCGATGCTTTTTTCAGCTTCTTGGGCAAATGTTAATACGGGCAATACTATTGTAAAAAATGAAAGAAGATATTTCTTCATAATTAAAATGTGTTAGTGTTTTGTTGAAAAATATGCATAAGAAGACAGCAAGATGCTAAAAAAAAACGATTTTTTAAAACATATTATGCTAAATGTGCTTATTCTTCTATTTCAATATCGTATTCGGAATTCAGTTCTTCAATTTGTTCTGGTCTACCCAAAACAATAATTTTTGAATTTGGAGCTAAATGCAATTCAGCCCCAGGATTTACAGTATATTCTCCATTTTCATCTTTATAACCTATAACAGTGCAGCCTGTTTTCTTTCTTAGGTCTAAATCTTTAATTGTTCTTGTTTTTTTCTTATTGTTATTGAATAGTTTCTCAACTGCGACTTCTTCTATGTTGATGTTAGAATCGCCTACAATAGCAAGATTATCAATAAATTCCATAAGCCCTGGAACAACTACCAAAGATGCCATATGATCTCCGCCTATCATATCCGGTAAAATCACATTATCGGCACCAGCAAATTTTAATTTTTTATATGATGATTCTTGAGATGCTCTACTAATAATGTTGATTTTACCATTGAGCTGTCTGGTTGAAAGCACTACAAATAAATTATCAGCATCATTTGGGAGTGCTGATATAAAACTAGAAGCTCTGTCAACTCCTGCCATTAATAAAGTTTCATCTTCATTAGCGTTCCCTATAACATAAGGCACTTCATCATGTTTTAAGCGCTCTTCTACTTCCTTATCTTTTTCTATAACAACAAATGACTTGTTATGGGCTTGCAACTTTCTAGCGGCTTGTTTGCCGTTTCTACCGTAACCACAAATAACTACGTGGTTTTTAAAGGCATCTATCTTCTTTTGCATCTTTTTATGTTTTAATTCTTCAACATCATTTTTGCTTAAAATATATTCCGTAATTATTGATAGTGCGTAACCAACGATGATTACACTTGCTAAAATTAAGAATATGGTAAATACTTTAGATTGATCGTCTAGCGGCATTACTTCTCCAAAACCCACAGTAGTCATGGTTATTACCGTCATGTAGAGTGCGTCTACCCAAGAATAATCAGAAATAAATTTATAGCCAAAAACCCCAATCAACATAATGAACACTAATAAAATTAATGCTGTGTAAATTCTTGATCTAAAGAGGCGAACTATTGGATTCATTGGCTAGAGGTCGAAAACTGATGAACGTTTGGTGTAAATTATATCTTTAATACGCATCCAAAATGCCAAAAACATGTATAGTGCAAAACCAAAACCAACAGTTACAAAGGTGATGTACATAAACGAGGTACGGACAACTTTTGCACGAATGCCAAACCTATCTGCAATGCGCTGACATACATGATACCCATGTTTTTGTAAATACAGTAAAATTTTATAAAAAACATTCATAAGCGCAAGTTAATCTTTAGTTTATTCTTTTAAAAGTTTAGCTCACTAAAAGTTTGCTCCCAATAGCGCATTTAAGGCATTTATTTTTATTGCAATACTCATTTTTTAGTTGAATGAGGGCTTGCGATTGCAATGCGTGTTTTGAAACGTTTTTAAGTGAATTGAATTTATCTACAATATTATTCTTCTCAGAAGGCAAGGCTTCAATTAATTTTAAAATATCATCCTCTACTGATTTTCCTTGAAATTTAGCATAGCTGAATTTTATCGGGATAATAGTATTGATGATTAATAAATTTATAAATGCTTTTGAAGTTGCCTTTTTTGTCACTTTTGAAGCTTTTGAAAACGTGTAATGGGTCCTCCAAAACTCTGAAGTTTCCACTGAAAACAGCTTGTAAATATCCTCTATAGATTTGGCTTCTATAACTTTTGAAAATAGATTTTGATGGATATGAAACGTATTAGCCAATTGCGATAATCTTATCGTTGGAAAGTTATTAGGTCGTAATCTGAAAAACGAAGGTGACACTACAAGCGAATTATCTAAACTGAATTTTTGTTTTAAAAACTGATATTCCTTTTGAAGCGATTGGTAATAGGGCTCTTCTACTGAATCTACCAGCAACCCTGATTGTCCGAACAAAAGCGCTTCTGTAGAGATTAGTTTTGATTGTGATTTCCTTAAGATTAAAAAGTCAAAGGAATTTGCTAAACTTAAAAAAGCGGCTCCATTTACTTTTAGTCCGAAACTCTTTGCCAACATCTTAAATAATACCGCTTCCCAGTTATTTTTTGAGGCTTCCAGCAATTCTAAAACATCTTTTGATTTTCGTTCTAAACGTTCAAAATACAAACGCTCTAACCAGTTAGAAATCGTAAAATCGTCAACCGAAGCAAAATCGTTTTCACAGTTAATCCAATTTTGATTCGCATTGAAAAGCTTCCTGTAGTTTTTTATTGCCGAAGTAGACACATAATCTTTAATTTCTAAAGTAGGAATTATAGAATTATCTTTTCTAAACACCTCTGCATCATGCTCCCAAACCACATGCAGAATTACATTATCATAAGCTTTGTCCTGTTCATGATTATGCAAAAACCAATCTGAGGACTTTATATGAATCTCCACATTTCCTGCCCACAGCTGCTCGTTTATTCTCAATTTTGCATTAAAAAAGTCTGGACCAGCGTTTAAATTGTGTTCACCAACTGAACTGATTTCAATAGTTTCCTGATTTACCGTTTTTAAATCGGTTTGACTAAACTTTTTGTGTTTCCAGATATAATGTAGAAAGTCTTCTTGCACCACCCGAAAATATAAAATCTATACCAAATCCATTATAAAATATCACTAATAATTAATTTCTTTTTCTACTTATTCTTCGTTGAAAAATAAAACCGTAACTAAGGCTATGCTTCGATTTTTCGCCTCAAATAAGCGAAAAATTATCTTAATTCCATATGTCACATTTTATAATCGAATTGGTATGACTAACTTTGAAGTAGATTTTTTACAGAAATTATGGAAGAACTAACTTTAACTACTCCTGCCCTATTGTTTTCGGCAATATCTTTAATAATGCTAGCCTATACAAATAGATTTTTGGCCTATGCTGCCACCATTAGAAGTTTACATGATAAATACATTCAGAATAAAGATTCGGTATTGATAGCTCAAATTCAAAATATAAAAAAACGATTATACCTCACCCGTTCTATGCAAATTCTAGGAATCTCTAGTTTATTGTTATGCGTACTCACCATGTTTTTAATTTATATTGAACAACAGACTATTGCGGTTTGGGTATTTGGAGTTGCCCTTATTTTACTAATTGCTTCATTAGGATTTTTAATTCTAGAAATTCAGATTTCTGTAAAAGCTTTGGAGCATCATATTAGTGATATTGAAGGGAATTAAACTGAAAACTATATAATTACACACCGAATTAGAATTTTAAAATGAAGAATATCTTTTTATTTTTATTAATTGTGTCGCTTACCAAAGGGTTTCCACAAGACTCACAGTTAAGAGGAACTCCTACTGTTAAAAGTAAAATCATATACAAAGACGGCTCTTCTGAAACTGGTTTTTTATGGCTTGCAAGCTCTGAATTCCACCCACGATTAAATAAAGATAAAAAAGGAAAAAGCAAAAAAATTGATTACAAGAAAATCGAGATAATAGTAACAAATCCAGATTCTACAAACAGTAGAACTTTTCAATATCTTAACCATAATTATAATAAATTCAAGATTTTTGTTGAACTTATATATAAAGATGATATAAGTATTTATGTAGCTTCCAAAGGGAATGGGACAGATTTGTTTTACTCTGAATTTGACCGTGAAACTACTAGAGAAAAAATGGCTAGAATAAATTCAACAACTCAAAGCCCTACTCTCAACAATAATTATTACACTTTACCCAACGGAAAGTCTATCTCTATACCTGCTAGAAATTCCAATTTAAATGATTTGAGTAATGTGTATGGCGCTTCTTTTCAACGTTATATATTGAGAAAAAATAGTTCAGTTTTACTCAAAGTTGAAATAAATAAATGGTTTATAAAGAAATCTAAAGACTATTTTAAAGATTGTCCAAAATTGATAGAAGATTTAGAACAAAAGAAAATTACTGTATCTAACCTCTCCAAGTTTATTAAATACTATAAAAACTTATGTATAAATGAAGATGAAGAAACAGGTTCCAATCCTAGAAGTCAAAAATAATTTTAGAATCTAAATAAAAATATTTAATATCCATGGAGGTGGTATTTCCAAAAAACAATTCCTTATATCAAATTTGATTATATTTCGTTTTATCTATATTGTAGGAATTAAAACTTAAAACAAATGAAAAAGATTGCAATCTTACTAATTATGTGTTTTGCTTTAAGCTGTGCTTCTACTGGGCCTCTTTATAAAGACAAAATTACAAATGATAAGCTCAAAATACCAGTAAACAATTTTACTATTAACATAGAAGATAAGCGAGAAAGCAAAAGTGCAAGGTCTCTACACATAAACAAGATAACATTTGGAGGAGAGCAAGATAAAGTATCAGCACCTCCACCTAAGAATCTAGATGATGTATTCGAAAACATTATAGAGGAATCGAAAATAAATGGAAATAGAGATATTGATTTCAAAGTCGAAATTCTTGATGGTATTCAAAAGTTTTATGCTACTGGTTTTCTTGAAATTGAGTATGTAGAGGTTACTATAAACGTAATAGCTATAGAAAAAGACACTAACATCATTATAGATCAGATTGAATCAAAATCTTGGGGGCAGAAAAAAACAATGGATGCAAATAATCAAAGAATAAACCGCATGTATTTAAATGCTTTTGAAGACGCATTTAAAAAAGGAATATCTAAACTAAAACTATCTTCTACTCAAACCGAATCGCCTTAACAGGAGAAATCTTTGTAATAATGTAAGAAGGCACTAAAAGCATTAAAAGGCAAAGTAAAAGCGTACCAATATTCAACCCTAAAATATAGGTCCAGTTAATATATACTGGTGCTTCCGTAACATAATACACACTTGGGTCTAACGGAAATAGTTTAAAATACTTTTGTGCAAACAAGAAGCCTAAACCTAAAACGTTACCCCAAAACAATCCTAAAATAATTAAGTAAGAGGCGTTGTATAAAAATAGCTTTCTAATACTCCAATTAGAACTTCCTAAGGCTTTTAAAATACCTATCATTTGGGTACGTTCTAAAATCAACACTAATAGCGCTGTAATCATATTGATGCCTGCTACCAATATCATAATCCCGATAATGCCATAAATGTTTTTATCAAAAATCTTCACCCATTCAATTATAGAATAAAACTTTTCATTAATGGTGGATGTATTTAAAGTTGAAGGTGTGTTTTGATAAATCTCCACACCCATGCGTTCTATATCATCATAATCATCTATAAACACTTCAAAATTACCAATTTGATCTTCATCCCATTTATTGATACGCTGAATATGCCTTAAATTTCCAATAAGATACTGTGCATCAAAATCCTGAAATCCTGAACTGTAAATTCCAACAATCTCAAAACTGATGATGTTTGGTGGTTTTTCAGTATCGTCCTTCAAAAAATACATTTGAAATTTATCATTCAAGGTGAAACCCAATCTATCTGCCAGATATTTAGAAATCAATACTTCTTCACTCCATTTTTTCTCAAAAACTGGGAGTCGTCCTTCTAGTAAAAACTCTTCGAAATATTTCCAATTATAATCATTACCAACACCTTTTAGAATAGCGCCTTCAAAATCAGTTTCTGTGCGAATTACTCCAAATTTTGTTGCCACAGCTTGAATGTGGCTTACACCTTCTACCGATTTAAATTCTGGATAAAACTCTTGGTTTTTAGAAATTGGTACTAAGCTCTCTTGAGAGGCATTGCTATCATAATTTGTAATGGTAGCGTGCCCATTAAATGCAACGACTTTATCACGTATTTTTTCTTGTAAACCAATACCAGTTGCAATGGCAATCATCATCACCAGCATACCAATAGCAATGGCAGCAATACCAATTTTTATTATTGGTGCTGAAATACTACTTTTATACGCTTTACTACCAATAATGCGTTTTGCTATAAAATACTCGTAATTCAAACTTCTGTGATGACTTTTAAAGATGTTTTCAAAAATACAGTTTTCCCATTAATAATTGGGGTGGTTTTAGTGCTGATTTCTTGTGGGAATGTGAAGAAGACGGAAGTCGAGGGGACTGATGAGATTCCTAGTTTCACTCGGAATGACAGTGTGCTTGTTGTTGGTGCTAATCAAACTGAATTGTATGTACCTCTTTTAAAAGGTAAGCGCGTTGGTATTGTTGCTAATCAGACTTCGGTGATATTTAATGACGGAAGACTGAAGACCGAAATCCGAAGTTATACACATTTAGTGGACTCACTTTTGTCAGTAAATATTAATGTAACTAAAGTGTTTTCACCAGAACATGGATTCCGTGGAAAAGCAGATGCAGGAGAATTGGTTGAAGATGGTGTAGACACCAAAACCAAACTCCCCATTGTATCTCTACATGGGAAAAACAAAAAACCGACTAAAGTTCAATTAGAGGATTTGGATATTGTGGTATTTGACATTCAAGATGTTGGAGTTAGATTTTATACCTACATTTCTACACTGCACCATGTTATGGAGGCCTGTGCACAACATAATATTCCAGTTTTAATTTTAGATAGACCTAACCCTAACGGGCATTATGTAGACGGTCCTACTTTAAAAAGTAAACATAGCAGCTTTTTGGGTATGCACCCTATTCCGTTAGTGCATGGTATGACTACTGGCGAATATGCTAAAATGATTAATGGTGAAAAATGGCTAGTAAATGGCTTACAATGTGATATTACTGTTATACCAGTTAAGCACTATACGCATGCTACTTTTTATAGTTTACCAATACGCCCTTCACCAAATTTACCTAACGATCAAGCAATTAAACTATACCCAAGTCTCGGTTTGTTTGAAGGCACAACCATAAATGCTGGTCGTGGCACTGAATTTCAGTTTCAGCGTTATGGCGCACCTTATTTAAATAAAGAAGCCATGACCTTTGAATATACACCAGTTCCTAATTTTGGTGCTAAACACCCTAAACATAAAAACACTTTGTGCTATGGTGAAGATTTAAAGGATGCGGCGGTAGATGGGATGACGCTAAAATGGATTATTAGTGCCTATAAAAATGCAACAGATAAATCTTTAATGTTTAACACCAAAAACTTTACCACACATGCTGGTACCGAATTATTGCAACAACAGATTGAACAGGGCTTAACTGAAGCCGAGATTAAAGCGACATGGCAAGAGGATTTAGATACTTATAAAGAGATGCGTAAGCAATATTTAATCTATCCTTAGTTTCTCTTGCGTTAGGGATTGAACGGCATGTTTGAAATCCCCGACGATGGAGGGATTGAGTAGTGAAAGCCCGACCCTTGGGTAACGCCCAAATAAAAACCTTATGGATCTAGTGTTGGTTTCTCATACTTTTGAAAAGGCTGTTTTAGAAGTTCTATAACGTTGCCATTCTTTTTTTCGTCTGGAAATACATCTACGCCATAGGTGATTTTGTCTGCATCTAGTTTCATAAAGGTACCGAATAGTCTGTCCCAAATAGAAAAAATATTGCCGTAGTTAGAATCGGTATAGGGTAATCTGTAATGGTGGTGTACTTTGTGCATATTGGGCGACACAATAACGTAACTTAAAATGTTATCAAGTGGTTTAGAGAGCTTTATATTAGCGTGATTGAATTGCGTTGCTACGGCTGAAAGCGATTGGTATAACATTACTAAAGCAATGGGTGTACCTATGATAAGAACCCCAGCCAAGGTAAATATATAACGAATAAAACTTTCTAAAGGGTGGTGCCGGTTTGCAGTGGTGGTGTCTACATTATGATCGGTATGGTGTACTAAATGCACCATCCAAAGTGGTTTTACTTTATGCTCTACAAGATGCGGTAGATAAGAACCCACTAAATCCATTAGTAACAGTCCAAAAATAGCATAGAGCCATAGTGGCATTTCTGGCAGCCAATTTATAATTCCAAAATTGTTTGCAACCACCCAATCAGATGATTTTAAAAGTAAAAATGCCAATGGTAAGTTGACTAAAATGGTAGTTAAGGTAAAAAACACATTGGGTATAGCGTGTTTCCATTTTTTATAGGGTTTTCCAAAAAGTGGCATAACACCTTCTAAGAGCCAAAAGAAGGTTAAACCTCCCACTAAAATAATAATGCGGTGGTGTGATGGGATGGTTTCGAAGTAGTTTAGTAGGTTTTCCATAGCGAAAAATAAACGCCCTAAATATACAACACTTAAATAAATTATGCACGCATAGCTTATTTTATACGCTCTTTCATTGCCTCTACAATGTTAAACGCCGCAGGGCAAATAGCCACATTCTTCAATGTGAGGTTAGAAATTTGCTGGAACTTTTTTCTGTCGGTATGCGGAAATTCTCTGCATGCTTTGGGGCGTACATCATATATAGAACAGTAATTATCTGCGCCTAGAAAGGTGCAGGGTACGCTTTGTAATACGTAATCATTATCTTCGTCAACTCGCAAATATTGCTGAATAAATTGTTGTGGTTTTAGTTTGAAGTATTTAGCAATACGCTCAATATCCTTATCGGTAAAAAGTGGACCTGTTGTTTTGCAGCAATTGGCACATTCTAAGCAATCAGTACGCTCAAATTCTTTATCGTGCAATTCTTGCATCACATAATCTAGATTTTTCGGTGGTTTCTTTTTAAGCTTTGCGAAGAATTTTTTGTTCTCGTTATGCTTATCTTTGGCGAGCTTTGGAAGATTATTGATGATGTCTTGCATGGTGTAAAATTAGTACTTAGCAATTAATAACGTGTCACTTCGAGTAAAATTCTGAAAGAATTTTGTGCCGATAAGCTTTAACAGAGTAATCATAAATAGTTCTCGATACGATTTCATAAAAATGAAATCACTTGAACTGACTAGGAAATAGATTCCCGCCTTTGCGGGAATGACAATTAATTAAAGTGAGATGCTGAAACTAGTTCAGCATGACAAATAATGAAGGATATTTTCGGAAAAGCATTATTAGATTACAGCAACGGTAATTATATCGAAGACATTGTTACATCAACAAATATTTCAGATGAAGATCTTTTGCCCCTTCCCTATTTATTTCGAGGTTTTGAAGACATGCCAAAACTAGAGCAAAAGGCTTTACAATTGGCTAAAGGCAAGGTTTTGGATGTTGGTTGCGGTTCTGGGAGTCATAGTTTGTATTTGCAGGAAAACCATTTTGATGTAAAAGCAATTGATATCTCTGAAGGTGCTATTGCTGTCGCTCAAAAACGAGGTGTTTTGAATACCGAAGTTTTAAATATTCTAGATGAAAGCGAAAGGTTTGATACCATTTTATTGTTGATGAATGGCACTGGTATTTTTCAAGAATTAATTCAGGTTTCAAAATACTTGAAGCATTTAAAATCTTTAGTAAATCCCAACGGACAAATTCTTATTGATTCTTCTGATATAAAATATATGTATGAAGATGAGGATGGTGGCTTTTGGATAGATACCAATGCTGGTTATTATGGCGAACTCGACTATTTTATAAGTTATAAGGGTGAAAAAGAAGTGCCTATGAAATGGTTGTATTTAGATTTTGATACTTTAAAACTGGCTTGCGAAACTGTTGGATTACAATGTGAGTTGGTTATGGAAGGGGAATATTTTGATTATTTGGCGAGGTTATCATAGGTTGAAATTCACTTAAAACTAATATCATCTTCTGTTTCAAATTGACCATCCTTTCCTGCTGATCTTAAAAGAAATGAATTTTCCCTGTCTGAAACTAAATATTCATAATCACGATCCCAAGCATCTTTTAACCATTCTTTTTTCATAGGATTATTCCCAATTGCTTCATTTAAACTTTTGGGATAGTTTCCAAATTTCTCATTCCATTTGATAATCCAATTTCCTATCAGAGAGATTTCTTTTTTAGTTTTATCTGGATAAATAAAACTATTTCGGTATGAAAAAAACAAGAATGAACCCATACAAATTAATAAAATTGCAACAATCAAAACTTTAAACCCCGGCTGCAGTAAATATTTCTGAAATGGTCTTTTTATACCGTCCTTCTTTTCTTTCCTACTGATTTCTTTTTGATGTTTATAATCCAAAAAGTCAAGACCTAACCATGCCAAAAGTTCTAAGAATTCTTGAATCATAATTTCATTTTGAATGTCCCATTAGAAATATTAATAACTAGTAAAAAGAAACGAGACTCTCACCTTCGCGGGAATGACAAAAGTTGTTCATTTAGAAATCAAACTTAAAAGTAGCACCCGCTAAAAACTGAATCCCTTGTACTGGAAAATTTTGCCAACGCTGGTATTCGTTATTCGCAATATTATTCGCTTTGGCAAATACCGAAATTTGGTCGTTTATGTGATATCCTAAATGCGCGTTGGCATCAAAAAAGCTATCTAAGGTTACCGTAAACGGTGTAGTTGCTGTTACGCCATCGTTTAGGAAAAACTGATCTTTACGTTCGCCCGTATAAATTAAATTTGCGCCTGCAAACCAGTGTTCGTTGATTTGATAATCTAAGAATAAAGAGCCAACAATATCTGGTAAGTTCCAAGCCTCGGCTTCATCATCTGTATTATAGGTAAAATATTCTGCCTTAATCCCTAACGTAAAATTTCTATTAACATCAACATTTAACTCTCCCGCTACGCCAAAGGTATTTACATCATCGTACACAATGCCATAAGAGTTGCCATAAGAATAGGGTTGGTCTGTCATTAGAGTGATGTCATTATTTCTAAAAAGTGCTCTGTTTCTATCTGCTTTATACAATCCGTTAAAACTGTAACTCATGTTGCTAGACAATTTCCCCTTTAACCCAATATAGGCATTGTATTGCTGGTCGGTTGGCATTACAAAAAGTGTTGGTGATACAAAAGGATTTTCTGAAGCAAAATCATAATAAGAATTTTGTATCAATCCACCTTCAATACCTCCAAAAGCAATCAACACGTCATTTACCAAGCGATACGTTGCAGTTACATTTGGATAGATGTATAGTGTATTGTCACCAGTTTCTCTATCGTTTAAATAGTTAATTGAAGCCCCTAAATTCACTGTTAAATCATCTTGCCTTAATTGATATGAAGGTGATACACCAACTACAAAATTTCCGTATTTAAGCTCATTTGTAGCTGTGTAACTTCTGTCGAAAGTACCGCCTAAATAATCTAATTTAATATCGGTAGATACTTCCTCACCATTTACAGGAATATCGATAGTTGCTTTTGCAATAAATCGATTTTCTCCAGAACCTTGGTCATCAGAAAAGCGTCTAAAAAAGAAACTTCCAGAATTGATATACGTGTCTTCAAAAGATAAATCGCCACCAAAATGTGCATTTGAAAAGGTATGCTCTGGGTTTACACCGTCATTTAAGGCTGCTGCTATTTGGGATTGAGGCACACCATACCAATTGAAACGCTGATGCTGAAAACCAGCTTCTACAGTCCACGCCAAATCTCGTAATTGTGATGAATAATTGGCATTTAACTTGGTATTAGAAAAATTATCATCTAACTGCACACCTTCAATACCACCTCCTGAGGAATGATGACTAAAATAGCCCCCAACGCTTTCGGTTCTACTAATGGCGTGATTTAGATACACTTCTCCTAAAAAGGTTGTATACGTGCCAACACCTACCGTAGCATAATTATCAAATAATTTTACCGGTTTGGCTTTTTCAACCGTTGCTGCTTTTCCTTTTGCAGGTGTGAATGTAGAAGCTACAGGAAACGAAAATATATTGTATTTAATCTCTTTTTTCTTGATTGCTTCATCATCATCAGTTGAAGGCGTTTCTTTTACCTTAAATGCATCTGATATTGATGGTGTATAAGGTTTTACCACATCTATCACTCCGGTATTAATCGTATCATTCTTTTTCTTTTGAGCAAATGACACTGTAATATTTAGTGTGATTACAAGTATTAAAATATGTTTAATGTGCTTTCGCATGTGTTTTCGATTTAAGATTGACGATTAACGATTTTTGATTTCTGAATATTGTAACTGCCTAGGCATTTTAATCCTGTGGTACAATTGATGAATTGGTCTTAGATTCTTCTCGTTTTATACGATTTAATTCGGTTTGCGCTTCATCGACAACATCATCAAACTGACTGAAGTTTTCGATAACACTTTCTAAAATATAAGTAGCTTGATACGCGTCATCTAAAGCATAAAAGTTTTTTGCCATTACTACCAGTCCTTTTGCACCGTAATATTTATACCCTGAATAATCCTTAGCCAATTTCTGCGCTGCTATATTGGATGCTTTATGATTACCTTCTTTATTTTTAAAATAAGCATCGTAATACAAGGCTTCTGCTGCTGTTTCTCCCGTTGCCACTTTTTGTACTTGTTTATAGGCTGATTTTGCTTTAGCCTCATCACCAGTATTTATAGCGGAACGTGCAATAATAATATGCGCATCACTTTTAATTTTGTTATCAATTTTAGAACTTTTCAGTACTTTTTCTGCATAGGAAACCGCATCATCATAATTCTCTAACTGATAATTGGCCTTCATTAAATTGGATTGCGCAAAAACTACATTCTGAGGAAAATTAGCTTCTTCTTCTAAGCGTTTTAATAATGGAATAGCCTGATTCCAATTTTTACTTTCCAAATGATACTGAGACAGTCGTGATAATGCTTCTTCAGTAAACTCACTTTGAGACGCCTCAACTACAAATTTGTAATGTGGTGCTGCATTCGCAATTAAATCTTTTTTGTAATACAATTGGCCTAAATAAAAATGCGATTGTAAACTGTGAATTCCGTTAGGAAAACTATTTAAGTAACTATTAAATTGCTTTATAGCAGCGTCTGTATTGCCTTCTAAATATTGCTTTTCTGCAGCTTGATATGAGGTATTATCTAAATCGGCATCGGTAACCTCAACATAGTCTAATTGCTTTACCCAAGCTGCATACTCATTTACACGCCCCAAATCAATATAAATCAATCGTGCCGTAGATACTGCTTGAACTGCTTCTGGAGTTCCAGGAAAATCTCTTGCCACTGTTTTAAATTTAGTTAAAGCAGCTTCGTTTTTACTGGCATTATAATGAATCAGCCCTTGACGTAACAACGATTTAGGCACAAATGAACTCATTCTATATTCTGAATTCAATTGGTCATATTTTAACATTGCTTTATCTGAATTATTAGCTTTCACATAAGAATTCCCAAGTTCATAAAGCGCATCATCACGCAATTTAGATTTTGGATATTCACCAATAAACGCCTCCAGTTCTTTTATCTTTTTTGAAGGATTTCCAGCATAGCCTGTACTTATGGCTTTTTGAAAAAACGCATAATCAGATTCTACTTCATTCATCTTTATAGCCTTATCATATGCTTTTATAGCCTGATTGTAATTACTTGACACAAAATAACCATCGCCCAAACGTAAATAGGCATCATTCAGTCTAACTTTATCATCACTACGTTTTGAAATAAACTGATTGAAGTAATTTGAAGCTTGATTATAATTTTTCAACTTAAAATACGTGTATGCCAAATTATAATCAATGTTATTTTGCTCAGGTAAATCCATCCCTGTAGATTGCTGAATAAACTGTTTAAAACCAACTAGAGCATCATCATAATTCGTTAAATTATAATCAGCTTCAGCTTTCCAAAAGGTAGCTCTTGCCGTAAAACCGCCATCAATAGATTCCCCTAAAGATTTATCAAACAAATTTTCTGCTTCTAAATATTGATTTTCATTATACAACTCTAATCCTCTGTAAAATGCCACTTTTTGATACGCTGCTTTGTTTTCAAAACTCTTTTTCTTTTCTAAAAGATTAAGTGCTTCTTCGTAATTCTTTGAAGTGATATAGGAATCTATTAATAACGTTTCAATCTCTTCCTTGTATTGCGTTTTAGAATACTTATCCAAATAACCGGCCAATACCTGAGGCACAGATTGGTATGGGTTACCAATTTCGTAACTAATCTTTGCATAATTTAACCACGCATCTTCTTGAATTTTCAAATCAAAATCCATCTGTGATGCATTTCTAAAAGCATTTAAGGCTTCCTGTTTTTTATCTAAATTGATGTAACTCTCGCCTAAATGATAATATGCATTTTGAGCAATGCTGTTATTGCCCCCAATTATTTTATTGAATTCGGAAGCTGCACTTTCGTAATCGCCTTGTTTGTAATGGGCATAACCTAACTGGTAAAAATCGGTGTTATTCCATTTCCCAGTTCTATCACGCTTTCCCTTTTTTCCTTTGTAGGCTTGTAAATACGGAATAGCTTCTGCGTATTGCTCTAAATTGAAATAACTCTCACCAATAATTTTTGATAATTCTGAAACCTCATCGTCATCACTAGAATCTAATCTTGCTTTTGCTAATTCTATGGCTTTCTCAAATTTTCCCAGTTTGAAGTTTAAATCCGCCTGATAATAGGATAGTTTTTCCTTGTAGCGCTCTTGGTCTTCAACTTGCTCGAAATATTCATTGGCCCTGTCGTAATCATCGCCCTCGTAGGCCATAAATCCAATATAATATTTGGCTTGCGATCCATATTCAGGTGAGTTTTCAACTCTACCAAGATAGGTTTTGGCATCTTTATATTGCTTGGTTACAAAAGCTGTATATCCATTATTGAAATAAAATTTTTGACGTTCTTTTCTCGATAATGCACCTTCGTCAACTTTACTGTACCATTTTCTCGCATGGGCATATTTTCCATTTGTAAAATAATAATCTGCCACATCTACAAAAGCCGTATTCCGCTTTGTACTCGTTGGGTATTCTTCTACGAAATCACTGATTAATTGATCTGCATTTTGCTGATTTAAGCGTACTGCACAATTAGCTATGTAATATGTGCATTCGCCTTTTAAGCCTTCTTTTTCAGTAGACTTTTTAATTTGAGAAAATATAGATTTAGCAGCTTGGTATTGCTGATTATTGTATAGACTTAGCGCCTTTTGATAGTCTGCCAAACTATTTGTATAAACTGCCGATTGTTGTGAAAAAGCTTGTAATGTAAAACAAAAGACAAGAATTGAAATACTATGTTTTAGATTCATTTAGTATTTGGTTTTTGTTTGATGAAATTCAAAGATAATTTAATATCATATCCATAACGCAACAATCGTGCTAGAATTATAAACGGACTTATTAAATGTTAAAAAATGATTTTTGAAATTTGGCAGAATATAGAAGAAAACACAATAAAACTAAAGAAAACCTGTTAATGGTTTGCGCTATTAAACTTTAAACTTTAAACTTGTATTTTGAAATCCACTTTTCATGCCTGAAACCATTTTACAACTTAAAGACGCTTCTGTTTATCAAGGTGAAAGTTTAGTACTTTCTAACGTTAATGTTGAAATTAGCAAAGGGGAATTTGTGTACCTTATTGGTAAAACAGGAACCGGTAAAAGTAGTTTTATGAAAACACTTTATGGTGATTTACCTTTAAAAGAAGGCGAAGGATTTAT
This sequence comes from Flavobacteriaceae bacterium, assembly GCA_043557195.1. Classification (GTDB taxonomy): domain Bacteria; phylum Bacteroidota; class Bacteroidia; order Flavobacteriales; family Flavobacteriaceae; genus Jejuia. The sequence continues at coordinate 3,150,883 of CP121314.1, read as the reverse complement.
AGTTGATTATGATTTAAAAACGCTGAAAGAAAAAGATATTCCGTTTTTAAGACGGAAACTGGGAGTAGTGTTTCAAGACTTTAAACTATTGATTGACAGAACAATTAATGACAATTTATTATTTGTATTGAAAGCAACAGGATGGAAAGATAAAGAAAAAATGAATACTCGTGTGGAAGATGTACTAACAAAAGTTGGTATGAAAACCAAAGGTTTTAAATTTCCACATGAACTTTCTGGTGGCGAACAGCAACGTGTTGCTATTGCACGTGCTTTATTAAATGATCCTGAACTTATTTTAGCTGATGAGCCTACTGGAAATTTAGACCCACAAACCAGTGTTGAAGTTATGGAGGTGTTGCAGGATATCAATAAAAATGGTAATACAATATTAATGGCTACTCATGATTACGCTTTACTTTTAAAGTACCCAAGTAAGACACTAAAGTGTGATGAGAATCAGGTTTATGAGGTGGTGCAACGTAAGAGTTAATCTTGCTTTTTGTATATGTGAGGATTTTTTCTAATGCCCTTTTTAAAAACTTTTCTTATCAACATCCTTAGTCTTGCATCTGCATCCAATATTATATTTTTAAATGTTTCTTCTGGCCTGCCTCTGTATTGTGTAACATGAAATTTATCAGTTGTCTTTAAAGGGTAATCACTAAAATAATAGTTAGAAATACAGCGTCTACTATTATCCACCAAAACCTTATTTACAGAATGCCATGAAGTATCATGAGTGGCCATAATAGCGAGTCTGTTAAATTTACTTTCTATAACTACAGGCTCTTTTTTTGGTCCATTTGGCCATATTTCTAAGTGTCCCCCGTTTTCATTTTTCCAATTTGGAGTCACATAGTACAATAAATTTAAAACACGCCATCGCTCTCGTTCTGCATCATGAGAATTATCTAAATGCGGATTTAAAAAATTATCCTTAGACATAAGAGAAAGCCCCCCAGCATACAAAGATTTATCAGCGTATAGTGACTCAATATTACAAATTTCTCCTATCAATTTTACAATGCGCTCATCTTGAAACGCATAAAGCACTTCCTCTAACAATGGGTTATGCCTATCCATTTGAGCTGATATATATTTGTATTCCCTTATACTTTTTAAGCAGCGCATCTCATCTTGTTTCGGAAATAATTCAAAACAAGCATTAGCCAATTCTTCTGGAAGCAAATCGTTAATATAGAAGCAGCCTATTCTTGACTTAGTTTCGTTATAAGCTTTTGTCAGATTACTCTTCTGCTGGCTTATTTTATCCAAAATTAAATCAGCTATTTTTTTTCTATCGATAATTAGTTGCATTTTACAATATTAGAAATAATATCAAGAATTTAAACATTTAAATAAAAAAGAGTTATTCATCTTAAAAATGTATTTTTGATTTTATTCAAAAAACAATAATGCTCTCTATTTTAATACCAACTTATAATTATGATACTTTACCTTTAGTAAGGGTATTGCATGAGCAATGTATAAGTTGTAATATCGAATTTGAAATTTTAGTATATGATGATGGTTCTAATTCAGAAATAAATAAAAAAAACGAATTGATAAACAAGATTAAAAATTGTTTTTTTAAGGCATTTGATGAAAATATAGGTAGAACTGCTTTAAGGAATTCATTGGCAAATCATGCTAAATATGATAATTTACTTTTTATTGATTCTGATACTTTACCAAAAAGAAAAGATTTTGTAGAAATCTACTTAAAAAACATTAAGTTAGGTTATGAATCCGTATTCGGAGGGTGTGCATATCAAAAAGAAACACCTACTAAAGATGCTTTACTGAGATGGAAATATGGAAAACATTGTGAAAATATAAATGCAAATTTAAGAAACAAAAAACCTTATAAATTAATCATTTCTGGAAATATGCTCATTAAAAAAGATATCTTCAAATCAATAAACAAAAAGATGTTATATAATATGTACGGTCTTGATAACTATTTTGGAGCGCTATTGAAGAAAAAAAACATTAAGGTTTTTCATATAAATAATGAAATCATACATTTAGGTATAGAAAAAAGTGAAAAATTTTTAGCCAAAAAAGAGGAATCTGCGGTAACCTTAATTAAACTTTATGAAGAAAACAAACTTAACGATCATAAAAACGACCTGTTAAATTTGTTTGTTTTCATCAAAAAATATAAGTTGAATTTTTTATTAAGTTTCTCTTATTTAGTTTTAAAAAATTTATTGAAAAAAAATTTACTTGGAAAAACCCCCTCGGTAAAGCTTCTGCAGTTTTACAGACTGTCTTATATGTGTTACATAGATATAAAAAATAAAAAATGTTAAACACTCTTACGTTTTCTGTTGTAATTCCTTTATATAACAAAGAAAATTATATCGGAGCGACAATACAAAGTGTATTAGGTCAGGATTACCCTCATTTTGAAATTATAATTGTAAACGATGGCTCTACTGACAAAAGTGTCTTTAAAGTTAAAGAATTTAATGACAAAAGAATTTCATTGATTCATCAAAAAAATAAAGGTTTATCTTCATCAAGAAATACTGGAATAAATGTTGCAAAATATAATTACATCGCCTTTCTTGATGCTGATGATTTGTGGCGTATTGATTATTTATCTACAATTTATAAATTAATAGAACATTACAAAGAAGGTAAAATTTTTTCCACCAAGGCGTCAGTTTTATGGCCAAAACAAACGGCAAACCTAACTGTAAAATGCTTTAGTCTTAATAATGTTGATTTAATTGAGAACTATTTTATTCATAAAAAAAATATACCTTCTAACAGCAGTATTGTTGTCCATAAAACAGTTTTTGAAAATATAGGGTATTATGATACTACTATTAATTACGGTGAGGAAGAGGATTTTTTTATAAGATGTTTTAGTGAGTATAATCTAATTCATTATAACGAAAGTAAGGTATATTATCTAAAGGGGTTAGACAATCAGTTAACTTCACCATACAACAAAATAGAAAGAATAATTCCTGATTACTCAAAATACTTAACTAAAGAAAACTACAAAACACTGAAACCTTATATTGATTTTATCTATTTCAAACTTATAGTTTTATATAAAATGGAGAGAAATAGAAAATTAGTAGAACATTATAAGTCCAAAATTGAAGTGACAAACTTAAATTTTATTCGGAAAATAAAATATTTTATGCCCACTACACTTTTTTATTATTCAAAAAACATCTATTTAAAGCTTTTAAAAGTGTTTTCCCATTCTTGAATAACTGTCTGTTCACTAAATATTTCTAAACCAAGAGATGTATTAGTTTTTACCTTTTTGTAGAATACCTCATCTAATAGCATATTGAGCGCTAAGACTAATTCTTTTTTATTTTGATTTTCAATTAAGACACCATTGATATTATGCTTTATAATTTCATTTGGCCCACTTTTACAATCAAAAGCAATTATTGGTGTGTGTAAAGAAAGTGCTTCAAGTAGGACCATAGGGAAACCTTCAAACCTACTTGATAAAACCAAAGCTTTTGCTTTTTGCATTAAAGAGTAAGGGTTTTCTATAAAACCTTTTAATTGTATTAAGCTTTTATATGTTGAACTATCTGCTAAATTCTGTAAGTTTTCTTTTTCTGGTCCATCACCTAATATTAAAAGCCCAATATTGTTTTCTGGCAAATTTGATTGTAGATAACTCTTTATCAGTACATCAAACTGTTTTACTCTTGTTAACCTTCCAACAGCTATTATAAAATGTTCAGATGGTTCCTTAAGTGAATGTGCCTTTTTGGGTAATTGAGAATCATCAATAAAATTATAGATTGTTTTGCTGTCAAGCTTAAGCTTTTCCTTTAAATGGTCTTTTACCGCATTACATACTACAACAAACCTATGTTTCTTTACATGTGGTGTTCTTGCCAACCAAGTCGTATTTAAAAATGAAAAATAATAACGCAAATGATAATTATGAACACAGTAAACAACCCTAAACTTATTGAAAACAAGTTTAGAAAACACCAACTCTTTTATGTATTTATTACGTAAGCGATGATCTACTATAACATCAAATTCATTACTTCTAAAAAAATTCAGAAACTTCCAAAAAGCTTTAATTTTTCCATATTGTTCTTTAACCAAACCAAAATTATATAGAAAACCACTGTAATTATATGTTATGTTATTTTGCATAGAAACAATGGTAATATCATATCCTCTTTTGTGTAAAGATATCGACATGTTTGCTGCGACCCTTTCGGCTCCTCCAGAACTTAAACTGGTTACCAATAAACATATCTTTTTACTCATCTTCTATATTAAAATAGGTGTCAAAATCAATTTTGTCTAAAACAATTCTATCTCTTATTTTAAATGAATCACTAAAAATACTTCTTTGAAAATTAATTGTTTTATGCTGAACCCCAAAAATATGTGCAATACTTTCAAAAGTATGGTCTGCCATAAATTTGCGATTGGGATCATAAACAAAATCATTAGGGTAATCAAAATCTTTTGAAGTCCATAATACAAATGGAATTTCAAACATACTCTTTGTTAAAACTTCTTCTGAACGACCAATAAAATCAGTACCATCGTAAATGTTTTCACCATGATCTGATATATACAATAATGCACTTTTTTGCTCTGCTTCATTCAATAGTGCTATCAATGTAGAAACTATGTAATCATTATAAAGCACCGCGTTGTCATAGTGATTATTAGTTTCCTCTTCTTTTGAAACATTCTTAGTGTTTTCTTTAAATTTATTATATGCTTCTGGATAGCGTTTGTTATAGTCGAAATGTGTCCCCATAAGTCTGACAAAGATTACCTTCTTACCTGGTTTTTTTAAAATCATCTGATAATCAGGCAACAAAATCTCATCTAAAACCAAAGCGTGTTTTTCTTTTAAATGGTTATAAAACTTAAACCATTTTGAAGCAGATGCTATTTTACTAATAACATTATCATGATAACTTATAGGCCTTTGGTTGGATAACCAATATGTATCATACCCTGCTGTATTAAATAATTCCACCAAGTGTATTGGAGAATCAGTGTTAGATTCAATATCAATAGAGGTTATAATTTTTGGAACAGACTTTAAAGTGAATACGTCAGTTGAAATTACATTATTGTAAGCATATAAATTACTTTCAATAGCACTTAGTTTAGGAGTTGTCTCTCTATCATAGCCATATAGTTGCATGTGCCCTCTTGCTGTAGATTCGCCTAAAACCACAACTAAAACTTCGTTTTCAGAAGTTAAGGTTATATCCTCCCTTTTAATCTCATTACTAAACTTAATACTGTTCTGCAAATCTATATAACCATAAGTTCCTCTTACAATATTATGGTATGCATTACTTTCTATAAGTCCAGTAAATTTCAATATAATCACGGTGAGCAATACCCCTAATACTGGAATTATATTGCGTTTTGTAAAATAGTTCTTCGTATTTAGCTTTCTAATCTTAAAAAAGAGAAGAACCATTATCACTACAAATAAAACAATAGGGAAACTTATGTATGATGAAGAAAACTCTTTGATTTCATCAGGATTTGATTCTAATAGCAAATACATAAAAGATGAAGAAAAATTTGATGATACCGCCATATAAGAGGTGGTTTCTAACACCAAATAAAACAGGTATACAAAAAAGAGAACATCTTTGAAAAATTGTTTCTTTTTAATACTACTATGAACAAGTAATACGATAATAATAAAGAAAAAAATATCTTCAATAAAATCTTGAACATCAAATAGAGACCAATCTATAAAACAAAGTAGAAACACATACTTGAGCAATAACGGGAAAGCTAAAAATAATATGCTATTGATGCTCTTAAACATTAACCTTCAAATATTTAGAATTATTGAAATATAAAACCATCATTACCACTACTAAGTATAATGAAATGCTGAAAATATAAGCATAAAAAACACCGTTTACTGCATATATATCAATCAAATACATACTCAACAAATAATAAGTAACATATAATACGGTATCAGAAATAATATAAAGACTTATCATTTTTTTGGCATGAAATTGGTATGCCAAAGAAAACGCAACAATCTTTAAAAAATCCCCCATTAGCTGCAAATAAAAAAACTGCTCTATACTATCAAACGCTTCGGTTAAAAAAATTTTTATTATGATCTCCTTTAATAAAAACAACACCAAAAACGCAGCAATAGTTAGCGGAATAAGGTATTTAAAATAATACTTCATAATTACAGAATAACCTCTGATTGTTTTGTTTTCTGCCAATTTAGGCAACAAATACAATGTAAATAAAGAAGAAAAAAACATCATATAAAATGATGAAATTTTGTTCATAGCCTCCCATAAACCGGCTGTTTCAACATCTAAATGGTTAATTATTTTATTTCTGATTAGAAGATAAGATAAACTTATTAAAATAGCAGAATACGTTGCCATTGCGACATATGCTCCAATAGATTTAGTGACATTAAATGACAAATACTTTACGTAATCATAAATGTTACCTAAAAAGCTTCTAACGTCTTTAAAAAGTAAGCTTAATAAAAAACTTAATGCCGGAACCACAAAAGTTGCCAAAAGTGCTCCTTTCAAATTAAAATAATAAATGAGTAAAAAGGTTACTACAGCATTGAGAATATTGGCAATTGTAACCAGCTTAGTGTACAGTTTAAAATTCTGTAAACCGTTAGCAACGTAAACTACCAAAAAACTTAAAGAGGCAACTGGAAGCAAAATAGATAAATACTTGATAACAAAAGACCATTCTTTATCCAACAACACTTCTTCAGCAAGATAATCAGATAAGGCAAATAACAGTATTCCAATTATAAGGGAAAGAAAAAAGCTTAAAGCTATTGCAGAAGATACTACTACACGAAATTGTTTGTTTTCGGCTTTACTTTCGGCTACATATTTTACTACACCACTTCCAAATCCAGTTGCAGTAATGCCAAATACAGCTTGCAAAAGATTACGCAGGTTTCCCAACACAGCATAACCACTAGGTCCTAGATAAATAGCACTAACTTTTGATATGATGAAAGAGGTAATAATCTTACCAAAAACTACAATACCATTGTAAGAAACAACTTTTATAAATGAGTTTTTAAAAAGCTTTTTTAGCACTTATTTAATAGTTTTATCAGACTCCACTCCAAAAAGCGAACTTCCAAAAATAAGTAAGATTACACCATAATACATCAAATAACTAACAAAATGACCAATTACTGCACCTTTAACGCCATAAATTTTAATAAAGTAAATACTTGTAGTATATAAGATGACAACTAAGAATGCTTCAGTAATTACATAATGCCAAAACATTTTTTTTGCCAAAAATTGATATGCAATAATCATCGAAAGTACTTTTACGAAATCACCCAAAATTTGCCATAAAAACAAATCCTCTACAGGCTCAAATTCCTCTGTAAAAACTATCCTAACAATAAATGGCCTAAGTAAATATATTAACAATAAACCAAGTGTAAAGTATGGAATTACACTTTTATATATAGAGAAAACCTCTTTCTTAAATTCTTTAATATCATTTATTTCAGAAAACCTAGGAATAATGTATAACCCAAGCAACGAACTAACTAACATTAAATAATATTTAGAAACACGTAGCATAGCTTCCCAGAAGCCAGCATCTTTATAACCAATGGTATCAATGATATGAGAACGTATAGCCAAAATAACTAAAGGTAAAATAATAGCAGAAAACAAAGCCATACCCGTATAAGAACTCAGTTTTTTCAAATAAGTAAAACTTACATGATTTACGCTAATAAGTGGTACTAAGCTTTTTCTATTAATAATACCAACAAGGGTAATTAAAAAGATTAATGACTCTGAAATAGCCACAGAGATTAATGCACCATCTAAATTCTTTTGATAGATTAACAATAATGCTACACATAAGCTTAGAATTTGTCCAATTATATTTATGATGATAAGAATTTTATACTTTGAAAACCCATTCATTATAGAAAAGGCAAACATATTTAAAGCATAAAAAGGCAATACAATTGCAAAAATCTTTATAACATAAACATAGTTATTATACGTTGGAAAAATTAGTTCATTAATCGCTTCTGCTTGGAAATAGCAGAAAAAAGACACTAAAATTGTGGTTATAAAACCAATGTAATAAACTGTAGAAAGTGTTTTACTAAGCTGTACTAAATCATCTTTAAAATCATTTACATACTTAACAACACCTTTATAGAACCCTAAGGTAGCTAAAGTTTGGGCAGAAGCAACAAAATTTCTCAGGTTTCCAACTAGTGCTAAACCTTCAGCTCCTATAACTACTGCAATTGCTTTTGATGTAAGTATTCCAGCAATTATCCTTGTAAAAACGGCAGCAGTTTTTAAAGAAGTAACTTTTCCTAATACTTTACTACTAATATAACTTATTAAGTTTTTCAAAAGTTAAGATTTGTTGCTATTACAACTAATAAACTACTTTATGATAGTTCAATGGGCTTCAAATATACAAAACGAATCAAAAGGTAATTATTGTTTATAATTTATAACTATTACTACTTTTTTAAAACATTGTATAAATTAATTACCAAAATTGCCACGTTCGTTATTATAATAGGTTTTGAAATAGGCTCCAAACTAAAGCCATATGCTATAAATAGCAAACACCCTATGGCATTTACGAGTCTTAACCTTAAAATAGACTTCATTAAAAAAGAAACCAAAACAGTAGCCATTGCTGAGTAGCCCAACCACTCTATTATTTCAATACCTAAAAAAGTCATTAAATACTTTTATTTCGCTTTCTATCTACTTCTTTTAAATAGACTTTTCGTAAACGCAAATGATTTGGTGTTACCTCAACATATTCATCTTTTTGAATGTATTCTAAAGCTTCTTCTAAAGAAAATTTTATTGCAGGTACAATTTTAGCTTTATCATCAGCTCCAGAAGAACGAACATTACTCAACTTTTTTGTCTTAGTAACATTAACCGTCATATCATCGCCACGAGAGTTCTCTCCAATTACTTGCCCTTCGTAGATATCTTCACCTGGATCAATAAAAAATTTACCTCTTTCTTGTAATTTATCAATAGAATATGGAATTGCGGTACCATTTTCCATAGACACTAAACTTCCATTTTGACGTTCTGGAATACCACCTTTTACTGGTTGATATTCTTTAAAACGGTGCGCCATAATAGCCTCACCAGCTGTAGCAGTCAATAGTTGATTTCTTAATCCAATAATTCCTCGAGATGGTATTAAAAACTCACAAACCATACGATCGCCTTTGGCTTCCATACTTAGCATTTCGCCTTTTCGCATAGTCACCATTTCAATGGCTTTACCAGAAACATGCTCTGGTAAATCAATTGTCATTTCCTCAACGGGTTCACATTTTACACCATCAACTTCTTTAATGATTACTTGTGGCTGACCAATTTGCAATTCATACCCTTCACGACGCATTGTCTCAATTAAAACAGATAAGTGTAACACACCACGCCCAAATACCATAAACTTATCAGCACTATCAGTCTCTTCAACTCTTAATGCCAAGTTTTTCTCAAGCTCTTTGGTTAAACGTTCCTTTATATGTCTAGAAGTCACATATTTACCATCTTTTCCAAAGAATGGCGAATCATTAATTGTAAACAACATACTCATTGTTGGCTCATCTATGGCAATAGTTTTTAACCCTTCAGGGTTTTCCCAATCGGCAACAGTATCACCAATTTCAAAACCTTCTAAACCAACTAAAGCACAAATATCTCCAGCTTGTACCTCTTCAACCTTCTTACGCCCTAAACCTTCAAAAGTGTGTAATTCCTTTATTCTAGACTTCACAATAGAACCATCTCTTTTCACTAAAGAAATATTTTGATTCACCTTTAATTCACCACGAGTTAAACGCCCAATTGCAATTCTTCCTGTAAAAGACGAGAAGTCTAATGAGGTAATCAACATTTGCGTAGTGCCTTCTTCAATTTTTGGCGAAGGAATATGGTCTATTACCATTTCCAATAATGGCTCAATATTGTCAGTTTCATTTTGCCAATCCTCGCTCATCCAATTGTTTTTAGCAGACCCATAAACCGTTGGAAAATCTAATTGCCATTCCTCAGCACCTAATTCAAACATTAAATCAAACACTTTTTCATGTACCTCATCAGGCGTGCAGTTTTCCTTATCCACCTTATTGATAACCACACAAGGCTTTAATCCTAAATCAATTGCTTTATGCAATACAAAGCGGGTTTGTGGCATAGGACCTTCAAAAGCATCTACCAATAGCAATACACCATCAGCCATGTTTAAAACACGCTCTACCTCTCCACCAAAATCGGCGTGACCAGGAGTGTCAATAACGTTTCACGAAAAAGTTGACAATGGTACATAATTTTATCTACCAACGTTGTCTTTCCGTGGTCTACGTGAGCAATTATCGCAATGTTCTTTATGTTGTTCATTCTGAATCCTTTATTTAAGCGTGCAAAGGTACTGCATATTTTAACATTTAATGCCAAAATTAGTTAATTAAATGTTATATGTACGATGTCAAAAAACTATTTAGCTCTTCAATTCGTTTAAATAATAAAATATCTCAAAGATTACAGAAAATGAATGTTATCAAATATTGCTCAAAATACACGCCTTACCTATATTTTATTGCAGTAACGGCGTATCTCTTTACAAACGTTAACCAAACAGAAGGCATTAGCGCGTATCCCATTTTGCTTTTTGGCATCCCATTTTTGTGGCAAATTATAAAACCTAACAAAAGGCTAAACTTCACATTAGGCATTACATTTGTTTGCCTTTCGTCCTATCTCATTTTAGCATTCCTATCAGACATGTTACAAATAGTTTCACTCTCACAGCCTATAAAGCAACTCACCGTATATGGTGGCATCTTTATATTTGCAAGCTTAATCATGGCATTGTGGATTATCAGAAACTCTTTAAATAAAAGTTTATAAATTTTTTGGGCGTTCCCCTCCTTGGGGTCGGGTCGTGCTTTCCGCTAATAGTTTTGGCTCGATGCACGCCTCGCCAAAAGCTGCCGCTACAATCACTAACGTACCTGCCTGCCAACAACAGTGTAATTCCAAAATTAAGCCTCATCAAATCACATCATTTCCTTAACTTTACGCTTTAAATGTAAGCACATGCAACTAAGCGATATTCCTAAGTTAAAACACACCAATTCCAACAATTTCTTTCTATTATGCGGTCCATGCGCTATTGAGGGTGAAGACATGGCACTTCGAATTGCGGAAAAAGTAGTTTCAATTACTGATAAATTAGAAATTCCATATGTATTTAAAGGCAGTTTTAAAAAAGCAAACCGCAGTAGAATTGATAGCTTTACCGGCATTGGCAACGAAAAGGCTTTAAAAATTCTACAAAAAGTTTCTGAAACGTTTGATGTACCAACAGTTACAGATATTCATGAAGTATCTGATGCTATAGAAGCAGCAGAATATGTTGATGTGTTGCAAATACCTGCATTTTTAGTGAGACAAACCGATTTAGTGGTGGCTGCTGCGAAAACAGGAAAAGTAGTGAATTTGAAAAAAGGACAATTTATGAGTCCCGAGTCCATGAAGCACGCCGTACAAAAAGTAAAAGATGCAGGAAGCGATAAAGCGTGGATAACCGATAGAGGCAGCATGTTTGGCTATCAGGATATGATTGTTGATTTTAGAGGTATTCCAACTATGCGTGAATTTGCACCAACAGTTTTAGATGTTACCCATTCGTTACAACAACCTAATCAATCAGCAGGCGTTACAGGAGGTAGGCCCGACATGATAGAAACCATTGCAAGAGCTGGAATAGTAAATAATGTAGATGGTTTGTTTATCGAAACTCATTTCGATCCTGCTAACGCAAAAAGTGATGGCGCTAATATGTTACATTTAGATAATTTAGAAAAGCTTCTTACCAATTTAGTAGCAATACGAAAGACTGTGAATGGTCTTTAAGTTATTTGTTATAAAACGATTTTCCTTTTTGCTTTTTAGCTTCTTCTAAAATAGCAATACATATATTATCATTAATATCTTCAACGGAAGTGTATCGCAACGACTTTACCACTTTACGGTTTTCGCTAACAAGATATTCATCAAATTTATCAAGGTATGCAGAATGCCAAAACCCAACATCTACAAATTGCTTCTTATGGCTAGCGTTTAAATAGCACATTGGTGTTTCTCCAATATAATAGCATGGAATTCGCCATTTATATTTCAACTCAGCATCTGGAACTGTATGCTCAATCAATACTTGAATATGCATCAAAATTGAACGATAGGGCTCTGGTTGATTTAAGATATATTCTTCTGCTGGATTCATTGCCTTATTTATGGTTTCGATAAAATTAACAAAAATTTATTCACCTAAATTGAAATAATTTTATTTACTTTGTATTTCAAAGTACTTTTATATGGAATCAAAAGATTATCTAAAAGACATTAGCGAGATTAAAAATATGATGAATAAATCCTCTCGCTTTATTTCACTAAGTGGATTGTCTGGAATTTTAGCTGGGGTTTATGCATTAATAGGCGCTGCCATAGCATATTGGTTAGTAATGACTTATAGCAACGGCATTTTAATTCTAGATGGCTGGGTTTATGAAACCTGTCGTCTCACTTTAGCAATAGTAGCAATATTAAGCATTGGCACAGGTATTTTATTGACTACGAAAAAGGCAAAAAAAGATGGTGCCAAAATTTGGGATAGCACTTCCCGTCGTTTAGTTTTAAACTTTTTGATTCCTCTAGTTGTTGGCGGACTTTATATTTTAATCATTTTAAGTCAAGGTAAATACGGGCAATCCGGAGGGTTAATGTTAATTTTTTATGGATTAGCTTTAGTAAATGCATCAAAATATAGTATTGGAGATATTCAATTTTTAGGCTACGTTCAAATTATTTTAGGATTAATTGGAGCTTGGAAACCTGGATATGGCTTTTGGCTTTGGGTGATTGGTTTTGGGTTAATGCATATTATTTATGGTTCGTGGATGCATTTTAAATATGACCGAAAAAACTAAGCAATATTTAGTAGCAGTATTCAGTAACTTTGAACTTTTAAATTAAATAGATTCCCGCCTTAGCGCGAATGACATAAATGAGCATCATAAACAACATAAATAAACTATTTGATCACCGTATTAGGCTAGGTATCATGTCTATTCTAATGGTAAACGAATATGCTGATTTTAATATGTTGAAAGAGCTTTTAGGAGCTACAGACGGTAATTTAGCTAGCCATACCAAAGCACTTGAAAAAGCTGATTATATAAAAGTAGAAAAACAATTTATAGGACGAAAACCCAATACCCGCTACTCTACCACAAAACTAGGTAGAGCTGCATTTAAAAAACATATTGAAGCTCTAGAGGCTATTATAAATAAACAGAAATAATTTTTTTTATCATTATACTTTGAAATTCAAAGTACTTTAAATCAAATAAAATGAAACAAATCCCATTAATTATCGGCGCTATTATATTTAGCACACTATTCCACAAACAAGGCATTGGTTTAAACTTGTCGGTCTTTAGCATTTTAACCATCATCATTTTGGTGCTTTATAATAAGGCTGCATTTAAAGAGAGGAAAACCATTGTATTTACCGTACTGTACCTTATTACTGCTGGAGCTATTTTTATTTATAACAACACATTATCCATAGTTGCAAACACTATCGCTTTTGTTTCTCTTGTTGGGTTAGTTTCTGAACAAAATGCTTCTATATACGTGAATTGGCTTAATGGGCTATATTCATTTATTGCTGGTTTCTTTCATAGAAATTTTAGTGTGAATAAAAAAGAACAGACAGTAGAACCTATAAAAGAGATAGACTATTTACATCTCACCAAAATTATTGGTATTCCTTTAGTTGTTCTTATCATTTTTATTGCCCTATATAAAAATGGTAACCCAATGTTTAATAATTTAATAAACGGTATAGATTTTTCCTTTATTAATATTCAGTGGGTTTTGGTTGCATTTTGCGGTTATTATTTATTAAGCAATATTTCAAATCCAGTTGTTGTGAATCCCGCAACATCAAAAGATATTCAAATAGGAAATAATCTTCAATATAAAATTCAACAAGATAACGAAAATCTTAAAAAAGAGCACCAGCTTGGTCTCGTTCTAATATCGGCTTTAAATACACTTATTTCAGTATTCCTGATAACAGATGTCTTATCTCTTATTTCTTCAGAAGATATAAGTGCATCAATATTTTCCAATCAGGTGCATAGTGGTATTAATGCGTTAATTGCTTCTATTATAATAGCTATTATCATCATTCTTTATTTTTTCAGAGGAGATCTTAACTTTTATAAGAAAAATAGGAGTTTAAAACTGGTTGCATATACTTGGATTTCACTAAATGCAATTCTAGTAATTAATATCGTTATTAAAGATGTACAATATATTTACTATTTCGGTCTAACCTACAAACGTATTGGCGTTTTAGTTTATTTATTACTCACGGTAATTGGACTAGTTACCACATTTATAAAAGTTAAAGACCTTAAAAACTTCTGGTATTTATTCAGAATTAATACTATAACTGCTTTTACAATTTTAGTCATCTCTTGCACCATAAATTGGGATAGTTACATCACCATATATAATTTGAATTATGCTAAATCGATGGATTTCAATTACCTGATAGAGCTTTCAGATAACAACACTTTCATCTTAAAAAATTATTTAGATGAAAACGGTTTAGATGACGAAAAAGCATTAGCCATTAATCAAAAATATAATTCATACATCACTGAATTAAAGCAAAAATCATGGCAAGAATCTCAATTTGATAATTTCAAAATTGATTAGAAATTATGGATACACCTTTAGCCATATTAAAAGCAACGTGTATGTCCTTCGTTATTTTTTGGACAATCCTGCTTACTGAAGAACGATTCATTATAGATATTCTACCCTATATGTTTTTATCTGTTATTCCAATAGCATTATGTTGTATGCTTACCATCTGCTTAACAATAGCTCCATTTTTCTGGTCAAAGAACGAGAATACATCTTTAAAAAAAGTTTATAACACTTATTTCCCGTTTTATGCTATTGCCTTATTTGGAATTTGCACATACATGCTTACAACATCCAATTTTAAAATATTTCCTGTAGCTTTTATAAGCTCCGCTTTTTTCACTTTACTAAAATCATGGCATTGGCTTGCCCAAATCCCTAAAACAAAAACACATGAAATACCTAAAGAAACTCATTAAAATTGGCATCGTTGCCATTGTTATAATTTTGCTTATAGACCTAGCAATAACACATAAAGCAAAACCTTTTCTTTATGAAAATGTCGAGGAATTAAGCAATAATAAGGTAGGACTTGTTTTGGGAGCAGGCAAATACACCGCTCATGGCAACATCAATATTTATTATAAATACCGATTAGAAGCTGCGGTTTTATTATTCAATTCTGGTAAAATCAACTTTATATTAGTTAGTGGCGACAATGGCAGAAAGGATTACGATGAACCGTCCGATTTTAAAAACGACCTCATCAAACATGGTATTCCTGCTGATAAAATCTATTTGGATTATGCAGGTTTTAGAACATTAGATTCTGTGGTAAGAGCCAAAAAGGTTTTTGGGCTTACAGAATTCACAATAATTTCTCAAAAATTTCATAACGAACGTGCTTTGTTCTTAGCTAAACAACATGATATAAATGCAGTAGCCTTTAATGCTAGAGACATGAAAGGTAAATATGGTTTAAAAACAAAACTTAGAGAATATCTAGCAAGAACAAAGGCCGCATGGGATATTCTATTTCATGTAAAACCAAAGTATTTAGGCAAGAAAATTGAAATTGTATGAGAATTGATAGAACATACTTGTTGCTCACAGTAATTCTTCTTATAACAGAAGTACTCATAGCCCTATTTCTAAAAACTGGCTTTATTCGTCATACTGCTGGTGACTTTCTAGTCGTAATTCTTATATATAGTTTTTTCAAAGTTTTTATTGAAGACAATCATTTTAAAATAGCTATATCTGTTTTAGCATTCGCTTTTGTTATAGAATTTTTGCAACTCACCAATTATCTAAAGCTATTCAATTTACAAGATAATCATGTCGCAAAGTTGATTTTAGGCAGCTCATTTCACGCTTCAGATTTAGTGGCTTACACTCTCGGTATCATTACCGTAATAGCTTTAGAATACAAAATATATAAACTATGGATTACGTAAAAAACCTCTTTTTGTCCCGATTCAAAACGTTTGCATTAGTAAGCGTTTCCATGCTATTTAGCATCATTTTATTAATGATTAGAATGAAGCTAACTCATTCATTCTTCTACTTGTTTTTAGTATGGAATTTATTTCTAGCAGCCGTTCCCTTTGCCATAACCACATATTTAATAAGTATCCCCAAACCTAATTGGTTGTGGTTAGTACTTTGTTTTGGGGTTTGGCTGCTTTTTTTACCCAATGCCCCCTACATCGTTACAGATTTACTGCATTTAAAAATGGGTAATACCTCACTTTTATGGTTAGATGTTTTAGTTGTTTTATCATTTGCAAGTAATGGACTATTACTATTTTTCTTATCAGTTTTAGATATGCAGAGCATTCTAAAACCTTATATGAATGCTTTTAAAATCAAGTACTTGATTTTTAGTCTCTTTTTCCTAAATGGCTTTGGGGTATATCTCGGGCGGTTTTTGCGCTACAATTCTTGGGAAATATTGAGCAATCCTAAATATTTATTTGAAGATATTTTCACCATCCTATTGCAACCGTTTTCGAATCCGGAAGCTTGGTTATTTACATTTATTTTTGGTGCTTTTTTAAGTATTGGATTTTGGGTTTTTGGCAACTTTAAACATTCAGAATAATATGAAACCACCTAAAAACTACATGTACTACGGCATTACCGTAAGCATTTTTATCTTATTAAAGTTCCTTTATGCTGGTGCAAATAACAATCAAGTGTATTGGCTTTTAAAACCGCTAGATATAATAGTGAGTTTCTTTTTAGATAGCTCATCAAGTTATTATGAAGGTATTGGCTTTTTCCACGAAAAGTTAAACATTACTATTGATAAATCCTGCTCTGGTTTTAATTTTTTAATGCTGTCCTTTTTGCTCCTTTATCTTTCATTTTTGAAGTTTTTAAAATCTCATTTTCAAAAAATCATAGGAATACTTCTATCATTAGTATTGTCTTATATTTTCACGCTATTTGTAAATACATCACGTATTCTTACTGCAATTTTTATTGAAAAAAACACAGATTTAAACTATCCATGGTTGCATGAAACCGAGGGCGTTTTTATCTACGTTTCCTTTCTCATCATCTTTTATTTATCCATCAATCATATTCAACAAAACATCTTAAATCGCCATGAAAAACTTGCTTAATCCCAAATGGTTAATTCTAATAAACACCTTTCCTGTTGCTATTTTATGTATACTATATTACAATGAATATACTGTTATAAAAACCCTTTTAGAAAAAGAGAGTATTACCCTTTGGATAAATTTTGGAAGCACCCTTGTAGCTCTATCTGTGGTGCTTTTAGGATATGTTTTCTTTTGCATTCAGCAGAAAAAAGAAATTTCTGTTTTCTACGGATTAAGTGCATTGGTAATATATACTATTTTCCTTTACACTTACAGCGAGTATAGTAATGACATTATTCCATGGAATATCCCAAGGTGGATGATTTCTCAAGACTCTATATTATATCCTGGCACATTTTTAATGCCTACTTTAATACATGCACTGTTTGTAATTGTACTTCAACTCACCTCAAAAGTAAAACAACATAAAGCTTGGAAAAGTTTTTTAATGGCGCTAGCAATACCACTTCTTACCTATATTTTTGCACAAGTTGTACTACCGTTATGGCAACCCGTTAATTACAGATATGAGCATCACGCTTTAGTAATTCTTTGTGTTATTGCCGTAATAGTATTTCTATTTTTTCTCATTCGAGGTATTTACATTCTATCTCTCAAAAAGGGAAAAGAACGAAAGATACTTTACCTTATTACCAAACTCATAGTTGGCGTAGTTTTACCAATAATAGGTTTATCTGTTAATTCCGGATTTGGTAATGTTTTTGGAAACTTCAATCACTACTGGTTTTATGTTATTGCAATTATTAATGGAGTTTTAATTGGTATTTCTGCAATTAAAAATGAACGCCATAGGCTTGTTCTATTTATAGCCAGATGTATTACTTTTTCGTTTACGTTTTATTTCTTCCTAGTGTTTTTACCGTATTTACCATTATCCGTAATCGCTATTATAGCTATTGGTTCAGGCTTTTTAATGTTAACACCATTAGCGCTTTTCGTTATTTATGTCCAAGAGCTATCAAAGGATTATAAATATTTAAAATCGTTTTATAAAAAGCCTATTTTGATTGCTGCTGCAATTGCTGGGTTTTTAGTCATCCCAAGTGCTGTAACTTTAAACTATTTAAATGATAGGCAGGTTTTACATAATGCCTTAGACTTTGTTTATGCTCCCAATTATGAAAACACATATAGCATTAACAAAACTTCTTTAAAGCATACATTACAAACTGTAAAATCCACCAAATCACGAAGAGGTGATTTATTTATGAGTTCGCAAACCCCATATCTATCCAGTTTTTTCCACTGGTTAGTTTTGGATAACCTCACACTTTCTGATGCAAAAATTAAAACTATTGATAAGATATTTTTTAAGGCTGAAGGGTTTGCACTTAGGCAAGAGAGGCTTCGCAATAAAGCTGTTAATATTTCCAATATCAGTTGCAATAGTACCTATGATGAAACTAATGCTACTTGGACCAGCTGGATAGATATTGAAATTACCAACTCAAATACTTCAAACTTTACTTCAGAATATGCCACTACAATTAATTTACCTGATGGATGTTGGATAAACGATTATTACCTATATGTTGGTGATAAAAAGGAAATGGGAATTTTAGCTGAAAAGAAATCCGCGATGTGGATTTTTTCTGAAATACGAAACATTAATAGAGACCCCGGGCTTTTACATTATACAACTGGTAATGACGTTTCCTTTAGAGTATTTCCGTTTGCTAAGAATGAAGTAAGAAAAACGGGTATTCAATTTATACATAAAGACCCTGTTAACATTGAAATTGACGGCCATGAACTTCTTTTAGGCGACACGCTAGAAATATCAAAACCTGTATCTAATGATGGAAATATAGTTTATATTTCTTCTGAAGAAAAGACCAAACTTGCAACTGTAAAACGAAAGCCCTATTATCATTTTATAGTGGATACTTCAAAAGATAAAGATTCACTTCAAAACAATTATATAGCAACTATTAATACGTTTATTTCTAATAGAAATTTAGATATAAAAGATGCTAAAATAAGTTTTACCAATACATTTACAACCACCAAAAGCTTTGATACTTCTTGGTCTGAAAATTTAAAAAACCAAAATTATGAAGGTGGATTTTATCTTGAACGTGGCATAAAAAAAATCCTCTTCGACTCTTATATCAACCTTTCTGACAGTTACCCTGTAATTATAGTTGTTACAGACAATATGCTAGATGCCATAATAGAAAAAGATTTTGCTAATTTTAAAATTGCCTATCCCGAAAGTAATTTATTTTACCACTTAAATACACTTGGGCGTTTAGCGTCGCATGATTTAAAGTGTAGACCAAAAGAATTTGTAAATGATGATGTATCAATTAATTTAAATAATGAAGTTTTAGTATGGCCAAATGAAAACCAACCCCTTGCCTATCTACCTAAAACTAGTCAACCATCTGTTACTTTAAAACAAGCTCTATTTGAACTTGACGATTCAAATCTGAACTCAAATTGGAATACGGGTTTACAATTGCAAGGAAAATGGATATCTGATACGTTTTATCCTGAAAATGCTGAAAAAGATTGGATTACTTCTGTTCAACAAAGTTTTAAATCTAAAATAATGACACCATTAACCTCATATATTGTAGTAGAAACTGAAGCTCAAAAAGCTGCTTTACTCAGAAAACAAGAACAGGTTTTAAATGGTAAAAAATCTTTAGACTTGAATGAACGATCGCAACGTATGTCTGAACCAAGTTTATTTATTCTAATAATACTTTTAGGAGTATTTGTACTAATAAAACGCAAAAAACTCAATTTACTCTAAACCATCCACATAGTCCTGCAAATAACTGTATCGCTCGGTGAGTTTTCCGTTTTCGGTGATTTTGGCTCGTTGTAAAACACTCTCTTTATCATTGTTGAAAAATGCGGGTATAACATGTTCTAAAAACATCTCGCCGAAACCTTCACTGGCGTCTTGTGGTAATTCACAAGGGAGATTATCTACTGCCATTACTGTTATGGCGTTTTTGGTTTTATAATCTACTTCAGATTCGGTTTCTGGATTGTAGCCGTAAATTGGGTCTTCTATGGTTGATGCTCTTAATGTTGTGGCTACTGGTCCATCTACATCGCAACTGATGTCTGCAACTACTTTAATGTTGAAGTCAGGTGATTTCACATCAGCTCTTGTGTATAGATATGGCGCACCATCGCCGTAAAAATGACCTCCAATATAATAATCGGTAACTTTTGCAAATCGCATAAAGTTAGACTCGTACTTTTCTGGATTATTGAAAAAATCGAAAACATCAGTCACGTTTGTTCCATCCAATCGTTTATTGTAATCTAAAACATCTATTTTACAATACACGGGTTCTTTGTAGTTTTTATTGAGATAGTCTTCCACTGAAACCGATTTGATATTCATAGCATCTAGCATTTCTTGAGAACCTCTTGCAACTTTACCACTACCTGTGAGTAATATTTTGATGTTTGGCACGTCAATTTTATTCAACTCATCAATTAAGGCGGCTTGGTTTGGTAAAGGTCCTGCTTTAGGTAATTGCCATGAATTGTATTTTAAACCCCATGCTCTAAATCCGTTGTAGGCACCAACAATACCTGCATAACGCCCAAAACCTATTAATCGGAATCCTTTTTCATTCACTATAGTTTCATGGTCGTAGAGTTCTATATTTTTTTCTAAAATAGCTTGCAAAAGTTTTCTGTTGTAGGGTTGCTTTTTAATGGTATGCGAAAAGAAAAAGTATTTTTTATTCGGAATAAGAGCGTCAATTGGCACTTCTTTTACACCTATCATGACATCACAATCTGACACATCTTTAGTTACTTCAAATCCTTTTGAGGCATATACAGCATCGGGAAACACTCTAATATCTGAAGCTTCTACTTTAAACGTTGCTTTGGGATATTTTGTTTTAGCTTCGGCTAATTTTGACGGTGAAAATACTACACGACGATCTGGTGGGTTTTTGCGTTCTTTAATGATGGCGAATTTCATGTGGTGGTATTTATTCGTTTAATTTCTGATTTGTTGAACTGTTAATGTTGACTGCCAACTAAGCAGTTGGAATAATTTTTGCTCTAAATTAGTTGGATTTGGCATGATTAGCAAAGTTTTTGGTAAATTTGCCGCTTGCGTTAGGGATAGAAGCGGCATCCTTTTGCTTTTTTGCAAAAGATATAGCGGATAGCCCGACGCACTTTTGCCAATAGAAGCAAAAGTGGGTAACGCCCAACTTAAAATTATCGTTGAGCTCCCGAAACAAGTTCGGGATTAATTCGATTACAGTACGCCAAATAGCGTACCTATCTCATTGAAGGGGTCGACTGGTTTTGACAGCGAGATTAATTGAACGGTAAGCACGTCGTGTAATGGCATTGAAACACGTAAAAGGCTAGACCAAATTTTAAACGGCGAGAATAACTACGCTTTAGCTGCATAATTCGAATTATAGTAGAATTGGCCTAGGCTCACAAGGTGAGCAAGCTTTATGTCTCCAGAAAGCCTTGATTGACGGCGTTCTATTTTGAGGCATCGTAAATGTCAATATAGAAAAGATGGTGCTTTGACGCCTTTTTGAAACTAAAGAAGCTAAGTTGTAAGTAGGTTGTCTTTAACCAGCTTACAATCGAAAACCTAAGAATAGACTAAACGTGTAGAAAGCTCTTTGGTTACTTGTTTGGACGAGGGTTCGAATCCCTCCGACTCCACAACATTAGAGGACAATTTTAAATTATTTAAAATTGTCCTCTTTTTTATGAATACTTTATTGCTTACTTTCTTTTTTGAATTAGTAGTTTTAAATTACAATTTCAAAGAAATCCCGTAATTAAATCCCTAAACCTTGTCCACCTCCAATTTGAATGGTTTCAGCTGTAATAAAAGAAGCTTCTTTACTTGCTAAGAACGAAACTGTATTGGCAACTTCTTCCGGTTGGCCTAATCGTCCTAACATGATATTATTTTTCCAAGATGCGAAAACTTCTGGTTTTGTTGATTTTATTTGTTTATGAAAGTCTGTATCAATTGTTCCTGGAGATACGGCATTTACTCTAATACCATATTCTGCTAAATCTTTTGCCAAAGCTCTTGTAATTGTATGTACAGCAGCTTTTGATGTACCGTAAATACCCGCTCCTGGTCCACCAGCATTCCATCCAGCATTAGAAGTGTAATTAATTATTGAAGCATTATCACTTTTCTTTAAATATGGTATCGCAGCTCTTGAGGCAAAAAATGTAGAATCTAAATTTAGTGCCATAACGAATCTATAGAATTCAGTCGTCATGTCCTCAAATCTAGATCTTCCACCTAATCCTCCTGCATTATTAACAAGAACATCTATCTTACCATATTTTTCGCCAATTTTCTTGATATTGGTAGTTACAGCTTCTTCGTTTGTAACATCGAAACCATAGTACTCTGAATTAATACCCTCAGCCTTTAATTCTTCAACTCTCTTTGCTCCAACTTCATCTTCAATACCATTTAAAATTACTGTATAGCCATCTTTCCCTAATCGTTTTGCAACTTGGAAACCTATTCCTCCAGTTGCTCCCGTTATTACTGCTATTTTTTCGTTTAAATTACTCATATCCTTTAATTTTTATTACTTGTTTTTATTTTAAAATCTACTTTTCTTTTAGTGGTTCTATTTTAGGGCACAATACCCAAACACTTGCCACAGTGATTATGGCTAATGCGGCACCAATAACAAATGCTGGAGTATAATTACCTCCTGATGTAAGCCAAGGCACCATTATAGTCAATCCAAATGCCCCTAACTTAGCAGCCATACCTGCAAATCCAGATAAAGTTCCTACCGTTTTCCCTCCAAACAAATCGCTTGGCAACGTTTGAACGTTACCGATAGCTGTCTGAAAGCCAAATAAAATAACCGCCATAAATACAACCGCTGTTTCAGGTCCACCTGGGTTTGCCATTGCGAGTAGCATAGGCAACATAATTAGACATCCTAATGTGATTACAAACTTTCGTGTTTTATTTACGGTCCAACCCGCTTTAATACGGTTTTGAGCTAAGAGACCACCAAACCAAGCTCCTAACATGGCTCCTACATAAGGCACCCAAGCATAAAAGCCAATTGATTTTACATCCATCCCATAAACCTCATTTAGGTAAATTGGTATCCAAAAAATAAATAGCCACCAAATCGGGTCAAGAGCTGCAGAAGCAATGATTACGCCCCAGCTTTCTTTATGTGTTAGCATTTTACCCGTTTCAGGGTTGTAACCTTCATCAAATTCTCCATCTGCATTTTTATCTTGGTTCTGCTGTCCAGTTAAAATATACATACGTTCTTCATCAGTTATCCATGGATGTTTTTTTGGTGGAGATTTTACTAAAATCCACCATGGTATAAGCCATAATAACCCTGTAATACCAACCAATATAAAAATGTATTTCCAGCCGAAATAGACAGATAATAACCCAATTGTTGGGAAAGCAATTATACCACCGATAGCTGCACCTGAATTAAATAGCCCCTGTGCAAATGCACGCTCCTTGGTAGGAAACCATTCTGCATTTCCTTTAGCCGCACCAGGCCAATTTCCAGCTTCTGCAATACCTAATATAGAACGAAAAATACTTAGACTTAAAACTCCCTTTGCTAGAGCATGTAATGCAGTTGCAATAGACCAAAAACCAATAGATAGTGCAAAGCCAATTCTTGTTCCTAACTTATCGAAAATTTTTCCAAAAATTGCTTGCCCAAATGCATAAGAAAAAATGAATATAGTTGAAATTATTGCATAAATCCCTTTACGTTCATCTGATGTCTTATCTGGGTATAAATCCTCAGCAATGTCAGGCCATAAAACAGGTAAAGCTTGTCTGTCAATATAATTAATCACCGTTGCTAACGCGATCAATGTAATGACCCACCATCGTAATCCTTTTATTTTCATAATGCTAAGTTTATTCAACACATACTAATCACAACTGTACTTAGTCATGCTTATGTATTGAAATATTAAATCTTTTCTAATTAATGAAGAAACTTTCTATGAAGAGTTTCTTCCCTCCTAATTTTTAAATGAAGCCAAGGCGTGCACTCCCAACTTCATTAATTATCTTTATTATTCTTTAGCGCTATAGCAGTATTGATATAATGCCTTGAAATGAATTTTCATTTTTTCTTTTGCCAAAGCAGGGTCTTGATTTTTAATGGCTTCATAAATATCAGCATGCTCTTGAATCCCCGTATAAGCCTGATTTTCATCACAAACATGATACTTTTCGAAATTGGTTATAATTTCGGGTGTTATGGTTAACATCAAAGTGTTCATTGTACTATTTCCGCTTGCTTTTGCAATTGCCAAATGAAATAATAAATCCTCCTGCACTGCTTCTTTATTATTTAAAACCTTATCCTTATATCCGTCTAGGGTTTCTTTTATATGTTTTAAATCATCTTCTGTTCTTCTAGAAGCAGCTAAACTAGCAGTCTTTAATTCTAGAAGAATTCTTGTTTCAACTAGAGATTTAAAATCAGGTTCGTCCAATCTCAAGATATCCTCAATCATACCATTTAATGCTATTATTCCAATATTTGCAACAAAAGTCCCACTTTGTGGAATAGACTTTAAAAGTCCATAAAACTCTAATTTTTGAATGGCATCACGAACATTACTTCTAGTAACACCAAATTTTTCGGCTAGCATTCTCTCAGAAGGTAACTTTTCACCAGGCTCAAGATTTTTATAATTTATTAAATCCCTAATCTTTGCGATTATAGAATTTTGAACTTTATGATTATCGTTTAATGTTATTGCTTCTATCTTCATATACTATATTTTATACCGAGAGAACATATATATGCAAATGTAATTTCTAAACTACTATGCCCCTAATTATGAATTTATTATTTTTTACGTTTAACCTCATTTTGTCTATTGGCTAACCAGTTTTGTTAAATTTAATAAAAATGTGCAAAACATCATTTTGTTTAGCCAAGTTTTACTGGTTTCTTATCAACCAGCAAAACTTAAACCTATAATCAAACTTAAACTAAACATTATTTTGTTACTTTCTATTTAATGACTTACCTCTAATTCATAAAAACGAACTTTGGAGTAAGCACCTTCATCTCTTGACTGAAAATAATTTCCAGCTTTAAAGTAGTTTTCAAAGATACCCCATTTACGCATGTGTATATCTTCATATACTTTATATTCATTCCCATTAAGCGCAATCACCATTTTCCCATCAGAAACTTTTACTTCAAGAACGAACTTTCTAAAATCTACTTTTTGTTCAAAATTAAAACCTTCATCATCACCCCAAGCATCTTCATGAAGCATTTCTTCATAAGTAGCATTCAAATTTTTCAATACCTTAGTTTTAACCCTCACCTTTCCATTATCCCAATATATTTTAAGTATTGGTGGCGCATTATTATCATCTTCACCTATCAAATCTCGTTGCTCATTGGTTAACCTTCCATGAATTTGCATGATAATAGTACGATGATATTTACCATCTGAACCACGTGTTGTTTCAGCCATATCAATCTTTCCCTTCATATATGCACCATCGGCAAATGTCCAGTTTTTATTGTTATTTCCAGGTTCCATTTGCTCTCTTAGCTCAGACCTTGTGTACTTTGTGTTTCGCGTTTTAGACTCTGTAGGCATTGCATGAAAAACAATAGCTCCTCTTGTAGAATCTATATACATATAAGGTTTTGCTATATCATTAGAGGCAAAATCAAATATCTCTGGTGGCTCCAACTCATAAGGTTTACCTTTCTCGTTAAGTACTGGTAATGTTACTTTCCAGTGACTTAAGTCTATATCTGGCAGTCTTACTTTCTTTTTCTTCTTCTTTTTTTTCTTTTTCTTTTCAACTTTAGTTTCCGATTCTACATTACTACTTCCATTATTTTGAGAGGTAGCATGAGCAGATATAAAGACTATTAGAATAGCTATTAATATTTCTTTTCGGATGTATTTCATTTTTATTATTATTTATTACTCTTGGTATATTAATCGAATCCAGGAGTAATAATATCTATATTATCAATAAATACTTCATTACTGCTATCCACCGCATTTAAAGCTCTCACATAAATTACAGCAATGTTTGCTGATGCTTCAAACGTAAATGTTGTTGTTGTAAACGTATCGTTAGAACTTGATGATTTAGAACTATTAAAATCGTTATCAATTAAGTAGTAAGCATCAGTATTGTTAGAACGAGCAGGTTCTGAATTTATGGCTTCTTCAGTAGTAATTTCATTATTCAAAATAAATACTTCAGTATTAATTCCTGCAGCTTCAGATCTAGTGTCTATTGTGAAGGTATATTCAACTCCTGGTTCAACAGCTACTAACTGATATAATCTACGACAGTTATTACTTAGTTTTACACCTCTACCACCGCCTGCATTAGGTCCAAATTTGTTACCATCACTTGTAGATCCTGGCTGCTCATTGGTACAAAATGTTGCATCTATGTAAGCATTTAAATCATCATTACGCCAAAGTGCTCTGTAAGGGCTATCAATTGTTCCGAGAACATCATCAACAACCGTGCTGTTTGGTGTCATATCCCATGCGTCGGCATTATCACCAGTATTTGAAGTATGATCGTTACATGTGCTATTTTGAACTATAACTTTAAAAGTTGGCTCAACGCCTCCAACAGGAACTGGTTTAGTGATACTTCTGGATACACCAGCAGCATTTGTTGTAGTTAATGTAACATCATAAGTTCCAGCTACTGCATACGTATGTGACGGACTAGTTTCAGTTGATGTATTACCATCTCCAAAATCCCAACTATGAGATACTGCTAAAATTGAAGCATCTGTGAACTGCACATCTAGAGAAGACACATCAAATGTAAAATCTGGCACAGTTGATAGCACCAACCCTTCTATATTTTTGCTAACGGCTACCTCAACACCTAAGAAATTTGTAGCTGTAAGGGTTGCCTTAAAAGTATCATCGCTTCTATAGGCATGCACAGGATTAAAATTTGGATCATCTTCACCATCTTCAGCATTCCACTCAACTACATCTCCATCTCCAAAGTCCCATACAAGTTTACTAGCTCCTGAACTAAGATTTTCAAAAGTTACTTCAGAATCTATGGCGCTAAAATTAAAATCAACAAATATCGGAGAAACATTAGCCGAAGCATTAGCCTCTAATCCATCTGAACTTTTTGTAGTTAATGTTACTGCGTACAAACCACCTGTTGCATAGGTATAGTTTGGATTTTCTTCTGTTGATGTATTACCATCTCCAAAATCCCAAAAGTAAGACACTGCATCAGTTGAATAACTTCTAAATATTATCGACAAATTATTACTAGCATTTGTGCTCGTCGTAAAAAGCGTGTTAGGCTGGATATCATTAACATTTCCAGTTGGTGGCACAAACTCTTCATAACCACTATCATAACATGATATAAGTCCCAAAAACATAAAGAGAATTGCTAAAAACCCTTTATTTATTTTTTTAATAATTTTATTAATCATGACTCTAAATTTTAAAACTTTATTATTGTTTTACTGTGATATCAAATGCATCTAATCTACTCTCAACACCTGAATTTGTTGCAAAGATTATTACAGTTTCGTTTTCTCCTGCATCAAAAGTAATAGCATGCTTTTTGAACACATTATCAACTCTCCCTACATTACTATCAGTTCTTGAAGCAATGATATTTGCTTCTAACTGTGATTCGGCATAATTAGAAGTATTTGGAGTTAAAATAGATACTGTCATATCTCCAAAGGTAGTTTCTTCAAATGCACTAAAATAAGTCAATACATAAGTTGCCCCAGGAGTTACTTCAATTTCTTGATATGCAACTCTGTCACCACCAGCTGGGAATTTTGCTGCTTGTCTTCCATCAGGCAAATTAGGCGGATCTACAGGGTTTGAATCTGTATTTATTTGTATTACAGTAGTACCTCCACCTAGTGGGCTCCATGCAGAATTGCTAGGCACCCTCCAAGAATCTCTACCATCTCCTGTTCCATCAAACAAGCTATTATCTTCAAAACTAGCTTCAGAAATCTCAGGTACTGGAATAGTAGGTACTGCTTGAGTAACTGTTATCTTCTTCTCGGTAGAATCAGACTTACCAAGATTATCAGTAACCGTTAGACCAACAGTATACTCACCTGGGTTAGGGAATGAGAATATTAATTCTTGATCTTGTAATGTTGCTGCTGGTAATGCTGCAATTCGAGCTTCTAAATCAGCAACTGCTTCTAAAGTTTCACTTGTAAGTCCAGCTTGAGCAGCTTCCAATTGAATTTCCAGAGCATCTATTTCAGCTTCAAAAGCATCAATCCTAGCTTGGTCTGTCTCACAAGGAATTTTAAATTCCAACTTAGCAATTTCATCTTCTAAAGTCACAACCGTCGCCAACTGTGCTTCTATAGATTGTTTCAGAACAGGTAAATCTTTATTAATTAAGTTTACTCCATCAGAAGGTGTTACTGTCCATTGATACATTGTACCGTTAACTGCTAAATTTGAACCTGCTTGGAATATAAAATCATAATTGACCCACAACTCGACATCATTACAATCAAATTCTGAAGTTGTAATATTGGTAACGCTATAAAAAGGTGTAGGCCCTGTAAAGTCTGGCAAATCGCCCACATCAGCCAAATCATCGCTTACACATGCAGTTAAAGCAACAAACGTACCTAGAACTATGTATTTTATGTTTATTAAATATTTTTTCATAATCATAACTTTTTTAGTAGCCTTCATTTTGTTTATAAAAACCAGGTAAATTATCTATTTCTCTTTGAGGAAAAGGAAGGTATTTCTTTTCATTTGTATAGAACAAACTATTTCTAGTAGAAAAAGCTGACAAAACGTTATCCGCTTCATCAAATCGTATCAAATCATATAAACGTTGATTTTCATAAACAAACTCAACTTGTCTTTCATCCAATAATTGTTGTTTTGTTAAGTTAGCAACCTCTTCTAAACCAGCTCTAGCACGCACCTTATTAAAAGCGTCAACCGCTCTAGCATCTGTGGTACTTTCGGCTCCTGCTAAAATAGCTTCAGCATATAACAATAAAACATCTGCGTATCTTAAGACAACCCAATCATTATCTCCAATCTCACCATCTGTTGGAAATTTTCTATTAAAAACATCCACTGTTGGATTAGAGAGATAAGAACCATAATCTAGCGGATTTAATGTTACATAAAAACGCACTGGTTGTAACTCAGGTGTCATAATTTGTAATAAATCAGAAGTCGCTATATTTATTCCATTCGAAGGCCCTTGTAATGTCATAGCAAAACTGTGTGATTCAGAATCAGTCTCAACTTGATCATCTAGCCCACTATCACTAGTAGCATAATTATCACTACTCACCAAATCATAGGCTATTGAAAAAATGACTTCATCATTAATTTCCATTCCTGGATTATTTGACCATGTACCATCCAGAACTCCATCGGTGTAACCATCTGAAATAGCATTCCCAAATACATGACCAAAATCAATAACCAAATTGGCATAATATTCTGGATCAGTTAAAACATCTATAGTGTTATCCATAGGGTCTGCATTAAACTCGAACTGGTCTGCATCATCTCTTTCAGTAAAAATCAAATCATAATTATATGTGTCATTATTTTCTACTACTGATGCTAATAAAAGCTCAGCTTCTGTGTAATTTGGATTTGGCTGACTTAAATATGCTTTTGCTGCTAAACATATAGCTGCTCCTTTAGAGGGACGGTATCTGTTTTGCTCAACACCATCCAAATAAGCAATTGATGTTTTAAAATCACTTATTATTTTCTCATACACTTCGGCTTCAGGCAATTGAGGATAATTCAATGCTTCTTCTGTTGTAATGTCAATAACTTTATCAACAAAAGGTATATTTTGGTATGCTCTCACCAAATTAAAATGACACAAAGCGCGCATAAAATAAGCTTCTCCTACTGTATATTGCTGATTTTCTGGAGCCAAAAACCGATTATCAATAATAGTATTTGCATGCTTAATTGTATGCATATTATTAGAATAATACGTAGCTACATCACCATTATTTGGATCAACGTTATAAGAGGCTATCAATGGGAAATTTCCGTTTTCTGAATTAGCTCTGGCATTATCAGATCTTAGCTCGGTAAGTAAAAATTCGTTAGCTGGAACTTTTTGATAAGCGTCTAAAACACCATTAGCTAAAAATTGAAATCCATTGCTAGTTTGCAGTAACTCTTCTATTGATAATGCAGTAGGGTTACTCAAATCAAGTTCTTCTTCACATGCTGTAAGTAAAGCCAATAAAGAAAAACAAACTATAATTTTTTTATACATCCTTTTCATAATTAATTAAAATTGAAAGTTAATCCCTGCTGAAATTGTTCTCACTACAGGACCATCACCCCTTTGATAACCTGCAGTTAAGGGCGTATTTGCATTACTTGATGTTTGACCAGCAGCATCAGGATTAAACCCTTCATAACCCTTAGCCATAAAAAATAATAAATTTTCACCAGTCATGTAAAATCTTAGCCTATCAATACCATACTTTGAAGTGAATGATTCTGGCACAGTATAACCTAAAGTTACGTTTCTTAAAGCAACAAATGAAGCATCTTGTATATGATCATCAGTAAATCGTCTATGCACTGTTAAATCTCTATCAGGGAAATTAGCCAACTCATTAACAGCAGATTCACTTGCATAATATAACTGATCCAAATCAGCAACTCTAACTTCTGCACCGTGAGACCCCTGCCACTGAAATGAAAAATCAAAATCATAAAATGTAAAATCTGAATTGAATCCCCATGTGAAATCTGGATAAGGACTACCTAATTCGGTTCTATCCTCATCGTCAATAATACCATCCCCATTTAAATCCTTAACATAAACATCAGCAAAATCATTATTAAATCTATTGAATGGATTATCTACCCACTCTAATGGTATTTCTCTATCATAAACCCAACCATAAAATGATGTTATTGGCTGACCAACTCTTGCAATAAACTCTGTAGGTCTGGTATCTTGATCAATTCTAGAAATAATTTGTTCGTTATTACCTAAACTAATTACTTCATTTCTATTTAAGGTAAATTGACCAGAAGCTACCCAACTTGCATTTTCATTTGCGAAAATTCTTGAACTCAATGCTAATTCAACACCTGAGTTTTTAACTTCTCCAATATTTTGTAACCAGTTATCAGCACCATAAGTAGCTGCTATTGGAGCGAAGAGGATTAAGTCTTCACTTGTTCTGGTATAATAATCTGCCGTAAGTTTTAAGAGACCTCTACCAAATGTAATATCTATTCCTGGGTTAAATTCTATTAATTTTTCCCAACCTAAATTTTGGTTTGCTAAGGTTACACCTTTAACACCCGTTTGACCATTATAGCCTATGGTACTAAATGTTTCCTCAAATCTATAAAGCGATTCAAATATATTGTTTGATATTTCATTAGAACCTGAAACACCATAACTAGCTCTCAACTTTAAAAACGTAATAACATCACTAGATGCTAAAAAGTCTTCACTTGACACAATCCATCCTCCTGATACTGCTGGGAAAAATCCGAATCGAGTATTAGCTCCAAAACGCGTACTACCATCTGTTCTAGCAGAAACTTGTAATAGATACTTTTCGTTGTAGTTATAATTTAATCTTCCGAAATAAGACACCAATTTGTCCGTACCATTATCAGTAAATGTTGTACCGCCATCCGCCAACGCTATATTATTGTTAAAATCGTCAGTAAAACCTACCGCTTCAGACTCTTGTCTGTAAAAATCTCTGCGTGTATATTCAAATCCACCTATGGCATTTAAATTATGTTTCCCAAAGTTCTTCTTGTATGTTAAAATAGATTCGAAGGCATACTGATTTAATTCGTCTCTTCTCTCTAGTCGATAAGATTCTTGATCTCTATTTTCCTGACCAAAGAATAAATCACCTTCATTCACCTTATTGTGTCTAAAAACACCTGAAACGGTTTGTCTAAAGTTTAAACCTTTAGCCAATTCAAGATCAATATAAGCTGAAGCATTAAAATCTATTTTTTTCTTGGTTCTGAATCTTTCCAAGAAGTGTACTAATGGATGTACATTCTTAGTTGTTGACAATGTTAATCCACCAGATGTTAAATCGCTTACTATTGGAAGCCCTGTATTGGGATCTCTAGCAATTGCTCTGGGGTTATTAGGATCTACAGTAAAAACATGGTCGAAAGCTCTTGAAAACCCGTAACTACCAACACCAATGTTTTCAAACTGAAATCCAGCATCTCCAGGATCAGACTGAGTAATATAATCTAAATGATCTTCGTTTAAGCGAAGTGGTAAGTGACCATATTGCCTTAATGGATCGGTAAATCTTGCAGGCAATCTGTCTTGATCGTTATAGTTAAGACGTAAACTTGTACCAAACTTAATCTTTTTATTTTTTGATTTACTATCAACCTTTATTCTAGCGTTGAACTTTTGAAAATTATCTTTCAAAGCGATTCCTTCATCTTCTAGGTATCCTAAAGACGCGCTATATTTTGTTAACTCTGTACCACCTCTACCAGCTAAAGAGTGGCTTCGTATAACACCTCCAATAAAAATTTCATCTTGCCAATTTTTTTCACCGTCCCCTAGAGAAGCAATAAACTCCATAGCTTCAAGTTCAGCATACTGTGTATTATAATCGTTGATTACCCTTGAATAATTATCACTAGTAGTAGGAATTGCATCAACAACACTTTGTAAACCATTTAAGCGCTCTCTTTCTTGAGAAATTGAAGTATTAAAATTGTCGTTGTTATTTGAGTATTTGTATCCTGTAAACGTATTATATGAGAATGATGTTTTTCCAACTACGCCTTCTTTAAGAGAAACCAAAATCACACCGTTTGCACCACGCGAACCATATATAGCTACGGATGATGCATCTTTTAAAACACTTATAGATGCTATATTATTATTATCAATGGTTGCTAAAATATCGGCATCATTACCAAGCACAATACCATCTACAACTATTAATGGTGAAGATGAGCCCGTTATTGAACCAGGCCCTCTAAGTGTAATTTTTGGATCTCCACCAGCTTCTGATGCAACAGTTTGGATTCTCAAACCAGCTACTTTCCCTTGAAGAGCGTCTTCTACACGAGGTACTGAAAAATTTTGAATATCCTTAGCAGATACTTTGGTTAAGGCACTTGTTACGTTTCTTTGTTTTTGATCACCATAAGCTACAACAACAATCTCATCTAATTCACTTAAATCTTCAGTAAGCGAAATATCAATGGTTGTTTGATCTCCTACAATTACAGTTTGAGATTTATAGCCAACATAAGAAAACTGTAAAATATCTCCTTTGTTGACTTGTATTACATAGGCACCATCAAAATCTGTTGTTGTACCTTTAGTTGTATTAACGACGATAACATTTACTCCTGGAATAGGAAAATTATCAGGTCCCGAAACAACCTTACCTTTTATAGTAATCCCGTCTTGTGCAAACAATACAATGCTAAAAAACAATGTTGCAATTAGGGTTAACTTAAATTTTAAATTCATAATCTGCTTTATTTTTTTAATAAAATCAATGCGTACAATTATATTCTTATTATTCTTAATTCAATCAAAAAACAAATTATACAAACTCCAAAAACAACAATTACTAATTTTTTACACACAATATGATTCTACCTAAAATATTTTGTGCTTTTTACATCCCTCCTAAAAGAAGTAAATGAATTAAAAAAAGATAAGCATGCAACTACTCTTTAATAAAATTCTTTTGATAAATTTAATTCGTTGTGAAGTATTATACATTTTAGTTTAGTTAGTAATCTAGTTCTTAAACCAGATTGGTTAACCAGATTGGTTACCCAAATATATGCTATTTTTTCATTAAAACAAATTAAATTTTAATTTTAACACAGTTTAGAAGATATATTTCAGCCAATTTTTACAATCACGCAAGAACAACACCAAAAAGAAGTACTTTTTCTAAATTGTAAATATAAAAAGCCCCTGTACTTACCAATAAAACAGGGGCTTTTAATTAACTAAATTAACTTTCTAAATTTTAGTAACCTGCATTTTGAGTAATCACACCATTTGTTGCAAGTACCTCTGATATTGGAATAGGAAACACATAATAGTTAGAATTAATTGTTTCACCCATTTCAGAGTCTACAGTTCCAGTTCTTACCAAATCAAACCATCGTTGTCCTTCAAAGGCCATTTCTAACCTTCTTTCATCAAGGATAGCTTGCTTTACCAATGATTGAGTATTAATGACTGTATGATCAAGTGGTGTTAACCCAGCTCTTGTGCGAATTGGATCCAAAAGGTCAAGTACAGTTTCCGCTGAAGAACCTGTTTCATTCAACGCCTCTGCATATAATAAAATAACATCTGCTAATCTTAATTCTATCCAATCATGCTCTCCGCCTAAACCTCCTTCTTTAGGAAACTTTATTGCAGTTAATCCGTCTGCGTTAAGCGTTACCGCTCTTCTTAAATCTGTACCTCCACCACTAGCATCGCTAGCGTCAAAAGCAGCTACTAAATCAGGATCTACTGGAAAATCTGATTTCGAATCGTCTCCAACAAACCAGTTCCAAAAGTCAGACCCAAAAGTATATTCATCTACTATAGAACTTGACACACGAGTTGAAAATATAATTTCAGAATTACCATCCTCATTTGCAGCACCAAAAATCTCACTAAAATCAGATTTAAGACTTATTCCTGCTGCAGGAGCACCACTTATAACTGCTGCTAGATTTGTTGCGGCATTTGCATAATCGCCTCTTGTGGCATATACTTTACCCAATAAACCTTGGGCAGCATATCTAGATGCTCTTCCATCTACTATTTCAGCATCTAAACCAGCAATAGCATCATTCAAGTCTGGAATAATTACATTATTGTAAACATCAGCTGCGGACTGTCTTGCCAAGATAGACGTATCTGTTAAACTTGGAGTGTCAGATAAATTCACAGTCACATCTCCAAAAACAATAACTAACTTAAAATAAGATAAAGCTCTTAAAAATTTAGCTTCAGCTATTTCTGTAGCATTTGAAGAATTTTCTATTACATTATTCGCACTTAATATTGATTTATACAAAGCCGTGTAAAAAGGACCAAAGAACTGATCTTCCATCGTCGTTAAATTACTATCATACTCATCAAACTCGGTATAAGGTGCTTCATCCATAAGAGCATTATCTGCTCTAAATTCTCCCATTACAGCCATTGGCGTAACCGAAGCTAATTGATAATAATATGCCGCATTTAATACGCCATCAAAATCTGTTAAGGAATCTGCACTAGCTAAATTAGGCGGTGCCTGATCCAAATCTGTAGAACAAGCTGTGATAAACAGCAACGATCCTAATATGAAATATATTTTTTTCATTTTTTTTTATTTAAAAATTAACATTTAAACCGAAAGTAAAACTTCTAACAATTGGACTTGCACCTACTTGCACTCCATATGTTGTTGGTCCTGCATATCCTCCATTAGTAACTTCAACACCCTCTGGGTTGTATGACGTGTAGTTATCTGCCCATATGTAGAACAAATTAGTTGCAGCCAGATATGCTCTAACAGAACTTAAACCTATTTTACTAGACAAGTCAGAATCCAAAGTATAACCTATGGTTAGGTTTCTTAAAGCTATATAAGAAGCATCTTGAATCATTGCGTCTGTCTGGTTTCTATTACCAGTATAAAACTCTCCATTATGATCTGCTATACCGTCATCATTAGCATCAAAAGTATCTACCAATCTTCCAGACCATTGAGACTCATAATAAAGTGGATCTATATTATAAACTTCCCCTCCTTGAGCTCCTTGGAATTGAAGAGACATATCAAAAGCTTTATAACTTAAGCTATGTGTCATACCCCAATAAAAATCTGGAGTATTTTGACCTATTTTAACTAAGTCTCCACCTTCTTCAACTGTTCTTGTTCTATCAATTACACCATCCCCATTTTGATCAACAACATAAGATTCTCCTGTTGTGTTATTTGGGTGTCTTGTTCCGTCTTCTAAATAGATCATTTCTACTTCTCCAATAGTTTCTAATCCCCACATTTCACCTATTTCTCCACCAACATAATTTCTAAATACAGGACCTCTACCACTCTGACCATAAATTTGAGCAGGCAATTCATCTAAACCACCTAAATCTGTGATTTCTGTATTTACTGTAGAAACGTTAGCACCCATTGTCCATGAAAAATCTTCATTGCTTACTATTCTAGCATTAAGCTCAAACTCCACACCAGAACTTCTCACATCACCAGAGTTAAGTACAATAGATGTAGTACCTAATACCTCAGACACACTTTGGTTAATCAAAATATCCTCGATATCTGATGTATAATAATCTACACCTAATGTAAATCGATTTTTTATAAACCCTAGGTTAATACCATAATTCGTCTCTGTATTAGTTTGCCAAGTTAAATCTGGATTAGCTACGTTAGAAGGTATTAAGAACCCTGTACCATAAATTGTTGGAGAAGGACCTAAAAGGCTCAATGAATCATAAGACCCCAAGAAAGATGTTGTTCCTAAAGAACCTGTACTAAATCTCAATTTTAATTGGCTCAGTACTTCACTATCTTGTAAAAAAGCTTCATTATGCATATTCCAACCTAAAGAAAGCGCTGGAAATGTTTCATATCTTTTATTTGCTCCAAAACGAGAATCACCATCTCTTCTTATCGATGCCGAAACTAAATAACGATCATCATACGCATAGTTAACTCTTCCGAAAACACTCTCTCTAGCTCTAGTTTCATCTCTTTCTGTTACAACAATATCAGCAGGTTGTAATAAATTAAAATTCTGAATAGCTGTATCTGGCACATTTGATCCATTTAAAGCTGTTCCTTGTAATTTTGTGGTCTGAAATTCAATACCCGCTACCGCCGACACATCATGCTTACCAAATTCCTTGGCATAATTTAAAGTAGTTTCACTTAATACTGAAGATACTTTTAAATCAGTTTGATTCATGAACGTTTGCGAATCTCTTGCTCTAGAATCAAACCCAAGTAACCTATGTGAATAGTCTTGAGTATCTCTTAAATCGCCACCTAAAACAGTTTTTACATTTAATCCATCAATTATCTGATATTGTAAATAAGACGTTACATTACCGAAAAACGTTTTTTGCCAACGCTCTGTATTATCAAGTTTTGCTGCAGGACCTGCATCTCCAGAACCTCCAATACCGTTGTTTGCTCTACCATAATGCCAATCTTGAGCTGCCATTCCTGGTTCCAAATCATAAATACTACTAGCCTCATAGCCTGAACCTCTATAACCATTATCAAATGCAGTCAATCCTAAAGCTTGTGCTTCAGCATCTAATGCCTGAACAAATGCAATAGACTCTGCTGTATGGTATACAGGATGAACACCGTAGGCTCTTAAAAGATCCCTCATGTCGTGTCCAACTATATCTCTATCAGCTGTAAATCCATTCATACTTAAACCAGCTTTGAACTTGTCTCCTAATTTTGCATCAATATTTAATCTAGCATTTAATCTTTCAAAACCCTGAGTGATAACAACTCCATCAGTTTTTTGATAACCTACTGAGCCGAAAAAATTCACATCTTCTGTACCACCACTAACACTAAGATCATGACTCATAGTACTTCCATTTCTAAAAAGCCAATCTTCTGGACTAACAGCACCAGGCGAATTCTCATAAGCATTCAATCTATATTCAACAAAAGCCGGATCAATTTGTGAAAGATCCCAGTTACCAGCAGCTATTTCTTGTCTCGCAAATGATGCCCACTCAGGTCCAGACTGCAATATATTGTCACGATATCTACTTGAAGTACTTACATAAGAATTGTAACTAAAAGAAGCCTTACCTTGTTTTCCTTTTTTGGTAGTTACTAAAATAACACCATTCGCTCCTCTAGAACCATAGATAGCAGCAGAAGCAGCATCCTTTAATACTTCTAAACTCTCAATATCATTAGGGTTTATAGTTGCTAAACTTCCTGAAATTGGATAACCATCAACAACGATTAACGGGTTTGAATCACCTGAAATAGATGAGGCAGCCCTAATTTGTATTTTAGGATCTGCACCAGGAGCACCATCTTGGTTTTGGATTAAAACACCTGGAAGCTTACCTGCTAGCGCATCATCAACACGAGCGGCTTGTATAGCGGCAACATCTTCACCACCAATTTGTGCCACTGCACCAGTTAAATGCGATTTTTTACGAGTACCATATCCTACAACAACAACCTCGTCTAGTTGTGCTGCATCTTCAACCAAAACAATATCTAATGTTGTTTGATTAGTAATTGCTATGGATTTTGTTGAGTAACCTACATACGTAAATTTAAGAACATCACCACTACTTACTTCTATTTGATATTTTCCATCAAAATCAGTAGTGGTTCCTTTTGAAGAATTGGCGATAATAATATTTACACCTGGCAAGGGAACATTACTCTCATCCGTTACAGTACCGGACAGCTGGTATCCGTCTTGAGCAAATAATGATATATTAAATACCATAATTAGCATTAAAGCTAGCTTAATTTTTAAATTCATAATTAGTTTTTTAATGTTTAAAAAGATAATTGGCAGTATTTTTTAAATACTGTATTAGATACCACTTGACTTAAAAACGATTTTTCAAACTAATTTTGTAATTTAGCAGAATATCGTATGTTAAACAAAATGGTAGCATACATGTTTTTTACTTCCCTCCTAAAAGAAGTAAACAAGTTTAAAAAGGATAGGCGTGCACCTGTCCTTTTTTTGTTTTATATAATCATTAGAATAGTTGGTTTTGAAGAATTAGACATTAGTTTAGTTTTAGTGGTTTTCCAATCTGGTTTACCAGTTTGGTTTCCCAAATATATACTAATTTTTTGTTAAAACAAATAAAATTCAATTTTTAACATTTCTACGCTATAAATTTCACTAGAATTGGAATAGTGAATAAACTTCTTAGGACTCTTTATCTCCAAAATAAGATACCGCTCCACCGCTTAAGAAATCCTCTCTTACAGGACTAAATGTGTCAATTAGCATTCCTTCTTCCAAACAAACTGCACTATGCAATAGATTGGGTTCAATATAAACTCCATCTCCTGCTTCTACAATTTGCGTAACGCCATCAATTTCAAATTCAAATTTACCAGAAACAACATAGGTAGCTTGTGTATGAAAATGTTGATGTGGTGCGCCTAATGCTCCTTTCTCAAACTTCACTTTTACCATCATGATTTGGTTATCGTAACCTAAAAACTTTCTTGATACTCCTCCTCCAAGTTCTTCCCATTTCATTTCTTTTGCGATGATGTACTTTTCACTAAATCTTTTCATAATTTATATGTTTTCTATGAGTATATAAGAGCCTTTCCAAGTATACTCTTTATTGTTTATTGTTAATTTATGCTCCGTATTTTTATTATTGTTTTGATTTGAAATAATAAAGAGTTTTGATTTTTGATTTTTTGTTTCAATCTTAACCGCGGTATAATCGGCTGAGTTAAATTCTACACTAATTTTTTCAATATTGCTATAAGCATTTATTGCCAATTCTGATACGGGATTATATGTACCATGCGATTCGATAACGGAAGCGAATACCACATTTTTAACACTTTTTTTACGTAAAATCATAGATGGCTCTTGCCGTAAATTATACTCAGGATCATTTGCACCTATTCTTGCCAAAATAATTTCATCATTTTTTGATGTGATAGCAGAATAGGTGTAGAATTTATTATTTAACAACCAATTTAGTTTTATGTTGTTTCCATCAGATATCGCACTAGCTTCTTTATATAAATGTTGGTACCCACTTGCTTTACCTAAAACTTGCGGAACATCAGTCTTGAAGTATTTAAAGCTTGTTTGCATGATGTGCCCTAAATAATATAATGGCAAATCGTATTGATTGGTTTTTTCTGATTCTACTCTTAAAATATCTAACACAAAAGGATTGCCATAATCAGGATCTTGAAAAACCACGAATGTTCGATGTAACTTTGTTCCAGGATATGCATTTTCTTCTTTAGCACTTGTTATCTGAACATCATCATTTTCAACACTAAAAATATATTTGTTTGAATGGTATTTGCTACCAATATTATATTCTCCTTGAAATTGAGATGCCTCGTTTTGAACTAAGGTATTATGCGAAATAGTTTGTTTAGCCCAAGTGGTGTTTTCTTTTAAATAATTACCGCCTCCTTTTTGTTCGACATTTACAAATCGCGCCATTCCATAATCTTGAACAACTTCTTCACCATCTTCAAATAGTGCAAAAGATAGTTTATCGTAATGTCCATGGCTTAATCCATGCGATGTGTATTTATGTACCAATTCTAAATTGCCACTGCGTAAAATGCCAACTGCACCTTTATCGCCATTTGCACCATCTGATAATTCAATTGATTTTTTTGTAAAAGGCTTTGATTTCCCTTCTTTTATACCAAGTGCAACAGCTAGTCCTGCATCATCTAAAGAGACCTTTTCTTGTTTTTCTGCAATACTTAGCAACTCGGGATTGTTACCACCAAAATGATAAGCTATATCCACAGCTGAAACTAAAGAACTGTTTTTATAAGACATCCCTTTTTGAGCATCATTTAATAAAAAGAAATCGCCATCTGCATCTGATAGGTTAATTAAAGCCGAAACACTTTTTAGAAGCACGCTATCTTTATACTGTAAAATATTTAATTCCGGTTTTTTATTTTGAAGTGCCTGAGCTAAAATTAAAAAAGGGTAAGATGCGTAACGCTGATAATAAGGCCCTTCGGTAAAATAGCCATCTGGAGAAAATGGCTCTTCAAGATTTGCCAAAAACCCCATTTTTCCATCTCTATTTATGTAACCACCATCATCATCTTTTAGATTCGGGTCAATTTTTAAAGCCTTATAGCCGTACAATGCTCTTTGCAACAAACTATCGTCATCCATTGCTAAAGCCATCATACCAACGGCGGCATTACCCCAA
Source organism: Flavobacteriaceae bacterium (assembly GCA_043557195.1). Lineage (GTDB taxonomy): Bacteria > Bacteroidota > Bacteroidia > Flavobacteriales > Flavobacteriaceae > Jejuia. The sequence continues at coordinate 3,109,490 of CP121314.1, read as the reverse complement.
GTACTATGATTATGCACTCTATTGAAAAATTTTGGATTCCCTTTTGAAATGAAATCGGCAAATGGGCGAAATAGGTCTGTTTCTAAGATGTTTCTCTCTTCTTCAGTTAAAAAATCGTAAATACAATCATAGGCTTGACTAGTATATACCATCCAGTTAGAATCGTTTAAACATTGCCAAAACAATTTACCTCGAGCATAAGACCTTGGTTTTGGATGTACAGGCCATGTTGGATATTTTTTTGCATATTCGAACAACATATCCTTTACAAATTGAGCATATTTATCGTCCTCAAGAATTTGATATAATACACCCGCTTTTTGCATCAACACATAATTTTTTTTATGTGTTTCGTGCGTGTAACCGCCAGAATAATCTTTAGGCGTAGGCACATCGAAACCATTTTTAATTTCTATATCGATTTCAGACTGAACTTTTGCTAATGTTTTATCAAATACAGGAATACTACCCAAATTAGCTCTTATATCTTTTACGCCCTGTTTAGTTAAAACTAAACTTGGATGCGTTGAATTTGAAGTTGTTTCATCACTAGTTGTTTTATCAGCACAGGAAGATGTTGCCATTAAAACAATAAATAAGAACGCTTTAAATATTATATTTTTTTTCAATATATTTTAGTTAGTTGTTATTCCTAAATCGTTCCCATCAGTAGCTTTTCCTTTTAAAGCAGAGCTTGAGGATAGCATTAGGCTAGCTTCTGAAAATTCGGGGTTGAGCGTCCAAACTTTTCCAATACTATACTTTTGATCTCCCGAAATCTTAATTTTATCAGATTTATAGAAGTTATTATTATCCATATTTACAATAGGTTCTCCAACCACTAAATGCGCATAAATACCTTTGGAATTATTGAAAATAGAATTTTTTATAATGCTTGCTTGTACACCGTAAATATCGATAACACCTTGATACTTATTTCTTTTCCCATTACCTACATTATCAAAAGTACAATGGTCTATTTTTAAAACAGGTCCTATTGTGCTTTCGTCTTTTCCGCCTCTATATAAAATTAAAGCTGCACCATCAATATTCTGGTAACTATTATTTTTTAAGATAACATATTCTGCATTATAAATACCAATATCATCCGTTTCCCTATCAAGTGCCATAACATTACCACTTATAGTTTTAAAATTTGAATTTGTTATGCTTATGGTATCAGCCAAAGTATTTTTATATACCCGTATGGCATCATAAGAATGGTTAACGTCTAAATTATCAAAATCACAATTATCAATAAATAATTTATAGTTTTTATTCATTGAATATTTACTTGTAGTTATTACAGAATTACCTGTTCTATCTGGTGCGTCTTCCCCATCAAAACGAATACCTTTTAAAGATAGGCTTCCACCATTTTGTATTTCAAAAAGTGCTTTCTTTTCAAATAAAACTGTAGGCTTTTCGTTTGCTGAAGACACAAAACTTAATGCATGTTTTACAGGAATAGTTTTAGTTAATGTATAGTTTTCAGATGAAGTTAATTGCAAAATATCTCCTGGCGAACTATTTTTAGCAGCATCAAATAAAGTATTTAATCCTGCTTCAACTTTTATGGTTTTTCCTGAATTTAAAGCAGGAGCCTCTTCTTTAGAATACCAACTTACCCCTGTTTCAGATTTTTTAAGAATGCTTTCAGGTAGTTTAGCGCCAGCTCCATCCATTGATGGCATCAATAAGCCATCATTATTTTTTGTCCAAGTTAAATCTTTAGCTATAAAACCAGAATTACTTAATGGTTTTATATTTGAACTTGTTATGTTATTGTTGAATGCTATACCACTAATATCATCAAAAACTTCAAAGATTTCGTCTTTATTTTCATTATAGAAAATATTATTCTCCATAACAGAATTTACTGGTGGCGCATTTCTTTCTGCATCACTACCTACACAAAGTAATACATTATCACAATTAAGATATGTATTGTTTTTTATTACAGCATCTTTTACTTGAAAATAGCGATTAAGAGGTGAATTATAAATGCCATTCATTATTACTAAAGCACCTCTAAAACGATACCCTGTTAATCCAACTGCATAATTATTAATTACTTTTTGTTGCCCATTTATTACACGAATACCACCTGTGCTTGCCTTACCGTTACCTATAAAAATATTGCTATCTACTAAAGTTTCATTACCATGGCGCATAGTAAGTGTGCCTGCACATTCAAAAAATACATTATTCTTAAAGGTATTTTGACACGATTTGCTAGAAATTATTTCTACTTCGCCGTTGCATCTATCAAAGAAATTAGACTCAACTAAGGTATTAGAATTACTTAAAGAATAATGACTCGTACCTATACGTAAGCTCTCCCCTCCATTAGAGCCTAAACTTTGTCTTGGACCAAAATAATTATGATCTATCTTATGATGGTTTTCTTGACTTTCCTTTGAATTTAAGCGCACCGTCATAGTAACCCCTCGATTACCTTTACCCATTAAATGATTATGGTCTACTCGGTTATTTTTCCCATAAATAGCTATCCAAGTATCAGGTTCATGTCTCTCTATTTGCGAGTAATTATCAATAACACACTCGGTAAGTCTACAATTATTCGCTAGGTTTTTTTTATCTTTTTTAAACGAAATAACCTCGTTTGTTGGAGTATATCCGTTTTTAAAAATTAAGCCTTCAACTATCAGGTGTTCTCCGGCAATTTTCAAATTAGATTGTCCTTCTAAACTAACTTTCCCTTTTTCTTCAACCGTTAATGTTATAGGTTGCTCTTTAGTGCCTTTGGCCTCAAAAAGAAGCTCTGTATCTTTCCATACCCCATTGGCCAATGTAATAACATCTCCAGGTTTTGCATTTTCAACTGCCGTATCAAATTCTGAAATATCCTTAACCAAACTAGCATCATCTTGTTTACATGATAAAAAGACAAAAATCACAATAAGACTCAAGTAATATTTAAATGAATGTGGCATTTTAGAATAGTTTAGTTAATTGGTTTACCAATTTGGTTTACCAAATATAAGTAATATTAGCTGTGTAGCAAACTTAATTTATTAAAATATTTGGTTCTCAATTTGTTAATGAGAAACAACAATCATTTTAGAACCTTTAAATCTTCCTCTTTCAGAGAAATGTACTAGATAAGTGCCATTAACAAGCGAAGAAATATTTAAACTTAAATTGTTTTCAGAATTAAATATTTGTTTTTCAAAAACTTTCTTACCATCTATACCATAGACAATTATTAAATCTACATTGGAATCAAGGTTTCTAATATACAAATCATTTTTAGCTGGAACTGGATATATAACCACACTATTTTTAGAATTATCTGAAACGGATAAACTGCTTTGTGTTCCAAAAAACTCTATTTCAGTAATTGCCGACCACACACTTGTTCTTGTATCTCCAGCGCTATTAAATCTACCATAACCAATTAATTTAACATAACGTGCATTTACATCAATTTCATATTGATTAAAATCTGTGGTGTTTGTTGCCGTAAGCAATAAATCTCCTGTTGTTGGTAATGCCATAGTAAAATCGGATTCGTCTGTTCCTGTTGTAGAAACCCAAACCTGATAACCGAAGGCATCCGATTTGTTGGTTGTATTAAATTGAATTAAATCGAGCTCATGCTCACTTCCTAGATCATAAATTATATATTCTCCATCGCCTTTATAATCTCCTCCAGCAACTGCACCATCATCTGCTGCCCAATCGGTATCCATATCTTTATCTAAAGTATTTGATGCATAATTAAACTTTGTAGTACCATTTACTTCTTCTTTTGAAAATGAATGAATACTCACTGGATCTCCTGACACCCCGGTATTAATAAGATCATACAAATCAGTCAAATCTGCTCCTTCTTGAGTAACCGTTAAGGTTCTTACGATATCATCTCCTCCAGGGTTTTGTGTAAACGTTACTGTACCTACTCTAGTATTAACATCAGTATTTGCTGTTACAGAAACTGAAACGGTAGCATTTCCTGTTCCCGAATTCGTATTTATGGAAATCCAACCATCATTAGAAAGAGCTGTCCAACCAACATTTGCATTAACAATCACGTCATTACTTGATGCTTCCGCAGTTAGTGTTGGCAAAGTACTCACTGTTAAATTATCGACTATAACGATAGTACAATCGCCATCTGTAATAGAAGAACCTAAAAAATCTAAAAAACAAGCCCCAATACCATAACCCACCATATCGTCAGTTGTTGGCTCATAACTTCCCATATCAGCTCCTTTATCGGTAGATCCAGGTCCTGAAAATGTAAAAATTTCACCATCAGCAGTAGCAATAATTCCAGTTTCTTCATCTTCAAAGAAACCCGTAGTTGTACCTCCTAAAGTTGTTCCCGAATAAACATTTCCTGTATAGGTTAAACCAGTACCCATATTTGAAAATGCATTGGCACTATCACCTGAAAGGACATCAGTGATATTCGAATTTCCAGAAGCAAAATAAATCAAGTTATCATCAACTGTCCCTGTTGGATCGGTAGAACCTTTATCTTCATTGTAATATAAAGGCGCATTTGTATTAACAATTGTATTATTCGAAAGATCGATACTCTCAACTTGTTGGTATCCATTTGTAAGACCCGAAGCAGTACAAGCAACAGCAGCATTATCACCACCACCAATAAAAGTAATGCCATTATTCCACTTAGCTTGACTATTAACAGTAATACAATCTTGAATATAATTATTTGTAATGGTATGGTTACTATCAGATATTCTAATTCCTCCAGTGCCTTCAACATCTTCTCCTAAAAAGTAATTACCATCAACTGTAGCATGAGAACCATGACGTAAGACCAAAGAACCTCTACATCTTCTAAAAGTATTATTCGTGAAAATATTGTTCTTACTTTTATTAGTTATAATTTCATTCTCTCCATCTGCCTCAACAAAATAATTGTTTGTTACTGTAACATTTGCATTTACGTTTTGGGTATTACTAGAACCTATTCGTATCGTTTCACTATCACCAGCATTCGTTAAAGCTGTATCAATTTTTTCATATTTATAAAAGTAATTACTGCTAATAGTATGACCAACAGTAGCACAACGATTGGCATCTGCATTATATGAAAGTTCAACCAGTACTGTAGCTCCAGCATTTGTTTTATTCATGAACGAGCAGTTTGTTACGGTGTTATAAGTACCGTATAACACAATCCATCTGTGTTTCTCACTTGTTCCAACTTCCTGATCATTAGGATCTACTGTTAAACCGTTAATAACACAATTTTGAATGGTACTGTAATTGGCGTAATCTGTACCGTCTCTAAACTGTATAAAATTACTCGCCCCATAACCACCTTGCCAATGAAAACCGTCAACAATAACATAATCTCCACCAATATCCATCTTTAAACCACCGGTAAAAACAACTCCTCCAGGGGTCTCAGCTCTAAAGGTAATAGGGTCATCAACCGTTCCATTACCAACAAAGTTTATACGAGCATCTGTACTATAGGTCCCATTTGCTAATATGATGATATCTCCAGCTACATAGATGTTGTTTTCTAAGTCTTCTGGATCTGTAATATTGTACGTAGTTTGCGCAAATACTACAAATGAACTAAACATAACAATGAGAATAAAACTAAGTTTATGTAATAATTTTAATGAGTGATTTGGAGTTTGAAAGTCTTGTAGAGTATTTTTCATCATTTTAAAATTATTTAACTATTAATCTCTTAGAATCAATAGTAATTGCACCTTTTTTGAAAACAAGGAAATACATCCCTGTGCTAAGCCTAGAAACATCAATAGAATTTGTAATCGGATTTAATTCCTTTATCAGGCGACCTAAATTGTCGTAAATATGTATTTGATTGAAACTATTGGCAACATCTTCAATTATTGACACGTTAGCAGATGCAGGATTAGGGATTAGTCTAATTGATTTTTTTTGTAAACTCGAATTATCTGATACAGATAAAGCCCCTGTCTCTTCAACACTAAAATCAGAAAACAATACTTGTTCATCTCTTAAATCTGCTGAATTTAGCAAACTTCTATATATACCCCATTTTGGACGTACAAACTCTGCTCCAGGGCGCCAATTGATAATAGAATTAGTTGAATAATTAAATAGCATGCTACCATCACTTACCTTTTTAATCTCTATACTGTAGGTACCATCAGTAGCATAGTTTATAGTTTCTGTAACTTCAACCCAAACACCCTTAAAAGGTGATAAGTCAGTTTTTAATAATGTGATTTGACTGCTGGTTTCGGCATACCTCAATTCCAATTGATCAGGACTACCTTTTCGTGTTGTTAAAGTATACATGGGCATACTTTCTAAACTTCCACCTACTGATTTTAGCTGATGTATATGTGTGAAATTTGGAGACGACTGAAATCCCGCATCTAACTTAAACTTCCATTTGTAAACAACAGTCTCTCCTTCAATGCCTTTTAGATTATCTGGAGATTTATCGTATGCCTTAATTTCATTGCGCTGTCTATCAAAATTTATACAACGGTCGTTGTCTGGTGTTACATGAATTTGAAAACGAAAAACATTTGTATTTAAATCATTGTCGTAGACTTCATCAATATGTCTTCCAAAAGCTGAATGATTACAATCTGGCACCTCAATGACATTATACCCTGGAGCCAATACCGAATTAATTAACTCGTAAGTACTCCCTGTACCATCAGCATTCAAAACCACTTGCGAATTCAACAAAGGAGTATGAAGGAATAGAACAAATCCAAATAGCGATAAAAATCTCATTAATTAAATTGGTTTACCAAATTGGTTTACCAAATTGGTTTACCAAATTGGTTTACCAAATATATGCATATTATTCTGTTCTCCAAATACTTTAACAATCTATTTCGATCAAAGCCCCATTTAACTCACTAATGGCTAACCAATTAGTAGCATTACGCGGCTAATTACAAAGAAAGTTTTCACAAGTTATTTTGCTAACGGGTTTTACATCAATCCTCACTTAGTACTACATAAAAAATTTAACAAAGAACTACATATTGTAGACTCCTCCATTGATATCCAATGTAGCACCAGTAATAAATCCGTCATATTCTGAGGCAAGATATAAAACCGCTCGAGCTACATCATCAGCATTACCTGCTCGTTTAATTGGAATCCCAGCAGTTGTTGCAGCCGCTGACTCTTTTGTTGTGTGCGTGTTATGAAATGAAGTGCCAAGAATAAGACCTGGAGCAACAGCATTAACTCTTATTCCTTGAGGGCCCAATTCTGAAGAAAGCGCTCTTGTAAACGTTAAAATAGCGCCCTTGCTAGTTGAATAAACTAGAGAACCTGGATGCCCTCCTTTGCGTCCGGCGAGTGATGCTAAATTAACAATACTACTATTTTCGTTTTTTGCTAGATGCGGTGATGCAGCTCGAGTTACAAACATCATAGATGTAAGGTTGATATCCATGACCTTATGCCAGAATTCAGTATCCATTTCATTTAACATTCTACGCGCAACAAGTGAACCTGCATTATTGATTAGCACGTCTAAACCACCCAATGCCTCTACAGTTTTATCTACCAAAGTATTCGCATCTGCCTCTTTAGTTAAATCACCACTAATAACAACTGCTTTTTGCCCTTTACTAGCAGCATACGCTTTCAATTGGTTAGCAGTATCAGCACTAGAAAAATAATGAATTGCAACATTAGCACCACTATCTATAAAGTGTTTAGTTATTGATTCTCCTATGCCTTGAGCACCTGCTGTAATAAGTATATTTTTACCCGTCATTTTATTTTTCATCATGTTTATTCTTAATTATTTTAATCATTTTTAGCAAAATAGCCTTCATTAGACACAGCCGCATCACTTACATAAATGCTTGCTTTTTTAAACCAAACTTCGGCATAATTTCCATCGTTATATTGCTTTTGAATATCCCCGCCATGTGTCTCAGCTCCAGAACACCAGTTTCTATTCACTTCCGGAGACTTCCCATTGGTTTGATTGTAAGAACCTAACTTAAAAAAACAACCTTCACCAGCATAGGCATTTTCACGTTCTACACCGTCTTGACCAATTGGCACAAACAATTTTTTTGTTTGCTCAGGAATATCATCAGTGGTGGTATATTCAGATACTATCAAGTTTTTTGTGAACGTTTTAGTTTCATGCCCATCACTACTAAATTTTAAACTCATTATGCCATCCTTAACCACGATTTCATAACTAAATTCTTCGCCCAAAGCAATACCTTCTTTAGGCTCTTCTGGATAGGTGTTTTCAGTAGGACCAACAACAGAAAAATCGTTGCCCCAAACTGCCGTTGAATAATCCCATCTTCTAGAATTATCATCACCTGCAGTGTTGATTTCGTAATGCCAAAACACCGAACCTTTGGTATGACCAGGGAATTTTTTGTAGAATATTTTTAGCGGTTCGTTTTCAAATTCATCAGCACTATGAATCTGACCTACAACTACAGCATGCGAAGCCGCTACCCGAGCATCACCTGTAGCCGACACATTCATTACTTTGAGCGTAGCTGTAAGTTTATCATCAGCAGTTGCTGGATACCATTTTTTCACTTGAGCCAATTCGGTTCTTGTATTGTTTGAAGTTCCATGTGTATCTCCTCCATTAGGCGCTTTAAAAACGACCCAATTCCCCTCATCATCATTTGTGGTATAAAAGAAATCTTTATGTTCAAAATTATTTGCAATTCCAGCATTTGAACCATCCCCTAAAATTAATTTCCAATCATCAAAAAAGGGAATAACCTCATTGGCATAAATGGTTTTTTTAGCCTCTTTACTATTTGAGCTAGAGTTTGTTAAAGTATCTGGATCTTTTGAAGTATTCTTACAACTATTTAGTACTAAAAACATACTAAAAACTAACACCAAAGGTACAACTATGCTTATCTGTTTATTCATCTTTTATTGTATTTAAAATCATTTTTTAACTAATAGAAATCTTTAAAAATATTCAAACAACGCCATAGCTCCATTATAAGAAATAATGCAAGCGAAAAGCAATGAAGCAAATAAGCCAATATTTACAAAGACACTTGTTTTATAACCTTTCATCACTTTTTTATTGTTAACTAATAATATGATTCCTAGAATAACTATGGGTAAAACAAATACATTGAATACCTGAGATAGTATTTGCATTTCAATTGGGTTTGCACCAAAAACAGGCACAATTAGCGCCACTAAACAAGCTATAAATGTGATAATTTTAAATTGACGTGAACTAGTATCTAGCGTACCTGATTGATAATCCGCCAATAATAATGGCGCTATTAATAAACAAGGAAATATTGAGGATAAACCAGCACTTAGGGTCCCGAAAAAGAATATACTAACGGCTAAATTTCCGGCAACCGGTTCTAAAGTATTAGCCATATCCAGAACTTTAGTTACTGGATTACCTTGATGGTATAACGCGCCACATGCTACTGCCATAACTACACCACTAATAACAAATACTAAAATGGCCGCTGTTATAGCATCATTTTTTTGACGTTTTAAATCCTTTATAGTCCATCCTTTTCCTTTAACAAATAACGGCCGAGACAAAAATGTAGCTGCCGCCATAGTAGTACCAACAAAAGCTGCTACCATCATTTTACCTCCAGGAACATCTGGTATGGAAGGTATTAAACCCATAACCACATCTTTTGGTAATGGATACACAAAAAACAGAGAGATAATAAATGAAAGCGCCATAAAGGTCACGAAAATGACTAATATCTTTTCAAAGAATGTGTACTTACCCACTAACAACAAACCATAAAAAACAGCAATAATAACAATGGCAATAATTAAAATGGTTTCATATTTATAATCAACAAGCCCCTCAAAATTCATGGCAAAAATCTCATAGAGCATGTTGGCTGAAATACCAAGAATACCCATTAACGAGTTCCATTGTCCAAAAGAAATACCAATAATTACAAGTATGGCAAGCACCTTACCACCCTTGATATGTTTTTTAAAACCGTAAAGCCCTGTTTCTCCAGTTATTAATCCGTAGTTACCATAGGCAAACATTAAGATTCCTGAAAACAAACAACTTAATAGCAACACCCAAAGCAATTGCATACCGTAGGTGCTTCCAGCAACAATCATTGACGTAACACTTCCAGTACCGATTGTGTAACCAATGGCAAATATTCCTGGGCCAAAACCTAGGACTAAAGCAATTATCTTTTTTAAAAATGATTTTTTAGTTTCTGCTGTTGGCATAATGTGGTGGTTTAGTTGGTTATTAATTCCAGTTGGTGTGATAAAATTTCCCTGAAGGGTCATCTGTTCTTTGATAAGTGTGCGCACCAAAGTAATCGCGTTGTGCTTGTATTATATTTGCTGATGAATTTGATGTTGTGTAGGCATTAAAGAAATTAACCGATTCACCTAAACAAACAACAGGCAGTTCTTTTAAAACACATTCCGCCACCACTTTATTTATTGATGGTTTCAATGATTTTAACTGACTAATAATTGATTGATGGGTTAATATATTATCATCTTCTTTTAAAATAGGAATCAATGCTTCCGCAAAATCAGACTTAATAATACATCCATTTGTCCAAATTCTGGCAATTTCGCTTAAATTTAAAGTCCAATTATAAAATTTACCAGCTTCTGATATTAGCTTTAATCCTTGATAATGATTAATGATTCTTGCGAATTGATATGCGTTCAGCACATTATCAGAATTAAGACTTAATTCCGAAGGAGTAATTCCGAAATTTTCATTTGCATTAAGCCTTTCTTCTTTATAAAATGACGTGTAACGCGCAAATAAAGCTGAAGCTATTAAAGTACTTGGAGCCCCTAATTGCGCAGTGGCAATGGTAGTCCAATTTCCTGTCCCCTTGTTGCCTGCTTTATCTACAATTTTATTCACGAGCCAATCGTTCCCGTCCTTTTTTCGTAATATATCTACCGTAATTCCCAGTAGGTAACTATCAACTTTAGGTTTCCAAGACTCCAGAATATTCGCGATGTCATCAGGAGTTTTGCCCATTGTTCTAAAAATGGTATACACTTCAGCCAACAACTGCATTTCAACATATTCAATGCCGTTATGAACCATCTTTACAAAATGGCCACTGCCTTCTTCACCAACATAAGTGCAACATGGTAAACCATTAGAGTCTTTAGCTGCAATACTTTCTAAATAAGGCTTTACCAAATTGTAAGTTTCCTTATTTCCTCCAGGCATAATTGAAGGCCCTTTAAGCGCACCTTCCTCTCCTCCTGAAACACCAACGCCAATAAAATTTATGTTCTTAGATTTTAAATAATCGTAACGTTCTTTAGTTTTTAAATAATTTGAATTACCTCCATCAATAAGAATATCTCCATCAGACAAAAATGGGATTAAATCCTCAATTACCATATCGGTAATTTTACCTGCATTTACCATAAGCATGATTCTTCTTGGTGTTTGCAAAGAATTCACAAACGCTTCAACATCTGAAAATGGTTGAGATTTTTCCAGCTCTGGGTGCGCATTCTTAAAATCTATAGCAACGTTTTCTTCAGAACCTTTTACCTCACGGTTAAATATTGATATTTTGAATCCTTTTTGAGCTAAGTTTCTACTCAAGCTTTTGCCCATAACACCCAGGCCAAATAATCCAAATTCTGATTTATTTCCTAGTGACTCTTTTATTTTTTTCACAATATCTTGAGGTGCTAGATTAATGTTAATTTTGATGGCCTTTTGGGGCTCCTCTAAAATATCAAATTGAGATTTTAATAATTCTGAAGGCATAAAATGATCTGGTCTTTTATTTATTCGATTATAGATCTGATCAAAATCCCCTGATAAATACACCCATTCTGTTTCCTTTTGAATGTCAGAACTAAGAATATCACGATAGCTCTGCTTTAACGCAGAACAAACGATTATACAACTGTTTTGAATGAGTTGTTTTTTAGCAAATTCATTTAAAGTTTCCAACCAACCTTGTCTATCCTTATCATTTAAAGGTTGCCCACTGGCCATTTTTTTTATATTTTCCTTCGGATGAAAATCATCTCCGTCAAAAAAAGCAATATCCAAGTCTTCAGATAGTAATTTCCCAATCGTACTCTTTCCACTGCCTGAAACACCCATTATAAAGATTACTTTTTTCACTGCTAATCTTTTTTAGTTAGAATGTGAAGTGCCTGCACCTATTGTACCACTTTTAAACCATACCTCTGCATAACTTCCATTTTCATATTGTTTGGCAATATCTCCATTGTATGTTTCTGATTTCGTAGATTTACCATTTGCTTGATTGTAAGCTCCTTGCTTAAAAAATTGTTTTTCGCCAGTATAGGCACTATCTCGCTCAACCCCAACCCGTCTTTTTGACGAATACCAATCCAATACTTGTTGCGGAACATCAGATGTTTTAGCAAAATTTGATTTTAATAAGTTTTTAGTAAACCTTTTTGTTTCATGTCCTTCACATGTAAAAGTCAAAGACATAACTCCGTTATAAACATTAACTTCATAACTGAATTCTTCACCTAAAGCTATGCCATCAACTGGCTCCTCTGGGTAGTTATCTGGACTTGTGCCAAGTATAGAAAAATCATGTCCCCAAACTGCTGTTGAAAAATCCCAACGACCATCGTTATTACCTTCTGTATTGATTTCATAATTCCAAAAAACAGAGCCTTTTTGATGTCCTGGAAATTTCTTGTAATAAATTTTTAAAGGTTCATTTTCATGCCCTTCATCACTATGTATTTGTCCAACCACAACTGAGTAAGAAGAGCGAGCCGTTGCGTCACCAGTTGTTGATACATGCATTACTTTTAAGGTACCCGTTAGCTTTCCTCCTTCTTCTGGTATCCAACGTCTTTTCTCTCCTAATTCTGTTCTTGTGTTACTTGAGTTAGGAGAAGTAATCCCTGAGTTAGGGGTTTTGTAAACAACCCAATCTGTACCGTTCTCATGTTCAACGTAAAAGAAGTCTTGTTTCTGATAATTTATAAGTGAATCGGATCGTGAGCCGTCTCCTAAAAGTATTTGCCACTTATCCATAAAAGGTATGACATCACTTGGGTATTTTACAGCTTTTATATTTTCGTCTGCTGCTTTTTTTACAGTTTTATTACAATTGCTTAGGAGCAAAACAAAACAGAATACTAAAAACACATTTAAAACTCTCATAACACTAACGATTTAATAAATTACCTTTAATTTTAAATTATGCTCTACTTTTATTTCTCCTGAATTAGAAATTACATTATTTGAATGCGAGTTGTTTTTTGCACCCCAAAGCAGCGCAACAAGTTTTACAGGATTATTCTTGAATGTATTATTGGAAATATCAACATTGATAATACCTCTCGTATTGATAAGACTTTCCCCTTTCTCTTTTGCACCACAATTAGTAAATGTACTATTGGTTAAAATCAGATTTCCTCCAATAGTAGACTCATCATAACCACCTCGATAATAATCAATGACATTTTCTTTAACATTAGTAAATTCACAATTATTAATAGTTAAATATTCTGTATTATAATCACCCTTGTCATTAATCTCCTCTGATAATTCTAAACCGTTTTCGCAATTTGAAATAGAAGTCCCTTCAAAAGTAATACGTTCAGCAAAAGATTGTTTATATACTTTCAAGACAAAGTTAAAATAGCTTATTTCACAGTTTGAAACCTTTAAACCAAAATGATTGAACATGTTCTTTTTTAAGGACGCGAAGGCATATTGTTTACCTTCTCCTTTTAAAGCTATATTTTCTAAATTTAAGAACCCCTTAGGATGTAACTGAAATAACGGTGTATCAGTTTCACCTTCGTAATAAAGCACAGTTTTAGACTTATCTAAAGCTTTAATCGTGACATCCTTTTGAATTCTGATTGGATTTTTAATGCGATACTTTCCTAAAGCAAATAGAATAGTATCACCGTTTTTTGCCTCGTCAATTTTAGCTTGAATATCATCATTTACAGCTACATTAATTGTTTGATGTTCTATATCTTCAACCGAATCAGAATACCAACTAGGGCCATATTTAGATTTTTCTAAAATCTGAGGATTTTCAGCATCCAAATTTACTACTGCACCAATACTGTTACTAGAAGTTCTTGAGTTTCCTAAAAGGTCCTTTGTTATACTTTCAAAGTCAAAGCCAATATGAGGATCAACTTCAATACGAGAAGATGGTAAGTAAATATCTTCTCCTATTTTTTTCAACTCAAAATCTAAATGCTTGATACCATCAAATTCCTTAAATGAAACCTTTTGATTATTAATAACGTTACTTTTAAAAACAACACCATCTGCTTTGTCATGTTCAAAAACTGGCAATGAATCACCTGTTTCATTATATAGTACATTATTTGCAACAAGTGTTCTTATAGGTCTAGCAGAACGGATTTCAGAAAGTGGTAAAACGTCTTTTTGATCGGTGTTTACACCTACACCAAATTGCCAAGGTGAATTACAATTTATATATGTGTTGTAAGCTACAACTAAATCTGTTACTTGCTTATATCTGTTCAAAGGAGACTTTGGAATACCATTCATTACCGCCAAAGGACTTCTAAAGCTTTTCCCTTTAAGATTATAAAAATAGTTATTGGTTACCCAGTGTCCTGTGTTTATAATTCTAATACCCCCAATATTTACATTGTCACTATCACCTATAAAATAGTTGCTATCAATGATATTGTAATTACCATGACGCATTACCAGTGAACCTTCACTTTTATAAAATATATTATTTCTAAATTCATTAAAGTTGGTTTTACTAGAAATTATTTCAACCTCGCCATTACATTCTTCAAATAAATTATTGGCTACCATAGTATTACTTGGAGACATAGAAGATGTACTATCACCAATTTGAATAGTTTCAGCACTTGCACCACCTTTTGGAGGTCTAGGCCCAAAATGATTATTGACTATTTGATGATAATTAGTAATATGTTCATTCCCTTTTAAATAAACTCTAATTGTTGGCCCCCTATTAGTTTTACCGGAGATATAACAATTGCTTAGTGTATTATGTCTTCCCCAGAATTGTATCCAATGGTCGGAATCGTCCCGTTGCATTTTGTTAAAATCTTCAATTACACTATTGGTAAAAGTGCAATGATTTGCGATTGCTTTTTTATCAATTCTAAAATCAATAACAGTCTTATCTGGTGAATACCCATTTCTGAAATGCAAACCATCAACTATCAAATACTTACCGCCAAACTTTAGATTAGAAACACCTTCAATAAAAACCTCTCCTGGTGTTTCGGCTTTTATGGTAATAGGTTTATTTTCTGTTCCATCTGCCTTAAATTTAATTTCAACATCCTTCCAAATGCCATTTGCCATAATTATTAAATCACCCGGTTTAGCTTTATTGATAGAAGCTTCTAGTTCAGAAATATTGTTAACTAAAATACCAGAATCATTAGATGTACTATCACACGAGCTGCATATTACAATGATAAAAACAAGAAACAAAAACCTTCTCATAAATGATTATTTAAAAATAAAAGTTGAAAAAGAAGGCCTTTATTGAGAGATAAAGGCCTTACAAATCAACTAAACTAAATCAAACTTAAACTATCTGATAACGATCTTTCTAGTCAAACTTCCTAAATTGCTATTAATCTTCATTAAGTATATTCCAGAAGCAATATCAGATACGTCTATTTTATTGTTTTGTAAATTGTCTTCAGCGCGAACTTGTTTACCCAATAAATCATAAATTTTAACAGAACTAATTGCTGCACTGCTAGATTTTATATTTAGAAAGTCCTTTGCGGGATTTGGATAGATATTAAAATTCGAGGCTAAAATATCTTTTGTTGATGCAGTAGCATCTAGTTGAAGCGAAATATTATCATAAAATACTTCAGTAGCTCCATCAATTGAATTCAGCGACCTAACATAAATCACGACTTCAGTTGTTGTAGCTGTAAAAGTCATAGTATTTGTTACCCATGCACCTTCATCATTTGTAATATCCATACCCATAACAACAGATCCATCAGCATATCCATTAGCATCAATACCAGCTTCGTCAGAAATTTCATTATTTAAAATATATACTTCTGAAGGAGTACCTGCCGCCTCAGAACGCGAATCTATAGAGAAATTATAATCATTTCCTATAGTAAGTCCCACTACCCTTTGATATAAACGACGAGAACTTCCTGTTATAGCTGGAGATCCATCGTCATACAACTTTACACCTCTTGTCCCTCCATTTCCACTACTAGTAGAACCTGGCTGTTCGTCTAAAGTACCTGCTACACCTAAATACTTAATTTCTAAAGCGTCTTCTAAAGCATTATTCAACCATCCATCTGGATTATTGGCAGCATCATATCTGTAAGGACTTGTTATACCGCCATTTAATGTACTATTTGGCGTCATATCCCAAGCATCTGCATTATCACTAGTATTACTAGTGTCCGCCCCTGTTCCGTGTTCATCACAAGTACCATTTTTAACAAGTTCTTGACTCCAGCCATAATTAAAGCACAAACAGAACACCAACAAGGCGCACAATTTATAAGATTGTTTTTTAGTAAAAAGTAATTTTGTCTTCATAATTATTTGTTTAGAAGGTTATATAATTTGATTTATAATTATGCAGGTTAGTTGGTTTTCCAATTTGGTTAACCAGTTTGGTTTTCCAAATATATCAATATATTTTGATTATCCAAATTTTTTTAACATTAACTCTATTAATTTGAACGTTTTGTACTGAAAAAACTTAGAAGGACCCAAATAAAACAAAAAACTTGTGTCAAATTATACTGCAATTTTTAGATGCTCTTTTAGGATGTTAGAATTGCTAGTTATCTTTACCACATTAGTTCGACTTTTTATTCTTTGTCCACAATATTGCTCTATTAACACTTTTGTTCCTAAAAAGCCTTTTTACTTTGAAAATGTTATTTTTTTATTAAAAATTAACACATCTGGTAATCCAATGGTTAAATTTGATAAAAAACTATCATGACTAATTCAAAAACCTTTATCACATTATTAGTGATTCTTTGCCTTACCTTAAATTTAGGCGCTCAAAAATCTTCAGAAACTAAAAAAAATTCAACTTTATCAGGTTTAAAATTTAGAAGTATTGGTCCTGCATTTATGTCAGGAAGAATTGCCGATATTGTTATTAACCCAGAGAATCAGAATATTTGGTATGTCGCCGTTGGTTCTGGCGGCGTGTGGAAAACCGAAAATTCAGGGACTACTTGGATACCTCTAACAGATAAGCAACCATTTTATTCTACAGGATGTTTAACTCTTGACCCAAATAACCCTAATATTGTGTGGTTGGGTACTGGTGAAAATGTAGGTGGACGACATATAGGTATTGGCCATGGTATTTATGTAAGTTATGATGGAGGAAAAACATGGAATGATAAAGGCTTGAAAAAGTCTGAACATATTTCAAAAATTGTAGTTAATCCGAAAAACTCTAATGAGATTTGGGTAGCCGCCCAAGGACCATTATGGAGTTCTGGTGGAGAGCGTGGATTATATAAAACCATTGATGGAGGAGATACTTGGAATCTTGTTTTAAGTGATAATGAATGGACAGGCGTAACGGATATTGTTATTGATCCGAGGGACGAAAAAGTGCTTTATGCAGCTACCTGGCAACGACATAGAAATGTCGCAGCATATATGGGTGGAGGTCCTGGAACTGCAATATATAAAAGTACTGATAGTGGAGAAACATGGGATAAACTAAAAACAGGATTACCTAAAGGTGATATGGGGAAAATAGGTTTAGCTATCTCTCCTATTAACCCAGATGTAATTTATGCTGCTATTGAGTTAGAGAGACGTAAAGGTGGAATTTACAGATCGGATAATCAAGGTGGAAGTTGGGAAAAAATGTCTAACACCGTTTCGGGTGCTACTGGTCCACATTATTATCAAGAGCTAATTGCTTCTCCTCATGTGTTTGATAAAATTTATTTAATGGATGTTCGCACACAAGTTTCAGAAGATGGTGGTAAAACGTTTTATACCATGAATGAAAAGGATAAACATTCTGACAATCATTCGTTAACCTTTAAGCCTGATGATCCAAATTATATGCTGATTGGAACTGATGGTGGTATTTACGAATCGTTTGACGGTTCCAAAACCTGGAGATATGTTAATAATTTACCGCTTACACAGTTTTACAAAGTGGCTGTTGATGATGCAGAACCCTTCTATAATGTTTATGGTGGCACTCAAGACAACAACACACAAGGTGGACCTTCAAGAACTTTTAGAACAAATGGGATTACCAACGCCGATTGGTTTGTTGTTTTAGGCGGTGATGGCCACCAACCAGCAACAGAACCAGGCAACCCGAATATAATGTATGCCCAATCTCAACAAGGCTATTTGAATCGAATTGATAGAACTACTGGTGAAACAACTTTTATTAGACCACAAGAAGGTATTGATGAACCATATGAGCGTAACAATTGGGACTCACCCATTTTGGTAAGTAATCATGACCCAAAGCGCCTATATTTTGGTACGCAACGCGTTTGGAAATCAGATGATAGAGGCGATAGCTGGACACCAATTTCTAAAGATTTAACTAAGAATGAAGAACGTTTAACATTACCAATTATGGGCAAACAACAAAGTTGGGATGCCGCTTGGGACGTTTACGCCATGTCTACCTATAACACGATTACTTCGCTTGCAGAATCGCCTTTAGACGAAAACGTTTTGTATGCTGGAACTGATGATGGTATTATTCAATACACAAAAAATGGTGGAGATTCATGGACAAAAATGCTAGTGAGTAGTTTACCAAATGTTCCTTCCACTGCATTTGTTAATGATATTAAAGCCGATTTACATGATGCCAATACAGTTTATGTTGTTTTAGACAATCATAAATTTGGTGATTACAAACCCTATTTATTAAAAAGTAGTAATGGCGGAAAATCCTGGAAACCAATTACAAATGGTATTCCAGAAAACAATTTATTATGGCGCATTGTACAAGATCATGTAAACCCAAACTTGATGTTTCTAGCTACTGAGTATGGTATTTATGTAACACTTAACCAAGGCGAAAAATGGACTAAATTCTCAGAAGGATTGCCGACAATTTCATTTAGAGACTTAGCTATACAAAAACGTGAAAATGACTTGGTTGCCGCATCTTTTGGTCGTGGTTTTTATATTTTAGATGATTATAGTCCTTTAAGAACTATGAATCCAGATGGGTTTACCAAGCCTAATTTGTTTAAACCAAGAAAGGCATTACAATACAAACCAATTAGCGGTGGCACATCCAGTCAAGGCGCTTCTTATTTCACAGCTAAAAACCCTGATTATGGCGCTATATTCACTTACTACCTTCCAGATAATTTTAAAAGTATAAAATCGAAACGTCAGAAATCTGAAAAACAACTAAAGAAAGAAGGTAAAAACATTCCTTTTCCTGGTTGGGATGCGCTAGATGAAGAAAAAAATGAAGAAGGAGCTTCTATCATTTTAGTAATAAAGGACAGTAATGATAATTTTATAACAAGAATAAAAGCACCTTATAAAAAAGGTTTCAATAGAATTGCATGGAATTTAAAAGTCCCTAATAGAACCACGCTAAAGGCGAGTAAAATTGAAGAAGAACCTTCTAACTACTATTATAACTTATTTGCAGATGAAGGCACGTATTCAGTATCTATGTTTTCAAAAATAAATGGCTCTATTGAAGCATTAGGTGACTCACAAACTTTTGAAGTGGCAAGAATTAGAGAAAATGTATTAGATAACCCTGTTGCAAATGATATTGAAACTTATGTTAAAGATTTTAAATCATTTAAATCTGGATTTGAATCTATTTTAAATAAATTTAATAATACTTCAAAAAAACTTGAAGCATATGATAAAGCATCAATTTATGCAAACTCTAATCCAGGAACTTTAGAAAATGAGATAAGTGCATTGAAAAAAGAGATGTTTGCTTTAAAGCAATTGATTTCTGGAAATTCTTCTAAGAAAGAAATTGTAGAAAAAGATGTGCAATCTATTGCTTCAAGACTATCTGTTGCAAGTCGTGGTTTTAATACAACTTACGGCCCAACAAAAACACATATGAAAAGCTTTGATATGGCAAAAATGCTTTTTAATAGAATTAAGCCAAGACTTACAAAGTTTATTGATGTAGATGTTCCTGAAATTGAAAATAAATTATTGAGAGCTGGAGTACCACCAATTTTAGATTAAATCAAGCCTGTTCATTTATAAATTAAAAAACCTCAACTTCCATTTGAAGTTGAGGTTTTTTGTTAGTATTTAAAAGTGATTATTATTCTATACACTTTAACTTATCCATAAAAAACTCTTTATAAGTAATATTCAAAATTTCCCAAGTACCTTCGGTTCCTTTAAGTGAAATTGATTGTATAGGAGCGCTTTTCAAACTTAATATTTTAGAAGCATTTAGATTTGCTTTAAACAGAAAGTCTCCACATTCAATATCCCAAGAATGATAGAATGAAACCACCTTACCATTTTCCAAAGTGACTCTAACACTAGAACGTTGATTGGGCAAATAACTGGCACAACCCAAATTTTTAGATAAGTTAAAAAACACATTTGTTTTTGTTCCTTGTTTATAGAGTTCTAGGGTTAGGTTTTCAGCAATATCATATGCATCTGTTCTTATGGTAGTAATATTATAGAACCTATCAT
Organism: Flavobacteriaceae bacterium; assembly: GCA_043557195.1. Lineage (GTDB taxonomy): Bacteria > Bacteroidota > Bacteroidia > Flavobacteriales > Flavobacteriaceae > Jejuia. The sequence goes on along the minus strand of CP121314.1, from coordinate 3,088,816 downwards.
ATTCATTAATTTGATAATGACAGCTATCCCTAAATTTAAGTCTCTCCCTTAAACTTATCTCTTTTTGCTCTAGTTCCTGTTTTTCTGATGCTATTGCAATAGAATTAGACTCTGAATTTAATAGACGCTCTTTTTCAGCTTTTATTCTAGCAATTGAATCATTTCTTCGTTTAGCCTTTAGTTCCTCAACTTGTTTCCTAGCTTGCGCCAATTCACGGGCAAGTCTTTGTTGTTCTTGTTCCTTGACTTTTGCGATTGAGTCAAGCTTTCTTTTGGCAATTAGAGCCTCTTGTTTTTGTTTTTCTAGAGCTTTTTGTAGAGCTAATTCACGTGCAGCTTCGGCTTTCAATTGATTTATAGAATCCTGTCTACGTTTCTCTACTAACTCTTCTAATCTCTTACGCTCTAATTCTTGTTGGCGTGTTAGTTCCTGAGCCTCCGCTTCACGAACTTTCTCAATAGAATCCTGCTTGCGTTTAGCAGCTAACTCCTCCAAACGTTTACGCTCTAATTCCTGTTGGTGTGCTAGTTCCTTGGCCTCTGCTTCACGAACTTTTGCAATGGAATCTTGCTTACGTTTCGCTGCTAACTCCTCCAAACGTTTACGCTCTAATTCTTGTTGACGTGCTAGTTCCTTAGCCTCTGTTGCACGAACTTTTACAATGGAATCTTGCCTGCGTTTCACTGCTAACTCCTCCAAACGTTTACGCTCTAACTCCTGTTGACGTGCTAGTTCTCTAGCCTCAGTTTCACGAACTTTTGCAATGGAATCTTGCCTGCGTTTCGCCGCTAACTCCTCCAAACGTTTACGCTCTAATTCTTGTTGGCGTGCTAGTTTCTTAGCCTCTGCTTCACGAACTTTTGCAATAGAATCCTGCTTGCGTTTCGCTGCTAATTCTTCTAATCGTTTGCGTTCTAACTCTTGTTGGCGTGCTAGTTCCTTAGCCTCAGCTTCACGAACTTTTGCAATGGAATCTTGCCTGCGTTTCGCCGCTAACTCCTCCAAACGTTTACGCTCTAATTCTTGTTGGCGTGCTAGTTCCTTAGCCTCTGCTTCACGAACTTTTGCAATAGAATCCTGCTTGCGTTTCGCTGCTAATTCTTCTAATCGTTTGCGTTCTAACTCTTGTTGGCGTGCTAGTTCCTTAGCCTCAGCTTCACGAACTTTCGCAATAGAATCTTGTCTGCGTTTGGCTGCTAATGCTTCTAATCGTTTGCGCTCTAATTCTTGTTGACGTGCTAATTCCCTAGCCTCAGCTTCACGAACTTTCGCAATAGAATCTTGTCTGCGTTTAGCTGCTAATGCTTCCAAGCGTTTGCGCTCTAACTCTTGTTGACGTGCTAGTTCCCTAGCCTCTGCTTCACGAACTTTCGCAATAGAATCTTGTCTACGTTTGGCTGCTAACTCTTCTAAGCGTTTACGCTCTAACTCCTGTTGACGTGCTAGTTCCCTAGCCTCTGCTTCACGAACTTTCGCAATAGAATCTTGTCTGCGTTTAGCTGCTAACTCTTCTAAGCGTTTACGCTCTAGCTCTCTTAATCTTTTCTCTTCTTCTATTTTTGCAATAGAATCTCTTATCTGTTTTTCTCTAAGTTCTTTTGCTCTTTGTATTGCTAAAGCTTTCTGCCGTTTAACTTCTTCAATTTTAGCTATAGAATCACGTTTGCGCTTTTCTTTTTCCTCAATAATATCTTGGATTTTTTTCTTCCTACTGGCTTCTTCAGCAATTAGTTTTTCCATTTCACGCTCTTCATAATCGTAAAACAAATCCATCATTGATTCGGTGATTTCAAGAAACTCATCTCCCACAAAACCTAAAATTTCATCATATTTAATCTTATAGGTATTTTGACCAGAATATTCTAAAACTATACACTTTTGATTTCTTTTGAATTGTGCAACCACTTGAGAATTCATATCAGTAGTTTTATGAATACTGCCGTTTTCAATGAATTTTGTTTTTATTTCTTCGTCTTGAGCAAACGAAAAATTAAAAATGGTAAGAAGAATAAATAGTAGATAATATTTCACTTTTTAAAAATTTGGGGATTTTTAATATCAAATAGTGCTGAGCCAATCTGCTAGTCTGTTTGTCCATGACTGTAAATAACCTCTATTGATTGCCAAGGAATAACCATGACCTCCTTCAGGATAAATATGCATTTCCGCTTTTACACCAACATCCTTTAATGCTTTGTAAAAATTCAAACTATTTTCAACAGGCACAGCCTTATCATCGGTCGAATGTACAATAAATGTTTGAGGAGTATTAGTATTTACCTGCAACTCGTTAGAATATTCGTTAACAAGTATTTCACTAGGATTGTTCCCAAGAAGGTTATTTCGAGAACCTTTATGAGTTACTGGATATTTCATAGAAATAACAGGATATATCAAAGCCATAAAATTTGGTCTTGCACTTATTTTATCAATTTCATCTGTAGCTTTTACCGTGGTTTTATCATATTGAGTGCCCAAAGTTGAGGCTAAGTGCCCTCCTGCCGAAAATCCAATTACACCAATTTTGGTCTTATCAACTCCCCATTTTTCTGCATGAAACCTTACTAATCTCATAGCTCTTTGCGCATCCTGTAAAGGCGCTTCGTGTTGAATAATTATAGATTTAGATTGTGGCAATCTATATTTTAGAACAAAAGCAGCAACCCCTTGCGTATTAAACCACTTTGCTATATCTGTACCTTCCCAATCATAAGATAACATACCATAACCACCGCCAGGGCAAATTACAACTGCCTTACCTGTGGCATTTCTTTCTGAAGGCAAAAACACTTCTAAAGTAGGTGTTTGTACTTTTCGTAACTTCAAAATACCATCTACTTCCCTTTCTTCTTTTTCATCAGATGGCTGACTATTTGGTATTTTATCTTCCCACAACAGTATAACATTACTCTGTCCAAAACTTACTTGGACCGCAGAGAACAAAAAAATAAAAACACAAAACTTCATAATCGGTAAATCCTAGTCATATCTTCAAAATTAAAAGTCTAAGATACATTTTCAAATTAAAAAACTATAAATTTAATCACAAACATTTGTTATGCTTAATGAACCATTTATGATGATTTTATTTATAACTTAAATATATCTTTAAAATCTTAATACAATTACCATGCTAAAAGTCAAAACCTCATTATTATTCTTAGTCTTTGCAACATTATTTTGTTGTGTAGAAAAAACGGAGGATAAATCTAAACCTAACGTTGTGTTCATTTTTGTTGATGATATGACCCATACAGCTATAAATGCACTTGGAAATAATGAGATTATCACACCAAATATGGACAAACTAGTGAATAGCGGCACTACTTTTACCCATGCCTACAATATGGGGGCATGGAATGGTGCTATTTGTGCGGCGTCTAGAGCGATGATTATTTCTGGACGCCCTGTTTGGGATGTAAATGAGTTTAGACAAAATTGGATTAAAAACAAAGAACTCGATAAAACATGGGGGAAATTGATGGAACACGCTGGTTACGCCACTTATATGACAGGAAAATGGCACGTAGATGCAAAAGCTGATAGTGTGTTTCAAAATGTAGTACATACAAGACCTGGCATGCCAGGTGATACTTGGGAACATGAAGAAATGGTGGCTAAATTCAAAGCAATTGAAAACACGGATACTAATCCTGCCAGTCTTATGCCTATTGGTTATAATAGACCACTTAGTGAGAATGACACCACATGGTCTCCAACAAATACAAAATTTGGAGGCTTTTGGGAAGGTGGTAAACACTGGAGCGAAGTTTTAAAAGATGATGCTATTGGTTTTATTGAGAAAGCTGAGAAAAGTGATAATCCTTTTTTTATGTATTTATCGTTTAACGCCCCACATGACCCAAGGCAAGCCCCCCAAGAATTTTTGGACAAATACCCTATAGAAAATATTAGTCTTCCAAAAAGTTGGCTACCTGAATATCCATTTAAGGACAATATGGGTTGTGGCCCAGATTTGAGAGATGAAGCTTTGGCACCATTTCCTAGAACAGAATATGCCACAAAAAAGCACATTCAAGAGTATTATGCGTTAATTACGCATTTAGATGTACAAATTGGTGAAATATTAAACAGACTAGAAGCTACTGGTAAAATGGACAATACTTATATTATTTTTACATCAGATCATGGGTTGGCTATCGGACGACATGGTTTAATTGGGAAACAATCTCAGTTTGATCATAGTATTCGTCCACCATTTATGATTGTTGGCCCAGACATTCCTCAAGGTCATAAAATTTCAAAAGATATTTATCTGCAAGATGCTATGGCTACTAGTCTTGATATCGCAGATATTGAAAAACCAGATTACGTATTTTTCAATAGTGTCCTACCTTTAGTTTCTGGAGTGCAAAAAGAAAGTAGTTACGATGCTATATATAATGGATATGTTGATTTACAGCGTATGATTAGAAAGGACGGTTTCAAACTCATTATCTATCCTAAGATTGAAAAAGTATTGCTTTTTGATATGAATAATGACCCTGAAGAGATGAACGATTTAGCGGAAAAATCAGAATATAAAACTAAAGTAAAATCTCTATTTAAGGATTTAATTGAACTTCAAAAAGACATGAATGACCCACTTGATATTTCCCATATCTACGAAACGTTTTAAACTGATAATTAATTTAATGTAAATATTTAAATTACCTATAAAATGTTAAAATTGCTATTTAAAACATATTTATATATGAAAATTACATTCATATATAATATATTTGCAACAATAGCAGTCAACTAAGTTAAAATAAGGTATGAGATTTTATTTCCTTTTCATTGGAATGCTACTTTTCTGTGCTTGCGGAGGTCCTGACCTTCCTGAGACAGTCTATGTAGAATACGAGAAGCTTCCCAAAAAACTTGATTTTAATCAGCATGTAAAACCTATATTATCTGATAAATGCTACCTATGCCATGGTCCGGATGCTGGAAATATAAAAGGTGGACTGCAACTACATTCGGCGGAGACCGCTTATGCTGAATTACCTGAAAACCCTGGTAAAGTAGCTATTAAACCAAAAAATCTGGAGAAAAGTGAATTTTTTCACAGGATTATGACTGACGATCCAAAGTTAGTGATGCCAGAACCAAGTTCTCACTTAACCTTGACCAATTACGAAAAAGCCGTTTTAGTAAAGTGGATTGAAGATGGTGCTGAGTATAAAGACCATTGGGCATTTTTAAAACCAGAGAAGCACAAAATACCTAAAGTAAAAAACAATGGTCAAGTAGCCAACCCAATAGACAATTTTGTACTTGAAGAATTGGAATTACGAGATTTAAAGTTGTCCGATAAAGCAGATAAAGAATTATTATTGCGCAGAGCTTCATTAGATTTAACAGGGCTTCAACCTACTTTAGAAGAAATCGAGGCTTTTGTAAATGATACGTCACCTGATGCTTTTGAAAAACAAATAGACCGGCTTTTAGCCTCTCCGCAATATGGAGAACAGCGCACTCTTGACTGGATGGACTTGGCACGATATGCCGACACTCATGGTTACAGTGTAGATAGATTTAGAGACGTCTCACCATGGCGAGATTGGGTTATTGAAGCATTCAACAAAAATATGCCTTATGACGAATTTATCTTGCTGCAAATGGCAGGGGATATGCTTCCTAACGCTACTAGAGAACAAAAATTGGCCACAACTTTCAATAGGTTACATCCACAAAATCTTGAAGGTGGCATCATTGATGAAGAATTCCGTTCAGAATATGTTTCCGACAGAGCTAATGTGGTTGGTCAAGGTTTTTTAGGATTAACCATGGAATGTGCTAAATGCCACGACCATAAATACGACCCAATTTCGCAAAAGAACTATTATGAAATGTACAGTTTCTTCAATAATGTTGATGAAACTGGATTAATTCCATGGGACTTGGCAACACCAGTTCCTGCTATGATGCTACCTACTAAAGAACAAGAAGAAGTTCTGGCATATTTAGAAACACTAGTTGATGATACCGAAGCAACTCTTGAAGATATTGAACAAAAAGAAAGTGCTAAAGCAGAACAATGGATAACAAAACTGGGGTATCAAGCTATTTCTACAAATAAAAACCCAAATAATTTAGTAGCCAATTTCAATTTCGACACTGGAAAACTTATCAATGTAGCTGGTGGTAATGGAAAAAACAAAATAAGAATGCGTCAGCAATTTGCTGATAACGAACCAGCTATTTTCAAACAAGGAAAAAAAGGTAAAGGACTTTCCATGGATGGTGATACTTGGCTTGATTTGGATAAAATAGGTATCTATCAAAGAAACCAGCCTTTCTCTATTGGAATAGACGTATTTATTCCTCAGGATTTAGAAAACGGGGTGATTTTTCATAAAATGAATAGTCCTGAACTGCATAATTTCAGAGGGTATCATTTAAAAATTAAAGAGAATAAAATCGAGGCTTTATTGGCCCATGTATATCCAGACAATGCTATTGTTATTGAATCTTTAAATGAAATTCCAAAAGAAAAATGGGTACAACTCACCATGACCTATGATGGCTCTAGTACGGCTAATGGAGTTGGCATTTATATGGACGGAAAAAAACTAAAAACAAAAACAAAGTACGACAATCTATATAAAGACATCATTTTTCATGGCTTAAGACTCTACGGAAAGAAAAGCCCAAGATTAGAACCTGGACTTCGCATCGGTGCAGTTTGGAGAGGCAAAGGTATTCGTGGGGCTACTGTTGATAATCTCTTGGTTTTCGATAAGCAATTGAGCGATATCGAAGTCCTTCAGGTTTCCAATACAAAAGCATTAGAAGCTCTAAAACAAAAACCATTAGTAGATCTAACCAATGATGAAAAAGAAAAACTGACACAATACTATTTGTCTGCAAATTCTAAACCATATAACGCTGCACTGCAAAAACTCGAAAAAGACCGACTGGTACTGGTGGATAGTATGAACAATGTAAAGCAAATTATGGTGATGAAAGAGATGCCAAAACCAAGACAAGCTTATATTTTGGATAGAGGACAATATGATGCTCCAACAGATTCTGTATTTCCAAATACGCCTGAAGAGATATTTCCTTTTCCAGAAAACTATGAAAAAAACAGAATAGGTTTAGCCAAATGGATAACACATCCAGACAACCCTTTAACCGCTAGAGTTACAGTAAATCGCTATTGGCAGAATCTTTTCGGGCGAGGTATTGTAAAAACTTCTGAAGATTTCGGTAATCAGGGCGAATTGCCAACGCATCCCAAGCTTTTAGATTGGTTAGCCATTAAATTTATGGAGTCTGGTTGGGATGTAAAAGCATTACACAAACTTATTATGATGTCTAATACCTATCAGCAAAGTAGTATTCCAAGTGCCGAATTGATGGAAATTGATAAGGAAAACAAGTTGCTTGCGAGAGGACCTGCAAAACGTTTGTCGGGTGAAATGCTAAGAGACAATGTATTATTTGCTTCTGGTTTACTGAGTGAAAAAATTGGTGGAAAGAGTGTTAACCCATACCAGCCACCAGGATTATGGCGCGTAACTGGTGAAACTTATAAAGTAGGTAAAGGAGAAGAATTATACAGACGAAGTATGTATACCATCTGGAAACGTGCTGTACCACATCCAACAATTTCAACTTTTGATGTACCTTCAAGAGATTTGTGTACCACTAGAAGGCAAGAAACCAACACACCTCTTCAAGCACTGGTATTATTAAATGACCCTACGTTTGTAGAAGCCGCCAGAGTTCTAGGTAAAAAAATGACCGAATATGATAGTGTAGATGACGGCATTTCTAAAACATACAAAAAATTAACAGGAAAATCCATTAAGCCTGCAGAACTTGATATTCTTGCAGATTTGCAAAAATCTGAATTCGAAAAATTCAAAAAGAATCAAGCAAAAGCTAAAGGTTGGATTAGCATTGGAGAACATACAATTGACCCAAAAGACGATATAGCATTAGTAGCAGCAAATGCGGTGGTAGCATCAACAATTATTAATTCTGATGCTTTTATAACAAAACGATAAAATAGTTTATTATGTGTGATCATCACGATACATTACGATCGAATAATAAAGATTTTCAGGAAGTTGAAAAACAAATTGACAGAAGACATTTCTTAAAGAAAACCTCTTTAGGAATTGGTGCTCTAGCCTTAGGAAGTTTATTGAATACTGAGAAAGCTTGGAGCTCAATTGGGAATTCTGGAGCAGCGGCTAATGCTTTTACAAAAAACAAATTAGGCTTACCGCACCACTTGCCAAAAGCAAAACGGATTATTTATTTGTTTCAAAGTGGCGGTCCTTCACAATTAGATTTATTTGACTACAAACCAAAATTGGTGGATATGTTCGGTCAAGATCTTCCTGAGTCTGTAATGCAAGGGCAACGTCTTACAGGCATGAGTGGAAGTCAAAGCACATTACCCATTGCACCCTCCGTGTTCAATTTTAAACAATATGGTGAATCTAGAGCTTGGGTAAGCGAACTTATGCCACATACAGCTGAAATAGTAGATGAATTGTGTTTTATAAAAGGTATGCAAACCGATCAAATCAATCACACACCTGCTGTAACCTTTATGCAAACGGGGCATCAGTTACCCGGGCGACCTTCAATCGGGTCTTGGTTAAGCTACGGTTTGGGATCAGACAATGAAAATTTACCAACATTTATTACTTTAATTTCTAAAAACGGACAAGGTCAACCATTAAAAGCTGGATTGTGGGGTAATGGTTTCTTACCAACAGAGCATCAAGGTGTGCAATTCCGGTCGGGTAAAGATCCTGTTTTATATTTGAATAATCCAGATAATTACGACGGAAACGATCGTAAAACAATGTTGGATTATTTGGATAAACTAAACTCTATTCAGCATGACGCTTATGGTGACCCTGAAATTCAGGCAAGAATGACACAATATGAAATGGCTTTTAGAATGCAAACTTCTATTCCTGAAGTTACCGATGCATCTGATGAGCCAGAGCATATTTTTGAAATGTATGGGAAAGACAGTAAAGATCCAGGAACTTATGCCGCTAACTGCTTAATGGCTAGAAAACTTTTAGAAAAAGGCGTGAAATTCGTACAATTATATCATCAAGGATGGGATCAACACATTGGTTGTCCAGGTGGAGTTAAAAATAAAGCTAGACAAACAGATCAAGCTACAGCTGCTTTAATTAAAGATTTGAAACAACGAGGTATGCTGGAGGATACACTTGTAGTTTGGGGCGGTGAGTTTGGTAGAACCGTTTATTCACAAGGACAATTAACCAAAACAAACTATGGTAGAGACCACCACCCAAAAGCATTCACCATGTGGATGGCAGGCGCCGGTGTAAAACCAGGTTTTACCTATGGAGAAACAGATGATTTTAGTTATAATGTAACTAAAGACCCAGTGCATGTTCATGATTTCCATGCTACTTTAATGCACCTATTTGGTATAGACCACGAACGTTTAACCTTCAAACATCAAGGTAGACGTTATAGATTAACCGATGTTCACGGTCACGTGGTTAAAGACCTATTAACTTAAACTATTAAACATGTCTACAAGAAGAAACTTTTTAAAGAAAACAGGATTGGCTAGTGCTGCTTTGGCTGCATCTTCTTCGGTTTTTGGAGCTTCAATTATTACAAAAAAGGAAAGTTCAAAACATTTGCTTAATGAAACCGATACTATTCTTGGGCATGGAGACTACAGATACAAGCTTACAAAAAATTGGGCTCAAATGAGTGCTACTAGAATTCCTTTACTTAATTGTCATGAAATGGTTATGGACAGTAAAGGACGACTAATTATGATTGGAGATCATCCACAAAATAACATTCTTATTTTTGATAAATCTGGAAAACTACTAGACTTCTGGGGTACAGCCTATCAAGGTGGCCATGGATTGACACTTCATGATGAAGGTGGAGAAGACATGCTTTATATCACCGACTCTGGTTGGGCCTTAGGGAAAAATAATAAAATGGTAAAACACAACGGTCGGGTTGCCAAAACTACTATTGATGGAAAAGTGATTTTTGATATTGGTCATCCTCAAACTATTGGTATTTACAAACCAGGGGAAGACTTCTGCCCTACGGAAACCGCCATTGGACCAAACGGGGATATTTATGTAGCTGATGGATATGGACAGAGCAGAATTATTCAATATGATGCTAACGGAAGATACATTCGCCATTGGGGAGGTAGTGATAACCCAGACCCAAATTATAAATTAGTAAGCGCTCATGGTGTTGCGATAGATTACCGAGAAAAGGGTAATCCTATGGTCGTAGCCACGTCCCGTTCTCAACAATGTTTTAAGTATTTTACATTAGATGGTAAATATGTAAAAACAATAGAAATGCCCAATATGCAAGTGTGTAGAGCAGTTTTTGATGAGGATAACTTATACGCTGGTGTATGTTGGTCTCAACCAAAAGTTGGAAAAACTAACTGGAAAGACCATACAGGTTTTGTTACTATAATGGAAGGCGACAAAGTAGTATCTAACCCAGGAGGCACGGAACCAGAATACTTAGACGGCGTATTACAAAAATCTTATCAAATAGACGAAAAACCTATTTTACATGGGCATGATGTGTGTATTGATGAGGATAAAAATGTATATATCTGTCAGTGGAATGCAAACCACTCCGCTCCTTACAAACTAACCCGTATTTAAATCATTCTTTAGAATTTTATTTATGAATGAAGCACCAGACTTTGTCTTATTTTTAGGAAGATTTCACCCATTAGTAGTACACCTCCCTATCGGATTTTTGTTTTTTGCGTTTCTGCTCGAAGTGTATAGCAAATGGAAAAAAACACCCATGTTACTATCCGCTATACCTCTTGCATTATTAAGCGGCGCAATTACAGCCGCTATTGCCTGTATTTTAGGATATATGCTCTCTATGAGTGGTGATTACGACGAAGATGCTCTAGACATACACTTTTGGTTTGGTATTGCTACAACCGTAGTTGCTCTATTGGCATGGTTAATTAGAATTGGTAAAATAAAACTGCAAAGCTTAAAAAGTGTAAAAGCAAATATTAGCACTCTAACACTTATTGTTATTTTATTGAGTATTACGGGACACTACGGTGGAAACTTAACTCATGGTAGTGACTATTTAACTAAGTATTTACCGTTTGGCAAAGAAGAAACAGTAGAGCTAGTACCTGTTACCAAAATTGAAGAAGCGCAAGTGTTTAGTTATTTAGTTAATCCTATTTTACAAGATAAATGTACAAGTTGCCATAATGCTGATAAGAAAAAAGGCGGATTATCGCTTCAAGATTCGATTTCAATTTTAAAAGGTGGAAAAAACGGAACCGTTTTAATTGCTGGCGATTCTAAAAAATCTGAATTAACACATCGCGTATTGCTAGACCCTCATCATGATGATTTTATGCCACCAGATGGTAAAACGCCATTAACTGAGGAGGAAACTGCCATTGTAAGGTATTGGATTGATAATGCTAATGCTGATTTTGGCATCACCTTAGGAGCCACAGAAACCCCTGAAAACATTATGACCATTGCGGCCAATATGCTAGATTTGGCACCTGCAAAAAAAGGAAGCTCTAAACTTCCTACTGCTCCTAAAATAGATACAGCTATTTTAGAAAATATAATTAGTGAAGGTTTTGCAGTTAGAGAACTGGTTTTTGAATCTAATTTATATCAAGTAACACTTCTTCCAGAAACTATCAAGTCAAATAATGCATCTGCTTTGGATGGTAAGTTTGAAAAGCTTAATAAAATAAAAGACCATATAGTTTGGTTTTATGCTGAAAACAACCAGTTAACAGATACCCATTTGCAAACAATTGGTACATTTACTAATCTTCAAAAATTGGTAATTAACAAAAATAAAATTACGGATACTGGTATCTCTGCTATTGCAAATCTTGGACATTTAAATAGCATAAATGTTTATAGTACAGATATTACTAAAGCCAGTTTGCATATTTTCTCTAAAATGAAGAATTTAAATACAGCTTATGTTTGGAATACCAATATTTCTAGAGACGACATCACCGCTTTTAAAGACAACGATAATATGCCGGAGTTGATTTTCGGAATGTGATGTTATATATTTTTAGACTTTAAAATTTTCTTTACTAAATGCGAATTGGGAGTTTAAATAAAACCAAATAAGGAAACGCGCCTAATTTTTTTGAACAGTTGACCATATGTTACGCACAATTATTAATACGTGCGTTTTATCCGTATTTCTATTTTCTATTTTTAACCCTAGAACAAACTCAACTATAATATATTGCGTATATGTTTTCAACAAACTACTTTAAAATCGTTTTAATTTTATTTGTTTTTGCAGGATTTTCTTCTTGTAAACAGAAAAAAGCTAATACAGAAAAAAAACAACCGAACATTATTTACATTATGGCTGACGACCATACTACCCAAGCTTTTGGAGTCTATGGAAGCAGATTAGCTAATTTAAACCCAACGCCAACTTTAGATAAAATTGCAAATGATGGTGTTATTTTCGATAATTGTTTTGTAAATAATTCCATCTGTGTTCCAAGTAGAGCTGCTATAATTACTGGTCAACGCGCACAAACCAATGGTGTTTTAGATTTAGAAGGACACATCGCTCCCGAAAAACAGTATTTACCTAAAGAAATGGGTAAACTAGGATACCAAACGGCTATTGTTGGCAAATGGCATTTGCATGAGGAGCCTGCAGCGTTTGATTTTTACCAAGTTTTACCTGTCCAAGGGAAATATTTTAACCCCTCTTTTAGAGTACGAGGTGACAAACCATGGCCCGAAAACACTGTAAAAACTGAAGGACATTCTTCGGATAAAATTATGGATATTACACTAGATTGGTTAAAAACTAAGAGAGACCCAAACAAACCTTTCTTCTTGATGCACCATTTTAAAGCGCCACATGATGACTTTGAAAACGCGCCAAGATACGATGGCTATTTGGCCGATACTTTTATTCCTGAACCCGAAAGTATGTATGACAATAAGAATAATGGTTCAGAAGGAACACGTGGTAAAAATGACTCTCTAACTAGAATAATTGGTTCTTCGGTTTCTCATAGAAATGTAATTAGAAACCAACCAATGAATCTTTACAAAGACAGTACGATTTATAAAAACTACAGAAATCAAAAAGACATAAAGCCAGAAGAGTACGTGAAGTGGAACCCAACTGAAGAAGACAACAAACATACTAGCGTGGTGTACCAAGAATACCTTAAGCGATATTTAAGATGCGTAAAAGGTGTTGATGACAACGTGAAACGTTTGATGGATTATTTAGAAGCCGAAGGCTTATTAGAAAACACCATTATTGTTTATACTGGAGACCAAGGTTTTATGTTGGGTGAACATGATTACATAGATAAACGTTGGATGTATGATGAATCTATGCGTATGCCATTTTTTGTTAGATATCCTGATGGAATCAAATCTGGAATTAGAACGGATGCCATTATTAATAACACCGATTTTGCACCAACCATGATAGAGTTAGCTGGCGGAACAACGCCTGATTATATGCAAGGAAAAAGTTTTAAATCTATTTTAGAAACTGGTGAAGAACCAGAAAATTGGCAAAAAGCCACCTATTATCGCTATTGGATGCATTTGGCGCACAGACATCAAAACCCAGCGCATTTTGGCATAAGAACAAAAGATTATAAGCTAATATTTTTCTACGGAAAATATTGGGCAGACACTGATAATCCAGATGCAGAATGGAACAAAAAAAGCTGGGGCAATGACTTTACAAATCATACTCCAGTAGCTTGGGAATTTTACGATTTAAAAAAGGACCCAAAGGAGATGAATAATGCATATAGCGATCCTGAATACCAAGATGTGATTGCCGATTTAAAAACGCAATTGGTGAAACTAAGAGAAGACTTAAACGAAACTGATAAAAACTTCCCGCATATTCAGAAAGTAATTGATGAGCATTGGGATGACTAAACTAAACCTTGTAATACTTAAAAGGACGGTTTTTCAACCGTCCTTTTAATTTAATTATGTTAGCAAAACTTGTTGTCTATTTTGATTGAATCGTTACACTAGCATCCTCCATTCCTTCAACATGTGCAATAACTTCAATAGTTCCCGGTTCGCCAGTAGCTTGAACTATTAAAAGGGTTTTCCCATTATGTGTTGTATTTACATTAGTTTGAAACTTCTGTACACTCTTTTTCCAACCGTTATCAACTCCTAACAATTTTGCAGACCCTTTTACTTCAAACGTAATTTCTTTATCATCTGTCATAGAGGGATTTCCGTGTTCATCAGTAAATTGTGCAACAACATGCACTACATCATTATAATTTGCTTCAATTTCGTCTGTATCTACATCTAACTGAATTGCTTTAGATGCTCTAACGGTAACTACTTTTTGGATAATCTCCTTTCCATCTTTAGTTCCAATAGCTTTTAGCTCACCATCGGCAAATGGCACACCCCATTTGTAAATATGGTCTTCAAAATCTGCTAATTTCTTTTTACCTAGAGATGTATCATTCAAAAACAATTCTAATTCATCTAGATTAGAATAAATTTCAATTGATATCATTTCACCTTCCTTATAATTCCAATGCTCATTTACATCCTGCCATTCCCAAAGCGCATGTTTCCATTTATCCGGATTCTTAGCTACTATATTTCCATTTTTATCAATCTTATTTAAAGACTTTTCAATATTTTGAGTAGCTATATGTATATGTGGTTCATCACTCCAAAGCGTTTTCATCATATGGTATGATCCTTTCTTAAATCCTGCTGTAGTTAATAATCCTGAAGGTTGCACACGTACGGGCCACTTTGCTCGAATTTCTCCCATATAATCAATACCTGTCCATAAAAATGTACCTGATATATGTGGGCGCTCCATTACGGCTTTCCATTCATGATACTGCGCTAAATTTTCAGTACCCATAATTACTTTATCGGGATAGTTTTCGTGCCCATAATCATACAATACCCTTCTATAACTATAACCTACAATATCAAGAGCATCGGCATACCCTGAGAGGTGACTTGAAGATGGTAAAATACAATTTGCAACAATTGGTCTTGTAGTATCTAATTCTCTTGTCCAATTAGCTAGTTTTTGAGCTGTTTTACCAATATCATATTTGCCTCTTGGAAGGGTTTCCATGAGGTTTTTAATTTCTTCAACGGAATGTGGAGGTTCAGACCAAAAGTAATTTCCATCCCATTCCATATCAAAAAACCCTGTTGTTTCGGCATTTCGTGGATAGGTCCACTCAATTTCATTACCAATACTCCATTGAATAATTGATGGATGGTTGCGATGACTCAACATGGTGTTTTCTAAATCCCTTTTAGCCCATTCTTGAAAATGTTCTCCATAACCACGAGTAATATAATCGGTACTTTTTTCTTCCCATTTATTAAAGCGCTTATCTTTTGGATTATCCCATTCATCAAAAAATTCATCTTGAACTAAAAAGCCCATTTCATCACATAAATCTAAAAACTCCGACGATGCTGGGTTGTGTGATACACGAATAGTATTACACCCACCGTCTCTTAAAATTTGCAAACGCCTTTTCCATACACCTTTTGGTACTGCAGCACCAACCAAACCGGCATCGTGATGCAAACACACCCCTTTTATTTTCATGTTTTCACCATTGAGGTAGAAGCCTGTATCTGCATCAAATCTTATATTTCTTATTCCGAAAGGTGTCTCATATTTATTTAAAGTCTGTCCATCCTTTATTAAGGAAGTAACTGCTTTGTACATATTTGGATTATTTACACTCCATAGTTTGGGATTTTCAACCCATAAACTTTGAACTATTTCTTGTTTTGAATTTGCTGCAGGGTTAACAACCGTAAACATACTTGCAACCATATTATCTTCAGAATCCATCAACTTGGTAACTACTGCAACTTCGGATGTAGTATCCGAATCATTTTTCAACTCAATTTTCAATTGAACTTCAGCTTTTTCTCGGGAAACCACAGGAGTTGTTATAAAAGTCCCCCAAACTGGAATGTGCGTTTTATTTCGGGTAATTAAATCTACTTTTCTATAAATACCTGCTCCAGTATACCATCGGCTATCTGCATATCTGCTATGGTCTATTTTTACAAGTAACTCGTTACCATTCCCTGAATCATTTAAATATGGTGTTAAATCGAAATAAAAAGGGGAATATCCATATGGATGAAATCCTATTTTTTTTCCATTTAGCCAAACTTCGCTGTTATTATAAACGCCGTCAAACAACACATACGTTACCTCATCATCTTTCTTGATTAAATCAAAAACTTTTTTATAATACCCATAACCTTCTCCATTTAAATACCCTGTAGCTTGAGCATCATAGGCCAAGGTAGAATCAAATTCTTTTTCCACAACCCAATCATGAGGCAAATTTACTCTACGCCAATCTTTAATAGTGGATACATCTACACTATCTTTTGAAACATGAAAACTCCAATCTAAATTAAAATCCGATGATGTAGTTTTCTTTGAAACTTGGGTTGCGCATGACTGAAAAAACAATACAAGTATTAATATAGACACAAATAAGGCGCAATATGTTGATTTAAGAGATTTTATTAGTTTCATAATTTTAAAGTAATATTTATCTAGGTTAGGTTTGGTGGTTAGGAATAAAAAGAGCCTTAAATTTAAGGCTCTTTGATATAACTTTACTAATATACAACTTGATTTAATCTGAATTTACCCAAGATTGAAACCCCCGTCTTTAAAGACCTAATCTGTAGTAAAACTATAAATTTCAGAAGTTGAAGTATTACCATTATCGTCATGAGTTACCACTTTCCAGTAATAAGTTGTTCCAGCATTTACAGACTGATTTTCTACTTTTTGATTTGAAGTTGTGGTTAACTTGGTGGAAGGAGAAGCATTTGTGTCTAAATACACATCAAATTCTTTAATGTCATTATCCACATCACCTCCTGCCCATTCAATTGTCACCGATGCTGAAGAAATACTAGCTCCATCAGTCGGACTTTTTAATTCTGCAGGGAATGGTGCATAATTTTCAACACCTTCTCCTGCTAGATAAAACTTCCATGTTTCGCTAGTTGCTGTAGTTGTAGTTTTATTCGATTTTGAAACCACATACCATGAGTAAGGTGTACCTCTTTCTATAGTTACTTCTAGGTTGTCAGAGGTAGCACTAAACTCTTCAGTAGTATTGGTGTTTAAATTTTTGATAAAAAGATCATATGAATTGGTATGGTCTGACTTATTCCAATCAAAATTCACTTTTGCATGGGTATTTGAAACCACTACTCCAGCCGTACATTCTTCATTATTATCAGGAAAAACCAAAGTTGCTTTTGTGGGATCAAATACTTCTTCTTCTTCACCAGAATTACCACCATCACTTCCGCCACATGAAAGAAGAGCACAACTAACAACTGCGATTATACTATATATTTTAATTAAATTTTTCATATTATATTTTTTACTTTACAACAAATTTTGAGAAACCTACTTGAGCTTTATCTTTTTCAAAAACTACAATATACACCCCTTTATTTAGGCTATTTACAGATATTACATTTTGAACTTTGTCTATAGTTTGCTCTTTTACTAGTGTTCCGATAGTATTATAAATGTATGCTTTTGAATCTATCAATTTTTCTGAAACTACAATTGAGAGCTCATCACTCACAGGATTAGGAAACAAGAAAAAAGAGCTATCAATAAAGAAGGACTCTTCATAAACACCCTGGCAGTCTTTATCGGTTTTTACACTCAAACTATTAACACCTTCTTTTAATTCTAGAGTTATTTCGTTTGAAGCTGTTTTAATCTCTTCACCATTTATATTTATGATATAACTATCGCTTCCATTAAGGTTTAATGTAACCGAATTTTTAGAGCTACTTACTTTAGACGTTACACTTAATGGTTCTGGTTCACCAATTTCAACAGTAAACTCAACCCTATACTCAGGAAAAGTAGCGATTGTTATCACAACGTTATAAGTTCCAGGTGATAAATTTTCAATATTCAAACCATTTGCAAACGTAAAACTTTCATTATATCCCGTTCCTGTAACTACTGCGTTGTAATCGGCTTGTGATAATGTAGAAATATCTATTTTTCCATTATTTTCACTTACACAAGTAGCATCGACACCTTTAACTTGGTAATTGTTAGATGGAAAACTCGATGGGTTCACTTCTCTTATGTTTTCACTAAAGTTAAAAACCTGTAGTACCACAGAGGCTACATGACCACCCGAGTCTGGAAATTCAACTGTTATTTCGTTATTGGTTTGTATAAGGTCATAAGAAACGGGGATTTCAATCGTTCCAAAAAACCTAGCCTTATCTGCTTGATTATACCCTCGGTAATCCGCAGGCACACTAACCTCGGTGTTATTAACTTTTACAGTAGGGGCTAACGACTTCCCGTGGTCTCTACCAACACTTACTCGTAACACAGCTTCACCATATGTCCCAGTTTTAGTAACTCCATTTACACTAAAACCAACAGTTTGAGAGGCTTGAATCTCTTTTAAATAATCGTCAGCAAAATATTTAACTTCATCTGATGTTTCATCTATTGTAATATCATCTTCAAAAGAATACTCTAATATTATAGTAGCCTCAGCTCCAAGCTCAACTTCAGAAATTGATGCTAAAGTTTCCTCTTCTATTACGGGTGCATTTCCTGAAAGCTTAAGATGCCGTTTTACAATACTATTTATATTAACGTTATAATTGTCAAAAACATTCAAGGTAATTGTAACTGGGTTAAACTCCAGATTATTTAATATAACATAGCCTTTATTTCCATCGATATAGGCATCTACTTGTATATCTAAATCTGTAGCCTTTGTGTCTACTCTTGTACCTTTTACATTTTTCCAAAGATCATAAAATAGCACTCTATCTGTATAAACCCATTCTCCTGTATAACTACTTGGTTCATTAGCTTTTCGCATTAATCTGGCCGTATATGGCACATTAGCACTTTGATTAAATCCCCATTCTGCTTTAACAACTGTAAATGGTATGGCTATAGCAATATCCTGTGGCCTCTCCATAAAAGACATCATCATTGAGTTTTGAGCTTTTATGAATAACCAATCCCTAAAGGGGCTCCAAGTATCATTTCTATAATCATGTGTTTGTGCACCATATTCTGATATTACATAAGGTTTTGTTTGCCCAAGTTTTATCATACTATAGTTATCATGCATGTCGAAAGTAGCCTCTACATTACTACCTGAACGCAATTGTACCTTTCCTCCAAATACAGGAAAATCATATAAGTGCCAGGACCAAAAATCCATTTTCTCGCCAGCAACATCTACAAATAATTTATCCCTATTAATCCATCTTTGAAAATTACCTGTTTCAAAATCAGGAAAAGCTGCTGTATAACCGCCAATAAGAAAATCGGGGTTTTGGGCTCTCATAGCATCGGCTACTTCTACATGGAAATCAGCAATCTCTTGCAAAGAGTTTGTAAAATTATTTTTGCCACCCAGTGCTTCATATGCAGGCTCATTTATAACTTCTATCCATTTTGGAATAGGTTCACCATTACCACCGTGAAATTCATTGAAAAAGCGCCCCATGTACTCTCCCGTAGCAGTAGGACTTGCCAACTTCCAACCATCATTAGTAGCCTGTTGGCTTTCACCCGTCCAAAAGGGATGTAACTGAGCGGCCATAACATGATTAGCTTTTCTGTTTTCATAGGCATGAAGAGCAGTTCTAGAGGCATAATTATTCCTTGTGTTTAAACCTTTTGAAGCTATTTCTGCAGGATCTGCGAACCCAGGTCTACTTGGGTCCTCTCCCATGTTTCTCAGGTGCCACGTAATACTACCTGTGTTTCTTCCCAAATAAACATCATATCCATTAAGAAATTCATTCCTTAAATCAGATGCAGCATTATTGCCATCCCACTCATTTTCCGTTTGGTTAGCGTGTATGGTAATAAATTTAGAACGATCGAATTCTGAAATACCACCAACGGTATGCTTAACGTTTAAGTTAACATCTACAACAGCTTGTCCATTTAATTTCAAAAATGCCGTACTATTTAATGCACACACTAAGCACACTAAACTCAACAATTTTATTTTCATAGTCTTACTATAATTTAGTTTTAAGGCAAATTTATGTATTAATTCACTTCTTGCTTTTATTTTGAACTATCAAATAACTAAACAAAACAAAAAATCACAATAGTTTCATTAATACATATCTCAATACAAAACAAAGCTAAAAAGTTGAGTTGTTTAAATCATAGATTAGCGTATAACTACTTAAAAACAGGGGTATATATAGTAATTCAAAAAAAACAAGTTGAGTAAAGAAATACTCCCTTATTTTTATTAATTTGCATTTATACTAGATAATAACACTTGACAATAATGAATTTAACTTACATAAAAAAGTTCTTGGTTTATATTTTTACTGTTTTCATATACTCTGCTGTTGCCCAATCCACTTCTACAGCTGATTCCCTTTTAACAAAAGCAAACACTCTTCGTTTTAAAAATCAAGACAGCGCCCTATTTTATCTTAATAAAGGGTACAAAAAAAGACTTCAGGAAAAGGACACTTTGAGAGCTATCAATTTTTTAACAAATTTATCCCAACTTCATGCGCACAGCCTCAATTACGAAAAGGCTTATGATGGCTACTGGGAAGCTCTGTTATTAGCTGATAAAACAAATGATTCTATTTCTAAAGCCAATATTTATCTAGGCCTAGGCTGGCTATACAGTTTTTATAAGCGTAACGATGAAGCATTGAAGTATTTTGATCATTCATTAAAAATCAGAAATAAGTTGGTAAAGGATAAAAAACTTTATATCGAATATCTTGTAGAAAACTATTTTTCGATTGCTTCCTTTTACAGAGTAAATAAGAATTACGCAAAGGCGAAAACTTATTTGGATAGCATAACCATACTCAAGGAGAAAAACGATATTAAAGAAAATTATTATTCCTTATCAGAACTAGGATATATTGCTACTATCAACGGTGATTTAAAAAAAGGACTAGAATTTCTAGACAAATCCTTGGGCTATTTTGAAAGCAGTGAACCTTCATACCTAGTAGTAATTTATGCGCTTTACGGCAACATTTATCGTGAACAGGGTGATCTAACAAAAAGTGAACAATATTTTCAAAAATCCTTAGATGTTTCAAATAAATACAAAAGCCATTTAGATTATAGATTATTTGTTTTTGAGGAGCTACGAAAGCTCTATTCGCAAAAGAAAGATTATATAAAATCTATAGAATTTCTTGAAAAGGCTAAACAGCTAAATGAAGATATTTATAGCGTTCACAACAATCTTCATTTATTCGAAATAAAAGATAAGTTTCGGATTGAACAGAAAAGACAAGAAGACCTTGCAAGACAACAAAGGATTCTACAATTGGAACAAGAAGATAAAGTTTGGATGTTACAAACTATTATTCTTGTTGTGACCATTGTATTTATACTAATTTTTGGTTATCTAACAATAAGGAATATTAGAAATAAACATAAAAACGAAAAACTTATAATTAAAGAACGCCAAAAAGAAAGATTTAAAAGACACAGGGAGGTACTTGAATTAAAAAACAAAGAACTTACAGAATCTGCACTTAGGTTAATTGAAAAAGACGAATTTATAGCAAGTATAAAAACTCGATTAGCTAACCAAAAAGACAATGTAGATGTTAATGTTATAAAGCGCATATTAAAGTCTATTCAAGGCACCCCAAATAGTAATTGGTCAGAATTTGAAGCGCGATTTACAGCCATAAATCAAAGTTTTTATAAAGAACTTAAAACTAAGTTTCCTAACTTAAAACAAACCGATTTAAAAATCTGTGCTTTGGTGAAATTAAATTTCCCTAGTAAAGACATGGCCAAATTACTAGGTATTTCTGTAGAAAGTGTACATACATCTAGACATAGGTTAAGAAAAAAACTAGGACTAGATCGTAACGATAATCTAGAAGAATTCATTAATGAATTTCAATAAAAACCTGAAAAACAAATAATTACAAAACCTTGGTTAAGTTTTTGTCAAGTTTAAATAAAACTAATTTCAGCATTGTTCAGTTCAAGTAAAGTGTGTTTATTAATATTTTATTAACACTAAGATTAAATTTACGCCATTAAACTTAAACTAATTAGATAATGAAATTAAACTTTTGTATGAATGCAAGAGCGAAGCATTGTATGCTATTATTGCTCTTATTTGGTTTTGGACTCGTCCAAGCCCAAAACATAACTGTAACAGGAACAGTTACTGGCGATGGTATACCGTTGCCAGGTGTAAATGTAATTGTAAAAGGAACTACAAATGGTACAGTTACAGATTTTGACGGAAACTACGAAATTCAAGCTGGTAGCAATGACGTTTTGGAATTCAGTTTCCTAGGTTTTAAAACCAGAGATATTGCCATTAGTGGGAAAACTCAAATTAACGTAGCTTTAGAAACCGACCTCTCTGAACTTGATGAGGTTATTGTTGTAGGTTATGGTACCCAGAAAAAGAAAGAAGTAACTGGGGCCGTAGCACAAGTAAAAGCTGAAGACATTGTAAGTTCTCCAGTAGCTGATTTAGGAGCTGCAATTCAAGGTAAGGTAGCAGGTGTTAACATTCAAGCGGCAAGTGGTCGTCCTGGTGAAGCTGCAAACGTTCAAATTAGAGGTGTTGTTTCTATAAATGGTGGTGGCCCACTTTACGTTGTAGATAATATACCACAAGAAGGGAACCCTAACATTGCTCCTGAACAAATTGAGAGTATTGATATTTTAAAAGATGGTGCCTCTGCTGCCGTTTATGGTGTAAGAGCTGCAGGTGGTGTAATTTTAATAACCACAAAAAAAGGTAAAGCCGGTAAAATGAAGGTTAACCTTAATACTTATACAGGTATTCAAAACATTACTTCAGGGACTCCATTAATGAATACAACAGAACAGTTGTATAATTTAGAAGTAACTACCGAGCAGTTGGGAACAGAGCCATTAACTTTTTTCTTTAACCCTAATGCACTTGATTTTGATACGGACTTCGTAGGCGACGTTCAGAAGGACAATGCGCTTGTTCAGAGTGTTGATTTAAATATATCTGGTGGTGCCGAAGGATTAACATTCAATTTTAACACCAACTACTTTAAACAAGATGGTGTTTTATTAAACTCTGGTTTTGATCGTTTGACTAATAGGGTAACAGGACAGTTTACTAAAGGAAAATTTAAAGCTTTTGCTACATTGGCATTAACTACTGAAAACCGCTCACAAGAACCATTTGCACTTTATGAATATGCTATTGGCCAGTCACCTTGGAGTAGACCCCTTTCAGATATTCCTAGCGTTGGAGAAAACAGTGTTCAGTTAGATGTGGACAACGAGATCTTTTATGGTTTCTTATCCAGACAATTAGAAAATGTTGATGAAAGAGAGGTAAAAAGCAACAACATTGCTGTAAATTTAGAGTATGAAGTTTTAGATGGACTAAAATATAAATTGAATATAGGTAGAAACGAATGGAACTTTTTTAGAAAGTTTTTCCGACCTCAATATTTAGCTTTTTCTAGAACAGGAGCTTATAATGCAACTGCATCTACTCCTAATGCAAGTTTAGCAGAAAGTTATATTTTCAACAAAAGAGAAACTATTGAGCATATTTTAAATTATCAGAAAAGTTTTGGAAAGCACAATTTTAACGTATTAGCTGTTGCATCATATGAAAAACAAGACAATAGAAATATTGGTGTAGCTGTTCAGTTTGGAGATGATGCTTCTAATGACATACAGGTGTTATCTGCCGGTGCTGAAGGCATACGTCCTACTGGTACTAATTTTAGGAGAACAATTACAGGTAAACTTGCTAGATTGCAATATAACTTTGATGAAAAATATTTATTATCCGCGAGTGTAAGACGAGATGGTTCTTCTTTATTCTCTGAAGAAAACAGGTATGGAACATTTCCTGGTTTTTCCGCTGGATGGAACGTTCACGAAGAAAATTGGTTTAATATACCTGCAATAAATTCATTTAAGATTCGAGGTAGTTGGGCTGAATTAGGATTTCAAGGTGTTTCAGGGTATCCGGCAATTCCAATTATTGGAGCAGGTGTTAATTATCCTCTGGGCACTGAAGAGGACTTAAATTTTGGTTTAACACAACGACAATATACAAATGAGGATATTAGATGGGAAACTCAAATATCTAAAAATATTGGTTTTGATTTATCCTTGTTTAAAAACCGATTTAATCTTACCGTGGATTTATATGAAAATGACAAGGAAGATATGTTAATAGAGCAACCTCTTGCTCCTTCTACGGGTACTGCACAACCTAGAGCTGTAACTCAATTCAACAGAGTACTTGTAAACGCAGGAGACATGACCAATAAAGGTCTTGAAATATCTGCAAGTTATAAGGGCCAAATCGGTTCAGAACTTAAATTTGATCTGTCGGGTACGTTTACTAAAAACATAAATGAAGTAACAAACCTCAACGGTATTGAACGTGGTTTTGCAAATGGACGCCCTATCGTTTCAAGAGGACAAAACACTGAGTTTACAACGTTTCTTGCAGTAGGACATGAAGCTGGAGCATTTTTCTTATTTCAAAATGATGGTGTAATTAAAACACAGGAAGAACTAGATGAATATAATCAACTAGACTTAGCAGCTGTAAGTACACCTCAGTTAGGAGATATGAGATATAAAGATGTTAATAATGATGGTATTATTAATGATAACGATAGAGCATACTCAGGTTCTGGACAACCAGAATTCGAAGCAGGTTTAAATTTGAATCTTCAGTATAAAGGATGGGATTTTGCAGTACAAAGTTACCTTTCATATGGCGCTGAAGTATACAATGGTGCAAAACTTTATGCTTATTCAGGCGGAAGACACAGTGATTTAGTAAGCATGTGGAGTCCACAAAACCCAACATCAGACATACCTACATTTAGGCAAAATGCATTCCATAGTAATGTAAGAGCTGCTTCTGATTTTTTCCTTGAGGATGGCACATATTTAAGAATAAGAACCTTATCTTTAGGTTATACTATTCCAGGAACCAAAGATAAAATGGGGATTGATAAAGCGAGAGTTTATCTAAATTCTCTAAACCCTTTTACATTTACTAACTATACTGGATATGACCCTGAAGTTGGTGGCGATGGTATTTTTACAAGAGGAGTTGATGCGGGAAGTTATCCAGTTACTAGACAATTTATGTTAGGGCTACAATTAAGTTTTTAAAAAAAATGACTATGAGAACAATAAAAAACAACATTTTAAAGCTAAGTTTATTAGCGGTAATGCTCTTTGCAAGTTGTAGTGAAGGTGCATTTTTAGACGAACCCAATCCAAACGCTATTACACCAGATACGTTTTGGCAGAGTGAAAGACAGTTTAATGCTGCATTAATTGCAGCTTACGGTGCACTTCAATTTCAAAGTGTAAGTGGTGGCGAACTACAATACGAGTTTGTGTTAGGAGACATTGCTGGTACTGAATCGTGGTACCGACCAAATGCATTTAGAAATTTAACATTTAACGATGGGATTTATCACGTTACGGATAAATGGGACCAATTATACGTTGGTATATTTAGAGCAAATCAAGTTATCCAGTTTATTCAAGACGCAGATGACGCTGTATTTACAGGTAATGCAAAAGCAGAAATTGAAGGACAAGCACGCTTTTTAAGAGCCTTCTTTTATTTTCAATTAGCCCATACATATGGCGGTGGAATGATTCATGAGAAGGTTGCTAATACTGCGGACGAATTTGAAAAACCTTTTTCAAGCAAGGAAGAAGTTACTTCGAGAATCATTATTCCAGATTTAACATTTGCAATGAACAATTTACCTCAATCTTGGGACACAAAAAATGTTGGACGAGCTACTTGGGGAGCTGCAACTAGTCTTTTAGGTAAGGTACATTTATATGATGAAAACTGGAGTCAAGCGGCTTCATTATTCAAGGAAGTGATTGACTCAGGTGTTTACTCCCTTACAAGAAATATCGAGGATAATTTTTGGCATACTAATGAGTTTAATGAAGAGTCAATTTTTGAAGTAAATTATTCCTCTGAAATTGCTCCTGGTGTTCCTGGGGCTGCCGTAGATGATAATGCTTTTGAATCTGGTGCAGAAGCTACAGCAATGGCTACAGCTGTTGGGCAATTAAATTTTGGCGCGTTCAATACGGTATTACCTTCTTACAACTTGCATGAAATGCTAGTGTATGATGAAGTAGACCCTGATAATCCTATTAACGATGGGAATGCGGAGTCCAGAAGAATGAATTCAACTATTGTACCTAGAAATTTTGAAGGTTTATACTATCAATTACCTCAAGGTGAACCTAGGGGTTGGGGATTTGGTCAAAGTGCTTACGTTAAAAAACATTCCAATTGGTATCATTTAGAAGCTGAACCTGCGCTTAGCAGATCAGGAATTAACTTTAGACACATAAGATATGCAGATGTTCTACTTATGTATGCCGAAGCTGTTTTAAATGCTAATAATGATTTTACGACCGCTATAGAGTACATTGATATGGTAAGAAGTCGTGCTGGAGTATATACACTTCAACAATATATGGACATGAATGGTGGTATGTTCCCTCAATTGCATGTTAGTAAGCAAGTACATGGTGATCATCCCATGGTAACTCCAAGCAAAGAAACGGTACTTACGCATCTACAGCGTGTAGAGCGTGCTGTTGAACTTTGTTTCGAAGGTCACAGATGGAAAGATTTAGTGCGCTGGGGTATTGTTCAAGAAGTATTTAATGAATTACGTGCCGATGAAGCTTGGAGACAGGCTAACCTAAATACAAGCGGTGGCGGAGAAGCTCCATTATTCATTGTTGAAAGAATAAGACCAGACTTTTTTGTTGCAGCTGAAAACTATAATCCTGTACAGCACAACTATTTCCCTATTCCTAACTCGGAAGTGCAGACAAACGGAAATTTAAATAATTAAAAATTGCATGTCATGAAAAATATAAAATATTTAAAATTTATTTTCATCTTATCCCTACTCTTCGTTGGGTGTAATGAAGATGAATCTATCGATTTAGTTGAACCTAATCACAGAGTAATCGTTACTTCTGAGATGAATTTCGAAAATACCATTAATATTGGTGGACACATTGATTTTGGAGACATCTCTCAAGGTGTTCAAAGTAGGGTGTGGACGTTTCCTGCAGATGCTTCTAATATTGCTGGAGAAACAGGTAATACATCAAGCAAAGATGTAGTTAAAGGCTTTTTCACAAAAGCTGGTGTTTATGACGTAACTCTGAATCAAGTTTTCAAAGGAAACGTATATCCAAATGAAGATAGTACTGAACCTATCCAAAGTAAAGAATTGGATACAACAATTGTAGTAACCGTTCTGGGTGACGTAGCATCGAGCATTCAAATAAATTATATAAACGAAGATGGAAGTCTTGGTGCTCCTCTTAATTTATCTGATAATGCACAAAATGAGATTACTGCCAGTAAATATGTTCGTATTTCTCAAAATAGTGCTGGAACTCCTACAAACTTCAATTGGAGTATGCCTGGTGCAAATCCAGCCCAAACATCTATTGCTGATGACCCTGAAGCGGAAACTGATGTGAGATATACAAAATTAGGTACTTGGGACTTACAGTTTATAGCTTCTAGAACAAGACCTACCGACGCTGATACAATTTACATTAAAAACTTTGTGAAAGTAATTCCTTCTACTGAACCTGTAACTTTAGATAGGGTATTTGAATATGAAGCTCAAACCAAAATAGGTCTGGAATTTAGTAGAGAGATGGATCCTGCTACAGTTAATAGAAATAACTTTACTGTAACTATAGAAACAGCTGGAGGAGCAACAATTACACCAGAAATAGCAAGTGTTTTAGTAGATTCTAACGAAGGAACTATTTTAACTATTGAACTAGCTAATGAAATAATGTACAATGATGATACAGTTAAAGTATCATATACGCCAGGTGCTCTTACCACACTTGATGCGGTTGCTTCAGACGCTTTTACAGATGCTTTATTAACAGACTTTATCAAATCTAACATTTTTGAAGAAAGCTCATCCTTGATAGACTATTCTTTTGAAACTACAACTGAAGATAATTGGCCTTACCTATGGTGGGGTGGCAGATGGGGCGAATATGATATGAATTTATCATTTGACAGAGCCCACTCTGGAGATAAGAGTATGTACATTGAGTTTAGACCAGATGGTGGTATGATTATAGGTAATGCTGATGCAGGATCTAACATTAACTTCACAGTAGAAAGTGGTGTTAAATATGAAATGGGCGTTTGGGTGTATATAGAAGACTTAGGCGCAGTGAATGGAGAAGCCAATGTAAGAATGTATTGGAGACCTGGAACGAACTGGGGTATTGGCGACAATATTACCTTTACACCAGATTCTCCAGTAGGAGAATGGTTTTACAGCTCTGCAATTGTACAATTTGCAGCAGCCGGGGAAGTTAGCTATATGATTAGAGGTATTAACACCAACCCAGAAAGGCTAAAATTCTACATGGATGATTTAACATTGTTCAAATTAACAAGTAGACCATAGTAAATTAGTTTGAGTTTAGTTTATTATGCTTTAGAGGTTGTCTTTAATTAGACAGCCTCTTTTTTTTTATACCGTAATTAGATTTTACATAAAATTCGTTATCTTTAAAAAGCTCTAAATTACATGTCGTCCGCTTTTATTATGGTGCACAACTAAACACCGTAACATGTTACAATTATCCAAGCTCCATTATCTTCTAATTCTATTTTATTTAATTACAGTTCATTTAAATACCCAAGTAAAAATCTACGAAGACACAGAAACTATTCCAACTTATAAATGGGGTAAAGATGAAATAAGCCCAATATTTTATACAGGTAGGAGTGTTCAGGGTGCACAAGGTAAAGTCTATCCCTATCCATCTCAGACTAAATTAGGAAGTTTACTTACAGATGAAACATATGAGATGTTGTATTTAGAAAATGAATACGTAATTATAAAAGTTCTACCTGCTTTTGGAGGACGCTTGTTTTCGGCGATAGATAAAACAAATGGTCATGAAATGTTTCATACCAATAGTGTTATTAAACCAGATTTGATAGGTACACTTGGTGCATGGGTATCAGGAGGTATTGAATGGTGTTTTCCACATCATCATAGAACGACTACAATGCTACCTAGCGATTATAGATTAATTAAAAATGAAGATGGTAGTGCTACAATTTGGATAGGTGAAACGGAAAAAACTATTAGAGCAAGAGGAATAGTGGGAATGACGCTATACCCTGGAAAATCTTATATCGAAGTAGACTACAGATTAAATAATACTAGCACCAAAACTAAAACATTTTTATTTTGGGCTAATGTAGCAATTACGGCTAATGAGGATTTTAGAACATTTTGGCCGCCAAGTCAGGAAATAGGCGTTTTTCATAATAATAGTAGCTTTATACAATGGCCATTTTCTAATGAAACAGATAATTACGGTAGGACAAGTTATCCTGAAGGTGTTGATTTAACTTGGTGGAAAAATCATCCTAATCCTGTATCCTTTTTTATGTGGGACATCAATGAAGGTTTTATTGGTGGTTACGATTACGGTGCAAAAGCTGGAACTATTCATGTTGGAGACCCTCATGAGAATAATGCCTCTAAATTATGGCAATTCGGTCCTGGATTGCAAGGTCAGAATGCCCGTAGAAAACTAACAGATGATGGTAAAGCCTATGTGGAGTTGATGACTGGTACCTTTTCAAATAATCAACCAGATTATAGTTGGAGCCTTCCCCATTCTGTAAAAGATGCTAAAAACTATTGGTATCCCATTCGAGACATCGAAGTTGTGAAAAATGCAACAATTGATGCTTCGGTTACTTTGCAAATGAGAAACCCTAAAACCATATTTTATGGTTTCAATAGTACCCAAAAATTCAATAATGCCAAATATGTACTAAAGTATAATAATGAAGTTATTATTGATGAAATTATAACTATAAGTCCAGAACGTCCTTTTACAGCTACTTATAAGTCTAAAAAGGCATTGGATGAATATCAACTAAATATCTCTTTAGCTGATGCCAATGGAAAAGAATTAGTATCATATACACCATACAAACCTAAACTACCTAAACTTCCTGAACCACAGGAAAGCGTTAAAAAACCTTCTGAGATAGCATCTGTAGAAGACCTCTATTTGACTGGAAGATTTGTAGAACAGTTTAACAGGCCTGGTAAAAATCCTGACGATTATTACTTAAAAGCCCTGGAACTCTCTCCAGACGATTACAGAACTAATATAGCTATGGGTATAAGACGTGTAAATCAAACAAGATATACTGAAGCACTACACTACCTGAATGGAGCAGCTGAGAAATTAAAAATAAAATATTATCAACCAAAAGAAGGCGAGATATATTACTATTTAGGGCTTGCTCATAGAGGCTTGGGAAATTCAAATTTAGCTTATAAAAATTTTGCTAGAGCAACTTGGTACCATCAGTGGTTCTCTGCCGGAAATTATCAATTGGCACAACTAGAAAGTTTAGATGAAAACTTTAATAAAGCACTAGATTATATTAAAGAAGCATATTCGACAAATACTAGAGATGGTAGAATCTCTGTACTCTACAGTACTCTATTGCGAAAAATAGGAGAAAAGAAAAAAGCAAAGGAATTAATTGACCAATTATTGATGTACGACCCCCTCAATTTTGTTGCTTTATATGAAAAGGGGCTCTTAGATGGAGAAACTTCTTTGGAAGGATGGAATAAAAATATGCAGGACGTAGATAATAACTATTTAGAAATTGCAACGAACTATACAAATGCTGGCTTATATGAAGATACTATCAACCTTCTTTCCTCTCTAAAGAAAATTAAAAATCCACTAATTCATTATTATTTGGCATATTGCTATTCTCAATTAGGTGATGATGATAAGGCTCAAGATGCATTAAATGCCTCTGAAGGGTTATCATTAGATTATTGCTTCCCTTATAGAGAAGAAACAGAATATGTGCTAAAAAATGCAATTCGCTTACAGCCTGAAAACACTAAATCATACTATTTACTTGGCAACCTATTATACGATCTTAGAACTAATGAAGCCATAAAACTATGGAAAAAAGCATCGACATTAGACAATACAACGCCAATGGTATGGAGAAACCTTGCATTTGGTGCTTACCATCATAATAAAGACCCAAAATCAGCTATCGATTATATATCCAAAGCTATTTCACAAAGAAATGATATTCCGTTATGGTTCGCAGAACTTTCAAAATACTTTGACGAATCTGATGCGGATTATAGGTCTTGTCTCAAGATTTTGGAAGAAAACATAGAAATTGTGAAACAAGATGTACAAGCTCCTAAAACTTTAGTACAGCTTTATAATCTTGACAGTGATTATGATAAATCTTTAGACTTTCTTTCTAAACATCACTTTAGAACCTGGGAAGGCGGTAGGGAAATATACTGGCATTATGTAGATGCTAATATTCTAAAAGCTTTGAGTCTATCAGAAAAGAAACAATATACTAAAGCACTTAGTCACCTAGATGCCGCTATGGAATATCCCGAAAATTTAGAAGTTGGCAAGCCTACCCATGACGAAAAGAATGCTATGATTCATTATTTTAAAGGTGAGATTTACTCCGATATGAATAACTCTAAAAAAGCTAAGGAGAGCTATCAAAAAAGTGTGAATTCAAAAAACACAAGGCGTATGTACGATTTATTATATTTCCAAGCAGAAGCCTATAAAAAGTTAGGTGAATCAGAAAAAGCCAATGCCCTATTTAATGATTTAATACAAAAAGGAGAAACACTGAGAGAAGATGGCACTGGAAATATTTTAGTTGCAGTTGAGGAGGCATCTGTAACAAACAAAAAAGAAAATTCGCATTCGTATTATTTAGAAGCTTTAGGAAATAAGGGATTAGGTAATAAAAATAAAGCTGATGAGTTATTTAGTCAGGCTTTAAAAGAATATAAAAATAATCTTTGGGCAAAAATCATGAAATCTCGTAGTTAAATTTATTTTGTAGTATTTCGCAAGATGGTTATTGCCCCTCCGGTTTTCTGCCAATTATAATTAATTAAATCTTTTCTTTTGCCTGAGAAAATTCGTGCATTACTACCTAATATTATATCCAAATCACCGTCATTATCAATGTCTTTAGATTTTATTAGCATGTAACAATTATCATTCGTTTTTAATGGAGAAAACGCCTTAAATTTCAACTCACCACTAGATGTACTTATATTTTCAAAATAAAGAAATGATTCTTTGCCTTTATTTTTAAGTGATGCATAGTAACCTATTGATGCTATATCAATATCACCATCATTATCATAATCTGCACAGGCTGTTCCATAAGCACCTTCTTGTTTATGAAACCATACTTGATTGTATTTATAGTTACCTAAATTTTCGAAAATCCTAATACCATGATAAGGTTTCAAAGCGCTAGCAAAATCATCACTATCACCACTAGAACAAATAATATCTTCATCACCATCGTTATCAAAATCTAGTACCTCAAAATGTGTTGTACCATAATATGATGGTAAAGACAGTAATTGATGCTTTTCAAATTGTAAATCACCTTTATTTATAAAAAGATAAATGCTTTCATCTTCTTGAGCAACGAGCACATAAAAATCTTTCAAACCGTCATTATTAAAGTCTCTAATAACGAAATTGATTGCGCCCGACTTTGGGTGTAGATTAGTTTTTCCAAACTTTCCTTTATTAGTATATATATTTATACCTCCGAGGTATTTACCAAACTCTGAAACCAAAATATCCACAATACCATCTTTATCAAAATCCTCTAAAATAAAATCTACAGGTCTTTGTAAGTTTTCTATAAACGGTTGCGGTTTATCCTTAAGCACGGATATACTTCCCGTAGGTTCATCAATATTAAACATACGCCCCATACTTAACAAAAGTTCAGCCCCGTCTTTGTATGCAACATCTACTAAAGGATACTTTAATCGATAGCTTCTTAATTCTGTACCCGATGGATGGATTTTAGTATAATATGATGAGCCTTTATCAGTGTTATATCCTACTTGATAAATATTGTTGTAGAAATTAATATATGTTAGCCCACCTCCGATAGTTTTCCATGGTAAAACTTCATATTGAAAAACATTAGTTTCAGAATTAAACGAAGGCTTTTGCTCAGTCGGAAGGTTCTCTGGAGAGTTTTTGTCGTAAAAATCTAAAATAGCCTGCCATTCATTATCAGAAATAATACCTTCTGAAGGAAATAGTCCTGACTCATCTAAGCGCTTTTTTGACACCTTATTTTTAAAATCACTAAGGGTTTTTCCTTTAGGCGCTTTCCCTAAATGAAACCCCATAATAGGAAGCACTTCTTTCCAATAACGCTTGGGCATGACTGTTGGTTCTGGAAAGGCATGACAACGTGCGCAGTGCATTTCAGCTAATATTCTACCATCAGTTTTAGCAACCTCTTTCGCTGCTAAAGGTTTTACCTTGTCTGATTTACAGCTAAAGCAAACGAGAATAAATAGAATAAAAATACCTTTATAACTCTTTTTCAAAATAGATTACATTTTAAAATTCTAAGTTTCTGTTATTAATTTTAATAGCACCTACAGATTCATTCTTCACATCATCAAAAACAATTGCTTTTCTGGCATCTGCTTTAACTGTCTTAATACTAATATTTTGAAGTGTTAATCCATCAATATGTCTTGCATAAACCCCGCTAGCAGGTAGCGTTCCTACTCTACTAAACTCCGGCCACCATCCGTTTAACACCTCTAATGTATACTCTTTTACTTGCCTTTTTGAATCTTCTTCGGTTCCGCCTCCGGAAACAACAAACTGAACATCTCTAATTGTAACATCCTCGATATAATGATTTGGAAAGCCCGTAATAAAAAATGCTGAATTCTTGTCCCCTTTAGAATTATCAACTACAATATTACTAAATAAAAAATTATGCATCCTATTCAAGGATTCATATTCACCTTCGGGAGTTTCCACCGAAGCACGTTGTTGACAGAAGGTCATAAAAATTGGTCTTGGTACATTTTCCATAACCAAGTTATTAAATACCATGTTTTTCATTTCACCACCTTCATTTTGTTGAATTTTAAGTCCAGAATCCTGAATATCCCTAAAAACACAATTAGTCACAGTAACCGATTCAATATTTCCTCGAGACAGCAGTCCAATGCGCATACCTCCCCATTTAGTACTGAAAATACAATTGCTTACTGTAACATTTTTACATGGTTTATCTGGTTGTGAAGCTTGAAGACATATACTATCATCACTATTATCGAAATTACTGTTAGTAACGCGAACATTGGTGCAACCATCAAAATCTAAACCATCTCCATTATTATTTACTCTACTTAAAATAGTAATACCACTAACGCTAATATTATTACAATATAACCATGCAGAAGTCCACGCCGCAGGGTTAATTAATGAAATATTATTTACATGAATATCTTCACAATTCAAAAACCTTAATAACATAGGACGACCTTTGCTAAAATTACTTTTGTAACCATTACCATCTATTGTACCGTAACCATCAATAGCAATAGATTTTGCGTCTTTTGCAAAGATTAAACACCGATTCATATGCGGTTCTTTTTTGTACATGTTTTTGTGTGTATCGGTAGTGTAATCTTCATAATTAGGACTTCCTAATAGAACCGTACCATTTCCAACATAAAGTGTGACATTATCTTTTAAATATAAAGTTCCTGTCATATATTTTCCACCACCCGACAGTTCTACTCTACCTCCTCCATTTTTGTTACAAGCATCAATTGCATTTTGAATTGCACGAGTATTTAGCGTTTCGCCATCATTAACAGCTCCAAAATCTTTAACATTATACGTTTGTGCTTTTAATGCCAAAGTTGACATGAATAAAATAATAAAACCGAGAATCTTCATAACTCTAAAATTAAAAAGCACTTATTTAGAAATTCATTCTAAGATAAGTGCTTTATGCTATAATCGAATATTTTTTAACCTATTTTAATTGAAAAATCTTTTCCAATGGAATCCATTTTTCACCTTTTGCTGCCCATGGTAATTCTTGCTGATAATCCCACATTAAGTCCTCCCATTCTTGCACTTTTGGATTATTGGCATCCATCTCAGCTTTTCGTGCAGGATTAAAAGTTTCATCAACTTCCATAATCATAAACATACGATTTCCCGTAAGGTAGATTTGCATATCAGTAATACCCGCATCCTTAATGCTTTTAGTTATTTCCGGCCACGCTTTTCCTTCAGCATGGTATGCTTTGTATTCTTCTATTAACTTAGAATCATCTTTTAAATCGCAGGCGTAGCAATATCGTTTTATTATCATGCGCTTTTTAAATTTCGTTTGTAGCTAACGTATCCATATAAAGCTACAAAAGCCAAACAAATTAGGGGTAATACAAATGAAAAATTAACTTCAGGAATAAAACCTAAAACGTTAACATCGTTAAAACCATCACCTCCCCAATCTAATATTGAAGCTTGCCCAATAGGTAGTAGGGCACCACCAACAATTGCCATAACTAATCCTGCTGAACCGATTTTTGCCTCATCCCCCATGTCTTTAAGTGCTATACCGTATATGGTTGGAAACATAATAGACATAAATATAGAAATACCAACCAGAGATAATAATCCAGCAATACCAGGTAACAAAATAGCGCCGGCACACATTATTACGCCTCCAATTCCAAATAACATTAAGAGCCTTGATGGATTTACTTTTTTCATTAGTGCTGTTCCAATCCAACGTCCTGCTAAAAATGAAATCATTGCAGCGATATTAAAATACGTTGCTGTATATTCTGTTCCACTCGTTTCATTAAGATTATCAACATATTGAAAAATAAAAGTCCAGCACATAATTTGTGCCCCTACATAAAAGGCTTGACTTAAAACTCCTTGTAAATAGTTACTGTTTGCGAATAACTTTTTAAATGAATCTGATAAAGACATCTTATCCTCTTCAGCAGTTTTTGGCATTTTTGTAGCGATAATAATACCCATTATAACTAAGACCAAAACCCCCAAGGCAATGTAGGGTACGCTAATAATTCCCAAGTCGTTTTCTCTAATTGCAGCCAATTCTGATGACGTTAAGGCATTATAAGCTTCTTCTGTATAGTCATCCGAACGTAAAGCGCCAATAACGAAAACTTGAGCAATTATCATTCCTGTTAAAGAACCTATAGGATTAAAAGCCTGAGCTAAATTTAAACGTTGTGTAGCCGTTTCACTATCTCCTAAAGCTAATATTAACGGATTTGATGTAGTTTCTAAAAAAGCTAACCCACATGTAATTACCCAAAGCGATATTAAAAAGTAATTGAATTCCTCATTTGCAGCAGCAGGGTAAAACAGAAATGCTCCTAAAGCATACAAGGTTAATCCAAGAATAATTCCTGATTTATAACTGAACTTTCTTATAAACAAAGCAGCGGGTAATGCCATGAAAAAATACCCAAAATAGAATGCAAATTGTACTAAAGACGCCTGTACATTGGATAACTCAGGCATCACTTTTTTGAAAGCAGAAACCATTGGATTTGTTAAATCATTGGCAATTCCCCATAGTGCAAACAACGAAGTGATTATTATAAAAGGGAATAATAATTCTTTTCTAACAACAGGTATTTTCTTTGATATACTCATATTTTACGTTTGGTTAGTTTAATTTACTGCAAAATAGAAAAGGTATCACAAACACAGGTGTTCATTTTGTCTTTTATAGGGTAACATATGGTTCTATTCCGTCAATAAAGAACGGTCCAAATTTACATAACCTCCATCAACGGTGATAAATTGTCCGGTGGTGTGTGAAGATTTTTCTGAGATAGTAAATAAGCACTGGTCTGCAATTTCAGCAGGTGTGGTCATTCTATTTTCCAAAGGTATCTTTTTAACAATGGATTTTAGTTTTTCCTCACCATTGTCTAAGGTTTTAATCCAGTTATCATAGGCTGGTGTCCAACTTTCAGCAATTACAATAGCGTTAGAACGTATGCCTTCCTTAATTAAATCTACTGCCCATTCTCTCGTTAACCCAAAAACACCACCTTTTGATGCTGCGTAACCAGATGTTCCACCCTGACCAGTAAGTGCCACTTTAGAGCCAATATTTAAAATGTTGCCCTTTACTTTTTTAATCATCGGTAAGCAATATTTGGTCATTGCAAAAAAGCTTACCATATTCAGTTTTAATGAATACATAAAGTCTTCTATAGAAGCGTCTAAACCAGCACCGTCATTCACACCAACATTATTAATTAGCGCATCTACGCGACCATACTTTTCATCAATTTTTTTGGCTGCTGCCTCTATTTGCTTATAATCGGATAAATCAGTTTGAATAAAAATACTATCAATACCTTTATTTTGTAATTCTCCAGCATATCCAAAACCTCTGGCATTTCTATCAACAATTACAGGAATTGCACCTTCTGCAGCTAAATGTTGTACAATAGTTTCCCCTATACTTCCTTTAATACCAGCAGCTCCAGTTACAACAACTACTTTATCTTTTAATCCTAAATCCATGATTTTTTAATATTATAAATTATAAAACTGAATTGCATTCTGCCCCATGATGTTATTTTGTTCATCTTGAGATAATTCAGAAATAAAATCTGTTACTATTTGTTTTACTTGTTCATAATTTCCAGCTACCAAACATACTGGCCAATCAGAACCGAACATTACTCTTTTAGCTCCGAAAGCTTCCAGCACTAAATTCATATAAGGCTTTAGCTGCTTGGGCGTCCAGGTGTTATAATCAGCTTCCGTAATCATTCCCGATATTTTACAATACACATTTTCATGTTTTGCAATTTCTTGCATCAATACTGCCCATCCTTCATAGAAACCATCTTTTATGTAGGGTTTGGCAATATGATCGATGACAAATTTTTGATTAGGAAAGTGTTTTACAAACTCCAAAACTGCTCCCAATTGATGTGGAAACACTAAAATATCATATGTATAATTGAATTCTTCTAACGCTGAAATTCCTCTTAAAAAATTTGAGCGCAATAAAAAATTATGATCAGGTTCTCCTTGAACAACATGCCGGAATCCTTTTAATTTCTCAACAGCACTGTACTTTTCTAAATCAGATACAATATCGTCGTGTCGCAAATCGACCCACCCAACAACTCCTTTAATAAAATCATAGTCGTTAGAAAGTTCAATTAAAAAATAAGTTTCATTTAAAGTTTGATCCGCTTGTACTGCAACACAACCATCAATTCCATTTTCATTATACACTTTTTGTAAATCCGAAGGCAAAAAATCTCTTCGGATTGTGGACATATTATCGTCAATCCATTCGTGCTTTACCGGCTCGTATTTCCAAAAATGTTGATGCGAATCTATTACCATTCTATTGTGAAATTGTAATCTTAACCACAGTCGCCATTTCATCAATAACTTTTGAAGGTGCTTTTACAGAAAGTCCTTTTTCTTCTGAAATTGACCATTCAATTTTTTCATCACTACCCAGAAAAGACACTTTTTCAATAGACGTCATATCATGAATACTATCTTTAGCAAATGCTTCGAATAACAAACTCTTGTTTGCTTCAACTTCACCTAAAATTATGGCATAAATATTATAGTCTTTGGTTGTATACCTTACATCTTTATTGGTATACTTTAGCTTCATAAAAGCTTGGTGGTTTTTAAAATGCCCTTTAGGTTCTTTAGTAGGCCCTTCTCCAAAAGTGTACCATGCTTCTGTACCATAAATAGCTTCACCATATTTTTTTAACCAATCCCCCATTTTTAACAATCCGTCTTGCTGATCTTGAGGAATTATGCCATTAGCCATAGGCGAAACATTAAGCAACAATATGCCATTTTTACTTACGATATCTATAAGCATATGAAGCACATCAGCAGCAGGTTTAACACCCAAATCTTCAGTATAACACCAACTACCCATGCTTATTGTAGCATCAGTCATCCAAGTTTTTGTACCAATTTCGTTTTTACGGGCTTGCTCCAAATCTTCAACACTCATATTCAAAGGTAAATCGTGTTGTTTACGAACTATTACAGCGTCTTGATTCTTCTTTTCAGATTCATTTAAATAATAGGCTGCAAATTCTTTTCTATATTCCTGTGGAATATCCCCTAGTACATAATCAAACCAAATAATATCTGGATGATAGTTATCAATTACCTCTTTCATTTTACCCAACCAAACCTCTTTATACCATTTCTCATGAGGCATATTACCGTACATTAATTGTAAATCTGGATCATCAGAACTTGGTGGCATCCCCTCAAAATAAGGGAAATGACTAATTCTAACATCTTCACCTAATTTTGTTGCACGTTGCAAGTTTTTTGCATGGTGGAATGCCGTAATAAACTTCAAACCTTCACCTTTTATTGCTTTTTCAAGTTCTCCAGTAATATCACGTTTTGGCCCCGTATCCATAGTATTCCATGGAGTGATTTCACTATCCCACATAGCATAACCATCGTGATGTTCCGCTACCGGTCCTGCAAATTTTGCTCCTGCATTTTTAAAAAGTTTTGCCCAAGCCACAGCATCAAATTTTTCAGCTTTAAACATAGGCGCAAAATCATGGTATCCAAATTCTGAAGGATGTCCGTATTTTTCTAAGTGATGTTTATATACCTTATGGTCTGGCAAGTGCATATTCCGCGGATACCATTCATTATTATATGCAGGAACAGAATATAAACCCCAGTGAAAATAGATACCGAGTTTAGCTTCCTTAAACCAATCTGGAGATTCGTTATGTTTTCCTAATGAAGACCAATCTTCAGAATACTTTAGTTCTTCAACTTTAGGGTAATCGTCCGTTATTTCACCTTCTGTAGTTTGCTTACAGGATATGGTAAAAATGAGTAAAAAAATTGTCGACAGCTTTAAAATTGAAGTTTTCATAAGAATTTGGTTTGATGGCATTTCCCTTAAATTAACCAAATTATGATGGAATTGCAGTTTCTATTCCCTTATTGACTATATTCTCCAAGTATTTGGTTACCAATTCCGTAAGACCATCATATTTTGTTAAATCTTCACCCCAAAAATCAGTATTTTGAAGCGTAGCTTTTACTATAGCTGGAACATTATTGGTAGCCCATTGTGCTTTGAAAAACTCCAATGCAGAGGCATCATCTTTCAAAGGAATTGCTTCTCCGTTTCTTTCACCTTTATAAAACGCTATTAATGCTGCTAGAGAGAATAATAAACGTTTTGGCAATGCTTTCTTTCTTTTGATGTATTCTAAAACTGAAGGCAATACCCTCGTTTTATATTTTGAAGTTGAATTCAATGAAATACTAATCAACGCATGCTCTAAATATGGGTTTCTAAAGCGATCTATCACATCATTTGAAAATTGTTTTAACTCTTCATCTGGCAAATCCAAAGTAGGACAAATTTCTTCAAAAATAGCTTCTTTTAAAAAGTTGCCAACTACAGGGTCTTCTAAAGATTCTCTTACTTTATCAATTCCGTATAAATACCCCACAGGAACTAAAGAAGTATGTGCACCATTAAGAATTCGCACTTTTCGCGTTCTATAAGGCTCCATATTATCTGTAAATACAATATTCAATCCGCAAACTTCAGCTGGAATTTCTTCTTTTACAGTTTCTGGCCCTTCGATAACCCATAAATGAAATTGCTCCCCTTCAACAACCAAATTATCTTTATATCCTAACTCTTGTGTAATGGCATCAATTTTTTCTCTTGGATACCCTGGCACAATTCTGTCTACAAGTGTATTACAGAAAATATTATCTTCATTAATCCACTCAACAAACTCATCGCCTAAGCTCCAATCTTCAGCATATTGTAAAATGATGCGTTTTAGATTATCACCATTTCTATCAATTAATTCACAAGGAATTATAATCAACCCTTTATCAGAAGCACCATTAAAATATTGAAATCTTTTATGCAAAAGTGCTGTGAGTTTTCCAGGAAAACTGTTTGGTGGTGTATCGTTCAGTCTATCATTTTCATTATAAGCAATACCAGCTTCAGTAGTATTTGAAATCACGAAACGCAAATCTGGATTATCCGCCAAAGCCAAATACGCACTATAGTGTTCATAAGGATTTATACCGCGTTGGATACAATCTATAATTTCGTGTTCGCTAATCGCTTCACCATTTTTAATACCATTTAGGTAAAGCGTGTACAACCCATCTTGGTCGTTTAGCATTTTTATCAAGCCTTGATTAATTGGTTGAATAGCTACAACACCACCATCAAAATTGGCTTGTTTATTCATTTCATGAATCATCCAATTCGCAAAGGCTCTTAAAAAATTACCTTCTCCAAATTGTATGATGCGCTCAGTATGTAAGTTGGTTGGGGTGTTTGTTCTGTTTAGTAAGTTCATGTTTAGTTTTTATAATGAAACGCCTCGTTTCCAAGGAATAAAATCGTTATTTCCGTGTAATACCGCTTTAGATGGTAGTTCTCCACTAGCCACTTTTATAATATGGTCAAGAATTTTTTCTCCCATAGAAGAGATGGTGTCTTCACCACTTATTACTGTGCCCGCATTAATATCAATGATATCATTCATGCGTTCATATAAATTGGTATTACTGGACATTTTTAATACAGGAGCTACAGGATTTCCTGTGGGCGTACCTAAACCGGTAGTAAATACCACAACATTACAGCCAGAACCTACTAAACCTGTGGTAGATTCTACATCGTTTCCTGGAGTGCATAATAAATTTAAACCTGGTTTTGTAACTTGTTCTGTATAATCTAAAACAGCAACAACAGGAGATGTTCCTCCTTTTTTTGCGGCACCAGCAGATTTCATAGCATCGGTAATTAAACCATCTTTTATATTTCCAGGAGACGGATTATTTTCAAATCCAGACCCAACTGCAACTGCAGCGGCAGAATAAGAACGCATTAAGTTGTAGAACTTTTTAGAATCTTCATCTCTAACACAACGATTGATTAATTCTTGCTCTACACCATTTAATTCTGGAAATTCTGATAATACTGGAGAACCACCAAGTGCTACCAATAAATCTGAAGCATATCCTAAAGCTGGGTTTGCAGAAATTCCTGAAAACCCATCTGATCCACCACATTCTAAACCTAAAACTAACTTGCTTAAAGGTGCTGGTTTACGTTCTATTTTATTTGCTTCAACTAAACCTAAAAAGGTATGTTTTACAGCTTCTTCTATTAACGCTCTTTCACTAGAGCTTCTTTGTTGTTCTAAATAATGAACTGGTTTTGTATTGTTAGGTGCAATGCTATTAATTGCATCCTGTAACATACTAATTTGTGCATTTTGGCAACCTAAACTAAACACCGTAGCACCTGCTACATTTGGGTTTGCAATATAACCAGCCAACAATTTACAAAGTACTTCAGAATCCTGACGGATACCACCACAACCGCCATCGTGTTTTAAAAACTTGATACCATCCACATTAGGAAATATCCTGTTTTTAGACATTTCCTCCTTGGTTGTAATAATAGGAGTACTCAAAATTTCGTCGGTTGTAGCGCCAGATTTGTATTGCTTAATTAACGCATCAGTATCAACAGCAAAATCCTTTTTGGTTTCATAACCTAATTTTTCAGAAAGTGCACCTTCCAGAACATCAACATTTCGATTTTCACAGAACGTTAATGGAATGACCAACCAATAATTGGCAGTTCCAACTTTTCCATCTTCACGATGATAACCGCTAAAGGTTCTTCCTCTAAAATTTGAAATATCTGGAGCAGTCCAAGTATAAGCTTCTTTTGTTTCTTGAAACTCAGCCGAAGCATGTTTTACATTTTCGGTAGTAATTGCACATCCCTCTTTTATGGGTTGTATAGCTTTACCAATTAAAACACCATACATATAAATTTCATCACCAACTGCAAAGTCTTGCAAAGTGAATTTATGTTTTTGTTTGATGTTTTCTTTTAAAACAACCTCTTTACCAGCAATAGAAGCCACTAATCCCTTTTTTAAGGGAGTAATGGCCACTATTACATTGTCTTTTGGATCTATTTGAACGTAACTCTCAGACATCTAATTTATTTATTTTCTAACTGCTTTTACAATAGCAAGCGCATCCTTAACATCTTGCTCTAGTTTAGCATAATCTTTATTGGCTATAATTTCTTTTGAAATTAATTTTGATCCCATTCCAACACAAGTTACACCTGCATCAAACCAACCTTTAAGGTTTTCTTCAGTTGGGGAAACACCACCAGTTGGCATAATTGACGTCCATGGTTGTGGACCTTTAACACCTTTTACGAATTGAGGTCCGTAAATATCCCCAGGGAATAATTTTACGATTTCGCAACCTAGCTCCTCTGCTCTTGTAATTTCAGTTAATGTTCCACATCCCGGAGACCATAGTACTTTTTTACGGTTACAAGCT
The DNA here is from genome assembly GCA_043557195.1 of Flavobacteriaceae bacterium. Taxonomy (GTDB): domain Bacteria; phylum Bacteroidota; class Bacteroidia; order Flavobacteriales; family Flavobacteriaceae; genus Jejuia. The sequence goes on along the minus strand of CP121314.1, from coordinate 3,045,309 downwards.
ATTGCAATATCCTCTCTTAAAACAGGTGTTACTACAAAGTTAGCTCCTAAGGACATGAATAACGATGCTTGTCCTGCGTCGGTAACCGAACCAACCCCCATTATCATTCCAGGTAATTCTGCAACTGCGTATTTGGTTAATTCACCAAAAACTTCGTGAGCAAAATCACCACGAGCGGTAAACTCCATTAAACGAGCACCACCATCATAACATGCTTTTAATACGTTTTTACTTAATTCTATATCTTGACTAAAAAACAAAGGAATCATTCCTGTTTCTTTCATTGCCGCTGCAACTTCTAATCTTGAAAATTGTGCCATTTTTTATAAATGTTTATGCGTTTATTCGTTTAATCGTTGAATCGAATAAACAACTCAACGATTAAACTTATAAACATTAGTTTATCTAGCTACACGCCCTGAAGCATCACCACTCATTAATTTCTTTACCTCATCAATGGTTGAAAGGTTAGCATCACCTTTAATAGTATGCTTTAAGCATGAAGCTGCTACAGCAAAGTTTAATGCTTTTTGATCATCTCCTTCATATTCTATTAATCCATAGATTAAACCTCCCATAAAACTATCACCTCCACCTACACGGTCAACAATGTCTGTTATTTGATATTGAGGAGATTCATATAAAGTTTCTCCATCATACAAAACTCCTGCCCATGTATTATGAGATGCAGAAATAGAACCTCTTAAAGTTGTAATTACCTTTTTAGCTCTTGGGAACTTCTTCAACATTTGATCACATACAGATAAGAAGGCCTCACCTTTTACATGCTCGCCTTGAGTAGTAATATCCAAACCTTCAGGCTTAATACCAAAGTGCTTTTCAGCATCTTCTTCATTACCTAATATAATATCACAGTAAGACGTCAATTCTGTCATTACAGTTTCTCTATGTGCTTCATCACAATATTTCCATAGTTTTTGACGATAGTTCAAATCTGTAGAAATAGTAAGTCCTTTTGCACTAGCTACTTTTACAGCCTCTAAACATGCATCTGCTGCACCCTGAGATACTGCAGGTGTAATTCCTGTCCAGTGAAACCAAGTTGCTCCTTCAAAGGCAGCATCCCAATCTACCATACCAGCTTCAATTTCAGCTAGAGCTGAATGTGCTCGGTCATACACTACTTTACTTCCACGGTTTACAGCACCTGTTTCTAAAAAATAAATCCCTAAACGGTCACCACCGTAAATAATCTTGTCTGTTCCAACACCTCTTTTACGCATTTCCATTAAAGCACATTCACCAATATCATTTTTCGGTAAACGTGTTACAAAATCTACTGGAACTCCATAATTTGCTAATGATACAGCTACATTACTTTCTCCACCTCCATAAATTACATCAAAAGATGTTGATTGTGAAAATCTTAAAAATCCGTGTGGAGCTAATCTTAGCATGATCTCTCCAAATGTTACTACTTTTGCCATTGTTTTTGTTAATTAAAAAATTAGTTATAGTTATTAGTATTTATAGTTTAAAATCTACTGTTGCCTTAATTACCCCCGTTTCGGGTTTTAGCCAACTGTCAAAATTGGCTATCATTTCAGTGTAAGGCACATTATGTGTAATAAAAGAATCGGTAGGAAATTGATCCAACACGCTAATGACGTGCTCAAAATCTTCGGTTGTTGCATTTCTACTGCACATTAAGGTCATTTCTTTAGCGTGTACTTTTGGATGCGTATACGTTAGTTCACCTTTTGACAAACCAACCAAAATAAAACGCCCACCATGAGACATGTAATCTGGACAAGCTTCCAAAGCGTATTTATTTCCAGAAGCATCAAATACAGCCGTGGCCAATTCACCATTTGTAATATCTGAAACTTCCTTTACTGCAGTCTCACCAGCTTTTACAACATAATCTACACCTATTTTATCTTTTGCATAAGCTAGTCTTTCTTCATTCATATCGATAGCAATAACTTTAGCTCCTTCAATTTGAGCCAATTTCATAATACCAATACCAATGGGGCCGCAACCTACAACTACTACAAATTCCCCATCCTTAACATTAGCTCTTCTCACCGCGTGGGCACCAATTGCCAAAGGTTCTACAATGGCCATTTCATCATCCGAAAGATTATTTGCTTTTAATAATATATTGGTTGGAACGGTAATTTGTTCTTGCATACCACCATCTCCATGAACTCCTAAAACGGTAATATCAGTACAACAGTTAGTTTTACCATTTCTACAAGCAATACATTTACCACAACTTATATATGGCATAATAACTACCTTATCACCTGCCTTTATACCTTGAGGATTGTCATCAATTTCTAAAACTTCAGAAGCTAATTCGTGACCTAAAATTCTTGGGTACGTAAAAAACGCTTGGTTTCCTCCATAGGCATGTAAATCCGTCCCACAAATACCTACTTTATTAATTTGTAATAAGGCTTCTCCTGATTTTCGCGTTGGTGCATCTTTTTCCTTTAATAAAAACTCACCTGGTTTTTCGCAAACTATATATTTCATATATATAAAATAAATTTGTTCAAACGTTTGAACAAATTGAAAAAACTAAAAAATAAAGCATAAAATTCCTATTAAAAATGAAATGTAAATTATTTACAAGGTCAATTAAATAATGGAGTTTTCTGAAGTTATATTTAGTTGGTTTCAATTTTGAACTCGATAAAAAACATTATCTTTGTTCAAACGTTGGAACAAAAGTATATAAAAATTGGCTAATAAAAAAAAATCAACCATAAAAGATATTGCAAATGTTTTGGGTATCACGCCTTCAGCAGTTTCTAAAGCCTTAAATAACCACCCTAGGATTAGCAAGCAAACCAAAGCAGCCGTATTGCAAGTAGCCGAAAATTTAAATTACCAACCTAACCATATTGCAACAGCTCTTAGAAAAGGAAAAAGCAATTTGGTAGGTGTTATCATTCCTAGAGCTAATAGTAATTTCTTTTCTTCAATTATTGAAAAAATAGAGGAAGTGCTTAATGAGAAGGGATACAATGTTATTATTACACAATCTAACGAATCATATAAAAAGGAATGCCACAGTATTGAGGCGCTACTTTTTACTCAAGTTGATGGCATTATTGCTTCGATGGCCAATGAAACCATAAAACTTGACTACTATAATAAGGTAAAGCAAAAAGGCGTGCCTTTAATTTTATTTGATCGTGGTGAAAATGATTTAAATGTAGATTACATTGGTATTGATGATTATATGAGTAGCCATATTGTTATTGAACATCTAGTTAAACAAGGTTGTAAACGTATTGCACATATAGGCGGTTTTAGCCATACAAGAATTTATAAAAACCGAATTAGAGGATATATTGATGCTCTTGATAAACATAATTTACCTTTTGAGGAAAATTTAATTTATGAGTGCAACTTGAGAAAAGCCGACGGTAGAGAAATAATGAGAAAACTTCTTGATCTACCAGTGAGACCTGATGGCATTTATGTTTCAGGAGATTATGCAGCGCTTGGCGCTCTTGAAGAGATGAAAGCACAAAACATTAAAGTTCCTGAAGATATTGCGCTTGTTGGCTTTAGTAACGAACCTTTTTCTGAGATAGTAAGTCCTGGAATTTCATCTGTGGAACAACATAGTGAAGAAATAGGAAGACTAGCGGCGGAAACATTTCTGAGAAGAGTTGCTAATCCAGACGAACCTGTTACATTAAATAAAATGATTCTAAAACCTGAGCTCATTGTGAGAGCTTCTTCTAAAAGAATTAACTAAAAAAGCGGGTAACTAACCCGCTTTTTAACTACTAAAAACTAACTAACTCAAAATTAACAAAATTAATTCTGTCTCTTCTATATTTTTGAACAACTCTATTCTGTTGTATTTTTAAACTTTGCTAATAACATAATTGTACATAGCGAATATCTTCTTTTTTTTAAAAAAATAACTTTTTGTATGTTCCAATTAATAGAACAAATGGTTTTTCTATTTGTATTTTCAGTTCATGTATAAGTTTTCTTTATTCAAATTGAACAAAATCATTAATTCCGAATAAGATTTCACCTAAAATTTCTTTTCTATATCAGTCATTATTGATTAATATTTGTACATTATCCGTTAGTAAAATAGTTATCCTTAGAGTTAATTTTACCATCATCAAAACTTTAATACATGTCTATAAAATGTAGAGCCGCCATTTCTGTAGGAGATGGAAAATTCACCATTCAAGAAATAGAAGTTAAACAACCAAAAAAGGATGAAGTACTTGTTAAGCTTAAAGCATCGGGGCTTTGTCATACTGATTATGACTCATTGACTTGGGGTATGCCAATTGTTTTAGGTCATGAAGGTGCAGGAATAGTTGAAGCTATTGGCGAGGATGTAGAAAATGTTCAGACAGGTGACGAAGTAATTCTAAATTGGGCAACCCCTTGTTATACATGTTTTCAATGTCAAGAAGGCAACCAGCATATTTGTGAGCAAAACTCTCCAGTAATAGCAAATCACGCTGGTAAATTACCTGGTGGTCATGTAGCAATAGAAGGAACAACATGGAATGGAAAACCAATTGAACGCTCTTTCAATATTGGAACACTATCAGAATATTCACTAGTTAGATCTTCTGCTTGTGTAAAAAAAAACAGTGAGAAGCTATCTTTTGAATCGGCCTCTATTATATGTTGCGGAGTAATGACAGGCTGCGGCTCTGTATTCAATACGGCCAACGTAACTTTGGGGAGTTCTGTTGTGGTTTTAGGAACAGGAGGTGTTGGACTGAACGTCATTCAAGCTGCAAGAATTTCGGGAGCATCAAAAATAATTGCGATTGACATCAACGAAAATCGCTTGAAAATGGCGCAAGAATTTGGAGCAACAGATACCATTGTTGCAGATAAAGAAGACAAAGGATTGATGCAAGCCGCTGACAAAGTAAAAAAAATGACAGGAGGCAGGGGCGCAGATTTTGCTTTTGAATGTACCGCAGTTCCGGCATTAGGAGTGGCACCTTTAGCTATGGTGCGTAATGCAGGTACAGCGATTCAAGTTAGTGGTATTGAAGAAGAAATCACCGTAGATATGCGCTTGTTTGAGTGGGATAAAAAGTATATCAATCCTCTTTATGGTGCTGCAAGACCAGAAATGGATTTTCCAAAACTAGAGGCTTTATTTGATAAAGGCGATTTAATGCTGGATGAAATGATTACCAACACCTATACCCTGGATAATTTACAACAAGCTTTTGACGATATGTTAAGTGGGAAAAATGCAAAAGGTGTAATTGTTTTTTAATATGAGTAAATTCAGAACCACCGAAATATCAAATCCAGAATTTGAAAGCAATAATTTAAGGTTCATCACGGTAAAAACCAACAACCTTAAAGGACGTGGAGATATTTGCGTTTTTGTTCCTAATGTTGAAAATGCCAAGGACTTACCCGTAATTATTTTGATGCATGGTGTTTATGGAAGTGCATGGATTTGGGCACACAAAGCCGGCGTGCATTTTACAGCTCAAAACATGATTGACAATGGAGAAATAAATCCTTTTATAATTGCAATGCCTTCCGATGGTTTGTGGGGTGATGGTTCTGCATATTTGCCACATAATGATAAAAACTTTGAAAAATGGATTGTGGATGATGTAAGACATGCTGTTTTAGAAAATATAGATGCTACTTCAAACAACTCCTCTTTCTTTATCTCTGGTTTATCTATGGGAGGTTATGGAGCGCTTCATTTAGGAGCAAAACACCCCAATATTTTTAAAGCCATTTCTGCACATTCTTCAATAACACATATTAACCAAATGCCGCTCTTTGTAGAAGAACAGCAAGATGTTTATCCAAACGCAGAACTTGATGAAGTTTCTGTTTTAAAAACGATTCTAAACAACAAAAAAAACTTACCAAGATTACGTTTTGATTGTGGAAAAGACGATTTGTTTCTGGTTATGTGTCTCATCCTTATTGCAGCCCTTCACGCGCGGGTATTATGACCGGGCGTTATCAAGCGCGTTTTGGACATGATTGTAATATGCCATACAAAGAAGAAAATGATGATACTGTGGGTACTCCACTTTCTGAAAAAATGATTTCCGAAGCATTAAAAGAACAGGGGTATCGCACCAGTGCAATAGGTAAATGGCACTTAGGCGATCATCCAAATTTACACCCGTCAAAACAAGGTTTCGATCACTGGTTTGGTTTTCCCGGAGGAGGCATGAATTATTGGGGTACTTCCAAAAATGAAATTCAGACAGTATACAGAAATGGTAAGGCTGTTCCAGAAGACCAACTTTCATATTTAACAAACGATTTTACTCAGGAAGCTATAGATTTTATTACTAAAAAAGATGAAAAACCATTCTTCATCTATCTAGCATATAACGCACCTCATGCGCCTGACCACGCTACACAACAATATTTAGAAAATACCAAGCATATTGAATATGCTGGCAGAAGCGTTTACGGTGCCATGGTAAATGGTGTAGACCACTGCATAGGAAAAATAGATTCAACATTAGTTGCAAACAATATTAAAGACAATACAATTGTAGTTTTTTTAAGCGATAATGGTGGTAGAACCGAGCATGCAGATAATAGACCATTTCGAGGGCACAAAGGGATGATTTTTGAAGGTGGGATAAGAGTGCCTTTCTTCATCAGTTGGCCAGAACAAATACGTTCAAAACAAGTTTATGATAAACCAATTATCTCTTTAGATTTATACCCAACCCTTTTAGCCGCTGCTGGTGGAGATGTTTCAAAGGAAGCGCAATTAGAAGGTGAAAATTTGTTACCATACATAAATAATGAAAATGATGAATCTCCTCATGAGATGCTATTTTGGCGTTCTGTTGGTGGGTTTGAATATGCAGTTAGAAAAGGAAACTACAAGCTTTATAAAAGCGCATACAAGGACAAAATACTATTATTTGATTTGGAAAAAGACAGTTATGAGCGCTATGATATTTCAGATAACCATCCTGAAATAGTTGAAAACCTAAATAATGCCTATAAAGTTTGGGATTCAAAAAATATAGACCCTCAATGGTTTGATCCACACAAGGAAAATGTTATCAAAGAAGAAAAGAGACTACAAGAGAACAGAAAAAAATCATTAAATCTTAAAAAATCTCAAACTATTTTTTAAGAAAATCTGGTAATGCAGACAATTTCTTTATGTGCATATCTTTATAATAGCACTCTGCTGCTTCTGATTGAAATTGAATTTTTCCTTTGGTAATAAAGGTAAACTCTCCATCTTTATGCGATTCAGCTTTTTCCAGAATCATAACTACATAACCATTTACAATATGATATGATTTTCCATTAAAACATACTAGCTCTAAAGTATTCCATTCTCCATGTGGTTTTTCTTTGTTTTCTGAACGTACACAACGATACATTTTATCTCCTGGAATTGCAGTCCCTAATTTTACGCTTTCAGCTTCTGGATTATATATATGAAATCCATCTTCTCGCTTTTCAGCTTTTATAGTATTCACACCTCCTGCAAGACCATAATAATCACCCATATCTCTTTCTTGAATTTGAAATTCTTGAGACTGCATCCAAACATTCCAAAACGCACCATGTTCACCAATACAGTGATAGAGTAAGCCATTATCGCGTTGTGCTTTTAGTCTGGGTTCCCACTTCAATTCTCCCCATTTAAACTTAAACTTTAAATGATAATTCTCATATACTTCCTTTGAAGTTAAACCCGCGTAAATTTCACCACTTACCCTCATTATAGTCTCCCCATCTATATCTTCTGCATAAAAAACTTTTAATGGATCGTTATTCAAACCCAGAGATTCGCCTTTCATGCCATCACCTGTTGGAGTACCCTCAGGAAGTCCTTTTACTGAATGATGAGGCACACCCACAAAAACATCCCACTTGCTTAAATCTTTATCTAATAGTGGTTCCCAGTCAGACTCTTGAGCGAAACCAAAAATTGACAGTAATACAAATGATAAAAGAAAAAAACAGCGTTTCATAATTTGAAGAATTTTATAGCAGTGAATGTAGCCATTAAATAAGAAAGATTGCAAAAGGGCAAAGTCTTTTAATAGAAGCAACTACGAAAACTTTACTTTAAGTATCAAGGTTCTTGTTGTATTAGTTTAAACTTATCAATGGCATGATATGAAGAACGTGGCGCAATTTCAATAGTATATATCTTGGCTTCATCAAATCGTGCATATATTTGGTGGAAATTATTATCATATGTTCCTGTAGTCCACGTCCATGTGTCATTAGTATTCATGTATGCTTTGAAAAACCCATTCCCATTCTCACCTTCAGGATTTGGTGTTTTGCCAGAACCTTTAGGATATACGGTACTCGTTTCACGAACTGCACAAAAATCATCGGCAAGTATTTTTAACCAGCTGTCATTATGTTCCGTATTAGGTTTTTGAGGGTCTTTCTTGGCAATGTAAGAACGCCACTGAAACAAATATGTCCCCGGTTTAGTGATTTCAACTTCAAAAGATAAAAGTCCAACTTTTCCAATATTCTCAGGGCCTTTCCAAAACTGATTAGGCCCCTCCCAAACAAAATAAGCATCACCAGAGTAACCATCTATATCAGTTTTCTTTTTCCAATCACCCACTAAAGCTAAACTCTCTATTTCAACTTCAATAACAGACGCTACAAAATCCTCTTCACATTCACATGTACCAGCATTTAAAGTAAATCCTGAGTCGCAAGTTTTAGTACAAGCTTCTTTTTCGCATTCACAAGTATCATTATTTAAAACAAAACCAGTTTCACATGTTTTTGTGCAAGGTTCTTTTTCGCATTCGCATGTGTCTTCATTTAAAATTTCACCCGCATCACATAGCTTTGTACACTTTTCTTCTTGTTGAACTTCTTCGTTATTAGCGCTAGTACAGGCAGCAAAACAGCATACAGAAAATAATAGCAATAAGAATCTTGAGTTTCTCATAATTCACAGATCATATTTCGTTGGTAAACAAATTTAAACAAGGGCTTTACTATGAAATAGAACTTATGTACCAATCTAAGTATCATATGTCTTTATTTAATGCAATTATTCCAACTTTACTTAAAAACATTTTATCTTACGGAAATCTTTTTGTTTAAATCAATAATTGGAAATTATATTATATATGTACCAATAACAACTATTATTATAAATGAGAATTTTTAAACACTTTCTTTTACTCCTTTCCTTATTTTTACTATTGCTTTTGCTTTTTAATTGTAAAAAGGAGAAAAAAACATATGCTGATATAATTTATCAAAAACCAGAAATCGTGAAGATTCCTACTGTAGATTTTTTATCACCAGAGGAAAGCTTAAAAACCATGTATCTTCCAGAAGGTTACCGCATAGAATTGGTGGCAAGTGAGCCTATGATTAATGAACCAGTGGCTATGGAATGGGATGCCAATGGGAAATTATATGTTGCCGAAATGCTTACTTATATGCAAGATATTGACGGCACCGATGAAAACGAACCTTGGAGTAGAATATCCGTTTTAGAAGACACAAATAATGATGGCAAAATGGATAAAAGCACTGTGTTTATTGATAGTTTGGTTTTACCAAGAATTATTATGCCATTAGATGATAGATTGATTGTTGGTGAAACCTACAATAGAGATATGTGGAGTTATAGAGATACCGATGGTGATAATGTGGCTGATGAAAAAGTACTACTACTGAAAAGTCATAAAAGAGATAACGCTAATCTAGAACATCAGTCAGCCAGTATGTTATGGAGTATTGATAACTGGTTGTATTTATCTAGAGGTTCTGTTAGATATAGATTCACTCATAATAAAATAGAAACAGATACCATGTTGGATGCTCCTAGTGGACAATGGGGGTTGACACAAGATGAAGTAGGCCAATTATATTATTCAAGTGCTGGAGGTGAAAACTCAGCTTTAGGATTTCAGCAGCATCCATACTATGGGAATTTAGAGTTAAAAAACCAAAAGGAAGAAGGTTTTGAAGCGGTGTGGCCAATTATAGGTACGCCAGATGTTCAAGGAGGTTTAAGACGATTAAGAGAAGATGGAACGTTAAATCATTTTACAGCCAGCTGCGGGCAAGCCATATTTTTAGGAGATAAGTTACCGGCAAATCTATATGGTGATTTATTCATTCCAGAACCTGTTGGCAGATTAATAAGAAGAGCCAAAGTTGAGCATATAAATGGAAAAAAAGTTTTAAGTAATCCATATAATGAAACAGAGTTCTTGGCTTCTACAGATTCTAATTTTAGACCTGTAGATATGAAAACTGGTCCAGATGGTTGTTTGTATGTGGTTGATATGTATCGTGGAATTATTCAAGAAGGAAATTGGGTACGCAAAGGAAGTTTTTTACGTCCGGTAGTAGAGAAAATGGGTTTCGATAAAAATATTGGAAAAGGTAGAATTTATAGAATTGTACATGATGACATCAAACCTTCTAAAACAGAAAAACTACTTAATAAGTCACCTGAACAATTACTATCTTATTTGGGTCATGACAATGGTTGGTATAGAATCACAGCTCAAAAACTAATCATTTTAAAAGGCGATAAATCTATTGTTTCTAAATTGCGAAAAATAATAGAAGAAGATGGTACGCCATTAGCTAGATTACATGCTTTATGGACTTTAGAAGGATTGGATGCCATTGATGAAAATACGCTTTTAGGAGCCTTAAATGATGAAGACTCAAGAATTAAGCAAGCAGCGTTAAGAATATCAGAACCCTTACTAAAAGAAGGGAATGAAACGATTTTTAGTGCTATGGCTAATTTAAAAGAAGATTCAGATATTGAAATTCTACTTCAACTTATTAGGTCTTTTGGCACCAATAAAACGGATAAAACTAAAGCAGTTATTGAAGAAATTATGGATGCTAATTCTGAAAACGAAGTGGTTACAATCGTGGGAAGTGAAAACTTAAAAGAAATTCCGCCTGTAATTGAGCAGCTTAAAAAGAAACACATCCTGAAAAGCGGACAAATTAAAAACGCGATAATTGAAGGGTATAAAAATTATACCAGCATATGTGCTGCTTGTCATGGACCCGAAGGTAATGGTATAGATGGGTTAGCTCCAACTTTAGTGGGTTCGCCTAGGGTTACGGGTAATCCCGAAGTTGCAATTAAGATATTATTGGATGGCTTAACAGGGCCTATTGATGGTAAAGAGTATTCTGGTGTTATGGTTGGTATGAAACATCAGGGTGACAAGTGGCTTGCAGACGTGTTAACTTATATTAGAAGCGAATTAAATGATACAGACGCCGTTCCAGAATGGCGATTCAAAAATATTAAAAAGAAGAAAGGTATTAAAGAAAGAGATTCGTATTGGACTATCGAAGAATTATATAAAAAGAATTAAACCATGCTAACTAAAAAGACATCACTATTATTATTGATTGTTGTATTTCTGTCATTTCAATTAAGTAATACTCAAGAAATAACTGGAGAACTCAAAAAATGGCATAAAGTCACCTTAAGTTTTGAAGGACCTGAAACCTCTGAGGATGCTGAGGAGAATCCGTTTTTAAACTACAAATTAGATGTAACTTTTAAACATGAGTCCGGTAAAACTTATGTAATTCCCGGTTATTATGCTGCTGATGGTAATGCCGCCAATACGGGAGCAACTTCTGGTAATGTTTGGCTAGTTCATTTTGCCCCTGATGAAATAGGCACATGGACCTATAAAGTTCGATTTGTGAAAGATAAATGGGCCGCAGTTAGAGTTTCCAACAAATTGAAATCTGCAGGGTTTATGAATGAAAAGGAAGGTGAATTTACTATTGCTGATACAGACAAGACAGGGAAAGATATGCGGGCTAAAGGGCGTTTACAATATGTTGGTGAGCGGTACTTGAAGTTTGCAGGAACTGGTGAGTATTTCCTGAAATGTGGAGCAGATGCACCTGAGAATTTCTTAGCATATGAAGAGTTTGATGGTACATTTCATAATGATGGTAAAAAAGATGATTTAGTGAAATCTTGGGAAGCACACGAACAAGATTGGAAGCATGGTGACCCAACTTGGAAAGATGGAAAGGGTAAGGATATTATTGGGGCTGTAAATTATTTGGCTTCAAAAGGTATGAATGTATTCTCATTTATAACTATGAATATTGAAGGTGATGATAAAAATGTATTCCCTTATGTAGATTATAATACTTATGACAGATTTGATGTGTCAAAGCTGGACCAATGGGAAATAGTGTTTTCACATGGTGAAAAGTTAGGGATGTTTTTGCATTTCAAAACATTGGAAGCCGAAAATCAAGGTCTTTTAGATAATGGAGGAACAGGGCTTTATACCAAGTTATACTACCGAGAATTAATTGCACGTTTCGGGCATCATTTAGCCTTAAACTGGAATTTATGCGAAGAAACTGGCGACTGGCAAAACCCTCCACGCACTTTTCCTGTGGATGTTCAAGGACGTTTGACTTTAGCTGAATACGTATCATCTATAGACCCATATAAACATCATATTGTGATTCATAATGGGAATTGGTATACCGGTATTTATGGCAAAAACAGCAAATTTACTGGAGCATCACTTCAAACCAATAAAGCTGATTTTAGAAATGTACACAACAGCGTTTTACGAATTTTGAAAGAGGCTGATGCTGAAGGTAAAACTTGGGCTGTGGCCTGTGACGAACCGGGAGACGCTCAACATTCATTAGTGCCAGATGTTGAAAACCCAAAGCATGACAATGCTCGAAAAAATGGTCTTTGGGGAGCTATGATGGCCGGTGCTTGGGGAACTGAATGGTATTTTGGATATAAACATGCACATTCTGATTTAACTTGTCAAGACTACCGTTCCAGAGATTTGTTTTGGGATCAAGGAAAAGTTTGTTTAGACTTCTTTAATAACAATAATGTAGAGTTTTGGAACATGACTTCAAACGATACGCTTATTTCTTCGGAAGGAGATTATGTATTGGCAAATCCTGGACATAGCTATGTGGTTTTTCTAAAAAATGGAGGCATATCTACACTAGATTTACAAAACAATACAAGTGAATATGAAGTTTCATGGTACAACCCGCGCCGAGGAGGAAAGCTTCAAAAAGGAAGTATCACATCAATTTCCGGCGATGGAAAACAGTCTTTAGGCTTACCGCCAAAGGATAAGACTTTGGATTGGGTGGTATATTTAATTAAATCAAAATAAAAAAGTACTCACTTATAAATCCTAATTTTATCCATCGAACTAATATCAGATTCTCAGTTCTATTGAAAATCGTTTTTAGATTCTGAAATACATTTTGACCAACTCCATGTAAAAAATTAAGAATGATAAGTTGTTATATTTTTTCAGGAAGTATTCGCAATTATTTCCAATCGCACAATTCAAAAGCATTTATCCATATACCTTTGTTTTCAGTTCCATTGAAATTAATAACAACGGGATTATTTCCATCTGAAGTAAATTCTATAACACTCGTACCTGGAGTTTCCCATTGCATCTGTTTGCCATCTGTTACTTTTGCTTCAACTACTTTATTTCCGATAAGAGATTCCGAAGAAATAATTATTTCTTTCTCATAAGGTAATTTGTGAATGGTTACAGACTTGAGCTTCTCTCTATTTGGATCCATAGAATCAGAATTGCTACTTGGAGCATGATGCCATGTGGTTAATTTGTAGGTTCCTATTGGTAGTTTTTCAAATACTAAGTTCACACCTTCATCGTCAATAGCAAGAACCCCTTCACCGTAGGCATAGCCATATTTACCTATAACATTCATTTCTCCTAACCATCGGTTTATACCATCCTCAGACCCCTTTACAATTTTAGCCTTTGCTCCTTTAAAAGTTTGGAATGCATAAACGTTTTCAGCTTCATCGGTACCATACCAAGGCTGCCAACCAAACTGTAATAACTGATCTGGAGCACCAAGATCTACACGCTCACTTTTGAAATCATATATAGGCAATGCTTTATTTTGAATGCTGTTATTAATAAACGGTACTAATGTTATGGAGCTACTAACAGATTTTAATCCCTTAGATGTTGCAGTAACTGTAATCTCACCCGCAGTATTTCCAGCCCTAATAAGTCCTGGTGCTACTCCATATTCTGTAAACATAGGGTTGGCATTAATATCAACATTATCTCCAATTATCGAAGCATCGCCTTTTACTGAGAATTTCACTAGATGATCCGTATCGAAAACGGGAGTTCCTTTTTTGTCAACAACAGTAGCATAAGCCATTAAAATATCTGAACCATCTGCAATAAACGTACGCCCATTATTGTCCAAATGTAATTGAATTGCATAAGGTTTTCCTGGAGTTTGTTTTAATGTTTCAATTATTTTCCCATCTTCAAAATAAGCTTTGGCAACTAGTTTTCCTGACTTGTAATTGATATTATTAAAGTGAAACGGTGCATGATCTAAGCCATCATAAATAGTATCGTTGCTAGGTTTCAATCGTTCAATTAAACTACCATTTAAAGATAATTCTATTTCTTGCGCATTGCTGAATACCGTAATTTCTTTGGTTTCAGGCACCCATTCTTCTTGAATATTTACAAAGGGCGCATCACGCATCTCAGCTTTGTACCATTCTAAATAAGGCCTTGGGTCTCTAAAAATGGTCATCATACCACTTCTAGTGCGGTCTCTTTTGTCATTGGCTCTACTATGAGTTGGGTGAAAAGTATAATAAGCGTGAGCCGTCCAAGAAATTAATCCTGTCATTAAAGGGTCATTTTTATAAGGAGCTACAGCTTTTGCCCCTCTACCTCCTTCCATGGCAAAAATAGGCTCGCTTCTATCCCAAAGAAATGGGCCATAAAGCATATTCGCATTAATATCAGTTAATCCAGACGTTTGCCATCCAGTCCAACGAGCGCCTTGTGAAGCGGTTAAGCGTGTTGGATCTTCTTGCTTAATAGTATTATGAACTCTAGGAACATACCCTCTATGATTTACCCCAGCACCCCACATTACAATAGAAGGATGATTTCGATGGTTGCGTACCATAGTTCTCGCCGATTGCTCTAAATTATCCCACCAAAGTTCGTTATCTGAAATAGAAATCCAAGTAGGTGCTTCTTCATAAACTAAAATACCTAACTCATCACAAGCTTCTATTAGTGCATCATCTTGAGGGTAATGGGCTGTTCGCATAATATTCCAACCATATTCTTTAAATTGAAGCATGTCTTTGTAATGCAACGCATTTGGAACAGCATCACCCAGATATGGGTATTGCTGGTGACGATTGGCCCCTATTAGCTCAATAGGCTCACCATTTAAAATAAAACCTCTTACAGGGTCTTGTTCAAATTTTCTTAACCCAATTTTGTTTTCAACAAAATCTATTTCTTTACCATCAACAATAACTACGCTGTTAACTCTATACAAATAAGGGTTATCAATACCCCAGAACTCCACATTATCCTCTAAACTGCCAATTTGATTAAATTGTAATTCTTGACCTGGGGATATTTCTGTCTCTTCGGTTAATCGTAAAACAACAAGGCCTTCCTTATCTATAACTCTTGTATATAGTTTACATTTTGTGCTTGTATTTGTTTCGTTTTTTACTGATGTTTTTATGGATATTACGGCATTTTTATTAATTACATCAATAGTAGGTGTTGTAATATTTACTCCTGAATTTAAGGTTTCCCAATTGAAGGTAACGTGTATAGGATTGGTCTCAACTAAATAAACATCCCTATATAGTCCGCTAAATTTTACATAATCAAAAGGTCCTGGATCTGGAGGTACAACCTCACTTCTTCTATTATCACAAAGTATAGTAATCTGATTTAATTTTCCTCTTTCAACATAATTTGTAATATCAAAATGAAATGGTGTGTAACCACCTATACCATGCTGCCCAACATGTTTTCCATTTACCCACAAATCTGTAACTTGGTGCGCTCCCTCAAACTCTAAAAACACCTTTTTCTGAGAATCACTTACTTGAATATCTCTTCTATACCATCCTACTTTTCTATGGAACACAAGTTGTGTTTTTTCATCTTGCAAACCATCAAGTGTTAAGGATGTTAACTCTAGAGTGTGAGGAATATTTACTGTTTCCCATTTTGAATCATCTAAATCTGATTTGTAATTTTCAGCTTCTGGATTATCTAATTGAAACTTCCAGCCTTGATTAATTATTTCTTTGGTTCTATCAGTATCTGGAAATCCGACAGGTAAATTTTGTGAAAAGTTAAACCCGAAAATTAAAAGAAATACTAAGGCAACTGCTAAGTTATTTTTGAACATAATTTATGGTATCATTGAAGTTATCAACATCTGAAACAAAAACATCATGACGTTTGTCTGGTCTAGTGGTATGAAAATTATATTTTTTAAAATTCAGTTCTTCAACGTGTCGCGCCATTAAACCATAAGAAGGCAAAACACCGAAAAAACTAAATTCTGGATATTTATCTTCATCTTCAGGAACAATAATAGCTTTGTGCTCTTCTGCACCGCCACCTGGTAAAGTGATATAGATATTCTTTAAGTTTATTTGTCCAACTTTATGGTTTTGCGTACCCGTGATAAATATGCCTGCAGGTGGAGTAACTCTAGAATTATCCAAATCGGCAGTGGTAGCTCTTATATTAGTAATACTTATGTTATCAATAGACCCAACCTCCTGCTTTTCGGCGTCCCTGTATGTGCGTAAACGTTCTCCTAGTCTTATAAAAATGGGCATATCTACATTATTCATATCAACACTGTCAATTACTACATTTGAAATATTTGCACCGTCAACACTCAATATCTTAATTCCACCTCCTTTGGTATCGTTTATTTTACATCTTCTAATATCCACATTATACATATCGCCCATGGATTCTGTGCCAAATTTAAGTGCACCCCAATCACTTTTCAACACACAATCAGTAACACTTATATTATAGGTTGGTTTAGGACTTGTAGTTTTTAAACATATAGCGTCATCCCCACTATTTATGTAACATCTTGTTATTTTTACATCATGGCTAGAATCGATGTCAATCCCATCATTATTTTTATTCGCATGACTATAAATCTCTAAATACCTTACATCTACATCACTACATTGAAAGAAATGACACGTCCATGCTGCTGGAGCCTTCAGTAAAAGACCATCCATTCTTACATTCTTACTACGTACAAAACGAATTAAAAACGGCCGATTCGCTACCAGTTTATTAATGGTGTTTTTTTCATAGCCTTTCTTTTTAAGCGTCTCCCTAAGTGCCTTATGTTCAAAAACATTTCCTCTTCCGTTAATTTCTCCTCCACCAATTAATGCAATATTTTTAGCGTCTATAGCGCCTATTAAACACTTGCCTCTTACCTGCCCAGTAGCATCAACAAAAGAATCGATATTTTGATAATCCTCTGGATTTTCACTTCCTATTAAAGAAGAACCTATTTCTACCTTTAATGTTACATTATCCTTTATAATAATGGTTCCTGTAACAAACTCTCCTCCTGAAACTAAAACTTGACCTCCACCAGCCTCATGGCAAGCATCTATGGCAGATTGAATCGCAACGGTATTATTTGTTCTACCGTCACCTACAGCTCCAAATTCTTTAATATTACAGAACGACGTAGATTCTTTGCAGCCAACAATTAATAAAAAAAGAAAAACGATAGAAAATTTCAGAACTCTCACTTATTTGGTTTTTTGGTTTAGTGTAGTATGTAAATATCGAGATAAAACCTCCAAATTAGAATTACAAATGTATCGAAACATAAAACATATGTTCATATTTAGTAATCTTTGAAAAATTTCATATCGACCATAAATTCTATAATTTTGAATCATTTACACCATCATCAATCTTCGCTTTTTTGTAATTTCACAAGCAACTAAACTTCTTAATTATGTGCTTTAGCAAAACCCCCTCACTAATTATATTTACATTCATTTTCTTTATTTGCTATTTCATATCAAATGCTCAAATTGAGGTTGATTTAGAATTTGTAAAGCAAAAAATCATTAAGGTTCAAAACACTTCCAAGTCAAAACTAATTCCCGTTGAATTTAAAATTGACAAATCTCTACCAAGTGAAGGATTCAAAATAAAAACATTGTCTTCAAAAATTAAAGTGTTTGGTGCCGATGGTAATGGACTTCTTTATGGTGGTCTTGATGTAGCAGAACAAATAGAATTGAACGGCGTAGTTAGAAATAAAGAAGAACACCCTTTTTTAGAAAAACGAGGTTTAAAACTAAACATTCCTTTAGATGCAAGAACACCTAGTTATGACGATTCTGGTGATGCAGCCCAAGTGAATATTATTGAAATGTGGAATTTTGATTTCTGGCGTGAGTTTTTAGACCAAATGGCATTACACAGATACAATGTTCTTACACTTTGGAATCCACATCCATTTCCATCAATGATAAAACTAGAGGATTATCCTAGTATTGCTTTGGATGATGTTTACTCCACTACCTTAAAACCTTTGGGAAGAGAAAATGAATGGGGCGAACCACAATTAGTTTCTGATAATGTTTTAAATAATCTGAAAAAAATAAAAACTATTTCAATTGACGAGAAAATTGAGTTTTGGCAACGTGTGATGCAATATGCAAAACGTAGAGGCATAGAAACGTATCTCATTACTTGGAATATTTGCCCCAATAGTGTTGCGCAGCCTGTACATGCATATCATAAAACTTATGGTATAAAGCTATGGGATGAAAAACCTGGAAAGTATGGTATTTCGCATCAAATGAATAATCCAAAAACAATTGCATATTACCGAGAAGCAGTTAAGACTTTTTTATTAACCTATCCAGATTTAAAAGGTATTGGTGTAACTGCTGGCGAGTATATGCCACCAACTTGGGATGGCTACAATAGAGAACAATGGCTTTGGGAAACCTACGGCTTAGGTATTATGGATGCTAAAAAAGAACAACCCGATAGAACTGTGCCTTTTATACATCGTGTTTGGTATTCTGATATGAACCAAATTATGAAATATTGGGAAGATTATCCTGATCCGTTTCAAGTAAGTTTCAAATATGCTAAAGCTCGCGTATACTCGTCTCCAACGCCTCCCTTTGCGAAAAATCACCTAAAGGAAATGAAACCTTATAAATTGAAATCTTGGTGGAATTTAAGAAACGACGATATTTTTGTTTACCGATGGGGCGATCCTGATTATGTGAAAGATTTTCTCAGGTTTTTCCCTAAAGACGAAACGGCTGGATATTATTTTGGATCTGATGGTTATTTCTGGGGAAGAGAGTTTATAAGTAAAATGCCTGAACTATCTGGAGAACTTGAAATTAACAAGCATTGGTTCAACTTCATGTTATGGGGCAGATTAGGGTATAATGACAAGTTATCAGATGAATTCTTTCAGCAAAAATTAGCTCAAAAATTTAAAGGCGTAAATTCTAAATTACTTTTTGAAACCTGGAAAGCAGCCTCTAAAATCATTCCTAAAGTGAATATGTTTCATTGGCGCGATTGGGATCATATGTGGTCGGTTGAATCTTGTATGGCGAGACCTGTGCTTGGTGGATTTAGAACAGTTATAGACTTTATGGATAACCCAACTATGGAAGGTAGTAATATTTTAAATCCGAGGCAATTTGCTGAAAACGATTCAAATAATTGGCATGATAAAATTTCACCTCATCAAATCACTTCAGAATTAAGAAGCTATTCAAAAAACTGCTTGATACACTCAAAAGAATTGAAACAAGACAAAACTACTTCTACAGAAACTAAAGCATTACTAGGAGACATTGAAGCCATGGCACATCTTGGCAATTATTATGCCGATAAAATTGATGCTGCAGTAGCTTTAGCAAAATATGACAACACTAAAGATAAAAATCATAAAGAAGAAGCAATTGAACGTTTAAATGATGCTCTCAAGCATTGGATGCTCTATGCAAAAATATCAACAAAAAACTATAAACCTCAAATGTTGGCTAGAACTAATATTTTAGATTGGAATGCCATAATAAATCATGTAAAGGAAGATCTCACGCTTGCGAAAAGAAGATAGTATTATTCTACAAATTCTAGGAACCCAAAATCTTTTGGTTGATGAACGTTCTTGAACGTATCTTTTATTGGAAAAATCGTTGAAATTATTCGGCGCTCACCCTCAACTTCATTTCTTTCCTGTCTAATTGCCAAAAACATCCATTTATTTCCTGCTTTCACGGGCTCAAAATCTGCTAAAAATCCAAAAAGTGAAATGGGGATTTCTAATTCCATTGTCCACCCTTCATCAATGTCTGAATTATCATTAATTGTACCATTATAACTAACTTCAACCTTATATTCAGGATTAAAAGATTTAAAACCTATCTCATTTCCTTTATAATAATCATTAAAATAAATAAGATCGTTTGCTGCCTTGTTTAAATTAATTTCAAAACAAAAATGAGTATCTAAAGGTTCTGGAACAGGAATAATAAATATTTCGCCACAATCATCCAAATAAGGTTCACCATCTCTCTTCGTTTCTCGAACTGTTAAATATTTATCCTTAAAATCGTAAAAAAAGTATAGGCTATTTTCGTCCCATAGTGCTCTAAAAATTGATTTCTGCTTATCTGTACTTTTTTCTACTTTATAAAAATACTTAAACCCTGTACTATCCGTTTTGTTCCATATATCTTCATCCATCTTCCCATCTATAATGATATTTTCTTTCGTTTTTAAGGCTTTAAAAACTGGAACTTCTTTGTCTTCTGAAAAGACCTCTTCTTTTTCTATGCGTTTTTCACATGAAAAATATAACAGCATAATCCATGCACACAAAAAAGATAGTTTTATACACTTCATTATCAATCCATATTTCATACGCACAAGATATAATTTTTAAGTCGTTTTTATTAAATTTTACAAGAAATGGGATTTATGTTGTAAGTTTTGAAACATATGTATCAATCGTATTTGTTAATATTATTGATATTTGTAATATATCCAAAAACTAAACTAACAGATGTTCAAAACTTCTACCCTTATTGTAAGTCTCCTAATGATGACGCTATTTTTTTCTTGTAAAAAGGAAGTCGAAAGTATTCCCGATACATCTTTTAATAGCAGTTGGTTATTCCATAAAGGCGATGCAGATAATGCACAAACAATTGATTTTGATGACTCTGGGTGGAGACTACTAGATTTACCTCATGATTGGGCTATTGAAGGACCTTTTAGTGATGAATACAATGCGAGAACTGGTGGATTACCCGTTCATGGTATTGGATGGTACAGAAAGCATTATGATATTTCAAAAGATATGGAGGGTAAAATAATTTCTATTGAATTTGATGGTGCTATGAGCAATAGTCAAGTTTTTGTAAATGGTGAATTAGCAGGTAATCGCCCTTACGGATATATTGGTTTTGAAATTGATATTACACCTTTTGTGAAGTTTGGCGCAGAAAATATAATTGCTGTTAAATTAGCTCCTGAAGATTTGGCACAGCGTTGGTATTCTGGTGCTGGATTATACAGAAACACAAGAATTAAATACAACAACCCCATCCATATTCCACAATATGGCACTTACATTACTACGCCAAAAGTTGATGAATCGTCTTCTTTGGTAAACATTGAAACCAAAATTAAAAATGCTGGAAATATAGCTTCAAAAATTAATTTAAAAACTGTTATTTACAATGCAGAAGGTATTGAAGTGGCTTCAAGTACTGATGAAATTCATATCAAAAAAGATTGGGAGGTTAAACAGAATGTTGAATTGGAAATCTCTAATCCGAAACTATGGGATTTAGACACACCTTATTTATATGAAGTGGTTTCTACAATTACCGAGAATGGAAATAAAATTGATGAATACTCTTCTGAATTTGGAATTCGCACTATTAAATTTACACCAAATGATGGTTTTCTTTTGAATGGTAAACGCGTACAACTAAATGGTGTATGCATGCATCATGACTTAGGAGCTTTAGGAACGGCGGTGAATTATAGAGCTACAGAACGCCAAATGGAAATCATGAAATCTATGGGTGTGAATGCCTTGCGTACTAGTCATAATCCACCATCTCCCGAAATGCTAAAAGTTTGTGATAGATTGGGTATTTTGGTTCAGGTTGAAGCATTTGACGAGTGGAAGATTGGAAAAGTAAAAAACGGATACAACAA
Organism: Flavobacteriaceae bacterium; assembly: GCA_043557195.1. Taxonomy (GTDB): domain Bacteria; phylum Bacteroidota; class Bacteroidia; order Flavobacteriales; family Flavobacteriaceae; genus Jejuia. The sequence goes on along the minus strand of CP121314.1, from coordinate 3,023,203 downwards.
GTTTTTTGATGAATGGCATGAAACTGATTTGCGCGATATGATAAAACGAGACAGAAATCATCCATCAGTAATTATGTGGAGTATTGGTAATGAAATTCTTGAGCAAGGAAAAGAAGATGGCTGGAAAGTGGCAAAAATGCTTAATGATATTTGCCATGATGAAGACCCAACAAGACCAACAACAGCTGGTTTCAATTATTATCCTGCACCTTTTAAAAATAAATTAGCGTATCAAATTGATGTGGTTGGTATGAATTACTGGCCACTAGAGTACGATGATATTAAAAAAGACAATCCAGATATGATTATTTATGGATCTGAAACCTCATCTATGACTAGCAGTAGAAACGTATACAATTTACCAATTAAAGGTGATTTTTATAGAGAAACAGGACATGTTTCTAGCTATGATGTTATTTATGGTCCGCCATGGGCATATCCTCCAGATGCTGAATTTGCTGTACAAGGGGCGAATACATTTTCGCTTGGTGAATTTATTTGGACTGGTTTCGACTATTTAGGAGAGCCTACTCCTTACGCAGGACGAGATAACCACACACACGGCTATTGGAATGACGATTGGCCATCACGTTCAGCTTATTTTGCTCCAGTAGACTTATGCGGGTTTCCTAAAGACCGCTACTATTTATATCAAAGCCAGTGGACAACAGCACCAATGGTTCATGTTTTACCACATTGGAATTGGGAAGGCAAAGAAGGGCAAATGCTACCTGTTTACGCTTACACAAATGCTGAAGAGGTAGAACTTTTTGTAAATGATAAATCTATGGGCAAAAAAGTTAAAGGTAAAGATTTAACACCTATTCCTGCGGAATACCATAGTTTTGAAAAAGGTATTTTTATGTCTCCTTACCGATTGTCATGGAGTGTACCTTACCAAAAAGGTTCGTTAAAAGTTGTAGCCTATACCAATGGAAAAGAAGTAGCTACTAAAGAAATAAAAACAGCAGGAACACCAACGAAAATTTCATTATCAGCAGACAGAAGTACTATTTCTGCGGATGGAAAGGATTTAAGTTTTATTACGGTTAACATAGAAGATGCTGATGGAAACTTATGTCCTAGAGCTGACAATTTGGTTAATTTTAAAGTTGAAGGTAAAGGTGTTTTAGCAGCAGTTGATAATGGTAATCAGCGTTCTATGGAATCTTTTCAAAAACCATATAGAAAAGCGTTTAGTGGCAAGTGTTTATTGGTAGTAAAATCTACAAATACCGCTGGCGGTATTAAGATAACTGCATCCTCTGATGGTTTAGAAAGCAACACAATAAATATTTCAACAAAATAGAACTAGTTAATTTTATAACATAAAAAAAGCACTCGATTGAGTGCTTTTTTTTATTCTTTTCTAACTACTTTACTAGCTAGCTTGTTGTTTTTGCTCAATGCGCTCTTTCATTTTTTCAACCTTCTTTTGGTCTTTTGTCGCTCTCTGAAGGTTTACTTTTTCTAACCTATTAAGCTCTAATCTTATTTCTTCACTGCGCTTTCTTAGCTTCTCAAGTTTTTCGTCTCTAACTTTTTGTCTTTGTAAGCGTTCTTCTTTTCTTATTGCTTCAAGGCGTTCAATTTCTTGTTGTTGCTTCTTAACCTTCATTTTTTCAAGAGCAACAGTACCGTAGGCATAACCATACATAGCTAAAAAAAGCAATCCTATTAGTCCTAAAATCAGTAAGCCATTTTCCATAATTCTAAATTTTGAGGGTAAAATTCTTTCAAATTTCAAATGCAATTTAGGGAGCAATTAAAATTTTTTATTAAAAGTATGAAAAAGCGGTACATCATAAAAAATAAAAAAGGTAAAGTGCTTAAAAATAAGTCAAAAGAAAAAAACCTTCACCACAATCCTGTTGTAAAGGTTTTTTTACCGATGATTTTTAAGAAGTTAATTCCAATTTATTTTCCACTCATATGAGCATTGTAAGACCATATTTCATCCCAAGAATTTGAGAACACTTCATCACCTAAATCTAGGAATGCATCCCACTTGCCTTTTCCGTGAACCTTTTCAAATGTTGCTTTAAAATCATTATCCTCATCCATTTCAGCCCAATTCTTTAAGAATCCAACTGTTGCTAAATGTCTGCCTAAATCACCTTGTCTAAATTCATTCCAATACACACCCCAAGGATTGTCGCCATCCATTCCTTTAATGGTCTTACTAACCATTTCCAGAAAACTGAAAGATAAAGCCCCTTTTCCCTCTTTAATTTCGTGATATCTCACAAATATTACTGGGTGTTTCGAATTGTCGCCATCCATAGTACTCATATTTGAAAGCTTAGTGTCCATCTTCCAAAACTCAACAGTATGGATTTTTTTAATAAATGGCATCACATTATCTCGCCAGTCTTCATCGTGTCCATCTTCAGAAGGGCGTTTATCTAGATGTGTATACGTTGTTGGTCCCATCATCCAAACAAAACTTCCTGCATTTGGTCCTGTAGAAATATTATACACCGCAGCTTGATGGGGACCATCTTTGTGATATTTAGCGTTGTGAGCCCTCATGTTTTCACCTAAGGTTTTTAGGTTTTTGTAGTCGGGTGTCATCAAAACACTTTCAAGAACGTAATCTTTTGATTCGTCTTGAGCACTTAAACTAAAGGATGCACTAAATACAAGGCATACCATTACTAAAAAAGAAACTGTACTTCTAATCATAATAAAAAATTTTGGTTGGTTAAACGCACACTATTGTGCAACAAATTTGCTATTAAATAATTAGTAGGAGAGGGATTTTAAGAATATAGAGAGTTTAATTTTATATTCTCGCTTTGGAGTTTCTCAAATATAGAAAATTAATTCAAATAAAAAAAAGCCTTCATTGTGAAGACTTTTTTTATCTATTTTATGTTTTTATGTAAAATAACAGTATTTGCCTTACTCAATAGCAACTGTTTTATACCCCTCACTCCTCCAATTTAGTAAACCGCCTTCCAATTCATAAATGGTATTAAAACCAGCTTCTTTAAATTCAGAAACACTTTTTCCGCTTCGTTTTCCTGAACGACAATAAATGTAAACGGGTTTACTTTTATCTAGTAATGTGAGGCTATCTTTAAAGTTTTCAGAATTGTAATTAATACCTAGAGCATTTGGAATATGCCCTTGCGCAAACTCCTTTGGTGTCCTTACATCAATTAGTTGTACTTCTTTTGTTATTTCGGCATTAAACGCTTTTGGGTCTAGTTTAATCGAATCAGAATCTCTGTACCAATTACAACTACTTAATATTAGACCAACTAGTAAATATGCAAAAATCTTCTTCATAAAAAACTCATTATATATCTACAACATCTCCTGTCCATTGCAACATACCACCTTCAAGGTTATATGCCTTGTTAAAACCTAGCTGCTCCATTATCTGGCATGCCTTTCCGCTTCTATTTCCAGAACGACAGTACACATAATAGCTTTTGCTCTTATCCAAATCTTCTAAAGCATCTATAAATTCTTGTCCTTTATAAATATCCAAGTGAATAGCATTAGGGATAATACCATCTGCAACCTCATCATCAGTTCTAACGTCTAATACCACAGCATTGCCATCATTTTCTAATTGCTCAACCCACTCTTCTTGTGTTAAATCTTCCATTTCTTATTTATTTTCTGCAAAATTAATACTTCTAAAGTATAGACGAAAAAAAATCCGAAGTATTACGCTTCGGATTTAGAATATTTATATAAAGCACCTAGACTTTTATAGAGCATCCAATGGCCTTAGTCTTTTTCCTTTTTACTTCTTTTCCCTCAAGCAACGCATCAACTGCATCTTCAAGGAAAGTTTCAGAAACTGCTTCTGGGTTCCTTGAACTGTCATCTATCGCTCCAATATATTCAATTACCATACCTTTTTTTGTTTTCTTCACAACATAATTATGAGGTGTTTTAGTAGCTCCAAACTTTGGATATATTTTTTGACCTTCATCTACTAAATACGGAAATGTAAATCCCTTTTCCTTAGCTCTTTGTTGCATTGCCTCAAAACTATCTCCAGGTTTAGCATTTGGGTTGTTAGGGTTAATTGCTATTACTGGATAACCTTTAGGAGCATATTTTTTGTCTAGAGCTATAATTCTGTCCTCATAAGCTATTGCGAACGGACAAGTATTACATGTGAACGTGATAATAAATCCCTTTGCATCTTTGTAATCTGATAATGAAACCATTTTACCATCAATATTTTTCAGTTTGAAATCTTCAATAACATCACCCACATCATAACCATGATCATGTATTAAGTTATCATTTGAAAAAGCACTAACAAAAATCACTAATGCTATTAACGGAATTAATTTAAATACTCTTTTCATCACTTTTATTTTAATTGTTTTACTTCTTCTTCTAATTCTTCAAAAGTAAAAGACCTTTCAAAGAATTTACGTTCGTTTTTATTATAAATAATTGTAGCTGGAATTGAACCAGACCACGATGCATCAATTTCATTAATCCACTTGTTTTCATTGTCGTCATTTAAAGCAATCACTTTACTCTTTAAATCTTTCTTTACAATAAATGGCTTTAATTTAGATTCGTAAACATGTGGAAAATCTAAACTTACTAAAATCACTTCAACATCTTTATCTTTATATTCCTTATTTAATCGCTCAAAATATGGTAATTCTTTTACACAAGGCCCACACCATGTTGCCCAAAAATTAATAACATAAGTTTTGCTATCCTTTTTATTTAAAAACGTTTTAAAGCCATCAAAATCATAGATTTCTAAATCTATATTTAACTCTTGTTTTTCTTCTTTAACAATTTCTACTACATCATCAGAAGCTTTAATTGCTTTATTATCCTTACAAGATACTACTACCAATAAAACAATTAAGATAAATGGAAATTTCATACTCTTCAAAATTACACTCTAAATTAAACATTATGGTGATAGCAAAATACTGTTTAACAAATATTTAAACAAAACTGACTTAAGTCGTTTATTTTACCTACATTTGTATATACAACAGTTAAAAATGCGGATAGAAGACATTTTAAAAATAAGTGCTGATATTCCGTTATCAAAAAGTGTTACAGTTAACCTCTTGTATACAAATGGTCTTGTAAATAGTGAGTTGAATAAAGCCCTAAAGCCTCATGATGTTTCCTTACAGCAATTTAACGTTCTAAGAATATTGAGAGGTCAAAAAGGGGTACCAGCCACACTTAGTGTTGTTCAAGATAGAATGATTACAAAAATGAGTAATACAACTAGGTTAGTTGACAAACTCATTAAGAAAGGATTGGTTAAAAAACGAATAAATAAACAGAACAAAAGAAAAATTGATATCAGCATTACAGCTGAGGGATTAAACTTCTTAAACAAAATTGATACATTGATTGATAGCAAAGAAGTAGAAATGGTAAGTTCTTTAACAGATAAAGAGGCTACCGAACTGGTTAGATTATTGGGTAAACTTAGGTTAATAGCAAACTAACTCTCTCATATTACTCAATAATCGTTTAAAACTACCATATTTTATGGTAGTTTTTTGTTTAAAAAATTCAGTAAACAATTGTGTATTTACATTTTCGTTTTTATATTTGGCACTCTAAAGGATAAAAATGAATAAAAAATTAAATAGTACTTGGTGGTGGTGCTTTCGAAACTAACATTCGTGAAGTAAAACCCTAGTATATTTAAAACTTAAAATATCAAAAAGGCTTGTCATTCACGACAAGCCTTTTTTTATAAAACACATGGAAAAATTTAGTCTTTATACACATCACAAACGAATTTTAACAGATACCATTACACCTGTAACGGTATACTATAAGATTCGGGATAAATACCCTAACAGTATCCTATTGGAAAGTGGGGACTATCACAGAAACCATAAAAACTTCTCGTACATCTGTTTCAATCCTATCGCTACTATAAAGGTTGAAAATGAGGTGATTTCTGAAACGTTTCCAGATGGAAGTTCAACTTCAATAGAAATAAAAGACGACGTTAATGTAGTTGATGAGATTTATAATTTCACTAAGAAATTTGATACTAAATCTGAAGAAAATTTCAAATTCATCAATAATGGCATATTTGGCTACACAGCTTATGATGCAGTACGTTATTTTGAAGATATAGAAATCGGGAAGAAAGATGATTCAGTTATTATTCCAGACATGTACTATGCGGTTTATCAAAACATCATAGCTATCAACCACTTTAAGAACGAAGCCTATATTTTTGCACATTGTTATGAAGGGGTTGAAAATAATATTGATGAAATAGATAAGCTAATTAATGTACAGAATTTTGCGTCTTACAAATTCAATTCTAAAGGTGATATCATGTCTAATTTGACTGATGATGAATTTAGGTCAAATGTAGAAATTGCAAAAAAACATTGTCAACGTGGAGATGTATTTCAATTGGTATTATCAAGACGCTTTTCACAAGAATTTACTGGAGATGATTTCAATATTTATCGTGCTTTAAGAAGTATAAATCCTTCGCCCTACCTATTTTACTTTGATTATGGCGATTTTAAAATCTTCGGCAGTTCACCAGAAGCTCAACTTATTGTAGATGATGGTTTAGCCGAAATTCATCCTATTGCTGGAACCTTCAAACGTACTGGAGATGATACTCAAGATGAAGTTTTAGCCGACAAACTTAAGAAAGACGATAAGGAAAATGCAGAACACGTCATGCTGGTTGATTTAGCAAGAAATGACTTGAGTCGTCACGGAAGCCAAGTAAAAGTTGAAACTTATCGCGAAGTTCAGTTTTTCTCGCATGTCATTCATTTGGTAAGTAAAGTCACTGGGATGAAACATGATATTACCTCAACCATGCAAGTGGTGGCAGATACTTTTCCTGCAGGAACTTTAAGTGGCGCTCCAAAGCATCGCGCCATGCAACTCATTGAAGATTACGAGAAAACAAGTCGTGCATTTTATGGAGGCGCTATTGGCTTTATGGACTTTGACGGTAATTTTAATCATGCAATTATGATACGTACATTTTTAAGTAAAGACTATAGATTATTTTGGCAAGCTGGTGCAGGATTGGTTTCGAAATCTAATAAGGAAGACGAATTGCAAGAGGTATATAATAAGTTAGGTGCATTAACTAAAGCTATTCAATTAGCAGAAGATATTTAATTATGAAAAAAGTATTAGTTATAGATAATTACGACAGTTTTACATACAATCTTGTACATTATTTAGAGGATTTGAATTGTGATGTTACTGTAGTAAGAAACGATAAATTAGTTTTAGAAGATGTAGAACCTTTTGATAAAATCGTATTATCGCCAGGACCAGGAATTCCGGATGAAGCTGGTTTATTAAAACCGATTATTGAAAAATATGCAGCTACCAAAAGTATTTTTGGTGTTTGCTTAGGACAACAAGCCATAGGTGAAGTATTTGGTGGGTCGCTTGAAAACTTAGACGAAGTCTATCATGGTGTTGCTACTAATGTAACAATTAGTGTTGATGATGAATACATTTTTAAAGATTTAGAGAAAGATATTGAAGTTGGCCGTTACCATTCTTGGGTGGTAAGCCCAAATTTACCTGATAGTTTAGAAGCTACATCTTTTGATGCAAACGGACAAGTCATGTCTTTAAGACACAAAACTTATGATGTTAGAGGTGTTCAATACCACCCAGAATCTGTTTTAACACCTGATGGAAAGAAGATATTAGAGAATTGGGTAAATAATTAGGTAGAGGAAAAATGAAAGAAATTCTTAAAAGACTAATCAATCACGAAACCATCTCAACCGAAGAGGCAAATCAGGTTATAGTTAATATATCTAACGATATGTATAACCCAAGCCAAATTGCATGCTTTCTTTCGGTTTATATGATGCGTAGTATAACCATTGAAGAACTCACAGGGTTTAGAAACGCTCTTTTAGAGCTATGTTTACCAATAAACCTGAGTGATTTTAATGCCGTAGATATCGTAGGAACTGGTGGTGATGGTAAAAACACGTTTAACATCTCTACGCTTTCATCCTTTATTACAGCAGGTGCAGGAGTTCATGTATCCAAACATGGTAATTATGGTGTGTCATCCACTTCAGGATCTTCAAATGTCATGGAAAATTTAGGGGTGAAATTTTCTAATAATGAAGATTTTTTAAAACGCTGTTTGGAGCAAGCTGGAATCTGCATATTACATGCCCCATTATTCCATCCAGCTATGAAAAATGTGGCTCCTATCCGAAGAGAATTAGGCGTTAAAACATTTTTTAATATGTTAGGGCCCTTGGTTAATCCTTCATTTCCAAAAAATCATGTACTTGGTGTTTTTAATTTAGAAGTTTTAAGGCTTTATAGTTTTTTACATCAAAACTCTGGGCATAACTATAATATTGTTTACGCCCTAGATGGCTATGATGAAATTTCATTAACAGGAAAAGCTAAAATTGTGTCCAATCATTCTGAAAAATTGTTTTCTCCAGAAAATTTAGGATTAAAAACAATAAAACAAGAAGCAATATTTGGAGGAAATACCGTTGAAGATGCAGTCAAAATATTTGTGGATATTATAAATGGAAAAGGAACAGATGCACAAAATAATGTAGTTTGTGCCAATGCAGGTTTGGCAATTTCTACAGTAAAAGAAGTATCCCATCAAGAAGGGTTTGAAATTGCAAAAGATTCCTTATTCTCTGGAAAAGCAAAGGGAAGTTTAGATAAATTGATTGAGTTAAGTAAGTAATGAATATTTTAGATAAAATAACATTAGACAAACGCAAAGAAGTTGCACTTAGAAAAGAGTTAATCCCTATTTCTCAATTAGAACAATCTGTTTTGTTTGAAAGACAAACGATTTCACTTGCCAAGAACTTACGTAATAGCAAGTCTGGTATTATTGCTGAGCACAAAAGACGTTCACCTTCAAAATCTGTTATTAATAACAGCTTAAATGTTCAAGATGTAGCTAGTGGATATGAAAACGCAGGTGTTTGCGGTATGTCTGTTTTAACTGATGGAAAATATTTTGGAGGGTCATTGGATGATTTATTAACGGCAAGAGCTAGCTGTAATATCCCGCTTTTAAGAAAGGAATTCATTATTGATGAATATCAAATATTAGAAGCAAAAGCCTATGGTGCAGACGTCATTTTACTTATTGCTGCTATTCTATCAAAAGACGAAATCAAACAATTCTCAGAATTTGCTAAAAGTTTGAATTTGGACGTACTTTTAGAAGTCCATAATGAGGAAGAATTACATAAATCTGTTATGCCTAGTTTGGATATGCTTGGTGTAAATAACAGAAATCTAAAAACTTTTGATGTTAGTTTAGAAACAAGCAAAAGTTTAAGCAATATTATTCCAGATGATTTTGTAAAAGTTTCTGAAAGTGGTATTAGCAATATTGAAGCCATAAAGGAATTACAACCTTATGGTTATAGAGGGTTTTTGATAGGTGAAAATTTTATGAAAACAGAGAAACCTGGTGAAAGCGCAACAGAATTTATTAAAAAGTTAGAGCTATGAAATTAAAGGTTTGCGGAATGAAATATCAAGATAATATCGAACGTGTTGCGGCATTGCAACCTGATTATCTTGGGTTTATTTTTTATGAAGAAACACCTAGGCATTTTGATACAAAAATCCCTGAAATTTCAGAAAGCATTAAAAAAGTTGGGGTTTTCGTGAATGCTGAAATTGGAACCATCGTTGAAAAAGTTAACGAGTTTAAATTAGATGCTGTTCAACTGCATGGTGAGGAGTCTCCTTATTTTTGCAGTATTCTGCGTTCCACAAGTTTAGTATCTAGACCAGTTGAACTTATAAAGGTATTTTCAGTTAAAGATGGTTTTAATTTTGAAGTTTTAGAACAATACGAAAACGTATGTGACTACTATCTATTTGATACCAAAGGCAAACTTCCTGGTGGCAATGGTTACACATTTGATTGGAGTCTTTTAAATAATTACCCATCAACAAAACCATTCTTTTTAAGTGGTGGTATCGGACTAGATCAAATTGATGCGATTAATAAGTTTAAAGAAAGTGAAGCTTCAATGTATTGCTATGCCATTGATGTAAATAGTAAATTTGAAACAGAACCTGGATTGAAAAATATTTCAATTTTAAGAGAATTCATTAATAAATTGAATAACAGAAAAACAATGAATTACAACGTAGATGAAAAAGGATACTATGGAGAATTTGGGGGAGCGTTTATCCCAGAAATGCTATATCCCAATGTAGAAGAGTTGCGCCAAAACTATCTTAAAGTTATGGCCGAACCCGATTTTCAAACAGAATTCGATCAACTTCTAAAAGATTATGTTGGAAGACCTTCTCCACTCTATTTTGCAAAACGCCTTTCAGAAAAATATAACGCCAAAATATATCTAAAGCGTGAAGATTTAAATCATACAGGAGCACACAAAATCAATAATACTATTGGTCAGATTTTAATGGCAAAACGTTTAGGTAAAACTAGAATTATCGCTGAAACTGGCGCAGGACAACATGGTGTTGCAACTGCCACAGTATGTGCTTTAATGGGACTAGAATGTATCGTATATATGGGCGAAATAGATATTGCGCGTCAAGCGCCAAACGTTGCTAGAATGAAAATGCTTGGTGCCAAAGTAGTACCTGCATTATCAGGAAGCCGCACGCTAAAAGACGCCACAAACGAAGCCATTCGCGATTGGATCAACAATCCTGTAGACACGCATTACATTATTGGTTCGGCTATTGGTCCACATCCTTACCCAGATATGGTAACACGATTTCAGGCGGTTATTTCAGAAGAAATTAAATGGCAATTACGAGAACAAGAAGGTAGAGAAAACCCAGATTATGTAGTAGCTTGTATTGGTGGTGGAAGTAATGCTGCGGGTACCTATTACCATTATTTACACGAACCAGACGTTGGCATTATAGCTGTTGAGGCTGCTGGTTTGGGTGTTGATTCTGGTGAAAGTGCTGCAACATCTGTACTTGGAAAAGAAGGTATAATTCACGGCTGCAAAACGCTTTTAATGCAAACTAAAGACGGACAAATAACTGAACCCTACTCAATTTCGGCAGGGTTAGATTACCCAGGTGTTGGCCCTATGCATGCGCATTTATCAAAAACAGGGCGCGCAGAATTTATGTCCATTACCGATAGTGATGCTATGGAAGCTGGATTAGAATTATCGAAGTTAGAAGGTATTATTCCAGCTATTGAAACCTCGCATGCACTTGCCATTTTTGGTAAAAAGGAATTCAAACCAGAAGATGTTGTTGTGGTAAGCCTTTCAGGTAGAGGTGATAAGGATTTACAAAATTATATAGACTATTTTAAAATTTAGTATTTAGGCGTTACCCACAAGGGGTCGGGCTTTCACGAGTCGCTCTCTACGAGGAGCTCCAACAATCGCTCAATCCCTAACGCGGGTTGGGATAATTGATAAAAATTCATAGAAAAAAGATGAATAGAATAAATCAAAAACTACAAGAGGACAAAAAATTATTGTCTATTTATTTCACAGCAGGATATCCAAATATCGATGATACCGTTTCCATCATTCAAGACCTAGAAAAAAATGGTGTGGATATGATAGAAATAGGCTTACCCTTTAGCGACCCGTTAGCGGATGGTCCTACAATCCAAGATAGTTCAACCGCCGCTTTAAAAAATGGGATGACTACGGAGGTGCTTTTTAATCAATTAAAAGACATTCGAAAAACAGTAAATATTCCACTGATTGTCATGGGATATTTTAACCCAATGTTTCAATATGGTGTTGAAGCATTTTGCAAAAAATGTGAAGAATTAGGAATTGACGGTTTGATTATTCCAGATCTTCCTGTTGATGTATACCACGAACAATATCAAACAATTTTTGAAAAATACGGATTAATAAATGTGTTTTTAATCACACCACAAACCAGTGATGAACGTATTCGTTACATCGATTCCATTTCAAACGGATTTATATACATGGTAAGTAGCGCAAGCACTACTGGAGCAAAATCTGGCTTTGGAGAAGAACAAACCGCTTATTTTGAACGCATAGGCAAAATGAATTTAAAAAACCCTCAAGTGATAGGTTTTGGCATCAGTAATAATGAAACCTTTACGCAAGCTACAAAATATGCTAAAGGTGCAATTATCGGTAGTGCTTTTGTGAAGCATGTAACTAAACATGGTGCTAAATCGATTAACGGTTTTGTGAATTCAATAATTAAATAGATATTTACCTACAAATAACACTAACCAAACCTACAAATAATGAATTGGTATTTAAAAGTAATTAAGGATAACTATGCTAATTTTAATGGAAGAGCAAGGAGGAAAGAATTTTGGATGTTCTACCTATTTCACATAATTTTTATTTTCGTATTTGCGTTTTTAGGAGGTATGATAAGTGCTGAATCCGATTCTGGTTTTGCATTTATTCTTATTGGTATTTATTTTTTAGCAACGTTAATTCCATATCTGGCTGTAGCCGTACGAAGACTTCATGATACCGGTAAAAGTGGGTGGTATTATCTTCTTACTTTAATACCATATGTTGGTGGTATTATTTTAATTGTTTTTATGGCACAAAACGGTGATGTCGGTTCAAACAAATACGGACCAGATCCGAAGAACCCTGAGATGGATAACGAAATTGATGATATTGGCAAACCTCTTTTGGAAGATTAAAAAATAATTATCTTTTTGATTAAACCTTTTTGATAAAAAAGAGTCTTAGGTGTTACAATTAATTTTAATAAATCATAAAATGAAATTTCACACCTTAAAATTGTCTGTTTTAACTCTAGGTTTCTTAACTGTTTCTTTGGCTACATCCGCGCAAGAGAAGCAAGGTCCAAACTTTGAAAAAATGTTTAAAAGATTTGATGCCGACAAAAATGGATCAATCTCTTTAGAAGAATTTAAATCGGCTAAAAGAAAAAAAGAAGTATCTGTTGAACGCTTGGAAAAAAATTATGCAAGACTAGATGCTGATGAAAACGGTGCTTTAACTCTTGCGGAATTAAAAGAAGACTGGGGCAAAGGAAGAGGAAAAGGCAAGAAAAACAAATAAGAATCTTTTTTCTTTACTATAAACAAAAGCTCAAGCATATCCTTGAGCTTTTTATTTTTAAAAATTATTTATTTCTTATTGTTTAACATCTTTAGATACATCGCCTCAACTTTAGCCCTCGCCCAAGGTGTACGGCGTAAAAACTTTAAACTCGATTTTACTGATGGATTATCTGTAAAGCACCTAATTTTTATGGTATAGCCCATATATTCCCAACCATAGCGTTCCACCAAATCATTGATAATTTGCTCGAGTTTAATACCGTGAAGTGGATTATTTGGTTGAGATTCCATTATATGTTTTCAACAAGTGCTTTGATTTTTATAGCTTTCTCAAAATGATCTAACCTATGGGTTTTAATCCACCATGTTGCAACTTCCATTAATAATTCTGGATTGTCATTTTTGTTTTTAAAAAATGCATAAAAAGAGACACTCACATTTTCACCTTTTGCAGCTATCTTTTTATTACAAACTTCAATGATTTTATCTTTTAAAATACGCTGCATAACACCTAATTACGTCTATCGTTATTACGTTTAGAACGTCTAGACTTATTATTTCTGTTGGAGTTTCTATTTGAATTACCTGAATTATTTGAATTTCTTCTACTTCGATTTTGTCGTCCTTGTCCTTGTTTTATGGGTGCTGTTGATGCATTAGGATCGGGTTCAAATCCGTCAATAATTTGAACAGGTAATTTCATTTCAATTAACTTTTCAATATCTCTTAAAAAAGTTGTTTCATCTGCGCTTACCAGCGATAAGGCTTCACCACTAGCCCCTGCTCTACCAGTTCTACCAATTCTATGTACGTAATCTTCAGAAATATTAGGCAATTCAAAATTTATAACATGTGGTAATAACGGAATATCAAGACCACGAGCCGCAATATCAGTAGCAACTAAAACGCGTACACGTCCGCTTTTAAAACCAGACAATGCTTTTGTTCTAGCCCCTTGGCTTTTATTGCCATGAATAGCCGCTGCAGTAATACCAGACTTTACCATTTTCTCGCAAAGTCTATTCGCGCCGTGTTTTGTTCTTGTAAACACTAAAACTTGTTTCCAGTTACCTTCTGAAATCAACTTAATAATCAACCCCGTTTTTTTGCCTTTAGCTACGCGATATATTTTTTGTGTAATAGCTTCAACAGTAGTATTTTCAGGAGTAGCCTCTACCTGAACTGGGTGGTTTAAAATCCCGTGTGCCAACTTCTTGATATCTTTAGAAAAAGTTGCTGAAAACATCAAATTTTGACGTTTCTCAGGCATCAAATTAATAACTCTTTCAATGTCCCTTAAAAAGCCCATATCCAACATTCTATCGGCTTCATCTAAAACAAAAATCTCGATGCGCTTTAAGGATAACAATCCCTGATTTTGTAAATCTAATAAGCGCCCTGGTGTGGCTACTAGAATATCAACACCTTGCCGAATTGTTGCTGCTTGTGGCTTTTGATTAACTCCTCCGAAAATAACGGCACTTCGTAAATTTAAAAACTCACTATATTCTTTAACATTGGCATATACTTGAGCGGCCAATTCTCGCGTTGGTGTTAGAATAAGAGCACGAATAGGTCTGAACTTTTGTTTTGGATTTTCAGAAAGCAAATGTAACAATGGCAATGTAAAGCCAGCTGTTTTCCCTGTTCCTGTTTGTGCTGATGCTAGTACATCTTTACCTTCTAAAACGGGTGGAATTGCTTTTTGCTGAATGGGACTTGGGGTAGTGTATCCTTTTTTGCTAACTGCTTTTAGCAAGGCTTCGGATAAGCCTAAAGATTGAAATGACATATATTTTGTTTGCGAAGATCCCTTTTGGACTTTTGAGATAACAAAACATACTGCATTCTACCTCTTTCTTCTATTAGACACAAAGGTACACCTTATTTTTAGGATTACAGTCAGACATTTGACCTTGCTATGAAAATGTGATAATTTGGTTTAACCGCATATATCTGTGAGCCCTCAAAACGGACTTTTAAAAACACTCAATAATCTATTATAATAAATAACTGACTAAAACATATCATTTACCAAATCCTCTAGCTCTTGGAGTTTGAGTTCCGCTTTGATAGGTTTTGCCTTTGCCTCCAGTTATATCATCATAAAAGCGATAATAATTACCGTACCCATATTCAGTTTCTAACTTTATGCGTTCGTCACGCCACTCCACAAATCTTTTTGCTGCAGCTTTTTGGTCTCCGATTAAGAAAAAGTAGTTGTTAGCAGATATCAGTTTTCCAGATGTATCTTTTAGTTCTAACTCTACATAAAACTTACTTTTAACCTTACCTAAAACATCTTCAGAGATTGACTCAAATTTAGTTGCACTATTTTCAGAGATAGACTTAATTGGAATTGTTTTTGTGCTCAACACTTTTCCTTCATCATTCTTTATTCTAATTAGTGCTTCGCAGTTTTTATAATCTTGAAACAAATCGTTTACAACCCACAATTCTCCTTTAAACGGTTCATTATTTTTCCAACGGCGTTTTTTAAATGCAAAGTTGATAAGCAATGGTTGATAAGCCTTTTTCACGAAATCATAAGAGCGTTTCGTTTCTTGATAATTATCTACAATACCCCATTTCATGTCAGGCCAATACGTAATAAAATGACACAAGGCAATACCACTTAAATTCGGTTTTTGTCTTCTAAAATACTCAATACCATTTTGAAAAATAATACCTTGCGTGTCTTGCGAAGCATTTACAAATTGCTCTAAAGAACCTGTCATTTCATCCCCAAAAACATCCCAATTTTGCATACGTAAACGTACCAAATCGGCCCAATGATGCCCCCAACTTAATCCCGGTGTCCAAAGTTCGTCTTCTGGAATAAATTTCTTTAAACTTTCTACTGAAGGAACTGATGTAATTGCAAACTCCGGTACAATGGGAAACTCCAAAGTTTGTAACCAATCTTCATGTAAAAATGTACCCATGCCGTAAAAATATGCCAATGCGTGAACTGCTTCTTTTGGTTTATAACCTGCCTCTTGTGACACTTCGCAGGTTAATGGAGAATCTGGTACATAGGGTAAATTAGCATAAGCTTGTAGAGAATCGCCCAAACGCTCTAAAAATTCTCTACCAAACTTTGCGTCCCTGGTCCTTAATAGCATTTCTTCACCGCCTTCCATCATAATAAGTGATGGATGATTTCGTCGCTCTTTAATCACACGAACACCTTCATTAAATATTTCTGCTAGCACCTCTTCTTTATCTGGAATATTCCCAGTACCCAATGGAATAATATCCTGCCACACCGTAATTCCCATTTCATCACAATATTGATAAAATTCAGGGATTTCTGGTGGATGCCAACCGAATATCCTAATGTTATTCATATTCGCATCTTTTGCCAGTTGAATCAACTTTTTATATTCATCAATTGAGGTCCGCCCTGTAAATATATCTGGTGGACCACCCCAACAAGCAGAACGTATAAAATGGAACTTGCCATTGATATACGTTGATCTTGGAAAACTAACATCCACATCCTTCACAAATCCAGGGTTCCACTTTGAGGTCACTTCCCGAATTCCGAAAGTTATTTCCTTAAAATCTTGATTTAACTCACCTTCCTTTAATGATACTCTCGCCTTATACAAATTAGGTTTGCCCATATCCCAAGGCCACCATAGTTTAGGGTTTTCAATATGCACTTTGTGCTCAACCTTATGTAATCCTGGTTTAACAATAGCTGAGAATTTTACTGTTTTTACATCCGAAGAAAAGTTTTTCCCCTCAAGCGTAGCTATAAAATTTAGGTTTTTAGTTTGAGTTTCTGTGTTTTCCACGGTAAGCTCAAGTTTTACGTCTGCCGAACCATCTTTATTTATTGAAGTATTAGCATAAACATCTTCAAAAAGTACTTTTCCTGAAGACACCATTTTCACAGGTCTAAATATTCCGAAAGGAACTAAATCTCGCCAATAATCACCAAACCAAGGCGTTTTCTTACCAGCGACTAAAGCGTTAACTCGCGGAGGAGGATCTAGTTTTACCATGAGCATATTTGTGCTTTCTAAACGCTTGTCTCCAATACGCAGATAGTCTGTCACATCAAAAGAGAAACCTGAAAAGGCCCCTTCATGTCTTCCTAAATAGTGCCCATTTAACCATACATCGCAAGAATAATCTACACCTTCAAATACTATCTTAACCACATTATCATCAACAGGTTCGCTAACATGAAATTGGTGTGCATACCACCACTCGTATTGTTGCACCCATTGTGCCTTAACACTATTTCTTCCAAAATATGGGTCTTCGATAACACCTGCTTTCCATAAATCTGTATAAACATCGCCTGGTACTTTAGCGTAATTCCAAACTAAAGTCTCAATATCTTCCGGTGGTAATTGCGGTAACCCCATTTTTACTCCTTCACCCGGAAGCATCATTTTCATTGTCCATTTTACACCGCTTAAATCTCTAACCAATTGACTATTCTCCTGATGAGAAATCATGGTATTAGGTTGCGAAAAAGCGATAGAAAAAGAAGCTATGAAAAATGTGTGTATTAAAAGTTGTTTGTATTTTTGAATGCGTTCCATTTTTAACGTATATTTATATACAAAAATACAAATTTATATATAAATGATATTATTATATTTATTTATATTTGAATACAAATCTATTAGATGAGTAAATATTCAGCACCTGCCTTAGAAAAGGGACTAGACATTATAGAGTATCTGTCTCACAAAGCTATTCCTCAAACACAAACAGAGATTGCCACTGGAGTTTCTAAATCTCCCAATGAGATTTATAGAATGCTAGCCGTTTTAGAAAATAGAGGGTATCTTATTCGTTCTGCCTCAGGTAAATATTCCATTTCATTAAAACTTTATCATATCTCGCACAGACACAGCCCTGTTGACGGTTTATTAAAGGTTGCCAAACCTATTATGGAAGAGCTATCCAACAAAACTAAGCAGTCGTGCCATATGGGGATTTTGTACAATCGAAAACTCATGATTATCTCGCAAACCAAAAGCCCTGGTCCTGTTACACTATCTATTGAGGAAGGGAGTTTATTCCCGTTGATTAAAACAACTTCTGGTAGGGTAATTTTAGCTTTTTTAGACGAGACACAGCGCGATAAAATCTTAAATAAGGATACCGATTATA
The DNA here is from genome assembly GCA_043557195.1 of Flavobacteriaceae bacterium. Classification (GTDB taxonomy): domain Bacteria; phylum Bacteroidota; class Bacteroidia; order Flavobacteriales; family Flavobacteriaceae; genus Jejuia. Next base: position 3,005,025 of record CP121314.1, on the reverse strand, counting down.
TCGCATTGAATAACGCAGATAAACATGAGTTTCTAAAACGACTTAATACAATTAAGAAATTGGGGTACGAACTCAAAAACAGTGAAATTACTATGGGTGTGACTGATGTTGGTGTTCCTGTTGGTAAAACTGTTAATGGGGTCTTTAGCGTACTTACTGTTTCTAGTTTAACATCTGTACATCAAGAAAATGAAGCTGGTGAGTTTTTAATTGAAAGTGTAAAAGAAGCGGCTTTAGCAATTGACAAAGCAATGAAACTTTAATTGAATTAAAAGAATTCTCGATACTGCATTACCCTAAAATCAAATGTCGAGAATTTTGGGTTTTTTGCTTTTATTTGTTTGTAAAGCGGGATACTCCCGATAGCACGATTTGCTGAACCTGAAGGTGAGGTTAATGATACTGTTTGTATGTTCCGAGTATTGGTTTCGACTACTCTCACCCTGACAGGCAACCTAAATTGATGAATTCTTGGAATTTCGTCAGAAACCAATTCCAGCTTCAAACTATAATCTTTTATATGCCTTCTGAAGAAATATTCTGGTCCGTTTTTACTGTTGCCTCCTGTAAACAAAATTGTATCTATTTTAGGAAATTGTTTTAGATAACCAATCACATCTCGAAGTTTAATATTTTTCATTCCTAAATCCGAAGCATCAATTTTTTCGCGTTCCGCACTCTCTACAATATCACAAACGCCAATTTTATTTTTAATAAGAAATGCTTTTCGTTGTTCTATAGCTTCTTTTGAATTATCGAAGCGTAAATTCAAATTGTGAATCTTATCGATAAATAACCAAAGGGAATTATAATAACTGCCGTAGCAAAAATCGACATCTTTTTCCAAAAGGTCACCTGTTGAAAATCGTGGTGGTGGTAGCGTACCGACAATCAATTTTGTGGTGTCTCTCTTTATAAACGGTAGATAGGGATGTTTATGAATGAACATACGTTTTACTTGACTTTGGTTTTTAAAATCACTATATTATTACATATCAAATTTATTAGATTTCCACCTTCGTGGATATAACAAAATACTATATTATGGGAAAAGGAGATAAAAAAACAAAACGCGGTAAAATTAACAGAGGTACTTTTGGAGCGAGACGACCCCGTATTAAAAAGAAACCGAGTATTGAACAAAAAATAAGCGTAGGTAATAAGGCAAAAGCAAAATAATTATAGTGCATTCAATAGTTTTTGCGCTTCAGTTATTGTAGAACCATACAATCTCTTGTTGGGTTTTGTCATGTGCTGTCCTTCTGAAACTAAGGACCCTAAAATTTCTTTTGCATCTTCTTTCTTGTTATGTTTCAAAAGAAAATTGGCATATACCAATCTTTCATTATAAAAAGAAAACCGAATATCAATGGCTTTTATGTTTTCTTCTGCATCATCGAAATCCCCTTCTTTCTCTAAAGCTAAACCATATAAAAATTGCGTTCTGGATTTTTTAAATTCAGAATGAGACTTTATTTGAGCTCCATATTCAACAACACTTTTATAATCTCCCAAGCTATGATATGCTTCTATCATATTCTTAATCACATAAAAATCATTTTGAAAATTACCATCCAAAGCTTCTTGATAATGCTTTATAGCATTTTGATAATCCTTATTCTCCAAATACGCGTCCGCTAAATTCACTCTGTTTTGATACGTATCTGCAAAATCAAGTTGTTTTTCTAAATCTCTAATCTTTTTTGTGGGATTGATAATGTGTGTTATTTCCGAAGTGATTTTTTCGGCATCGCGCTTGTTGTACACTTGGGTAATAATATAAATGATGCAACCAATTAGTGAAAGAAAAAATATAATGAAAATCCAATAATAAGGGCTTCTATTCTTTATGGCATGATAAATACAAAATGCTTGAAGCGCGATAACTATGTAATACCACATAAAATAGTTTGCAATTGGTTTGAAACCAAACTTAGTGAAAAAACTGAAATTAATCTACCTTGTAAAAACCAAATCGTTTTCTTTGGACATCTCTTCACTAAATCCGTAGTCCATATAATTAAAGCCTTTTATATCTTCAATAGTTTTGGCATTTGTGTCAATAATATATCTTGCCATAGCGCCCCGAGCTTCCTTAGCAAAGAATGATATTACTTTGTATTGTCCGTTTTTAAAATCTTTAAAATTAGCAGTAATTACAGGAACTTTCAACGCTTTAGCATCAATAGCTTTAAAATATTCATTACTTGCTAAGTTTAAAAATAGTTCATCATCCTCGAGTTCTTCATTTAAGGCTTTAGTAATATCTTTTTTCCAGAATTCGTACAAATTCTTTTTTGTACCAACAGGCATTTTTGTGCCCATTTCCAAACGGTAAGGCTGTATTAAATCTGTAGGTTTTAAAAGTCCATAAAGCCCTGAAAGGATACGTACCATATTTTTTAAAGTGTCTAGTTTTCCTGAAGGAATGGTATATGCATCCAAACCACGATACACATCGCCATTAAACGCAAAAACCGCTGGTCTTGCATTATCTGTTGTAAACGGTAGTTCCCAAGACTGGTTGCGTTCGTAATTCAATTGCCCCAAAGCATCTGAAATACTCATCAATTTTGATAAACTTTTAGCCGATTTCTTTTTGAGTAGCTTATTCAAGCGTTCAGATTGCTTTAAAAATTGAGGTTCTGTATATGTTTTTGTTGGTAATTCAGTTTCAAAATCTAGAGATTTTGCTGGAGATATTACGAGTTTCATTCTATTAAATTTTGAATCAAATTTACAACTCCTATTTTGTTTTAGAAATCTGCTTTTAAAAATATTTACGATATCAGTATAGATACTGCTTATGCTAAGTAATTATAAAAGCCTTTGTTCTTTTAAAGACTGTTTAAATTCTGTTTGATTCTCCCAGAATCGGTCTTTGATTTTTTGTATAGTGGACTTGAATTCTGGATGATTTTTTAAAGGTTTCATTATCGGGTCCTTTTCTATGAATAACAAAATCCAATACTGGTAGTTATCCTTTAATGCAAAAAGTTTAAGCTGTTCAATTGCTAAATCATATTTCCCTTCATGTATATACTTTGAAGCTAAACTTGCAGGCTGATATATAGATTCATCATTTTCACAATATTGCGAGTAGGCACTATAAAAATTTACTGCTTTTTCGTTTAAACCCATTTTCTCAAAAACAATTCCAATTTTAAGATCTTCCTGAGGATAAATATCTATACCATTCTTTTCTTTAGTTTTTACAAATTTTTCATAGTAATAGTACGCACTGTCATATTCTTCTTTGAAGTAATAAAACTTTCCAACTTCCTGCATTATATCTAATCGCGTTGTATCCTTTTTCCATTCTTTCACCAATAAACCTGTAGTTTTATCTATGTCTTGGTGTTGGGCATGCTGAATGAAAATTTTCAAATAAGGTGCATATTGATTATTAGCATCATAGTCAAGAGATAAATTGACATATTTAAGCGCTTCATCGGTAAAACCAGATTGGATAAAAGCATCGCTTAAACTCAAATAGATATAGCTTTTACTTATTGAATCATTAGCAGCTATATCAAGTTGTATACCTTTTAAAGCATAATGTAAGTACTTTTTCGTATTAGGAATAACACGAGCATAAATAACTGAAAGTGTTTGAACAACAGATGATGAATTTGGATTGTATTCCAAAGCTTTTTCTAAATGGGGTATTGCATATCTATATTCTTTGTTGTGCATATAGTAAAGTGCCTTAGCTATAAGACTTTCGGCAGATTTAGAATCATATAGCAGCGCCTTATCGGCATAATGGTTTATAATATCTGTATATTTTTTATCCGTCTTGTAGATATCTAAATAATAATATGATATGGCAAGTTTAGAGTAAGCTAATGCAAATTGGGTGTCACTTTCTATAGCTTTTTCAAAAAAGGGAATGGCTTCTTCCAACCCTTCTTTTGTCCCTGCTTGAAAGGGATCTAGAGCTTTTAAGTAATACTCATATGCTTCTAGGTTATCTGTTGGCTTTTTTTCGATTAACTCTAGTTCTTCAGGTGTAACTGTTGCTTGTACTGCATTAGCAATTTTTTTAGCAACTATATTTTGTAATGAAAATACATCAACCACTTCATGGTTATATTGTTCTGCCCAAATAGGCGTGTCATTAGAGGCCTCAATCAATTGGATATTTAATAACACTTCATTTCCGACACGCTGTCCACTGCCTTCAACTAAATAACTAACATTAAGTTCTTTTGCTATTTCTGAAATTGTCTTATCTGTATTTCTATATTTTTCTACAGAAGTCCTACTTATCACTCTGAGATCTTCTATCTTTTGTAAATTATTAAGTGCCGACTCCATAAGACCATTCACAAAATAGAGATTATTAGAATCACTACTCAAATTCTTAAACGGTAATACAGCTATAGATTTCTTTTCGCTGGAATCTTGCGTACTAGAAGAAGTGGATGTATTATCAGAAAAAAAGAAAATGCTAAAAAATAAAACTAAAGAAATCCCGCCAATAATGTACCAGCGGTATTGTTTAAAAATAGAATATTCACCAACTATTTCTTCATGAATTATTTCTTCATCCTTTTTTTTTCTAGCTTCACCTGGTGAAAAACCAAAATATTCTCTAAAGCATTTAGTAAAATAAGAGTTATTTCCAAATCCAACTTGATATGAAATCTCAGATACTGTAAAATCAGTTTGTTTTAAGAGTTCCATTCCTTTTTCAAGTCGCACTTGACGAATAAATTGACTCGCGCTCAACGATGTTTGTTTTTTAATCTTTCTTAACAAGTTTGAGCGACTCATATTCATCAAATCTGCTAACTCTGAAACTCCAAATTGTTCGTTAGAGATATTCTCCAAAACAATGGTTTCAGCTTGTTCAATAAATTTTCCTTGAAATGAGGTACTAGACATACTATTTTGTACTCTTACGAAATTAGAAAATTTAATTCAAACGCAAAGTGGTTCTTCACCCTGAATTCTTCGACAATAATTAGCACTTGCGTCATAATTTATACTTCTGCATCATAGTTTTCATTGCTTCAGCAAACTTTATACTTATCGCTACATAAGCGTTCATAAGGGTTGACCCTCTTATCTGATCTTTGTAGTAACAAAAATCTAAATATCAATTATTAAAAATTAAAATCATGAAAACATTAAAATTAAACACATTATTAATTATCATTTTATTAGCTACTGCCTGCGCGAAGACTAATAATAAGAACACCGCAAGCAAAACAGTTGAAATCGAAAAAACATTGGATAAACCTAGTGTAGATATCCATACCGCAGTAATTTCTGGAAATATTGAAGCAGTTAAACAACATATTGAAGCCGGAACTGATATTAATCAAAAAGAAGCTATGAGCGGCTCAACTCCTTTAATTTCAGCAGCTACATTCAACAAACTTGAAATTGCTAAAGCACTTATAGATGCGAAAGCCGATTTATCTTTAAAAAATAATGATGGGTCAACCGTATTGCATACTGCAGCATTCTTTGGGCGAATTGAAATCGTTCAAATGCTTATTGATGCTAAAGCAGACAAAAATATACGTAACAATTTTGGAGCCACACCCAGAGAAACGGTTACCGCTAACTTTGAAGAAGTTAAACCATTCTATGAAATGCTGATACAACAATTACAACCAATGGGATTTACACTTAACATGGATGAACTAAAGAAAGCACGTCCTGTAGTGGCAATGATGCTAGAATAATATTAAAAAATATACTAAAATGACAACAGATAGACGACAAGATATAGACTGGTTAAGAGTAATTGCCATTGGCTTATTACTAATTTACCATATTGCCATTATTTTCCAACCTTGGGCCATGTTTATTGGCTTTATAAGAAGTGATGAGGCTTTAGAAAATTTGTGGAAACCAATGACTATGCTAAATGTTTGGCGCATTCCCTTACTATTCTATGTCTCTGGAATGGGTTTGTTTTTTGCAATGAGAAAAAGAAACTGGAAAACATTACTCTTAGAACGCTCAAAGCGAATTTTATTACCTTTTCTTTTTGGTTTTGTAGCAATTACGACATTGCATATGTTCATCTTTCAGAAATATTATAATATGCCATTAAGCTACTTTCCAGACAGCGGTCATTTATGGTTTTTAGGTAATATTTTTGTTTATGTTGTTCTGTTGTCACCATTGTTTTTCTATTTGAAAAAACATGAAAATGGGGCTTTCAGAAAAGTAATTTCAAAAATCATGACTTATGCTATAGGACCATTATTGATGTCAGTGTTTTTTATGATAGAAATAGGTCTTGTTAAGCCTCAATTATTTGAAATTTATGCTAAAACATGGCATGGCTTTTTTAACGGCTTTCTTGCATTCCTTTTTGGATTCTTATTTGTCTATAGCGGTAAAGTTTTTTGGCAAACAGTAAAAAAGTGGAAGTGGTTATATATCGGAATTGCTGCTGCTTTATATGTATTAAGATTTACCGGTTTCCAATCAATATCAAACATGTATCTTACAGCTATTGAATCTAACTGCTGGATATTTGGAGTTTTTGGTCTAGGATATCATTATCTTAACAAACCTAGTCCTCTTCTGGCTTACCTAAGTAAAGCTGTTTACCCAATTTACATTATACATATGTTTGTGTTATATATTGGTGCATACTTAATTTTACCATTACCTATTAATCCTTGGCTTCAATTTATAGGAATAACGCTTTTCACATTTATTACTTGTTTTCTTATTTATGAATTTTTATTGAGGCGCGTAACTTTTTTAAGACCACTATTTGGATTGAAATGGTATCTTAAAGCAAAAACTAAAAAACAGGTATCAAAAAAGGTAAAACCTTTTAATAAATTTAATAAAACTAACAAAAATGAAAGCAGCTATATATAAAAAGTACGGTGCTCCAAATGTCGTTGAAGTCACTGAAGTAGTAAGATCAAGTCCAAAAGACAATGAAATGCTTATTAAAATACATGCGGCAACAGTTACCTCAGGAGATGTACGACTTCGAAGCTCAGATTTTCCTCCACTGTTCTGGCTTCCTGCTAGATTACTATTCGGACTTTTTAAACCCAAAAAGAAAATTTTGGGGCATGAATTGGCTGGAGTAGTTGAAGAGATTGGTAAAAGTGTTACTAAATTCAAGGTGGGTGATGCTGTTTTTGGGACCACAACCATGTTAAGCACAGGTTCGCATGCTGAATATATATGTTTGCCTGAAAAGTGGAAAAGCGGTGTTGTTGCATTGAAACCAGAAAATTTAAGTTTCCAGCAGGCTGCAGCATTACCAGTTGGTGCAATGACTGCAATGTTTCTTTTAGAGAAAGCTAATTTAAAAGATGAACAAAACGTACTGGTTTATGGTGCTTCTGGAAGTGTTGGCAGCTATGCTGTACAAATTGCAAATCAAAAAGGGGCAAAAGTAACAGGAGTATGTAGTTCATTGAATTTTGAAATGGTAAAATCATTAGGAGCTAAGGACTTGATAGATTATAAAAAAGATGACTACTCTGAGGATGAAGAAAAATTCGATATCGTATTTGATGCAGTGGGAAAAACAACAAAATCAAACGCAAAAAAAGTTCTACACCCCAATGGTACTTTCGTTTCAATTAAAATGCTTACTAAAGAAACAACTGAAAATCTCGAACAAATAAAAGACATGGCAGAACATGAAAAACTAAAGCCTTTTATCGATAAATACTTTAAACTTGATGACATCGTAAAAGCTCATGAATATGTTGATTCAGGCCGAAAACGAGGGAATGTTGTAATAGAAATAGTTAAATAAGCTGACGATATTTAAATCAACAATATTATGACGAAAACACAAAAAACAACAATATTCAGAATAGTACTATTTGGAGGAACTATAGTTTCTATGTTCTTCGTGCCATGGCTTTTAGTCAAGGCATGGATACTTCCTCTACCAGATACTATTCAAGAGCAAGCAGATGAAGCTATTTCTCATGGATTTGACGGAATAATCGTTTACGTAGACCAAGCTGGTCAACCGCCTCAATATTATACTTCTGGCTGGCATAATAAAGAAACTAAGAATCCTGCCAAACCACAAGCTTTATTTAAAATTGCTAGTATAAGTAAGTTATATGATGCTGTGGCTGTTACCAAATTGGTAAACGACGGGCGTCTTTCATTAGATAAAACCATTACCGATTATTTACCTGAGCTTTCAGGAAGAATTGAAAACGCTGATAAAATTACTTTGAGGCTAATGATACAGCATAGAAGTGGTATTCCTAATTTTACTGATGCCCCTAATTTTTGGGCAGCTCCAACAGAGACTTATGAAGAAAGTCTAGCTTTAATTCTGGATAAACCAGCGAATTTTAAGCCCGATGAAGATTATGAATATTGTAATACAAATTACCTGTTAATCAATAAAATAATGGATAATGTATTGGGTTATGGTAACTTTCAATTCATTCAGGAAGAAATTCTAACACCACTAAATCTTAATAATACATTCGCTTCGCTAAGTGAAGTAAATATAGACGATGTGATGAGTGGTTATCATGTAGGATATTCTCATGATTTAAAGACAAACGATTATGGCATGCATGCCACGGCACAAGATGTTGGCACTTTTCTAAGAGCATTAAACGATGGTTCATTGTTTGAAGAGGGCGAAAAAGAAATATATGCTTCCATCTATAAATATGAGCATGCTGGCTGGGTTCCAGGGTACCAGAGTTTTGCAAAATATCACAAAGACTTAGACGCTGTTCTTGTTATATTTTACAATACCACAGATCCTAAACTGTACAATTGGAACTTATCAGAAATCATAAATAGTAGAATTATGAAAATATTAAAACATCAAAAGAGCCTGTAAACTATAATTCCTGATGCTTAGCATAATTCTGCCACTTCTCAACACACAATTCAATATCTTCAGGGACAGGCGTTTCAAAACGCATAAACTCACAAGTTTTGGGATGCTCAAACCCTAAAGTTTTAGCGTGTAAAGCTTGCCTTGGTAATACTTTAAAGCAGTTATCTACAAACTGTTTGTATTTGGTAAATGTGGTACCTTTTAAAATAGCATTACCTCCATATCGTTCGTCGTTAAATAAGGTATGCCCAATGTGTTTCATGTGTACACGTATTTGGTGTGTGCGTCCTGTTTCTAACTTGCACGACACCAACGTAACATACCCCAAACGCTCTAAAACTTTATAATGTGTAACGGCAGGTTTCCCTTTTTCTGCTTCATCATCTAAAAACACGGTATTTTGTAGTCGGTTTTTAGGATGGCGACCAATGTTACCTTCAATAGTGCCTTCATCAGCTTCAACATTACCCCAAACTAAAGCTACATATTCGCGTTCGCTAGTTTTTTCGGCAAACTGTAAGGACAAATGTGCCATAGCTTGTTCGGTTTTTGCAACTACTAAAAGTCCGCTTGTATCTTTATCTATACGGTGCACCAAACCTGGTCGCTCGCTAGAATTGTTTGGTAAATTATCAAAGCGATAAATCAATGCATTTATTAAAGTTCCAGAATAATTGCCATGACCAGGATGCACTACCATACCAGCGGGTTTATTCACAACTAGTAAATGCTCATCTTCAAAAACAATATCTAACGGAATATCTTCCCCAACCAACAAAGCTTCGTACGTAGGGTGTGTAAAAAGTACGCGTATCTCATCATTTGGTCGCACTTTGTAATTAGATTTTACGGGTGTGCCATTCACCAAAATACCATCATTTTTCGCAGCACTTTGTATTTTACTACGCGCAATATTTTCGATGTAGTTCATCAAATACTTATCAATACGCAAAGGTGCTTGTCCTTTATCTACAGTAAAAGCAAAATGTTCATGAAGGTTATCTTCTTCGGGTAATTGTGGTCCGTGTGTTTCCATAAGTGCATTAGTTTAGCGCTAATGCTAAGGGCGATTTCCGTTGCCTAAAACTAAATCTATTTTAGAGGTTTTTGGCAGTTTATCTCCTGGATTTATCGTCTTTCCTTTGTATTTCAATTGTAGTACAATATCCTTTCCTAAATTGTCCACATAAGTAATGTTGCCCACTTTAAAACCTAAAGCTTCTAAGTTAGGTTCTGCTTGTCTAAATGTACGTTCTCTTAAATCTGGCACTTCTACCTTTCGATATCCAGATGGATTTAGTGTTAAGTATATTTTTCTATCTTCTTTTACTTTAGTTCCTGCCGCAGGTTCTTGGTCAATTACCGAAAATCTTGGATAATCAGGATTAAAGTTTGCCGAATCTTGTATTTGCATTACTAAATTATTCTCACTCAATTCCATATCGGCAACACTAATAGATTTGCCTTTTAAATCTGGTACCGTTTCAAACTCACCATGATTGGTCATTGATTTTAATCCTCTTAACATTAAAAAACATAATACTACTAAAACAATAATAGCCAACCCTAATTGTTTTAAAAATGTTTTGCTGAATAGAAACTTAAAGATACTCATTTGCAGATTTTTCGATTAGGCAAATATATAAAAACAGAACTGTTTTTTGTTTTGCGATTTATATGATATTTTAGCTTAACTATATATAGATACGGTTTATTGTACGTTTTAGACCAATAAAGTTTTATAAAAAAAGATTCCCTCCTTCGAGGGAATGACAAAATAATTTAAATGAAGAAAAATATAGCCATAATCATGGGAGGATATTCCAGCGAATATAAAATTTCCTTAACTAGTGGTAACGTGGTATACGAAACTTTAGACCGCGCTAAGTATAATCCCTATCGCATTCACATTTTTAAAGATAAATGGGTGTATGTAGATGATGAAGATTTGGAATTTTCCATTGACAAAAACGACTTTTCAATAAATGTAGATAGTTTTAAAATAACGTTTGACTGTGTGTTTAATGCGATTCATGGTTCACCAGGGGAAGACGGCTACATGCAAGGGTATTTTGAGTTATTAGGAATTCCACACACCAGTTGCCCTATGTATCAAGCACAAATTACGTTTAACAAACGTGATTGTTTAAGTGTTTTAAAACCCTATGGCATAAAAACTGCCGAATCTTACTATTTAAATTTAGGAGATACCGTTGATGCAGATGCCATTATCGCCAAAGTAGGTTTGCCTTGTTTTGTTAAAGCCAATAAAGCCGGAAGCAGCTTTGGCGTTACCAAAGTTCATAAAAAAGAAGATTTACAACAGGCAATTGATGTCGCCTTTAAGGAGGATGACGAGATTATTATAGAATCCTTTTTAGACGGTGTAGAAGTTTCGGTTGGGGTAATTATTTATAAAGGCGAAACCAAAGTACTGCCAATTACTGAGATTGTTTCAGAAAATGATTTCTTCGATTATGAAGCAAAATATTTAGGGAAATCCCAAGAAATAACACCTGCACGATTAACGCCTGAACAAGAAGATAAAGTCAACACACTTGCCAAAAAAGTATATGAAGTTTTAAGAATGACTGGGTTCTCAAGAAGTGAGTATATTTTTAAAGATGGTGAACCTCATTTGTTAGAGATGAATACTGTTCCTGGACTTACAAAGGCAAGTATTTTGCCTCAACAGGCCGCTGCTGCTGGTATTTCTCTTTCGGATTTGTTTGATAATGCTATTGAGGAAGCACTTAAATAAAAATTGTACTTTTAACGTATGAAACGTGCCATTTTCCCAGGGTCTTTTGATCCGCTAACTTTAGGACATTACGACATCATTAAACGTGGTGTTACACTTTTTGACGAAATCATCGTAGCTATTGGTGTGAACTCATCTAAAAAATATATGTTTACTCTAGAAGAACGTCAACAGTTTATTATTGATGCGTTTAAAGATGAACCTAAAGTAACAGTGGTGACTTATGAAGGTTTGACTGTTGATTTTTGCTTAAAAAATAATGTAGAATTTATATTGAGAGGCTTACGAAATCCAGCGGATTTTGAGTTTGAAAAAGCCATTGCACATACCAATAGAGATTTGGCGCCTATTGAAACTATCTTTTTATTGACCTCAGCAGACACCTCTTATATTGCATCTTCGATTGTACGCGATGTCATTAAAAACAATGGAGATTACACAAAATTAGTTCCAGATAGCGTGAGGGTTAAGTAATACTTCCTTTTGTAACATTTTGGGCAAATTAGCTACATATAAGTAGTTAATCTGCACTACTCCATGTTACATAACATCACATATGTCTTATTTAAATTGAAGGTTACTCAACCTTCTGAAAACACTATAAGTTTTTGGATGGAGACTAAAGATGTGCCTAAGCTAGAGTATGCCTTAAAACATGGTAACTACAACACCAGAAAATTGGCTGCTGAAGCGTTAGAGCATGCAGGACAATGTTCTTCTGTTCCTGTATTATTACGTGCTATCAATGATAAAGTGCAAAATGTTTCTATTGCTGCTTTAAATGCTTTGGAGGCTTTAGGTTGTGGTGACGATTTGGTGATTTCTATCACCAAAAAGCGCTTTAATTGGGTTAAAGAATTGAGAGATAGAGAAGCCAAACAGGAAGCCAACAAAGACAAAACATATAATATTTACCGTTGGGAACGTGCTAGCAAACAATCTTTTGAGCGTGTTAAGGAGCAATTGAAACGCCCGATGCGCTGAGAGGAATACGGATTTTCACCCTTGAGTTTTTAGTTTAGGAATAGTGAATTGAATACTAAGGTTCTTACTTGATTTTGTCAAAAATTTCTGCTAACTTCGTTTAACGGCGGATATAAGCCATTAAAGAACGGCGCATATCCGTCAACCCATTAAACGAATCTTCCAAAAAACAAATCACTTTCGGTTATAAAACAACGTTGGCTGACATGTGCGTTAGGGATTGAACGGCATGTTTGAAATCCCCGACGCAGGAGGGATTGAGTAGTGAAAGCCCGACCCTTTGGGGTAACGCCCAAATAAAAAATTCTTAAATCTTAAAGTTTATACTCTGAAAGAGGTTTTGTAAACGCTTCTGGATTTTCGGCAAGGTGATAGCGCGGATCGTCAATATCTTCGACTATTACTTCCCTAAACTTAGGATTAGATTTATACAATAGCACCTTGCAGTCTTCGCTTAAATGTTTAAGCTTGATAGATTTTCCTGCTGCTTCGTACTTCTCAACCAAATTAAAAATGGCTTCTAGAGCAGAGTGATCGCTGATACGTGATTCTACAAAATCGATCTCTATTTGTTCTGGGTCGTTTTTTACATCGAACTTATCGTTAAATGCTTTAATTGAACCGAAGAACAAAGGACCCCAAATTTCGTAAACTTTGGTACCGTCTTCTCTCATACGTTTTCTTGCACGAATGCGTTTGGCGTTTTCCCAAGAAAATACCAGTGCGCTGATAATAACGCCTGCAATAACGGCTACTGCCAAATCTTTCCAAACCGTAATTAACGACACTGCTATTAATACGATGGCATCGGTTAGCGGTATTTTTCGTAAAATTCTAAAACTACTCCATGCAAATGTGCCGATAACTACCATAAACATTACACCTACTAAGGCCGCAATTGGCACTTGTTCAATTAACCCAGATGCGAACAGTATAAAGATTAATAATGCTACTGCCGCCACTATTCCTGATAATCGGCCTCTGCCGCCACCTTTTATGTTGATTAACGATTGCCCAATCATAGCGCAACCACCCATACCGCCAAAGAAACCAGTAACAATATTGGCACCGCCTTGTGCCATACATTCTCTATTGGCGTTTCCTCTGGTTTCGGTAATTTCATCTACTAAATTTAATGTCATTAAGGATTCTATAAGTCCGATTGCTGCTAAAATAACTGCGTATGGCCCAATGAATTTTAGAGTTTGCCAATTGAACGGTACTTTATTAAATATATCTGTTTGAAATTGTGGCAAACCACCTTTTAGGCCTTCTCCACCTCCATCACGAATAAAACTTCCAACAGTAGCTACATCTAAATTTCCAAAAATCACAATTGCAGATACTACTAAAATGGCTATTAAAGCTTCGGGGAGTTTTTTGGTAAGTTTAGGTAAACCGAACATGATACCCATGGTTAAACCAACTAACCCTAACATAATCCACATCTCTGAACCTGTAAACCAATCGCCATTAGCGTCTTTAAACAAGTTTAATTGTGATAGAAAAATAACAATGGCTAAACCGTTTACAAAGCCCATCATAACGGGATGCGGAATGAGTCTTACAAATTTACCAAGCTTTAAAACACCTGCCATCACTTGAATAATTCCCATTAAAATAACTGTAACAAACAAATAGTATAATCCTAATTGTTCTGAGGCTTCACCCATGGCGTTACCTTCAGCTACTAAACTCACCATAACTACTGCTAGAGCTCCTGTTGCACCACTAATCATTCCAGGTCTTCCTCCAAAAATAGAAGTGATTAAACCAATCATGAATGCTGCGTATAGTCCAACTAGTGGGTCAACTCCTGCAACAAATGCAAATGCAACTGCTTCTGGCACCAAGGCCAAGGCCACTGTAAGTCCACTTAAAATATCGTTTTTGGCGTTTTTTGCACGCTTTCTAAAAAATGCAGTCATGGTTTGTTTTTTGAAGGTGCAAATTTACAGTTTAAAACCTCTTAGACAAGTATTACTGTTACTATTTACATATTAAACAATTAAAACTCTATGAGTTACAAAATCACTAATGTTTCCTTAATTTTCTTGTCAAGTAGTCATTATAAATTATCGTAATTTTAGCTTTTAAAGTTGAAATATGAAAAAAATCTTCTTCTTATTTGTGTTGTGTATTGCTTGTCAAAACTCAAAAGAAACATCTGATTATACTTTTGAAACACGATTTGAAACATCTGGTGGTTTAGAAACTGCTACATATGAAGAAACTATAAATTTTTATACTGCATTAGCCCATGCCTATCCTGAAATCTCAATAAATAGCATTGGAGAGACTGATTCTGGGAAACCGTTACATCTAGTTACACTAAACCCTGATGCAGTATTTAACTTTGATAACATTAGAACTAACAAACGAATTTTATTAATAAACAATGGCATTCACCCTGGAGAGTCTGATGGAATAGATGCTACAATGCTACTATTTCGAGATATAATTCAAGATAAAATTGAAATGCCGAAAAATGTCGTTATTGCAACTATTCCTATTTATAACGTTGGTGGTAGTTTAAATAGAAATTCAACAACTAGAACAAACCAAAACGGACCA
This sequence comes from Flavobacteriaceae bacterium, assembly GCA_043557195.1. Classification (GTDB taxonomy): domain Bacteria; phylum Bacteroidota; class Bacteroidia; order Flavobacteriales; family Flavobacteriaceae; genus Jejuia. The sequence continues at coordinate 2,989,882 of CP121314.1, read as the reverse complement.
AAAGCATATGGTTTTAGAGGTAATGCTCGAAACTATGATTTAAATCGCGATTTTATAAAATGTGACACTAAAAATGCAAAAACCTTTGCACAAATTTTTCATTCTATAAAGCCTGATGTGTTCATAGACAATCATGTAAGTAATGGTGCAGATTATCAATATACACTTACTCATTTATTCACGCAGCACAATAAACTGGACGACAAACTTGGCAATTATTTACATACTGAAATGATGCCAAATTTAGAGCAAAAACTTAAGGAAAAAGATTGGGACATCACGCCTTATGTTAATGTTTTCAATAGTGTTCCCGAAAAAGGGTTTTCGCAATTTATGGATTATCCAAGATACTCCACTGGGTACACTACCCTATTTAATACTTTAGGAATGATGGTAGAAACACACATGTTTAAACCCTACAAACAACGTGTTGAAGGCACTTATGAATTGATGAAAAGCATGATTGAGATTGTAGATACTGATGCTGAACACATCAAAAATCTACGAAAAGAAATGCCGCTTTTAATGCACAAAAACCAACACTATACTTTAGATTGGGAAATTGATACTACCCAGACTTCAACATTAAATTTTAAAGGTTATGAAGCAAATATTGTAACTAGTGAAATTACGGGTTTCGATAGACTAAAATATGATAGAACAAAACCTTTTACCAAAACTACAAACTATCAAAATTATTATAAACCAAAATTGAAAGTTGAAATACCAAGCGCTTATATCGTTCCGCAAGGGTGGCATAAAGTGATTGAATTATTAAAGCTGAATCACGTCGAGATGACTACTTTTAAAAAAGACACTATTTTGAATGTGGAAGGGTATCGTATAAAGAGTTTCGAAACACGAAAAATACCATATGAGGGCCATTATCAACATTATAATACAAAAGTCACTTCATTTGATAAAGAAATACAATTTCGCTCCGGAGACTATATCATCAAAACAGATCAATATGCATTCAGATATTTAATGGCAACGTTGGAACCAGAAGCCCCTGACTCTTTTTTTAACTGGAATTTCTTTGATACCATTTTACAACAAAAGGAAGGATTCTCACCTTATGTTTGGGAAGATAAAGCATTAGAACTTTTACAAAACAATCCAAAACTTAAAGAAGCATTTGAGCATCGTAAAAAAGACTTAACCGAGTTTAATAACAATTGGTACGCACAATTGGATTGGTTGCACAAACAAAGTGAACATTACGAATCAGCACATATGCAGTATCCAGTATTTAGGGTAAAATAGAATTTAATCAATAAGAATCTTGATATTAGCATACGAGTTTTCCATAGCCTTTTCAATTTTCTTTTTCCCTAGCCATTTCACCTTAGTAATTCCTTCTTTTTCCTGCGGATATAATTTACCGTCAAAAGACGTTTTCATTTCAAACCAATATGTGATTTTTATTCTGTAGCGTCCACGGCGTTTAAAAATATGGTACGTGGTTTCTAATGGCTTTGTAATTTTTAAACCTGTTACACCTGTCTCTTCCTCAACCTCTCTTATTGCAGTTTCCTCAATACTTTCTTTTTTCTCAATTTTACCTTTAGGTAAATCCCATTTTCCATTTCTAAAAATAAAAAGCACTTTACCTTTATCATTATAAACCTTACCACCACCAGCAATAACATTTGGTGCTTTTTTCAAGAATTTTTTTAGTAGCTTTTCTTCATTCTTATGCACCAATCGCGCTTCCTTAATAGAACTATTGTTCAGCTTTCGTATAACATTCCGGAGAATAACTGTCTTTAAATTATAGTTTTTAACTCCTTTTTTATCCTTTGGCTTAGTAGTTAAAATTATAGGCTTATCACCAACAAATATTTTATACATGTAGCTATTTTTATGCTAGTTCTATTTGGTAAAAATATCATTTTTAAATACAAACCAACCATTGTTGAAAAAAATATTTTATTCCTGAAAAACGAGTTATGTAATCCTAAATATATGTTTAATTTTGCATCATGATTTTTAATAAAGATATCGCCAAAAAAACAGCTGAAGTTTTATTGCAAGTAAATGCTATAAAATTGAGTCCAAAAGAACCGTTTACTTGGGCTTCTGGCTGGAAATCACCTATTTATTGTGATAACAGAATTATTCTTTCATTCCCACCTATTCGTAACTATGTGCGCGAAACTATGGCAAAACATATAGAGCGTCAGTATGGAAAACCTGATGCTATTGCCGGAGTAGCCACAGGCGCCATAGGCATAGGCATGTTGGTAGCAGAGTACTTGAACTTGCCTTTTATTTATGTGAGACCAGATGCCAAAGGCCACGGTAGAAAAAACCAAATTGAAGGTTTTATAGAAAAAGGACAAAATGTTGTAGTGGTTGAAGATTTAATCAGTACTGGAAAAAGCAGTTTGAACGCTGTAAAAGCCCTAAGAGATGGCGGCATTAACGTAAAAGGTATGGTGGCTATTTTCACCTATGGATTTGAAGTTTCAAAAGAAAATTTTGAAAAAGAAGAGGTTATATTACATACACTTGGAAATTATGAAAGCCTTTTAGAACAGGCCTTACAAACCAATTATATTACTGAAAGCGAATTAGAGCTACTAACTGAATGGAATTCTAATCCTAGTGAATGGAACGCTATTTGATAATCGTAGTATGCTGTTTAGTTAAAAAGTCCTTTAGACTAATTACTAAGTAGCTTAACAAATAACAATTTAATTTATTATGAATTTAGAATCTCCAAAAGTAAGCGTATCTAAAACTCCAGAAGATACTTTTACCTTTATATCAGATATTAAAAATTTTGAAGCCTTAATGCCTGAAAACATTAGTAAGTTTGAAGTATTGGGTGAAGACAAATTTTTATTTGCTCTAAAAGGGATGCCAGAAATTATATTAAAAAAGAAAGAAGTCATACCACCTAATAAAATTGTATTTGGTGCTGGTGGTGGAAAAATAGACTTTTCTTTAACTGCTGTTATTTCTGAAGGTGAACATGCGAATAGCGATGTGCAATTACAATTTAATGGTGATTTCAATCCAATGATGGCGATGATGGTGAAAGGTCCTATTTCAAAATTTATAGAGACATTGGCTACCAATTTACCTAAAGCGGTTTAATACATCAAGGTAATATCTTTTAAAGTAAAAGCCTTGGTGATGTTATCTTCTAATAACACTTGTAAATCACCAGATTCTTTTACAGATTTTATATAACCTGAAAATAAATTACCCTTTGCATCTTTGAATGTTGAGGGTTTATTTTTTCGGAATAAATAGGATTCATACTCCTCTTTTAATGCTTTGAAATTGCCGTTTTTCAGCTTTTCAACATACAACTTCATGCTTGAAAGAATTGAATCTAAAAGTTCATCTGTATCGAAAACACTCCCTGTTATTTTTTTTAATGACGATGCATTTGGCAACATTTCAAACTCCATTTGATTTACATTTAATCCCACTCCAATTATTGAAGCATTTACATAGCCTCGTTTCATGACATTCTCAATTAAAATACCACAAATTTTCTTGTTTTGTGACAAAATGTCGTTAGGCCATTTAATGAATAATTGTGGTATTAAAAATGAATTTAAACTCTGCCGTAAAGCCAAAGCTGTTACCATGCTAATGTAAAACGGATGTTCCAATTCAATCTTAGAAACATCAACAAACATACTAAACATAAGGTTTTTTGATGCTTCAGAAGTCCAATGTGCTCCCATTTGTCCTTTTCCTTCAGATTGATATTTTGTTGTTACCACCGTAAAATCTTCAACGGTTTGCGAATTAATCATTCCCTTTAAAAAGGTATTGGTAGAGTCAATGGCATCAAGTTTGATTATAGGCATTTAGAGGTTATTTTTATTGTTTAAAATCTTGTGATAATTTTAAAGGATAAAGAACTAAAAAAATAATAACTTTGCACAAATTAAATAAAATTAATGGCGAAAGAAAAAATAAGCGCAGATCAGTTAATATCAGTTATAATTAGTGGAATTGAAGATGTAAAGGGTAAGGAAATAAGTATTTTAGACCTAAGGGAAATTGAAAATACAGTTTGCGATTATTTTATAATTTGTGAAGGAACTTCAAATACTCAAGTTAACGCTATAGTTAATTCCATTCAGAAAAAAGTAAGTAAAGAACTTAAGGACCATCCGTGGCATGTAGAAGGCGCTGACAATGCCGAATGGGTATTATTAGATTATGTAAATATTGCTGTACATGTGTTTCAAAAGCATATAAGAGAGTATTATGACATTGAGAGCCTTTGGGGAGATGCAAAAACAACAGTAATAGAAACGAGTTACTAAAAACAGAACATGGCAAAAGACAATAAAAATATAAAAGAAAAGAAACCAAAATTTAGTCCGTATTGGATATATGGGATAATATTATCCCTGTTTTTGGTATTTACACTTTTCAATAATAGCGGAATTGACACCGGAAACTCAACAAATCCAACACAATTTTTCAAATTTGTAAGAGATGGAGATGTTGCAAAGGTGGAAATTGTAAATAGAAGGCTTGCTAAAGTATACTTAACTAAGGAGGCATCTCAAAAAGAAGTTCATAAGAAATCGAAGCCTACAAGCTTTAGTTTATCTTCTACTCAAACGCCCAACTATAGATTTGAATTTGGTGAGTTAGAAATCTTTCAAAATGAGTTGAATGACATTATTGAAGGAGAAAATTTAGATTTAGAACCAGTATATATTACTGAAGAAAATCATTTGGCAGATTTCTTAATTGGAATATTACCTTTTGTACTATTAATTGGTGTTTGGATATTTATTATGCGTCGAATGTCTGGTGGTGCTGGCGGAGGTGCTGGCGGACAAATTTTCAACATTGGAAAATCTAAAGCAAAATTATTTGATCAAAACACTGAAGTTAAAACATCGTTTAAGGACGTAGCCGGATTAGAAGGTGCCAAAGAAGAAGTGCAAGAAATTGTTGACTTCTTAAAATACCCTGAAAAATACACCACTTTAGGTGGTAAAATACCAAAAGGTGCATTGCTAGTAGGCCCTCCAGGAACTGGTAAAACCTTGCTAGCAAAAGCGGTTGCAGGTGAAATGGTTTTGGTACAAACACTAACGTAATAGTTATGGCTGCTACCAACAGAGCTGATATTTTAGATAAGGCTTTAATGCGTGCTGGACGTTTTGATAGACAAATTTTTGTAGACTTACCTGACGTTCGTGAACGTAAGGAAATATTTGAAGTTCACTTAAGACCGCTTAAGAAAACCAAAGACTTAGATACCGATTTCTTATCAAAACAAACACCAGGTTTTTCTGGAGCAGACATTGCAAATGTTTGTAATGAAGCTGCATTAATTGCTGCTAGAAACGGTAAAAAAGCAGTAGACAAACAAGATTTCTTGGATGCCGTAGACAGAATTATTGGTGGTTTAGAAAAGAAAAATAAAATCATAACACCTAGTGAAAAGAAAGCAGTAGCTTTCCATGAAGCTGGACATGCTGTGGTAAGTTGGATGTTAGAACATGCTGCGCCACTTGTAAAAGTAACTATTGTACCCCGAGGAAGATCTTTGGGAGCTGCATGGTATTTACCTGAAGAACGTTTAATTGTGCGTCCAGAGCAAATGTTAGATGAAATGTGTGCTGCTATGGGAGGTCGTGCTGCAGAAAAAGTGATTTTTGATAAAATATCAACTGGTGCCTTAAGTGACCTAGAAAAAGTAACAAAACAAGCGCGAGCCATGGTAACTATTTATGGCTTAAGTGATAAAATTGGTAACTTAACCTATTATGATTCTTCTGGACAAAACGAATACGGATTTACAAAACCATATAGCGAAACAACAGCAGAATTGATTGATAAAGAGATTTCTGATATTATTGAAGAGCAGTACGAAAGAGCTATCAAAATTCTGGAAGAGAATAAAGATAAACTAACAGAACTAGCTGAAGTACTTTTAGAAAAAGAAGTAATATTCAAAGACAATCTCGAGAAAATATTTGGAAAGCGCCCTTTTGAAAAAGAGAAGCCAGTAGAAGATAAAGAAGAAAAAACAACAGAAGAGTAATTGAATATCGTTAAGCTTTTGGTAAAAATCTTAAATTAATCTTATGAATAGTTTAAGATTTTTTATATTTGGAAAACTCTCAATAAAAAAGGTTAATAGCAAGCACCTGAATGAATCTTTTTAAGAAAATTTTCGGATTAAAATCAAAACCGTCCGAAAAGGAAATAAAGTCTGATGACCGTGGTAAATACATGCCAGAACTTAAATTGCCGATAGACGAAAAGTTCACAATAAACTTTAAGGCTAATGGTGGTAAGTTCTTGTATTGCGATGATTTAAATGAAGTATTCTCTAATTTCGACTATATCATTCAAGAAAACTCATGGGAAGATAAGCCCGCTTTCTTAATTGATGATAATCTTCGGGAAAAATTCAAGTCTTGCAATATTGATGCAACAAAAAACTCTAATCAAGCTACTTATTTTCTAACCACTTGCGAAAATCTTATTGCTACTGATGGTTCCCTTCTTATAAGTTCGAATCAAATTGCTACGAAAAAATTACCAGAATTACCTTTTAACGTTATTGTTTTTGCTACAACGAGTCAAATTGTTGACAATATAGGCGAAGGATTAAGAGGTATCAAATCGAAGAACAGGCAACACATCCCAACTAATATCACAACAATTAAGCATTTCAAATCTGGAGATGAAAAAGACTTTTTAAGTTATGGTAGTAGTGCAAAAAACTTATATTTGCTGCTATTAGAGGATTTATAATTTTAAGCAGCTTTAGAATATGAAAGACATGTTATTGCGCTCACTATCTGGTTTGCTATATGTAACGTTACTAATTGTTGTTCTTAGCTTAAATACCCCTCATGCATTTATCGTTCTGTTTTTTATTCTAGGTTTCCTTTCTTTATTTGAGTTTAATAAATTAATTCAATTAAAGAGCATTATTCCCTATTTCATATTTGTTATTCTGTATGTCGTTTTTGGGTATTGGCGGATGGCTTTAAACTCTGACACAGGTTTAAATGAAGCTACACAGATACTGACCGTACTAACTATTTTTGTGGATTTATTTTTGATTAAAGATTTATTTTCTCGAAAAACAATCCCTCTTTTCAGCACAAAACGCTTTATCATCACTACATTTTACCTTTCAAGTGGTTTTGTGTTTCTAGAATTAATTGCTAGTGTTTTTAGCCCTAAAATACTCTTAGCTTCTTTTATTTTAGTCTGGGTAAATGATTCTTTTGCTTATATTATCGGAAAGAATTTTGGAAAACAAAAACTATTTGAAAAAATTTCACCTAAAAAAACAGTGGAAGGATTTTTGGGAGGATTGTTTTTCTCTTGTATCGCTAGCTATTTTATTTCTATTTTAACTGATACATTGAATTTTACAAATTGGTTAATGCTTGCCATAATAGTCACTGTATTTGGCACATTAGGAGACTTAATAGAATCAAAATTTAAGCGTCAAGCCAATGTAAAAGACAGTGGCACTATTATGCCCGGTCATGGAGGTTTACTTGATAGATTGGACAGTATCATTTTTGCTTCCCCTTTTATTTACTTATTTTTAAGAATTTTACACTATGTTTCATAAAGAAGGTCATAAAATAATACTCTTTACTTTAATCATTGTAGTTGCCTGCTTTTTATTGACAGACAGTTTCGTTTCAATATTTTGGTTGCGGACATTGATTCTTGTTACTTTATTGGTATTTCTGATTCTGATTTTACAGTTTTTTAGAAATCCTAAACGCCATACGCAACAAAACGATGGCAATGTGGTATCTCCAGTAGATGGAAAAGTTGTAGTTATCGAAGAGGTTTTCGAGAAAGAATATTTTAATGAAAAGCGCTTGCAAGTAAGTGTTTTTATGTCGCCTTTAAATGTACATGTTACGCGGTATCCTGTAAGTGGAAACGTTGTATTTAGTAAATATCACCCTGGTAAATATCTAGTCGCGTGGCATCCAAAAGCAAGTGAAGAAAACGAACGAACTACTGTAGTTGTAGAAAACCCAAAATACGGCAAAGTGCTTTACAGACAAATTGCTGGTGCTTTAGCTAAACGTATCGTGAACTACGCCAAAGTTGATGACATTGCAAAGCAAGGTGCAGATTCTGGATTTATTAAATTTGGATCTAGAGTAGACTTATTTTTACCTCTGGATACAAAAATAAAGGTAGAGCTCAATCAAAAAGTTCGTGGAGGAGAGAGTATTATAGCTGAAGTTAATGAGTAGTGAATCATCGTTAGATAAAGTGTTTGAAGAAGCTGTTGCACGTGTAAATGCACATACTGAGCCATTTCCTGCAGATATACTTTTAAAACTCTACGCCTATTACAAAAAAGCAACTAATGATTACGGTAGACCTCGTAGCAAAAAGTCAATTATAAATGCATTCAAAACTAATGCATTATTTCAAGTAAAAGATGTTACGGAAGATGAAGCGAAACAAGCTTATATCGATTTGGTAAATCAATACTTCTTATATCGCAAATAAGATTACCCTTAATGAAAAACGCCTTAGCACTTCTTTTCTTTTCAGTCTGTGTTATAGGATGTAGACAATCGCCTTCAAAAGCCAGTTATCATTCACTTTTGACTATCATAAAAGCAAGTACTAATGTTATTGAATTAACCTCCAATAAAGGGCAATCCAGACTTATTATTTCTCCTTATCATCAAGGAAAGGTAATAGCTAGCACTCATCAAGGTTTAAATGGCGGTTATAATGGGTGGATTAATATATCTAAACTAGAAGAAAACACTGGAATTGGTGGAGAAGAGCGCCTGTGGATAGGACCATTAGGTGGACAATTTTCATTTTATTATCAACAAATAGAGCCTATTAGTGATGATAATTGGGAAGTTCCTGAACCCATTGATACCGAATCTTACCAAATATTAGAAACCAGAGAAGACTTTGTGAGGATGCATAAAACCATGCAACTAACTAATTTTGTAGGTACTTCATTTAATTTGGAAATTGACAGAACTATTAAATTACTAAACAAAAAAAACATTCAAGAACACCTTAATATTTTAATTGACGATAATACAAATTTTGTTGCGTTTCAAACTGAAAATAGCTTAACAAATAAAGATACTATCGCTTGGAAAAAGGAAACTGGATTAGTTGGATTGTGGAGTGCTGGCATGTATCAAGGGACGGATGACACCGTTGTAATTATCCCATTGAAAAGTGAAGCTAAATTAAAAGACATTTATCAATATATGGGTACTCTTGATAGCACCAAATTACAATTAAAAAACAACATCTTATTATACAAAGGCGATGGAAAGTATCGCAGCAAAATTGGTGTACCACCACAACTAGCTCCTGATATTTATGGCTGCTATTCCAAAAGTAAAAACCGACTTACAATTGTACAATACAAAAAAGAGAAAGACTCTTTATATTCTAATTCTTTTGTTAGTGTACAAGATGAACCATACAAAGGTGAGGCTATTCCAATTTATAATAATAGTGCTGATTTTTTTGAGTTAGAATCTAATGCTCCATTAAAAGTTTTACAACCTAATGAAACGACCTCCCATTGGCATCGTGTATATCACTTTTCTCATGACAACGTTGCATTAAATAAGATTTCTTTGAAACTTTTAGGAGTTGAATTGAAAGATTGTAGCTTACCAGAAAACTAAATTTATTACAAAAATAAACACACTTAAATATCGTTTATATTGAAGTAATTCACGAACATAAACAGCTAAATGCATAAAACGCTACTATTTTTATTGATTTCACCTGTAATGGTATTTTCCGTTTCTGCTCAAACCTCAACAAAGGAAGTTACTCCTGAAAATGGAGATGGTGTTTATTCATTATTAAGAAAGAACGATTTAGAGCCAACTAAATATTTAAAACCTTTTATTGAATTAAACAAAGACAGATTGAAACCAAATAATGGTTTGCAAATTGGTAAAGTATATCTTTTACCAATCCCAGAAAAAGACACATTGCTCAAACCTGAAATCTCGTCAATAAAAGATAGTATTCCCATTGTTATATCTCCTAAACCAAAGGATACAATTATTGTTTCTAAAAAAGAAACTATTACAAACTCAATTTTTGGGAAAGACCATGAAACTATAATTAAAGAAAGTGACGCATTAAAAGGTGGGGTTTATTATTTAATTTCTGGTCATGGTGGTCCAGATCCTGGAGCTATAGAAACCTATGCTGGCAAACTTATTTCTGAAGATGAATATGCTTATGACGTTACTTTAAGGTTGGCTCGCAAACTTTTAGCCAACGGCGCCAAAGTTTACATTATAATTAAAGATAAAAACGATGGTATACGAAATGAAAAAGTACTTGAAGTAGATTATGATGAAACCTATTACCCAAAACACCCAATTTCCAGAAGTCAAAAATTACGACTAAGAGAGCGCACCAAAGCAGTAAATAAGTTGTACTTAAAACATAAAGGCGCTTACCAAAGGTTAATTGTAACGCATATTGATAGTAGAAGCAAAGGCAAAAATATTGACGTATTCTTTTACCACGACCATAAGAGTAAAAGTGGAAAACAACTTGCCTTAAACATTCATAATACGTTTAAAAAGAAATACGCAAAACACCAACCCAACCGCATCTATTCAGGTACTGTAAGTTCACGAGGTTTATATGTTATAAAAAACACCTTACCCGCTATGGTTTATATTGAATTGGGTAATATTAAAAACAAAAAAGACCAAAGGCGTATTTTGAATTATGAAAATAGAGAAGCTTTAGCTAAATGGATTTTTGAAGGGCTTTTGGTGGATTTTGAACAGAGCGACTAAGTTTATTTAAGTACCATTGCCTGATTTATTTAAAAGTTAGAACAACAAAATAAAAGTTGTAAATTACATAAATACCAAAAGTTTTCGACCACCTTTAAATATTCTAAATCATGAAACTTAAAAAAGAAGATATAAAACAAGAAGTATTTGACCTTTATGACGACTATGCACATAACAAATTAGATCGTCGTCAGTTTATTGAAAAATTGTCTTTATATGCTGTCGGTGGTATTACGGTTACCTCTCTACTAGGTTTTATTAGTCCGAATTATTTAGATAATTTGGTCACTCAAGCTAATGACCCTCGTATTGATTCAGATTTTATTAATTATGACTCTCCTAAAGGCGGAGGCACTATTAAAGGCTTACTTTCTAAACCAAAAAAAGCCAAGAAATACCCGGGAGTCATTGTAGTTCATGAAAACAGAGGATTAAACCCATACATTGAAGATGTTGGAAGAAGAACAGCTGTTGCAGGATTTATAAGTTTAGCTCCTGACGCACTTTCTCCTTTAGGTGGTTATCCTGGAAACGATGATGAAGGAAGAGAAATGCAACGCAAAAGAGGTAAAAATGAGATGCTGGAAGATTTTATCGCCGCATATAATTATTTAAAAAATCATAAAAATTGTGACGGTAATATAGGAGTAGTTGGTTTTTGTTTTGGTGGATGGATATCTAATATGATGGCCGTTAGAATACCGACTTTAAAAGCCGCTGTACCATTCTATGGAAGACAACCATCTGCTGAAGACGCGTCTCAAATTAAAGCCCCGTTACTATTACAGTTTGCTGAATTAGATAAACGTGTTAATGCTGGATGGCCAAATTATGAAACTGCCTTAAAAGCAAATAACATTGAATATACAGCCCATTTTTATCCTGGTGTTAATCATGGATTTCATAATAACAGTACACCTAGGTATGATGAACCTGCAGCTACATTAGCTTGGGAGCGCACTATAAAATTCTTTAAAAAGAACCTAAAATAGGTTAAACAATTAATTCTTTAACCGCATCAAAATCCAAACCTCCATAATTACCAGAACTCATTAGCAATAAGGCTTTATTATCAAAGTTTTGAGAAAACAAAAAGTTTTTGAAATCGTCTGGGTTGGTGTAAATAATTAAGTCATCTTTCTGAAAAGCATCTGCTATTTGTTGATGCGATACTTCTTCTAATTTTTTAATTTCCACAGCATGCGGCGAATAAAATACTACTGCTACATCGGCGGCATCAAGTGCGCCTTTGTATTCTTTTAAAAACTCAGCATTTAAACTACTATACGTATGCAACTCTAAACAAGCTACCAAGGTTCGGTTGTGGTATTGTTCTTTAACCGCTTTGGTTGTGGCCTCAACTTTACTAGGCGAATGCGCAAAATCTTTATATGCTACGCTATTTTTACTTTCAGCTATTTTTTCCAAACGTTTACTAGCGCCTTTAAATGTAGAAATGGCTTCGTAAAAATCGTCTTCGTCAATGCCCATATGCTGACAAATCCATTTGGCGCCCGCCAAATTATTTAGGTTGTGCTTTCCAAATACTTCAATTGGTAAGTCGCCTTCTGGTGTTTCCAAAAGTGTTTGTCCGCTTTCCACCGTATACGCTGGTGTTTGGTATGGTAGTTTTCTAATGGTATTTTCACTAGCCTCTACTACTCGCTTTACTTCTGGGTCTTCTTCGTTGTAATTGATACTACCACCAGATACAATAGAATCTACGAAAATACTAAACTGCGCTACATAGTTTTCGTAAGTTGGAAATACGTTAATATGATCCCAAGCAATACCGCTTAACAGTGCAATATTAGGTTTATACAAATGAAACTTTGGACGTCTATCAATTGGTGAACTTAAATACTCATCGCCTTCTAAAACAATAAAATCGTTGTCCTCAGTGAGTTTTACCATTACATCAAACCCTTCTAATTGTGCGCCTACCATATAATCTACATCTCTGTCGTGGTAATGCATTACATGTAAAATCATGGAGGTTATTGTTGTTTTTCCATGGCTTCCACCTATCACAACACGGGTTTTGTGTTTGGATTGCTCGTACAAAAACTCTGGGTAACTGTAAATTTTAACGCTTAGTTCCTGAGCTTTTAACAACTCTGGATTATCTGCTTTTGCATGCATCCCCAAAACAATAGCATCCAATTTTGAAGTGATTTTTTCTGGAAACCAACCAAAACTTTTGGGCAATAACCCTTTTGCCTCTAATCTTGATTTTGAAGGTTCGAAAATGGTATCGTCGCTTCCTGTTACGTTGTATCCTTTGTTGTGAAGTGCTAATGCTAAATTGTGCATTGCTGCACCGCCAATGGCTATAAAATGTACATTCATGTAACAAATATCAAACTATCAGTTTAAAGTTCAAAGCTTAATGTTTAAAAGTTCGAAACTAAATTTAGAAGACGGAAGTTTCTTTTGCGTTAGGGATTGTAGTGGCATCCTTTTTAAAAACAAAAAAGAACTAACTCTACATGATGGAAATGTATTTAACAGATTGCCACGTCGCTCGCTCCTCGTAATGACGCTTTTAAAAAGATATAACGGAAAGCCCGACCCTTGTGGTAACGCCCAAATATTAAAGCTGCAAAATCTTTTCTTTTTGAACTTTAAAGGGTTTAATCTTGGGTAATTCTTGGAGCGCTAAATCTATATGCGCCAACGCCTGCAACTTGTTGTGCTTGTGCGTGTGAATTTGCGCCAAACGGTAGTGCGCCCAAGCCTTTGGAACACCATCTTTTGCAGAATAGTTATTTATATACGTTTGCAGACATTTTTCGCCCTTTTCTAAGGCTACGTTATACTCTGCTGCCACTTTACCTATTTGATAATGCAATGCATTGCGTTGATGCTTGGTACTGGCTTCCTCTATGATTTTTATGGCACTTTCTGGTTGGTTTTTGTTTTCGTAAAACGTTGCAAGTTTATTAAAGCAGGTAAGTGAACCACCCACTTCTATGGCCATTTTATAATACTTTTCTGCAAGTTCTGGCTCATCATCGTACTCATAAATATAGCCTTTAGCAAGATAGCCGTCAACCTTTGAAAGTGCCTCTAACTCCTCGGCATACTTTAATGATTTTGACTTGCTACCTCCAAATATTCCTGGAAGTTGCATGTACAATTCTACCAGCGCCCAACGTGCATCAATATGGTTTTTATCAAGTTCTGCAGCCTTAGTAAATGATGATTTAATGTCACCTATAAACCCAACAGCCTTAAACTTATTTTGTAAGGCTTTCATACCTAAAACACCACCATATTTGTAGTGGTAATTCGCAACATCTGGCTTTGCTACTACCAATTTCTCAAATTCTTCAATGGCTTCATTCCATTTTTCTTGATACCCGTAAATATCACCTAAAAGCTCTGTTGCTTTTAAATCATTTGGATGCGTTTCTAAATATTCTTGAACGGATATTTTTGCCTTTTCAAATTGCTTATGTGCTATAAATTCTTCAACATTCTCAAGTGTTTGCTGAGAAAAACACATAAATGGGATTAGAAAAAAGAATATGAGGTGTTTCATAGGTTTTGGGTAACTGCCACAAAAATAACTTTTTTTGATTGAGTTTGTTTTTCGATTAAGATAATCTTAAGATTTAGCGTTTCGTTAATACTTTTATGTGCATGTTTACTCTTAAAATGATTAACTTCACTCATCGAACGAAAGCACTCACCCATTTATTGTTTTTTTGGAATGGCTTTTGAACGTAGCTTAGACATAAAACTAATTTGAAATGAATTTAGCACTGGCGAAACAAACTATAATACTCTTTATGATTCTTTTATTTTCAAACCTATCCCAAGCTCAAAATGAAAATTATGAGCGTTCATGGAAAGAAGTGGAAGCTTTTGAAAAGGAAGGTTTGCCAAAATCTGCATTAAAAACTGTTGAAGCTATTGCGTTGCAGGCCAAAAAGGATGATAATCAATCACAGGTGATAAAAACCATGCTTTTTAAAAGTAAGTATGCATTGGTTTTGGAAGAAGATGCGCAGTTGAGCATTATAAATAATTTTAAGAGCGAAATTGCCCAAAGTGAATTTCCTACTAAAAACATTCTTGAAAGCATTTTAGCGAATTTGTATTGGCAATACTTTCAACAAAACAGATATAAGTTTTACAACCGTACTAAAACCTCTGAAAAAGTTGATGCTGAAGATTTTAGAACTTGGGATTTAGAAACGCTTTTTACTGAAGTGCATGTACACTTTCAAAAGTCACTAGAGAACGGATTGCTACTACAACAAGAACCTTTAACAACTTACGATGCATTACTAAACACCCAAAAAGATTCTAAAGTATTCAGACCTACCCTATTTGATTTTTTAAGTCATACAGCATTAGAATTCTACAAAACCAATGAAACCCACATCACTAAACCTGCTTATAAATTTGAAATAGATGACCCTAAGTTTTTAGAGAATGCTGAAGCGTTTTCAGTTTTAAATATAGCTTCAAAAGATACTACATCGCTGCAATTACATGCATTAAAAATTTATAAATCCTTAATTAGATTTCATTTAAAAGACAATTCACCTTTTGCGTTAGCCGATGTAAATATTGAGCGTTTGAGGTTTGTACATGAACACGTCACTTTTGATGATAATGACGCACTTTTATTATCTACTTTAAAAAATGAAAGTCATCGCCTAGAGCAACATGAAGTTTCCGGATTGTATGATTTTGAAATCGCTTCGATTTACTTTGAACAAAGCCAGCAATACATTCCCAGAAAACAAGTTGAGCATCGTTGGAGAGCCAAAGACGCTGTAGAAATTTGCGAACGTATTATTGCTGAATTCCCAAAAAGTCGTGCTGCTGAAAAATGTAATATTCTGAAGTTACAAATCTGCCATGAAACGCTCCGAATTACTGCTGAAGCCTTCTTGCCAATTGAAAAAGAATCTCGCATTTTGGTGCATTACAAGAATTTAAATGCGGTTTCATTTAAAGCATATCAACTTTCTGAAAGCCAGGTTGAAACATTTAATAAAACTTACAGACAAGATGAGCAATGGAATTTTATTCAAAAGTTGGATGCTGTAGCATCTTGGGAAAGCACCTTGAAAAATGAAGGTGATTTTCAAACCCATACCACAGAAATTTTAGTTCCTAAACTAGAAAACGGAAGATATTTAGTAGTAGCGACTAACAAAGAAAATACCTATAAAAACTTTGCTTTTGCACAACTACAGGTTACTAACATGGCTTTGGTTGAAACTGAAACTCCTGACTATAAAGTTTTTCAAATTATTAACAGGAATAATGGTAAACCCTACGCCGACGCGAAAGTTGAAGTGTCTTATTACAAAAGAAACAATAGAACTAAGCAAATTGAAAATTTTACCTCAGACCAACTTGGGCAAATACAGCTGAAAAAGTTAGGAAGTGGTTGGTACCGAAACATAAACCTTAAAGTTAAAAAAGGGAACGAACTGGCTTATTTTGGTGACTATTATTTGAATCAACGCTATAAAATCCAAAAGCAAAAAACACAATACACTGCCTTTCTTTTTACGGATAGAAGTATTTACAGACCAGGGCAAACTGTTTATTTTAAGGCTATAGCTATGAAAACCGAAGATGGAACTTCTGAGGTTTTTGCTGATAAACCCGTTAGTGCTATTCTTCATAATGTAAATGGTGAGGCTGTAAAAACATTAAAACTCACAACCAATGCATTTGGTTCTGCTTCTGGAGAATTCATTCTACCAAATAATGGACTTACAGGCTCGCATTATATTGAATTTGGTTATGATTCTGGCACCGGAAAGGCATTAATTTATTTGAATACCAGCACATATTTCTCAGTAGAAGAATACAAGCGCCCAAAATTCGAAACCAAGTTTAATCCAGTTACAGAAACTTATAAAATTAACGATTCGGTAACTGTAAAAGGCAATGCTTTAGCTTACGCAGGCAGTAACATTACCAATGCAAAAGTAGCATATCGTGTACATAGAAAAGTGCAGTATCCGCGTTGGTATTTTTGGTATCGCCCATACATAAACAGTGAGCCTCAAGAAATTACTCATGGTGAAACTATTACAGATAATTCTGGGAATTTTGAGATTACCTTTAAAGCGCTTCCAGATAAAAGTGTTGATAAGAGCAGCCTCCCAATTTTTAAATATGAAGTTACTGCAGATGTTACTGATATCAATGGTGAAACCCGAAGTGCAACTACAATTGTGAATGTTGGTTACCATGCATTAACAGCAAATTTGAGTGTCGCTGAAAACCTAGACAAAACCAAAAAGGACAATACTATTTCCGTAAATACTCAAAATTTGAATGGAGAGTTTGTACCTGCAAAAGGTGTTATAAAAATCTATAAGTTAATTTCTCCTGAACGCTCGTTAAGAATACGTCCATGGTTAGCACCAGATTATCAAGAATTTTCTAAAGCAGAGTTTAAAACACTATTTCCATATGATACGTATACTGATGAACATCTACCAAGTAATTGGGAGAAAGGTGCTTTAGTTTTAGAAAAGTCGTTTAACACTGAAAACTCCAAAACTTTAGAATTGGGTAGGATGAAGAAGTGGGAATCTGGTGCGTATATTATCACATTAGAAACCATGGATAAATTTGGACAAGTAGTTAAAGATGAAGCAAAAACAATGGTGTTTAGTGAAAACGACAAAACGCTTCCAGATCATCAGTTGTTCAATATCTCAACGGACAAATCGTCTTATAATATTGGAGATACAGCACATATCACTATAGCTTCTTCAGCTGAAAATATTGCCATAACCATAACAGTTGAAAAAGACAGAACTATTATAAAAAAGGAAATTATCACGCTTAATAACAACAAAAGAGTTATTAGTGTTCCTGTGACCCAAGATGATTTAGGCGGTTTTGCAGTGAATTATAGTTTTGCGGCTTTTAATAGTTTTCAATCTGGTAATGTGGCCATAGCTGTACCTTACCCAAGCACAGATTTAGACATTGAAACACTAACCTTTAGAGATAAGCTACAACCTGGAACTGATGAAACTTGGCAGTTTAAAATTAAAGGTCCTAAAGGCGATAAAGTGAGTGCCGAATTATTGGCAAGTATGTACGATGCATCGCTAGATCAATTTAAATCGCATAACTGGAGTTTTAACCCCATAAAAAAACCAACCTATTATTCATATAGCAATGCAACGGGGCAAAGTAGTTTTGGCACTAAATACTTTAGAGTATACCAAGAACGATTCTCACATAATTTTATACCTCAAGGTTATGATAGATTCAATTGGTTTGGGTTATATTTTGGGAATAACAAAAATCTTATTTTACGAGGTTATTCTAATTTAAGTGTAAACAAAAAACTAGAAGGTAGAGTAGCTGGAGTAGCCATTGAAATGGATAGTTTTGCAGAAGAATCCGTCGAATATGGAATAGCCCAAGATGATGCAGGTTTCGAAAAAGAAGCAAAATACACAGTAGTTGATAGTCTAGAAAATCCAGAATATTATTTCAAACTAAAAAAAGCAAAAGTAGTTGATAACAGGGAAAAGAGTTTCGACAACATCAAAATCCGTAAAAACCTGCAAGAAACTGCATTTTTCTTTCCACAATTACAAACGGATGCAGAAGGCAACATAAGTTTCAGCTTTACTACCCCAGAAGCCTTAACCCAGTGGGAATTACAGTTATTAGCGCATACCAAAACTTTAGAAAGTGCTACAACAAGTTTAACGGCAGTAACACAAAAAGAATTAATGGTAATACCTAACGCACCACGATTTTTACGTGAAGGCGACAACATCACCATAAGTACGAAAATTGCAAATCTTTCAGATAAAGCACTTTCAGGGCAAGCCAAATTAGTTTTAACTGATGCTATTTCTGGAGAAGATATTACGGAAAATCTTGTTGAGTCTAGCGCAGTCCAAACCTTTTCAGTAGAAAAAGAAAATAACACCCAAGTCTCTTGGCAATTATCCATTCCAGATGATGTACAAGCGGTTCAATATAAAATATTAGCAGCATCAGGAGACTTTAGTGATGGTGAACAAAATGCACTTCCTGTACTTTCAAACAGAATGTTGGTTACAGAAACCTTACCAATGTGGGTAAAAAGTAACGAGACTAGAAGCTTTACGTTAGATAAGCTAAAAACGAATACCTCAACAACGCTTAAACATCATAAGCTGACTTTGGAAATGACTTCTAATCCTGCATGGTATGCGGTACAAGCATTGCCTTACTTGATGGAATATCCTTATGAGTGTAATGAGCAAACCTTTTCGAGATATTATGCCAATGCTTTGGCGAGCCATATTGCGAATTCAAACCCTAGAATTCAAGAGGTTTTTAAGCAGTGGCGTAACACAGACGCACTACTTTCAAACTTGGAAAAAAATCAAGAATTAAAATCAATTTTAATTCAAGAAACGCCTTGGTTACGAGATGCACAAAGCGAAACCGAACAGAAAAAACGTATTGCCTTACTATTCGATTTGAATAAAATGAATAATGAACTACAATCGGCAATCAACAAATTGAAAAGCAACCAAATGAATTCTGGCGGTTGGTCTTGGTTTAAAGGCGGAAATGAAAATCGATATATCACACAACATATTATTGCTGGTTTTGGCCACCTTTCTAAACTGAATGTCATTCAGAGCGATAGCGAAGAATCTATGATTAAAAAAGCTGTCAGATATCTAGATCAACAATTCATCAAAGAATACAAAGACATCAGAAAATACGATGCAAAAGTAGATTTAAATAAAGACCATTTGAGCTATACCCAATTGCATTATTTGTATATAAGAAGCTTCTTCCCAGATATTAAAACATCTAAAGAAGTAGAAGATATTATGGCTTATTACCAATCACAAATTCAAAAGTATTGGGTAAAACGATCGTTATACGCTAAAGGTATGATGACTTTGGTATCACATAGAAATAATGATATAAAAACAGCTTCAAAAATTTTGAAATCTTTGAAGGAAACTAGTATTACTTCGGATGAATTGGGCATATACTGGAAATCTAACACTAATTCATGGTATTGGTATCAAGCGCCAATTGAAACGCAAGCCCTATTAATTGAAGCATTTGGTGAATCTGGCTCTATCATTCAGAGTGAAACGAAGAATCTTGAAACCATCGACAATTTGAAAATTTGGTTACTTAAAAATAAACAGACCAATAAATGGAAAACCACTAAGGCAACTACAGAAGCTGTTTACGCTTTATTGCTCCAAGGTAGCGATTGGTTATCAGTAACCGATATGGTTGATGTGGTTTTAGGAGGACAAAAAATAGAACCGTCAAAATTAGAAGATGTAAAAGTTGAAGCTGGAACCGGTTATTATAAAACGTCTTGGGCTTCCTCTGAAATCAAACCAGAAATGGCAGAGGTAGAAATTTCTAAAAAAGGACAAGGTATCGCTTGGGGTGCCTTATACTGGCAATATTTTGAAGATTTAGATAAAATTACTTCAGCAGAAACGCCTTTAAGTTTGAATAAAAAATTATTCCTAAAAACCAATACAGATACAGGTGAAGAAATTACAGAAATCTCTTCTGAAACTAAATTAAAAGTAGGCGATTTAGTCAGAGTTCGTATTGAATTAAAAAGCGATAGAAACATGGAATTTTTGCACATGAAAGATATGAGAGCTTCTGGTTTAGAACCCGTAAATGTCATTTCAAAATACAAATGGCAAGATGGTTTAGGCTATTATGAAAGTACTAAAGATGCTTCTACTAACTTCTTTTTTGATTATTTACCAAAAGGCGTTTATGTGTTTGAATACGATTTACGAGTGAATAACGCAGGAAATATGAGTAATGGCATCACAACAATTCAAAGCATGTATGCTCCAGAATTTAGTAGCCATAGCGAGGGTGTGAGGATTATGATAGAACAGCCTAAATAGGAAGAAGACACTTAAATTACTTATATTTACACTGTATAAATGTACTTTAACCTATAAAATACATGACTTACAGTTGCCCCAAAATTATTGCTTTTTTAAAACTGCTTCCAGTATTCTTATGTACGCTAGTATGCGTCAGTTGTGGTGTTAACCGAGAAGCGTCTGCATCTGAAAAAACGTATGAGGTAGAGCAGACACCAAAAATTGTTTTTCTAAACTACATCATTAAGAAAAATGAAAACGGAAACAAAACTGTTGCATTTTTAGATTCAAAAAAAGTAGAAGGCACACTTAAAAATCAAAAGAAAATACTGGATAAAAAAGGAAATTTAGGAGATTTAGTTTGTGCTCAACTCGATGCATCATCATCAATAGTATCGCAACAATTAATTAAAAACCCTTTGGTAAAAACGGTTGAATATGTTGATGAAACCAAAAATTTTAAGGTTGTACAAATGGAGTTAGATAGTTCTGAATTTACCGTTAGATTACAACTATATCCAGAAACTAAATATGTTGCTATCAACATTAATAATGAAGAAAATCCTCTAATATTAACTAAAGTAAGTGAACTATGAAGCGATCCTTGACTTTATTGATATTATTTGTTTTCAGTCTATTTAGTACTGCACAAGTTTTTGATGTAGAAACTATAAAATATGAAGGCGAAGATAACAAACGCATAAATTTAGTGATCCTCGGAGATGGTTATCAAGCTTCTGAATTAGATCAGTTTGTAACGGATGCTACTAGTTTTACTGCTGAATTATTTAGTCAATCCCCTTTTTTAGAATACAGTGATTATTTTAATGTTTACGCCATAAAAGTACCTTCTAATGAAAGTGGTGCCGACCATCCTGCAACAGCTACCGATGTTACGGAACCTCTTACACCTATAACAACAGCAGACACCTATTTTAATTCTACATTTGATGGTTTTGGATTTCATAGGTTGTTGTTTTATGGTATAGACTGGCCAAGTTCAAATATTGCTAGATCAAAAATTATTTCTGTTCTAGCAGATAATTTTCCTGCCTACGACTCCGCTTTAATTTTAGTAAATTCTACGGTTTATGGCGGTAGCGGTGGAGAATTTCCAATATCATCCATGGCTACAAGCGCTAACGAAATTGCTATTCACGAATTAGGGCATTCTCTTTTTAATTTGTTGGATGAGTATTACCCTGGAGACGGAAGGTTAAGAGAAGATATTAATTCTACCCAAGAATCTGATCCAAGTTTAATTAAATGGAAGAACTGGTTGAACGATGATGGTGTTGGAGTTTATGCGTATGGCACTTCTGGTGAAGCAGCGACCTGGAACAGACCACATCAAAACTGTAAAATGCGTTATTTAGGAAGAGATTTCTGTGCTGTTTGTAAAGAAGGTATGGTTGAAAAAATACACGACTTAGTATCACCTGTTGATGATTTTACTCCCGATAATTCAAGTGATATTGAAAACCCAACGTTTCCTTTGGATTTTGAATTGACTTTGATAAAGCCGAACCCCAATACTTTGGAAAGTGTCTGGACCTTGAACGGTACTACTATTGGAAATAATGTTGACATGGTTTCTTTATTAGCCATAGACTTGATGGACGGCAGTAACACCTTAACCTCGGTTATAACCGACAATAGTCCAATGTTAAGAGTTGATAATCATGAAACTGTGCATGTAAATACAGTAACGTGGACTATCAATTATTCAGCATTAAGCGTCGACAATATAGATGCCAAATCGAACAGCTATACTATTTCCTTGTATCCAAATCCAACTAATTCAATACTTAATTTTAAGTTTGAAAGTAATACTGATACTGACATAAAAGTGAAGATTACAAGCTTAGATGGAAAGCAATTACAATCGTTATTACTCTCTTCCTATCAAACTAAAGAAATTGACATAAGTAATTTTAGCTCAGGAATCTATATTGCAAATTTCTTTACTAATAATACGCTCTTAACTAGCAGAAAAATAGTTAAAAACTAAACGAATTATTTTGAAGGAGGTGTAGTTGGTCGCACTTCAATTTTACTTGGTAATGTTCTAGGATGCATTTCTAAGAGATCAACCACAAGTTTACCAATATCTTCAATTTGAATTTTCCATGCATCTTTTTCTCCAGGTTCATTATTATTAAAATACGTAGACACAGACCCTGGCATTATCGTACTTACTTTTACGCCATGTTGTCTTAAATCTAGCATTACAGCTTGGGTAAATCCAGTAACACCAAATTTACTAGCATTATACGCTGCACCTCCAGCAAAGAAATTAGTGCCCGCTAAACTAGAAATAGTAATAAAATAACCTTTAGATTTTTTAAGAGCTTCAACTCCAGCTTTAATAGAATAAAACACACCTGTTAAGTTCGTATCTATAACAGCATTCCAATCATCTATACTTAAACTTTCAATACTACCAAAACGTCCTAAACCTGCATTTGCAATAATAATATCTAGTTGTCCAAACGCTTCTAGCGTTTCAGCAACAGCTTTTTCCTGACTTTCAAAATCTCTAACATCAGCAGCTACTCCAATAGCGTTGGCTTGCGTTGTACTATTGGTATTTAAGTTTTTTGCGGCTTCTTTTGCAGCTGCCTCACTCCTACTCGTTACAGCAACATGCACCCCTTTTTCCATTAAAGATTGTGCTACACCGTAACCTATGCCTTTTGAACCTCCTGTAATTAATGCGACTTTATTTTGAATTGTGTTCATAGTTTTTCTGTTTATGTAAAACTACAAAACATAAAAAATAATCTTTTATAAATCTATAAATTAAATTACTCTAGAGCAATTGGAGTCAATATCATTTTACGCATATTTAATTCAACAATTTTATATGCTTGAATATTGGATATTATTGACTTTGTAGTATGAAATATTTCATCTTCTAAATACCATTTTCCTTTTGGGCGGTCATTCGAAAATCATTCCCACACCTTCTATTGCTTTTTATATTTTCGAAAATTATTCCATTATTAGAGATGACTATTTCAGTAGTTTTAGAATTTTGATTTACTATTTTTCTTTTTAAAATCAAATCTCCTTTAGCTGTTAAAGATTCTCTTAACCATGTACCTACAATGTAATATTTACTCTTACTATTGTTTTGGGAAAACCCAATGTTCGCAAAAACAAACAGAAAAAATGATATAATGAATACTTTCGAATAGATTACCCTTTTCAAAACAAACTATTTTAACATTGGATACTTTTTAAAAACCTTTTCTACAATTGCAGCAAAACGTTCTTCTCGTTTTATAGGTTCTGCTCTTGGATTGAAACTCGCTTCACTTTTAGCTTGCCAGAATAATTGCTTATTCGACGCATCAACAAAATCAAAAATAATTTCGCGACTCATATTGTTTTGTCCAATAGGCAAACCAATGGAAATACCTCCACCAACATTGCCACCGCCGCCGCCTACACCAACACCTACGGTTTCTTGCTGCGGGTTTCTAAACTCCGTACTTTTTATATCAATCAAAAAATCTGGGTTTTCAGAAATAACAAATCCATTTGCTTTTAATTTTTTATCTAATTCATCTAAAAGGCGCTTTGTATCCAACTGACTTAAACCTGTTTCCATGTCTCCAAAATATTGATAGGTTTTATATTTTGAAAAGTCTACCGCTTTATCATAATCGTAGTTTACATAAATTGGCGCACATGATATAAACAGGAGTATTATAAGTATTGATAAGAATTGCTTCATTACATTGATTTTTTTGAATAAATTTAATCAAAAATTATGCCTTTGCGCACATATTCCTCAAACATGATGAAAAAACTAGCGTTTTGCCTTACTTTAATTTTATACTTTTTCTCCAATTTAAGTGTTGGGCAAAATGCAAGACCACAAGAACCAAAAGCCTCTTTTGAATATAGTGTTGAAGATTTAGTTTTGATTAATAGTGAAGCCGACAGTATTAAATTAGCAGGTACACTTACTTTACCAAAAGATATTAAAAATCCCCCTGTAGCGATTCTAATTAGCGGTTCTGGTCCACAAAATCGTGATGCGTATCTCAAACCTTTTAATCACAAACCGTTTTTGGTATTATCAGATTATTTGACAAACAATGGTATTGCCATTTTACGTTTTGATGATAGAGGTATTGCGGAATCTGAAGGCAACTTTAAGGATGCGACTTCTTTTGACTTTGCAAGTGACGTAAACGCCGCGATACACTTTCTAAAAACCCGAAATGATGTTGACGTCAACAAAATAGGACTTATTGGCCATAGCGAGGGTGGATTAATTGCACCTATTGTGGCTTCTAAAAATAAAGATGTTGTTTTTGTAGTGCTATTAGCAGGTACGGGTGTGGACGGTGGTAAAATTCTACAAACCCAATCCAGAAAAATGATGGAACTAAGAGGTGCACAAAAAATGATGCTTGATGAAAATGAAAAACTAACTACCATAATTTATGACGCAATAAAGCAATATAAGAATACCGACACCATCAAATCTAAAATCACAAAGGGATTAAATGATTTTAAAGCACAAAACCCAATGTCGATGGTTTCGCCTTCGATTACACCCGTTTTAATTGAACAGCAATTCAAAATTTTAGATTCTAAATGGTTGTTGGAATTCATAAGAATTGAGCCTAAAGCGTATTTAGAAAAAACAACCTGCCCCATCTTAGTTTTAAATGGTAGTAAAGATGTACAAGTGTTACCTGAAGTGAACTTGCCTGAAATAGAAAAAGCCCTAGCTGCCTCAGGAAATACTGATGTTACTATCAAAGAACTAGAAAACTTAAACCACTTATTTCAAACTGCTGAAACTGGAAATGTAGACGAATACAAAACTATTGAAGAAACTTTTGCCCCTTCTGCATTACAACTCATTGCTGATTGGATTAATGAGAGGTTTTAGCAAATTGGCACCGCGTTAGGGATTGAACGGCATGTTTGAAATCCCCGACGAAGGAGGGATTGAGTAGTGAAAGCCCGACCCGACAGGGTAACGCCAAAAAATTAAGAGTTCAACATTTTCCAGAGTCTATCTTTAAGTTCTGTGATACCTTGTTGCGCCACAGAGGACATAAAAATATATGGGATTGGAAGCTCGTTATCAAGTTCTGTTTTTAGTTCTGCTTGCAATTCACTATCTAACATATCGCATTTTGAAATGGCAATTAAGCGTTCCTTATCCAGCATTTCTGGATTGTAGCGACGCAACTCGTCCAATAAAATCTCATATTGTTTTGTAATGTCATCTGCATCGGCTGGAATTAAAAATAACAACACAGAATTACGTTCAATATGCCGTAAGAAGTAATGTCCTAGACCCTTTCCTTCAGCAGCGCCTTCAATAATCCCAGGGATATCGGCCATTACAAAGGTTTGAAAATCGCGATATTCTACAATACCTAGATTTGGCTTAAGCGTAGTAAACTCATAATCTGCAATCTTAGGTTTTGCAGAGGTGATAACTGAAAGTAGCGTAGATTTACCAGCGTTTGGAAAACCTACCAAACCAACATCTGCCAACACTTTAAGTTCCATGGTAATGTATTGCTCTACCATGGGCATTCCAGGTTGCGCATATCGAGGCGTTTGATTGGTTGAAGATTTAAAATGCCAATTTCCAAGTCCGCCTTTACCGCCTTCTACGATAATTTTTTCTTCGCCGTGTTCTGTAATTTCAAAGAGAATTTCGTTAGTTTCAGAATCTCTAACTACTGTTCCTAGAGGGACATCGACATAGGCGTCTTCGCCATCGGCTCCAGTACTTCTACTTTTACTGCCATTGCCTCCATGACCGGCACGAATATGTTTTTTGAATTTTAGATGAAATAGTGTCCACAGATTAGAATTTCCGCGAATAATGACATGTCCTCCACGACCACCATCTCCTCCATCTGGTCCGCCTTTGGTAATATACTTTTCCCTGTGTAAATGTGCAGAACCCTGACCTCCTTTACCAGAGGCAACATACATTTTTACGTAATCAACAAAATTTCCCTCTGTCATTTTTCGAGTTTAAAATTCTAAGTTTAAAGTTTAAAGTTCAAACTCTTGTGAAGAATACTTATAAGGTGTCAATTACCTTACTAAGTCGCTCTGTGATGTCTTCAATACTACCAACACCATCCACACCAAAATATTTATCTTGAGCGGTGTAGTAATCTTTAAGTATAGCGGTTTCGTTATAATATACTTCGATTCTATTTCTAATAACAGACTCATCAGCATCATCTGCTCTTCCACTAGTTTTTCCACGTTCTAATAAACGCTTTACCAAAACCTCATCATCAACTTCCAAAGCAATCATAGCATTAATCTGAGAATCTTTTTCATCCATTAATTTATCTAAAGCTTCAGCTTGTGCATTAGTTCTAGGGAATCCATCAAAAATAAACCCATTAGCATCTGCATTTTTTTCAACTTCAGCATTAAGCATATCAATAGTTACTTGATCTGGAACCAACGCTCCTTTATCAATATATGATTTGGCCAGCATTCCTAAAGCAGTTTCGTTTTTAATGTTATATCTAAAAACATCTCCTGTAGAAATGTGAACAAGGTTATATTTTTCTTTTAAAAAATTGGCTTGTGTGCCTTTACCTGCTCCCGGAGGGCCAAATAATACTAAATTAGTCATATGTTGTGTTTCTTTAATTTGATATACTTCTGGTAAATCTCTTCCCAAATTGTCGTAGTCTAAACCATAGCCCACGATAAATTTGTTTGGAATTTTTATACCTATATAATGGAGTTTAAAATCTTTCTTGTAAGCTTCAGGCTTATAGAAAAGTGTTGCAATTATAAGTTTTTTTGCATTTTCATTTTTAAAAATTCGGTGTACTTCTGCCAGCGTTTTTCCAGTATCAATAATATCCTCAAGTATTACAACTGTTCTTCCTGTTAAATCTTGGGTTAAGCCAATTAAGCGTTGGATATCTTCACTAGATTTCACGCCTTCGTAAGACGCCAATTTTATAAAAGTAACTTCACAAGGTTTTGGATACTTCTTCACAAAATCGCTAGCAAACATAAATGAACCATTTAAAATCCCAACAAAAACAGGAATTTCATCACCTAAATCATTAGCAATTTCAGAAACCATTCTATCCACTGCTGCTTCAATTTCATTAGCAGAAATAAACGGTTTAAAATATTTGTCGTGAAGCTTTATCACTTTAATTTGGTTTGAAAAATGCAAAGATAATTAAATGATTTACGTTTTACGATGTTTTGATTTGCGATTTGGTTACAGAATTTACTATTTAAGTGTATTTTTGTGCATCTTTAACTTGTACTTTTAAAAGTTAGCAATGAATTATTTTTCTTCAGATTTTAAATTAGGAATTTTAGGTGGTGGCCAATTGGGTAAAATGTTGTTGTACAATACGCGCAAGTTTGATATTTATACTTGTGTACTAGAAGCCAGCGAAGAAGCACCTTGCAAAATTGCCTGTGATGAATTTCATTTAGGCAATTTGATGGATTATGATGCGGTGTATAACTTCGGAAAACAGGTTGATGTATTAACTATAGAAATAGAAAATGTAAATGTTGATGCTCTTGAAGCTTTGGAAAAAGAAGGCGTAAAAGTGTATCCAGCCTCAAAAACATTGCGTACCATCCAGAATAAAGCAAAACAAAAATTGTTTTATGTTGATAACGAATTACCAACTGCGCCTTTTTCAAGATTTGCCTATTTATCTGAAATTGAAGATGCAATTGCTAATGGCGGGTTAGAATTACCATTTGTATGGAAAGCGGCACAATTTGGATATGATGGCAATGGGGTTAAAGTAGTGCGCAAGCTATCTGATTTAGAAAACTTACCTAAAGGTGAATGCATTGCTGAAGAGTTGGTACCTTTTAAAAATGAATTGGCTGTAATTGTGGCGCGAAACGCATCGGGAGAGACAAAGACATTTCCTGTGGTAGAAATGGAATTTCACCCGGAAGCAAATCAGGTGGAGTATGTAATTTGTCCTGCTAGAATTTCAGATGACGTCGCTAAAAAAGCTAGAGAAATTGCTCTAAATGTTTCAAAAGCCTTTAATCATGTTGGTTTATTGGCGGTGGAAATGTTTCAAACTAAAGATGATCAAATCTTAATTAACGAAGTAGCCCCAAGACCACATAATTCTGGGCATCAAACCATAGAAGCGAGTTACACCTCGCAATTTGAACAACACCTCCGTGCTATTTTAGATTTACCTTTGGGTAGAACCGATAGTAAAGTTGGAGGCGTAATGGTAAATTTGGTTGGTGCTGAAGGATATACTGGCAACGTAGTTTATGAAAACATAGAAAATATCATGACCATGGATGGCGTAACGCCACATATTTATGGTAAAAAACAGACGCGTCCGTTTCGTAAAATGGGGCATGTAACTATTGTAAATGAAGATTTGAATGAAGCGCGTCGTATTGCTGAAGAAGTAAAAAAATCGATTAAAGTAATAAGTGATTAAATCACAATAACTAAAAACCAAATTCCAATAACTAGGTGGTGATTTTTTGGATTTTGGAATTTTTAAAATTTGGAATTTATGAATAAAGTAGGTGTAATTATGGGGAGCAAAAGTGATCTTCCTGTAATGCAAGATGCAATAGACATCTTAAAAGGTTTTGATATTGAAGTTGAAGTTGATATTGTATCAGCACATCGTACTCCAGAAAAATTATTTGATTATGGTAAAAATGCACATACACGAGGTTTTGCTGTTGTTATTGCTGGTGCCGGTGGTGCTGCTCACTTACCTGGAATGATTGCATCTTTGTCGCCTTTACCTGTAATTGGTGTGCCTGTAAAAAGCAGCAACTCTATTGATGGATGGGACTCTGTACTATCTATTTTACAAATGCCTGGAGGAGTACCTGTAGCTACGGTTGCATTAAACGGTGCGAAAAACGCAGGTATTCTAGCAGCCCAAATTATTGGTTCTCATGATACGTGTGTGCTTGATAAGGTTATAGCTTACAAAGAAGGTTTAAAGCTAAAAGTACACGAATCTGCTAAGGATTTAAAATAGAGAAACCCCGACAAAACTGTCGAGGTTCCATAGCTATTAACAATAATTCTTACGAGTTAAAAAGTTAACTCCTCTGAAAAATCTGCGCGAATATATAACTAATTTACTGTGCATGCATAATAAATTAAAATTTTAACACTTTTTTACCAAATTATGATTGAGTATTCATCGACAAACGGTTTTAATACACCATATAACACTGCTCCATTTTCTAAAATTAAAGATGACCATTATTTACCTGCATTCACAAAAGCCATAGCTGATGCTAAAGCAGAAATTGATACCATTGTAAATAATGATGCAGCTCCAACTTTTGAAAACACTATTGAAGCCTTAGAATTTTCAGGGGAAAAGCTAGATAGAATTTCGAGTATTTTTTTCAATTTGAATTCAGCTGAAACTAATGAAACCATTCAAAAAATAGCACAAGAAGTGTCTCCTTTACTTTCTGAATTCAGTAATGATATTACGTTGAATGAGGATCTATTTAAACGTGTTAAAGCTGTTTATGATTCAAAAACAACACTTAATTTAACCACCGAACAAGACACCTTATTAGATAAAAAGTATAAAAGCTTTTCAAGAAACGGTGCTAACCTTCCAGAAGATAAAAAAGAACAACTTAGAGACATTGACAAAAAATTAAGCAAACTGAAGTTAAAATTTGGTGAAAATGTTTTAGCAGAAACCAATAAATTCGAAATGCTAATTACTAATGAAGCAGATTTATCAGGATTACCAGATGGTGCAAAAGAAGCTGCAAAACAATTAGCTGAAAGTAAAGAGAAAGAAGGCTGGTTATTTACGTTAGATTACCCAAGTTATATTCCTTTTGTGACGTATGCAGATAACCGAGAGTTGCGCAAAAAACTGTCAATCGCTGCAGGTGCAAAAGCCTTTAAGGGTGATGATTTAGATAATCAAAATAATGTTCTGGAAATTGTAAAATTACGTTATCAACGTGCAAAACTGCTAGGATATAAAACACATGCACATTTTGTTTTGGAAGAACGTATGGCAGAAACGCCTGAAAACGTTCAGAAGTTTTTAAACGAATTATTGGAAAAGGCAAAACCTGCGGCAGAACGAGAATTCAGAAATCTAGAAAATTTCGCCAAAGATTTAGATGGTATTGACCAACTTCAAAAATGGGACGGCGCTTATTATTCTGAAAAATTAAAACAAAAACTATTTAGTTTAGATGATGAAAAGCTGAAGCCTTATTTCAAACTTGAAAATGTTATAGATGGCTCATTTAAAATAGCGGAAAAATTATTCGATTTACATTTTGAAGAAATTGATACCATAGATAAATACCACGACGATGTATTAACTTATAAAGTAACCAATTCAAAAGGTGATTTTATAGCCATTTTTTATGCTGACTATTTTCCAAGAGCAGGAAAACGCAATGGTGCGTGGATGACAGTTTACAAGCCACAATTCTTTAAAAACGGTGAAAATAGCAGACCTCACATTTCCGTAGTTTGCAATTTCACAAAGCCGACGAAAACCAAGCCTTCGTTATTGACTTTTAACGAAGTAACAACTTTATTTCACGAATTCGGGCATGCGCTTCATGGTATGCTTGCAGACACCACCTACCCTAGCTTGTCCGGAACTAGTGTATTTTGGGATTTTGTAGAATTGCCAAGTCAAGTAATGGAAAATTGGTGTTACGAAAAAGAAGCTTTAGAATTGTTCGCTACCCATTATGAAACTGGAGCTCTTATTCCGATGGATTTGGTTGAAAAAATTAAGGAATCTGCCACCTTTCATGAAGGAATGCAAACCTTGCGCCAATTAAGTTTTGGGCTATTAGATATGAGTTGGCATGGTGTGGACCCGAGCCATATTAAAAATGTTAAAGCGCATGAAGCTAAAGCGTTTGAAAACACCAAACTCTATCCTGATGTTGCAGAAAACTGTATGAGTACAGCATTTGCACATATATTTCAAGGTGGGTACTCTTCTGGCTATTACAGTTATAAATGGGCCGAGGTTTTAGATGCTGATGCTTTTGAATATTTTAAGGAAAAAGGCATTTTCAATAAAACGGTAGCTGATAAATTTAAAGATAATGTGTTAAGCAAAGGAGGAACTGAAAACCCAATGACGCTTTATAAACGTTTTAGAGGGCAAGAACCTAAACCTGAGGCTTTGTTGAAACGTGCGGGGTTGTTGAAATAAGTTTATAAATTTAAACGTTTAGGTGTTTATGAGGTTTCTAAAACTAGTTAAACACCTTTTCTTTGTCATAATCTTAACTGCAATTACTCAAGTTGGAGGCTTAATCTGGTTATTGAGTATTTGGGTTTCAAAACTGACTAAAAAAAGAAAACGTTATGTTTTTCCTTTAGTTTACCTTTTATTTAACCTTATAATCATTCCACCAATAGCAAAATACTTTGGACGAGAAAAATTACCCGTTTTAAGCAATGAACTAAAACCCAGAAATTGGTGTTACCCTTTATTATTTAGAAATTATGTTACTCCCAAACTTAAAACAGAATTAGAGAATTCAGCTCACGCTCTATTTGTTTCAAATAAAATATCGATCACATATCTAGACGCGAACTTTCCATTTTTTAATGGCTTTCCTCTACCGCCTCATCTAAGTCATAACGACGGTAAAAAAGTGGATATAGCATTAATGTATTCCAACAAAGAAGGTAATCCAACAGACAAAAAACCTTCTATTTCAGGATATGGCATTTATGTTGAACCGAATCAAAATATAACTAATTCAAAATGTTTAAATCAAGGATATTGGCAATATGACTTTTCAAAATATTTAACTTTTGGAAAAATTAATGATCTAGACTTTGATAAGGAGAGAACCAGAATATTAACGTCTCAGTTATTATCAATCCCATCAACTAAAAAAATATTTGTTGAACCCTATTTGAAACATCGTTTAGGGTTTTCAAAAGAAAATAAAATCCGTTTTCATGGATGTCAAGCGGTAAGGCATGACGATCATATTCATTTAGAAATAAAATAAACTTTCAATAATTATTGAAAGTTTAGAAATTATTTATATCTTTGTGATATGGAATATCAAGAAGCAAAAGAAAAGTTTATCAGTACTTGGGGAAGTTTGGGTACGTTGTGGGGCATCAATAAAGCGATGGCGCAGATACAGGCGCTGCTTTTTATTTCAACAAAACCATTGTCTATGGAAGAGATTATGGAGGAATTGAAAATTTCTAGAGGTAATACAAGCATGAATTTGCGTCAGCTAATGGATTGGGGCATTGTAACCAAAGAAATTGTACGAGGCGAACGAAAAGAATTCTTTACAACTGAAAAAGATGTACAAGAATTAGCCAGAATAGTTGCCAAAGAAAGAAGCCGAAGAGAAATAAAGCCTGTTATAAAAGTACTGGAAGATGTAAGTTCTATTAAAAATGATGGCACGGAAAAAACAAAGGAATTAATAAAACAAACTAAAGCTTTAAAAGATTTAACAGATGATCTGGACACTTTAATGAATAAACTCGTGAACCAAAAACAAAACTGGTTAACAAAGTCTGTTTTAAAACTGATGAAGTAGCAAATATTTTTTTTAATATAACTTTCAATATTTTCTGAAAGTTTAAAAATTACGTAAATGAAATATATATATAAAGCCAATCTTTATTTAACAATTATTCTGTTGGCAATCTCATTAACTTTTTGGGGAGCAATTATAGCTCTTCCAATATTAGGAGTTTATCAAATAGGTATTTCTGTTTTCATATCAAGAAATATATCAAAGCTTCCAAAACCGATTAAATATTTATTTTACGTTTACGTATTACTTACAATATTTCTTGCAAGCACATTCAAAATATTAAATATCTATGGAGTAGATGTTATAGAACTATTATTCATTTGGCTGTTTGTTTCTGGATTTCTAGCGCTATTCAATTTACATATAACGTACAAAATCAAAAATCATGAAAACTCAAATTCCTAATTGGCTTATTATTCTGGGAGGTTGCGGTCAAATTTTTACAGCCTTAATTTATCCTTACATAAGGCATAAAGTATTTGACTGGTATAAAGATGTTAAACAACTTAAGCCTTTAAATCAAGAAATTGCAAAAACCTATGGCAGATATATACAAGGTCTAAATTTTTCTTTTGGATTAATTGCTATTTTAATTCCAAATGATTTAAAAAACCATACTGCTCTAGCAATTGCTATAACTGGATTAATCGCAGCTTATTGGGTTGGAAAAGCAGCGACGCAATTTGCATATTACCCCATGTATGAAATTCCCAAAAAATTAATCTTCAAAATAGGTAGTTATTTTATGAATAGCTTGTTTACGCTTTTTGCAATTGTTTACACTTGGCTATTAATACATAATTTAATTTTCTATTTAAACCTTTAAAAATTAGAGACATGAAATCAACAGCAATACATCTAAATACAAAAACAGAAACCAATCATATACAAATGATTGATTTCTATAACGAGGCTACAGAAGATTATGAATTTTGGAGTAAAGATTTTAACATGCATTTTGGGTATTTTGTGCCGTTTAAAACTAATCCTTTGAAAAGGGATAGTATGCTGAATGAAATGAATCATCAAATCTTGAAAAAGCTAAAACTCTCTAAAACGGAAAAAACTAGTTTAGCTGATTTAGGTTGTGGTATGGGTGGCAGTATGCGATATATGCTTAAAAAGAACAAGCACCTTTCTGCTTTTGGTGTTACTCTTTCAGAGTTTCAAGTACAGCAAGGTAACATATTATTAAAGCGTTTTAATGGTACAATCTTAAAAGAGAATTACAACCAAA
Source organism: Flavobacteriaceae bacterium (assembly GCA_043557195.1). Lineage (GTDB taxonomy): Bacteria > Bacteroidota > Bacteroidia > Flavobacteriales > Flavobacteriaceae > Jejuia. The sequence goes on along the minus strand of CP121314.1, from coordinate 2,955,350 downwards.
CATCATTTGAGACTAAGTCTTTTGATGCGGCGATAGCTCTTGAAAGCTTTTGTCATTCTGGTCATAGTAAAAACTCGATAGCTGAGGCTTTTCGCATTCTAAAACCAAATGGAACATTAGTAATTGCGGATGCCTTTTTAAAGAAAGACTCAAAAGACTTATGCCACGGCGGCAAATATGCGTACAGAAAACTATGTAATCATTGGAGTTTAGAAAAGCTTGAAACTATCGATAACATGGTAGCACATTTAAAAGCTGCAGGTTTTAATGATGTAAAAGTTGAAGACGCTTCTTTTAGAGTAGCTCCTTCTGTTCTTCATGTACCATTTGCTATTTTAGGTTTTACCTTCAAAAAACTTGTAAACTCAAAACAATTAAAAAGAGAAAGTTTGCATAATTTAAAGGGTTCATTTTATGCCTTATTATCTGGGTTACACATGAAAAGTTTTGGGTACTACATTATAACTTGCAAAAAATAAATCCATTAGGAGAGAATATAGTTAGCGGATAGTTGTGTTAGGGATTGAACGGCATGTTTGAAATCCCGACGAAGGAGGGATTGAGTAGTGAAAGCCCGACCCCTTGTGGGTAACGCCCAAAAAAAAAATTATGATGCTAAATAATGCCATTTATATAAATTCATTTTTTTAGTGTATTTTTGAGATTCAAAAAAAAGAGCTGCACGAATGCCCGATCATAAAATTGATCCTAATAAATGGATTGACCTTTATTCTGATTACCTTTTCAACTACACCATTACCCGTGTAAGCGATCGAGAGATTGCGCAAGATTTGGTACAAGAAACTTTTTTGGCTGGGTTAAAGTCTATGAAAAACTTTAAAGGTGAGGCGAGCGAACGCACGTGGTTAATTTCGATTTTGAAACGTAAAATTATTGACCATTATCGTAAAATTAATTCGAATAAAGGAAAAGCCGAGGTGAGAATTAATTATAACGATGCTGAAAGTGAAGGTGATTGGTTGGAAGAGCGCGTTGCAGATCCTTTTGATAAAACAGCCGAAGACACCTTGCAAAACAACGAACTTGGAGAGGCGATACATAACTGTTTAGACAAATTGCCGCAAAAACAAGCCGATGTTTTTAAGATGAAAACTATTTTAAATTATGAAACCGAGGTGATTTGTAATGAATTAAATATTACAGCGTCTAACCTTTGGGTAATTATTCATAGAGCAAGAACGGCTATGGCAGATTGCCTTAAAACAAACTGGTTTTAGTATGAGTAAGTTTAAAATTTTGATGCCTTGTGATGAAGCAAATCATACTTGTGATAAGACACAATACAATGATGCTACGCTGTGGGAAAAAATTAAACTAAATATCCATTTAATTTATTGTAGGGCTTGCAGAAAGTATACCGCAAATAATAGCAAGCTGACAAAAACAATAAAAAAAGCTGAGGTTGAATGTTTAGATACCGCTACAAAAGCAGATATGAAAAAAGAGTTTGAGAGGGTATTAAACGAGGTTTCTAATTAAGAAACAAGGTAATAATCAGCCATAAAATTGGCACACTTTCTACCCAAAATGCACTGTAATATTTACTTTGATTTACTTTTGAAAAAAGTACCAAAACCACTGTAACTAATAAAGTTATTGACAGTGCAACAATTGTTTCGAAAGATAATTCATCTTTAAAAAACTCCAGAAAAAATAGTATTGTAGCTAATACACCCCCAATTATTTTTGTGGACTTTAATCCTATTTTCTGAGGAATAGTTGAAAGTTTAAGGCTATCAAATTTTAAATCTCTAATTTCAAAAGGTAACATTAAAAGAATTACAAAAAGGAAACGTTGTATTGCTGTTATTAAAACATCTGTATTGATAGATATCTCATTACTCAAAACAGGCAAAAACACAGTTACACCCGTCCACACTAGGGCTATGACATAAACTTTTAAACCTCCTATGCTCCTTAAATTATGGTGCTTATCTATAAATAGTCGCTTTGGTAAAAACGGTATTGCATAAAAAAAAGTAACAACGCCAAATACCGCAATGTAAATTAATGTTTGAGTTGGTAGCTGAAACCCGTAATAACACATCAAAACAAAACATAGCAACGAAAATATTTGAATGGCTTTTAACCAACCTGCCAAACTTCTATGGTGAAACTTAGCCAACCCAAAATACTTCACAAAATTATATCCGGTAATTGTGGCATAAAACACAAAATATAGCATTGCCTCATCATAAGGAATTTCAAACGCTATTAAGGTTAAATATGTAAGCGCATAAACAGCTATAGCTACATGGATACTAGCATTGATATAAAAGTTTAAAAGTTGCTTAAACACCTTCATGTTGTAAAAGTAAGCAATGTGTTAATAAATGCATGGAATGGTTAAAAACTTTCGATTTTCTTCAATAAAACCTTTCAGATATTCATTAATTTTGCAAATTATGTAATAAATTTTGCTTTGAATGAATACAAATGCTTTTGCTCTGAGACATATTGGTCCGCGTGAAAATGACCAAAAACTGATGTTAGACGCTCTAGGTTTAGATACTTTAGACGAGCTGATACAAGAAACGATTCCTGATGATATTCGTCTAAAAAATAGTTTGAATTTAGACGAACCTATGACTGAATATGAATATTTATTGCACATTCATGAATTATCAAAAAAGAACAAAGCTCGAAAAACATACATAGGTTTAGGTTATCATCCCACTGTAATGCCAGCAGTGATTCAAAGAAATATTTTGGAAAACCCTGGATGGTATACAGCATATACACCTTACCAAGCTGAAATTGCTCAAGGAAGATTGGAAGCCTTATTAAACTTCCAAACTATGGTGACCGATTTAACCGGAATGGAACTTGCCAACGCATCTCTTTTAGATGAAAGCACTGCAGCTGCGGAAGCCATGAGCTTATTATTTGCGGTAAGAAGTCGCCCTCAGAAAAAAGCAGGTATTAATAAATTTTTTGTTTCAGAAAATATTTTACCTCAAACATTATCACTCTTACAAACCCGCTCTACACCAATCGGCATTGAACTTGTTATTGGAAAAGAAGCGGAATTTGATTTTTCTTCAGAATTTTTTGGTGCCATTTTACAATATCCAGGAAAGGATGGCCAAATTACAGACATCAAGTTGTTTATAGAAAAGGCAAATACCAACGAAATAAAGGTGGCTGTAGCTGCTGATATTTTGAGTTTGGTAAAGCTAGAAGCTCCGGGAAAATTTGGTGCTGATGTCGTGGTTGGAACAACGCAACGTTTTGGTATTCCAATGGGATATGGTGGTCCTCATGCTGCTTATTTTGCTACCAAAGAAGCTTACAAACGTGATATTCCAGGTCGTATAATTGGTGTTACAAAAGATACAGATGGTAAACGTGCATTACGTATGGCGCTTCAAACCCGTGAGCAACATATTAAACGTGATAAAGCAACCTCTAATATTTGTACCGCTCAAGTTTTATTGGCTGTTATGGCTAGTATGTATGTGGTGTATCATGGCCCAAAAGGCTTGGAATTTATTGCTAATAATGTTCACAATAAAGCATCAAAGTTAGCTGAAGTTCTAGAAACATTAGGATATGAGCAAGTTAACACCTCATATTTTGACACACTTCAAATTAAAACCAAATCAAAAGCAATTAAAAAAGTTGCTTCTGAAAAGAAAGTCAACCTTTGGTATCCTGATAAGAACACAGTTACTATTTCTATTAATGAAACTACTTCTATTAGAGATATAAATTACTTGATTTCAATTTTCGCTGAAGCTGCAGGAAAAGAAACTATTGAGATTTCGGAAATATCTTCCGCGAATAATATTGATAATACTATTGCAAGAACTTCTGAGTTTTTGACACTAGACGTCTTTAACAGATACCATTCTGAAACTGAATTAATGCGTTACATCAAATCTTTAGAGCGTAAAGATTTGGCATTAAATCACTCTATGATTTCTTTAGGATCGTGTACCATGAAACTTAATGCAGCATCTGAAATGCTACCGTTAAGTATTTTTAAATGGGCCAATATTCATCCTTTTGTTCCATTAAAACAAGCAAAAGGTTACCTTGAGGTTTTGAAAGAATTAGAAGATCAACTTACTGAAATTACTGGTTTTGCAGCAACATCATTACAGCCAAATTCTGGGGCTCAGGGTGAGTTTGCAGGACTTATGGTAATTAAAGCCTATCATGAGTCTCGTGGTGACCATCACAGAAATATATGTTTAATTCCGTCATCAGCACACGGTACAAATCCTGCAAGTGCTGTTATGGCAGGAATGAAAGTTGTGGTAACAAAATCGACCGAAGAAGGTAATATTGACGTTGAAGATTTACGTGAAAAAGCAGAACTTCATAAAGACAACTTATCTGCTCTGATGGTGACCTATCCGTCAACACATGGTGTTTATGAGTCTGCAATAAAAGAAATTACTCAAATTATTCATGACAATGGCGGACAAGTATATATGGATGGCGCAAATATGAATGCTCAAGTGGGATTAACCAATCCTGGAAATATTGGAGCAGATGTTTGCCACCTTAACCTCCATAAAACTTTCGCAATTCCACATGGTGGTGGTGGCCCAGGTGTCGGTCCAATTTGTGTTGCTAAACAATTAGCGCCGTTTTTACCAGGAAATCCAATAATCGAAACTGGCGGAACAAATGCTATCACAGCAATTTCAGCAGCTCCTTTTGGTTCTGCATTGGCCTGCTTAATTTCTTACGGGTATATAAAAATGTTAGGCGCTCAAGGCTTAACCGAATCTACTAAAGTTGCTATTTTAAATGCAAACTATATCAAGCATAGATTAGAAGGGTATTATAACACGTTATATTCTGGCGAAAAAGGTAGAGCTGCTCACGAAATGATCATTGATTGTCGTCCGTTTAAAGAACATGGTGTTGAAGTTACCGATATAGCAAAGCGTTTAATGGATTATGGTTTCCACGCGCCAACCGTATCCTTCCCTGTTGCAGGTACTATGATGATAGAGCCAACGGAGAGTGAGAGTAAAGAAGAAATTGATCGTTTTTGTGATGCTATGATTTCTATCAAGCATGAAATAGATTCTGTTTCTACTGATGAACCTAATAATGTTTTAAAAAATGCACCACATACCTTGGAAATGATTACTTCAGACGAATGGTATTTTCCATATTCAAGAGAAAAGGCTGCGTTTCCTTTAGAATATATTCGTTCTAACAAGTTTTGGCCAACGGTAAGACGTGTAGATGATGCTTATGGCGACAGAAATTTAATCTGTACCTGTGCACCGATTGAGGATTATGTTGAGGCGTAAAACACAGTTTGAACATCGTAATTTTATTCAGAAATTCGTTGTTACTTTTACAAATCATTTTATATTGCTCTTAAGAATTAATTATAAGCAAGTTTCGGATTTATGAATGTTAAAATTACTGGTACAGGAAGCTATATACCTTCTAATATTGAAAAGAATGAAGACTTCCACAATCACGAATTTTTAAATGCTGATGGTTCTGCTATCAAAGCACCAAGTGAGGTAATTGTCAAAAAATTTAAAGCGATTACGGGTATAGACGAACGTCGTTATGCCAAAAGTCATTTAAATACTTCGGATATTGCTTCTTTTGCCGCTGAAAAGGCTATTGAAAACGCAGATATTGATCGTGAAGATCTTGACTATATCATAGTAGCACATAATTATGGAGACGTTAGGCATGATAGCCAACAAAGTGACACCGTACCAAGTGTTGCTTCTCGTGTAAAACATTTACTTCGAATTAAAAGTCCAAAATGTGTCGCTTACGATTTGCTTTTTGGCTGTCCAGGATGGGTTGAAGGTGTTATTCAAGCTAATGCTTTTATCAGTTCTGGAATTGCAAAAAAATGTTTGATTATCGGTGCTGAAACCCTTTCTAGAGTTATAGACCCTTTTGACAGAGACTCTATGATTTACAGTGATGGTGCTGGTGCTGTAGTTATAGAAGCTACCGAAGATGAAGGTGGTATTCTTACCCATGAAACAGCTACTTATGCTTTAGATGAAGCACATTTTATTTATTTTGGAGAGACCAATAATCCTGAAATAAAAGACAACAGGCGCTACATTAAAATGTACGGTAGAAAAATCTACGAATTTGCACTAACAAATGTTCCTCAAGCCATGAAATCTTGCTTAGATAAAAGTGGCTACGATATTAGTGATGTTAAAAAAATATTGATTCATCAAGCAAATGAAAAAATGGATGAAGCAATTGTGAAGCGTTTCTATGAGCTTCATGATATGGAAATGCCTGAAGGTATTATGCCAATGAGTATCGGAAAATTAGGCAATTCTAGTGTAGCAACTGTTCCCACCTTGTATGATTTAATATTGAATGGAGATATGGAGCAACAAGAAATAAATAAAGGTGATGTGATTATTTTTGCGAGTGTGGGCGCTGGGATGAATATTAATGCTATTGTTTACAAGCAGTAACAATGTACGAAAACACATTTCCTAGTAAACGTTTTAAACATACTATTGAATTTCTACAAAAACATGTTGCACCTTCTGAAACAATTTTGGATTTGGGCGTTGTAAATCCTTTTACTGAAATTATGCAGCAACATGGATATTCAGTAGAAAACACCAAAGGTGAAGATTTAGATGTAGATACATCAAACATTACATCTTCAAATGCTGATGTAGTTACGGCTTTCGAAATTTTTGAGCATTTACTGTCACCATTTACTGTTTTAAAATCAATTAAAACTGATAAATTAGTAGCAAGCGTTCCTCTTAAATTATGGTTCTCATCGGCTTACAGAAGTAAAACGGATATGCTTGATAGACATTATCATGAGTTTGAAGATTGGCAATTTGATTGGCTCCTTGAAAAATCTGGCTGGAAGATTATAGACCGTCAAAAATGGACAAACCCAACTAAAAAAATAGGTATTCGCCCTATTTTAAGACGGTTTACACCAAGATACTATATTATTTATGCTGAAAGAGTTTAGAAAGTGAATTTCTACATCGTCATACCTGCTCACAACGAATCAGACGCTATTGGTTTAACGTTATACTCATTATCACAACAAACTCTAAAACCCAAACGAATTGTAGTGGTTAACGATAATTCAACAGATAAAACAGAATCTGTAGTTGACGGTTTTACACAAAGGCATGATTTTATTTCACTTGTTAATGCAAAATCTTCAGATAAACATTTACCTGGTTTTAAAATTATCAATGCATTTTACAAAGGTTTTGAAACTCTAGATGAAGACTATGATATTATTTGCAAGTTTGATGCAGACTTAATTTTTCCAGAAAACTATCTTGAAGAACTTGCCAAACATTTCAATACAAATCCAAAACTGGGAATGGCATCAGGTTTTTGTTATATTGAAAAAAATGGAGATTGGGTATTGGAAAACCTAACAAGAAAAGATCATATTCGAGGTGCACTAAAAGCTTACAGAAAAGACTGTTTTGAGCAAATAGGAAAATTAAAACGCTCTATGGGTTGGGACACTGTTGACGAACTACTTTCAAAGTATTATAAATGGGAAGTTTTAACTGATGAAAACCTTCATGTAAAACATTTAAAGCCTACAGGAGCTAACTACAATACAGCCTCAAAACATCTTCAAGGTGAAGCCATGTATAAAATGAGATATGGTTTTTTTATAACCTTAATTTCCGCTATTAAATTAGCTTCTAAAAAAGGAAGCTTCAAATTATTTAAAGATTACATGGCTGGCTATTTTGAAGCTCGGAAAAATAAACCAGACTTTTTGGTATCTGAAGATGAGGGGAAATTCATCCGAAAACTTAGATGGAATGGTATTAAAAATAGTGTATTTAAATAGAAAGCCACCTATTAATTAAGGTGGCCTTCATAATATAAACTATTTTCGAATTATCACTCCACAACTAGTTTTTTAATTGTTTTAACTGAACGGTCTTCATTATCTGTAATACTTACTAAGTATGTTCCTTGTGAAAGATTACTAATATCAACACTTAGCAATCTATTTCCAATTAGATTTGTTGACTTATTATAAACTTCACTTCCTGTGAAACTATGAATTCTAACAGTGATATCTTCCAAAACTGACTCAGATAAGTCTATTTTCACTTTATGACTTGCTGGATTTGGATACATTGAAATAGAAACATCACTTACAACATCTGTAGATAATTGTTTTCCTGCATAGATGAGAATATCACATAATCCACTATCTGATGGAAATCTGAATACAGGTATTGGGTTAGATAAATCATAGCAACCGCTTAGGTCCCTAAATGCATTACTCCCTTCACTTGCTCCATAAATTTCTCCACTAAAGCTTAAATGCCAGATTAAACATACTCCAGGACCAGCCACTTCAAAATTAACTGCTTCAGGGTCTGCAGGTAAGCCAAGGATATTACCCTCAACATCAGTAACTACCCATTGAGAATTCTCACCTTTATTATTATTCAATTGAATATCTTCAGCAAAATCATCAATACCATCTCCTTGACAGAAAAGATATAAACCACCTGGTTTTAAATAACCTCCATTAACATCACACTCATTATTATCTTTTTTGTTTCTGATTACTGTAATAGAATTAGATAAACTAAAACAACCTTCTAAGTCATTTGCGTTCTTGCCTACTTCGGCTCCTATCAAATCTCCATCATATCGTAAATACCATACTAAACAGGTACCTTCGCCTGCACCATCAAAGTCTACTACATATGGGCTTGGGGGTAAGCCTAAAATGTTACCTTGATCATCAGTTACAACCCATTGGCTGTTTGCTCCTACGCCGCCACCTTCTACTGTAATAGCACCTTCTGCTATGTTATCTGCCTCTCCATCGCCTACAGTAAATTCAAATGGACCGCCTACTAACTCTCCGGCGTCTGGTTGGTTTCTGTATACGGAAATTGAATTTGATAAATCAAAATCGCCCTCTATCTCTGAAGCATTCTTACCTACTTCTGCTCCTGTAATCTCTCCATTGTAGCGCATGTACCATACCAAGCACTCGCCTGCGCCTGCGCCATCAAAGTTTACTACATATGGGCTTGGGGGTAAACCTAAAATATTCCCTTGATTATCAGTTACAACCCATTGCCCTGTCATACCTGAACTACCTTCTATGGTAATCGATCCTTCTGCAATATTATCTGCATAACCATCGCCTACACAGAAGGTAAATGGCCCGCCAGTAATGGTACCGCCATTGGCCTCTTCATAAGTTCTGATTACTGTAATAGAATTAGATAAACTAAAACAACCTTCTAAGTCGTTTGCGTTCTTGCCTACTTCAGCTCCTATCAAATCTCCATCATATCGTAAATACCATACTAAACAGGTACCCTCGCCTGCACCATCAAAGTCTACTACATATGGGCTTGGGGGTAAGCCTAAAATGTTACCTTGATCATCAGTTACAACCCATTGGCTGTTTGCTCCTACGCCGCCACCTTCTACTATAATAGCACCTTCTGCTATGTTATCTGCCTCTCCATCGCCTACAGTAAATTCAAATGGACCGCCTACTAACTCTCCTGCGTCTGGCTGGTTTCTGTATACGGATATTGAATTTGATAAATCAAAATCTCCTTCTATCTCTGAAGCATTCTTACCTACTTCTGCTCCTGTAATCTCTCCATTGTAGCGCATGTACCATACCAAGCACTCGCCTGCGCCTGCGCCATCAAAGTTTACTACATATGGGCTTGGGGATAAACCTAAAATATTCCCTTGATTATCAGTTACAACCCATTGCCCTGTCATACCTGAACTACCTTCTATGGTAATCGATCCTTCTGCAATATTATCTGCATAACCATCGCCTACACAGAAGGTAAATGGCCCGCCCGTAATGGTACCGCCATTGGCCTCTTCATAAGTTCTGATTACTGTAATAGAATTAGATAAACTAAAACAACCTTCTAAGTCGTTTGCATTCTTGCCTACTTCAGCTCCTATCAAATCTCCATCATATCGTAAATACCATACTAAACAGGTACCCTCGCCTGCACCATCAAAGTCTACTACATATGGGCTTGGGGGTAAACCTAAAATGTTACCTTGATCATCAGTTACAACCCATTGGCTGTTTGCTCCTACGCCGCCACCTTCTACTGTAATAGCACCTTCTGCTATGTTATCTGCCTCTCCATCGCCTACAGTAAATTTAAATGGACCGCCTACTAACTCTCCGGCGTCTGGTCGGTTTCTGTATACGGATATTGAATTTGATAAATCAAACCACCCATCCAAGTTAGATAAATTAACACCTGCTTCTAGATTAAAAATATCTTTATATGAAACACTCCATATTTTACAGATTCCAGCGCCAGCACCTTCAAAGTTAAAAGGTGGAGCATCAGGTAGTGCTAGTATAACATTATCATAGTCTGTGATAATCCATTGTTGATACGTTCCTTTAGCCCCAACCAAATATGCATTTATAGGACTTGAATTTCCGTCAAGACAAATACTTGTATTATCCTTAGTACTTATTTCTCCTCCATCAATAATACCCTTTTCAGATTGAGCATCACTAACTTGATAAACCAGTAAAAAGGCAATTAGTAAAAATCCATTTACTCCATGCCAAAAATTCGACAAAGTAAATTTAAATAGTTCTTCTTTTTTCATAATAAAATTGATTAATTAATTATTAACCTGATAAAATTATGTTTAAAGGAGAACTCAAAATGTTAGACAGCTAACATTCCTGCTTTTTATTTTTTATTATTTAAGAGTATTTGAATAAAATTAGGGCAAGTAGTTATAATATTATTCAAAAATATACTCCAAAGGTTGACCAATAGCAAAATTGGGGAAACTAATTCCTAATAATGCTGAAATAGTAGGCGCAATATCTGTAATCTCAGTTTTTTTGAACGTATGCCCTTGTTTAATGCCTTTACCAAAAAACAACAGAGGTACGTGAGTATCGTAGTTTAAACCACTGCCATGTGTAGAACCCGTTGTCCAATAAGATATAAATGATGGATCATCAACCAGCAAAATATCGCCTGAACGCTTTTGATTATAACCTAGTTGCAACAAACGTTCTATACCATCCTTAAAATAGCTCGTAGTCATCGTAGTTGCGGTATATACCTTATAAATATTCTTATAGGTTAACTGTTCATTAGCAATTTCTTCTTGAACATCATCTAAATCCAAATCCAATGCTTTAATCATATCTCTATTCAAGAAAATTTGATTGTTACTAATGTGCTCAACAATATCAATCGTTCCATATTTATCTTTCAAGAATTTATGGAACTGTTCTTTTCTTTCAGAACGCTTAATATAACCCGCAGGTATTTTGGCAGACTTTAAATATGCTGGCACCTCAACTGCGCCATGATCTGCAGTTAAAAATACTGTGTATTCTCCTTCTCCTACTTCAGCATCTAAAACCTTAAAAAAACGTTCTAAATCCTTATCCAATCTAATATACGTATCTTCAATTTCTTTTGAATTCACTCCAAAATTATGCCCTATATAATCCGTACTAGAAAAACTAACGGTTAATACATCGGTAATATCATCTTTCCCTAAAGCTTCCGCCTTTATGGCTTCAATAGCAAAATCTGCAACAATACTATTCCCGAATGGACTCACTTTTATGATATCTAAACCATCATTCTTCTTTGCTAGTTTCTTCAAGTTATAAGGAAATGTCGCAGCTTCTTTTCCTTCAAAACCTCCTTCAAAATCATTTAAATCTGGACCACTTTCTGTATATGTTGAAATATCATAAAAGGTATTCCATTCTTTTAAATAAGACTCTGCTTTCTTAGATGCATTAAAATCTTCTACCCATTTTGGTAATTGTTCCATGTAATAGGTGCTTGACACAAAATTGCCTTCATTCTTTCCTCTAAACCAATATGCTGCATTAGCAGAATGACCCGCTGGTAAAATTGCGCCTCTATCTTTTATTGAAATCCCTATACTTTTACCTCTCATTTGGGTAAATAACCTATTCTCATCTGCGAAGGTTGTTGTTTTCATTCTATGCGGCGACATTCGTTCTAACTCTGAAGTTGTTCCAACAGCAAAAACAGTACTATCTTCAGCACAATACACCATTTTTTTAATCTCTTTGTCATACCAATTGTTACCAATTACTCCATGATATTTAGGTGTTGTCCCAGTATAAATAGATGTATGTCCTGGCCCTGTATAAGTAGGTATATAATTAAAATGGTTGTTCTTGCAATTAAAACCCTCATTCATCATACGCTTAAAACCTCCTTCTCCATATTTTTTATAGAAACGTGTTAAATAATCGTATCGCATTTGGTCCACTACAATGCCTACTACCAATTTTGGTTTTTCTACTTGGGCAGTTGCAGAAAAATTAAATGCTAAAACAAATAAAAGGGTTATTAGGTACTTCATTTCATTCAAAATTTATTGATATCAAAAATAAGCATATTAAAGCATCATTATTTAAAATTAAGGTTAAATACCCCTAAGTTTTTTTTAATTTAGCATTTACAATTTTTTATATGACATACCTTCATAATATAGGATCTTATTTTTTAATGATCATTGAGATGTTTCGGAAGCCTACAAAGTGGAGCGTAATGAAACAATTGGTATTAAAAGATATAGACGATTTAATTATTGGTTCTTTGGGTATTGTTGCGTTTATTTCCTTTTTCGTTGGTGGCGTAGTTACTATTCAAACTGCTTTGAATATAGACAACCCTTTGATACCAAAATACTTGGTTGGTTTTGCCACAAGACAGTCTATAATTCTAGAATTTGCTCCTACATTTATGTCTATTATAATGGCAGGAAAAGTAGGATCTTTTATAACATCAAGCATTGGTACTATGCGCGTTACAGAACAAATAGATGCGTTGGAAGTTATGGGAATAAATTCCTTAAACTATCTTGTGTTCCCAAAGTTTATCTCCTTATTATTATATCCTTTCGTTATATCCATCGCAATGTTTTTAGGCATTCTTGGGGGGATGGCTGCCTGTGTATATGGAGGTTTTAGCACCTTACAAGATTATATCGTTGGTATTCAGAATGATTTTGAAACATTCCATGTTACTTATGCTTTCATAAAAACCTTTGTATTTGCTTTTATTCTAGCTACAATTCCATCTTTTCATGGGTTTTATATGAAGGGAGGCGCTCTTGAAGTTGGTAAAGCTAGCACTACCTCTTTTGTATGGACTAGTGTTGTTATCATCGTTTTAAATTATATACTCACCCAAATGTTGTTAAGCTAATGATTGAAGTTAATAATTTGCATAAGTCGTTTGGTGATACTGAAGTTTTAAAAGGTATTAGTACAACATTTGATAAAGGAAAAACCAATCTTATTATTGGGCAGAGTGGTTCTGGTAAAACAGTTTTTTTAAAGTGCTTATTGGGTTTATTTGAATATGAAGAAGGTACTATTGCTTATGATGGAAAAATATTTTCGCAACTTTCTGAAGATGAAAAACGAAATATACGGGCCGAAATAGGCATGGTATTTCAAGGTAGTGCACTTTTTGATTCTATGACCATTGCTCAAAACGTGATGTTTCCACTTCAAATGTTTACCAAACAGAGTAAAAGTGAAATGGAAGATCGTGTGGACTTTGTTTTAAAACGTGTGAATCTTGCTGATGCGCATTCTAAAATGCCTAGTGAAGCGTCTGGCGGTATGCAAAAACGTGTAGCCATTGCCCGCGCTATTGTAAATAATCCCAAATATTTATTTTGTGATGAGCCAAATTCTGGTTTAGACCCAAAAACGGCGATTGTTATAGATAATTTAATTCAGGAAATTACTGATGAATATCAAATCACTACTGTAATTAATTCGCATGACATGAACTCCGTTATGGAAATTGGCGAAAAAATTGTTTTCCTTAAAAATGGTTTAAAAGCTTGGGAAGGCTCTAATAAAACTATTTTTAAAACAGATAACGAAGTTGTTACCGATTTTGTGTATTCTTCAAACTTATTCAAAAAAGTACGCAGAATGTATATTGAAGAAAACGAATAAGTTTATTTAAGGTTTCTCTAAGATTATTCCAATAACATTAGAATCATAATTTAAATAATCATACCAAGGTCCATAAAGCCATAAAAGTACTTTATAACCTTCATTAGCAACAACAATTGGTCTAATATTTCTGTGAGGAGAATTTTTAGTGATAGCTTTCCATCTTATAGTTGAAATATCATCATTCACACCAATTTTAGCACTATAAATTTCATGCTTACCACCTAAGTCTTCACCTGTTGAAGGATCTACATCTGTAGAAATATAAACATTGCTTGGGTCTTCTGGATCAAATGCGAATAAACCTGTGTAACTACTTTCTACTTTGTATAAATACTTTCCTGCATAAGCAATTTCTCTATCATTCCATTTTTCGCCATCCCAAGATGCCACTCTATACCTATGATCACTATCATCTAAATAGAGCGTATAACCAATGTGAGGATTATTGTTATTGTCTTTTACCATGGCACACGTCCATGCACTATTAGGGACACTTTCATTAACTATTGGTTTTTGTTTGGTATTACTTCCGCTATAAATTTTTTCTGCTTGTGATGAACGTAAAGGCCCTTTATTTAAACTTTTTATCGCAGAACCATCAACATTGTAGAATGTGTTATTAGAGAATTCAACATAGTACAAATTATTACCGAAAGCTCTAGGATGTGCATCAGTATAAGAAACACCAACGGTATTGTCATCCACCTGCAAATAGCGTGCATATGGACGCTGAAAACCTTCTACATCATTAGAAATAAAATGTGTTCTATCTCCCCATGTTTCCCCATTATCATCTGATGTTATAAACGTTGGGTTAAAATTTAAACCATCCCTAAAGAAGTTATAAAGCTTCCCTTCATTCTTCATATGATAAAGATTCATGTAAGTAACGCCAGTTCTATGATCATAGTCATGTTCAAAAGTCTTAGTGTCGGACCATGATGAGTAATCTTGCGATTGAGAAATTTTATAGTAATGCTTTTTTTCTGAGGCATGTTTAGCCCACATAGCCAATATGCTACTGTCTTGCCTCCTGTAAAGTGCAGGTACATTATGGTCATCTTTTTGAAAATCTTTATGAAATACCAAAGCAGTATCGATTGCTTCTGATTGTAAATCGAAAACCCCCAAACGCACATCTCCACTTTGTCCGCTTAAACCTCCTATTATAAGTTTTCCATTGGCTATAACAGTTCTAGGGTCTTGATACCAGCACCAACCACCATCTTCCATAAACGTAGTATAGGCTGTTGACTTATCAATCGGGTAAAACTTTGAGATGTATTTGTACAATTCAGAGCCTGCAGCTAAAAACGCACCTACGCCATAAACTTCAGTATAATCTTTATAACTAGCTCCTGGTGCTGCACCAATACCTTGAACATAGCTCAGCATCCCCTCTTTAGTTACGGCATTTTCCAATGCTCCCCAAGCCTTATACAATATAGGTTCGTAAGTTGCTTTATCTAAAAGCCCATTATTAATACCCCAAGCGATGCCAAAGGTGAAAAAAGACGTTCCACTAGTTTCAATATTAGGATACTCTTTTACATCACCCAACAAACCTGCTGACCATGTACCATCTGGTCTTTGAGTATCTTTAATTATTACCGCCATTTGTTTAAATAAGGTTTCGTAAAATGATCTATGTTCCCATTCTTTAGGCAAATCTGGAATCATTAGTGCTAAACCACCAAATACCCAACCATTGCCTCGAGACCAAAATAGTTTTTCACCATTTTTCTCGGTTTGGCTCAAAAACGATTTATCTCTAAAAAAAAGTTGTTTTTCTTTGTCCCAAAGCTCGTTGTATGTTTTTAAATATTGCGTATGCATATATTCTAAGTAGGTACTATCTTTAGTAACTTTAGATAATCTTGCCCACGCTGGGGGCGCCATAAATAGTGCATCACACCAATCCCAATGGTAATTATCTGCCTTATCACTTTTCATTATAGAGTCAAAACGGTTTTGCATCGGTGCTAACTTTGATATATACCTTAACCTAACATTTTGTTTTAAACTAGTGTAGAGTTGCCCCACAGCATGGTCATCCGCATGATAAAAACGTTCATGAAGTTTCCATTTGTTTCTATCTCCAATTTCTATCAACCAATTAATATATTTAGAATAATGAGACACCTCACTTAATTGGAACATACCTGCATAAAGCGCTGCATTGGTCCAGTCCAACTCATGATGCTTGTCTCTATTATGCCATGGTTTTTGATCTTCAACAGGAGGTAAAGCGCGATATTTACCCATATCCTCGAAAGTTTCAATTTGCCAATTAGCGACTTTTTCTGTAATCTTCAAAACTTCATCTGCAGTGGGGATTTTATCAACGTCCTTGTTTTCTTTTGAAGAACAATTCAAAACAAGACCCAAAATAATTAAAGCAATAAGCTTCGAAAATAATTTCATAATAACAGTTTAGTTTAATACGGTTTCAGCAAAACTACTCAAAAATACAATCGATTGTATTCTCAAAAGTATAATCTTTATTATGTATTTTGATTTCTAAGCTAATTCAGCATAGGAAATTTTACCAAGGTAGTACTTCTCCATCTTCAGATAGAAATTTTCCAGAATCATTTAAAGATAAATTTTCAATAACAGCTCCCATTTTCAACGTAGCTTCTGCGATAGTTAATGGCGCTTCTTTACCTCCCATATCAGTTTGTACCCAGCCAGGGCTTAAAGCTATAACTGTTTTACCTTTTGTCTCTAACTTAGACGATAATCGCTTAGTGAAGCTATTTAATGCAGCTTTACTCATAGCGTACGCCTCAAATGCCATTTCAGGATTAACATTAAGTGCAACAGAACCTAAACCAGAAGACATATTAATTAATTTGCCTTTTGACTGAATGTATGGAACTATGGCTTGTGAAAACAGAGCAACACCTACGGAGTTTGTTTGATATGTATCCATAAAAGCTTGCGTTGTCCAATTTCCGAAAGATTCTTCAATAAAAATTCCAGCGTTATTGATTACAATATCTAGCTTTTGATTTTCCTTTTGAAACTTTTTAGAAAAAGCGTCAATCGAAGATACTCTTGATACATCAAGAGCTTCAATCTTTAAGTTTTCAGGGGTTTTCTCAGCTAGCTGCCTTAATTCAGTACATCCTTCAACATCTCTAACACAAGCAATAATAGCCCAACCTTTATTTAGGTAGTAATTAACAAAGCCCAATCCCAGCCCTCGGTTTGCTCCAGTTATCAATACAATACCATTCATTTTAACATTAAGTTTTTAGAAGTTAAATTTCTTTTTTAATCAAGATTAATCTTTAATACAGCTCTTGATGCTTTGGTTTTAGAATTTTGAACACTATTAAACAAATATTCAGGATGGCCATCTCTAAATAATACTTGCCCCTTTCATATCTTCCTTTTGGCATAATTGGAAAGTACTGCGCGCCTTTTTCTTGACCTCTCATATATTCTGACCAGTTTAAACCATCTTCAGATTCTAGATACAAACCACTTAGCCAATCATAATTCCCCATGTCTCTAATTAAGCAATGAAATTTCTCTTTATAGTAGAAAAAGAATGGGGCTTCGGTTTGCCCGCAACGTTCTGGAAAATCAACTACTGAATTATTTTCATTTCCTTCAGTCGTTCCAATTATTAATAAATAAATTAATTTAACCTTTTTACAACAAGAGTATCTAAATCTAACTTGAATTTTAACCAATTCTCTAGTTTTGCTTTATCCTTTGTTCTAGATTCATTATTAGAAAGGGAGTCTACCCATTTGACTTCAAAAACCGACAAGGTATCCATCTTTGAAAAATTAGAACTAATAACATTTGAATATGAAATCTTTTCTATGGCATCGTAATTAATTTTAAGCTCTTTTGTTAACTCATCAAATGCAAAATAATTCTTTTCCAGTATCGATAACTGTTTAACCTTATTTTCCAAAAATGCAATTTTCTGAGTTTGCGACAAAATATCAAGTGAATCCCTAGATCGTAATTCTTTCATATATTTAAAATTATCTAAACCTGTGCTTTTGCTTTGATTGAATATAAGTTGTGTATTACTTGCTAACGAAGGATAACTTGATAGGCGGGTACGCAATACATCAATAGTCGTATCTGGAATTTCATCCAAACCAAAAGAATTCAACAAAATCATATTATCTGTATCACCTCCATATTTATATGATGAATTATTCTTAATATACTCAGCATGTGGCAATGCATTTAATTCGTTATCTATAAAAAGTGCCGCATCTCGCTTGAAGTTACTTTCCTTATATACATCAATAAAAGTAAACCCTGCAGGAATCATAACTACAATAGCCAATACAGTAGCTAATCTAGAAATCATTCGACGCTTTTTTGAATTGGCATAGCGCAACATTGGAAAGCGCAAGAGTTTTAGAACGATAAACGTGGCCAACGCAATAAAAATGGTATTTATGGTAAATAAATACATGGCTTGACCAAAATATACAAAGTTTGCCTTAGCAAGTCCATAACCTGCGGTACATAGGGGCGGCATTAAAGCTGTAGCAATGGCCACGCCAAAAATAACGGAAGCTATCGTACCTTTTTTAGTTCTGGCTATTATAAGTGCTAAACCGCCAAAAAAGGCAATTAGAACATCTCTAATATCTGGTTTAACTCTTCCTAAAAGCTCTGAGGTATCTTCACTAAGCGGAAAAAAACGAAAAAAGAGAAAGGCTGTTAATAAACTTAGTACAATCATTATAGCTAAGTTTATCAATGAGCGCTTTAAAGTATCTACATCATTAATAGCAATTGATAACCCAACCCCAAGAATAGGCCCCATAAGGGGAGAAATTAACATAGCTCCAATTACTACTGCTGTAGAATTCGCATTTAACCCTATTGATGCAACAAAAATTGAACATATTAAAATCCAGGCAGTTGCACCTTTAAATGAGATATCACCTTTAATGGCTTGAATGGTAGCATCTCTATCTGTATCTTCACGAAAATCAAGAAGCTCATTCAAAAACTTTTTTGTGCTGGCTAGTAAACCTTGGGCGTCTTTTTTTATTTCTTGTTTAGATTGCTCAACATTGGCCTCCTTATTCGTTTCTTGTGATTCTTCTTCAGAAAAATTGAATTTACTTTCTTCCATTGTAATTATATTGCCTCATTTCTCACGAATATAATACAATTTAGAATAGGTTGTACCTTAGTGCTATCCGTAATTTTCTCCGAATTTGTCTTTTACTTTTTGAAGTGTTTTCTTAATGTCTTGCTCTTTTGCTTTTGGATAAATGAGTAAAACTTCTTCCTTATCTACAATGATAAAATCATTTAAACTGTCTACAACAACAATTTTGTTATTTGCTGTTCTAATCATGTTTCCCGAAGCATCTTCAATCACCGTACGAGCATTAACAACGGCATTATCAGACTCGTTTTTATCCAATTTATCGTATAGACTGCCCCAAGTACCTAAATCGTTCCAGTCAAATTCCGCAGCAATAACGTACACATTACTTGATTTTTCCATAATGGCGTAATCTACCGAGATATTTTCGGCTTTTGGATAGTTTTCCTTGATAAAATCACTCTCAGAATTCGTGTTGTAATCTCCAATACCCTTTTCAAATAATTCAAATAAACCAGGTTGATTATTTTTAAAAGCATTAACAGCACTTTTTACACTCCACATAAAAATACCCGCATTCCAAAGAAAATTTCCTTGAGCAATAAACTCCTTCGCAGTTTCATAATCTGGTTTTTCTCTAAATTGATTAACAGACTTTATGGTTTGGTTTGATGTTTTATCAAATTCTATATAACCGTACCCTGTATTAGGAAAAGTTGGCTGAATACCAAGTGTCATTAATGCATCGTTCTCTGAACAAAAATCAAATGCTTCCTGTACATTTTTAGAAAAAGTAGCCTCATCTTCAATCCAATGATCACTTGGAGCTACGATCATTACCGCATCAGGATTTTCTTTTTGAATCTTTAAAGACGCATATAAAATACATGGTGCCGTATTTCTCATAGCAGGCTCTAAAACCACTTGTCGTTGCTCAACTTCAGGTAGTTGTTCTAAAACTAGGTCATTGTAACGCTCATTAGTTAATATCAATATGTTTTCTTTAGGAATTAAGTGAGCTAAACGATGAAATGTTTTTTGTATCAATGTATCACCTGTTCCTAACATATCATGAAATTGTTTAGGAAAATCTTGCGTACTTACAGGCCAAAATCTAGAGCCCACACCTCCTGCCATTAATATAGCGTAATAGTTTTTATTCATGTTTGTATTTTATAAGTTCCACCTCAGCGTTTGGATTAAACAAGTACAATTTACCTGTTTTAAGCTCAACACATTCATATCGTTTTACTCGTTTTTTAATCATCTTGAAAACTTTTCCATTATACAATTGAAAAGCGTGCCCCAAAGGTACTTCAAAAATAAGAGTTTTGTCATTGGGTTCGTCAAATTGCTTTAATGCTAAGGCCAGTTGCGTATCTGTATCGCTCGATGCTTTTGGATTTTTAAAGTGTTTTGCTAACAGCGGCAACAGATCACTCGGAAAAATCTCGGGGTTTAAAAAAGGTAACATTAAATGCTGAAACGTTTGCTTCCATTCAGGTCCATGAGGTTTAATAAATCGTCCATATTTTTGAAACGCTTCAAAATGGGCTATTTCATGAATTAACGTGATAAGGAATCTAAATTTATTTAGGTTTGAATTTATGGTGATTTGATGTTTACCGTTTGGTAGAGGTCTATAATCGCCATGTTTGGTTTTCCTTTCGTTTTTAACTTTGATAACTAAATTATCTTTACCTAAAAGCGAATTCACCTTCGAAATTGCCTGTTTTGGAATGTGATTTTGGATTTGGTTTTGCATTGCGGTGAAAATAATAGTTTTATCAAAAGGAAGGTTAAATTTTTACAAAAAAACAAAATCATTTTGGCATTATTAAGTATCTCCTTTCTAAGAAAACGAAACAAATACACAAAGTCAATATTTCTACTCAAAAAATAATACATTTACATCTACAATAAGTGTTTATTTCAAGAACATCTATACATAGTAAATTAAATTTTGAATTCTAATAGTAAGCTAACAAAACTCAAATATTTTATTTCTAAAAACCCTTTATGGTTTTTTTCTTTTATTTCTTTGACTTTAACTCTTATTTTAAATCACGGTATTTTTAGCAACTACATTTTTCTTGACGCCACTGAATACATTTGGACAGCAAGTAGAATTGAAAATTTTGAGAACGAGTTTATTCAAGGTGGCAGACCATTATTAGCAATATATTGCAAATTTCTATATGGCACTTTTTGTAATACAATTTCAGATTTAAAATGGGCAAGGTTATTTTCGTTGGTATGTGGTGTTTTATTTTCTATTCAAATATTTTCATTCTTAATAAAACTAAAAATGAAGATTTTTGAAGCTGTAATATTTGCATTTTTAGTGTTAACCTTACCCTCTTTTTCCGTTTATTTTAGTTGGAGCGCTACCTCAGAGATACCTTTTTTACTTAATATTAATTTTTTTGCAGGAGTAATACTCTTGAAAAACATTAAGGATGAAAAAAATCAAGTCCTTTATTACCTAATACCTCTAATCATAATAGTAACATCTCTTTGTATTTACCAATCTTCTATTACAGCATTTTTAATTCCTTTGGTAATCTATTTTATAATCACCAATAACTTTACCTACAAAACGATAGTAGTTATACTTTTGTTTATGGCTATTTCTTTATTGTTGTATTATATAATTTTTAAGTACTCGTTATCCTATTATCAATTAGAACCAACTGGCAGGACGCAATTAGATTTACTAGAATTACCTAAAAAGATTGTTGTTTTTTACCTAAGAGAAATTAGAGTATTGACGCAGGGAAGTGGACTTTTAGTTGCACCTATTCTCTTTTTTATTATTGGTACAATAGGTTTTTTAGGTTTTGTATATAAGCTTTACACTAGTAATGAGAAAAATAGAAAATCTTATATTTTTATTGGTTGCATTATTTTGGTTTTACCTTTAAGCTACTTGCCTAATCTTTTATCTGGACAGAACTATTTTTGTAGTAGAGCTATCGCACCAACAGCAATTTTAATTCTATTTTACCAATTTTTATTTTTTAGACAGATTAGTATAAAAAATACAACTTTAAAAAAACTATCATTAGCTCTAGTAGTTTTAACAATTATTTTAAGTTCTATTAATCTCAATTATTATATCACAACTATTCAAATTAAAGAATATAATGCTTTAAAGACAGCTTTCTTAAATATACCTAAAAATAATAAAGCCATCATTCTAGTTCAGCCAGACAATGATTTTCTGCAAAAACATGATTTTTATAAAAATCGATTTGCTGATGAATTTGGTAGTATTACCTCTCCTAGGTCGTGGGGACCTTCAAATTTGTTTAAGCAAGTCTGGAAGGAACATGATGAAAAATTAAAAATCCCGCAAACAGCTTTTAAAAATATTTCTGTAGTCCAACATAATGAAAAAATTGAAGATAATGAGGCTGTGGTAATTGATATTGTTGAAATTTTAAAAGAAGAGTTCTCTAAGAATTGATAATATATTCTTCATAAACCCAATCGTTTTTTAAACAAACACAAGTTCCCTTATTGCCCATTACATTTAAAACAGAATATTTGTAGGGAAAAAAATGTAAATGCAAATCAAATGTATACCTATAATTTCTTTGTTTGGGCAGTACAATAATTAATTTCCCCTTGCATACTCGCCTCAATTCATTAATCGCTCTTTTAATATCAACTACATGCTCAAGTGTATGCGTACTTATTACGGTATCAAAATGATTATCGGGAAAAGGAATATTTTCTATTGAAGCCTCAATAAACTTTGGTTGTTTCATGTTTTTAATTTTATCAGAAATAATAAAATCAATACCAACAACATCTATTTTATGTTTTTCAACAATTCTTTTAGCCAAATATCCTGTTCCACATGATATGTCTAAAACAGAATTCCCTTTTATATTATCTAAGATATAGGAAACAGATTGTTTATTTAAATCGGTTTCCCTTTTGATATGATAAGATGACAGTTCTCTGTAATAACCAACAATTCCATCTGCATCAAGACGCAAAACATTATCTTTAAAGTCCATAAAACGCCTATATTTTTTACCAAAGAGAAGATAAAAAAGAGGTGCCATAATTATTCTAGAATCCCTTATAAAAGGTGGAAATATATGGTCTAAAATCCAGTTGAATACATTTGTAAAGTTTCTAGATAATCTCATGGTATCAGTATTTTTTCAATATATGATATCGCATAGGTAAACTCAAAACATCCTTTAACATATTTAGCGATGACTTCATAAGATTAATTGTAGAGATATTATTTCCCTGAAACTCAACTGGTATCTTCTTAATATCAAATTCATATTTATAACATAAATATAGAACTTCAACATCAAAAGCAAAACCGTTTATTCCTGTTTTGGAAAAAATACGTTCAGCAATTTCAGCCCTAAATCCTTTTATACCGCATTGTGTATCGCCCATACCTGTTACCACATAATTTGATATTATATGAGTGAATATTCTACTCGATAACTTCCGCAAGACTCCTGTTTGAACATTGTAGCTTGATTGAGATGCTTTTCTATTACCGATACACACATCAAATTCCTTATAATCCAAATAGTGAATAATAGTGTCTATTACTCCAAAACCATAGGGAATATCGGCGTCAGTAAATATTCTAAACTCACCTTGAGCAAGTAACATGCCCCTTTTTATGGCATAACCTTTGCCAATATTATCACTGTATGTGATAACTTTGATATAGCTCAAGTCTTCAATCGTATTTTTTAAAATGCTAAGAGTGTTGTCTTCACTTCCATCATTTACTAAGATAATTTCTGCTTTATACTCAATCGAATTATACCATTCAGAAATGCGATTTACAGAGTCTAATATAAACGTCTCAGCATTGTAAATAGGTATAATAAGACTAAGTTTCACTGACACGGAAGGATTATCATTTAAATGATTTCTGTAAGTTGATCCATCGAACTAAAAGTATTGGTTGCTAATACTTGTAATTCATTTTTATAATCATGCTCTGTATATCCAAAAACATCAAAACCTCCGGCTAAAGCGGCTTTTACCCCAGACACACTATCTTCAACAACTAGACATTCATTTGGTGTAAACCCCATTGTTTTGGCTGCCCATAAAAATATATCAGGCTCTGGTTTCCATTTTTGTATGGCATAACAGCTAAAAATTTTATCTTCAAAATAAGGTAATAACTCTGTAACTTCAAGATTTAATCTTATTTTATTTTCGGGTCCACTAGAAGCTACGCAAAACGGTATTTCTAAATTTTCAACTACTTTTTTTATCCCTTTTATAGGTTTAATATCTTTTCTAAAAGCTTCAAAAGTATTTATTCGGTAATCTTGTTCGAAATGAACTGGAAGAGGACTTTTAATTCTTTTAGAAATTATATCCATACATAAATTAAGGGCTTTTCCTTTTAAATTGATAAGCGATTCCTTAAAGTCCATATTTGCTCCTAACTCATTTGCCATATCAACCAAAACTCCGATAGCGATAGATTCACTATCAATCAACACACCATCACAATCAAAAATGATGCACTTATATTTTTTACTCATTTAAGTTATCGTTTTAAAGTAAAATGTCCAACTATTTCTCTTTCATTATTCAATTTAGTTACAAACCAATAATCAGAAGTCAATAATCTATTACCATTAAAAGTTCCATCCCATCCTAAACTTTTATCAGAAATTTGTTTGATCAGTTTTCCATATCTATCATAAATAAATGTAACTGCTCCAGGGAATTTTTCTAATCCTTTAATTTGCCAAGTATCATTTATTCCATCTCCATTTGGAGTGAAATATTTAGGATAATCTAATAAAATAACATTTGTTTGACCTTCTCCACAGCCTTTGGCATCTCTATAAAATACGGTGTATTCTCCTCCTACCAGATTATTAAACATGTTTGAGTTTTGGTAATTTACACCATCTAAAGAGTATTCTAATGCATCTGATTCAGATGGAACAATTTCTATTGAATTTGCGTCAGACAATTCGTTAATCTTAATCTCTGATATTTCTGGTGGTTGAGAACGTTCTAACCTAAACCCAAAAGTATTGCTACAAACAACCCCTCCAACATCACTTGTAATAAAAACAGAGTAATTACCTATTTCCGAAATTGATGCTTCAAAGGTATTTGATACAACTGTACCATCCTCAAAAGTCCATTCCCATGACAAAAAAGTTGGGTCTAATGAAAGTAATATTGATGGTTCTGAATCACAGATTAAATAAATATCTTGCAACGAGATATCTGGTTTTCGAATATTAATATCAATAAGGTTACTTTCTGTACAGTTTTCGGTAGATTGCAATTTCAACTTGTATAATTCGCCACTGTCAATATCTTCTGGTATTGTAACTTCAATAGTACCACTTGTGTTGGATGTAACTGTTGATAATAGCGTAGCATTATCAAAACTACCATTAGCATCACTTAAATACACTGAAAAAGTAGTGTTTGAAACAAATTGTCCTAAAAGCGAATAAGAAACATCAAAAGAACTTCCTGGACATAAAGGTTGCATGATTTGACTGTCTATTGTGATACCCTTTAGAATATTATCATAAACTGAAGCAAAAATTTGCCCTCCTTTAGAATATACTACTACCACATCATTATATGTATTATTAATTTCCAAATTATGGCTAGTACCTTGCGCTACTAATATTGGCGGCCCAAAATTTTCTGCCTGGTCATAACTTACATTAAACAATAATTCTCCGTTGAGATTTTTATAACCATCTATCAAAGTTCCTCTATCATCAGCAACTAAAGTTCTACCAGTATCACTACCTTCATTAACACCTAAAGACACTAAAAAATTTTCTCCAGTGTTGACATTAATTTTATAACCAATATCGTTAGTATCTCCACCACCTCCAACAAAAATAAAATCACCGCAAGGCCCCTGACTTAATGCATAACTAGAGAAAAAAATACTTGGAACATTTTGAAAACTTACAGGTTCGTAAGTAACACCAGAATCTAAACTTTTAAAAAGATATAATGTTGGGTCATCAGCTGGCACATAAACCACACCGTTTTTATCGGTTCTTACATCAGCATATACATAACCCGAAAAACTACGTGATCTAAAAACACCATCGCCATAATTATCATTAGCATGAACAACCGACCCAAGTCTATCAATTATATATACCATATTTTTAAAGGTCGTCATGTGTACAGCATCTCCTCCCCCATTACCAATAGTTACAGGTGAGCTAAATGTAGTTCCACCATCAATACTTTTAGAAAAACGAATAGAAGTTCCCTGTAACCAAGCAACAAAAACATCACCTCTCTCATTTACTGCTATTTCAGTTTCACCAATAGCATTAACCACTAAAACACTTGGCAAAAAACTCTGCCCCCTGTTAGAACTTTTCGCTACTCTAATCCCTGAAGAACCACTATAAACAATATAAATTTCACCAGCTTCATTAATAGCTATATTTCTACTGGTGTTTGCTTCGCCTATAGAATTACTAGTATTATTATTATCACTTACTAAAACATCTGCATATAAAGGTGTTTGAGCTAAACTTAAAGTTTGCCAAATCAATGCAAAAGCTAAAAATCCTAAGCGATAATTAAAAATCAGGGCTATATATTTTTCAAAATGTAGAATACTAATTCTTTAGGTAATTTAATTGATAATGCTATAATGTAAAATTAAAAAATGGATTATCTACAATACATTATTATCGTTAAACATCTCCATTACTAGTTGAATTCACCAAACTATGAATCAAACCATCTAAGGTGTAGAATTTGAAACCTGTAGTAGTTTCCCATTGTAGTATTTGTTTCCGTTAAGAGAAAAATCAAAGATATATTCTGCCATTTCTAATGCTGTTGTAGGTGCTTGATATCCTGGAAATGCTTCTTCCAGCATTTCGGTTTGTACTGCTCCTAGTGCTAAAACGTTAAATGAGATTCCTGAATCTTTATACTCTTCAGCCAATAATTCTGTTAATGTAATTACTGCCGCTTTACTAGAGCTATATGCGGCTAAACCAGGAAATTTCATGCTACCTTGTACGCCTCCCATAGAACTAATAGTTACCACATGACTGTGATTTTTCATAAAAGGCAACACAATTCTTGTGAGTTCTGAAACACCATATACATTGGTTTTATAAACACTTTCAAAATCTTCTATGCTTGTTTCTGCAAATGGCTTATTTAATAGCGCTCCAGCATTATTGATTAAAACATCAACGTGTTGCCATTCTGAATTTATAAAATCTTCAACTTTTTTGTAGGATTCATTATTATTCAAATCAAATGAAAAGCATGTAACACCTTCTAGATTTAAGGTTTTAATAGGGATTTCATTCCTCGAAAGCGCTAATACCTTATGTCCAGCTTTTGAGAATAGTTGTACCAACTCAAAACCTATACCTCGGCTTGTTCCTGTTATAATTATATTTTTATTCATTAATCTATTGTTATTTCCATTGTTTCAGTATTGCTCATAGTTTCAAGTGCAGGAATCGTTTTATTGATTAAGTCTGCCATAAATCCAAAGTCTAATTTGTCAATTTCATCATCTACATGATGGTAATAATCAAAATTTGACATATCACATGAAGAAATAGTTTGACAAGGTACTTTAAACTCTAAATAAAAAGGGTAATTATCTGAGCGTTTGAACAAATCATACTTTACTGCAACATCAGATTTACCTATTAAGTTTGCACCAGCATAAGCGTTTATTTTTTCTGCCATATTGGACATATCATAACCTGTCAAAAACGCCTGATAATCTCTATCTTTAAATGGCACACCTACCATTTCAAAATTAACCATCGTATAAAGATTTAAACCTTCTTTTTTTAATCGTTTTGCTAAATGTTTTGAACCTAATAACCCTTTTTCTTCAGCTGAAAATAACGCAAAAATAATACTGCGTTTATTATCCCTTTTATGGGCAAAATATTTTGCTATTGCTATCACTGCACTTGTTCCAGCAGCATTATCATTAGCTCCATTAGCGATAGAATCATTTTCGACTGCTTTACCATAACCTATATGGTCGTAATGCGCACCGAGAATAATGAATTCATCCTTTAGCTTTTCGTCCTTACCTTCTAAGTAACCCACTACATTAAAAGCATCTAGACTATCAACCTTAAAATTATCACGATAGGTTTCAAAGTATGGCTTAATACCAAAATCTGTAAACTGATTTTCAATATAACTTGCTGATTCTTCTATACCTTGAGTTCCTGTATTTCTTCCTTTCAAACTATCAGAAGCCAGATAGCTTACAATGTTTTTAACATCATCAGAAGTAATTGTAATTGGCTGAATTTTTGCTTCTTTCTTGCAACTGCATAGAAGTATAATCAATATTAAAGGGAATAATTTCTTCATTTTTTTGGTTTTTAAAAATTTAAAGATAAAAAAACCTGCTTCTAAAAATATATAGAAACAGGTTTAATATTGGGGACTTAACTATTAACCTAACCAAACAGCCAAAACATTATAGTTCCGTAAAAAAGTGCTAAAAACAGTTCTAACTTATATTTTTCAAATTTTGACAACATGATTATCCGTTTTCATTAACATCTAAAATGTTAATAGTTAGTGTAGATCGTGTTATGTTAACTCCATCCGTCACTTCAATATTAATAACAATTTGGGTGTTTTGTTCATAGTCAAAAGCACTGGCATTCATTATATAAAGTTCTCCGTTTGCAGAATTAATAGATACACTATTTGCTGGGGTTTGAGAAACAATAGCATAGGTTAATGTATCTTCATCAGCGTCAGTTGCAGTAACTGTAGTTAATAAATCAGACGTAGGGTTTTCGTTCATATTCATTGTTCTGTCCTCCAAAACTGGAGCAGAATTGCTAGGACCATCGTCTTTTTCACATGAACAGAAAAATACAATGGCACATGCTAATGATAAAAATTTAATTGTATTCATAATTTTAAAATTTGGGGTTATTACTAATAGTTTATATTCTTTCTTATAATTAAATGTTTTGTTTTAAAGTTGAAAAGCCTAATTCATTTACACAGTAAAATTAATTATAATACGAATTGTAAGACCACCCTTAATGGGTAGTTTTCATGTACGTTTTAGAATTTTGGGTTTGGGTTGGCTTTACTGTATAATGAGTTTTTCAGTTATACTTCCGTTTTCAGTTTTTATTCTAGTAAAATAAACTCCAGAAACTAAATCTTCAACATTAAAATTATTTAAATTGTTTTTAAATGTTTTGATTTGCTTTCCTGTGATGTCTAAGATTTCGACTGTATTGATATTGGAATTTGATTTAATTGAAAAACTATTTCTTGCTGGGTTGGGATATAAAGCAACAGTATCATTATAAAACTCACCTGTACTCAAAGAACCGCATATAGTTTGACCACCATCAGTAATCGTCCAGCCATCATTATTTATAATGTTTACTCTTTGTGATGCCCCATTACAATATTGGCTATTTCCTGCATGAAAATTAACGTTTGGTTGCAGATTTAATGCGTCCCAATCCATCAGCATATCATCATAATTTGTAGTAGATAATTTTACATTCAAAAACATATCGGACATATTGGTAACATTACTTACATCCCAATCACCTAGAGTTTGGTCAAACGAGGTAGCACCATTAAACATACCCGACATATTAGTAACACTGCTCACATCCCAAACACCAATAGGTTGATTAAAAGCAATAGCGCCGTTAAACATATCCGACATATTTGTTACGCTACTAACATCCCAAGCCCCCATGCGTCTGTTATATACCGAGGCACCCTTAAACATGCCAGACATACTGTTAACAGAACTAACATCCCAACTATTTAATGGCTGATTGAAGGCTGTAGCATTTTCAAACATTTTTCCCATAAAAAGTATATTGCTAACATCCCAATTATCCAATGATTGATTAAAAGCCGTAGCTCCAAAAAACATATTTGATAAATCTACTGCCCCAGTAACATCCCAATTACCAATGGGCTGATTAAAGTTAATAGCACCTGAAAACATTCCACCGAAGCTAAATACATTACTCACGTCCCAATTACTTATATTCTGATTAAAATTAGATGGGGAAAACATACCGCTCATATCGGTCACATTGCTCACATCCCAGTTGTTTAGTGGTTGATTAAAGGAACTGGCAAAGGAAAACATTCCAACCATATTTGCGACATTACTAACATCCCAACTGTTCAAGGGCTGGTTAAAGGATGACGCTGACGAAAACATAAAAAGCATATTGTTAACATTACCAACATTCCAAGAATCCAATGACTGATTAAAAGCAGTTGCCTGTAGGAACATGCTTTGCATATTGGTAACATTTGACACATCCCAATTATTTAAAGGTTGATTGAAATTAGGAGCCTCTGAGAACATAGCGAACATATTTTGGACATTACCAACATTCCAAGAATTTAAAGGTTGATTAAAAACTCCTGCTTTAGCGAACATATAAGACATGTCTGTAACATTGCTTACATCCCAATTATCTATAGATTGATTAAACGAATTGCAGAACCAAAACATAAAGGACATACTAGTTACATTAGATAAATCTGGAGCGTCAGTGGCATTAATTACAAGATTTTGACACCTTTCAAAAGCCTTTTCCATTGATGTCCATGCTATATCTCCCCACTGCTCAACTGATAATATTTTTAGACGTAATGCAAACGCAACACCATCAAAATAAATTCTTGGAAAGGTTCCTCTTATAGCGACTGTATGTACTCCAGGAACTGGATAAACATGGGTCCCGTTCCCAGTAACACCAATATCATCAAAAACATTGTCATTTTCCCAATCAATATCATAGTTGTATCCAGCACCTATAGTTGGAATAATAACAGTTTCATTTGGTGTAGTAGTTCGCCAAGTCGTTACAAAGTGGTTTTGGGAAAAAGATAAATTAGTGGCAAAAAATACCACCGAAAAAAGTATAATTCTTTTCATCATAAATAGGTTTAAAAGTTTATGATGTAAAAGTAAATTGGAGATTAAAGGGCTGTACTACCCAATGGGGTAGAAGTAAAAAAGAGGCGTTTTAAATAGTTATAGTAAGTTTTCCTTATTAGCTTTTTGAACCGCCTCAATATTGGAGTTTACCTGAAGTTTAATGTATATGTTCTTTAAGTGAAACTTGATGGTGTTTTTACTTATAAATAGCTGTTCAGCAATACTATCATAGGTATTTCCTTGAGACAGTAGGGATAACACTTCTTTTTCTCTGGGGGATAATTCTATTTTGCTAGGTTTCACCTGAAAAGAACTTACCACCATTTTAGCTATTTTAATGCTCATCGGCGCACCACCGGCAACACATTCGTTAAGTGCGTCTTGTAACTCTTCCGGACTTATGCTTTTTGTTAAATACCCTGATGCTCCAGCACACAATGCTTCAAAAACCATATCAGAATTTTCAAAAACAGTTACCATAATGATATTGGCTTTCGGTAATTCTTTTTTAATACGTTTCGTTCCCTCTACCCCATTCATTCCTGGCAATTCTATATCCATCAGAAAGATATCGGCATTATCGTATTGCAATCTCTCAATAGCTTCTTCGCAGTTACTGTAACAATTGGTCAGTTCAAAATTGTCTGTAGCTTTTATTACTTCAGCAAATCCTTCGCTTAAAGGTATATTATCTTCTATTATTACAACTTTATATTTCATCTAAATAGAACCTTTTACTAATTTACCTTTAAAACTTATAATAGTACCTTGACCAATGCTTGAAACAATAGAAAGTTCACATCCTATTTTATCAGCTCTAGTCTTCATATGAGAAAGCCCATTTAGAGATTCAAAATCACTTTCCAAAACACCCACACCGTCATCTTCACATTTTATAAACAATTCCTCACCATTATAATTAAAAGAAAGCTTTACTAACTTACTTTTTGAATGTTTTAAAGCATTGGTCAAGGCCTCTTTAAAAATAAAAATAAGTTGTCTATTCCAATAATGAGGTAATTTTACATTATCAGAAATATGCTTTTCCACAATAAATTTAACTTCAGTCTTATTAAAAATATCACTACCAAAATCGGATAAATACGTTATAATTTCTTCTAAATAATCACTATAAGACTTTAAGGAAAAAATAAAATCACGAGTACCTCGATAGAGTCCGTTCGCATCTTCATTAATCTGCTTTATTTTTGATTTCACCTTTGAGTTCTCAATGGAAACTTCTCCACTTATTAAATTTGACAATAACGAAATTCTGGCCAGTTTATTCCCAAGGTCGTCATGAAAATCTTGCGCAATTTCATCTCTAACTTCCGATAGTTCTTTCTCTAATTGAAGCTGTTTTTCAATGGCCAATTTCAATTCTTGATTTTTCCGTTGCGTTCTTTTTAATCTCACCATGCTTCCAACCATAAGAATAAAAACGATAACCAATGATGCAATTACCAATAAAATAGTAAGTCTTTTTATTTGGGTATCTTTAATCTCTGTTTTGTATTTGGTTTCCAAATCGTTTATGGCTTTAGCCCGATTATCGGAAAAAATGCTGTCTTTAATTTTAGCATGAACTTTAAAACTCGAGTATGCCTTGTCCAATCTTCCAGCCTGCTCATAAAGGTCCGAAGCATCTAAATAATGCATCATGTATGAGGCAATATCATTTCTATTATCGTGAACAAATGAGGTATCCATCCATTTCACGGCTAATTCTTTTTCTCCTAAATCCAAATGATCCCATGCTTTTGAAAGATAAAATCCGCTCAGGTTTTTTTTACCCTTGATTTTTTTGGCGTAGAACAGTGCCGAATCAATATTTTTTAGGGCATTTTTTGCATTTCCTTTATGATAGGAATATGCTTCTAACGCTCGGTAAGACAATGCCAACTCATCAAACATTTGATACTTTAAAGCACCTTTTTTTGATTGATTGGCGAAAATAAACAACGAATCCAGCAATGATTCCCTTTTAGTTCTCGTATATTTTGTTTCGTACTCAAAAGCTAGCCAACGCAAGTTTTTGATAGATTGTATTGAGTTTGGTTGATTAAAAATTAATTTTTCCGCACGCTTGATATACTCCCAGTTTTTTTCATCCTCATCCATTCTCGTAAAGAGATAGACTATCTCTCTTATTGCCCCTATTTCTTTGTCAAAATCTTTAAGTTTCTCGGCTTCTTTTAAGGCTTTAAAGGCAAATTCTGAAAAGTTCTCGTAGATATTGTTTAGTTTAAAATATTTTGCCTTGTTTAAATAGATGTCAAATTTTAATTCTTCTCTACAATTGATAGCTACAGAATAATTTTCAAGCTCATTTAGAGTTGCAAAAGCTTTATCTAATTCTAGTTGAGACAGGTATAGTCTAAATTTCAACTCTAAGCTTTTAAACTTGCATATTGGTAGTTTTGTATTATTGAGTTCATCAGATATCTTGAAAACCGCAATTGAGTCCCTTATATTTAATAAACTTACTTTTTTTTGGATGCCATTAAAATCACATTTACAATTATTCTGTGCATTAGAAAATACAATACTTAAACAGAAAAAATTTGTCGCAATTAATGCCTTAAAGTTCATACTAAATCTATTACTATTTAGATAATCTAAAAGTACAAAAACCAAACAGAGCAATTACCTACCCAATTGGGTAGTACTAAATGAAAAGCAATAAAAAACCTGCTTCAAACAAATGAAGCAGGTTTCAATATTATAGATTCTAAATCAAGTTTAGAATAACAAATCAGTATTGTAATATTATACGAGCATAGTCACAGGATTCTCAATATATCCTTTCAATGTTTGAAGGAATTGCGCACCTGTAGCCCCATCAACTGTTCTATGATCACAGGCTAAGGATAATTTCATTGTGTGACCAACAACGATTTGACCGTTTTTAACAACTGGTTTTTCAACAATATTCCCAACAGAAAGTATTGCCGAATTAGGTTGATTAATAATTGATGTAAATGTATCAATACCAAACATACCCAAGTTAGACACCGTAAAGGTACTGCCTTGCATTTCGTCAGGTGTTAACTTTTTGTTTCTTGCTTTTCCAGCTAATTCTTTAACTGCTGCACCTATTTGAGGTAAACTTTGCTCGTTAGCAAAACGTACAACTGGTACAACTAATCCATCAGGAACTGCAACTGCAACTCCGATATGTACATGGTTATTCAAACGCATTTTATCTGCAAACCATTGTGAGTTGACTTGTGGATGTTGTTTTAATGCTAAAGCGCAAGCCTTAACGACGATATCGTTATAAGAAATTTTAGTATCCGGAATGGAATTAAACTGAGTACGAAATGCCATCGCGTTTTCCATATCAAACTCAACACTTAAGTAATAATGCGGTGCAGAGAATTTAGAATTTGTCAATGCTTTTGCAATAGCTTTGCGCATTTGCGAGTTATCAACATCATCAAAATCTTCTTGTCCAGAAGGCACAAATTTACCAACTGATGCTGCTCCTGCTGCTGGTTCGTAATTTTCTATATCACGTTTAACAATACGTCCGTTTTCTCCAGAACCTTGAACTTTAGTTAAATTAATACCTTTTTCTTCTGCTAACTTTTTAGCTAAAGGTGACACATATACACGTCCGTTTTCTGTTACTGGAGTCGGCGCAGGTGCTTTTGATTTTGTTTCCGTTTTAGCTGCAGCAGCTTTTGGAGCTTCAGCCTTAGCTTCAACTTTAGGTGCTTCTTTTTTTGCTGGTGTAGATGATGCTGAAAAATTAGCAGCGACACCAGAAACATCAGTTCCAGCTGGACCAATAATTGCTAAAAGCGCATCTACTTTTGCAGATTCTCCTTCTTGTAATCCTATTTCTAATAAAGTTCCTGATTGGAATGATTCAAATTCCATAGTAGCTTTATCTGTTTCGATTTCGGCTAAAATATCACCTTCTTCAACTGTATCACCAACCTTTTTTAACCAAGTTGCTACGGTTCCCTCTTCCATGGTATCACTTAAACGTGGCATAGTTACAACTATAACACCTTCTGGTAAATCAGCAGATACAGATGGTGCATCGTTAACCTCAGAAGTTTCTTCTGAACTTGATTCTGAATCTTCAGTAGTTTCTTCTTTAGCTTCAGTAGATGATGCACCTCCTCCATTTAAAATACCTGAGATATCTTCACCTTCATCACCAATAATAGCTAAAAGCTCATCTACTTTTGTAGTTTCTCCTTCTTGAACACCAATATGTAACAATGTTCCTTCATTGAAAGATTCAAACTCCATAGTAGCTTTATCTGTTTCGATTTCAGCTAAAATATCTCCTTCTTCAATTTTATCGCCAACTTTCTTTAACCAAGTAGCGACAGTTCCTTCTTCCATTGTGTCGCTTAATCGCGGCATATTTACAACTATTGCCATATCTTATAATTTGTGTGGTATAAATGGATAATCTTTTTGCTCGTAAACCATATCGTATAATTGTTGAACTTCTGGGAATGGAGATTCTTCTGCGAACTTCTCACACTCTGCAACACGTGCCTTTACACGCTTATCAATTTCTTTTATCTCATCTTCAGAAGCATATTTCTTTTCAAGAATAACATCCTTAACCTGTGTTATCGGGTCAATCTTTTTATACTCTTCTACTTCATCTTTTGTTCTATAGTGCTGCGCATCACTCATTGAATGCCCTCTGTAACGATACGTTTTCAATTCTAAAAATGTAGGCCCTCCTCCTTTTCTTGCTCTCTGAATAGCTTCATCAAAAGCTTCTGCTACTTTCACAGGATTCATTCCGTCAACTGGTCCTGAAGGCATTTCATAACCTAAACCTAATTTCCAAATATCATCATGGTTTGCAGTACGCTCTACAGAAGTTCCCATGGCATAGCCATTGTTTTCACAAACAAATACTACTGGTAAATTCCAAAGCATTGCAAGATTAAACGTTTCGTGCAAAGAACCTTGTCTCGCTGCTCCATCACCGAAACAACATAGTGTAACTGCATCGCTTCCATGATATTTATCGCCAAAAGCAATACCTGCTCCCAAAGGAATTTGGCCACCTACAATACCATGTCCTCCATAAAATCGATGCTCTTTTGAAAATATGTGCATAGAACCTCCCATACCTTTTGAAGTTCCAGTAACTTTTCCATATAATTCTGCCATAACACGTTTAGGATCTTCTCCCATACCTATTGGTTGAACGTGATTACGATAGGCAGTAATCATCTTATCCTTGGTCAAATCCATAGCGTGTAAAGCTCCTGCTAAAACAGCTTCTTGACCGTTATATAAATGAAGAAATCCTCTTACCTTTTGTTGAATGTAAACTGCTGCAAGTTTGTCTTCAAACTTCCTCCAGAATAACATGTCTTCGTACCATTTGAGGTATACCTCTTTTGTGATTTTTTGCATCGACGAATTTTATATGGTTATTAAGCGAAATACAAAAGTAATACTTTGCTGGGTATTGGAAAAACCCTTTATGGTTGAAAGTTTAAAAAATGTGAAAAAACTAGAAATTACATCTTTTTTTAGACGATTCTTTTAATTCAATAAAAATCAACTAAAATTTTAAAATAATAAATGCCCTATAATTGAGATTTATCAAAAATTAGAGGCAACAAATTTTCTAAAGAATTGGATTTCATGACCTTCCCTGAAGTACCCATAAAATAAATTTCGATAGGTGATTTTTGATTAACCTCATATTCTGCGATAGCCTGCCTACAAGCTCCACAAGGAGGAATAGGTTGAGACGTTTTACCTTTTAATGAGCCGGCAACGATTGCTATTTTTAAAACTTTAGCTTTTGGGTATTTTGCTCCTGCATAATAAATCGCCGTTCGTTCTGCACACAAACCTGATGGATATGATGCATTTTCTTGATTATTACCAGTGATTACCTCATCATTATCCAACAATATCGCTGCTCCTACTGCAAAATTGGAATAAGGCGCATGTGCGCTTAATCTTGCCTCTTTTGCAAAACAAATCAACTCACCGACATCTAAGGGTAATTCATTTTCATTTTCAAAAACGAAAAATTTTGTTTCAATTTTTATTTCTTCCATAAGTAAATTGATGCTTTTAAAAATACGATTCTATTTTAAACAAAAAAACTATTGCTCACAGAACAATAGTTTTTATATGTTTTAATTTTTAAATTGGTTTTCTAATACTCTAGATATTCCCCAGCACCGATGTTAAAGGTTAAAGAGAACCTCAATGTGTTTTCTAAAGGACTCTGCACTCTTGATGCAGAAAATAAATAAGATAAATCAATATTAATCACATTGTATTTAAAACCTGCACCCAAGGCCAAAAACTTTCTTGCTCCTTTATCTTCACTTTCGTTAAAATAACCAGCTCTAAAAGCAAAGGAATCTTGATACATATATTCTGCACCTAAAGACCATGTAAATTCTTTTAACTCTTCACTAAAACCACCTGGGGCATCACCGAAAGATTGAAATATCCCAGATAAAAAACTTACATCCTGAGACTGTCCTTGAAAAATGACGTTCTCCCTTATAGGATTAGCATCCAAGTCATCTACATCTTCTTCGTAAGTTCCATTGCCATTATTGTCGGTAAAGCCATATTCATCTCCTAAAATCGGAGGAGTTGGCACCAATAATTTGGCAACTTCCGCGGTTACAGACACTTTATTATAATCATCAAATATAAAATCGAATCCTCCACCTAATCTTAACGTTGTAGGTTGAAAGTTCTCAACACCACCGTCATCATACTTGAATTTTGGACCGATATTTTGAATAGCAAATCCACCTCTCCAGCGTCCATTGAAATCACTGTATGCGTTTTCTTCACTTTGGTAGTATCCAGAAATATCAACTCCAAAAGTATTAGCAGAAGATGCGTCGTTGTTGCCAACATTCAATCTTAAATCTGAACGTAAATAGCGCATTGCCACAGACATTGCAAACTGGTCTGATAATCTTAGTGCATAAGATGCATCAATGGTTAATTCATTTGGTCGCTGTATCAGTGCTTCTGAAAATTCATCAGCTCTAAATTCAATGTCACCTAATGAGAAGTATTTAAAACTGGCAGCAAATGAGCTGCGTTCATCTATTCTATTGAAATAAGTTACATTTCCTAAAAAGATATCATTTACCAGTTTACTTAAATAAGGTGTATAACTTATTCCTACACCAGATTTAGCTTCTGAAAAAACATATTTGGAGGAATTCCATTGCTGTGAAAATGCATCTACTGATGTAGCAACACCCATATCTCCCATTCCTGCAGCTCTAGCATCTGGGGCGATTAAGATAAAAGGTACTCCCGTAGTAATTACCCTAGAATCATTTTCATTAGGAATTATAACAGTTTGAGCGGTTAAGTTTAGCGTAAATACTAATGCAAATAACGCTATTAGTTTATTCTTCATAGTTGAGTATTATAGTTGCAAATATAATTTTTTATTATAGTATTACAAGTTTCTCTATTTTCTCTACCTTTTTATTAAGTAGGTTAGACTTTACAGTTAACTTATAAACATATACACCTTTTCCTATTTTTTCACCAAAATCATCCCTTCCATCCCAAACAATATCTTTAGATAGTGAACTTGTGGCTTTTATACCTCCCGAGGTTTGTCCATTAATCGTTCTTACCAACTTACCAGAAACGGTGAATATCTGTATAGAAACGTCTAAAGGCTCCGAACTATTGTGATTAAACCAAAATTCTGTATAATTCACAAACGGATTAGGGTAATTCAAAACGTTATTAATGACTAATTCTTGGTCTTGATCAAATACAATAAACTGAATTTCAGATGTTGACGAGTTATTATAAACATCCCAAGCTTTTAGGGTTAAGGTATGAAGTCCTGGTTCTAAATTTCGGAAAGGAAAACTTACCGTACCTTTTTGGTAATCATCTACTTCAGTTTCATAATAATCATTTAAAATGAAGGGATTTGTTTCGTCTCCATCAATTATTGCCGATATATCATGACCGATACCACTTGCTGTATTAATACCATTGGCATCTTCTAATTTGGCAAGAAGTGTTGGGGATTCATTTGTAATACCTCCTGATACAAAATTTTCATCATTCATATGAAGGGTAATAACAGGCCCAATATTATCTACTTCAGCATTTTCATTTACACCTCCAATTCTAATATTAGAAATATCCCCTCCCGATTGGTCTTCAGTTAATTGTTCGTTTTTCGCATAAAAACTAACTCTTCCTAAACCAACTGGTACTGCAATATCTTTAGGCACTACAAAATCAAATTCAAACAGACCATTTGTAACAGATGCTTGCCCTCTAAAGATGATAGGTCCAAGCGTTTGAAAATCTAACTTTACCAGTTCTCCAGCATTTGTAATATTATCATTAGCCAAAGTTTGCCTATCTATAAACTTATCATAAATTGTAGTTGAGACCACGCCGTTATAATTACTAAGCAAGTTACCATTTACATCTGTAACTTCTCCAGCAAGTTTTACCCTACCTAATGCTTTCAATGTATCTGTAGATTGAGCAATGGGTACATCATTAATTTCAGTTAATCGGATATTAGGTTTTGCAAAAGCTAATTTCATAGCAGGATCCCCAATATAGAACACCAAACGTCTTTGAGCTGCGAAACCAATACTCGGATCAGTTTTAGTTAACCTTAAAGCTTCGGCTGCAGAAGGGTATTCATAGTCCTCGTAATTATCATTATCACTGAAGGAAAATAAGTATTGACCTAAAGTATTATTAAAGGTGATACCAAAGTTAACAAACACCTGACGCGTTGTAGTTATTAAACTTATAGCTCCTGCTTGCTTATTCCAATAAGTAAACTCTCCTGCCGTTTTTCTAAATGGATTGTCAAACTTAGTAAACTCACAAGTTACCGTGACAAAACAATTAAGCTTACAAAAGTTCTTAAAATTATCTATTGATGGGATGTCTAAAATACGTTCTTCTGAAAGTCCATCTTCTCCACCATGTCCAAAATAATTAACCACCAAAGCACCGTTGTCTATAGCATTAGAAAACTCTTCTACAGCATCTGGATACCTTTCTCCACCTGCCGACGTTTCTTGCTTAAAGGCATCAGCATGAATTTTTACAACGTTTACAAATGGTTTATTGTTTGTAACCAGATTACCAACATTATCTGTAGTTTGCTGTATAATACCTTCCCAATCTTTATCTACATCATCCGACACTACAACGTAATTATTTCGCCACCTTCCAAAAGATTCTTTAGCATAATAAGTTTCTATCTTATCTACTAAATCTTTTGCTCTCTGTGGAGAATCTGCCAATATACGCCCTACAGCAATATCTAATCGATCACTGTTAGACATGGTACCTTCATTATCATCCATCATACCAAAAAAATCGTCTGAAACGAATGAATTAGTAAAATTTAGACTACTGTAAGAATGCCACGAAGGAACTATATTGGTATTATTAGGGATTCTATCTTTATAATCGTAAGAAGCATCGCCAAACAAACACAAATATTTAATTCTATTATCAGGAGTACTTGCATTATCGTAAATATATTTTACTAAGTTACGAATGGCCGCAATATCCTGATTTCCAGTACTGAATTCGGCATAAATTTCGCTTAACCCTACCACTTTGACATTTAGCCCATATCTATTTTTATTAATTTGAGCCAACCTTTCGGCTTGATTTATCATATTGTCTGGCGCAACTATTAAATAATCAATATCTTGAAAGTTACCATTAGCGTCATTAAAAATGGTGCCTTTTATATTTTGATTTCTAACGGATCTATTACTATCTATTTTTGGCTCGAAAAAATCAGATGGTGATAGCGCAACATAAATTCTTTCTTCACCCATTTGAGATGTAAAACTGAATGTGTTTTCTGCTTCAGTATTTTCAACAGCCTTTACATTATAAATATCGGTAACATCCCATACTTCCGAGAGTCTTGATGCATCAGAAATACTATACTCCGCAATTCCAGAATTATTAACCACGCTATTATTTTTAAACTGAAACTGTGTGCTACCAAATTTTAATAATCTTGTGGCTTCAACTGAGATATAATCTAAATACCCCAAAGAGCTTGGGTTTGATTGATTATTATAATTAAGGTTTA
Organism: Flavobacteriaceae bacterium; assembly: GCA_043557195.1. Classification (GTDB taxonomy): domain Bacteria; phylum Bacteroidota; class Bacteroidia; order Flavobacteriales; family Flavobacteriaceae; genus Jejuia. Next base: position 2,914,165 of record CP121314.1, on the reverse strand, counting down.
CAGTAATTTCACTATTTGATACATTTACCTGCCCTATATATAATGCGCCAGAACCGGCCACCGTATTACTAGTTGTACCAAAAGTTAAATTCTGTTCTAAATTTCCATTTACTCTAACTTCCATTGAAGTATCAACAGAAGAAACTGAAGCTGTATAAACTTTAACATCTACAGGTTCAGAAGTTACAATATCAGGAAAATTAAACGTAAACTCTTGTTCGTTATCAATATTAAATCGTTCTCCAAACCAACGCCTTCCTACCGTACCAATATTATGAATATCTCTTTCGTGAAATTTATATTCTTGATAGGAATTTATAGCTAAATCAATAGCACCTGTGGGCTGATTTAAGGGTTGTATTCTTTTACCATTTGCACCTCCATGTGTAATGTAATAATATGTTTTATCTGTATAACAATTAATATTTGTATTACTCTCTTGATTATATTCTTTAGGACCTTGTCCATAAAAGATAATATAATCCTCATTATTAAATACCCCATCTTCTTCCCCAACAAACTTTATGGCATTTTCAGTTATATCAAAAGGATAAGGCTCTGCATTACTGTAAGGTATCATCCTACCCCCATTACCATAGATTTTTATAGTTCTGGGGTCTACATTAACATTTACACCTAAGCTTTGTAAAAAACCTTTTGATAATTTAAAAACACCTGTAGTATCTATATAAAACTTATACCAATCACCAGAACTTAATACAGAGTTGGTTATTATTTTAGAATTTTTGAAAGTTTTAGAATTGATTTTGCTCCTAGATGTTCCTCCTCGCGAACTGTAACTAACCTCAAATGAAAGTAGTTTTTTATAGCCACCATTTTCATCCTTAATAATTGGAGATAGTTCTAAGAAAGCAAATTGTGTATTTCTTGATTTAGAATTTTTTAAACTGAAGTTGATATCTCTTGAGACTTTTGAAAGGTCAATATCTCGTAAATCTTGCTCTGAAATTGATTGATAACGCACATTCGAAATAACACCTGAAGTTTCATCAATTACGCTTGAAAGTTTCCATTGCGCAATAAATTGCAACCCTTCATCAAAATCGTAACTATAATTTTCTTGGTTAAAATAAGGTAACTCTAAAGAATTAGAACCAAAAGTTAATTTAGTCGTACCATTCCAATCTATTGAAAAACTTTTTTTTTGGCTAAAGGCAATACTAGTTGCCAATAATAATAAAACTAGAAATTTCTTTTTCATGAGCTAAAATAACGTCGACAAATAGTAGTTATTATCAAATAAAACAACAATTTTTTTCTTTACCCCAAAAATACAATAATAATTTATGAAAAGTAGCGTTATTTCTATGCGATAGTTTGGCGAAAAGTGTCAAAATCATCGATGAAATACATTGAAAATAGGATGAAATACATATTTTTTTCGTCAAAATGCAAAAAATAGCTTGTTCTGTAAGGTTTAATTCTTATATTGCAGCACCAAAACAAAAATTTAGCTTACTTAAACGTATGAATATGAAAAATGTAGCGATATTAAAAGTATTCTTAATCGCAATTCTTTCGGTAACAGCATTCAGTTGTAAAAAATCATCTAGTTCAAAGAATAGTTCTAGAGCAACAGGCTGGCAAATAAATGGAAGAGATGGTGGTTTTCAATACAATACAAACTTCAAAGAGCAAGAAACTGCCCCTGGTTTAGTTTTTATTGAAGGTGGTACATTTACTAAAGGTCGTGTGCAAGATGATGTAATGCACGACTGGAATAACACACCTACGCAACAACACGTTCAATCCTTCTACATGGATGAAACTGAAGTTACAAACTTAATGTATGTTGAATACCTTGACTACATCAAAAAGCTTTATCCACCAGACGATGAACTTTACAGAAATATTTATAACGGTATTTTACCAGACACACTTGTTTGGAGAAATCGTTTAGGATATAATGAGGTAATGACAGAAAATTATCTAAGACACCCAGCGTATGCTGAATATCCGGTAGTTGGGGTTAGTTGGATTCAAGCTGTAGAATATTCTAACTGGCGTACAGACCGTGTTAATGAATTGAATTTACAGAAAAGTGGTTACCGTGATATAACTTTAAGTGAGCAAGATCCTGATAATTATTTTAGTACTGACAGATACAAAGTAGATCCAAGTGCGTATGATAATGGAGAAACCGATGGCAGAAGAAACAGAAATGTTAAAGTAGATGCTGATGGTAATGAAACTGGAGTTTATGCTTCAATGGAAACAGGAGTAATTGGTCCTAAATACAGACTTCCTACTGAAACAGAATGGGAATATGCGGCTTTAGGCTTAAGTGAAATAAGAAGTTACAATTTATACCGTGGACGTAAAAAATACCCATGGGACGGACAATACACACGTTCTGGAAAGCGTAAGTATCGTGGCGACCAGTTAGCCAACTTTAAGCAAGGTAAAGGTGATTATGGCGGAATTGCTGGATGGAGTGATGATGGTGCTGATATTACAAATGCAGTAAAATCATACGAACCAAATGATTACGGTTTATACGATATGGCGGGTAACGTAGCCGAATGGGTTGCTGATGTTTACAGACCAATCGTTGATGACGAATTTAACGACTTTAACTACTATAGAGGTAATGTATATACTAAAAATGCGATTACTGAAGAAGGTACCGTTAAAGTTATAACTTCTGATGAGATTGTTTATGACACCTTGTCAAATGGTAAAATTGTTGCCAGAAATTTACCTGGTGAAATTGCAAAGATTCCTGTTGACGAAAACGAAACATATCTAAGACCAAATTTTGACAGAGCTGATAATATCAACTTTAGGGATGGTGACCGCCGCTCTTCACGTAATTTTGAAAGTTTTGGTGAAGATGATGAAGATGAAACAGCAGATAATTCTGAAACTAGTAAAATGTATGATTCTCCAAAGCATACAATTACTAGAGATTCTTTAGGCAACTTAATTAGAGAATATGATAAATCTAATAACAGAACTTCATTAATAAATGATGAAGTAAGAGTATACAAAGGTGGCTCTTGGAAAGACAGAGAATATTGGTTAGACCCAGCTCAGAGACGTTACTTCCCACAAGATATGGCCACAGACTATATCGGGTTTAGATGCGCGATGTCTCGTGTAGGTTCTAAATCTAAAATGAATCAAAAGAAAAAGAGTTAATTATACTCTTTTTAAGATAAAATTGAAAAAGTCCTGATGCTACATCAGGACTTTTTTTTACATTTATTTTATGAATTTAGAGACATTACATAACCTATTTTTAGATTGTAATTCAGTAAGTACTGATACTAGAAAAATTGAGCAAGGAGATATCTTTTTCGCGCTTAAAGGTGACAACTTCAATGGCAATAAATATGCTCAACAAGCCATAGATAAAGGTGCTAAATATGCTGTTATTGATGAAGAAGAGTTTCAATCAAAGCATACCTTTCTGGTAAAAAATGTTCTTGAAACGTTACAAAGTCTAGCAACTTACCATAGACAATACCTAAAAACCCCAATAATAGCATTAACAGGAAGCAATGGAAAAACCACAACTAAAGAGCTAATTAATGCAGTGTTATCTCAAAAATTTAAAACTACAGCCACAATTGGGAATTTAAACAATCACATTGGTGTACCGTTGACTCTACTTTCAATGACAAAAAAAACTGAAATTGGTATTGTAGAAATGGGGGCAAACCATCAAAAAGAAATTGAATTTTTATGCAATATTGCTTATCCTGATTATGGTTTAATTACAAACTATGGTAAAGCACATCTTGAAGGATTTGGAGGTGTTGAAGGTGTTATTAAAGGTAAAACCGAAATGTTTGAGCATCTAATTAATCATAACAAAACCATTTTTTTAAACCTAAATGATCCTATCCAAATTGAAAAGTCCGAAAACGGCAATACGTGTACCTTCGGTAATAGCCAAAATAATCCTGAAGTTGCAATAGACTTTATAGATGCACTACCATTTGTAAAATCAAAGTATAATAATTTAATCATTGAGAGCCAATTAATAGGAGATTACAACTTCAATAATATCGCCGTAGCAATAGCTATCGGCAACTATTTCAAAGTAAATAATAACGACATTAAATCTGCTATTGAAAATTATATACCATCTAATAATCGTTCGCAAATCATAAATATAGCATCTAATAAAATAATACTAGATGCCTATAACGCAAACCCTACAAGTATGCGTGCCGCACTTTTAAATTTTGAAAAGCAAGAAGGTTATAAGATTGCTGTTTTAGGTGATATGTTTGAATTAGGGGAAGATGCCAAAGTTGAGCACCAAAATATAGCCGATTTAGCTGTTTTATTGAGCATTAGCAAAGTATACCTAGTTGGCAAAAATTTCCTTACATCAAAAACTAATTCTGAAAAAGTAGAACAATTTGAAACCTTTGATGATTTTAAGGAAAAAATAAGCTTAAAAAATATAGAAGAATCAATAGTTTTGATAAAAGGATCTAGAGGAATGGCTTTGGAACGCTTTTTAGATGCTTAATGTATTGCCAATTTATTAATTGAACTTTTATCAGAAACAAAAAGTGCCTATGTTATCATTCTAACACAGACACTTTTCAAAATTCTCCCTAAGAACTAATTAATAGCCTTGTAAATATCATAAAACATCTCAATTGACACAATACTCAAATTGAGTATTTTAACTGCTTTTCGTTCAAAACATCAGTTATACCGACAAAAATCAAACTATAACCAGTTTTTATTATTTTTCAGCATTCCGATAAGTTCACCTGTTGAAGTTAAATTCAGCTTTTTAAGAATATTTCTTCTATGTGTGTCAACAGTATTTGAACTAATATTTAGCTTTTCCGCAATAGCCTTGCTTGTATAGTTAAGTACAAGCAATCTTATAACATCCCTTTCTCTATTACTAATACCATCTGATAGTAATTGCTGCGAAAAATTATTAAAATAAACAGTCTCATATTCATTATTGTCGTTCAGCAACTTAGCCGATGCACAAATTTGTAATTTAACATCAGGATGCAATACCGTATAATGCGCTAGTCCAATTATGGGTTTATTATTATCATCAAATTCTAAAGGCGTTGTATTCTGTACTATATTCATATACTCATTATTCCCGTTTTTTAACCTATAGTTCCAAGTATATGTCATATTAGATCTATTCTCAACATCTATTTCATTCAGTGTAAATTCCATAAGTCCGTTAAGCGCTTTCAGCCACGTATCTACATCATCGGGATGCATCCTGCTCCAAAAATAGCGCATACCTCCTTTTTTAAAATCACTTTCATCTAAACCCAAACACCCAGTCATGTTTTTACTTACATATTCAAAATTTAAATTTTGAGTATTAGTAATACAGAAAAACGTTGACGTAAAAGGCAAATATGTATCTAATTCAATAATTTTTTGGATGTGTTTTTCTATGGAAGGATTACTGTAGGATTTGAATATTTCTTTGTAGGCTTCTTTAATTTTACTATTCATAAATGAGAGATTTTCTTAAAAATAGCGAAAAATGAAAGGGTAAAAAAATGGTAGAAGCTGTAATGAAGAATAAAAACAAAAAAAGCTTCCAAAAATGGAAGCTTTTGTGGGCGCGAAGGGATTCGAACCCCTGACCCCTTGGGTGTAAACCAAGTGCTCTGAACCAACTGAGCTACGCGCCCTAATTAATAGGTGTGCAAATATAATCTAGTTTTTAATACTGCAAAAACTTTTTTGAGAAAAATTTAAATAATTTCTGCCACTACAAAAGTACTCCCTCCAACAAAAATAAAGTCATCTTTTGAAGCTTCATTTAGTGCCGTTTTATAAGCTTCAGTTACAGAACTATAAGACGCTCCTTCTAATCCAGAAGCCTTTAATTCCCTTTTTAATTCTACAGCATCCTTTCCCCTAGGAATATCTGGTTTACAAAAATAGTATGTAGCATTTTTTGGCAGCAAATCAACTATCGAACTTAAATCTTTGTCATTTACGACTCCAAAAACAATATGAAGTTTACTAAAACTTTCCTTTTGAAGTTGAGACATTACATAGGTTAAGCCTTCTTTATTATGACCAGTATCACAAACAACTTTTGGTGCTTCATTTAAAATTTGCCATCGCCCTAATAAGCCAGTATTATTAACCACATTCAAAAACCCTTTTTTGATATGTTCATTAGAGATTTTATAACCTTTGAGTTGCAACTCTTTTACAGTTTGAAATGCTGTTTTAATATTTTTAGATTGATAGGAACCTATCATATCTGACTGGTAAACCGAATCAACTTCTTGGTCAGCATATACTATTTTTGAAGTATTAGCTTCTGCTAATGCATCAAAAACCGGCTTAGTTTCAGTTTGGGTTTCGCCAACTACAACGGGAACAGTTGTTTTGATAATCCCTCCCTTTTCTCCAGCAATCAGCTCTAAAGTATCGCCTAAAAATTGAGTATGATCTAACCCAATATTTGTAATTACCGAAACTTCAGGAGTTAAAATATTAGTAGAATCTAAACGCCCGCCCATGCCTACTTCAACTACAGCGATATCAACTTTCTGTTTTGAAAAATAATCGAATGCCATACCAACTGTCATTTCAAAAAATGATAATTTATTACTTTCAAAAAAAGAAGTGTTTCTTTTAATAAAACCAATCACAAACTGTTTACTAACCGGAGTGCCGTTAATTCTAATGCGTTCTCTGAAATCTTTTAAATGAGGTGATGTATATAACCCAACTCTATATCCTGCTTCTTGTAAGATTGAAGCAATCATATGACTTGTAGAACCTTTACCATTGGTTCCTGCTACATGTACAGATTTAAAATCTTGTTCAGGATGATTTAAATGTGCTGCTAATTTTAAAGTATTGGATAAATCTTTTTTGAAGGCTGTTTTACCTTGGCGTTGATACATTGGTAGTTGTGCAAACATCCAATCTAGCGTATCTTGATACGTCATAAACTATTGACTCAATTTGAAATTAACACTAACAAATCCTATTTGGCGAGACGGCGCTTTAGAATCGGCTGGCCATTTATGAGATAATGCTATTTTCTTTGCTGGATCTAACAAACACTTAGCAGTGTTGGTTGTCCCTCGTTGCCCAGGTTCTGCTTCTATTACGTTTCCATTTCTGTCTACGATAATTTTTACAATTACCAATCCAGACTCATTACAATCTTGTTTTATCCTTTTAAACAAAGCTCTACCGCGACCATTTAAACCATAACCAACACCGCCAATTCCAGTACCTTGACCACCAAAATAACTTGGTGCGTAAGGATTTCCATCTAATTGCCCTTTATCACCTGCTTTGTTATCATTACCCTCACTTCCTGTTTCGGAACCTTCAGATTTGCTCACACCCCCAATTAAGGCGTCCAATTTTTTCTTCTTTTCTTCTTGCTCTCGTTTTTCTTTGGCAATCCTATCAGCTTCTGCCTTAGCTTTGGCATCTGCAATAGCTTTTGCGCGTGCTTCAGCTTCTTTTTGCTTTTTTATGGCTATTTCTTCAGCATTGTCTTGTGTAAGAACTTCTTCATTAGCTTTCGCCGCTTTTGTAGGTTCAGCTTTAGAAGGCTCTGGTTGTGGCGGTTCTTCCACAACTTTTGGCTCAGACTTCACCGGTTTTTTAGGTTGCACATTGCCCCTCCCAAAATCTGAATTCCCAAAGTTCACAGCAACACCATATTCTTCTGGAGGATCCATATAAGGCGGTCCAACAACAAACAATAGTAACAATAAAATAATAGCAAGTAATGCTGTTATTTTTGCTGAATTACGTTCGTGTTTGGTTTCTAAATACTTCATATAAAGAGTATACGCAATAGTTGTTCCGAAGAAAACTTAAGCTTACTTATTTGGTTTTACAGCTAAAATCACCTTAAATTTATTTCTATTAGCAATATCCATTACTTTAACTACATTCTCAACTGGCACTGATTTTTCAGCTCTTAAAACAATTGTTGGTTTATCTTCTTTTGACAATGCTGCTAAAAGTTCATTTTCTAAAACACTTACACCTACTCTTTTCTGGTCGATATAATACGTTAAATCCTTTTTAATACTAACAGCAACCGACTTTTTATTTTCGGTTTTACCACTAGCCTTTGGTAATAAAATATCAATAGCGTTTGTAGTTACCAAAGTAGAGGCAATCATAAAAAATATTAATAACAGAAATACAATATCTGTCATAGATGACATATTGAATTCTGGCGTTACTTTATTTCTTCCTCTAATATCCATATTATGTAGGCTCGTTTAAGTGATCTAAAAACTCTAAGGAATTAGCTTCCATTTGATACACCACTTTATTAGTTCTCACCACTAAATGGTTATAGGCAATGTAGCCAATAATTCCTACTATTAACCCAGCTACTGTAGTGGTCATCGCTGTGTAAAGGCCACTTGCCAAAGTATCCATTTGAATTGTACCTCCGGCATTAGCTAATTCAAAAATGGCCAATATCATCCCGATAACTGTCCCTAAGAATCCTATCATTGGAGCTGCACCCGATATAGTTGCAAGCACACTCACATTTTTTTCTAGCTTATAAATTTCTAATCTACCAGCATTTTCGATGGCTGTATTGATATCAGCTAAGGGTTTTCCAATTCGGCTAATACCCTTATTAATCAATCGAGATACAGGAGAGTTTACTTGTGCGCAAAGCATTTGAGCAGAATCAATCTTACCGTTACTTACATGATCTTTTATTTGATTCATAAAGTTTGAATCTACTTTTGAAGCTGCTTTAATGGCAAATAGACGCTCAAAATAAATATAAGTTGCTACAATGAGTAATAAAAACAAAATAGCAATAATTAGCTGGCCTGCTAAACCGCCACTACTTATTAATTCAATTATCGAAAGTGTTTTTTCAACAGATTCCCCATCTGCTAATTCTGTACCCTCTTGGGTGTCTTGTAATAATATGTTTAGCATAAAATTTTAGGTTAATTGCAACTGTATAACGTTTGTTTGGTTGCTAAAGTATAATTTTTATAGTTTTCAATTCTATTTACGTATTTAAAAAGCAGAAAGATTAGCAAAAACACTAATCTTTCAAATTTTATACCAATCTAAATACTTTTATTTAAAATAGCGTTCTGGTTACCATAAAAGCAGCAGCACCCACCAAAAAACCTGCAAGCGCCAACCAAGAGATCTTTTTTATATACCAGAAGAAGTCTATTTTCTCCATTCCCATGGCCACAACACCTGCTGCGGACCCAATAATCAACATACTACCTCCTGTTCCTGCTGAATATGCAATGAAATGCCAATGAACCAACACCTAAAAGTAATACAACTAAATCTGAAACACCACCTTCATGCAGTTCTGTTCCTAATTGAGGCGTTGTCTCTCGCAACCAATCCGCAGCTCCAAATAATATACCTAAAGATTCTAAGGCTGCTACAGCCATTAAAATTCCTAAGAAAAACAAAATACTTGGTAATTCGATTTTTGACAATGATTGGTGTACTGGACTATGATGTGCATGTGCATCATGTTCTTCAGAATCGTGTGACATACTAAATTTAGAACTACTGTATATTTCCGCAAAAGTTGCCACAATACCTAAAGACAACATCATACCAACATAAGGCGGTAAATGTGTAATCATTTTAAAAATAGGCACAAAAACAATAGCTCCAAGACCTAAATAAAGCATTGTGCCACTGAATCTAGATTTAGATTTTTCAGTGTCTTCTACTAAATTTAATTCACCTTTAAATACTGGTAAAAATGATGCAATTAAAGAAGGCACTACCATACAAAGCAAAGAAGGAATAAATAGATAACCTATCAAATGGCCTGTTGTAACTTTTTTACCAATCCACAACATTGTAGTTGTTACATCTCCTATAGGTGACCAAGCACCCCCGGCATTTGCAGCAATAATTATTAAACCAGCATACCAGATACGAATGTTTCTGTCCTTAACTATTTTTTGCAGAATTGATATTAATACGATGGTTGCAGTTAAGTTATCTATTATAGCTGATAAGATGAAAGCCAAAATTGAAAATATCCAAAGAATTTTGGTTTTCTTTTTGGTTTTGATAAACCCTTTAATTGTTGCAAATCCATCAAAATAATCGATGATTTCGACTATAGTCATTGCTCCAAGAAGGAATACTAGAATTTCGGCTGTTTTCCCAAGATGATGCAACAATGTTTCTTCCATTAAATGCATTTTCTCTTCGTGACCAAATGAGCCAAAATTCTCAAGCAGCATATGTTTACCAGAATCAAACCATTGTGGAAAGCTTTCTAAACCTAAAGCAATAAGTGCCCAACATATAGCCATCATGACCAAAGCAGGAATTAACTTATCTATTTTTATACTATGCTCTAAGGTTATGGCTAAATAGCCCATAACAAATACCAAAATAATTGCTGCTTCCATAAATTAGTTTTTAAACAAGTTCGTTAAGCGCTATTTCAAATGCTGTAGCGCTAATTTCAGTTTTAGATTTATTTCTAATATAAACTTTTTCTAATGCTTTTTTAATAGTATTTGATGTATCATTAAAAATTGCTTCATCAGTCATCAATACTTTTCGTTCCATAAAATACGCAAAAACGCGAGCCATTCCACAATTTGATATAAAATCTGGTATTAAACTCACTTTATAATCTGTATGCTCCATTATAGGACCAAAAAATATCTCTTTATCTGCAAAAGGGACATTTGCACCACACGATATTACCTCTAGCCCACTATCAATCATTTCATCAATTTGATGGATTGTAATTAATCGAGATGCAGCACAAGGCGCAAAAATCTCAGTTTGCAAGCTCCAAATCTTTGTATTTATCTCCTCAAAAGGGATTAAATTATCGGCTACTAAAGTATTACCCTTTTTGGCAAGAAAAAAATGACTTATGTCATTAAAAGAAAAACCCTCTTCATTTATTAATCCTCCAACAATATCAATAATACCAACAATCTTCGCTCCCATTTGCGATAAATAAAACGCCGCTGCTGCCCCTACATTTCCAAATCCTTGAACTACAGCTCGTTTTCCTTTAATAGAACCTCCGTAAATATCGTAATAATGTTTTGCAGCTTCAGCAACTCCAAAACCAGTTATCATATCTGCAACCGTGTATTTTTTTGATACATCTGGCGAATATTCTGGATTCTCAATAACTTTTATAACACCTTGACGTAGTTGTCCAATTCTATTAATTTTATCAGCTTCAGTTGGTTTAAAATGACCATTAAAAACACCTTCTTGTGGATGCCAAACGCCGCTTTCTTCAGTAATAGGAATTACCTCGTGAGTTTCATCTACATTCAAATCTCCACCCGTACCATAATAACTTTTTAATAAAGGCGATACAGCACTATACCAACGTTCTAAAACTTGTTTTTTTCTGGGGTCTTTAGGATCAAAATTAATCCCAGATTTTGCACCTCCAATGGGTGGTCCAGAAACTGTAAACTTTATTTCCATTGTTTTGGCAAGCGATAAAACCTCGTTCATGTCTAATCCTTTCCGCATTCTAGTACCACCTCCGGCAGCACCACCTCGTAACGAGTTTATTACCACCCAACCTTCGGCATCCGTCTCGGAATCTTTCCAGTTAAAAACTATTTCTGGAGCTTTATTCTCAAATTTATCTAATAACTCTTTCATCTTTATTTAATTAATTATTTTAAACTAACACATATCGAAATACTTAATGAATAAAATGCGTAGCTAAAGTTGAGTCATGGTAAACTGATTTAAAAAATATAGTAACAAATATAAAAAACTATAAGACCTTAAAAAGATTAATTTAAGATTAATTTAAGGTTGATAAATTACACCAGAAGAATGGTTTTTTGAAGCCCCTGTAACACTTTTTAAGCAATTTATCTCATTCCGTAGTTTTAAAATTCCCAGAAAAGCAAATATAAGAGCTTCTTTAAACTCCACAACTTTTTTACTTGGTATTACTATCTCATTATGAGAATGAAATTTTATCCGATTCATAAGATAAGTATTGTAAACACCACCCCCAGTAACCAAAACTAGAGCTTCTTCTTTTTTATTGATTTCTTTTGAAATTTGAATGGCAATATGTTCACAAAAAGTACTCAATATGTCTTTTATTTCCAGTTTAAAGGTGTCAATAAGTGGAAAAACGATAGATTTAACCCACTCCAATCCCAGTGATTTTGGATGTGACAGAGTATAGAAAGTAAGTTGATTAAGTTTTGCTAATAAATCTATATTAATATTTCCAGATAAGGCAATTTCTCCTTCGTTATCATATGCTAAATCTAAAAGGTTAGTGTAATGATTCAAAACGATGTTTACAGGACAAATGTCATAAGCTATTCTTTCATTTTTGAATTCCAAAGAAATATTAGCAAATCCTCCTAAATTCAAACAAAAATCATACTCAGAAAACAATAATTTATCTCCTATAGGTACGAGTGGTGCACCTTGTCCACCAAACTCAACATCTTGAACTCTAAAATCGCAAACCACTTTATAGTTGAGCAATTTTGAAATTATTGGTTGATTTCCTATCTGATAAGTTAAATTTTCTTCAGGTTTATGAAGCGCAGTATGACCATGAGAACATATGGCATCTAGTTTAGTAATACTACTTTCTTTAATAAAATCGTGTATCGTTTGAGCCAAAAATTTGGTATATTTTTCGTCAATCAATTTTAGCTCATTTAAACTCTTATCAACCAAATTCCTAAGTTCATCAACCCAAAAATCACTGTAAGCGATTGTTTCTGAATACAATATATCAAACGTCCATTTATCTTGAAGTTTAAAATGTGCATACACTAAATCAATACCGTCTAATGAAGTACCAGACATCACACCGATAACATTATATTCATCATTTAACATAGGCCGTAAATTTAGTAATCTGTATTGAAAAATTCACACTAAAAAGCTATATTTGTAAACATTTTTTATTAAAACAACATTTTATTTACGAATTATGAATTTTAATCTTTCAGAAGAACATAAAATGATTCGCGATGCAGCTCGCGATTTTGCGCAAACTGAATTACTTCCTGGAGTAATTGAAAGAGACAATAAGCAAGAATTTCCTAATGAGTTAGTAAAGAAAATGGGAGAACTTGGTTTTATGGGTATTATGGTCGATCCAAAATATGGTGGAAGCGGTATGGATACCATTTCGTATGTTCTTATTATGGAAGAATTATCTAAAATTGATGCATCGGCATCGGTAATTGTTTCGGTAAATAATTCATTGGTTTGTTACGGTTTAGAAGCATATGGTACAGAAGAACAAAAACAAAAATATTTAACCAAACTTGCTTCGGGCGAACACGTTGGCGCTTTTTGTTTAAGTGAACCTGAAGCTGGAAGTGACGCCACATCCCAGAGAACAACAGCTATAGATAAAGGTGATCATTACGTTATAAACGGTACAAAAAACTGGATAACAAGCGGAGGAAGAGCAGATACTTATCTTGTAATCGCGCAAACCGATAGAGATAAAGGCTCTCATGGTATCAATGCTTTTATTGTAGAAAAAGGTATGGAAGGTTTTCACATTGGTCCAAAAGAAGATAAATTAGGCATCCGTGGAAGTGATACACATACACTTCAATTTAATGATGTAAAAGTTCCTAAAGAGAATAGAATTGGAGTTAATGGCTCAGGATTTAGATTCGCCATGAAAACTCTTTCTGGAGGTCGTATCGGGATTGCTGCACAAGCATTAGGTATAGCGCAAGGTGCTTATGAATTGGCTATCAAATATTCTAAACAACGAAAAGCTTTTGGTACTGAAATTTGCAATCATCAAGCCATAGCCTTCAAATTAGCTGATATGTATACCGAAATTGAAGCGGCTAGAATGCTTGTAATGCAAGCAGCAGTTGATAAAGATGCAGGTAAAAATTATGATAAATCGAGTGCCATGGCAAAATTATATGCTTCCAAAGTAGCCATGGAACAAACTGTAGAAGCCGTTCAAATTCACGGAGGTAATGGTTTTGTAAAAGAATATCATGTAGAACGTTTAATGAGGGATGCTAAAATCACACAGATTTACGAAGGCACTTCTGAAATTCAAAAAATTGTTATTTCAAGGAGTATTTTGAGAGACTAAATTAATCAGAAAATTTTTATTTTATATAGCGGGTTTTTATAAAAAATTAAAAACCATTACCAGTTACTAG